>CALRZI010000003.1:0-369431 GCA_943372605.1 Chitinophaga pinensis | reverse complement strand
TAATTCGCTCGTGCTGGCAGGCTGGTTCTATAAATGTAGCTTATCCACATTTACACATTAATTCACAAAGAAAAAAGTAGCAAAAAAGAAAAGTAGTAATAGTAGTAAGCATTTATAGAATCCTTTAGAAAACAAATCTAAAGGTCCCCAATCTAAAGCCTTCGGCTTCAGATATTGCCCTCCTAAACCCCTTTACACAGTTAACTAAACACTACCTCAGAAATCCGATCTGCGATCGGAATGCTCCTCGTATCATAGCCGTATTTACCTCGTACATCCCTCAGCATTTACCGAAGCGGCTTCAGTATTTCTTCGGAAATTCCCGAAGCGAACCCTAAGCATTCCCGAAGGATTCCCGAAGAAAACACGGCAAAAACCGAAAGAATGAAGCCATTTCCCGAAGCCCTTCCGAAGAATGCCACCCTTTTGGGCAGGTTTTACGTTGGGGCCAAATTATTTTTTGATTACTACTGTTTCATTTACAACCTGTTAGCAGGGGTGGCACCACCCCCGCCACCCCCCACGCACGCTTTTATAAAATAGGTTTGCATTACTATACACAAATAACTATGACGGCATTACTACTCAACAGCCCTGACCCGTTCAGCTAGTTGCAGTAACTCGTTACAGGAAAGAAAAGATGAACCATTTTAAATAACTTTCAGTACAGGATAAAACTGCCTGAAACAAAGGGAAGCAATTACAAACAACATGAAAAAATTACTCCTATACCTGCTGATCATTGCAGGCACCAACAGTTTCGGACAACCAAACCAAAAGAAAGATCCGGCTGCATTTGTACCAAAAGGCTTTGTGGTTGCTGAAAAAATACAAGGCGACCTCAACAAAGATGGTGTGAACGATTGTGTACTGCTGATTAAGGGAACAGATAAAAAACAAATCGTTAAAGATGAATACCGGGGCGAATTAGACCGCAACAGAAGGGGCATCATTGTGCTGTTCAGAAAAAATGATCAATATGAACAAGTCATGAAAAACGATGCCTGTTTTTCCTCTGAAAATGAAGACGGTGGTGTGTATTACGCTCCGGAACTGAGTATTGAAATCCTCAAAGGAAATCTCATTATCAGTTACGCACATGGCAGATATGGAGCATGGAAATATATCTTCAGGCACCAGAACACAGATTTTGAGCTGATTGGTTATGATGCAAACTATCAAAACAATTTAGACACAGACTATGTCACTTTTGATGAAGCAAGCATCAATCTTTTAAGTAAAAAGAAACTAACCAGGGAAGTAATTAAAGTAGATGCCAATGGAAAAGAAACCTATAAAGACAAATGGAAAAATATTGAGCTGATTAAACGGGTGAAACTATCTGAAATAAATGATTTTGACGAATTGCAGATAGATGAGTTGATCAAAGAGAAAAATAAACCCTGATACAATGAAAATAAAATCTGTTGTATGGCTGCACAATCTGACCCTTCCTTCTACGCAGGGTGTTCCCCGCGACGTCTCCCTCTGTCGCCACAAGTGAAACAGCGAGTCCACAGAACTCCTTTGAAGGAAGTTGCGACAGCAGTTACTCAGCGGCGGGTAAATCATTACACAGTACACTGGCATACCTATAACCAATACACAGGCAAAACTAATTCATGCTCACTGGCTCAGCATGTAAGAAGCCCTCGCCTTCGGCAATACCAGAGAAAATCATTCATAACTGGCAATTCACTACTCACTTCAAATACACCCCAATACCTATTTCATATTGCTGTAAGCTGGCATGAGGCATTCTTAAATTGCTATTATAAAAGAAATTGGCTTCACCCAGGCCATCTTTAACCAGGCCGGCACCTAAACGTATATTACCGGGTGTTTGATAGATCATCATTAACTGAAACAATTTGTGATAGCTATATTGAAATCCAATATCAGCTACTGCTTTAGCATTACCTCGGAAAGTGCGTAATAGTAGCATAGGTTTCAAACTACTCAAATCACGATCATCAAGTGGAAAAGTATAATCAATACCCCATAGTGTAGTAGCCAGATTAACGAAAGATGATTCATTGCGTAAGTTTTCACCCAGGCGGTATACCGCCAATGATAGTGTTAACCGCTTATGTGCATATACCATTCCAAAATTACCATCAAATCTGAGCCGGTTATTTACTGAAGCAACAATGGCCGGGTCAACCGCACCGCCCTGTTCCAGGTATTTTGAATTGAGTCGATCACCGGAAAATGACAAAGCCACTCCCAAACGCAGCAGGTCATCGTCACTGAATTTAACCCGGT
Source organism: Chitinophaga pinensis (assembly GCA_943372605.1). GTDB lineage: Bacteria > Bacteroidota > Bacteroidia > Chitinophagales > Chitinophagaceae > Sediminibacterium > Sediminibacterium pinensis_H. Next base: position 367,166 of record CALRZI010000003.1, on the reverse strand, counting down.
ATCCATAATTCAGCACACCGAAACTCCTGTTGAGTATACCCGCCTTGTCAGACATAAATTGAATACCTATTGCACTGTTCTTACCAAAGGTAAACTCACCACTCAGATTACTATTACGTGGCGCACCTTCAAAATCTGTCCAGCTATTGTTCTGCAATACATATACTTTATTACCTTCTGCTCCGGTAAAAGCGGCATTACCCAGCATTCGGTTGCGATAGTATTGGCTCATACTATTCTCTATCTGTTGCTGCGCATGCAAAGCAGTAAACGACAATAAGATCAGGGCTGGTAAAACAATGAATGACTTCTTCATAATTAATGATAATATCAATATCCTGTTGAAATGTTTAATTGTTTGATAGCACTAGAGCACTACCGTTACAGCTCCTTTCTTCACTACTTTGCCTTTTATCGTTAGTATATAGAAATATGTATCGCGTGTAATCATTTTTCCATTAACCATACCATTCCAGTCATTATTGTAATTTTCACGCTGATAGATAATTTTACCTGTACGATCGAATACCTGTAATGTATTTTGTGGATACTGATCCAGGTTACGGATAATAAACCTGTCGTTAATCCCATCTCCATTGGGTGTAAATGCCAGCGGAACTTCTACAGCTAAATCCTCAATGGCATTAACAGTAACTGAGGCATTGTTCACACAACCATTGGCGTCTGTAATTTGAACGGTATAAGTAGTTGTGGCCGTAACCCTTGCTGCTGTAACCGCACTGTTTGCATTAGAAAGATTGGCAACCGGGCTCCATCTGAAATTACCGGCACCTGTGGCAGTAAGGGTAATAGTACCCCCCTTGCTGATACTACTTACATTGCTTGACGCAGTTACAGCCGGCAGCACGCTTACAGTAAATAAGCCATTCACATAGTTGATGATATAGTTATCCAAACCTGGCCCGGTAGCACCTGATGGCTCAATAGCATAGGTGCCTGCATTTATATTTGTATTAGTAGCAATACTGGAGAGTACCACCCTGTTTACCTGATCGTTGTTCAACAACCCATTAACTGTATATGCATTGGCAGGTATATTGAAACTTGTTCCCGCACATTTAACCTGATTCTCTGCTGTAATGGTTAATGATGCTCGGTTTACAGTGAGTGCTCCATCGGTATACGTAATTACATATTTATCTAGCCCACTACCCAACGCAGCAGATGGCGTAATGGTATAAGTACCAGCCGCTGCTGTTGCAACCGCTCCATTACTGGTAAGTGTAACACCCGTTACCACATCGTTATTTAATAATCCGCTTACAGAAAAAGCAGTAGTACCTGTGTTGAGTGTTGTTCCGTATGTTTTAGTAAGGTTATCGGCCGTAATCACAAGTAATGCAGGTGTAACACTTAATACACCGTTTACATAAGTAATATTGTAATTCTCTAACCCAACCCCCACTGCATTGTTAACCAACATACTATAGTTACCGGTAGCAGATGTTGCAGCAGCACCACTGGTAGAAAGGGTTACCGCATTTACCTGATCACTGTTTTGCAGGCCTGCCGTTGTAAAGGCTGTAGTGCCGGGTACAAGCGTAGTGCCATATGTTTTGGTACGATTGTTTGCAGTAATGGTAAGAAGTGCTTTGTCTACGATAAGGGCAGCTGACCTGTAAACAACTAAGTAATTACTGGCAAGAAATGTTCCTCCGGTGAGTCCGGATACGGTAACCGCTCCTGCATAAGTACCTGCAGCATCTGTAGCAGCCGAACCACTACCATAACTCACGGTAAGAGTACCCGCCGATTCTCCATTCTGTAATCCTGTAACTGTAAATGCTGTTGAACCCGCACCGCCGGTAAGTGTCTGACCATACACTTTGTTTACTGCATTCGCCGTAACCACCAATGATGCCGGAGTAATACTGGCAGTAAACCCTGTTGGAGCAACCAAAGTATAGTTACTGGCTGCTGAACCAGTAATGGAAAATCCGTTTACTGTTACTGATTTGCCTGTACCAACATCAGCCGTTGCAAATGCAGCGGTAGTGGCGCCACCCAGCACCACATTTACTGCATCTGCTGCCACCACACCATATAACACCGCTGTTCCGGTTATGGTGGCACTGGTACTGCCATCATAGGTTTTATCACTGATACCGATACCGCTAACGGTCAGTGCCCTTGGCTGAATGGCAGCTGTTAATCCAGTTGGCTGTGTAAGACTATAATTAGCAGCAGCACTACCACTCAGGCTATAACCACTGATACTGATTGTTTTATTGCTTTCTGCATTGGCAGTTGAGAAAGAGGCTACCGGCGTTCCGCTCAATACCACATGCAATACATCGGCCGCCAATACACCATTTAATACGGCATTACCGTTAAGGAAGGCTGTGGTAAGCCCGTCATAAATCTTGTCACTCACTCCTATTCCCGAAATGGTTACAGGTCTGGCAGTAACAGAAGCGGTTAATCCAACGGGTTGAGTAAGTGTGTAATTAGCAGCGGCACTACCAGTAATAGTATACCCTGTTACCGACACTGCTTTATTAATACCGGCAGCGGCAGTTATAAGTGAAGCTACAGGAGTACCACCTAACAGAACATTGGCAGCATCAGCCGCTATAAGACCATTGAGCGTTGCAGCACCTGTAATGGTTGCATTTGTTAAGCCATCATATACTTTAGCACCAATACCAATACCAGAAATGGTTAATGCACGTGTAGTAACTGATGCCGTTAAACCCGCAGGCTGTAAAACTGTATAATTCGAAGAAGCAGTACCACTAATGGCATAACCGCTCACAGTAACCGCTTTATTATTACCCACCCCGGCATCAGAAAAAACAGCCGTTGCTGTGCCACCCAATATTACATTAGCCGCATCGCCCGCTTCAACACCGGTAAGCACAGGTGTTCCGGTAATCGTGGCGTTAAGCAATGCATCATAGATCTTATCTCCAATACCTATACCGGTAACCTGAATGGTTTTAGGGCTCACTGTACTGGCTGCTGTAGCCATCAACTGATCGGGTGCACCTGTACTGGAGGCAAGGATATTACCACTATACGGAGCCCCTGCTACACTTGCAGTTGCAGATAAACGTACATAAATATTTCTGGCACTAATGTTCCCGGAAACTGGCACTATATTTAATGCAGTAGCATAACCTGCACTTACAGACTCCGATATTTCATACCCAGCCGGAGCCGTAATACTTAAACTGGAAGTAAGAAAACTGGCAGAAAGCGTAAAGCTGGCAGGTGTAGCAGAAGGCGTTCCATAAGTAGTATTAACAACTGCCAAAGCTCCTGTTACATTGATAACAGGATTATCGAGCAGATCGCTAATACTGATTGTAAAAACTTTTTCCACAAACAGGCCATCCTGATCAGTACTGCGCAAACGAATACTATAACTGTTTTTGGTTTCAAAGTCAGGCACAACAGCAATACGCAGTGTATTACCACTTATGTTAAATGAAGCATTATCTGTACTGCCGGTTCCTGCTACCAGCGTATACGTAAATGTATTACCTGCATCAGGATCAGTACTGCTCAATAAACCTACCGCAGTATTCGCTGCTACATTTTCATTGATTGCAGCAGCAGACAATGACATGTCGGTAGGTGTTTCATTTACATCATCTATAATGACAGTTAATGATTTTTCAAAAAAAAGTCCGCCTGCATCAGTTGTTCTGATACGTATGGAATAGATATTCTTTGTTTCAAAATCAGGTGAAACATTGATACGCAATATATTGCCCACTATGGTAAACAATGCATTATCTGCATCGCCCCTGCCAGTAGCAAAAGAATAGGTATGATTATTGCCCTCAGGGTCGTTAGTAGAAAATGTTCCTATAACACTATTGGCAGCGGCATTCTCATTCACCGACGCAACTGATAATACAATATCAGTAGGGTCTTCATTGATATTGAGTATGGCAACTGTAAATACTTTCTCAGTACTTAACCCACCCTGATCGGCTGTTTGTATTCTGATACTATAACTCGCTTTTGTTTCAAAATCGGGTGAAAGATTTATCTGTAGATTATTTCCCGCAATAGTAAATGAGGCATTATCTGTGCTACCTGTTCCAGATACCAATGTATAAGTAAAAGTATTACCGGCATCTACGTCAGTGGAACTGAATGTACCCACAACAGAATTATCTGCTACATTTTCATTCACAGTATTGGCAGACAAACTGATATCAGCAGGCGCTTCATTTACATTATTGATGGTAATCGTAAATACTTCCTCATAAGTAAGCCCCCCCTGATCTATTGTACGCACACGAACACTATAACTGTTCTTCGTTTCAAAATCGGGACTATTCGTTATACGCAAGCTACTACCGCTGATGTTGAAAGATGCGTTGTCTGTACTACCCGTACCCGATACCAAAGAATAAGTAAACGTATTTCCCGCGTCGGGGTCGGTACTACTCAATGTACCTACTGTGGTATTGGCCGCTACATTTTCATTCACACTAGTTGATGAAAGCCCCATATCGGTGGGTGTTTCATTGATGTTATTGATGGTAATGGTAAAAACTTCCTCATAAGTAAGTCCGCCCTGATCTGTAGTACGCACACGAACACTATAGCTACTCTTTGTTTCAAAATCAGGACTATTCGTTATACGCAAGCTACTACCGCTGATATTGAAAGAAGCATTGTCTGTACTACCCGTTCCCGATACCAAAGAATACGTAAATGTATTTCCTGCATCGGGGTCGGTACTGCTCAATGTACCTACAGTAGTATTGGCCGCTACATTTTCATTCACAGCAGTTGATGAAAGACCCATATCGGTAGGGGCACTATTGGCTGCTGCAGCGGGAATAAGCACCAACTGATCGATAAGCACTTCATTATTATCTATAAAAAACTGCAGATCATCAATATCAGCAAACCCGGTTTCAGCAGATATATCAATAGTATAATTCTGATTGTGTACCAGATTGGTTCTATGAATCTCACCTGTTTGCGTACCATTTTTAAAGCCTCTTATATAAAAGTTAAGCAACAATTCCTGTGTAGCAGGATTGGCACTAGGATTATAAGTAATGGGTTTAAATGTAATACTACCTCCACCAAAAGAAAGACCTGCGTTCTTTTTTACTGATAAAGTCTTATCCCAGTTATTACTATTTCCATAACCACATGCGGATGGACTCAATTGCCCTAAACCAGATGAGCCATTAATAGTAATAACTACACACCCACTACCATTTCCAGCAGTTCCCGACTCTGTAAGGGTTAGTCGCAAAACATCATTCGCTCCTTCCGTATAAGTTGTTGTAACGGGTAAATAGGCAGTAGTCCAGTGTTCATTACGGGCATCAAGCGAAGTCGTAAAATTATAGGTCTGTAAAGTATATGCATACTTATTCAGCTCCAACGGCAATGCAGTTATGTTTATATCGCTTTCGCCAGCACTGAATTCAAGTACACTATCCCCATCGGTTGATACTCCTCCCGAAACATCAGTTGAGGCATACACCCTACTGCCATATTTTTCGGATAACAATTGAACAAAAGCCTTACCGGCATCACCTTTGGCTACATTGCAACCATACAGGTATACAACAGGTTTGGCTAATGGCAATTTTGCAAGGGCATCCCAATTTCGGGCATTGTTCACAAAAGCTGCATCGATAGTTGCACCACCGGCAAAAATTAACTTACCGGGTTGCCCATGGGTAATTAAATGCAATTCATCGAAACCAAGAGCCGATTTAAAAACTTCCAGCAGTTGGGTAGTTATGTTATCCGAAGCATGCAATATCAGCACCTCATCATTCGCTCCGCGTTGTTGTAAAAAATATTCCTTTGTCTGAACTGCATCGTCTATAACAATCAATCTATTTTTATCATTATGTCCTGCGGAGGCAACTGATTGATGGAGAACAAACAGTAATAAAATGACAATTTTCCTCAGAAAAGTAGTCCTGACAGTCAGGTAAGTTTTGTACATCAAAAGTCAATTTGAATTAGAAAAATAGCCCAAATACAAACCGGAGCTTATTAACTTCAATCGAACGATCATTTACGTATACAGAAAACATTTTTACTCTATTAAAGGCTTTCATTGTTGTATATAAATACGCTCTTAGCACTTGTCGAAAAAGCCACTCATGGCACTTTCTGTAATAGAAAAGACAGGGATTTTAATCTTTACCGGCAGCATCTTTGCTAAAATGGTTACTATGAAGCACACGAGCATGACAGTTCAAGAGAAATTACTTCCTCGCCTGTCTTATTTGACATATTGTGCATTCACCTGTAAACTGCTTTCCAACACTAAGGCAAGTTCAATCCATTAAAATTTTATTTTGCATATCTTTTAAATTAATGTAAACGATCCTGCAAAAATGGATTGGCGAGATACAATACACGTTAACTTAAGTTAAGAAATACGTGTCAATTCTTTTTTTTCAAAAATTCTTGCTTTTACTCTACTTAAGGATTGAGGTTTAATACCTGAATAGTTCACTCATTGGTTTTGTAGAACAAGTTGACTAAAGCCCGGGGTTCTTTTCCGTGTTTTTTTTTGCAGTTACTGGTGGTTAAACTTTTAACCTGTATCCAATTTCACTTTTGAATTCCAAATCCATTTTCATGGAGCCATTCAATACACCAGGAGAACCATTTATCAGTTCTTGTAGGATGTTCTAAAGCAAAACCATGACCTCCGGTTTGAAGGATATGCAATTCTGATTTTACTTTTTCCTTTTGCAGAGCCTGGTAAAACAACATACTATGTTCTACGAAAACTCTTTCATCATCGCCTGCATGCAATAAAAATGTTGGCGGAGTATTGGCTGTTACATGTTTTTCGTTGCTAAAAAAAATCAACGAGTCTTCAGAAGGATTTGTTCCAAGTAAATTGGCTACAGTTCTCGTGGTAGCTTCACTTATTGTGGGTTTTGCAAAACTAATAACAGGGTATATTAATATCATAAAATCCGGGCGAAGGTTTATCTTTTCTTTGTTGTCAATCAACACTGTATTAAGATGTGTAGCTGCTGTTGATGCAATATGCCCTCCTGCTGAAACTCCAACAAAACCAATTTTATTGGTATCAAGGTTATATTTTTTTGCATTCATGCGCACCAATTTAATAGCCATTTGGGCATCCTGTAACGGGCCGGTAGTTTTATCCTGCATTATTTCATCGCTGGGTAACCGGTATTTCAAAACAAATACTGTTATTCCCTTGCTCATAAATGCTTTGGCAAAATCTCCCCCCTCATCTACCACCACCCTATACCCACCACTTGGAAGGATTATGACTGCTGTACCATTTTCTTTGCCTTTTTCGGGTGTATATACCGTTATGGTAGGAATACTGATTTTTGTATACAATCCGTTTGTATCCAACACTTCCTGATAACTTGCAGGTGTTTTTTTTGAATTAGGTATTTCACCTGAATACAGTGGAATTACTTTGCCCTGAGCAAAAGAGTTGATTTGGGAAAAAGAGAAAAGAATAGTTATTGCGATTAAAATGCCTGTTTTCATTATATGGTTTTAAATAAAGCGAAATAGGTTATCCTTGTTGTTGATCAATTTTAGCAAGCGTCATTGAAAAGCAATTACAGAACCCGTTACGAAAAACGATGATTGCTGTCACCATATTGGGTTCCTTAAGCCAACAGATAACACAAAACTATAAAGCTGTATGGAGAGTGAATGTGCAGAAATGCTCAATTTCAGTTTATCGCCCTGAAATTTTGTGGGGATAAGCCATATGCTTTTCTGAATAAACGACAGAAAGCACTTGTATTTTCGAACCCACATGCCCTGGTAATTTCATGAACGGGCATATCTGACTGTTTTAATAATCTTTCAGCATGACCAAGCCTTATTTGTGTGAGGTATTGATGGGGGGTAATTTTAAATACCGCTTTGAACTGCCTTGTAAGTTGCGGAGTAGATAAACAGGCCGTATGGGTTATCATATTCAGCCCCTGTTTATCCATAAAAGTGGAATGCATAAAGTCTTTTGCCATGCATAGCCGTTTATAAATTTCCATTCTTGTACCCGGTTTTAAAGCCTTAACTTTTTTTGTATGCCCTAGTGCCTTTTTATGTTTATGAATCAGGTCATACAGCAAAAAAAGTAAATGCTCATCTACCATGTGGGTATCATATCCAAACTCATCCAATACAGCGATAAGGCTTTGCAATTTCTGTTGTAAAGCAAGATCAATGCCTGAAAGGGTCTGGAAAAATTCCGGCTTTTTTTCTTCCGCATCAGCATAGGTATCTAACAAAGTATCTTCACTGCTCAACATATCGCGAAGCACTTGGCTGGCAAATTCTTCCCTAAAAAAAACAGAGCGAATGGCTGTTTTCTCCGGCCCTTCAATACTGCAGGAGTATTCCTGATCGTTATTCAGCATCAGGAACTGACCGGGCCTTACGGCAATCCGGCGACTGTCTATGGTATACCATTCTTCTCCACGCAATACTGTTTTAAGTGAAAGACAGCCTACATGTCGTTCACAATTGCTTTTGCCTGACAAGGCATTGAAAACAATATTATGCTTCTTAAATTTACTGAAATGCAAAGCCTCATTAAACCCTGGTGTCTTATGATTTGGTAAACTGGTGAAATACATATAGCATTGATACTATTTATGGCAGTTTAAAAATAAGGGTTTCTGGAAAATTCAATTTTTCCCTCCGAAGGTTACTTCTTTTATCCCTACTACGGGTTTAAATCCGGAGCAGGTATAAAAGGAGTACCAAGGTGGGGTAATCATATTACCTGACTCTCCCGCATACCACTCACCAACATACTTATGGATACAAGCAGGCAGTTCCATTTTTTATGGTCGCCAACATGAGCAGGCCCCTCGATTTTTATCTCAAAGGTTTAAACTTTACCACTAAGCATCAGTGGGCACCTAATGAAACAATTGAATGGTGCTGGCTTCAACTCGACAATGCCTCCCTCATGCTTCAGGAATACAGACAATATCCACCAACTGAAAAAAGAGGTGAAGGGGTGAGTATTTATTTTATTTGTGAAGATGCCCTGATCATCTATGAGCAAATGATAAAAAATGGCCTTACAGCATCTGAGCCGTTTGTAGGTAACAATATGTGGGTAGTGGGTCGGCAAGACCCCGATGGGTACAATATTTTTTTGAAAGCACCACTGATGTACCCGAAGAAACAAGGTATTCAGATTGGGTAAGAATGAATAGAGTCAGATAACCTGATTCTTTCTCCTGGTAAATATCCTCCCCCAGTGTTTTCGAAACCTCCAGCTATTACCGCAGGTGAAAGAGGGGGCAATGACAAATTATAGATTCACTGAAACCCATACAAGTAAAGAGTTTGATCATTTTGTTGAAGCCAACAAAATGATCTGGCACTTTTTCTCCTGCATTCTTACACGATATTTTAGCCTTATCAATGGCTTTTAAAAATTACGCCATTCAGCATAATCAAATACTTTTTGCAGATCTCTGGCACTCTAGCATTCAATACCCTTGTATTCATAAGCCGCCCTCTCAAACTTTTGTAACAATGCTATAATAAGTTCTTTTTTCATCGGCATATTTTTATTGTTCATCAATTGAAATATTGTGTAATCATCTACTTTGATCAATGCGCACTATTCATCGAGCAAAATAAATGAGCACACAATATAGCACCCACCACTACGACTACCGCGTAGTTTGTACTTTGTGCAGTGATTGTGAAAAAATTTGCGGGAAATACGGTAATGAATAGCGAATATTAATTTTCCCTTTTTCGGGTGTACTTTTTCAAGAAATATTCATCCCCCCTCTTTTAAATGCAACCTCACGTTACAGAAAACTTTGTAACTACTTGAGCATGAGTGTCGAACAAAAATTCTGATGAACAGAAGCCTTAAACATCCAGCCCCATAATTCTGGCAGATGCTTCACCTTGCATGACGAAAATATAAACAGCATCAAAATATTATAGGTAATCATGCTATGTTTTCTGAATTTCTATATTATATTGTAAGTGATGTAAAATTGAGTTACACGTTATGGCAACTCATGCTAACAATATCCAGGGACCCAAGACCAGCATTGCTGCTGCTGGTCAGGAACAGCAAGCAAAATATAACCCATCATCAGAGATATTTGATGAGCGACCAGGTGCAAATGCTCAAAGAAAATTACAGGTTACTGCAAATGCCAGCCCGAATGTACAGCAGCTAAACGCTTATCAGGCGATGGCAAATACCAGCAGTCAGGTAAAACAGTTACAGGCTTATCAGGATATGGTTAATCAAAAGCAATTGCCTGATAGCCCACTCAAACCAACCAATGGTGGTCTGCCTACTCAATTGAAATCGGGTATTGAACATCTGTCCGGATATTCAATGGATGATGTAAAAGTGCATTACAACTCCGAGAAGCCAATTCAATTAAATGCACTGGCTTATGCCCAGGGAACTGATATTCATATTGCATCAGGCCAGGATAAACACCTGGCTCATGAAGCCTGGCATGTTGTACAACAAAAACAGGGAAGGGTTCAGCCGCACATGCAATTAAAAACCGGTGTACCCGTAAATGATGATACAGGGTTGGAAAAAGAAGCAGATGAAATGGGACAAAGGGCCATGCAGGAAGGAGTAGTTCAAAATAAAAGTGCCAGATCTTTGTTGCATAAAGGCATTACCGGTTCGGGAACGGTGCAACGTGTAAAAGGTGGACTGGAATATACTGAAGCCGGAGGCACTACCCTCAATCAATGGCAACCTTCTGCAAATGGAGGGCTTGCGCCATTTAATGTTGCCCCGCATGCGGTTAGTATACTGGGCTCATATATTACATTATATGCAGTACCTGCAGGCACTTTTGATCCGGCTGCTGCCGATAATGCAGATTTTATAGCACTACAGGCCGGTCTGATGAAACTCGAAAACGATGTTGAATCTGCTGAATGGATCATCCAGCGACATAACCAGGACTACTCCAAAGAAAATTTCAAACTTCGTCTTGGTGAAGACTGGATTGCTATGTGGAACAAAAGAGAAGCACTAAGGCAGGCAATATTGAATGAGCAAGGATTACATGGGGGAAGTCAGATAGTATTTGTAGAAGGTAATAGTGCCGCTAATCTTACACAGGCGAGTGCAGCACGTGTATTTGCTTATCACGCACAGGGTAATGCAGGCTCGGTACAGATTACAATGGGTTATAAGGGCAGCAGTACAATGAAAAATATTGCCATGAGCAATGTTTCGCGCTTTTTACCCGGACGTTCCGATAATGAAGAAACACGTAAAGAACGTGTAGGGGGTACTTCGTTGGGAACAAAGATACTTGATCGTATCGGTGGCGCCAGTCAGTGGTTAAATGCAAATGCACTTCATGAATCTTTAAAAGCTGATATGACCCCAGTTGAGGCCGGGTTGTTTAAAGACATTTTCAGTACGGATCAGTTGGCTACTGTACAACTATTGGTACTCATGGATACAATGGCCAGACGTGCTACAAGCGATGCAGGAGATGGAGCAGAAGCAAGCGGTAAGAATATACAACGTTACTTCCCAAAATCGATGCGTGACAGTTATGTAAGAGAGATGCTTGGTACAGATGTATCAGATATACGAATGACAGCCATCCGTGGCAGGCTCACAGCAGCAATTGCAGCAAGTGTTGACAAATTTTATACGGCCCTCGATGCTATCAAGTTACCAGTAGCAGCCTTCAGAGAAGCCCATCCAGCTCAGGAAGATGCTTCACAGGCTGCACAACATGATGTTGCAACAGCTAATGACGGAAACAGAGCAGCACGTGAAACTACTTACAAGGATCTGATTCTGGGAACTCAACTAAATTTTATTGCAACTGCAACAGATATTATCGGTGCCTATACTGATATAAGCGCTGATTCATCCGGACAAAAAAGAGGCGACAACCCCGCAAATGATTATGAGTATATGGTATCAGTAAAAGCACCACAAGTAATACCCCGGGGTAATGGAGCAGTATTTGAAGACAGAAGTGAAGTACCTATTGGCAATGGAGAGTTGGGTAACTGGAACGAAGGAAATGCATTGCGCGTAGCAGTAGAATCATTACTGAAGGGTGCATAACTGATAGATATACCTCATTCTCCACTGGGGTGTTTCCATATGGTCTCTATCTACTCCTGAAATGAATTTACATTATTCTCCCTTTCTTTTTTATCCACCCCATATACACTATAAACCCAACCAATCCTTCAGCAAACACAACCCCTAATTGCAATGGCACGTGCTGGTGTACAAACGCGAGTATTACAATAGAAGATACCATTATCCATCCAAGTATCATCCAGAAAGAATGATCTGCTAATTTTAGTCTTTCAGGAGAATAATTAAATGAGTTTTTGATGATGGGCATAAATGCTTGCAGGTCCCAGATCAATAAATAAAGAGCCGCCAGCAACATTAAACCAGTGATAAAAGGTGTACCACTAAAATTATATGAAAGAGTTATGATAAAGATATTCAGTATCAGTCCAAAGAAAATTAAAGCACCAAGGCGAGCCAGTCTTTGTGACATTAAGAGTGCACCGGCTATAATCTGGCTCCAGCCAATAAACTGCCAATACATGCCTGAGTCCTGCATGACCCTGAAAAATTGCTGTATGGGCTGTAATTGATCAATAGGGCTATTCATAGACTGCAATAGATTGGAAGCCCCATTCATCTTCCCCATGCCAAATGCAGCTATAATAAAAGCTGCGCCAATAAGGTAACGCAGGTAAACAGTAAATACCTGTAAGAATAATTGCTGCTTTATTTTATCCAGTAAGTTAAACATGGTTCCTCGTTTTAAGTTTTCATAATTTAAACAAGAAGATAAACCCTGTACTATTATACAACGAACACAATTATCGCAACATAAAGAATAGCTATATAAATGGTTATTGCAAAGGATAAAAAGCTACTACAGATAATGAAAACAGGCATACCCTAACACAAATGCACTCCCGATCAACAGAATATTAATGGAACACAGATCATCAGATTGTTATGATTTATCATGACTGATCATAACAATCATGACAATCTGCGTTCCATTAATCCGCTCCTGTTTAATCTACGAGCATTTTTCATTTCCACTCATTCCCTCCGTGCCACTCTGTGCCTTACTCTGTGAAACTCGGTGGTTTTATTGCTTAATTTTTTTTGACCACAGAGTTCACAGTGTACGGCACAGAGTGGCACGGAGTTTTTTTATTATAGAAAACTTACCTATACTGAAGTCTGACTTCTTTCTTTCTCTGTATCTTTCCTTATTCATATGAGACATGTATTGAAGTCTTTGTTTCCAAAACTCTCCAACCAACTACTCTTCCGTTGGCAGCAATTTAAATATGCAGGCATCAACCGAAGATTCAGGAAACAATATCCCAACATAGCCCTCCCCGATGCTTATACTTTATACGAATCCTATCAACTGAATTACAGAAAATATATTGAAGACGGCGAACTTACAGCCAATGAAATACTGGAGAGTGTTAAAAAATATTTACCGGCCAATCCATCTATTTTAGACTGGGGTTGTGGGCCGGCAAGAATTACCAGACACCTGAAAAAGTTTTGCACTGGCGCCACTATAACAGGATCCGATACAAATAGAAATACGATTGCATGGAACAATCAGTTTATTAAAGAAATTGATTTCGTACTACAGCATCATGAACCTCCACTACCCTTCAGCAACGAACAGTTCAACCTGATCATCGGTTTTTCTGTTCTTACACATATTCCTGCAAACACTCAGCAAGACTGGTTATCAGAATTATACCGTATCCTGAAACCCGGCGGAATAGTATGGTTCACCACACACGGCAACCATTTTATTCAACAACTATCTGCAGGAAGAAAACAAGAAATAAGCGAACAAGGTATTTACAGTACCGATTACCCGGTTATCGGGCATAGAATGATGAGCACTTATCATCAACCTGAAAAATTCAAACAATTACTGGAAGAAAAATTTGAACTGCTGGCGCATTTCGATGGAACAACATATCCTGACAAAGCGGGCAAACAGGATTTGTGGATCATCAGGAGAAATGGATGATGTCAGATCTCAGATGTCTGATTTCAGATGTCTGATATAAATAAGAAGGGTTACTGTATTATTCATAAAACTCCGTGCAACTCTGTGCCACACTCTGTGTAACACTGTGGTTTTTATTACTTAACCTTTTTAAACCACAGAGTTGCACGGAGGTATAAAAAGAAATGTCGGATACCTGATTTAAGTTGAAGACAACATATCAGACATCCGACATTCTACATCAAAAATTATTATTTCTTCTTCGCCAGCTTACGTATTTCATCGAGCTTTCCGATGTATAAACTGCGGCCATGTGTACCTACCACAATTTCTCCATCTCTCGGATGAACGACTACATCATGAACAGGAATACTGTTCGGCATTCCCTTGTTCCACATCATGGAGCTGTTACCACCATCGATGCTCAGATACAATCCACCATCTGTACCTACATAGATGATATTACCATCTTCTGTATCTTCTTTTACCACATTCACAGGCTCTGCAGGCAGGTCTTTCATGATCTGTCTCCAGGTAGTACCATAATCATCACTCACATATACATAGGCTTCAAAATGGTCGTTACGGTAACCATTCAATGATGCATATACGCGCGACTCACTGAAAGCACTCGCTGTTACACGACTCACATATAATCCTTTGGGTAATTTTTTGTTGATGAGTGTCCATGTATATCCACCATCTTTTGATACCTGGATATTTCCATCATCAGAACCCACATAAATCAGTCCGAAACGCAGTGGGCTTTCGCTCATGGTACATAAAGTACCGAATGGCACATCACCCTGTTGTGGATTGGTAGTAAGGTCGGCACTCATGGTTACCAGACTATCGCCACGGTTCATGCTGCGGTGGAATTTGTTACTACCATAATAAAATACATCCTGGTTATGACGGCTCAAAACGATAGGTGTCTGCCAGTTATAACGCAGTGGTGTTTCACCCAGATCGCGGGCCGGACGCACACCTCTTCTTTCTCTTGTTCCAATAGTCTGTCTGCTGTAAGCTCCAAACTGAGAACCACTGTACACCGTTTTATTGTCTCTCCAGTCAACCTGTACCTGCATACCATCGCCACCGCCGATTGAAGTGTATGGGTTATGACCACCATCGTACCAGTCGTAGTTTTCACGGGTGGTGCTGGCTCCGAACCATGTACCGTTATCCTGTAAACCACCGTATACATTGTAAGGACGTGCCATATCAACGGCAATATTGTAGAACTGTCCTACAGCAGGTGTGTTGGCTTTAAACCAATGGTCACCATTATCATAAGTAATATTACAACCACCATCATTACCATTAATCATATGGCTGTCGCGCTTAGGGTTGATCCAAACATAGTGGTGATCGGAGTGCACATTCTCTTTACCAATCTGTTTGAAGGTTGCACCACCATCAGTACTCAGTAACAATCCTACACCGGTAAGCACAATTTTTTTATCATCGGTTGGACTCACCCATACTTTACCAAAATAGTAGCCATATGTACTGTACAAATTGGGAATAGCATTTGTATGTGTCATTTTCCAGGTGGCACCACCGTCATCGCTGCGGTATAATTGTGCACCATAGATGGGTGTTTCGAATAAAGCGGTATTGGCATCATATAAAAAATCCCAGATAGCTGTAGGAGGCAATGTTCCGTTGCTAACCGCAGCTTTCAATGTTGCAGCCGTATATTTAGCAGGAATACCATTACGTGGTGAACGCACAAAAGCATTCAGCTTGGTATCGTTTAATGCAAGAAACTGGTCCTTGCTTAAATCTTTAAAATCGGCCAATACATAACGACTGGTATCAGCATTATTCTGACGCGCATTTGCAGGCTGACGGAAATTATTATCCACCACAGCAAAAATGGTATTGGGGTTAGAAGCATAGACCATTAGTCCAATTCTTCCTACACCATCACCACTAGGAAAACCAGAACCTTCTTTTGAAATCAGTTGCCAGCTATCTCCACCATCGGTGCTTTTGTAGATACCGCTTGTTTTACCACCTTCTTCAAAGTTGGAAGCAGAGCGGGTACGATACCACATAGCAGCATATAGTTCATTGGGATTTTTTGGGTTGATATCAATATCTACCGCACCGGTATTGGCATCGCTGGAAAGGGTTAATTTCCATGATTTACCGCCATCGGTTGTTTTGTATACGCCTCTTTCTTTATTCGGAGAATAGAGGTGACCCAATACGGCTACCCATGCAGTATTAGGATCGCCCGGGTGCAGTTTGATTTCACCAATATGATGACTCTCAGGCAAGCCCAGGTATTCCCAGCTTTTCCCATTATTGGTGGTTTTAAATACACCAATACCGGCATAGCTCGAACGGCTGCTGTTAACCTCACCACTACCCAGCCAGAGGGTACGTGTTTTCCAATCCATGGCAATATCGCCAATGGTCATTACATCTTCTGAATCGAAAATGGGGGTAAAACTCTGTCCATTATTGGTAGTGTGCCATAAACCACCCGATGCATATGCTACATAAAACTCAGTAGGGTCTTCGGGGTTTACTTCCATGTCTACTACACGGCCACTCATTACGGTTGGACCGATATTACGGAAGCTGGTATTGTTGGCCGGCGACTGTTGTTGTAGCTGTTTTCTTTGCTGAACAGCTTTCATACGAACATCGGCAGATGTTGGCTTCACCTGTGCCACGCCAATAACGGACCATAGCAGGAAGCAAGCAGTTGTTAATTTTCTCATACTAAAGTAAATAGTTGGTAATTTGGGATGCTCAAATTAAACGATTATGCGTTTGCTGGCAATACCATTGTTCATTTTCTTTTCGCTCGTATCTACGGCTCAATGTGTGAGTTATAAGCTCACTTCGAAGCGCGACACGGTGAATTGTGTGGACAAAAATGGATTGAAACAGGGGCGCTGGAAACTTGAGGTCCCACCCATCAGGGGCGAACGTGGTTATGAGGAAGAAGGTGCTTTTGTGAATGGGAAAAAGGAAGGTGTCTGGCGTCGTTTTAACCTGATGGGCGATATGATTGCCATTGAAAATTATCGCTGGGGATTAAAGAACGGATCGAGCAAATACTTTACTATGACAGGCTTAGAGCGGGAAGAAGGCTGGCGTGCCATGAACCCGGCCAAGCAATTTGATACAGTAGATGTACAGGATGTAGATGACCCCACCAAAGTAGAACAGGTGATTGTGAAAGTAAATGGCAATGCCCTCAAACATGGTCGCTGGCGTTTTTACGACCCCGTTACAGGGCAAATTATCAGAACCGAAAACTGGTTTCTCGATCAGTTTGTAGAGCCGGGTAAAGAACCAGGTAATCCCGAAAAAATGGCTAAAAAAGCGGACAGTACGTCGGTGAAAAAGGACAGTGCATCGGTAAAGAATAAGCCAAAAGAGGTACAGGACTTCGAAAAAAAGAACTCCGGCAAGAAAAAGACAAGGGTGAGGGATGGAAGGACAGGAGGATGACCTTGGGGCTAGTAGCTTTTAGCTGCTAGCTACTAGCTTCTAGATAAAATGAATAATATTAATACTTCTACTCTAACGGCTAGAAGCTAGTAGCTAACAGCTAGCAGCTTTTTCCCCCTCCAAGGCAACCCTGAAACAAAGTCTTGCGTATCCTACCTATTAACTGTAGATTAACAGCGAGGATTTCATCAACATACTGCTGCATTTTGCCCCGAGAGACCGATCAAATAGTGACCCTGATTAACGGTTGTTGTAATAACGACCGTAACTGTCAGCGTATGCTGTACCAGTGGCTGTTCGACTATGCCCTGAAGATCAGTTACCGGTATATTCACCAGCAGGAAGAAGCCGAGGAAATGGTTCATGAGGCATTCATCAAACTTTTTAAAAACATCAACCGTTTTGAACTGAACCGTGAGGGCGATACAGAAGCCCTGCTAAAGGGTTGGTTCAAACGGATTATCATCAATACCTGTATTGACCAGCTGAGAAAAGTGCAGTTGAACATCATCAGTATGGACCAGCACCCTGAACAGGAAGCCTATGCCGACCGTCAGGAATCGGGGTTGGATAAAATGGCTTATGATGAAATCATTGATGCCATCAGGCAACTTACTCCTGTATATAGAACTGTGTTTAATCTTTTTGTGATTGAAGGATTGAGTCACGATGAAATTGCCAGGACCCTGGAAATAAGTGTGGGTGCTTCAAAATCGAATTTGTCGAAGGCAAAAAGCAACCTGAGAAAAATTATTGCAGAACGAAGCGGAATAAAAACCTATGTCTGATTCAAATTACGATAACAGGCTCGAACAACTGAGCCGCAATGCCGCCGATGGATATACGCCACCGGGCAATGCTGCTTCCTGGGAGAAAATGGAAGCAGCATTGGATAAAGTGATGCCCGTTGAAGAAAAGAAAAGACGACGTTTTATTTTCTGGTGGCTGTTTCCATTGGCACTTATTGGCACAGGCATTATTTACACAGTTTGGCCAGATAACACCGTTATTTCTTCTTTACCAGCTGCTAAAGATCAAAACAGCATTACAGAATCGGAGACAAAAAATACACTGCAAAAAGAACAACAAAAAGATTCACCTAACACATCAACAATCTCACCTGAAACAGAAAAAAACAACACAGCCTTCATTAATACACATGCCGCAGGTGGGGCTATCAACAAACAGAAAATAGTACGCAAGCATACAACAACAGCAAATATTTGGGAAACTAAACCATCTTCAGTTATCAGCAATAGCAGTGGGCAAACAGATGTGCCGACTCAATCTGTAGTTAAGAATATTGTTAGTAACCCCATAACAACTACAACTGATGCGGTTACTAAAACAGTTCCGGCAAACACAAATACAGTTTACAGCATTACTCCTGCTATTGATTCAGGCAGCAAAAAAGCAGTAACCGGTATCATAGAAAAAACAGATACCGCCATCAATCATCAACTTGTAATAACAGACTCTTTGCAAACAGACAGTACCATATCTAAACCCGAAAAAACAACCAACAGCAAACTAAGTATTGCATTTGTTGCGGGAATGGATGCGAGTACAGTTAAATACAAATACAGCGACAAAGCAGGTATTAATATAGGAATACTGGCGGGTTACCATTTTAACGATCATTGGTCGATGCACACAGGTGTATTGTTTACAAGAAAAAACTATACCGTTGCTGGAGAAGATTTTCAGGTTCCCAAAAACAGTTGGTTAGCCAATTATAAACTTGATATGGTAGACGGCTATTGCAATATGTGGGAAGTTCCACTATTTGTTCGTTACCAGTTTAACGCCAACAATAAGCGTAGTTTTTTTCTCAGCACTGGTATTTCCTCCTATTTCATGACAAGAGAAAACTATAATTATGCTTATTATTTTAATGGCCAGCTTCTGACACGTAACAACAATTATCCTACCGGAAATACACATTTATTATCCATCCTCCGACTCTCGGCAGGCTGGAGAAAACCGATTGGAAAAAGTTCAAGTATATTGGTAGAGCCCTATGCAGCATTACCATTAGGAGGTGTAGGCTTCGGCAGTATCAGGCTGAGCAGTTATGGTTTGAATTTTTCTTTACAAATAAGGCAACCTTCCAAAAAGAAATAGCGTATATCTCTGTAAATTCTAAAATCAATCTATGAAGCAGATACGCAAATCAGCAGTCGTAATGTTATCTATAGCTACCGCCGGAATGATCATTGTGGCCTGTAGCAAAGGTGGCGATACTCCAACCACCCCCACTCCACCGGCAGGTAATGCCTGTGCCTCAAAAACCATTGTGGTAAACGCCAGCACTACCAATGCAGCTGGATGCACCGGCGGAACTATTACTGCAACAGCAAGCGGCAGTACCAACTTCACCTACAATATTGATGGCGGTGCTTTTCAAAGTTCAGGCACTTTTAATAATGTAACCGCAGGCGATCATACCATCATCGCAAAAGATGGAGAAGGTTGTACCAAATCTGCAACGGTAGCCGTTGCAGCAAGTGCCAGCGGACCATTATTCGCAGCAGTAAAAGCTGTAATCGTGGCCAATTGTAATAGTTGTCATACTGGTGCTGCAGCACAGGGTGGACAAAATTTTGGCAGCGATTGCAATATTGTAAATGCCGCAGCACGTATTAAAGCCAGAGCTGTGGATGGCAATCCATCTTTCATGCCTCAGGGCGGACAACTGAATTCAACAGACAAACAAAAAATTACCAACTGGCTTGCTGCAGGTGGTAAATATAGTGACTGATAACGGGGCTCACTGTACAATCTAATGCAGTAAAAAAGCAACCTTGGCAAGGGGTTGCTTTTCTTTTATCTCTCGTTCTCCCTTTCTCCCTGTTAAAAGAACACTTGTATTTTTTTATGTTATTTATGCGAGGCTTTTTTAACAGGGAGAAGGAGAGAAAGAGAGAGTGCTGAGTTTACGAGAGGTATTAATATCCTGCCTGTGTGAACATTCGTTTGAAGTAGAAGAAATGATAATCTACACTATTGGCCCAGTAATTACGGGTATGGCCTCCTTCTCTTTCGATGTATTCATGCGGGATTTTCATCGTCACCAGTTTTTCATGTAACTGGCGATTTACTTTCAGGAAAAAATCATCCACACCACAATCGATCATCATATTCAATTGTCCTTTACTCAATACATCCACCATATTAATCACCGAATAATTATCCCAGTTTGCTGTATTGGTTTGCAAGTCTCCTAAAATATTTTTCAACTGCCAGTTATTTGGAAAAGGCCGCAGGTCTACCCCACCACAAATACTTCCAACATTAGCAAACAGGTTAGGATGCTTGATGGCAAGATACAATGCTCCATGTCCACCCATACTGTAACCTGATATGGCCCTTGCTTTTTTGTCAGTAATGGTGCTATAATTCGCATCTATATAAGGCAAGAGTTCTGCAGCAATATAGGTATCATATTTTACTGCACTGTCTACAGGACTATTGATATACCAGCTATTGAATCCTCCATCCGGACAAACAACAATCAAACCCAGTTCATCCGCAGCTTTCTTGATCGTAGGCACATCTTTTACCCATGAACGGTAATTACCGCCATGTCCGTGCAGCAGGTATACAACCGGGTATTTTTTGGCGGCTTTTGCATCATAGCCTTGTGGCATAATCACCACTGCTTTAATGGATTTATTCATGCTTTTGCTGTGCACATCAACAGTATCTACCGTTGCTGCTTTTGCATTAAAAGCAATACTCAATACCAACAGTGTACCACACAACAGTTTTGAGAGGATGTTCTTTTTCATGGTAACAATATTAACTAAAAAAGCCGTCCCGCCTAAGGCGGGACGGCTTTTTACGATCTTATATGAATTAGTTTTTCTTTTGCTGTGCATTCTGCATGGGGTTCACTCCCTGCGATTGTCCACGGGCAGCGCCACCCATTTTAAACAACTGAAACTTAGTGGGTTCAGCCTGTGCCGGCCATTTATTGTTTGTTTCGTTGATGTCTGCTGTTTCACGCATGGGGTCTTGCTTAATGCTTACCGCTTTTTTCTTGGTCATGAAAACACGTGTTACTTTGTTTTCATTCTTTCTCCAAATCTGTGCAGCTAAACGCTGGGTTTCTTTAGTGCCGTCTTCAAAAGTAAATTCTACAATCAATGGCATTACCAGTCCGCCTTTGTTGCTGAAGGTAATTTCATAGAGGTGCATGTCTTTGTATTTAGCCTTCTCCGCTTCTGTTAAAGCCTCCGGTGTTCCAAATGCAGGCAATGGTACTTTGGTGATAGAATCGTATGGCTCTAAACCACGTGCATATCTCCAGTAGAAATCGCGCAATTCGGTATCGGCGTCGGTCTGGAATACAATGCTTTTATCTTCACGGTTGCGGATCTTGGAGATATCATCAAATGCCGGCACCTGTGGTTTATCCAATCCAATGGTACGTGGTACACCACCTGTTCTGGCCTGCGGTACAGCATTGGCATCGAATACTGCATAACGAACCGTATCAATTGCAATATCGCATGGCTCGATACCATAAAACCAACCTCTCCAGAACCAGTCTAAATCAACGGCACTGGCATCTTCAATGGTGCGGAACAGATCGGCTGGTGTTGGGTGTTTAAACGCCCAGCGACGTGCATACTCACGGAAAGCAAAATCAAAAAGTTCTCTTCCCATAATAGTTTCACGAAGAATATTTAAACCTGTAGCAGGTTTTGCATAGGCATTAGGACCAAACTGAATGATGTTCTCACTATTGGTCATAATAGGCTCCAGTTGCTCTTTGGGCGATTTCATATAATCCACAATAGCCCAGGCTGGCCCGCGACGTGAAGGGAATTTATTGTCCCATAGTTCTTCAGCAAGGTATTCCACATAAGTGTTCAATCCTTCATCCATCCAGGTCCACTGGCGCTCATCGCTGTTCACGATCATTGGGAAGAAGTTATGTCCTACTTCATGAATAATTACACCAATCATTCCATTTTTAGTGGCTTCACTATAAGTGCCGTCTGCATTGGTACGGCCATAGTTGAAACAAATCATCGGATATTCCATACCATTAGCTGCTTCAATACTCTGCGCTACAGGATATGGATAAGGAATAGAGAATTTTGAATAAGATTTGATGGTATGTGCCACCACTTTGGTAGAGTACTTACGGTATAAACCATATGCTTCTTTACCATAACCACTCATACACATAATTTTCTTCCCCTCTACATAAGCAGGCATCGCATCCCAAACATATTTACGGCTGGAGGTCCAGGCAAAGTCGCGCACATTATCGGCTTTATACACCCATGTTTTCTTTTGTGTGCTTTTACCTTGTTCTGCTTTTTTGGCTTCTTCCAGTGTTACAATTTCTACAGGTTCTGTGGCGGTTTGTGCTTTTGTCCAGCGACCCAATTGCGCAGGAGTTAATACCTGTGCATAGTTCTGGCACTCTCCTGTACTCAATACTACGTGATCAGCTGGTACGGTAATCTGTACGTTATAGCTTCCGAATGTCAATGCAAATTCACCTGTACCGGTAAAC
Source organism: Chitinophaga pinensis (assembly GCA_943372605.1). GTDB lineage: Bacteria > Bacteroidota > Bacteroidia > Chitinophagales > Chitinophagaceae > Sediminibacterium > Sediminibacterium pinensis_H. Next base: position 344,114 of record CALRZI010000003.1, on the reverse strand, counting down.
TGCTGGTTCTGCCATCCCTGGAAATCGCTGTACACGCAAAGACGTGGGAACCACTGTGCCATGGTAAACAAATGATTACCATCTACCAGTTCATAACCACCACGACCACCTTTGGTCATACGGTCAGCTATTTTATAGCTCCAGTCGAGATTGAACACAAATTTCTGTCCGGGTTTTAAAGCCGTAGGCAGGTCAATACGCATCATCGTGCGATTGATGGTGTACTTCAGGTTTTTACCGGTAGCATCAGTGAGTTTACTGATGATATGGCCATAACCATTATCAGTTTTGCGCTCTTCCATGCCGTCCAATGAATTTACAGATACCTGACGAAGCGATGAGGCATTTTCATAACCAGAATTCTTCAATGAATTATGCTCGTTCTCATCAAGCTGTAACCAGATATAAGTTAACACATCAGGAGAGTTATTGTAGTAAGTAACGGTTTCACTTCCTTTCAGTTTCAGGTTGGCTTCATCCAACTCACATTTGATATTGTAATCCGCACGTTGCTGCCAGTATTTGGGGCCGGGAGCACCACTTGCAGTACGATACTCGTTGGGGGTAGGTAAAATGGTACCCAACTGTTCAAATTTGTTTCCATGATTGGATGTAGGGTTGTTCATGATATTCTGCGCCTGCACAGATACCAGTAGAACCGAACCCATCGCCAGTAAAGCAATTTTTTTCATCGTTTGTTTTTTATTAAGGAACTCTTTCCAATGCCATTAAAAGTGCCACTGCAAATGCGCCCCCGCTGACATACAACAGGAACTCCCTGCGGCTGCATTTAAAAAGATTGACGAATATAAATGAAATGATTAAAATGGCAAGAACAATGACCAGTTGTCCGGCTTCCAGCCCTACATTAAAGGAAAACAGTTCCCAGATTACCGAGGAATCCTTTCCCAGCATGCTTTTCAGGTAGTTACTAAAGCCCAAACCATGTATTAAACCAAAAAATAATGCGAAGAAATAGATGAGGGGAAACCTTGCCTTAAAAGTGAATTTGTTAACGAACCAGTTGCTGATGGCTGTTATGACAATCGTTACAGGTATCAGGAACTCAATCCATACAATGGAATAGTTCACCATATTAAACACACTCAATGCCAGGGTAATGGAATGGCCAATGGTAAACGCTGTTACCAGGATGAGTAATTTCTTCCAGTCCGCAAACTGGTAACGCACTGCCAGTGCCACGATAAACAAGATATGGTCTACCCCCAGGTTGCGGCTGACAATATGCTTAAACCCTACTTCAAAATAAGTGAGAAACTGATCCATGACTGAATTGCGAATTTATTGTGACATTTGTTGTTCTTTCAAGCAAAATAGAAATGGTAAATATACTGATTCAATGGATGCTCGCAGGTATGCTTTCAATGGCTCATCCTTTTTTTATGTCGGTGATTGATATCAGCCACAATGCAAAAGATGCCAGTATGGAAATCAGTGTACGGATATTCAGTGATGACCTGGAAAAGACGTTGGAAAAATACAGCAAACAACAACTCGATATCCATAGCGCGAAAGACAAAGCCGTTATTGAAAAAAACCTGCTGGCTTATATGACGGAACGTTTAAAACTTAGCGTTAATGGTAAACCCGTTCGTTTTTCATTGGTGGGTTATGAGCAACAGATGGAGAGCACCTGGTGTTATTTTGAAATTGAAAAACAGTCCGTGGTTAATCAGGTGGCTGTTGATTGCAGTCTTTTATACGATTATGAAACCAATCAGGTAAATATTATCCACGTAAAGTCGAAAGGCATACAAAAAACCCATAAACTCGATTACCCCAAACGCGATATCTCATTCTCGTTTTAACGCAAAATTATTCACTTAGTGAAACGAGTATTTTATCGATTCGGTGCTGGTCCATGTCGACGATTTCGAATTTGAACATTTTCCAGTCGAGGGTATCACCTGTTACTGGTATTTTTTCCAGTTCGTGGATAATAAACCCGGCAAGTGTATCAAAATCGCGGTCGCCTTCCATCATCCATTCCGTTTTATCGAAGTGGGTAAGAAAATCGTAGAAAGGTATTTGTGCATCTACCAGAAAGCTGCCATCTGCTCTTTCTGTAATTTCATAGGCTTCATCTTCTTCTTGTGGAATATCGCCCACAATAGCTTCGAGTATATCGTTCAGGGTAATCAATCCTAACACAGAACCATATTCATCTACAATAAAACAGTGATGAATTTTGGTTTGTTTGAATTTCTCCAACACCTGATAAGCCGTATTGTTTTCCGGCACATACATGGCGTCTTTCATCAGCTCACTGATCTTACTACCCGGTTCAGCTGCAAAAAGATCCTTTAAGGAAACAACTCCTTTTATATGGTCAATATCTTTTTCACAAACAGGATATACGGAATGCATATTTTCCATTACTTCATTCCGAACAGCAGCCACCGTATCTTCCACTTCCAGCCATATAGTATCGCTTCTGTGTGTCATTAAAGATGTGATATTGCGATCGCTCAGGTGAAATACCCTTTCAATAATTTCCTGCTCCGCCTCTTCAATGGTTCCCTGTTCTGTTCCTTCGCTGATGATGGCTTTTATTTCCTCTTCTGTTACCTGATTATCATTGGGCTTCATATTCAGCAAACGGATGATTACATGCGATGATTTGCTCAGCAACCAGATAAAGGGATAGGTAATCCAGGAAACAATACGCATGGGGCCTGCCACCGATTTGGCAATACCTTCCGGATTACTCAACCCTATTCTTTTGGGCACCAGCTCTCCCAATACAAGCGATAAATACGTTACAATAATTACAATGATGATGGTAGCAACCGTACCTGCATAATCGCTGTTCATCTGGTATCCTTCCAGCCATGCTTTTAATGGTTCCTTAAACGTATCTCCCGAATAAATACCGGTTAATACTCCCACCAGTGTAATACCAATTTGTATGGTAGATAAGAAAGTATCCGGATGATTGGCCAGATCCAATGCACGTTTGGCATCTACATCTCCTTTTGCAGCCTGTGCTTCCAACCTTGCTTTTCGGGCAGAGACAAGGGCGATCTCTGCCATGGAAAAAAATCCATTCAGTACAATCAAACCCAGTATGATGAGTGTTTCAGTCATAATCAATAAAATTTCTAGGGCCGGCCATCAAGGTCAACCAGCACATAAGGCACCGTTTCTTTTGCTCTTGTTTCAGGGTTTAGAAAAGGCAGGCTTAGCATGCTCACCCCATAATATGCTCCCTCAAATATAGTATTCAGGTTGGGAAAGCGTTGTTGAAGTGCGGAAAGACTCTCTTTTTTGGTAATCAGTATATCATTTGACTGCAGCGACAAACTGTCTGTTTTATGCTGAAAAATATGTTTCCCGTAAAAATGAAGCGCCCTGCTTTCATCAATATTATACAGTATAACCTGTTTTTTACCGATCTTTTTTTCATCCAGCACTTTTGCCACCGTATTGCCCATCTGGTATTTCAGTAAGTGCGGGTAAAAACCCAGAGAGAGACAAAGATTTACACCTATTACAGTGAGCAATGCCATTTGTATTTGTTTGTGTGTATTATTAAATGGCCTGAACAGTATAAACAGGTAAGCTGACAATCCAGCCACACTTATTACTTTAACCAGTAAATGAATGGCCGGGAATGGCCATATCATCAATATGATGGCAGCAACCCACAATAAAAAGAAAATCACGGTATGTATCCAGAAAAGTATGTTGGTTAATAAGGATTTCTCCCCTTCAAATAATAATCTGTACACAGTTCGGGCAGTAACAATAGCAGCCAGAGGCAACACCACAAAAATATAATGTGGTAATTGTGCCTGGCTACGGGCAAGGATACAATAGGTAATGATAAAGCCTCCCGTACTGATCCACTCCTGTTCTCTGCTGATCCTGAATTTTTGTTGCAGCAATTGCTTTGCAGCGAAAAACAATCCAATTATAAAAAACAGTACCCACGGAAGAAAACTCCAAAGCATATTCTCCAGCAGAAAAGTAAAATGATTCATTTCATTGTATACATTCTCTCCGGTGTAACGTCCGAAGCTCTGTGTCCAGTAGTAAAAACGCAGTCCCGACTGAATGGCCCTTCCATGAAATACTTTACCGGGTTCAAGATCATATTGCTGGTACAGACCAATACTCATTGGTATCAACAATACGGCTACTATTAACAATCCAATAATATATTCCCAGCGGAAAAACTGTTTCCATTCTCTTCTCAATATAAAATGCGGTACAAAGGCAAATGCGGGTATCATCAAGGCAATAGGACCTTTAGTCATCATACCTCCTGCAATTGCCGCAAAACCAAGCAGAAAAGGCTTCCATTTATGGGTCTGGTACCAGCTTGCCAGTTGCCAGAGACTAAAACTTACCCAGCCCATCAACATGGTATCGCAGCGTACATCGTGTACCATTAAAAAAACAGCCTGTGAAGATGCGAGTACGATAGCCGATAACTGTGCAATAGTTTTATGATAAAACAAAACAGCAAGACGGTAAGTTGAATAAATACCCAGTAATAACATGAGGACAGAAGGTATACGGTAGGCCCAGTCGAATACGCCAAACAATTGCAGGCTCAGAGATGATAACCAGAATAACATAGGGGGCTTATCAAGATAGTCGAGACTCAAATCGTATAACTTGAGATAAGAACCGTTTTCCATCATCTCCCTGCTCATGGAAGCGTATTGAGCCGCATCAATATCAATGACAGGTATTTGCCACATGGAAATGATGTACACTACCACACAGGCCGATAAGATGAAAGCAAAGAAGCGATTATTCATGAGGAGAGGGTAATAAAGCCTGATCGATACTGATCAAACCAATTTTTGTATTGTAATATTTTGCCGTTAGTGCACCTATACACATACCCAGCAATGCTCCCATTAAAATATCAACTGGATAATGAACCCCCACATATACCTGCGCATAACTAATGGAAGCTGCCCATAACAATAACCACCTGCTCCACTTACCCATAAAATGCCTGGTGGTAAGAAACACAAACATGGCAAATCCAAAATGATTGGTGGCATGAGAAGAGGTAAAACTAAAACCACCGGAACAGTGCTCCAGTAACAACCGCATTTTCCCTACCAGTGCTTCTTCATTACACGGTCTTATACGTGCTACCCATTTTTTTATTAACGAACTGCTGGTTTGGTCGGTAAGGGTTACGTTGATGATGGCAAATAAAATCCAGGTCCACCCCTTTTTTCCGAAATTCATCAGGGCAAATATGATCAGGAACAGGTATAATGGCACCCATAATTCTGAGTCGCGCCAAAGTGGTAAAATGGTATCTAAAACCGGGTTGGTAAATACGGTGTTGATTTTAAGAAACAACCAGGTATCAAACTCCAGTATCTGATCAATAACCCTTTGAAAAAAAGTTTGAAGTAATGAATAGTTGGCCATTAGTGTAAAGGTACTGCAAGACACATGCTTTACAAAAGCCATTGGTTAATAAAGTTTTAACAAAACAGGCTTGCAGGAACAAAACAAATGGATTATTTTTCTATTATGAAAAAATTACTGCTGTCGGGTTACTTATTGGTTACTGCTGCCACTTCATGGAGCCAGCAAAAGAAAGATCCTAATCCGGTAATGTATATGCAACAGTATTGGGATAGTTTGAAGAAAAAGAATGAAGCTCAGCTAAAAGCACCTGTTGATTTGTTGAAAAAGAAGCAAACCGCTGCTATGAAAGAGCAATTCAGCCCCAAGCGTATTATTCCGTCGTATATAAATAAGAATGTAATGCCTGTATTGTCGCCCGACAGCGATTATGTGTACAATATGCCAGGCACACATGCATTCGACCCATCACAGGCAAAAGGTGGGATTATTTTTGTAACCGGCAAAGTGGAAAAAATTCCGATATCAATCGACAAAAAGAAATAACCGATTCCTCTGCGTAAACTCCGTATTCTCTTGTTCTCTGCGGTGAGGTTTTATTACTAGTATTTCTTCGCCAGTATAATCATACGGGGAGAGCGTCGAACATCGTACCTGCCTAACTGATAATCACCAAATACATCCTGTACCTGCATACCCTGATAGGCCATCATATCGGTAAAATCGCCGAGTGAAAATTTGGCCACCCGTTCCGTATATAAATGTTGGGGGGATTTGTGCATTGGATCTGTTACCTGTATCTGCTTAAAAAAATGTTCTTCATCCTGCCATTTGGTGATATGAAAAGATACATCGCCAATAGTAGTGCGAAACGATTTCTCCAAATGGTCTTCCGCAAAATGCACATTGAGGTAATCGATGATAAAATGACCTCCATGTTGTAAACTCTGAGCAATGGTACGGATGGCATTATCATGTTCGCGACGTGTTCTGAAATAGCCGAAACTGGTAAAAAAATTAAACGCATAATCGTAATAGTTAACCCGGAAAGGCAAACGCATATCATGCTGGTAAAAATGCAGGCGATCATGCTCGTCTTCTTTGGCGGCTGTAATAGAAGCGGCAGAAAGATCAATACCCGTTACATCAAACCCCATATCGGCCAATGCTTTACTATGACGCCCTTTACCACAAGCAACATCAAGCATGGTAGCGTTAGGTGATGGATGCAAATACTGAATCAACGTATGGATAAAGTCAAGCGCTTCCTGATCATCCCTGTGCTGGTATAATAAATGATAATAATGAGAATTAAACCAATCCTTAAACCACGCTTTATCCGGCATAAAAACACTTTGATGAACAAAATTACAGCAAGCAGGCTTACAAAAAATTTGAATTATGTTTGCAGGCGTTAAAACCCTGTTATGGCATTGATTAAAAGTATATCTGGTATTCGTGGAACAATTGGTGGAAAACCAGGTGAAACATTAAGTCCCTTAGACGTAGTCCGCTTCACTGCCGCATATGGCACCTGGTTATTAAAACAGTCTGGTTCTAATAAGAAAATCGTGATCGGTCGCGATGGCCGCATCAGTGGAGAAATGGTGCAGAGATTGGTAGTGAGTACTTTGAATGCTTTAGGACTTGATGTTGTTGACCTTGGTCTAAGCACCACCCCTACTGTTGAAATGGCCGTTGTATTTGAGAAAGCAGCAGGTGGTATTATCCTTACTGCCAGCCATAACCCCAAAGAATGGAATGCGTTAAAGCTACTGAATGAAAAAGGAGAGTTTATCAGCGGTGCCGATGGTGCAGCAATGCTCGAAATAGCCGCAAAAGATGAATATGAATTTGCTCATGTTGACAAACTGGGTTCTTATACTATCAACGAACAGGCATTACAACAGCATATAGATGCTGTATTGGCATATCCACTGGTGGATGTAGCTGCCGTTAAAAAAGCCAAATTCAGTGTAGTGCTGGATGCCATCAATAGTACGGGCGCTATTGCCGTACCTGCATTGTTGAAATTACTGGGTGTAAAAGTTACTGTATTGAATGGTGAAGTAAATGGTCGCTTTGCGCATAACCCCGAACCATTACCCGAACACCTGCGTGAATTGAGCAGTGAAGTAGTTAAACAAAAAGCACACCTGGGTATTGCAGTTGATCCCGATGTAGATCGTTTGTGTTTTGTATGCGAAGACGGCTCATTATTTGGTGAAGAATATACGTTGGTTGCCGTTGCCGATTATGTTTTACAAAACAGGAAGGGCAATACGGTAAGCAATATGTCATCTACCCGTGCACTAAAAGATATTACAGTAAAACATGGTGGCACTTACACTCCAAGTGCTGTTGGTGAAGTAAATGTAGTGACCAAAATGAAAGCCGTAAATGCGGTGATTGGTGGTGAAGGCAATGGCGGTATTATTGTACCCGATCTGCATTATGGACGTGATGCATTGATTGGCATTGCATTATTCCTCACCCACCTGGCAAAAGAGAAGAAATCTGTAAAACAGTTGAGGAATACTTACCCGGATTATTTCATGAGTAAAAATAAAATTGAACTCACTGCCGGCTTCGACCTCAAAAAGATATTCGATCATATCAAAAAGAAATACAAACAACACCCCATCAATACAGAAGACGGATTAAAAATTGAGTTTGAAACCGACTGGGTACATTTACGTACCAGCAATACCGAACCCATCATCCGTATTTACGCCGAAAGCAATTCCGAAACCGTTGCAGCGAATATTGCAGGGAAATTGATTAAGGATATTCAGGAAGTGATTTGATCGTGAGACGTGAGAGGTGAGAGGTGAAAGCAGAATCTCTCTTTTCACTTTTCACCTTTCACTTTTTTCTTTTCCCTACCTTTGCCGCATGGAAAGGATATACCTCGATAACGCCGCTACTACCCCACTCGATCCTGTTGTATTGGAAGCCATGATGCCTTATCTGACCAACCAGTTTGGCAATCCTTCCTCTATTTACAGTTATGGTCGTGAGAGCAGGCTGGCTATTGAAAATGCACGTAAATCGGTTGCAAAGATTCTGAATGCACATCCGGCAGAAATATTCTTTACCAGCGGTGGTACAGAAAGTAGTAATACTGCTATTGCAGCCGCTGTTCGCGATCTGGGCTGTAAACATATTATCTCTTCCGTAATTGAACACCATGCTACTACGCATACCGTTGAACATATGTATCATTCAGGGGAAGCGGCGCTGAGTTATGTGAAACTATTACCTAACGGACATATTGACCTGGAGGACTTGGAGCGTCTGCTGGCGGAGAGCGAGGAGAAATGTTTGGTGACTTTAATGCATGCCAATAATGAGATTGGCAATATCCTCGATATTCATGCAGTGGGTGAGTTGTGTAAACTCTATGGAGCAATTTTTCATAGCGATACAGTACAGACAGTAGGACATTTTCCTTTTGATCTGCGTAATACGCCTGTGCATTTTATTACCGGTGCCAGCCATAAGTTTCATGGCCCAAAAGGTGTTGGGCTATTATACATCAATGAGAATGTAAAAATCAAACCATTGGTTCATGGCGGCAGTCAGGAAAGAAATATGCGTGCAGGTACCGAGAACCTGTATGGCATTGTTGGTTTTGCAAAAGCACTTGAGCTGGCGACACAGCATTATGAACAGGACAGCACGTATATAAAAGGATTGAAGCTGTATATGATGGAGCAGTTGAAGAAGCATATCAAAGGTGTTGCATTCAATGGCGATATATTGGGTCGTTCTTTGTACACGGTATTAAGTGCCAGCTTCCCAAAGACAGAAAAAAGTGAAATGATTCTTTTCAATCTCGACATCAATAATATCTGCGCAAGTGGTGGTAGTGCCTGCACCAGTGGTGCCGATCAGGGCTCGCATGTTATCAGGGCCATCAATAATAATCCCAATCAGGTAACGGTTCGTTTTTCTTTCTCCAAAAGCAATACCAAAGCAGAGATCGACAAAGTTGTGGAGCAGTTAAAAGACATGATCTGAGAAAAATACCGTGCCACATAAATGGGTGATATTGGATGAGTGGCAAACCGTAAAACAGCGAAAAAAGGAATTTCGGTGTCAGATAAAAAAACTGAACCATGAAATTCAAATTAGTTTCTCTGTTCTTCCTTTTTACTATTACCAGCCAGTTTGTTTTTGCACAACGAAATAACGACGATCTTCCCGGCCCTCCTGCCAAATCTATATATGGTGAGATTGGAGGTCCAGGTCTTTTCTCCGCTAACTATGACCAGCGTTTTAAAGGACAAAAAGGATGGGGTTTTCGTGTAGGTATGGGTGGAATTGGCTTTATCACTTCAGGTATTTTTGCCCTTCCCGTGGGTTTTAATCATTTATCAGGAACAGATGGCCACTATCTTGAGCTTGGTGCAGGTGCAAGTGCTATTACCATTACCGATGGTGAAGATTTTTTTGAAAACAGCAATTCTACCGTTTTCGGATACCTGAATTTCGGTTATCGTTATCAGCCCGAGAAAAAAGGATTTACTGCAAGGGTTTTTGTTTCGCCGCTCATTACCGGCGCAGGCGTCTTCCCTTTCTATGGTGGGGTATCTGCCGGTTTCAAATTTTAAATTCTCCGCGGAATCTCTTTTCCTTGCCCGGATTTAAATCCGGGGCAAGGAAAAGAGATTCCGCAGGGTTAGTTGTAGTCTTCTTCTTCGCTATCGAATTGCATGTCGCCTAGGTTCATCATGCTGCCGATTAAGTCTTTGAATGCTACTTTACCTTCAATGGTTTGTTTACTGATGAATGAATAAGCAGCAAGACCATGTAACACAAATTCCATCAATAAAGCCTGCTGTTTTTCATTCGCCTGCGGAAAATATTTTTTCACGAATGCATACAAACCATCCACTTTATACAAGGTTTGTATACGCGTTTCATCTTTACTATCCATTAAGAGATCCAGTTGGTTTCCGGCATCGAACCAACGGATGATGGACTTATATGGATTCTCCGGCTCTTTTTCTTCCACTGATTTTTTTCCGGCCGATCTTCTCTTTTTACTTTGTTCAGGATTAGGGAAATAGCTGATGAACTGTGAACGAATGGCTTTATCCAATAAATTCACAGCCACCTGGTAAGGGCCCTCCTGTTCGCCTTCATATACCAGTTCTATTTTACCGGTAATGGCGGGAATAATACCAGAGAGATCGCTGATCCAAACCTGTGTTTTTGTTTCACCATGTATCAATGCTCTTCTTTCTGCCGTACTCACTGCATTTTCAAATGCGGCGATCGTTAACCTGGCACTCACCCCACTTTTCTTATCTACGTATTCATTATTACGTGCTTCAAAAGCCACCTGTTCAATCAGCCTTTTTATCAGGTCACTTATTTCTACACGTGATGACTGTTCTTCACTCAGCGCGGCTTCCTGTTCAGTAATAGCGAGTGAATGCTCTATTGTTTTAGGATAGTGTGTTAATATCTGGCTCTGTATCCTGTCTTTCAACGGTGTTACAATACTACCGCGATTCGTATAGTCTTCTGGGTTGGCGGTAAACACAAACAGTATATCGAGAGGCATACGCAGTTTAAACCCACGTATCTGGATATCTCCTTCCTGTAAAATATTGAATAAAGCTACCTGTATTCTTGCCTGCAGATCGGGTAATTCATTGATCACAAAAATACCCCTGTTGCTTCTTGGAATGATACCATAATGGATCACTTTCTCATCTGCAAAACTCAATTTGAGGTTGGCAGCTTTAATCGGATCGATATCACCAATCAGATCGGCCACACTAACATCGGGTGTAGCCAGCTTTTCTCCATAGCGTTCACTGCGATGCAGCCATTTGATCGGCGTATCATCTCCCTGTTCTGCAATCAGGTCTTTGGCAAATTTGCTTAAAGGCTGTAATGGATCATCATTAATTTCTGAACCAGCTACTACTGGAATATACTCATCCAATAAATCCACCATCTGCCTTGCCATCCTCGTCTTGGCCTGACCGCGTAACCCGAGGAATAAAATATTGTGCCTGCTCAGAATGGCACGTTCTGTATCGGGTATAACCGTGTCTTCATAACCGATAATACCGGTAAATGGTTGTTCTTTTTGTTGAATAGAATGAATCAGATTTGCCCTGATTTCTTCTTTTACCGGGCGTGGTTTGTATCCACTCTTTTTTAATTGTCCTAACGTATTAATGTCCTGAATCTTCATCATAATTTATAGTATATAAATCCCAAAATCTCTGCGTAAACGCTGTTATCTCTCGTTCTCTGCGGTGGGGTTCCTCACGTCACCCTGACGCAGGAAGGGACCGCAGAGAACGAGAGATAACAGCGTTTACGCAGAGTCATTTATTATTAATAAACCGTTCTTCGCTTTCCGCTTTCGAAGTCTTTAAAAATAAAGGCTCCGAGTTTATCTAAGCTGGCAAAGAAGGCTTTACCATTGTTCATCTCCGTGAATTCCTGTACAAATTTCTGCAGGTAAGGATCAGATGCAATCATAAAAGTAGTGATTGGTATTTTCAGTTTCTTACACTGTGCTGCCAGATTAATACAACGGTTCACCACTTTTCTATCGAGCCCGAAGCTGTTTTTATAATAACGCCCCCCTATTTTCAAACAGGTGGGTTTACCATCTGTGATCATAAAAATCTGTTTATTCGGGTTCTTTCTTCTTCGCAACAGATCCATTGCCAGCTCCAGACCAGCCACGGTATTGGTATGATAGGGCCCTACCTGCAAATAAGGAAGGTCTTTTATTTCAATGCTCCAGGCGTCGTTTCCAAACACTACAATATCCAATGTGTCTTTCGGATATTTGGTGGTAATGAGTTCACTCAATGCCATAGCCACTTTTTTGGCAGGTGTAATCCTGTCTTCGCCATAGAGGATCATAGAATGAGAAATATCAATCATCAGCACCGTGGAAGTCTGTGTTTTAAAATCGCTTTCTCTGATCTGCAGGTCATCTTCCTGCATCGAAAAACTTTCAACTCCGCGGTTGATCTGTGCATTGCGAATGCTCTCAGTAAAATCAATCTGTTCCAGCATATCGCCAAACTGAAAGGGGCGTGTATCTGGATTGATCTCATCGCCTTGGCCTGGTTTGAAAGTCTGGTGGTTACCTTGTTTTGTTTTTTTCAACTTACCAAATATCTCTTCCAGGCTTTTCTTGCGGATGGTTTGTTCCGATTTCGCTGTGATACTATAATTGCCACTGGCGGGGTCTTCGCTGAGGTAACCATTTTGTTTGAGGTCTTCAATAAAATCGCCCATACCATACTCATTATCAGTAAGCTGGTATTGTTTATCCAGTTCATTCAGCCAATGTAATGCTTCACCAGCATCGCCATTGGTATAAGTGAGCAATTGCGTAAACAGGTTCAGCAGTTGTTCAAACTTACCCTGACCGTTCTCATTGGGATCGAAATGTATGAATCTGTGTCCAATCATGTATCTGCAATTTAACAAGTAAAGAGACTGAATGGTTTGCGATTTGCGTAAAAGAAAAGGCCTCCTTAACGGGAGGCCTTTGTATATATCTATTAAGAGGCTACTTATTTCTGTGTCGTATCCGCCGCCATCATCTTCCCGGGTATCTGCAATCTGGGATTATACATGGTTTGCATTTGTGCAACTGCCTGTAAGTAATTTTCTGCTGCGCGTTTCTCCTGATCCATTCCTTCTGCCTTACGACCGGATAATGAATTGTAGAAACGGACCTGCTGCTCCAGGTCTTTTTTCACAGATGCCGATACTTTAGTGGCCAATGCAGTATCGCCAGAAAGATAGCAGGCTTCAAGGAACACAAGAGAATTCCTGTTGTGCATATTGCCACGGCTGGTCATACCATATGCCATATTACCTTCATTCATCATGCTATCTACCTGCTTCAACACTTTACGCGCTTCTTCTTTCCTGTTCTTGGTTGAGAGGTCGATAGCCAGATCAGCATAAGCAGTACGAATACTGTTCAGGTGTCTGCGGTTTTCTTCATCAAAATACACGCCAGGTACATTGGCATTACCAAATCTGAATTTGTTGGTCACTTTATCCAGCATCCAGTTGGTATTTACCCTGTCGTTTTCTACCGGTACGAGACGATAAGTCATCCCATCTCTGCGCAGGAACTGATCCAGACCTAACCCATCTGTTTGCGGAGCAGTAAAGTAAATGGGTCTTTGCCATTTATTGGCTGCAATTACATTCAATACCGCCAGATCATTTTTCATCAAAGTAGTCTTGGCAATTTCAAAACGCAATTCATTAACAATACTATCAGTGGCGTTGGCTGTTCCATTTTTAATTACGAAATCACGATCAACAGGTACAGATAGTTTTCTTACCGGATAGCTATAATCATTCTGCTCATTGTCTTTACCTACATAATTTTTCATCAGGTCATACAGATCGTAATACCTGTTCTCCGGAATACTTGGATCGGGTCTGTATTCAATGAAATCGCGTTTACCGCCTTCAATCTGTTCTGCTGACCAGATTACATCGATCGGCGCACTTTCATTTACTTTATAACGAAGCTGGTTAATGTACCAGTCAATACCCAATAAACTATAGTTGATTACTCGCACATCTCTTCTGATACCTTCTACTTCCTGTGCATACCATAATGGATAGGTATCATTATCACCAAAGGTGAACAGTATGGCATTGGGCGCACAGCTTTCGAGATAATCCTTGGCCAGGTCTGGTGCCAATACTTTTTTACTGCGGTCGTGGTCGTCCCACTCCTGTTGTGCCATTAATACCGGCACTGCCAGTAAACAGATGATTGTAGCCAGCATAGCCGATGCGCCTGCCTGTTTTACTGCTTTACCTAACCAGTCTCTTATTTTCAGCACTCCAATACCAATCCATACAGCAAAAGCATAGAAGCTACCCACATAAGCATAATCACGTTCACGTGGCTGATAACCGGCCTGGTTTAAGTATAATACAATGGCGAAACCGGTGAAGAAGAACATCAGGAAATTCACCCCGAAATCATCTCCACGTTTTTTCAGGTGATAGAACAACCCAATCAATCCAAGGATTAATGGCAGCGCAAAAAGGGTATTGTTTGCTTTATTATTCTTCAAACTATCAGGCATCATGTTTTGATCGCCATAAATAGCTTTGTCGAGTGGCTTAATACCTGTGATCCAGTTACCATCTCTTACATTGCCTGCAAAGAGACCCTGGTTATCGTTTTGTTTACCTGCAAAATTCCACATGAAGTAGCGGAAGTACATCCAGTTTACCTGGTATTGCAGGAAGAATTTAATATTGTCTGCCTGGTTGGGGTCACGCTCCCAGCTACCATCATTCATTCGATTGATGCCGAGGAAATAGGCATAATAATCGGCGTGGTTCTGGTCATTACTCATATCCCATACACGCGGGAAAATCATTTTATCGGCAGGAGCAAATGAATATTTCCTGTCTTCACCCAGCTCTATGTATTTGTCTTTTGCTTTCTGGTAACGCATACCTGTTACTTTGAGGTCAACAGGACGCGCGGTAAATTTCTGTCCATACAACAAAGGAAAGTCTCCATACTGCTCACGACCCAGATAACCTACAAGACTGATTGGATTATCTACGTTGTACATATCTACAGATGGGTTAGCATTACTGCGGATCATAGTGGTAAGATAGGTACTGTAACCAATCAGCATAAATGTTACACACCATAAACCCAAACGCAGGTATGCCCAGTTTTTACGTGCGGCATATTTCAATCCATACCATATCAGCACGGCAACGAGTATAAAGAAAAATGCAAAACCAGAGAAGAATGGTAATCCAAAACCATTTACAAACCAGCGGTCAAATGTACCTGCAAATTTTACGGTGTACTGAATTACACCTACCTGTACAGCTCCGGTAATTAAGCAGGCCAGTATGAAGAAAATATAGATTCCACCATAAATGGCTTTCTTCTGTTTGTTAATTCCTTCTATCAGAAACAACAGCCCAATAGCCACAGCGGTACCTAAAATCATTAACCCGGCCAGCGTACTGTCCATAGCTGGATTTCTTTCGGTAACGTCGCTATTGGCCATAATCAATGCGCCAATAAAAGCAAGCACCCCACCAATAATAGTTAAACGAAGAAACCATTTACGAATAACTGTATAATTAAAGTTTTCTCTCTTCCTGAAATAATATACCATTACAATGGCAGGGATGGTAAGGAGGTTCAATAAGTGAACGCCGATTGACAATCCCATCATAAAGAAGATAAAGATGATCCAACGGTCGGCTCCGGGTTCATCGGCATGGTTCTCCCATTTCAACATGGCCCAGAATACAATGGCGGTAAAGAAAGACGATAAGGCATAAACCTCTCCCTCTACAGCACTGTACCAGAATGAATCGCTGAAAGTGTATGCCAATGCACCCACTACACCTGCACCCATAATGCTCCATAGCTGACCACCATTAAGTGTATCAGTTGTTTTTACATTTACAATTCTGCGTGCAAAATGCGTAATGGTCCAGAACAGGAACAGGATGGTAAAACCACTTGCCAGAGCGCTCATGATATTCACGGCTTTGGAAGCGGCCATCGGGTTATCACCAAATACTACAATGAATAAACGGCCCAGTATTACAAACAATGGGGCGCCGGGAGGGTGCGGTATCTGTAACCGGTAACAACTGCTCACAAACTCACCACAATCCCAGAAACTGCCTCCGGGTTCTGCGGTTAAAACATACACGGTACAGGCAATAAAACATACTACCCAACCCACCAGATTATTAATACGGGTAAACTGCATATTGGTTTTGGTTTTTAAGACTGGCAAACATACCTTATTAATCCTAAAATTGAAAATGAAGGCGGCCGTTTCCATTTTTTTAAGAAAATGTTATAAAGCAGGTAGTTATATATGGAAATTCAAGGCTGAAAACCGTTTAAATACAGATACCCCAATAAAGGGCACTTCCCCTTCTTTTATGTAAGAAAACCATCGTATTTCTCTTCCCGGCCTATCTTCATACAAACGATGAATTATGCTGAAATATATACTGATATCCTGTGTGTGCCCTGGTATCATTGATGCCTTTAAAAAAGGATAACCTACTCCCGGCAGCCCAGCCCTTTTTAAGAAATTTACCTGACCGACAGCCTCATGTTTGATACCTTGAGCCAACAGGATATGGATGGCATTATGTCTTTTTTGATAAAGACCTTGAATTCTATCACGACAAAGGTGGGCTTGATAACTGGGAGCAAACAAAAGTCAAAACAGCCTCATTATTTAAGAACAACAGGAATAATCATTTCAGACTCACCCTTGTTCCGGGCAGTATGGAAGTGTATTCTATACCGGGTTATGGTGCTATTGAAAGTTGCCTACACCGTTTCTGCCATCTGGAAAATGGAAAAGATGATTGCGGTACTTTCAAGAACATCATGGTATGGAAAAAAACGGAGGCGGGATAGAAAGTGACCAGGGTATTAAGCAATGATCATTAACTGTCGCCGACATGTACCGTAAGCTATGCCGGCAGTATATGCCCGTTCCCCTCATGGCCTTAGCAAGTCAACTTCTTCTCTACAAAACAGGCTTAGACGGGATTAAATGTAAATCATGTAACTCTTATCGTAATATCTGTAATAGCATTGGTATTGAATGACTCAACTTTGTGGTTCATTCAATACCAATATAATATTATGATAGCTAATGAAACATGGATACCTCAACACGGAATCCCGAAAGCTGGTTATGGCATTTTAAAAGACATCACTGCCCCAATTAAGAAAAGATGGCGGGAATGGATGGGCAAAAACAGCCTGATTAACCTACCTGAAAAAAATAAGGGGCTTACTATACTGGAACAGAGGTTCAATCATCTTCTCTGAACTTCATCCAGTAATATCAATTTTACATCAACTCACCATATCAATCATAAAAAATGAAAAAAAATGTATTCGCCTCTCTTCTATCACTAAGTATTCTGTTTACAATGAATGCCTGCAAAACCGCCGCTGAAAAAGAAGCTGCTGCCGAAGTTAAAGTAGAAAATGCTCAGACTAATCTTGAAGATGCCAAGCAGGAAACACTTACTGATGCGCAAAAACAGGCTAATGATGCTGAGTGGAAAATATTTAAGAACAATGCAGAAACCACCATTGAAAACAATAAGATCAGAATTGCTGAATTACGTGTTAAAATGACTAAATCCGGAAAGACATTGGATGCCGTGTATGCTTCCAAAATTGATGCCATGGAGCTACAAAACAAGAACCTGAAAACCAGAATCGATGCCTATGATAAAGAAAAAGGTAACTGGTCTGCCTTTAAAACAGAATTCGGAAAAGACATGGATGAATTAGGCAAAGCAATTGCAGGCTTTGTCACTAAAAAAGATTAACCCCGTAAAAGACAGACAAATGAACATTACTTCTAAACACAACCCGCTTTTACCGTTCCTCCGTAAGCTGTCTTTGGGAATGATTGCTTTGATACTTTTTCAGGGCTGTTCGAAAAAAATCAACTTCCAGAACTCCGCAGAAGTACCCGCAGCAAGGGGCTATGTAAAAGTAATCAAAGACAATAATAACAATTATGTCATTAAACTTGAGCTGTCTAATCTGGCTGAGGTTAAAAGACTGGATCCTCCTAAGGAAAGTTATGTGGTATGGATGGAATCGGATGATAATCCTGTTAAAAATATAGGCCGGATTAACAGTTCGGGTAGTTTATTGTCAAGACGGTTAACCGTTTCCTTTGAAACTGTGACATCTATCAAACCAACCCTGATCTTTATTACAGCAGAAAACGAACCAAACACTTCATATCCTGTTGGCAAGAAAATGATGACAACTGCCAGCTTCTAAATTGTCTCGTAGTTTTAGTTCCATATACTTTGTCGCTTATTGTGTGGTCAGTAGCGGCAAAGTTTTTTATTTCAGACTCATTCTCTGTTTTGCAATCATAAGCATCTGTTGACTTTTACTATTCATGCAATGTTGTATTCCTTTTACACGAGTTGTATATCAACAACTTCGGATACTATTCACAGATTAATTGCAAGATAATAGTAAAAGAGCCATTCAATAACCCAATCATCAGCGATACCTGTTAAACTCAATCAGAAAAAGGCTCCCCTGCCCTTCTTTGCTTTCTGCATTAATTCTTCCATCAATACCCGATAATAATTCCTTACAAAGCATCAGCCCCATGCCTGTTCCTTTTTCGCGGTTGGTACCGTAGGTTGTTTTTGCTTTGAATGTAAACAGGCTTTTCAATTGAGCTTCCGACATACCCATACCAGTGTCTTTTACCTGAACCAAATATGAATTTCCTTCGACTTCTTCCTTTATTTCAATACTGCCATTTACAGGTGTAAACTTGATGGCGTTCTGAATAACATTTCTAAATACCAGTTCCATGATCCGCTTATTTCCGGGAATAATTTGTGCATCTGCTTGTTTTATTCTGCGAATCTGAATTTGTTTTTTTGCCGCCTGTTTTTCCAGTAATACCAATACCTGGTCTATCGTATCAGAAACATTCACCTGCTCCCATTGTGTCTCCTGCAGGTATTGTAACCTCGACCATTCCAATAAGTTTTCCAGCATTTCGATTGTGCCGTCTACACTTTCCTGCAATTGCAGCCTTAGCTGCTCCGATTCAGACTCGTTTAGTGATGTTTTATGTTCCATCAGGTCTAAATAACCGCGTATCAGCATCAACGGACCTCTTACATCATGACCGATGATGGAAAATAGTTTATTCTTTTGTTCGTCAATTTTTTCCAACTGTATTTTTTGCTGCGCATTAATTTCAGCCCTGTCTGTTGCCAGCTTATGCTCTCTGGCGTAATTGAATTTTATATAGGTTGTAATACCATAAATAACCAGCAGGCTGCAACAATAGGAAAAAATGATATCGGCAAAAAAGACCGTTCTATTTTCATAAGTGAGTTCAATGAAATCGGGCATTCTGTATTCAAGCCATAACAAACCCATTACCAGTAAAAGGTTGATGATCACCCATACACGATTCATCTTTCTGGGCGACACTACCAGGATAATCATTGCTGCAAGCAGAAACAATAATAAAGTTGGCCCCTGTACTCCAGAATTCAGGTAATAGTTGAGTGCGAGAAAACCATAACCATTTAATCCAAAAAGCACAAGTGCAATATTGCTTTGACGTTTGTAGCGCGACAGATAATACGCAAGCAACTGGCAAGCAAGCGCCAATAGCATATAGAGACCAATTGCCATTAGGCCGATCACCAGATCGAAAATGGAAGAGATCAATAATATAGGCAGCAGGATCAGAAGAATGGCATGAAAGATCCTCTGTTCAAGGGAGAATTGTTCGGCAGACCCAATCCATCTGTTCCAGATATGTTTCTTTACAAGGACAAGCATGTTTAAATATCAGGTATTCACTTCTTCTAAGTTATTAAACAAAATGCGTTTAGCCATTAATAATGGATGAACAATTGAGCGAGGGGAACCCATTTTGAGAAACATAAATAAAAACATGATTATCAATCACTTGCAAACAAACTCCATTCTTATCTATTCCTATGCGTTCGCTTTTCTCAATTCATCATTCCTTACTACCTTTGCAGCCCATGAGTCAGAAACGTAGCGTTGCATTTCACACATTAGGCTGTAAACTGAATTTTTCAGAAACTTCCACGCTTTCCAGAATCATGGAACAGGAAGGTTTTGAGAAAAGGCATTTTGATGAAACTGCAGATGTATATGTAATCAATACCTGCTCCGTTACCGATAATGCAGATAAAGAATGTCGTCAGTTGGTGCGACGTATCCAGCGCAGAAGTCCAGAAAGTTTTGTGGTTATTACTGGTTGCTACGCGCAATTAAAACCAAAAGAAATTGCAGCAATACCAGGTGTTGATCTTGTTTTGGGTGCTGCAGAGAAATTTAATATTGCACAACATATCAGCGAATTATCGAAAGGTAATCCTGCACTCATCTGTAGCTGCGATATTGATGATGTGAGTGGTTTCAATGCCTCTTTTTCACAAAATGACCGCACCCGTACTTTTCTGAAAGTGCAGGATGGATGTGATTATAACTGTTCTTTCTGTACTATTCCCATGGCACGTGGTAAAAGCCGCAGTGACAGTATTGAAAATGTATTGAAACACGCCCGTCAACTGGCAGCGGATGGTGTGAAAGAAATTGTACTCACAGGAGTAAATCTCGGCGATTTTGGTAAAGGACCCGATGGCGGTCGTCACGAAGAAGATTTTTTTGGGTTGGTGCAGGAGCTCGATAAAGTTTCCGGTATTGAGCGTTACCGTATTTCTTCCATTGAACCCAATCTTTTAACCAACGATATTATTGCCTTTGTTGCCAACAGCGATAAGTTCATGCCTCATTTTCATATTCCTCTACAAAGTGGGAGCAATGAAATACTGGGTTTGATGCGCCGGCGCTACAAAAGAGAACTCTATGCAGAAAGGGTGCAACTCATTAAAACCCTGATGCCTCATTGTGCCATTGGTGTGGATGTAATTGTAGGTTTTCCCGGCGAAACAGACGCACATTTTAAAGAGACTTTCGATTTCCTGCATACGCTTGACATTTCTTATCTCCACGTTTTTACTTACTCTGAACGCGACCAGACCAAAGCATTGGAAATTCAGCCCGTAATACCTGTACATATACGCAATGAAAGAAATAAGACACTGCGTAATCTGTCCTACATGAAAATGCAATACTTTACGGAACAACACAGCGGACAAAAAAGAAAAGTATTGTTTGAGGCTTTTGAAAAGAATGGCATGATGGAAGGCTACACCGATAACTATATCCGTATTACAACCCCATACCGAAAAGAATGGGCGAATGCTATTGTGGAATGGAAGATGTAGCTGTTAGCCATTAGCTTTTAGCTACTCGCAAACTCAATGATATATATCAATACTCTAAGAACGCTTTTACACATCTGGCAAAGTTATATACTATAAGGCAACAGCTAATGGCTAGAAGCTAGTAGCTAATAGCTCATAAAACAGATAGGTATTCCGCCGGAAACTCCACTACCATTACCTGTCCGAGGCTTTCGAGTTTTACGTAGACTTTTTTCTTACCACCTCTTATTACGGTACCTTCATTGCCCATGAATACCCCATGGTTTACTTTGATCTTCATTTCATTCTGGAAACCTTCTTCTGAGAGAATGGCGATGCTCGCGTCTTTTTCGGCGAGGTATTTTTTGATGGTATCTACTTCAGCATCTTTAATAATGGCGGGCTTACCGAGATAATGTACAAAATTGAGTACCCCGTCTGTCATTAACACTTTTGTTCGTTCATCAGGTGCAATTCGTACAAATACATATGACTTGAAAAGCGGGTCTTCAATAATTTTTTTTCGATCGCTCCACTGGCGTTCTACTTTCTGAAGGGGACACCAGCTTTCAATTCCTTTTCTGATAAGCACCGAATCTATTTTTTTCTCCCATCTTGGCTTGGTATATAAGGCATACCATTTTTTTTCTGGCTCCATCTCTCACTTAGTTTAGCTAAAAAAACAGGCGACTCTAACGAATCGCCTGCAAATGTAATATATAAACTTTTGTCCACCGCTTTCTCAGCACTCCTTACATCTTATGGTATTTTAGTTAACGGCTGCAGTTGCTTTTGTAATTTCTGTTGCCAACACTCCCAGCACTTTCATCGTTTCCCCGATATGCATATCGGTTTTCAGCGAACGCAACCAGGCCTGATAACGCTCTCCTTTATTTTTATCGGGGTTATTAAAGAACTTGTCCTTATCTACTTCAGCAGGCGCCACATTCATCTCCTGCCCCAACCTCAGCAATGTTGTGTTCTGGTTTACGGTTGATCTTATCCTTTTTTGTAAATCACGGTATTTAGTGATATTCAGACTGGCTGGTTCTTCATTGAGCTTCGACAGCCATACCAGGTTATCTCTTAAAAGATTAAGCGACGCATTTTGTTTTACCCTTTCATTTTCAGTCTGGATGGCAAGATCGTGTCCGTAATCTTTGTGCCAGGTGAGATAAGTTGCTTTATTAATCTGATCCCAGGGCAAGGCATTCGGTACATCTTTTTCCCTGATTTTGAGGTATTCATAAGAATCAGGCAATACGATATCGGGCTCAATACCTTTCAATTGTGTAGATCCACCATTAATACGATAGAACATCTGGAATGTGAGTTTTACTGCACCCATATCTGTTCTGCCACTATTCATATCTACTACATTACCAAAAGGCACCGTTTTCTGTACGGTTCCTTTTCCATAAGTAGATGTACTGCCGATGACCACTCCTCTTCTGTAATCCTGAATGGCGCCTGCAAAAATTTCACTGGCAGATGCACTCAATTCATTTACCAATACAGCCAATGGGCCATCATACAATGTACCCGGACGCTGATCGCCATACACATTGGCTTTACCATCTCTGTCGCGCACCTGTACCACAGGCCCCTGATTAATAAAAAGTCCAACCATCTGTATTACTTCATACAATGATCCGCCTCCGTTATTGCGCAGGTCCATTACAAGGCCTTGTATGTTTTCTTTTTTGAGTTTTACAATTTCCTTGGCCACGTCTTCAGAACAACGGTTGCCATTTTCGCGCTCATAATCGGCATAAAATTCAGGCAGCCAGATATAACCAATCTTTTTGCCTCCTTCTTCTACTACTGCGCTACGTGCAAAAGTTTCATCGAGTACAATTTCATCACGCTGCATGGTGATTACTTTAATAGTACCATCTGATTTCTTTATTGTTAATCTTACTTCTGTTCCTTTATTGCCTCTGATGAGTTTTACCACATCTTCTGTAGCAAAGCCAGCCACATCTACAGGCTCTGCTGCTCCCTGTGCTACTTTCAATATCACATCGTTTACAGCCAGTTCACCCGATTTCCATGCGGCTCCTCCGGGCTGTACGGATGCAATCTTTACCCCGAAATCATCTTCCGTAAGCTGGGCACCGATTCCATAAAAACGACCACTCATCTGTTCATCAAAAGATCTTTTTTCTACCGGTGCAAAATAATCGGTATGCGGATCCATTAAACTGGTAACAGAATTAATGAATGTATTGAAACGCTGTTCTTCTTTTACGGTATTCTTAATCCTGTCGAAACGTTTGTTCATCGCTTTCAATACCACATTTCTTGCTTCTGCTTCGAGTTCAGCATCGGTCTTTACCTGAAAATCTTTTTTTCCTTTATTCTGTTCTCTTTGTTCTACCAGATCCACATATCTCTCCAGTGTATAGTATTTCAACAGTTTTCTCCAACGATCTTTCTGCTCTGCTTCATTAGCTGCATAGGGTTGTTTAGCTCCATCGAGCATAGCGCTTTCTTCTTTTGTAAAATCGAAAGGCTGCGCAAGTATGTCTTTATATAAAGCTGTTACGTCTGCCAGTCTTTTTTCATATATAACCCCTACTGCAGGCGCAAAACGGATATCGGCTCCTTTGATCTCATCATCTAAGGTGAGTTCATATTTCTGCAAGGCATTGATATCCGACTGAAGGAAAAAACTTTTATCCCCATCCAGTTCATCTAGAAATTTCTGGAAGAGTTTTTTGGAGAAATCGTTGTTGATATTTTTGGGACTGTAATGTTGCGACTCCAGTAATGAACCTACTGCAGACAATAAACGCTGTCGCTGCGATAAAACAGTATCCGTTCCGCCACCAGTGTACCTGAACGCAAAGAACAGCCCGCCGAACAATACCACGGCGAGGAGAAGCAAACCTTTTCTACTCTTCATAAAATCCTTGATTTTTTGCATGTTACTCTTCAAAAATAACTGAAAAGCCCGATCATTAATGCAGCCTTTTTAGCAATTAACAAAGGTTTTGATGAATGGTTGAAAGAAAAAAACAGCAGGTTCTTATATGAAAAATGTTCAATTACCCCTATTTTTGCACTCCAATAAAAACGGAGAGCGTAGCTCAGTTGGTTAGAGCGTCAGTTTGTGGCACTGAAGGCCGTGGGTTCGAGACCCATCGTTCTCCCTGGTAAAACCTATAAGCTGGTACCTTATAGGTTTTTAAATTTTTATACATGAGCTACTCATACATCCTGATCCCTCTTATTTCTGCGTTTATTGGCTGGTTCACGAACTGGATTGCCATCAAAATGTTGTTTCACCCCCGTGAACCACGCAAAATACTCGGTATTACTTTTCAGGGTATTTTCCCTAAAAGACAACAGCAGTTTGCCGAAAAACTGGGCAAACTGGTGAGCCAGGAACTACTTTCATTCGCTGATCTCGAAAAAAAAATTACCAGTCCTAAAAACATCCAGCAACTGATGCCGGTTGTGGAAGAACATATTGACCAGTTTCTACGCAAGAAATTAGCTGACGAAATGCCCATTATCAGCATGTTTATCGGTGAAAACACGATTCAGCAACTGAAATCGGTTTTTATGAAAGAACTCGAAACCCTTTTCCCTGTTATTATGCAACGTTATATGGGTAACCTGCAACAGGAACTGGACCTCGAACGTATTGTAATAGAGAAAGTAGCGGGTTTTTCTACAGACAAATTAGAAAGTATTCTGGTTTCTATTATGGCAAAAGAGTTTCGTTTTATTGAAATTCTGGGCGCTATTCTTGGCTTTATGATTGGGTTGTTACAGGTATTTATCAGCTTAATCGCATGATACACCGAATTAAAACAGGGTATCACCGACAACTCATCCTTTAAGGGGTATACTGCTTCAAACTTTACCCATTTAAAATTGTCATACTACCGTCTGTGTAATGAAAAATTACAAACAGAAACAACGTTGCAACTTTGCATTAGTATAATTCAACATAAAAACATGAGCAAATTATTTACAAGTTTGGTTTTCATTCTTCTTTCCTCAACCCTTCTTGCCCAGTTCCCTGCTGGTGGCAGAATGGGTGGTGGTGCCGCAAATATGAGTGTCGGCCATTTTTATGGTAAGATCGTTGACAGCAAAACCAATAAAGGTATTGAGGGTGTTACCGTTCAGATTACAGGTAATCGTTTCGATACTGTAGCAAAAAAAATGGTTCAGGCCGTTTTAAATACCCAGATTACCCGTGCCAATGGCGATTTCAGCTTTGACAATCTACCCATCTTTGGCGATTTTAAATTAAAATTCAGTGCTTTAGGATATGCTGCTCTGGAAAAAACAGTGTCATTTGGCATTAAAATGCCCGCCCGTGGTGAAGGAGCCCAAGCCGGTGGCGGTATGCAGCAAATGGCTGGCATGACCGATAAAGACCTTGGAAACATTAAAATGGAGCCTGATGCTACCGACCTCGGTAATGTTACCGTTACTTCTACAGCCAAACCTCAGTTTGAAATGGGGATTGACAGAAAGATCTTTAACGTTGATAAAAACCTGGTTAGTGCTGGTCAGACAGCTACTGAGATCATGAAAAACATCCCTGCGCTGAATGTAGATGTAGATGGTAATGTTACCCTCAGAAATTCGGCTCCGACCATCTTTATTGATGGTCGCCCTACAACTGTTACACTCGATCAGCTTCCTGCCGATATTATTGAAAGAGTGGAACTGATTACCAACCCTTCTGCAAAGTTTGACGCTTCAGGTGGTAATGCAGGTATCCTGAATATTGTTTTGAAGAAAAACAAAAAGACAGGTTATAATGGTGGTATCAGAACAGGTGTAGATTCACGTGGTCGTATAAATCTGGGTGGAGATATCAATATCCGTCAGAATAAAATAAATGCTTTCCTGAGTGCCAACTTTAACCAGCGTAAGTCGATCTCTAATAATTATACCGACAGAACCAACCTGTTTTCAACACCCAGCAATGTAAAAACAACCGGTAAAGGTGTTAATGAAGGTTATTTTGGTTTCTTCCGTGGTGGTTTTGATTTCCTTGTTGATAACAGGAATACTATTTCTGTGGCTGCCAATTATAACAAAGGTCAGTTCGACAACGTAAACACGCAGAAAGTTGACTCTACTGTACAAAATACTTTTACTTCTTACAACCAGATTCAGAATAACAGCCGTAGCAACTTTGAAAACTTCGGTACTCAGTTAAGTTATAAACACAATTTTGCCCGTAACGGAGAAAACATTTCCGCTGATCTGAATTTTAACTCCAGCAAAAACGACAATAACGCCTATACCGGTACAAGCACTTACAGAGCAGATAACAGTATTAAATTCCCAGCACTGCTGCAGCAGACAACAGGTAGTGGTACCAATAAGTTCTATACTTTACAGACAGACTACGAAAATCCGTTAAGTGATGACAGTAAACTGGAACTGGGTGCCCGTGCAGCTATCCGAGATTTTGGTAACACCAGTAACCAGTACAGATACGATTATAGTACCAGCAAATACACTTTGGTTCCTGCTATCAGTAACCGTTATAAATTCAACGATCAGGTATTTGCTGCTTATGCTACTTATAGCTTTAAAGTGAAAAAATTCAGCTATCAGTTGGGTTTACGTGCTGAAAGTTCAAACTATACAGGTACCTTATTAAAAACAACCGGTGCCGATTCTTCTCAGTTCAAAGTAGACTTTCCTCTTAGCCTGTTTCCAAGCGCATTTATTACCTATAAAGTAACCGAAAAAGAAGATTTACAGTTGAACTACTCGCGTCGTGTTAACAGACCTAACTTCTTCCAGTTAATGCCTTTCCCTGATTATTCTGATCCACAGAACATCAATATAGGTAATGCTGGTCTGAAGCCTGAGTTTACCAACTCCTTTGAGGTTTCTTATAACAATGCATATAAGCGTGGAGCCAACTTCTTAGTAACAGCTTTCTTTAAATACAGTACCAATCTTATTACCCGTTACTCTTATACAGGTAAAAATGAATTGAACCCTGCTGATACCATGCCGGTATTCTACAATTCATATATTAATGCCGATAACAGTATTACTTATGGATTAGAACTGAGCAACAAAATGCCGGTTACAAAATGGTGGGATCTGACATTAAGTGCCAACTTATTCAGCGCGAAGATTAATGCTACCATTCCTGGCCAGAACATCAACAATGATGCCCGTGTGAGCTGGTTTGCGAAAATGAACAGTAGTTTCAAACTCACCAAAACACTTTCTGTTCAATTCAGTGGTGACTATCAAGCCAAAACCGTATTACCTCCGGGTGGCGGTGGTCGCGGCGGCGGCGGTGGTGGTGGTATGATGTGGGGCGGTGGTATGCAAGGTACCGCACAAGGTTATAACCTGCCACGTTATGGATTCGACCTAGCCATCCGTAAAGAATGGACCTGGAAAAATGGAAAAAGCGGCGCCTTAACATTAAGCATGAACGATATTTTCCGTACTCAATTATTTGAATCTTATTCTGAAAGCAACCTGTTTACACAAACCAGTCAGCGCAGAAGAGACCCACAGGTATTGCGCCTGAACTTCAACTTCCGTTTCGGTAAGTTTGATGCCACTCTCTTCAAACGTAAAAACACCAAAGCAGACCAGGGTGGTGGTATGGATATGATTCAGCAGTAAGGAACAGAAGAACAGAGGAATAAGGAACAGAGAAATGTCCAAGTGAAATAAAATTCGCTTGGACATTTTTATTTAATGCAACTTCTGAAATAAAAAAGGAACCAGAAAATGATTCATCAAATCACTTCCTGATTCCATATTTCTTATTTCTTATTTCTCTGTTTCCTACCTGTTTTTCCCTGTTAACATCGGTACAAAGGAAAATTCTTCAAAGGCTTCTTCCTGGAGACTGCCGTCTTCGAGTTTGGTTAGGCGAAGCATACGCTGGTTTTCGCCTTCGTCAACCGGCAATACCATCAATCCACCTACTTTCAGTTGTGCCACCAGTTTTGGTGGAATAAAAGGTGCAGCGGCTGTAATCAATATTTTATCGTAGGGTTGAAATGCAGGTAATCCTTCAAATCCATCCCCAAAAAAGAATTTGAGATTGGGGTAACGCGATTTGAACACAAATGCAGTATGCTGATCGTATAATTTTTTCTGTCTCTCAATCGTGTAAACTTTAGCCCCCATTTCTGCAAGCACAGATGACTGGTAAATACTTCCGGTTCCTATCTCTAAGACCTTCTCCAGTTTCTTTATTCTGAGTAATTGGGTCTGGTAAGCTACCGTATAAGGTTGCGAAATAGTTTGCCCTTCACCAATGGGAAAGGCGCGGTCTTCGTATGCAATTTTGTCAAAAGCAGAGTCGAGGAAAAAATGACGGGGGATATTATTCATGGCTTCCAGCACTGCTTCATCGGTAATCCCTTTTTCTCGCAGTAACTGAATTAACTGTCTCCGTAATCCTTTATGCTGATAAGTATCGTCGAATTTTGGTTTCATAAGCAGGTACGAATATAATATTTCCCTTCTGCCCTGTTCAGGAAATCAGCAGACTGTGAAAAGAATTTTGCCTAAAGCAATTTACCCACATATTCATGTGAGTGCAAATACCTTTTAAGTATATATGCTGCCATTACTCAAAACAGCCCTTTTCTTTAAAGGTTGCTAACCGAACCTTGCTCAAAAATTAGTCTATGAAGCAGTTCGCCAGCATATGTGTTCTTTTGGTTTTATTCATTGCCTGCAAAAAAGAGGATACAATACCCTCCTCAACGCCTTTACCAGTTAGTTTTAAGGCCATAGTATCAGGGAGTGAGAAAACATTTACCGATCAACTCATTTGCAAATCTGAACGTGTAGTTGAAGGCGGCAATCATTTATTGAGTATTCTTGGCAGTCATAAAATCAACGCCGACAGCTTCACTCAGGTTCGTTTTACTGTATTGGATTTTACCCGCGATGGTATTACAGAAGAAAAAAACTTTGCGCTCAACACCAATTTTACTGGTCATTTTGTAGAGTGGAAAGATCAGGTTAATTCTACACATGGCAAATATCATTTCTTCCAGAGCGGGCAGTTGAAAATTACTAAGATCGGGGCTGATTATGTAAGTGGCCAGTTTCAGTTTACGTATTTCACTTTTGATCACTTAGGTAATAAAACAGGAGAATACACAGTTACTGACGGGGAATTTAAAAACCTAAAGATTAACAGGTTAAATTAACCCTTTATCAATAATAAAAGAAGCCATCAGATCTGAAACCGGATGGCTTCTTTTATTATTGCAATTTCATGTCCTGGATAATTCGTTTGACCTTATTCTGTAATGCAGCATACTGTTCATCAAAGGCATTTTTATCTTTCAGAGTCGTATTTACACTGAAATAAAACTTGATTTTAGGCTCAGTACCTGACGGACGTGCGGATATTTTGCTTCCATCTTCCGTAATAAATTGTAAGACATTGCTCTTTGGCAATTCTATCTTCCAGTTTTCACCCGTAATCAGATTCTTACCGGTTTGCAACTCGTAATCTAACAATTCTACCACTTTTGCACCATCAATGGTAGCAGGCGGTTGCTGGCGGTAACTCTCCATCATGGCAGCGATTTCTTTCTGTCCATTCATGCCTTTCTTGGTAAGACTGATCAGGTTTTCGTAATAAAAACCGTATTGTATATACAGTTCTATCATCTTATCGAAGAGTGTTCTTCCTTTTGCTTTTTCGTATGCCGCCATTTCGCACATGAGAGCTACGGCACTTATAGCATCTTTATCGCGTATTTTATCGCCAATCATCAAGCCAAAACTTTCTTCTCCACCTATTACATAGTTTTCTTTCCCTTCTTTTTCTTTGATGAGTTCCGCAATCCATTTAAAACCGGTGAGTACATTATAACAGGCTACATTATTCTGTTTAGCTACCTGATTAATCATTTGTGTGGTTACAATGGTTGAGATAACCATATCGTTCGGAGCTGCAATACCTTTCGCTTTTCTTGCCTCCATCATATAAGCAAACGCCAGTACGGCGGTCTGGTTACCATTCATGAGCACCCATTCGCCCTTATGGTTTTTTACACCAATGCCTACCCTGTCTGCATCAGGATCGGTTCCCAGTAAAATATCTGCATCCAGTTCTTTTGCTTTTTGCAAACCAATACTCATGGTTTCACTTTCTTCCGGGTTTGGATACACTACCGTTGGGAAATTACCATCGGGTACAGATTGTTCTGCTACTACTGTTACATTCGTAAAGCCAAATGTTTTTAATACCTGTGGTACCAGTGTAATGCCAGTTCCATGAATAGGGGTGTAGACTATTTTAAGATCGTGTTGCTGTGAAATGATATCGGGATACACACTCAACTGCTTCACCATTTCAATATATGCATGGTCCATTTCAGCACCCAGCAATCTAATATTCGCTGCTCCTCCCTCCCATTTCACATCATCTACATTGGTAATAGCTTCTACTTCTTTAATCACATTCTTATCGTGTGGGGGCACTAACTGTCCGCCATCGTTCCAGTATGCTTTATAGCCATTGTATTCTTTCGGATTATGTGATGCAGTACAAACAACTCCACCCTGACAACCCAGGTGTCTGATAGCAAAACTGAGTTCGGGTGTAGGTCTTAATGCTTCAAACAAAAAGACTTTTATTCCGTTCGCTGCAAACACATTGGCTGTGGTTTCTGCAAAAAAACGGCTGTTGTTACGGCTGTCATGACCAATCGCTACTTTTATTTCCTTCTCCCCATATGTTTTTTTCAGGTAATTGGCAAAACCCTGTGTGGCCATGCCGATGGTATATTTATTTACCCGGTTGGTGCCCACTCCCATGATACCACGTAAGCCACCAGTACCAAATTCAAGGTTGCGGTAAAAAGCATCCGCCAGTTCATCGGGTTGGGTTTCCTGCATATTGCGGATCGCATCTTTTGTAGCCGCATCATAATTTCCATTGAGCCAGCTATTCACTTTTTCTGATATGGCAGCATCCATAATTGATCAATTTTATAATTGTATGAATTGAATATAATAAGTTTCGGGAATTTTTATTCATTTTCCCGGCAAGGTTTTCCTGCAATAAAACTTTACCAGGAAATATAAGCTCCTTCAATCTGGCCGTCTTTCACCTCTACCTGTATATGATTCTGTATCGTGGTAGCAACCGATAATCCCACAAAATCAGGTTTTACAGGAAACAGTTTATGCATTCTTTCCACCAATACCAGTGTTTGTATGGTTTTAGGATGAAATTGAAGTAACGGTTTTAATGCATATAACAAAGTTTTGCCACTGTTGGTTACATCATCAACAATAACTACATGCACGCCGTTGAGATCGGTTGTCGTACTTATTTCTACCTCACGTGGCATCGATTTATCGAGCGATAACGAGGCCGTTTGAATATCATTGGAAATATACTGCCGGAGATAGGATACTATTTGTTCCGCTATTACGGTTCCGCTATTACGTACACCCAATACAACAACCGCAGTAAGGTCTCCATTTAACTGTTCTGCCAGTTCAAGGGCCATACGGTGTATTTTACGGGCCGATGTCGCTTTATCGAGGATATAATTACGTTCAGACATGAATCGGGTTTATAGCTCAAATGTAATAACAATAAAAGCAATCAACAATCATCGGGGCAAAGAAGCAAAACTGTTATCTTAGCAGCATCAAGCCTTGCTTATGCAGTCTATTCAGCAAATTTTATTCGTTGCAGTTTCTGCAGTATCTATCTGGTTGTTTGCGCGTAAAATTGGGGAAATACGTCGCAATATCCTCCTCGGTAAAGAGGAGAACCTGAA
Organism: Chitinophaga pinensis; assembly: GCA_943372605.1. Classification (GTDB taxonomy): domain Bacteria; phylum Bacteroidota; class Bacteroidia; order Chitinophagales; family Chitinophagaceae; genus Sediminibacterium; species Sediminibacterium pinensis_H. The sequence continues at coordinate 312,105 of CALRZI010000003.1, read as the reverse complement.
CGACAATCCCTCCCTGCGTTGGAAAAATCTTTTATTGCTTGCTTTCGGCCAAAAAAAGATGTTCTCTAATCCGCTGGTGGCCATTATGCATTTCGTTATTTATGCAGGTTTTCTTATCATCAACCTTGAAGTTTTAGAAATTGTATTAGATGGTATTTTAGGCAGCCATCGCTTGTTTGCTGCATCATTGGGTACTCTTTACAACTGGTTGATCAATGCATTTGAGTTCCTGGCTGTAGGGGTAATACTTGTTTGTATTATTTTCCTGTGTAGGAGGAATATCATCAAATTAAAACGTTTTATCAATAAGGATTTGAATGGCTGGCCACGTTCCGATGCGAATTATATTCTTTTCACCGAGATTATACTGATGAGCCTGTTCCTTACCATGAATGCCACAGACCTGGTATTACAGGAAAGAGGTAACAGCCATTACCCTGAAACAGGACAATTGTATTTTTCAGGTTTAATCAGCACCCTTTTCAGTGGTTTGAATGATGAAACACTGGTAATTATTGAACGTACCTGCTGGTGGTTGCATATTGTGGGCATTTTTGCTTTTCTCAATTACTTACCTTATTCCAAACACCTACACATTATGCTGGCTTTCCCCAACGCCTATTATGCAAGAGTGGAAGTACAAGGTAAGATGAAAAACATGCCCAGTGTACAGAATGAAGTTTTATATGCCATGCAACCTGAACTGGCCCCTACCGATGCAGCGCCACCCGCACGTTTTGGAGCCAAAGATATTTTCGATCTGAGCTGGAAAAACCTGATGGACGCCTATAGCTGCACAGAATGTGGTCGCTGCACCGCTGCATGCCCTGCCAATACCACAGGTAAATTATTAAGTCCCAGAAAAATAATGATGGCCACCCGCGACCGTATGGAAGATGTGGGTAAAAATATCAACAGCAATAAACAGTTTGTAGACGACAACAAATCATTATTACACGATTATATTTCTGTTGAAGAGTTAAGAGCCTGCACCACCTGTAATGCCTGTGTGGAAGAATGCCCCGTGAGTATCTCCCCTCTTGAAATCATCCTTGAATTACGGCGATCACTTATTATGGAAGAAAGCAATGCACCACAGGAATGGAATGGAATGTTCAGTAACACTGAAAATAATTTCGCCCCCTGGAAATTTTCACCCGACGAAAGAGACCAGTGGACGAGGTGAAAGAAATGAGGAATAAGAAATAAGTAATATGAAATAAGGAAATAGGGGTATCCTACTTTCTCATTTCTTATTCCATGTTCCTTATTTCTTATTTCGTTACATCTTATGTCATTTTAAATCAATCTCCATGCTCCTTTCTCCTTTTCCTTTTTCAATTACCTACTTTAACGATATAACGCCTGAGTTACACAAGGGTATTACCGGATTTGCAGAATGGAGGATTACCAGGAGAGATGACATTCGCATCAGGCTTGTTACTTATTCTCCGGAATATCTGGCTGATCATTGGTGCAGTAAGGGACATATTATATTCTGCGTGGAGGGAGAAATGGAGACTGAACTGGGTAATGGTCAGAAGCATATTCTCAGGAAGGGACAAATGTACACAGTGGGTGATGAGTCAGATGCACATCGTACTTATTCGAAAGAGGGTTGTGTGCTTTTTATTGTTGATTAGCTGCGCTCGTTTATGGTAGCGTAATATCACCGCAGAGAACGAGAGGCAATGGAGGGTGCGCAGAGAAAGTTAGATCCAGGGTTTGTAGAGCATTCTGTATAGCTGTATCAGGGCTGTGATGATAAAGATGACTCCCATAATCTGGTTGAGTGTTTTATTACTGGTGTTATTCTTTTTCACCAGCCAATTGCCCCCATGAATATAAAGAGCAAGTCCGCCAATAGTGCCTAGTCCTGCTCCTGCTGTGAAAATGTTATAGGCTTCGGGGCTTACGGGTAAAACTTTGGTTTGAATCATAGTAGAAGTCCATAAGAACCAGAATGGTATCTGTATGGGGTTGAGTGCACTCATCATAAGTCCGAGCAGGAAACGATTCAACTTATTATCTAATATCACCGATTTTTTTTCTGTGGCTTGTTTTCTTGCAGACATAAATGCAAGCACGCCAAGAAATAAAAACAAAACTACAGTTACCCATCCAAGTGCCACGAACCAGCTTCTATGTTTTACAACCCAATCCATTCCTGTAAGTGCAAAACGCAGGTAAAGCATTTCTACGATGGCTACTCCTATGGCAAACATCCAGGCTCTTTTAAATCCTTCCTGAATACCGATCTGGGTAGACGTTATACTCATATTACCCAATGGCAATTGACCTAGGAAACTTATCAGCGCAGCAATAAAGAAAATATACAGCATAGCAGCTAGTTCAATCGGTATCTCAATTGAAGAATGAGAGTGCGGGATTCGATTTCAATCCCACCAATGGTTGATTGGTAAAGATACCGGATGCAGGGTTAGGTACATAAACTTTCTGATCTTCATCAACATACGCCCATTGGGCATTATCGGCAGAAATTTCTTTGCCAGATTGGTGAAGCAGATAACAGGAATCATTCCCTGCATCGTCTTGTTCTTTTATGAGGTAGGATGAAAGAATAGGCAATAATGCTGCCGGAACAGCTTCTGGCAATGATTGCTGGTTTAGTTCCTGTAAATCTTTGCGCCATCCCGGAGACAATGATTCCATTTTTTTCTGTTGTATTACTGGCAGTTTTTCAAATGCTTTGCAATAACTCTCCGCGTATTCAATACGCAATTGTTCGGCCGCACTCACCGCCAGCAGCGGATGAACGCTTTGCAAACATTCCAATAAAAGGTCTTCTTTAAATGGATCATTTCTTTTACAGATGGCTTCCAATGCCAGGAGTTTCAGGTATATTGGCACCAACTGGTATTCTTTACGTATGATATCAATCAACCTGTCGGCTGGTGAAAGTCTTTGCTGAGGATAAAACTCCTGCAGTGAATGTTGTTTTGCTATTGTTTCCTCTTGCAGGTACAACCCTGTTATTTTCTCTCTGATCTCCTGGTCAAAAAAATTCTCGAGTAATTCGTGTGCCAGCATTTTGCCATCGCCCGATTGCGGCCCGGTAATTCCTTCCTTTATTTCGGTCACCGCTGCCCGATCGTACACAAAAGCCAGCATATTAAATACAAGATGGGTAAGTTGCTGGTTTTCCAGTTTCAATGCCTCTTTTAGTTCCTGTAATTCAGTATCGTTATCAATATCTTCTATAACTACATAATACCATAACTGGTGTCCCATCATTTCCTGTACCCAGGTTTTACAAAGAGCTTTCTCTTTTGTATCCATTTGCACCCCTTGCTTTTGCAGACATTTTACGGCCATCTGGCTAATAAAAGGGTTCTTTGACAGCATCTGTTGCCTGATAAAAGCATCTTCGTTTTTTATAGCAGATAATAAATAAAGTATCCGCAATTGTTCGCCTGTGTTTTCACCAGCCTGATACCTACTCTTTAACAATTGGACAATCATCTGGTCTTTTTCAAACCATTCGATAAAATAACTGGCTGGCAATAAGGTGTGCAATAAAAACTCCACACATTTTTTTTCGTTCACTGATTTATCAGTCTCTGCTTTTAAAATCGATTTGTTCATTTCCACATATGTCTCCCATTCTACAGGACTCAGTTTCCTGATCATCGTACCCTCTTCTTTATAAGTAGTCATCTGCGCTGATGTATCAGAACTGAATTTCCTTTTTACAAACTGTGCCAACGTTACACAATAGCTTTTATACGCCGCTTTGGTAACCAGCAGCCAGCTAATTAAAACGACAAGGAAAAGCAGGTTCAGGTATAATGACGCTTTAAAGCCAAGCAGGTTAAATGCAAGAATCAATAACCCTGCAATGATAACCCCCAATGCTTTGGGAACACCTTCCATTTTTGTGCGGAGGCTGAATCTTTGTTCGGCAGGAACGGGTTGATAAAATATCTGGTAGGCTGGTTCATTAAAAGAAAAGCGCAGTACCCGCTCCAGTAATTTGGAAAACGCAATCATGGAAAAAACAAGTCCGGCAAACCCTGGCATGAGCGCAAAGAATATGATCAATAATGTAGACAGCAATAAAGTTACTGGAAGAATATTAATACCAAACTTCAGGCCATACATCGTCAATAAGCGTCCCGAAATAAATAAGCGGGCCACCAGTTCAACCACGGCTACCCCACCCAGAAACAAACCGAGAAACCCTGCAACTGCCTGTCCAGATGTGTACTCCAGTTTCAGTTCATTCAAAAACATATAATCCACATAATAAAACCCCAGCATTGGCAACAATGAAACCAGGAACATCAGGAGATAATAAGACTTTGCGCTTTGATCTTTTACCGGTTCCAGTGCAGCTTTTACATTGGTTGCTTGTGGAATATGCGGATTGAATTTTTCCTTGTAGTAGTTTTTTAAAAAAATAATCAGCACCAACTGAAACAATATACCACCTATACTGATCCACAATAAAGTCGGTACTCCCGCAGTTTTAAGCAGTACCGGAATAGAGAAATAACCCAGCATCTGCGAAACCACATCACCTGCACTGATTAAAGCAAACAATCTCTTACCCTGCTGCATATTGAAGATGCGGGCGAAAATGCCACCAAACATGACTGCATTCAGGAAAGTGAAAAAACGCATCCATACAAACATGGAAAAATACCACCACTTATTTCCACTGCTTTCTGCCATAAAAAAGAGGAACACAATACTAAACAACAAGAACAGGTAGCCTGAAGCCAGCAGATTACCGAATGCAAGGTGTTTTTGAATTCGGGCAAACAAATACCACAACAGGTACCCAACCACCCCTGATGCTATAAAAGCATAAGGCAACATGTCGGCTTTAAAAGTAGAGATGAAAACAGAAACTGTAGCAGTAGAATAAAACACAAAAGAAATACCCCCCAGAAAAGAAAAACACAATAGCAGTAAAATATCTTTCCGCTCGCCTCTTTCTATATTAAAAAGGCGATTAAAAGTTCTTGCTATGGCGGTTGGCTGGCTCAAACCGGTATCTTTTTTTGCTGCATGTTAAATAGGCATAAGTCCGGGAAAGGATAAACATTGCTATGTTTACCCGACAACGGCTCCATCAATCTCTGCATTACCGCTTCTTCAATTTCCCTGTTAAAATCAATTTGAAAATTTGCAGACATGCCTGTTCCATACAACGACAATATTTTTTTTACCAGTATCCATGTCATATGAGGAAATATACTGGTTACTTTCTCTTCAGAAAGCAATACATCTTCGAAAAACTCATCATTTTCCCCTGTAATTCTGATAGTGGGCGACTGACCAATCATGGGACCATGATCAATCACTTCTGTTACGCCCATCAAACTTACACAGGTATGATTCATGTGGCTGGCCAGTGTTTCTTCAAACGGCCGGGGACCAGCTCCTATATTATTCTTGAGATCGGATGGATGAAAATTATACATCCCCATCTTAGGATAAGAAAATACGGAACGCGGAACGATCTGACCAAAACAGGCCATAATAATCAAATCAGGATTCCACTTTTGTAGTAACTGATTAAAATATTCCGATTTGATATTTCCGGTAAACACTTCCATTCCTTCAGATAATCCATTCTCAATAATCGCTTCCACCATTCTGTGCCGGTCCGGCTTTTCGAAATAATGCCATATCCTTTTTCTAAGCGAAATTCTTGCCTGTGTATCTCTTGCATCATCTGTAGCCAATCCAATCAGTGAAATGCGTTCTCCCAATACAGCTTTTAACTGCTTCAAACTTTCCAATACCCACATACCTCCGAGTGTTGAGCCGAATAGCACAATCCTCAGCTCATTTTTTTCTTTCACATTGTCTTGAGAAGGCACATAATATGCCCCCCAATCTGGCGAATTAAATTTTTCAATGTATTGAGGCATTACTGTTTTCATTAAAAGTCCAAATTTAAACGCAGCAGTAAATTTCTTCCTCTCTGTAATATTTCAGTTGGGTTTTCAGTACCATCGGCTGCTTTTACACCTGGATTAAAATAGTTTTTATCGAAGAGATTATTACAGATCAACTGCAGTGTTGTTCCCTTGATTAATTCTTTTACACTGATTGTTGCATGTGCCAGGAAATAAGCAGAGAATGTTCTTATATTTGATGGCACAGATGTACCAGCCCCCACAGGTTGACTACTGATATAATTTGTTCGAAGGTTAACACCTATGTATTTCAATGGCTCATAATAAACACCTGCATTAATGGTGTGACTCGCAATGTCGCCGATAACAAGGTTCACATCTCCCTTCTCATCTCTGGTTTGTTTTCCTTTGGTGTAGGCATAATTCAAATATGCATTAACCGATTTTTTTCGAATGGAGAGATTGGCCTGTACACCTGAAATATTAAACCTGCCGATATTATCATTAACATTCTGCCCGGTCGTGAGTGTTCTGGTTCCTACTACATCTTTGATAGATGAACGATAATAAGTGATATCAGCAGTTAAGGTTTTACTGATAGCATTACTTGCTGAGAACTCAATATTGTTAATACTTTCCGTTCCCAGATTCGGGTTAGGGATTCGGTTACCGGCTGTTGAGAATTTAGTCCAGTTCGACACGTTCATGATACCACGTGCATAAATTGCTTTAAACACCCAGTTCTTTTTTGTGTAATCCAATACCAATCGCGGGTTGATCTCTGTTCCATAACCACCCGATGTTCTGATTACGTTATAATCAATACGTGTACCAAATGTTGCCCTGAATGCTTCCGTAAAACGATAGGTGGCCTGTCCATATACACCCGCATCATTTACATTGAACTGGTTACCTCCTTCTGGTGGTGCAGTAAACAAACCACGCTCCTGTGCATCGCGTACATTCAGCGATACCAGGTAATTACCCTGTAGCTGACTATTCCGAAGTTCTATACCGGCAATCAGATCGAGTTTACGATTCGGCGTATATAACATTTTCAACTCCGTTCTGAACTGTTTTGAATTGGAGTAAAGGTATCTTGTACTCCAAAACGCTGCCTTATTGGTAAGCAGGTCCTTAATCGTCAAATCACGTCGTGCATAGTTACTCATGAATACCAGCTTGGAATCATCCACACCATGAATACGATAATTGGAAAAGCTGGATATCGTTAGTTTATCAGACAATTGCTTATCATACTTTACATAGAAAAAGGTTTGAGTAGGTATCCACACCTGACCATTATCTCCACCAGCCACATACATATCTGTAAACTGTGTGGTTCCTCCCTCCGTTTTTTTCCATGTTTGTGCACCTATGGTAAAATCGCCGATTGTAATCCGTGCATTGATTAAATAGGCTTTATCCGTTTTTGAATATCGAACAGGCTGTCCATTCACTATTTGTCCGTATGCCGATTTATCGAAGTTTCTGGCAAGATCAATCCCTTGCGCTGTTGGTATAATACTGTCTGCATTTCCCGGCGCACCATAAACTGTATATAGCGGACTTGTAAGCGGTAAACTATGTTGATTGATGTATTGCTGTGCGCCGGTACGAATACCTAAAATGGAATTATAATTTACCCCATTATACGCTGCCGGATTATAATCGTAGAATGACTGCGATGATAGATCATGACTACCCGATTCAAATACACGGGCTGTTACAGTAGCCGATATAAGTTTCTTACGGTAACCCATTGTTACATCGGCAAAACGATGATTGTAGGCTCCGTATCCAATCATTGCTTTCACACCCACAGGTTTCTGGGCAGTAGTAAAATCTGCAGCAGTTTTTGTAATGATATTGATTACACCTGCAAATGCATTTGATCCGTACATGGTTGATGCTGGACCAAATACTACTTCCACCTGTTTAATATTCGATAGTGAATATTGTCTGGAGATATCGGCCCAGTTTGTCCATAAATCATTCTCTTCCACTCCATCAATCAACAGCAATGTTTTTTCAGTGTTATTGGTTCGCAATCCTCGCTGGTACATATTCGCTAGCTGTGGGCCGTAATAACGTGATATCTGGAAACCGGGGAGATCGTTCAGAAACTCTACCAAATCAGTATAGCCTCTCTGTATAATTTCTTCCTGTGTAATAACAGAAATTGTTGCTGGCGCTTTGCGTATGTCTTCCGCTTTTTTAGATACAGATGTTACCATTTGTACCGACGAACCTACTTTTAACATCCGCACCAGATTACTGAACTCTTCCGGATCGAAAAAGGAAGGTTCAAATGATGCATTTATTTTCAAAAGATCAGCCACCGCTTTATTAGCTTTATCTGGAAAATCGTTTGCGATATAACTCAATGCTAATAACCTATAGGCCTGCACTTTCTCCTGATCGGTAAATCCTGTTGTAAGACAGGGTAATAATGTACTTTCAACTTCTTCAAAGGAGCCTGCCTGGTATTGCCGGTCGGCCTGCTTCAATGCCTGTTCACCACACACAGCCTGTGCCTGCAAATCGGAGAACTGCAATAACAGTACCCAAAAAAATGAAACAATAAATATAAAATGTCGTTGCATGAGTACCGTTTTATCGATTACCACAAACTGGTTTTTGTTCAATATCTTCTCCTATATATGTTTTCCATTCAGCCGCCGAGAAAGTTCTTCCTATCTGTGTACAATTCTGTTTTCGTAGTTGTTCCTGGTCGAAAGTCCATTTACGAATACTTCTGTCCGCACCTGCCGATACCAGTTGACTGCCATTGGCCGTAAACCGCATATCCCAAACCCATGAATCATTTCCATTTAACAACAAGGGTTCCAGCAGGAAATTATTCGTGTGCCATATTTTAATTTCTCCATTACCAGCACCTGTTGCAATAAGGTTATTATCATCTTTAAAACTAATGGCATAGACCGGTGACTGGTGCGCTTTTATTTTCTGGGGATTGGCATACTGCCGGTCAGATTCAAACAAATAAATATTACCCTCTGTTGTACCACAAGCCAGGAATTTCCCATCCAAGCTGAATTCAACCGACTTGATCAATTCCTTTACAATCAATATTTCACGTTTAGATGAAGAGCTTGATTGTAAGCCATCAATCAGCAAAAGTTTACCACTCTCTTCTGCAGCCACCAGTTTTGTACCATCGGGCGAAAGCCTGATACTCATGATACGGCTACCGGCTTTTACCACAAGCGATGTTTGCGCCTGACTTCCATTCAGATTGATTCGCTGAATAGTACTGTCGCCTGAAGATGTGTAAATGATATTATTATTCAGGAAACGAATATCTGTAACAGGTTCTTTGTGTGCGTTAATTAAAACAGGGGTTGCAGGGAATGCAGATGTATTGAAGATGTAAACCAATCCTCCTACTGTACCTACTCCTATCTTCTGTCCATCTTTACTGAAGGCAATCGACCTTATATTATGCTGCCCTGCGCCTTTGGGTTTGTATTCTTTTGATTTTTGAGACAGATCATCACCTTCCCATAGTTTCACCATACCCGATTCGTCTCCGGCTACAAACAAGTTATTACTCACCGCAATTGCCCGCACCCCGGTATTAAACACCCGATAGTTCTTTTGATTCGCTGTTACAGTTGATAAGGCCGTAAATATTTCAGGAACATATTCATTACCCCCATTTTCTTTATTAAAAGCATATGCCTGTGCTGCGAGCAAGCGGGAAAGATCGAGGTTGTTGCTATTAAACTCCCGTACCGATTGATTGGCCAGGGTTCTGCTCAATGCAAGTAAACGGAGTTTTCGTGTATTCTTTTCCGAATTTTCAGATCGTATTCTTTCCCTATCTGCTATCGTTCTTTCATTTTTAGCAATAACCGTCTGCTCTTCTGCATCTTTTTTTCTGAGTTCAGCTTCTGACTTGGCTTCCAGTGCTACAGTTGTTGCCTTTTCAGCCACACCTGTTTGAAACAAAGCATTTCGTTTTTCAAATTCAGCCAGCATCCTTTGTTTATCTGCAATATTTTTTTGTTCTTCTGCAGATTTTCTTTCTATTTCTGCTACCACCCTTTGCTCCTCTGCTCTTTGTTTGGCCGTATCGGCTAATTGTTTTTGCCTTAATGCTTCTTTACTTTCTGCTATGGCCAGTTGCTGGTTTTCAAGTGCTTTTTTCTCACTCTCTTCTGCTTTGAACTTGAGATTTAGCGCCACCAGTAAGAATACGAGGCAAATCATAGACGCAGTTCCTAACACCACAGCAATCATCCTGGCACGCTTCATCCTTTTCTTTTGCTGCAATTCTTTTTGCTCTATCTCAAAATCATACTGCGACTTACTATAATCGAGAAAAGCGATGGTACTCTCAAAATTGGGGTTGTATCTTTTTGCCCATGTAGCATTGGGAGCATTCTGTATACGCCATTTCTGGGCAATGTCCAGTTCTGGGTTTCTTAGTAAACCTCCTGTTCCTAACTGGTACATCACAGCAGCGTCGCATAATCGCTTGTAGGCTTCTGCTGACCTGTTTTCATCATCTACCCATTCAATCAGTCTTTCCCATACACGCATCAGACTTTCATGCGAGATATCAATAATGCTGTCTTCTCTTAAAGCAACTCCTGAAGGTGGCATCAGGAAGGAGCGGCCAGGTTTGCGGAACACTTCAATCACTTCTACCACTTCCTGCATGGATGCGTTTGACAACTCACATATTTCTGCCAAACGTGTAGGTCGCCTGATACCACGTGCATCACTTCCTTTATCTGTAAGCGCTTTGAATAATGACTGACAAATCTGTTTCTGTCTTGCTGTTACCAACTCACCATAGGCTTCTTCTGCATGTTGCGATAAAGCATGCTCCATGGTTCCAGCTTCCTCATAATCATCTATATCCAGTGGCTGATCGGCATTTCCTTTTTGCTTCCAGATGTCCCAGGTCCGCATCAGTGCATGCTGTAGTATGGGTAACTGATCTGGATTATCTCCTACATCATTCAATAACTGATTTAACAGTCTTTGACTGATATTTGCGCCCGCAACAGAAATAGGTGCTACTATTGCCTCCTTTCTTTCTTCACGGGTCATTCTTGGAACGAGGTAATCTCCATCATTAATGGCTTCCGGCAAACCTCTGAATTCAGTACAGTCTCCCAGAAAATCAGAACGCATGGTAAATACCACATAAACAGGAACTTCTCTTTGTTCCGTTGCTTTCAGTAATAAATTGATAAATGCAACCGAATCGCGCTTTCCATCTTTATTATCTTTCTCATACCTGCTGAAACGAAACAGTTCCTCAAACTGGTCTACAAGAATGAGCAAATTATTTTTTGGATCCAGTCCAGACTGTTTATACGCTGCTACCAATCCATTACTACTTCTTCTTAAAACACTTTCATTGATGGCAGCTACCGTTTCTGTATCATCTTCTCCTTCTTCCTCGTTCAAAACACCGGGTTTTGCGAGACCAACAGCCATATTGTATATAGGATCACTACCCGGCCTGAATGAGCATATGCGCCATAATGAACCGGCACCAGACATAAAACCGCTGTGTAATGCCGGTATGAGACCAGATTTCACCAATGATGACTTACCACTTCCCGATGAGCCGATGACTGCCAGGAACCTTGTGGTACGCAACTTTTTTAACAGCTCGTCGACCTGTTTCTCCCTGCCGAAAAACAATACATCTTCATGCTCTTCAAAAGCACGAAGACCGGGAAAAGGGTTTTGTATGATCAGATCATTGAACATCCTGTTCTACATTTTGGATAATAATGCTTTTAACTTTTCTTCCGGCAAACCTTCCACACCATTAATCACTTCCGCCTCAAGCGTGCGGAAACGTTCTTTGGAAGCATTTGCTGGCCCACCTATATAAATAGCTTTCACTGCCAGTGGTTTTTCTCTGCCATACCCATTAATTTTCAGGAAATCCCTTGTTTTGGAACGAAGCCATATTTCATTGGCATTGCCATAATAAATAATCGCAGCATTACACATTTTAAGGTTCTCAACATGATCTTCTCTGATCATGGATTCCTCTCCTTCAAATATGGGCAATACCACTTCATAGCCTTTACTGAATAAATGGTCTTCCAGTGGTTTTATATCTTCCAGATCAAGCACATCACAAATCAGGTACACAATACCTGTTGATGATGTAGCAAGTTCTGTTACCGCTTCCGGCTCCGGCTCTTTCTTTCTTTGTTTTTCAATGGCAGCGAGTTTATCAAACACCACACTTTTAAAATCTTCCAGTGAACCATATACAAGATCGGCACCTGTTATTCCTTCTTTTCCTTCATTTAAACGATTGATAAATGATTGCTGGCGTTCTTCTTTTGCTTCTTTCCCTTCCGGTATCCATATCAGCCTCTCCAACTGGTTACCGCCACTTGCAGCTGCAGCTATTTCATTTTGCAGTTCAATGATCGATTTTTGCGTTCCCTCAGGTACAATACCATAGTTTTCTCCTACAAGGTGAATAGATAATGTAGTATCCTGTAGATATTGTTTTACATCTTCTATCAAAACAGGTGCCACTAATGGCAATTGCTTGTCGGGATAAATACGATACCCATTATCCTGCAATTCTCTTCTGATACTGTCTCGAAATGGAAGTGTTTCATAACTCGACTCAGCGAGGTATATATTACATTCTTCTCTTTTTACACTATTATTACCTGCTGATGCCTGACCGGGTTGCTGGTATTCCAATCCTTCCAAAAAACCTGCCAGATCATTTGCAAGGTCATCCAGTTTTTCCCAGTATAACTTATCCGTTTGCTGACCAAATGTTTGTGACAACTCTTTCAACCGGCCTGTTTGCACATCCGTTGTATAAAACTCATACCCAAGAATGTTCCTGATTTTTTCAGGATGCATTTCTACCTTAACAGGTGTTTTAATTACCTTGAATATTCTTGCCTGGTTATTGATGCTGAATCCTATATTTTTCTGGCAGGATTCATAAAATTCATTCACTTCCCGCACGCACCATTCCGATTTAATATAACGTGGTGTGAGAATAGATATCATTACCGCTACCTGCGAAAACTGGTCCACAATCTGCTGATCGAATATGTGATTGCCCTGCAATGCAGGGTCGCGCCAAATTACCGGCCGTCTGCCCAGTAACTGCGCCAGCCTGATCTCCAATGCCCTGTGAAACTCAGCGATCCATCCTTTCTGGGTTTCAATCAATGATTCATCATCGATATGCGCGTAACTGATAAATATGTCCTTCGGAAACTGCATTAACGATGTTTATAATTTTGAATGTTGTTTTAATGCGAATAATAATGGCATCAATAGAAATAAATTCAGGTCTTTCTCTTTCTCTCCTTCTGTGAGCTTATCATAAGGTATTAACTGATCATGAATCTTTAGTACCTCTTTTAATACAGAACGTTCTTTCCGATCAGAGGGAAATGGCCCGTATTTAAAATTAAAAACCATCTTCTCTGCACTCCAGCGCTTATGTTCTACAGATGCCAATACAGGATAGAACTTCAATATCTGCTCCCGGTTTACCGGCCAGCAACCTATCTGCTGCATCATGTATTGTTTTACACCCAAATTCCTTGCAGCATAACGATTGGAATCTTTTTTGCGGTTATTCAACAGGTTCCATCTTTTCTTTACGGTGCAATGTTTTAATAAAAAGTTTTTTTCAACTCCTGTTTTTGCTGACAGGATTTCGATAAAATCATTCTCCAGTGCATATTCTGTAACAGTTGTATGCTTTAATGGATATTGTTCAATAAAAGCTATCAACTCAGGAATAAGAGATTTAGCATTGCTTATCTTAAATACATCGCCAAGCAAATATTCAAACTCATAACTTACAGAATAATAGAAATTGATTACCCGCGATAATGAATCATTCATTTCCGATTCTTCAATCAGGCTCTTCCCGGAGAATGTATCACTCTGTCTTCTCACATAATGCATATTGAGCGAGGTTCTGAACATATTCTCTACCTCGTCTTTGTGCATATCGTTTTCATTCAGGAAATTATAGATACCACTGTCTTCAGGCAAGGTAACAATGAGCGGCACCTGTGAAACAGACAATGTTTGCGAATAAAGGAACTGCCGAAAAGCTGCAGCACTACTCATCACTACAGAATCGCTCTCTCCAAAAAAATAAGCAGCATTTACTTCTGCCAGTTTCTCTATATGCGATTTTGACCAAGCGAAATTGGCAAAGAAATTTGCATTTAACAGCTTTACCGGAATAAGTTCTACATACTCATCACAAAACGGATATTGATAATGGAAATCGTGGTAAAATGTTTCTACATCCTTATCCGCTAAATAAATTTTCAGCGGTTTTTTCCCTGCATAATGACTCAGGATAATATTTTCAAGCAGGAAAAATTCTGTGGTCTTATTACAGCCAATTACCGCAATCGAACATTCTTCCCCACTGTTCTGGCCAAAATACTGATGCGGCGAATAGGCATCATACACTTTCTGCGATGCCAGTTGGTTGATGCTGAATGCATGAAGATCATAATGTTCGTCTGAATTATTGATATCGAAATAATCTTTGATCACATCAATATTTTCATATTCATCTATGTGCATGAATATTTTCAACACATCATGTCCAACCCTGTCTTCATTAATATGAAACTGGTATGCATAACTACTGATCTTATCCGCAATCTGGATATTTGTAATATCTTCCGTGTGTGCCAGAATACATATTCTTGCTTTTGACAGCCCTACCATATCCAGTGTTTTCTTTTCAAATGGACTGGATGTGATAATAATTCCACCTTTTTCTTCTATCTCTTCAATAGACGGATTTTCTTCATCATTTTCAACGATAACTACTTTATACCCGGAAGCCAGCAATTGTTCCGCAATACTTTTTGCGATAGGGTCAAGTGAAAAAATGATGATATGGTCCGAAAAAGAAAAACGAATGCGATAAGAAAAAAACAAACGGCGCAGGAACTTGAATGACAATGAGAAAAGACCATACCCCACCAATACTGCCGCCAGGTATTTCGCTACCAACAGGAATGGATTACCCGACACTTCCAAAGGGTCGGCATCATTCATGATGAAGTAGTTGAAAATGGTAAACAGTACCCCCCAGAAATTAAACTTTTCGCCAAGGTCCTCTCTAAAGCCTATCACAGCAAAGAGGAATACTGAAATGATCAGTACCGGAAAAATAAATGGCTTTACCCGCTTCATATTCATAGCCAGGTCAGTTAGTTGGTTTTGAGAGGAACAATTTACATTTTTATCAGATACATCTGCTCCCTAAATCGGTAAAAATGCTCACCAGATACACACATCTATTGCATCAGACAGTCTTACCTTCTTTTCCAAATTCTTTCCGAATACCGGTAACAATATCTTTCATTAAAATGACATTAGAATTCCGTTTCAATGTCATCAACGATGCATACCTTGTTACATTGATGATTGCCCCTCCTGCCATTTCATATTTCTCAGCAATTTCATCCAGATTTACTCCGGCATCAAGTTTTGTTTGTTCTGAAAATGCCTGCTGCCACAATTTTTTCCGATGCTCCGGTGCCGGCATTGGAAAATAAATCATCGACTGAAATCTCCGTGTAAACGCCTCATCAAGATTGGCCTTTAAATTGGTGGCCAATATTACAACACCCGGAAAATCTTCCACCCGCTGAAGCAGGTATGAAACTTCCTGGTTGGCATGTCGGTCGTTTGAACTGCTGGTCTGGGTTCGTTTTCCGAACAATGCATCGGCTTCATCAAAAAACAATATCCAGTTTTTATTCTGAGCCTGATCGAAGATATTACCCAGATTTTTCTCTGTTTCACCAATATATTTCGACACTACCATCGAAAGATCGATACGATACACATCCTGTGCCGATGATTTACCTAACAGGGATGCCGTAAGTGTTTTTCCTGTTCCGGGAGGGCCATAAAAAAGAGAGCGATACCCTGGTTTTATTTTTTTACTCATACCCCACTCATTCAATAAATGTCCCCCATACTGAATCCAGTCCCTTATTTCCATTACTTCTTCCAATGTATCATCCTGTAAAACCAGGTCATCCCAATCCAACTGGGTCGTAATTCTTTTTGCCGGAAAATTTACATTATAGTCAGGTTTATGAGAATTGCCATTGGTGAAGTAGTTCAGGTATTCTACCGATAATGTAAGCACGCCACTTAAATACGGTTCATCGGCATGTGTAGGTGATAGTTTCAGTATTTTATGTTTGCCGAAATAATGATCCTCACCAAAAATTTCCAGTAATGAAAACCTTTTCTCTAAACTATCTGCTGCCAGGATAAAAGCTGCAGTTTCGCCTGTAGGAATAAAACCTGAGTGATTTTGTCCCTTTACACCACCGAACTCCGTAAAACCGCGGTCGTAATTGGCATTCTTTACATAAAACACATCCAGCAAATGTGGCTGTACATGCGGTGCCAGCGAAAGAAGCAATATCATTCTTTCCGCTACTGATATTTTATAATGCTTCACTACCTGTGCATACATTGACGTATTATCGGTAAGATCAGGCGGTGGTATTTCAAAAATATCCGTCAGTGCGCCCTCCTGTTGCCAGTATATTTTAAACCGTGCATCAATGATATTTGCCAACCATTGAAGTTCAGACCGGAGGGTCGCAGCATTTTCTATTGCAGGTTTTATATCCATTCTACCGTTAGTATTTGGTTCATCCAACTTGTTTTAATAAATCCAAAAGCCCATGGAAGGGTTTGTAATAACATATCGTAACCTCTCTGTTCCACACGCAGATTCCATTGATCTTCTACAAATTCCAGTGCACCTTCTCTCTGTATAAAAGAGGCCCTGATACCTTCCACCGTACTGTTTTTTACTTTATCCCATCGCTGTTTCAATACTTCAAACAGCTCCTCTGTTAATGCAATTTCATTATCAGTTAGTTCAATCTCAAAAGCTACAGGTTGTTCAATAGCTAACCCACAAAGCAATTTGTTTAGAATAAGTTCATATTCATCAAACTTATTTCTGCCCGTTGCAAGATATTGCAATAAGAGTACAGCCCTCTCTTTTGCTTCATCATTTATAAATATATTCGCCTCCATTAACCCCAGCCTCGTAAAATAGGTGCCAAAAAATGGATGAAGGAGTACCAGTCCGGCGTTAGGGATAAAAAGTTTTACATTTTTTTCTTTTTGTTTCAATACCGCTTCTTCAGCTTCCCGTAACCTTTCTTTTTCCTTTGATGCTTTCAATTCCTTTTCCAGAGATTCCGTTATTTTCTGCTGTTCCAGCAACCGATCTCTTGATGTGAGCGACATATCTCTGTCTTCGTAAAATTTATTAAAAGACTGCGCCGCCTGTTCAATATCTTTCAGCATTGTCAATTGAGTTGCCAACACAGGTAGTAATTGCACTTCCTGTGATTCACGCTTTTCTGTTTCCGTTTTATATAGTTGCTCAAGAACCTGTACTGCATTGGGTATCGCCCCGGCAAGATGCAGTAATAGTTGCGAAAAATATTCATCCCTGTTCCTGAACAACAATCCCTGTATAACAGACTGCAGGTTAAAATACCGCAAAAACATTAATACTCTTTCCCGAACAAGGGTGTCGGTATAGGATGAAACAATAAGATTTTGTATATAATCAGCTTCGGACTGAAAAGTGTCGTGCAATTGATTTTTGTATATGTTCAATACTTCATAATACAGAGGCTCACCTGTTTCAGCCAAATAAGCAACCCATTCATTTTTCTGTTTCAATTCATCTTTCAATAAACCTGAACGGATGGCAATTTCAATGGCTTCTTTTTCTTTCCCTTCTTTGCTTAATGCATGTGCTGGTATTTCAATCTGACTTAATGAGTCCGGCAATGAAATCGTTCCATCATATAAATGCCGGGTTAATTCCTGATGGCTACTTATTAGTTTTACTATTTTTTTATCATCACTGGTATTACCTGATGTAAGGATGGCATTTACAGACATAATAGCCGTAGGCAGATTTGTTTTCTCTTCGAATAACTGTGCAACCAGATTCGGATTCAGTGAAAACAGGTGTCTGAAAAAATGCCGGATAATCATATCTGTCGAAATCGCAACATTTGTCAGAAGCGTTTCTGGCAATCTGTTCCATGCCAGGTAATACTTAAGGATACTGTAAATGATACCTGAACTTTCTAAAGCAACGGTCGAGCCTTCTTTACCTGAAAACGCCAGTAGCATGTCCTCCACAAATATTTCCTGCTCTCTCCTGCCCTGTATTTTTAGTTCTTCAACAGTTTCCAGTCTAATTAGGGTTTCAATTTTATTTCGGGCAGGCAACATCAATAAGGCGATGTCTTTTGCATCTCCTCCCTCCGAAACATGATAAAGCGATGTAATTTCCAGCACCCTAAACGAATTGAACTCGCTTGACGAAAGCAGTTTCACTAATTGCAACGGGTTAACAGTATATACAACCTGTAATAACTGTCGGAAGAAAAGAGCCTTTTCATGTACATCGGCTGTTACCAAAAAAGGAGGCAGGAACCCTGATAGCAGGTATGACTTTAATGCCCCCAATAAATACACCACTGCTTTTTCTTTTGTGGCATTATCGGCTGTCTTTATTATTTCAGACAGGGAGCGATGTTGTATAAATGCTCCCACCTCAAATCCAATGCTTTGAAATACCTGACCCATTACTGCTGACAAAACTCCTTTCTCTGTTACAATCCTAGAAGTCCCGCTGCTACTCTGCTCAGGATAACTATTAGATAATACTTTCAACACCGTTTTTATGGGCGCATGCATATCATCAGACATATCCTGCCATCGTTGCCATTCGCTCAGTAAAGTATATGGTTCTGTTTGCAATAATTTCGCAGTCGCAAAAAAGGTTTTTATATAAAAATCAATCAGGGAAAATGACTGATAGTTGCCGACATGAAACACCTGCCAACTAATATCTGCCATGACCAGTTCTGCTTTTACAGTATCAATTTCACCCTTTTTAAATGCTGTAATCAGAACAGCAAATAAATCCAGTTGCTGTTTGTATGCCTGTACACTAATAGCTGAAGTATCGGCATACTGTAACATCAATAAGAAAGACTCTTTACCCAGACTTTGCAACCACCTTTTTCTTAGTTGTGAAGAAGCACCCGCAAACCTGAATACCAATTGCGCTTCCACCGGCGATTTTGCATACAGTCGCTGAAACAGCATTACAGGAGATTTTCCTGTATAGGTTCTTCCCCACCATGGCAGGCTTCCATATTCTAGTATAAAGCGAAGAAGATGACTCAATAGTTGGGTTTCTGTACTGAATAATGAATCGGTTAATTCCTGATCCTTATTGAGTTCCGTTTTATTTACCAGCAATGATGGTTCGTTTACACCAGGTGTTTCCGCAAGCACTTCGCTGATTAAGTCGAGATGCCGCATCTGCATTTGATCTACATTGAAGAGTGTTTTTACACCTGCCTGAATTCTTTGTGCCGCTACCTGTACAGGAACACGCAGATGAGTGCTGATTCCTTTTAGCAGTAACCGAACCAACTGTCTGTCATCAACAAGGTTAACAGGCGATAACAATGTAGCAGCCAGTACCGAGTGCCATACAGCTTCTTCAAATACCTGCTCCGACACGATCCATGTTTGTTTGGTTTTATGCAGCAAACTAAATGTGGCAGCAATTTTGGTAAAAGTTTCAGCCCGGCTGCGGTATAATGCTTTTATATACTTCCGCGACATTTCTGTACCCAGCAATTCAAATAAACGATCAGCAATGTCTTTATTCCACGACAACTGCGATAACATGAGTTGAAATGTATCTGGAACAGTTGACACGATCCTGAATAATAAGTCCCTAAATGAATCAACTCCTCCTTCTTTTGTTAAAAAAGAGAATGGCAGGGTACCAGACACCAGATATTGCCTGATGATACTCAGATTCCTGGCACTTTCCTCAGAAGATATATTTGTTCTTTTTGTTACAGCCTCCCGCTTATTCCATTGAGGCGTTTCGTAGGCTTCCTGAGCCAGCTCCCTGATCAGCAGCTTTAACGAGAATGTGTATTCACGTCCATCCTGCTCCATAGTTTCTATCGCCGAATAAAATACATGAAGCAGCTCCACATACTGCATATTGAAATTAAAAGCAATTTGCCCCAGTACACTTTTAGCAAATTCTTTTCTATTGAATGCTCCTCCTCTCTCCACAATCAGGTAAGTGAGGATGAAATAATTCACTGCCTGTTCAAATTCTTTTTCTTCAGCCTGAACAAGTCCATCAGTTTTTTTGACTTCAATTATTTTTTGCTCAAATCCAAAAATGTATATTGCTTCTCCGGGTTCAAGAATATGTATAATTGCCTGAATTTGCTCTTTCAAAAATTGCCGCACCAAACGTCTCCGTACATGTTCATGCTGTCCTGCCCGCATGATGATGGCACGAAGTGCCGCAGGATCTTTTCGCAACAACTCTTCCATTGCCAGTGAAGGCGTAAACGAATCGTTCTTTACAGCCCACCAGGGCAAATGACCGGTGTATAAAAAATAATCCATCAGATCTGTGAGGCTATGCTCGGCTGGGAGAATCTGAAAATTATCGCTACCTGCTCCTGATTGTTGTCGTCGGATTTGTTCGTTCAATATGGCTGCGAATGCTTCCATAAATTTCTCTGGCAATTCTTCCTCGAGATGATCAATATTTACCGTACCTACATCTACTGTAAGTGTGTTAATTTTATATAATAGCTCTTCCGGAATTGTTTGTTCAAGAAACAATTCCATCTGCCGGGTTAGTGTACCGTTGACTAATGAACTGATGCGACTTTGCAAATCATATGCCCCCGATTTTGAAGTAAAACCGATATCAAATATTTCCCTGTTAATACTGAAATACTGACGTGACAAGAGGTTCTTTTTATGATGAAATATTCTGCGATCCGGCTATAATCATGATCAGTTCTTTGCTTAATGAGTGGTATGCTTCTCCTATACCACCACTTTCCCGCAGTGATGTTAACCAGGAAAAATATACCGACTCAAATTTTTTCATCTCTTTCACCGAAAGCCAGAAAAACTGTTGCCTCATATGTGCCGGTGCATTTTCTCTGAAAAGGCTTTCTGCAAAATCTCTGAAATCGCTTTCCTGGAACCTCGCCGGCCATGCGGGCATTATTACCGACATTCTGAATGAAAAAAATTGCTCATCCATTACCAGTTCTTTTGAATATGACATTATGTTCTTTACAACAGGGTATTTTGTTGATGGCCGTTGTTGTAACTGGGCCATTGTGTAGATGATTTTTCTGACAAACTGATCCAGTTGTTCGCGGTATGCCACCTGTAAAGTTCTTGGAGTTACCAACCATGTATAATTTCTATCCTGACTCAGGTTTACCTGACAAAGACCATCTAATTCTGCAAAAATGGAATAATCGCCGGTTGCACTAATCCGTTGACATGTAGTAGCAATTGTTTCCAGCACTTCTGCCCTCTTGCTTAAATCCATCCATTCATTATGCTGAAACAATAACACCCCTCTCTCATCAAACACCTGAAAGCCAAATACATTTGCTTCCGGCTCTGGTCTGAGGAGAATATGTTCAATTGTATGAAACCCTTCTGATGATATGCTGATCTGTTTTAGTGTATCGATAAAATGATTGAGCTGCTGCTGCGCTTTCTCACGTGTAGCAAATTTTCCGATACGCAACCATTGTCTTTTATCGGGCGACCTATACAGCACTATAAATCCTTTGCCATCTATCTCCTGCCCTATCCGGTAATATTTATAATCAATCCCTTCTTTCAAAAACGCTGTTTTTTGTGATGGCACGCTGATATGCAGGTTTTCAATATCATTCCCTTTTTCTTCACCAGGCGAAAGAAGTGTTTCCAGCAAAGATTCTTCTATCAGCATTTCAATTCGTTCATCATCCCATCTTACTTCATATACCACTTTTTTTCCGAACACAGTAGGTTCATAATGATTACTGCTGGTAATGGCACATTTACCAAGACTGTCTTCAAATGACTGAGAAATATTTTTCACCCCTGATTCCGGCAAATACATCAGTGCAGCCATCAGTCTATCATAACCACTTCTGCTACTGTTAGACGAATCTGTATAATCAATAGCATGGTTTCTGTAAGCGCCGAATGACACAACTCGTTTCAGGATATCAGATTTCCATTCCAGCTCTGCAAAACGATGTGTTTTATCGTCTCCATGCTGATACAATTGATAATATAACTGTAACGGATATTTTACGAGATTAATATCGAAACGTGACAAAAGATGATCCAATGTCCGCTTCTTCCTGTCGAAGTATACTTCATCGGGCTCTATTGCGTTACTGAGAAATTTGAGGTACCCATTTTCAGGATCATTCTTAAAATAATCCCAATCAACCTGATTAAGGTTGGCATTGGGGGTCATGAAGTCTGCGAGTATATTTCCCGCCCCTGGCACTTCATACAGGTTACCTGTAAAATAGGTACTGTTGGCTGTTTCCGGGTTAATGTCAGCGGTAAGTATATTACTTACATTCGACAACTGAGCAAGATAATTCACCATTATCTGCTCAAACAACATGATATAGGCTTTCAGTTGTTTTACTTTGGCCTTCTCTGCCCGTGCATTTACATCCTGCTCTTCCTTAATTACACGTGCACCCTCAATTTCATCCGCATTCAGCCTGTACAAGTGTGGAAACAAATGCTGTATAGAGAAATAGTCATTTATCTGACGATGAGCTGCATTGATATATTTGGGTTCATCATGACCATACCCTTTAATATATTTTCTTTTACTACTGTCTGTTTTTTTATGCAACAGTCCAGAGAATATACTGGCTTTTACAGGTAACTCATGACTTGTATTGAACACCCTGATACCCGGGTTATGTATATCGAATACAAGTCGCGGAAACATTTCCGGGTCGAGATAAACAGGTCTGAAATCGTATTCAGCCTGATTGAAACGAATGACAAAATTACGGACAGATTTTACACCTGGTACATTCAGAATCGACTGTACCATATCTGAAGGATCAAGAATGGCGACCCTGTCTTTTAGCTCTTCCTCTTTTATAAAGCCGTGTTTTAAAGAAGGGCCGCTGTAAATATCTTCTACCGACCAGCCTTCTTTTTCCAGCTGCGCTTCCGAATAAAAACGAATGGGTGGAGTAATGGTACGAATGAGCATATCATACACATCAGCCAGGATCTCTTCATGCATCTGGTGCCTTTCCACCACTACTTCTGCTTCTATTTCAATATCAGCAGGATCTAACACTATAAATGAATGATAATCTTCCCCCAAACTTCGCTGTCCATTGATCAGCGTTCTGACCTGATCCGTAATTTTCTTTTTATATGCCTGCCTGTCTTCAGGTGAAATTTCTGCATTTAAATACTGGTCTACTTCCTCATTATTTACCTGTATCAATACATTGTACAATCCTTTGATTCCTTCTCTTCCTTTTGTATCTGTAACAGGCAAAATCCATACATTATGAACCTCCGGAATTTTGTCAATAATAAATTTTCTGAAATCATTAATGAGGATAGGCTTGGATGTAAGCACCTGGTGCTTCGGATAGAAAAGATTTTTTTCCAGGTCGATCTTTCCATCTTTTCCCGCAAGAATTTCTTTGATATCGAAACCTGTACGGTAGGCTAAATCCGTTATTGCATAGCAGAGATATTCCAATAAGGTTACACCCGGGTCATGGAGATTGTAATCGGTCCATTTTGTACCGGCATAACGTTGTACCAACTCCAGCCCTTTTGCACGAAGAAATTCATAATTCAGTGCAGAATCTGGTGTTGTTGGTTTTTCCAACTGGAATTCTAATATACTATCCCTGTCCATATCTTATTTATACAGAATCATCTGTCTTCCACGAATTAAAATACTCTGCCGGCAGACATAATTCATCGTCCCAAAGTTTTGTGATGTTATAAAAAATATCTACTTCGTTCCCGTAATTATTTCCTGTTTTAATCTGCAGGTTGTAATTATGGGTTTTACCTGTCCACCGTAAACGTAACCTGTTCCAGAAAAAACCATAGTGCGCCGATGTTTTCCTGATCCTGCTCCTGGAACCTCCAAAAGCACTCAATGCAATAGCATGAAGGATCGCAAATTTGCCGGTTCCTTTTTTGCCTGTTCTTGCCACTACTTCAAATGCGTTACAATTATCCAATCCCTCTATGATCGTATGCCATTTGCCATCGGCCGGCACTGACCCCGATGCAAAAGTTCCCAATCGTCCCTGCATTCCACTAAATCCTGCCACATCAAGTTTTAATCCCTCTGAACTTCTTTTACCTATACCCAGATTACCATTTACATCAAAGTAAAAACTACTGTTATCTGAACTCTCTTCGTTTTCACGAACAGGATTAATCTTCATACTTTCTACACCCTGTTCATCTTTTTCAATACAGAAAAAAGGGTCCAGGTCATTGATATTCTTGTACAGCGAAATAAACCTGTTCGAGTTTCCCATGGTGGCTATCACAAAACCATCATCTTTATCTTTCAGAAAAGCATCGTCCTGTTTATTGATCATCGAATCAATCAGGTAAGCAAAATGATTTTCTGTTGGTATCTGCCCGTTACGGAAATACTTCTTCAGATCTTCCCTTCCGAAAGACTTATTATTGCCTTGTGTTTTCATATAGGTCAGTCGTTTGAATGAAATATAAAATCGAATCTTTCCTCATCAGTATCTTCTGTTTTATTATCTGCAGCATGTCTGTTTTTTTCGTTAGCTACCAGCAATTCTTCCCCAATTACCAATCCTCCAATACCAGATTCCTGTGGTTTCAAGTATTTTCTTTCGTCCAATACAGCAATCTCATGTTCAGGTGCTGATATCAATATACTTCCGGGAAGTGATCCTTTCAGAAAATCAACTTTCTGTACGGCAGAGTCCATCACTTTTGCTTCATAACGCCCTGTTTTTTCATCATAAATACGATAAAAGTGCAGGACAGAGAATGATGTTACATGAACAACATAAGGACACTTCTTGATAAAATTTAAAATCTCAGATATGTACATCCTCCCCTCCATTTGCACATCAGAATCTGCATTAAAGAGCCAGGGGGAAATAAAGCGTCTTATATCTCGATTAAGACGGTTGATATTATTACCAACACTGTCTTTATGTTTTGCATCATTAAATATAACTCCGCACACTACTTTCACGCGTTCATACACCGGGTTCACTACATCTACTTTAATAAAAGGCGTAAGTTTTGAAAGGATCAGTTTCCTGATCTGGAACAACGCAGACAATGATGCTTTGGGCTCTTCAGACGAGTTAGCTGTATGCGACTGCTTCCCGGGAATAACCACTACTTTTATATCGCTTTCTATAGCATGATGTGCAGTTACACTTACACCGGCACCAAGGCAATGTACCTTGATGATTTCCGGAAAAGATTCCAATACCATTTCTGCAATATCTGTGGTAGTCAGTGGCCGTTGTTTATGATGCAGTCGCTCACTTATTCTTGCATAATATTTTTCCGGCGACTCTGGCTCCTGCCCATTAAAAGAAGGGTATGGCTGAATAATTTCCTGTATCTGCGGAATTGACCTCGCAGTTCCTTTGATTAATCCTGCCTCCAATTGTAACGAACCCGATGATATTCCTTCCTCCAACAAACGGGAAACAGTAACTGCCTGTGTATAAATGCCTTTTACTTTGGTTCGCAGATCTCCACGATTATTACAGGATATTCTGAGCCAGCAATAGGCTGGATTGAGTACGGTATTCACACCATTATCTGATGAAGGCAGTCTTACAACTACAATTCCATTATTGATAAAATTTCCTGTCGAATCCTGCAGAATATCAGACTTGGATATTTCTTTCCATTTATTGCCTTGTAATATTGACCAGTTTACGGTTTCTACTTCGAAACTTGCGTCGTCGTTATTATTATCCTCAATCTGAAAAAAAAGGCTGAGTAATTCTCCGGGTCTGGTATCGGCCAATCCAATAAACAAATTACTCTGGTCTTTTAATACCGGAATAAAAAACATTTCAGACACATCATTAGATGGATAATTTGAACGGAATCCAAAAGGTGTATAGTGCCACAAACTGAGGTTATGCGCCCGCTCACTTTCTTTATTGATGCCATTTACAGCTTCTGCGTGTTCCAGTACATAATCAATTGAAACCTGACTCAACACAGGAATATAGGGCTGGTTGGGTATGGGTATTTTTTTGGAGAATCGTTTTGCATTATGCATGATGACTTCCGGAAAGAGACCCGGAAAAATGCGGTGACCAAAACTTTCTTCCGGAGATGTAAGTTCAAGCCTTACTGAGCCTTCCCTGTAACTACCTTCGGCACTGGCAGCCACTTCCTCCAGTGAGAGTGTATTGGTAAACCTGACTTTGGAAAAATCAATACCACTAAAATTTGTTGTATTGTCGAGGTATGCCATTGTACCCGGCTCTTTTCCCATTTCAAAAAGAGAATACCTTTGTCGTAATTCAGGTACAGGCTGATGACGACCATCATTCAATGCACTTACTGCTACTTTAAAAGCATCGTTACCAAAATATTTAGGATAGGATGCATAATAAGTTTCAAATCCGCCTTTATCTCTCGGCAGATCAAACCAGTGCAACCTGATTGAAATATCTTTTGTGTAACAATTGAAAATATTGGGGTTGTGTATATCGAGATACGATCCTATAGATGGCTGCGGACCAAAAACCTGGAATGGACTCGCCATACTGAGTGTACCAATATTATTCTGCAGTTTTACAGAAGCACTATCTGTAACAGACAATCGTATACCCACCCTTTGCAATAACATTTCTTTCAGGAAAGTATAGGGATTGTGAAATGAGTTATGATTGATCTGCAAGCGCAGTAATGGCCATGAAGTTTCCAGTTGTCCTCCATGAATGTCTGCATTGTACACTCCTGTAGATGGATCGTTATGACCCAATTCAAAATCAATTTCTATAAATTTATCTGTTGCCGTTTCAAGTTCGTAATGAATGGTGTATTTATCTATACTGATCCAGCTCTCTTTTCCTGTAATGCTTACAATAAATGCTTTTGAGAGCATTTCAAAAATCAACACTTTTTCATGTGTATCGGTAACAGCAGAGAAATTTCGCACATGACGCAGAAAACTGAGCGCACTTTTATCATGTATATAAAATTTAACGCGCAGGTTTCTTTTACCGTCTTCCGCATAAAGCAGTGGTGACGATACTAACAAACCCATATCAGCCGGCATCATTGATCGCTGATCAAAAGATAATTCTGCCTGGTCCTCTCCTAACAATGGCCAGGCAGGAGAATCTTTATCGGCACCTACAGGATTATTCGCAAAAAACACCTGTTGCTCTTTTACATCTTCATACTCATCTGACTTTACAGGTATTTTTATTGTTTCACTAACATATACGGTATTGAGTTCTCGGATATTGGCTTTTGTAACCAATAAATCATCATCCACCGCAAAACGTATCTCATTTTCAGCACCGGGAACAGCAGCTACTACGATCTCTCCTTTGCTTAACAGGTATTGTTCAAAAGATGGATTCAGCAATGCTATGATATGGGCTTTATCCGGTATCGCCTCTTTTGCTTTCAACCCGAGGATATTCTTATAATAAAAGTCAAGATGTTTCCCCGTTAGTTGATTGATATCGTTACGCAGGTATTTATACAACTCCAGGAAACTGATCAGCAACGCAACATGTGGTTCATATTCATCCACACCAGTTTTTTGTTTATACAAAACCCATTCCGCTGCTTCTGTCAGCCTGCTGTATTTTGAACGGATAGATCCGAATAACCTGTCTGTTTTATGCAGGAGGTCGCTGATTTGTGCGGCCGTATGAGACCCCTGTAAAGATGCACCATCAATGGTGGTAACACCTGCTACCACTCCTCTTACTTTTCTGAACAGAGGCAACTCTATCGTTTCACCAAAAACTTCTCTAGCCTGCTGGATAAACTGATCAAGTTCTTGTGTTTCCGTATCAAAAAAATCATGACCGGCCACAATTTTTCTGAAATCAAGGATACCCTGATCTGTCCGGGAACTCATTCTGAACTTCTGATGCACCGACTCCTGAAAGCCGATGAAATTATCCAGAAACTGAAAAATACGGTTTACCGTTTTAATATTTACCCCATCTGGTTGCTGGTGACTGATACGGCTTTTTAACTGATCGTATTTCCTGATAAAACTGTTCACCCCGAATTTGGGAATAATACGTAAAATAATATTGATGTCTGAGATAAGAATATCTTCCCAGCTACCTTCTATCTGGTTATTGAGATTATAATAGTTAAAATGCTGCGATAATTCTACAATAAAACGAAGCATATCATCCATATCCCGTTCATCGATCTGTATAAAATCGGGTTGCAGTGAGCGTGGATACCTCTCTGTCTGACTTATACCATCTGCAATATGTGATGCTTCAAATTGACTCATTTCTTACGCTCTTCAATTAACTACCCTGCACATTGGTGCCTTCTGTAAAATAGAATGGATAAACAATATTGTGTCTTGTATTGGTTATGATGACCGTATAATTTATTCTGATCAGTAATACACCTTCACTATCATTTCTTTGTATTACTTCTGAATTAATAAACTTGATTCTCGGTTCGAAATTGAGTAATGCTTTTGCGATTACATCATTGATCTGTGTAATCAGCGCCGTATCAATTTTTTCAAATACCAGTCGTTTCAAAAAACAACCAAATTCAGGCTGCATAAGTCTTTCACCCGGAAATGTATCCAGTATAATACGGATACTTTCTTCAATATCATTGGTATCGGATACCATCTGTACCGAATTATTAAAGCGGTTAAAAGTTGGAGGAAAACTCCAGCCTGTACCTAAGAATGATTTGATTTCGTTACTCATAATTATCCTCCTATCATTACGGTTGGACATCCTAATACAATACTTCCACCGTGCGCAGTGGTGTCGCCCATTCGGGCAGCAGGCTTTCCTCCAATCATAACAGTTGCTGAACCTTTTACGATTGAATCGGGCGGTCCTACACAAACTGCATTATCACCCATCACAGCCGCCGGCATTTTTCCAATCAAAACAGTAGGCGCCCCTGGGCCAACAATCGGACCTCCTACATGCGGAATAGGTGGCACTCCCGGTGTCATCATCGGGCAGGTATGCATATCTGTTAATCTTGCTGCTGGTGGCATTATTGTTTATTTAGTTGATCATTACCATTGCACCCTTTACTGTTGTTTGCCCGGAAGCCGACAGCTCTGCGGTGGCATTACCTTTTGCAGTAAAGCCTACCTGGGCCGTATTTTTTATATTCAACCCTTTTAATTCCACATCACCTCCACTCGCTTCGATGGCCACTTTTGTAGCGGCTTTTATAGAAATATTTCCTTTTGATTTCAGGTTAATATCTTTTGCACTATCCAGGTCAATTCCAGCCGACGACATTTTCACAGTATTGCCATTCTGATCTTTTATCAGGATAGATTTATCCTCATCGCTAATGGTAATAGAATTGGCACCCGGTGTTTCAAACTTCAGTACTTTCTTCTCATCATCAAATGTAATTTTCAGTTTGGCTTTGGTGATGATGGATTTGATATAATTATTTTCATCCGCTGGCGGGTTGGCAGGTTTGTTTTTCGGACTGTATACTGACCCGATGATAACCGGGTATCTTGGATCATTATCCAAAAAGCCAATAATCACTTCATCATTGATCTCTGGCAGAAACCCTGCGCCTGCTGTGGATGTAGCATAAAAGTTAACATACCTCGCCCAAAGCTGTGGTTTGGTTTCTGCTACAGAAGCCAGCTCTACCTGTATACGGTATTGTCCGCCAGGATCTTCGCTTAGTTTTTTTACGGTGGCTATCTGCAATCCATACACAGGGGGTAATTGTCCTGTTGCAGGAGCATATCCAAAATCGGGGAGTTTATGAATAGGTGTATTATCAAGTCCAAAGCGAACAGTAGTGTTCCATGTACCAGGTTCAATAATGTGATTTACGGATGATACAAACGCTTTACCATTGAATTTTTTCCCTACACCCTCCAGTTCAATGATATTACCTGTCTTTACGGTTGCATTACCTACATATTTCACCCTTCCTTTGAATGCTGCCATACGTTTACGAAGCAATACGGCATCGGCCCATACTTTCAGTTCGGCAGTAGTCATGGGTGTTGGTGAAACAAGATCAAGTGCTGTCTGGTTTAATTTTGCAGATAGTGATTTAGGAGATAGAGATGATTCTCCCTGCGCATTAACAGTAGGTTCGGCTGCAGTAGACTTTAACATGGCCTGGGTTTTATTATCCCATCCGGAAGCATTTAAAGCAGTAGGCTGGTCCTCTGCATTGAGTTCTGCTTCAAAAGCCATCATCGATTCTCCAATAGCAATCTTCATCACTGCTGCGCCATCAAGTTTGGGCTTACCAACTTCGAGTTTGTAATCAGTCCCATCCATGCAGATGATATAACCATTAAAATCTGCACGAGATAAAATAAAGTCCCAGTCGGTTGATCTTACCTGAAAAAAATTTTCATAGGTAGTTGTAGTAGCCGTTACCGTTGAACTTAAACCGCTATAGGTGCCAATGACAGCAGTAATAATATCGCTGTCTTTCTTTTCCTTGAAACTTGCTTCTTTTTCATTAAAAGTCATACTCACTGCCTTGTGCTTACAGGTGAGTCTTACTTTAAAAGGCGATTCACCATCTACTTCAAGACTGTGTTTTACGATGAATCCTTTGAATAAACTTTTTTCTGCAGTGTTGCCATAACCGGCAGTTATTTCAATTTCTTTTCCGGGGTTGAAATCTGCTGCATCAGATACTGGAACAGTGCCTTCAGCAGGTTTAAAATTACCCAGCAATACTACTTCCGCTACCGATATTTTATTGATTGTATGAACAATATTAGCAGAAGAAAGTCCGTAGGTATCTCCCATTGGTGACCCGTCCACTTTTACGGTAACCCTTAGTGTAAGGCTCGTAAGGTTATCTAAAGGTGTAGCCATAGGAAATTATTTTTTCAATGGAGGGAAGTAGAGTTGGTCTCCCGGTTTTATTGCATTGATGTTAGACAATTTATTCACCCTGGCTATTTCCATATAATACGAACTGTCTCCATAAATCTGGTAACTCATTAACGGAAGGGTATCTCCTGCTTTTACCGTGCGCAAATGGGTAAGATCAGGTGAGTTGTTACCAGCTTCCATGGCTTTCTGCTGCCAGTCTACATTTTTCTGTAGTTCCATATTAATAGATGCCCGCAGCGGTGTTCCATCGGGTTTAAACAGTGTATATTTTACTGTTACAGATTTGCAGACACATTTAAAAGACAATTTACCCCATGATATTTTGAGGTAATTGGTACTATGTGAATCTCCATCATACTGGCATACTACTTCCTGAAAATCCTGCACATAGGTCTCCACATCCTGATGAAATAAAACAGAGGTAACAGAATTTTCTGTAAGGCCCGTGCCGTCTACAATAATTTCATCGAACACCAGTGTCTCTTCACCCATTTTTGAAAAGAAATAGGTTTGACCGCTATCACTGATGACTTCTGGTGTAGTATATTCAACTGTTTTTTTTCTCGTGTATGATTTGGGGTTGATAAATGCTTCGATCTCTCCTTTCTTTTTGGTAATAGAACAGGATGGATCGGAGAAACACTCGATCTTGATTTTTTTTAACCCTCCCAATAAAGTATCCATCACACTCATATCATCTGGTGTTTAAGTTATCGATCCTGGAGAGCAATTTCTCCATGCACTCTTTCACGATTTTTGTTTTCATTTCCTGGATCTTTTTATTGATCTCAGTTTCATCGGTCTGTCTTTCGTTTTCACGAACATTTACCCTGATGACCAATTCACGTATTTCAAGTGGCATAAGCACTGTTTTAAATTACCTTCTGTTATATAAACGAAGGTGTATCTACGCGTTCGAAATAGTTATACGATAATTCAAGTGTTTCAATTACAATCGAATTATCCATCGATTTGAATTCCGAAATTTTTACAGCCACAGGATAGGTTTTTCTGAACATCCATGTTACGGATGGAATACCTCTTTCATCCTGCAACATGATCAGGATATCCATAGGTCGAAAATCGAAATTGCTGAATGAGTTCTTCATCCAAAAATAAAGAGAGGAGCCCTTAAGGAGCCCTCTCTTTAAAACAAGATTATCGTATTTAACCCTATTGGGCAATTTATAGGTAGCGCTTACACCTCCTTCCTGCACATCGGTGGTTTCGATCTGTACATTGATGCCTGTTACATCCTGAAACATACATTCATTTCCATCCAGAAAAGCGAAAAGAGGAAACACCACTTTAAAACTAAACCCGACAGGGATATTATAAGGATATTGGCTCTTTGACATAATTATAAATCAAGTTTCAAATCAATACCCGTACTTCTCCTTTCACTTATGTTAAGCTACGATAGTAAGTCCTTCATGCGCAAGCTCCATGGTTTCCACGGCTGCTTCGTTCGCATCAGACTTCATATCGGTTACGGTCATCTTGCACGGGAAAGCGTTGGTGAGGTTCCATGACATAGCTACCGCATTGGCTTCATCGAGAAGACTGATTACTACGGTTACCCTTTCAATGGTATTCATCTTAATCGCGTTATACATGGTCCACATCTTCTTATCATCTTTGAAGATGCCCTTCTTCAGCGTAATGTTACCGAACTTCTTAATGCCCGGCATTTTTACGGTTGAATAAGCCTGGCTATTGCCAGCCCTGTATTCGATTACCTGTGTTTCAGATGAGAGTCCGGTAACTTCCTGAAAGAAAAGTTCATCGGATCCTATTTTTACTGAAAACTGAAATTTAACAAGTGGCCACGTTGCGGCTGACTGTGCTGCTCCATTATCTGCCATAAAATATTTTTTATTGAATTAATGAATAGTTGGATTCTAATTATGATTGTTGCTGCTGTTGCTGGAATGTGATCACGATGAATTCCGCTGGTCTTACGATCGCAACTTTCACCGTAATTCTCATAACACCATCCAGTATATCATTCGGGGTCATGGTTGATCCAAGTCCCAACTGCACATCATAAGCCTGCTCGGGAGCAGCACCTGCTAATGCACCCTGTTTCCAGAGATTGTACAGGAAATTATTCATCATACTGGTAATCGTTACCCATGTACCTGCATCATTCGGCTCGAATACATAAGCCCTTGTTGCCAGTTTCAATGATTGCTCAATCATTATCAATGTTCTTCTTACATTGATGTAGCGCCAGTCCTGACTGTTACCATCCAGTGTACGGGCACCCCAAACAAGTGTTCCGATACCGGGGAAAGGTCTGATAACGTTGATCGATTTACCTGCAATTACATCTACGTTCATTTTCTGCTGCTGCTCATGTGATACATTTACAGATGGTGCATTTACCATATTTACAGAAACGTTAGCAGGCGCTTTCCATACACCTCTTGAACTGTCTACCAGTGTATACAACCCTGCCATAGCAGCACTTGGAGGAAGCAGGTTCAATCTTGACCTGATTTCTTCCAGTATATGAACATAAGTTGAGCTGGATGCTTTCAGCGATTGGTGAACATTGGTACGAGATGCGGCAAGTTGTTCGGGAGATAAGGCTTTCATATTAGTTACCACCTGCTTGGCTGCATCTTCCGGTAAGATCGCACCAAGATCAACAGAAGCATCAAGGTTCGTGAAATCAAGCTCTGAAGCCTGTACAATAGATGTTTTCAACCAGGGATAATAAGCAGCTCCATAATTCAGGAAATTGGTGCCAATGGCTTCCCTGAACTGTGTAATATCATCCATTGCGCTTTGCGAATTTGATTGAGTTACATCGAAAATACCAAAGCGGCTTTGTGTTTTATGACAATGCTGTAATACCAACTGATAAAAATTGTTGGCCATTTCAGGCTTGGCAATAATATCCGGAGCTACTACGAGTGTAGGCTCATATTCTTTTTCAAGAACCTCAAATACATTGGGGACATTACTGCCTACAAAATCATCTAAATTAATTTCAAGGCTGTCTTTACCGGCATAGGTGCCTACAGATAAAATATACGCACCTGCGCCACCGTTTGAATAGAACAAACGAATACAGTTGTAGAAATACAAAGTGTTGTTGTCATTGCTTTTAACAAGCATTTCTTTGCCATTCAGACTGAATGTTTCTTCTTTTGTTCCGGCAGGAGCATCGGTGATCGTAAATTTCGGATTGAACGCTCCACCAAACATCTCTACATATTCTGCAAAAGATGAAATTTTGGTGGGTTTGTGCAAAAGCGACTTTCCGTTTCGCTCCGCTCTTTCAGTGTACCCGATAAAAACAGGAAGTGCAGTTTCAACGGCAACTGCAGAGCCGGGGAAGGCGTTTTTCTCTTCGATATAAACGCCAGGAGTCATTAATGTTGCAGCCATGGTGATTGGTTTTGGATTCTAAATATAATGTTTGTTTGTTATTAATAAAAGATTAAAGAAATATTTCCGAATAATTTAATTTCTCAGTCCCGCTATCCGGCAAATGACTGATGGCACTATTACTCGGATTCGGCATCATTCCTATGATCACTCTCCCTCTTCCACTTGCTGGTTCATAATTCTCTAGTAACTGAAACGATTTATTGGGCAGGGCCGTCATCTGAACAGGTGTTGCCGACCGGAATACAATGGCTGCACGCTGATCGGGCAACACAAAATTCTCCGGACCAATAAAGGCTTGCCTGGTTTCTTTGTGTACCACTGCCGGATTAACTAGTGTTTTCAGGTGCTCGCTGGTTAATATATAACGCCAGTAGGTAGATTTCGCCTGGAACCTGATCTGTAAAGATGTACTCAAATCCTTGTGCAGCTTTATTCTCAACTGCCCGAAAGGTTTGCTGAAAAAAGCCTCCTCCATCTGGTCAACAGGAATAATATCATCTGGTGAAACAAATTCGGCACTGGTTAACACCTCTCTTATTGTATTATCAGAGTTCAGATTACTAAAAAGAAACAGTGATTTACTAATATTATCTGCTTCTATATTACCCGTATAATTTAAGAAAGAGGAATCTGAATTGGATAGATTGAACACCAGCGTCTCTTCATTCAACAAAACTTCGTCTCTTGTTCTGGGCGTTCCGGCAAAATGAGCATCATAATATATAGTAGCTGTGTTGGCAGTGGAACGAAATACCAGACCCAGTCGCAACAGTAAATGTCTTGTGGCGTCAGTTGGCAGAAAAGAAAAGCCCGTTGGTATTTCATTCGGAAAATAGCCATGCGCTATTGTTACTGCTGTCAATATGTTGAACGATGAAGCCATTGATTCTTTGGCAATTAGTTTATGTTGAACGACACCATATAATATTATACCGCATCACTGGATCTCTCCACCCCTGCCACAGCCGGTCTGTATTCACGTATCACAGAGCTGTCGAATGTCAGCATCCTTATCTTATATACAACAGACGGCATATACTTGGCACCCAGTGTTGACCACACATTATTCAGTTTCTCCGAACTCAGGCTTTCCATTTCAAAAGTCAGCTTTTCAATTCCGGAATCCAGTCTTGGGGTATTTGACAGACTGAATACGTTTTTCTCCTGCAGAAATGCAATTACAAATGAAAGGAAACGAAGTGCTTCGGGATAGTTGGCCCCAGTAAAATAAGAGGAGAACAATACATACAGGTTAATACTCATAGATGATGAGGTATTGGCAAATGTGCGGGCCCCTCCTGCAGATGCATTACTTTTTACACTGGGTTCTTTTTCGGTATTGATCAATGTAATCAATACTTTATTCTCACCCTGAATGGCAATTGTTCCATCCTGGTTCACAATACCTGAAAGCACTACTTTGTCCTCAGATATCCTGAGTTTACTCCTGAAATATTCATTGAGTTCTTCGGCTACACAGTTAAGTGATTCATAGATCATTGGTTGCGGATTGATTGACCGGAACAGATCATTCTTCCATCATCTCATAGGTAGCCGGGTTCCGGTGGGGATTAAAAATAATAAAAAACAATAATAAATTCACAAAAAAGTACAAGTGAATATAAATAAAATGATATTTTTATTGACTTGATATGAAAAGCCGCCAAAGCTTCCTGTTTCTTTCCGCTGCCTTTTTTTTTGTACTGGTAGCCGGAGCCAACACATATTCCCCTAAAGGGAGGATGGATGCATGCGTTTTGGGGTATAGTAACGCCACTCACTCATTTTACTTACAGTCAGACACTACACCAAAAAAGGGAAATGCCAATATTGACATTGTAAAAGAATCTGCAGAAGACGCGGCCAAAAAGGTTTCCGAGAATATATTAAAGCAAAAGGGAATCGATTTTAAACTTCCGGAAGCAGACCTCAAAAAGAAGAATTTACTGGAAAAAATTGCGTCTTTATTCAAATTTAAAAAGAACAGTCAGAAAAAAGAGGAAGACAGGATTACAGGTGTTATTAATAAACTTAAAATCAGGGATACGATTGTTGAAGCCACAGCTTCACTACAAAAAGAAATTACCCGATTGATCGGTGATCTTTCAACTAAAGAGAAAGCTGATTTTGATTCATTGTTATCTATTATTGAGAAACTCAGGTCCGATACCAGTTACAGAAATGATTTTCGGGACTTTATCAATAGCATCAATGAAAGAATTGATGGCGATACCAGTAAATCTCCTCCTCCTTTTATCAGCGGAAGTTTTGTAACAGATAAAGACATTCTGGATGCCACGGGCAATTTCATTCCCTTGCTGGAACAAAAAAAACAGGAAGCTGCTAAAGCTAAAGCAAAACGAGAAGCCCTTGCTGCGCTGAGTAGATTAACAGTACGTAATTCAGACACCTGTCATGTTCTGTCTGAAGACAAAAAAAGTATCAAGATTTACAAGCTGTCTGTTCGTACAAAAGCAGACGTAATTGGTCTGCATAATTACACATTGAATAATGATATTGAGGAGTACAAATACAATTACCTGAATACGCTTATTTATCAATCTTTATTTATCAATGAGCGTAATGGTTCATTTAAAAGTCTGAATGGCTGGGATACGGCTGAAGTGATTACCAGGGCAAAAGCAAAAAGCCTGAAAGTCATGTTTACGGTATCTGTTGGCAGCCGTCTTGCAACCAGCTCTATTCTAAGAGATCCGAAAGTTCAGATTCAACTTGCTAATAATATTGTTGCTGCCATCAAAATGCGACAGGCTGATGGCGTGAATATCAGTTTCACTCACTGTTCGCCATCTGAAAGCGAACAGTTTACCGATTTTATTGAAAGACTTCATACCATCTTACAGGAAAGTAATCCCAGCTATCAACTACTGATTACCGTACCTGCGTATAATCAGTCTGAGATTTTTGATATTAAATCTTTGAATGATT
This sequence comes from Chitinophaga pinensis, assembly GCA_943372605.1. GTDB lineage: Bacteria > Bacteroidota > Bacteroidia > Chitinophagales > Chitinophagaceae > Sediminibacterium > Sediminibacterium pinensis_H. The sequence continues at coordinate 274,793 of CALRZI010000003.1, read as the reverse complement.
TTGCAGATCGTTTCCTGATTGATTTTACGAGTACCCCTTCTTCTGCCGGTGCTTTGGCTCCTCTTAGTGGCCCCAGCGATTATACCATCGAAAACAGTACTGCCTACTATACATCTACCATGGATGTACCAGTCAACAAGATCATTACAATACTTCCCTACTCAGGTATCAGGTGGCAGGTACGTCAGAAAAAACTGTCAACACAGTTAAGCCTGATGACTTATCAGGAAATCAGAAATACCTATAAAAATATTCCTGTTTATTACGATACAGAAAGTGGCAATGCCGTTATTGATGCACTGGAAAACAAGAACAGAACAGTAAGGGTCATTTTTGATGACCAAAATTCACTCGAGAAAAAGTATGACTATGTACTGGAAAGTGGTTTAAGAGGAATTGCCATTAATGCATTGGCTTATGATAAAGGTTACGGCGAATTATGGGACATGCTAGCTTACAAATTTGCTATTATTGATTCCAGTTTTGTAAGCGACAGTCTTATCGCTGCTATTCCTGTAAATCTTCAGTTAAGCTGGCTCGACAAGATTCAAAGAAGACTCTCACTTTACTGGTATATTGTAAACAACCCATGCAAAGTTTGTTTCGATGATACACAAGACCCTACATACGGAGCTACCCTGAACCGCTATTTACAGGAGCTGAAAATAGATTCACTGATTGATGCTGAAAACAAATTGCTTCCTCCTGCAGAAAGGTATAAAAGCAGGTTTGAATACATCAATTATGAGCTTACCAACCTGCTAATTGCAAGCAGCATCATTTTATTCATTCTTTTACTGATAGGTACAGGGTTTTATATTTATCAGATAAAAGTTAACAGTACTGAATGGAAATGGAAGAAGAAAATGGAAATTGTACTGCTGGGCATTACCATTGTTTTTGTGCTTTCCTTTTTCAGTTATTTATTCTGCGATGATACCATTCCCTTATTTGGTTCGGCTCCAGCGGTTGGAGCCAACAGGCATGATATACTGGCTGATGCAACAACCACTGCCAACTATTCTGCCGGATGCGATACCGTTACCAACGACACCTGTATCAATATGCCTTTGTATACACTGATGGGAATTATCCTTGCAGGTATGTTAGCAGGCTTTGCTATTACGCGCTACCTTATCCTGCCGCTAATTAAGCGCGACGACATTCCATAGTTGAACCAAAACTTTAAGTATGTCTTTATTAGATACTGCCGGCATATTTCGGTTCCATAAAGAACAAATCAAAAATTATGGTGCAGGTACAGCAGAAGCATTGGGCTGGGAAAACCAGGAGGGACAGCTACAAAGATTTGACGTGTTGTCAACAATTGGAGATCTGAACCATCGTTCCATATTAGATGCTGGTTGCGGTTATGGTGATTTGCGAGGTTATCTGAATACAAAATATCCTCATGTACGTTATTTTGGAGTGGAGCAAATGCCGGAACTACTCGATGTTGCCGCAGTACGTTATGCAGCATTACCGGAAACACTTTTTTTCCAGGGCGATTTTGCCAGTTCTGAATTACCTGTTACAGATTATATACTGCTCTCCGGCTCGTTGAATTATATCAACAGCGACCCGCTTTTTGTCTTGAAGATGATTGAAAAATTATTCAACAATTGCAGGATCGCTTTTGGTTTTAACTTGCTCAGTTATGCCGATCCGGCTCAGGGGTTAATTGTTTCTTATAAACCTGCTTTTATCAGGGAATACTGTGAGCGGCTATCTAAAAACGTACACTTCTTCGATCAGTATAAACCCAATGATTACACCATCTTCATGTATCATTGATCTTAATGTTCCCGTTCTCCTCTTCTCTCTGCCACTAAAAGTCTACCAATAGTAAACTCCAAGTTCGGGAAATGTGTTTAACCGGGAGAACAAGAGAACTGGAGTTTTTTTTAAACAAACACCTAAAACACAGCATCTTCGCGCGCTGTATTTTCGAAGACAGCGCCTGTTATATCTACACCAGACATGGCACACTGCATAAGGCTTACTCGATTAAATGCTGACTGCTGAAAGTTGACTCCATTAAAATTACAACGATTAAAATAGGCATTGGTGAAACGACTATTGCTCATGTCGGCATCGAAAAAAAGACTGTTCGATGCTTTTACCTCATCCCAGTTACAGTTTGCAGCTTGTAATGTATGGGCATCTGTTTGTTCAAATGAAACGTTGCGGATAGATGATCCCGAAATTATTGTTTTTACCAGGTTTGAAAAACGGAATATGGCACCATCGAGCATGGCTTCTTTCATGTTCGCAGTTTCAAAATTCGTATGATCTAATTTATTGTTTGACAGATTTGCTTTGTCCAGGTTGGCACCAAGAAAATTAGTTTCTTCCAGTTTACATTTACTGATATCGGCACCACTAAAATTAGCCGAAGTAAAAAACATCCCCGACAGATCGGCATCAGCAAGATTAGCCTGGCTAAAACAGGCGCTTTCAAGTATAGCAGGTATATTTTTTTCACGAAAATGATTCCACTCTTCTGCACTTCTCCACAATATTTGTATTTGTTTTATTGCAGGCTGCCAATAGGCATCATCTAATATTATACCATTTAACTCTGTTTGGTATAAACGACAGCGCGACAATGCCAGTCCGGGTAAGTTTGCATCATTTAAACAGGCTCCCGTAAGATCGCAATAATGCAGATGCGCCAATCGAAGATCAAGACCGGAGAGATCTGCGGCCCGGAACATGGTGCGTTCTTCTGCCGGCACCGGTGCAATAGCGGTATTAAAAGCGCTGATATCTGATTTTAGCAATGCGATCCATTCTATCGGTTTCAAGGTATTCATCGTTTATTCTCCTGTTGCTTCCACTTTCTTTTCATTAAAAATAGCCGGCACTTTGGCACCAAATGAAATCACTTTTACACGTAAAGCATCTACTTTGCCATGATCAAATGTTTTGAAGAGATCATTTTTTTCTACTTCTGCCGGATCTCCTTCCAATTCTTTTCCTTCAACCACTACTTTATTCGACTTGATTGACATGGCGGTTTTACCCACATGCGCCACTTCTTCATAAAATGGTATCCTGACCATCGCTTCTTCATCATCAATCAGTTTGGATGAAGCCTCTACCAGTCTCGATAAATATTTACCTGCACGGTATGCTGCATAATAGGGCAGGTGATGATAGGAATGCATCGAATGCAATGCGTCGCCTACATTTTCATTTACAGATTGCAGAAAAAGTTCTTTACGCAAATTGTATTTAACCTTTTCAATATTTTCCTGTTCCAGTATCTCTTTACGTTGCTGTCCCACTGGTTTCTTACGTTCATCTGCTGCTTCCGCTTTTAGCTTATCCAGTTTTTTACCTGCACCTTGATCCAATACAGTATGTTGTACCGCTCCTTCTGTAGCATATACTTCATTAGCATAAGTAAGTGCCTCGGCTATTTTATCGCCCAATACTTTTCCGAGGTTGTCAATCTCTACCTGGTTTTTTACAGGAGCATTGGTTAATGTATTCAACTGTAACCTCAACGCTTTTATCTCCACCAGTTTCTCCGCATAAATTTCGTTGGATGCCCTTGTTTCTGCGGCTGATTCTTCGTACTCTGCATTGTTTTCAAATGCACTTTTCTTTCCACCAGAGAAAGTGAGCCTGCTTTCATCCTGTTTCAGTTTTGCATCGTTCTTCTGTATTCTTTTGGTAACAGTATCCCTGAACTTTGCATACTCCAATGCAGCCTGGTCGAGTTTGTTTTTCATTTTGGTTTTAGCCGCACCTTCTGGCAACACACTTAATGTTTGTCTTTCATAAGACTCCCATTCTGTCTGTTCCATATTCCTTCTCACTTTTACCAGCGACCATACTTCCATTTTGTCATCACGCTCTTCTACCGCATGTTTCGACATTCCTTTCACCTCTGATTTAGGTGTATATTCTTTTGTTGTACTACCGGCTGCACTTGTATCATCAGCTCCATGTATCCAGTCAGAGGCATACACATTAATATCAAATACGGTTCCCGGGTCATATGGCACACCGAAATGCGAACGGAATTCTTTGTTCAGGAGTCCAACTGCAATCTCTGTATTGCTACCTCCCAATGAAAGGTCTATATCTGAAGTAACAGCCATCGATCCAACAGGATCCAGTGTCTTGGCCAGTTTATCTTTGTCTTTCTCTTTACCCTCATCCAGTAATTTATCTTTCACAGAAGCCATTGCGGGGTTCTGGGCCGTTTCTTTCACGGCTGTCTGCATTTTTCCAAGTGCAATGTCTGTAAATTCTTTCCATACCCTCCAACGCATATCAACCAATGCATTCATTAGTAAAACACCATCATCGTGTGTAGGTTTTTTATCGGGCGTAATTGTAGAAGGCCATTGTCCCATAGTGAGGCAAGCCCTTGCTTTAAACCAGTTGGCTTCAAACGGGCCTTTCAGTATTTCCATCAACACATCATCATCCGATGCCCATTCTGCGCGCATGGATGACATTCCTGCTGCCAGTTCGGTAACAGTTCTTGGAGAACTGGCTGCCAGTGGAGCAAATGGATTTTCTGTCTCAATAGATGTACTGCCCGAGGATGGTGCTGGTGTTGCCGGATCACGTACAGGTGCGGCCCCAGCTTGCCCCCTGCCTTTTCTTTTTACTTCTGTCCACCCATCCTCTCCCCCTTCGCGTTGCACTACTCCTGTTGCACTCATTTGCTGAACAACCGGCAAATCGCGACTTGATTTTTTTTGAACGGGTTCCGGACGATATGGACCAATGGCAAACCCATCCATTTCTTTTAACTGAACAGACCGTGGTTTAAATGCTTCCTGTTGCGCTGGTTCATTAAATGAGTCTGCTGTTTTACGCTGTGTAGTAAGTTTAAATGTTTTTGCTGCTTCTTCATGCGGATCACCTGCCCCTTCTTCTTTTTTAGCTTTTGTATGAAACTTGGCCAGTTGTACTATCGGAACGGCAGGTAAGGATATACCATTTTCACCCATGCTTTCGGCTACTTGCTGAACAGGTGCACTTGTTTTATTTACTTTGGATTCTTCAGCCAAAACAGATCCTTTGAAAAATGAGGTTATTCGTTAAGTCTTATGTCTAACTATTATCTTTCCCCACTTCCAATGCTTTTGCTCCCATCTGGTCTGCTTCAGACTCTAAGCCTGCGTCATCATTTACAGGCACGCCCTGTTTCATCTGGATCGTTGGTTTTACCCTGCCCTGTTTTTGCTGAGCCGTATGCCAGGCTTCATGTGGTAAATGTTTCTCCTGTCCGGGTGCTACATGAATTTCAGTACCCTGCGCATATGCGTGTGCCTGTAATGTTGCGGGCTTGGCTGAATTATAATGCACTTTCACATCATTCAGTGAAACCCCGGATAGTTTTTCAACACCCGATTTGAGATTATTGGGCAATCCCGTATTATTCTTTTCGCGTTGTACTACGTTTTCAAATTTTCCCTGCATGGGTTCCTCTTCTTCTACACCAGCTTTCTGCACTGTGGTAAACTTTCCCTGCATAGGTTCTTCTTCTTCAACCCCCATTCGCTGAACAGGCTCAAATTTTCCCTGCATCGGCTCTTCTTCTTCTACACCGGCTTTCTGAATGGTTTCAAACTTTCCCTGCATGGGTTCCTCTTCTTCTACACCAGCTTTCTGAACAGTTTCAAACTTGCCTTGCATGGGTTCTTCCTCCTCTACGCCCATTTTCTGAACCGTATCGAATTTCCCCTGCATGGGCTCCTCTTCTTCCATTCGCTGCACTGTGTCTGGCGATGTAAAACTGGGAGAAACAGCAGGCAATTTTTTACCTGATGAATAAACTGAACTATTTACATCCTGTTCAGTAGCTTTTGAGGATTTGGATTCTTTTGCGGTAAACATATGACTGGTTTGAAAGTTATATGATGAGTTTTGTATTTTCTATTATCGTGATTTGTACAGTTTATAAATATCTGACCTGGGCAATTTACCTTCCTGCAGAAGAGCCATCTGTTCCTTATTGGCCCCCAATGCATCCATTGCTTCCTGCACTTCAGGATCTGCATGGTTTTCTAGTACATTATCAATGAATGCCTGTGCCCGTTTCTCTTTGTTTTCTGTGGTTCTTTCATCGTCTTTTCCTTTTCCTACCCATCCTTTGTCAATCATTTTTTGTTTGGCACCACGTACCAGTGCAGCTATTCCTTTAATTCCTTTACCACCTGCAACAAGTCCCATCCCCACGGCGGCGCCAATTCCGGTAACACCTGCTCCGACAACAGTGCTGTGTCCGGCAGTTTCCACCGCAGAACCCACAGCATTGATTCCCGCCCTGTTGCGTTGTTTTCTGCGAACATCCATCGCTTCTTTTGCTATATTCAGGAGGGCATATTGTTTTTTCAGATCACCGGTATAACCTTGGCCCGGAGAAAGTTGTCCAAAGCCCTCTCCATTCCTGCCCTGAATCCTGCTTTGCATAGCAGCCAGTTTGTTCATCTGTTTATGCGCATAAATACTTTTTCCGCCCTGAACCGCTGTATCTAATCCGGCAGATGCAATCCCTAATCCGGGTATGGCCATACCGGCAGTTCCGGCTATAGACAACCCACCACTTGCGATTGATAACCCTCCACTTGCTACATCAGCGGCCCCGAGAAGTCCGCGTCTGGTATCACCAGTTTTAATAGCACCAGCTACATCCATTGCTCCCAGTCCACCTGTTACTGCTCCGCCTATGACACCCAATGATCCTCCCAGTTTTGAACCGGCAGATGGACCTTGCTGAATAAATCCTTTTTGAGCCGTATCAACAGCGGAGTAAATACCTGCACCTGTTAATGCGGTTGGCAGACCTGATCCAAGAGCTGTATTTTTTCGATCAATATTTTCATTACGATTGGCAAAAGCAGATGCGGCACTGGCCCCGGCAGAAGCCTTATCACCTACCCATGAAGCTGCATTACCAATGGCATTACCTGTTGCTTTGGCTCCTGAAACAATAGCATTACCTGCGGCACTTGCGCCCGATTTCGTCTTATCCCATGCAGTTGCCGCACCCGAAGCAATGGCACTACCTGCAGCACTCGCTCCTGATTTTGTTTTATCCCATAACCAGGATGCTCCTGAGCCAATGGCACTGCCTGCTGTTTTTGCACCGGATGCAATAGCACTACCTGCAGCACTTGCTCCCGATTTTGTTTTATCCCATAAAGAGGAAGCCCCCGAAGCAATAGATGATCCTACCGATGAGGCACCTGCCTTAAACCTATCCCACAATCCTGCACGCTGAACCGGTTGTTGTGAAATTGCGGCAACAACTGGTGTTGTATCGGGGGGTGGATTATTTGTTTCCCTGATTGCCTCCATTGAAGTCACCTTCTCTACCGGCAAACTTTCTTTTACGCCTTCTTTTAGTTCTGCCTTTTTCTTCTGAACCGGCGACTGTGAAAATGGGCGAACTGCCGGCAATGATTTTACTAAAGCAGAAGATGATTTCTGCTGCGATGATTCGTCTAGTCGTAACGGTGACTTACCGGATTGTTGATGTCGGTTTGTTTTCATAGCAGCAGAGTGGATATTTCCTTTATCTCTAAGCTCAACAATATCCATTTTTTTTATGATAAATACAAATCTGAGAGAAGCTATCTAATAAAACAGCTTTCATATAACCCGATACCCATAAATTTACACCTGTAATTTCTAATGAACCCCTCTTCTTAGAGACATAATAAATCTATAACCTGCTGTTTTTCAGCAATAACTTGAATGGCTATGAAAGTAATGACCATGGCTGAAATGGCAATGAATGGAACAACACCGGAAGTATTATTCTGGGTTGGATGTGCAGGCAGTTTCGATCAGCGTGCACAGAAGATCACAAAAGCCTTTGCCAGTATTCTGGACAAAGTTGGGTTTAGCTACGCCATACTTGGTAAAGAAGAAGCCTGTACCGGCGATCCTGCCCGCAGAGCCGGCAATGAATTCCTTTTCCAGATGATGGCTTACCAGAATATTCAGGTACTGAATGGCTATGGTATCAAAAAAATTGTAACCACCTGTCCACATTGTTTCAATACCCTCAAAAATGAGTACCCTGAACTGGGTGGAAATTATGAAGTAATACATCATACCACACTGTTACAGCAATTGATAGATGAAGGTCGTATCAAATTAAAAGAAGGTGGTGCTTTTAAAGGAAAGAAAATTTCTTTTCACGACAGTTGCTATCTCGGTCGCTCCAATAATATTTATGAGGCACCGCGTAAAGTGCTGGAAGCATTGGATGCTGAACTTGTTGAAATGAAACGTTGCAGAAGCAAAGGATTATGCTGTGGCGCCGGTGGTGCACAAATGTTTAAAGAAGATGAACCCGGCGACAAACGTATTAATATTGAAAGAACCGATGAAGCACTTGCCACTGGTGCCGGTTTTATTGCAGCGGCCTGTCCATTTTGTAATACCATGATGACAGACGGTGTTAAAAACCGTGAGAAAGAACAGGAAGTTGAAGTGCTGGATGTAGCGGAAATGGTGGCGCAGAGCATGGAGGGGTGATTTTTTGATGTCTGATTTCAGATGTCTGATGTAGGATATAATTTCCAAAATCCGACATCTGCCATCCGAGATCAGCAATTTCATTTTGTATCTTTGCCCTATGGATCTGAACTATCAATCTTTTATCCCATCTGATTTTCATTCTGGTTCCCGTGTGTGGGTATACCAGTCATCTCGTTTATTCCTGATCAGCGAAGCATTTGAGATTGAAGACATTCTTAAAGAATTTACAGATAACTGGCTAAGTCATGGTACACCGGTAAAAGGATATGCAAATCTCTTGTTTGGGCAGTTCCTGGTTTTTATGGCCGACGAAACAGCCACCGGTGTGAGTGGCTGCAGCACTGACAGTTCGGTTAGAGTGGTAAAGCAAATTGAAGAACGTTTTAAGGTAAGTATGTTCGACAGACAGCAACTCGCTTTTGTGGTGAAGGATAAAATTCAATTAATACCGTTGACGCAATTCAATTATGCGCTGGAGAATAGCTTCATCAATCCCGATACACTTTATTTCAATAACCTGGTGGCTACTAAAGATGAGTTGATGAGTAAATGGCTGGTACCTGTGAAAGAAAGCTGGTTGAAGACAAGGATGAAAACTGTGTCCAGTTAGCCCTCTACTTTCTTTTTACTAAATAACGGGCGCATCCATTCTGTTACAAGGCCTGTTATAGCGGAACTTATACCTACTATAAGCGACCATTTCATTTCAACCCCAAAACCCCAATAGCTTAATGCAAACAGCACAAACCCTGTCAATGCTGCTGCAATTACAAGACTTATCTGGTATTTCATCTTTGCAATTTTTAGTAAAATAGAACTATTGTTTCATAATATCAAGTCAATACAATAAAAGTTGATAGAGATTATAGAGGATAATTGTTTAGCCACAGATTCACAGATTTCAATTCGCCAATCTGTGAATCTGTGGCTAAATGATTTATGCTAGACAGGAATTCATTAAGCCTTCTTAGCTTTCTCCAAAGCCGCCTTCTTATCCTTCTCACTCAGTTTCGACTTCTGCACCACCCTGTTTAACTGGTAACTTACCGACAACCTGAAATTGCGGGTATTACTGGAATTGAAACTCTCCAGATTAAAATTCGTTCCGTAAGTATAAGTGGTATAACGCTGTGCCGTAAAAGGATCTATAGCATTGAAACTTATAATCAGTCTACGCTCAAAAAAACGATGCTGCACACCCAGGTTCATGTTTACATTACTCCTGCTCCTGCCCTGCGGGTTGGCGAAATTGCTGAACCGCACACTTCCTTCAAAAGTCAACACATTACTGGGTGTAAATGTATAATTGAAACTGCTGTAAAAACTATTCCCATCACGGTATTTATACAATGTTTTTTCGGCCTCACTATAACGATTCATGGTATAACCCATACTGGTATTAACGCGCCACTGGCGGCTGATGGTATAACCACCCCAGATACTGGCTTCATATTCTTTTCTATCCGCAATATTCAGCCAGCTTACTTCTGTTTTACCTCCTCCAACGAGGTTACGGATGGAATTGAACACATCTCTTAACTTATTATACCCAACAGATGTATTGATATAATATTTACCCTTGATCCAGCTAACCGTCCAGTCGAAATTATCAGACAATGTTGGACGCAAATAAGGATTACCAAAACGAAGATTATAAGGATCACTATAATCCACATTTGGATTCAGTTCGCCAATACCCGGTCTGCGAATAGTTGCGCGGTACACAATAGAAGTATTCAGTGTTTTATTAAACTCTTTGCGCAATGTAAAATTGGGTAACAGGTTCCAGTAACCATTATCAACATTGGTACTGTTTCCTTTAAAGAAAGTAAAACCCATGGCAGTATGTTCGGCCTGTACGCCCATATTCAATCGCCAGCCTTTGGTAAGCTGTAAACCAAAACCAGCTCTTGCAGTGAAGATATCCTGACGAAATTCAAAATCATTACTCAGCAGGTCATTAGGTATAAACAGGCTATCGGACTTTCTGAGAAAATTTGTGTTCAGTGTATTGTGAAAATAAGAACGGTTATACGTAACCCCTGTTGAAAAATTGCTTCCTTTTTTCTTCAACGGCTTGTTATAATCTACACGGGCAGAAACAGAGCGGTTATAGTTATCAAAAAATTGCGACTGTGTTGAATCTATACCGGTAGGCGACATATCTGGCTGAAGAAATTCCTGGAAAAAGCCACGGTCATTGTTGTTCTTATTGAAATTAGCATTCAGGATAACCCTTACAAACTCAGCAGGATTCTTTGCTTTATGGGTGTACGATAACGATGCGTTGTGACCATAACCTTCTCCATCGCTTTTGTTGGTACGGGTACTGTAACGATAAATCTGTTTGTCTTTATTGATATTGGTGAAACTGCTGTTACTTTCATTATCGTAAAAATTCAGGTTACCCTGATAAGTAATATTTAGCTGGTTTCTTTTATTCAGTTCAAAATCGCTTTGTACACGCAGGTTGGGACGCAGGTTTCTGTTTTCAAATGCTCCGGTGGTATTAAAATAATTGATAGAGTCTTTGTAAACATTTTCCCGCTTCGAATAACTGTTTCCGGTTAAAATGCTCCCCCCAATACCAGCGGTAATGTTTAATGAAAAAGGCTGTGTTCTGTAGCTGGCATTCAGTGCAATATTCCCTTCTCCCCTTGTACCACCACTCACCGTTGTTCTTCCTACCCAACCTATCTTCCCTTTTTTGGTAACAATATTTATTACACCGCCCGTTTCTGTTGCGTACTGTGGCGGCGGATTGGTCATGATCTCAATTTTTTCGATACTACTTCCCGGCAGACTCTCCAGCAGATCCTGCAACTGTTGTGCATTTAGTTCTGTTGGTTTATCATCGATCAGTATTTTCGGCTCCTTACCTTTCAGTAATATTTTTCCGGTAGGATCATTATTAATCAGTGGCATATTCTTCAATAATTCTGCCGTGGTAGCGCCACCACTCAAAGCACTCTCTCCCACATTGTAAGTAATTTTATCATCCTTGTTTTCAATCAGTGGTTTTTCTGCATAAACAATTACTTCATCCAATGCACTGGCTGCATCATTCAGTTTAACATCACCAAGGTTAAAATCATAGCGTTCCGGGCGAAGGTTAATGCTGTCAATCCTCGTTTCAGCATAACCTACCATATTTACCATTAACCGATAATAACCCAGTGAAAGTTTACTGAATTCAAATGCGCCGTTTTTATCAGCTACCTTACTAAGTCTCTTTGAAGTATCTGTTAAAAGCTGCAATTGAACGCTGGCAAATGCCAATGGCTTTCCTGTTTTAGCTTCTAAAACATTACCAATGATAAGCCCCATTTGGGCACGGAGTTTTTCTTCTGTTTTTTGTGCGATAAGTGATGGGGTAACCAATAAGGCTAGCCACAATAAGTAGATTCTCAAGGTTTATCGATTGCTTAAGAACAAAATAAGCACTATTGGGTTATAATTTGCAGGAAATTAGATAACTGGTTCTATACCTCAGAAAATCGGGGAATGGGCCATTTTACCGGCTCTGATTATATTCGCAGCAATTTTATAAACAACCACAGAAAAATGTACACGATATACGGCATCCCTAATTGCGATACAGTAAAAAAAGTGCTGAACTGGATGAAAGAACATAAAATAAACTACCAGTTCCACGATTATAAAACCATGGGTATCTCCTCCAAAGAATTAAAAAGTTGGTGCGAACAGGTTGGATGGGAAACCATTTTCAATAAACGATCCACCACTTATAAAGAATTAACTCCGGCAACGCAGGCTTCCGTAACCAGTGCTGCTAAAGCGATCCCCATCATGATAGAAAATACCAGCATCATAAAACGCCCGGTCATTACCAAAGGAGATAAAGTGATTTTGGTAGGATTTGATGCGAAGAAGTATGAGGAGGTGTTAGCTTATAGCTAATAGCCTATGGTACATAGTTAGGAAGGGTTTCTGCTTTGCTATGGAATATTAGCCATTAGCTAAAAATTATTTGAGCAACTCCTTCAATTTCTGCTGCAGATACTGCTCGCGCAGATCGCGGGCAATGATTTTTCCATCGGGATCAATCAGCATATTGGCTGGGATGCTTTGAATACGATATAACTGTGCTGCGGCATTGCTCCAGTATTGCAGATCACTCACATGGGTCCAGGTAAGACTGTCTGCTTTAATGGCCTGTAGCCAGCTACTACGATCCTGGTCAAGTGAAACACCTAATACGGTAAAGTTTTTGTCTTTATAAGTATTGTACGCCAAAACCACATTCGGATTTTCCATTCTGCATGGTCTGCACCAGCTCGCCCAGAAATCGACCAACACGTATTTGCCTTTGAAAGAAGATAACTTAACCGGATTGCCATCCACATCATTCTGCGTAAAATCAAGTGCCATTGAACCTACGCGACCCACTTTGGCATCGGTGATCATTTTTGCAACCGTTTCTGAATAAAACCCTTTTTGTACGATTGGTTGTAGTTCATTGTAGCGGGCTTCCAGTTCTTCGATATTTTCATATAACGGGCTTACCGCAAATAATACAAATGGACTTACAGGCGACTCCGGATTACTTTTTACATAACTGGCGGCATCGGCCAATACAATGGCTTTATATTGATTGAATACATTAATCAGCGAGTCCCTTTTTTTAGGTTGGGTTGACTGATTGATAACAGACGCAAGGCTGTTCAACTTATCTTTTGTGGGATTGAACTTCAACCTGAAACGTTCATAATCTTTTTGAACCGCAGATCCCATTACTACTGCTGCATTCAGTTTCGACATCTCTCCATCCAGTATAATAGCATCATTGCCGATGAACATATCCAGTACGTCTTTTCTTCCGGCAAAACCAATTTGTACAAGTTCAGGATGTGTCAGTTTACCCTTTAAAGTAAACTGTCCGTTCTGTGCCGAAGCGGTAGCAATGGTTTGTCCTGTTACACCATTAATAAGGAAAACTGTTGTATTGTTTGCAAGTCCTTTTAACGTGGCTTTGATCTCATATTCACTGGTTCCTACCTGTGCCATCAGGGCAAAGGGCATGAACAATAAAAAAAGGAACTGTTTCATATTTATCTTGAGTGTCTTTTTTTCAATATATCTATTACCGACCCTAAGTTATGGCCTTTGGCGTTAAGTAAAAGTAAATAATGGAAGAGCAGGTCAGCAGCTTCGTTCAGAAAGAGTTCTGTATTATCATCTTTGGCTTCAATCACCAGTTCCACCGCTTCTTCCCCTACTTTCTGTGCCACTTTATTGATACCCTTAGAGAATAATTTTGCCACATACGATTCTTCAGGCGAAGCCTGTTTCCGCAAACGGATGATGTCTTCGAGATAAAGCAGGAAATCTTCACTATGGTTTCTTTCACTCCAGCAGGTATCGGCTCCGGTATGACAAACCGGACCTAAAGGATGTGCTTGTATCAGTAAGGTATCATTATCGCAATCAGCACTTATGCTTTTCAGTTCAAGAAAATTTCCACTTTCTTCCCCTTTTGTCCAGAGTCGGTTTTTACTGCGACTGTAAAAAGTTACTTTACCTGTTTCTTCTGTTTTAGCAAGCGCCTCCTGGTTCATAAAACCAAGCATTAGCACCTTATGTGTATTATAATCCTGCACAATCGCCGGCACCAACCCATCCGAATATTTCGCAAAATCTATTTTCATACAATAATCATTAATCGGTTCTTAGAATGTGAGCGACTTTTGGGGCTTGGCGGTTAGCCTTTAGCTGTTAGCTATTAGCAGGTATACTGCATTATTAACTCTGAAAGATTACCACCTCCCAGCCCCCTTTACCTTCATTTCCTTCCCACTCCTTGTTTCTTGTTCCTTATTTCTTATTTCCTCACCCTCACTCCTTCCTCCGCAAGATACTCTTTCAATTCCGGTATCCCGATTTCTTTGAAGTGAAAAATGCTTGCCGCTAATGCCGCGTCCGCTTTTCCTTTTGTAAAAACATCTTTAAAATGTTCCATTGTTCCACCTCCGCCAGAGGCAATTACCGGAACAGATAAACTGCCGGCAAGCATAGCTGTAATATCAAGTGCAAAGCCCTGTTTTGTTCCGTCGTGGTTCATGGATGTAAGCAATATTTCGCCGGCACCCAGTTCTACTGCCTGTTTCGCCCAGTCGGTGCACAATGTGTCTGTTTTTACTCTTCCTCCATTCAGGTACACATACCATTGACCATCGGCTTCCTGTTTGGTGTCTATTGCCAGCACCACACACTGTGAACCGAATTCTTTTGAGAGATCGGCAATCAGTTGTGGATTTTTATAGGCCGCTGTATTCACCGATATTTTATCGGCTCCGTGCTGTAGTAATACCTGCACGTCTTCCACACTACTGATACCTCCGCCAACTGTAAATGGTATATTGATATTCTGAGAAATACGGTTCACCAGTTCACTCAATGTTTTTCTTTTTTCATTAGTGGCGGTTATATCCAGAAACACCAGTTCATCGGCACCCGTTTTGGCATACAATGCACCCAACTCAACAGGGTCACCAGCATCGCGGATGTTCTCAAAATTTACCCCCTTCACAGTACGGCCATCTTTAATATCGAGGCATGGTATAATTCTTTTTGTCAGCATTTGGGAGATTAATCATTTTACATTTTTATACCCTGCGTAAACTCTGCTTCTCTTGTTTTCTGCGGTCCCTTCCTTCGTCAGGGTTACGTGAGGAAGCCCACCGCAGAGAACGAGAGGAAGCAGAGGCTTCGCAGAGTCATTTAATTATTTTTATCGGTTGAACTTTGATAATTCTTTTAAACTAATCCTGTTTTCATAGATGGCTTTACCTACGATGGCACCTAAGCAGCCTGCTTCACGCAATACTTCAAGATCACTCATACTACTCACACCTCCACTTGCGATAAAATGAAGTGATGGAAACTTTTCAAAGATCTGTTTATATAAAACAACAGAAGGCCCTTCCAGTTTACCATCTTTACTTACATCGGTACAGAACAACTGCTGTATACCATGACTCATATATTTTTCAATAAAGTCATAAATCCAGATATCGGTTGTTTCTAACCAGCCTGCTACAGCAATTTTTTCTTCTTTTACATCTGCACCTAAAAGAAATTTATTGGCGCCATATTTTTTAATCCATTCTACAAAAACAGTTTCCTCTTTTACCGCAAGACTTCCAATGGTAGCATAAGCTGCCCCGGAATTGAATACGATCGTAAGATCATCTTCCTTTTTAATACCACCGCCAAAGTCAATAACCAGAGATGTTTTAGCAGTTAATTGTTCCAATACTTTCCAGTTCTTTACAGCACCCGCTTTGGCTCCATCGAGGTCAACAAGGTGCAATCTTTGCAGGCCTGCATCCTGGAACTGCAACGCTACTTCCAGCGGGACTTCATTATAAATTGTTTTCTGGTTGTAGTCGCCCTGTGTGAGTCGCACACATTTACCATCAATGATATCTATAGCCGGAATAATCTGCATATTGTTCTGATCATATATTTAAGAAATTAGTCAATATTTTTTCTCCCACTGCCGCACTTTTTTCAGGATGAAACTGAACACCATAAAAATTATCCTTATGCAGGGCTGAACTATAAGGTTGTATATAATCTGTGACAGCTATAGTATGAGCGCCCATTGAAGCATAATATCCATGTACAAAATAACAGTAACTGTCTTCGCTCACTGCATCGAACAAAGGGGTTTTTAAACCAGCAATAGTGTTCCATCCAATTTGTGGCACTTTTACCCCGTCGCCCTGTTGGGGTTTGAACTGTTTTACCTCTTCTTCAAAAATGTTCAGACAGGTGGTGTCATTTTCTTCTGAGTGTTTGCACATGAGT
This sequence comes from Chitinophaga pinensis, assembly GCA_943372605.1. GTDB lineage: Bacteria > Bacteroidota > Bacteroidia > Chitinophagales > Chitinophagaceae > Sediminibacterium > Sediminibacterium pinensis_H. The sequence goes on along the minus strand of CALRZI010000003.1, from coordinate 258,440 downwards.
TGCATACCCAGACAAATACCCAGTACAGGTTGTTGAAGACGGGTAATAAGCTGATCGAGTTTTCTTTCTTTGAGGTATTGCATGGCAGTGCTTGCTTCTCCTACTCCGGGAAAAATAACTTTATCTGCAGCAATAATACTGTCATGGTCATCTGTAACCGTTGCTGTTGCGCCTATACGTTCCAATGCATAACGAACCGATTGTATGTTCCCTGCATTGTATTTTATGATTACCAGGTTCATAATTATTGTACTATCTGTTCCAGGAATTGTTTTGTTGTTGTTTGAATATCTGTTCCCTGTTCCAATGCTTTGATATATGCCGATCCTATAATAGCCCCATTCGCATATTTACAGGCGGCCTCAAAGGTAGTTTTGTCTTTAATGCCAAAACCAACCAGTATGGGGTTTTGCAACTTCATATCCTGTAATTTCTTCAGGTAAGTTTCTACCAGACCAAAGTCTTTATCGTTACCAGTTGTTGCAGATGAACTTACGGCGTATAAGAAACCTGTACTTAATGTATCCAGTTTTTTAACTCTCTCGCCGCTGGTTTCAGGTGTTATGAGAAAAATGAAATCAAGTACATGTTTTTTTATGATATCCCCATAGATGGTTTCATATTCATATTCTGGCAGATCGGGCAATATCAGTCCATCTACCCCAACAGCTGCGACGTCTTTACAGAATTGCTCAAAACCGTATTGCAATACAGGATTCATATACCCCATCAGTATCAGCGGAATATTTGTTTTGGATCGTATGTCTTTTAACTGTTCAAACAATACCGCAATACTCATTCCATTTTGTAATGCAATACTACTACTCGCCTGTATTACGGGACCGTCTGCCAGAGGGTCGCTATATGGCATACCAAGTTCTATCAGGTCGGCACCATTTTCTTCAAGTGCCAGTATGATATTCTTAGTGTCTGTCAACTGCGGATAACCTGCTGTGCAATACACATTCAGTACCCTTTGTTTTTTTTGCGTAAATAAGTTTTGTATCCTGCTCATTTGTTACTGCTGATCTTTATAAATGTTGCATATAGGTTGCTAAATCTTTATCCCCGCGTCCGCTAAGACAAAGCACTACCCTATCTGTACTTTTAAGATTCAATTTATGTAATACGGCAAAAGCATGTGCTGTTTCCAGTGCCGGGATAATACCTTCTGTTTTACTTACATGAAAAGCTGCATTTAATGCTTCTTCATCTGTTGCACTTAAAAAAACACCTCTACCAGTTTCAAACAGATTGGCATGCAATGGACCTATACCGGGATAATCTAACCCCGCAGAAATACTATGCGGTTCTGTTACCTGTCCGTCTGCCGTTTGCATGAGTAAACTTTTACTGCCATGTAAAATACCCGGCTTACCCAATTGGGTAGTTGCTGCGCTCATACCACTGTTTACACCATGTCCGGCAGCTTCCACCGCCACCAGTTGTACAGACGGCTCATCCAGAAAATGATAAAAAGCACCCGCCGCATTACTCCCACCACCTACACAGGCAATTACATGTGTAGGCAATTCTGATCCTGTTTTCTCCTTTAACTGTTCACGGGTTTCTTTACTGATGATGCTTTGAAATTTTGCCACCATATCCGGGTAGGGATGTGGCCCCACTACACTACCAATAATATAATGTGTGTCGTTCGGATTATTGATCCAGTCACGTATGGCTTCATTGGTAGCATCTTTCAATGTTTTGCTACCGCTTGTTGCCGGAATGACTGTTGCACCCAGCATCTTCATCCTTGCTACATTGGGCGCCTGACGCTCAATATCTTTCTCACCCATATAAACAATACACTCAATACCTTTTAAGGCACAAACCGTAGCTGTTGCAACACCATGCTGTCCGGCACCTGTTTCCGCAATGATTCTCGTTTTACCCAATCGCTGTGCCAGCAATATCTGCCCGATGGTGTTGTTGATTTTATGTGCACCTGTATGACAAAGATCTTCCCTTTTCAAAAAAATGGCAGCCCCGTTTTCTTTACTCAGTCTTTCAGCATGAAACAATGGTGTTGGCCTACCTACATAATCCTTCAACAATGTTTCAAACTCAGTTTTAAATTCCGGGTCGTTCATAATAGACAGGTATTGCGCTCTTAACTCCGCTACATTACGATGTAACATTTCAGGAATATAAGCGCCTCCAAACTGCCCGTAATAACCCTGTATATCTGGTTGCTGATAACTGGTTGTCATTTATAATTGTTTTATTTCCTTCACAAATTTTTCAACTGCCTGCATATCTTTTAAACCTGGTATTGTTTCAAACTTACTGTTTACATCGATGGAGAAAAGATCTTTTGCCACCGGGTCTTTTGCAAATTCGGCCAGCTCATCTGCATCGCCCGGACCGATTCCCCCACTGAGGAAAAATGGTTTATTGATGTTAAGCCCTTTAAGCATTGACCAGTTAAATTTTTTGCCTGTTCCGCCATAATTCATGCCGTCGGTATCAAATAAGAACATATCGGCTATTTCCTGATAATCTTTAATCTTCCATAATACCTGATCGTCCTCACGCAGCCTGAATGCTTTGATTACACCTACATAGTCGGCCACTTTCTCGCAATACTTTGGCGTTTCATCTCCATGTAATTGCACCAGGTGTAAACCACAATCATCTACAGTCTGTAACAATTCTTCTACCGGAGCGTTCACAAAAACACCTACTTTATTAATATACTGTCCTTTTATTTTTTTTATTTCCGGTTTTGGCATATGTCTGAATACATAACGGGGCGATTTGGGGTAGAATATAAACCCGGCAAATTCAACACCAATGGTATCTAGTTGCATTACTTGTTCGGTATTGGTCATACCGCAGACCTTAATTCGCATGCTACTTTGCTTTTAGTTGATGTACAAAATCAGCAAAAGCAACCGAAGGTTTTGGTTCTTTCATGAAATTTTCCCCGATCAGAAAACCCGAGAACCCGGCATTGCGTAAAGTTACGATAGTATCTACATTACTGATCCCACTTTCTGCAATGGCTGGTTTGCCTGCAGGAATATGGTTGATCAAATCAAGTGATGTCTGGATATCTACTTCAAAAGTTTTCAGGTTACGGTTGTTTACGCCCACCATATCTACCATATCGCTTATATGCACCAATTCTTCCTTATTATGAATCTCCAGCAATACTTCCATTCCCAATCCTTTGGCACAAGCTCCCAGTTCATTTACCTGATCAGGACTCAAGCAGGCTGCTATCACTAATATTACATCAGCTCCCATGGCTTTGGCTTCATATACCTGGTATTCATCGATCATGAAATCCTTTCGCAGAATGGGTACTTTGTTGAATCTTGCTTTTTCAAGGTCAACGGTTTTGCCACCGAAAAAATCAGTATCTGTAAGTACAGAAATACCTGATGCATGTTCTGCATATGCTTTTGTTACCTCTTCTACTGTTGCAGTAGCATTAATAACTCCTTTTGATGGAGACTTTCTTTTGTACTCCGCTATAATACCTGTGCGGGTATTATCGGCCAGAAAATTTACCAAAGAATAAACAGGTCTTATAAAATGAGGTTGTTGCTCCAATACACTGATGGGTGTAGCTAATCTACGCTGCTCTACTTCCTTTCTTTTCTGTGCAACTATGGTATCAAGTATATTCATCTTATTGCAGGTTGATTAATTTTTCCAATGCCATAAACGCTTTCTTGCTTTCAAGACTTTCTACTGCTGCCGTATATGCGTTTTCATAATCGGTATATTTTCCGGTACAATAGAGTGCCATGGCGGCATTGGCCAGTACCACTGCATTCTGTGCCCAGCTTCCTTCTCCTTTTATAATACGCGTAAATAATTTCGCCGCCTCTTCTACCGTATTACCTCCATAAATATCTTCTGCCGTTACCATTCGCTTACCCAGTTGTTCGGGAGTCATGATTTTTTCTCCTTCATTGGTAATCACTTTGGTGTCATTGGTTAATGATATTTCATCATACCCATCCAGACTGTGGATAACGGTAAAGGCTTTCCCGGTTTCCTGCAACAGGTAATTATAAATGCGAGCCATTTCAAGATTATATACACCTACCAGTTGATAAGCTGGTGCCGCTGGATTTACCATTGGTCCTAACATATTGAAGAAAGTGCGCACTCCCAGATTTTTGCGAATAGATCCCACCACTTTTAATGCCGGATGAAATAAGGGTGCATGAAGAAAACAGATATTTGCTGCGTCCAGTTCTTTCTTTAACTGATCAGTATCATTCTTAAACCTGTACCCCAATTGTTCCATTACATTCGATGCTCCGCTTACAGATGACGCACCATAGTTGCCATGTTTAGCCACCTGCTGGCCTGCGCCTGCTACAATAAAACAGGACAAGGTTGATATATTGAACGTATTTTTTCCATCACCACCCGTTCCAACGATATCCATTACATCATGTCCGTTCATGTCTACTTTTACTGAAAGTTCCAGCAAGGCATCTCTGAATCCCTGTAACTCTTCAATCGTAATGCTGCGCATCAAGAAGACAGTTATGAATGATGCGATCTCCGATTCATTGAACTGTCCGGCAGACATCTGAAGCAGCACTTCTTTTGCCTTATCGCGGTTTAGTGTTTTATGTTCGAAGAGGTATTGTAATAATTTTTTCATTGCATAAAAATTCAAAAGTCAAAAACCTCCGAAGGAGTCCTTCGGACAAAAGTCAAAATTGTGTGTGTTATTGTTTTAGCCAGTTTCTCATTATCTTTTCTCCGTCTGGCGTTAATACGCTTTCGGGGTGAAATTGTACACCCTGTACATCATAGGTTTTATGTTGTAATGCCATGATATAATTGTGTTGATCTTTTGCAGTGATTTCCAGTTCTTCCGGAAAATCTTTTTCATTAATTACCCAACTATGGTATCGCCCCACGATCAGTTCTTTATCAAACCCTTGAAAAACATGATTCCCTTGTGGCTTGTGGCTTACCGCTTGTAGCTGAATTGGAGTTGCCACACCATGATACACCGTACTCAGGTTTGTTAAACTCCCGCCAAAAGCCTCTCCAATTGCCTGATGACCCAAACAAACACCCAGTATAGATTTAGAAGGCGCATATGCTTTAATCAAAGGCAATAATAAACCCGCTTCTACAGGCACGCCAGGACCGGGTGATAAAATAATTTTATCAAAGGCATTGACTTCCTCCAGTGTTATCTGGTCGTTTCTTTTCACAGTTACTTTACCATGAATAATTTTCTCGACCAGATGAACCAGGTTATACGTAAACGAATCGTAGTTGTCGAAAACAAGGATGTTCATTAAGTTTTATTTTTTGTCCGAAGGACTCCTTCGGAGATCTTTTATTTTTTGATTTATCAACTCACCCAACCCTCTCTTTTCACCTTTCTCTTTTCACTTTTCCCTCTCACGTCTCACCTCTCACGTCTCACGCCTCCTTCACGCCCCTCCAATCCCCCCTGCTATCCCTATCGCTGCTTTCAGCGCATTCAACTTATTATTCACTTCCTGCAATTCACTTTCCGGGTTTGATGCTGCTACCACGCCAGCACCTGCCTGGTAATAAAGCGTATTGTTTCTGCTGAGAAAAGTGCGGATCATGATGGCGTGGTTACAACTACCATCAAAACCCATAAAACCAATAGCACCTCCGTAATAACTACGTGCAGTTGGTTCATAACCATCAATCAATTCCATCGCTCTGAATTTAGGCGCACCACTCAATGTTCCCGCAGGAAAAGTTTGTGCCAGTATTGCAAATGGATTATATCCTGGGGCTACTTTCCCCCTCACTTCACTCATCAAATGAATTACATGACTATAATATTGCACCTGTCTGTATTGACTTACTTCTACATCTGAACAGGCGCGGCTCAGGTCGTTACGGGCAAGATCGACCAGCATTACATGTTCTGCATTTTCTTTCGCATCATCTAGTAATTTAGCGGCCATCTGCTGGTCTATTTCATCATCACCCGTTCTTTTGAAAGTACCTGCAATTGGGTGAACAATGGCTTTACCCTGTTGTATAATCAATTGCGCCTCGGGTGAAGAACCCATCAGTTTGTATTCTCCATAATCGAAGAAGAATAAGTATGGTGATGGATTAACCGTTCTCAATGCCCTGTACACATTAAACTCATCGCCAGTAAATGATTGTTGAAAACGGCGGCTCAGTACAATCTGAAATACATCTCCACGTAAACAGCTCTGTATTCCTTTCTGTACCATTATACGGTAATCTTCATCCGTCATATTGGATGTTTCTGATCCTTTTGCTTTGAAAGGATAAACAGGCAGATCCTTACTCCTGATCAATGACTCTACCACAGCCAGTTCAGATTCTACTCCATTGATCCTGTTTTCGCAGATAAATAATTCATCTTTAAAATGATTGAATACAATTACGTACTGGTATAATCTGTAACGCATCAGGGGAATGACTGCATTTTCTGATGCCAGTCTTTTTAACTGAATCGTATCAAAAAAACCTACTGCATCAAAACAACTGTATCCAAAAAGACCTTGTGCAAAAGCGGCTTCTTTAACGGATGCTGTCTCTATTTCAAACCGCTGCATAAAATCCCAAAGCTGCACGGGCACTTTTGACTTATCACTGATCGCCATTTTTTCCGGTTGCTGCGCCGGCAGTTTTATTTCCATTGTTGCTGCTGTACGTATTTCAACACCTGCAATGGCATTGATACAGATAAAGGAATAACTGTTATCCGCAGCATGATGATCGGTACTTTCCAATAAAATGGTATCTCTAAACCTGTCGCGGATACGCAGATAAATACCAACCGGCGTGTACACATCTGCCAGCATTTTTTTTACACTCGTCTGAATCTTGATCTTTTTCATGTTTCTTTTTTGAACCCTGTCCTGATACCAACAAAAAACCCCGACAATGACTGTCGGGGTTTCTGAATATAATTCATCAGTATTGGCTACGCCATTACAATCCCCGATCGGAGTTTGAATGCCACCACCACTGAATATTGATAATTGTTTTCATTGTGTTGCAAAAATGGGGCACTTGTAGTTTACAAACAAATTTTTTTTCTGTCATAGTTTGGTATTTTCAGTAAAATCCAAGTAAGGTGCTCCAATTCCGTCATTTATTAATCCTCGTATCGCTTGCTGTGAGCCTTACCGGGACTGCAACACAAACAACTGATAGTTTTATACTCATCAAAGCAGACCGGCTGTTCGATGGCGAACAAATGCATACAGGATGGGGCGTTTTAGTACAGGGAAAAACAATTGTAGCTGCAGGTCCTTTGGAAAATCTGCCCAAACCCGCTACACTGAAAACCTTTGATCTGAAAGGAAAAACCATACTTCCAGGTCTGATTGAGGGGCACTCTCACCTCCTTCTCCACCCTTACAATGAAGCCAGATGGGATAAACAGGTATTGGAAGAACCTGATGCCGAAAGGATCGCAAGGGCCGTTGTTCATGCCCGTGCCACTTTAATGGCTGGATTTACGACTATACGGGACTTAGGAACCGAAGGAGCAGGTTATGCAGATGTTGGCTTAAAATCGGCCATTGAAAAAGGAATCATACCCGGCCCCAGAATGTTAGTTGCTACCAAAGCAATTGTTGCGAGTGGAAGTTATGGTCCAAAATTGGGCAATCTGAATCATCATCTCATCATAGGTGCCGCCGAAACTGATGGCGTGGAGGGACTTACCAAAGAAATCAGACAGCAGATTGGTAATGGTGCCGATCTGATAAAAATATATGCCGATTACCGATGGGGACCTGATGAAACGCTTGCCCCTACTTTTACGCTGGATGAGTTGCGCAAAGCCGTTGAAGTAAGTTCAAGTGCCGGCAGACAGATAGTGGCACATGCCAGTAGTGTTGAAGGAATGAAAAGAGCGGCACAAGCCGGTGTTAACACTATTGAACATGGCGATTATGCCAATGAGGAAGTTTTCGATCTGATGCTCCGCAACAAAGTAGCCCTCTGCCCTACCCTTAGTGCTGCAGAATCCTCCGCAACCTATGGTGGATGGAAAAAAGGAAGCATGCCTCCAACCGATCGCATCGCGGCCAAGAAAAAAACTTTTCAGCTGGCACTTAAGAAAGCAGTGACCATCTGTTTTGGTGGCGATGTGGGCGTATTTGCACATGGCGATAATGTACGCGAAATGGAATTGATGGTTGAATACGGTATGCCAACGGTTGATGTACTTAAATCTGCCACTTCAGTAAATGCCAGGGTATTTGGCGTTGGAGATAAAATTGGCCGACTGCAAAAAGGGTTACTGGCAGATATTATTGCTGTTGACGGAAACCCTGTTGACAATATTTCAATGATGCGAAAAACAGTTTTGGTAATGAAAGATGGAAGAATTTATCTCCATCCCTAAATTATATTCTATGTATAAAATAATGAGATTTCTGTTCGCCGGCATTTTGTTTTTATGGATATCACCAGCTTTCTGCAGCGACAAAGAAAACCCTGACGCCATCATAGGCACCTGGTTAAATGCAACCGGGAAGGGACATATCCAGATTTACAAACAGGGTAATAAGTATTATGGCAAACTGGTATGGCTAAAAGAACCCAACGATGAGCAGGGTAAGCCTAAACTGGATACAAAGAATCCGAATGCAACACTTAAGAACCAACCATTGATTGGCTCCATCATTCTACGCGATTTTGTATTTGATGATGACGAATGGAACAGCGGCAGAATTTATGACCCGCAAAACGGCAAGGACTATAAATGCTTTCTGCGATTAAAAGACTCAAAAACATTGAATGTAAGAGGCTATATTGGCGTTTCGTTACTGGGCAGAACAGAAACATGGACCCGTATTAACTAAATGTACATTGAGCAAAGACATACAGATATTGCCTCCCCATCTTATTGAAGAAGTTAAATGGAACAACTGCATACACAACAGTTCTAATGGTTTGATTTATGCGCAATACGATTACTTAGACAATATCTGCGACAACTGGCATGGAATTATCGTAGGCGATTATGAAGCCATTATGGCTTTGCCCTGGAGAAAAAAATATGGGTTCAGGTATTATTATACCCCGCCATTTATTCAGCAGTTAGGTTTGATGGGAAATATTGATGCTGTTAATTATGATCAGCTGACCAGGAAGATCAGACGATTTGCATGGTATGGCGACCTTCACCTGAATTTCAGTAACCAAAAGCTGGCTTCAACGGTAAAAGCCAAAAACAAAACTAATTTTATCATCAATCTCAAAGCCGGGTACACTTCCATACAATCTGCATACAGCGCGGATCTGAAACAAACACTACAAAAAAGCAGTCCGGATTTTCTATGGAGCAAACAAAATGATTTTTTATCTGCCATTGAATCGTACCAGGAGCATTATGCTGCCCGGATGCCTCACGTGAGTGAAGATGATTTTTCAAGACTCATCGTCCTGTGCAAACAATTGGATATGCAGCGCAATTGCATCGTAAGAGCTGTTACCAATGAAAAAGGAACTTTGTTGTCTGATGCGTTGCTTTTAAGAGATAACAAACGTATCTATCACCTGTTTAATACTACTACCCCTGAAGGAAGACTGCAACACAGCAATCATTGGTTGATTGACCAGATTTTACAGGAGTTTAGTGGTCAGGATCTTTTATTTGATTTTGAGGGATCGGAACTGGAAGGCGTGAAAATTTTTTACAAAAAGTTCGGAGGGCATATTCAACCCTATTTTCATTACCAAAGAAATTTCCTGAAAGGAATTTAAACAGTTCCGTTGGATGTCATTACCTGTTGAGCTATCAACAGATCTGCCGGACGTGTAATTTTTATATTGGTGTACTCTCCTTCTATCAGGAACACTTCTTTGCCTGATGCTTCCACTACTGTTGCTTCATCTGTAAATTTTTCTTCATAGGGTTTGTCAAAAGCAGGAATAAGTATTTCACTCAGGAAAGTTTGCGGGGTCTGAATAATGCGTACCCGGTTTCTGTCGATCACCTCATGATGATGATCGTTGGTAATGCGAATGCTGTCTGTTGCTGCAATTGCAGGAACGGCACTTCCTTTATCCAATGTCTGCTGATAACAACGTTTAATCAAATCGCTGCTGACAAGACATCGAACCCCATCGTGAACAAATATTACGGCGGGTTCTTTTATCAAAGCCAATCCATTCTTCACAGACTGAAAACGACTATCTCCACCTGCCGTAATTTTTACACGTGAACCTGCTTTTATATCAGCGATGATTTCGCTACCTGTTGCAATATGCGCTTCCGGTAATACCAGTATAATTTCAAGATCGGCCCAGGTTTCGAGAAAACATTGAATGGTATAATAAAGCAAAGGTTTCCCGTTTAATAACAGGAATTGTTTGGGTATGGAAGCTCCCATTCTTTGTCCGGTTCCCCCGGCTACAATTACAGCAATTTTTCGCATGATGGTTTCTCTAAAAAAAGAGGGCTACAAATGTAGCCCCTCCTTTTCTCATGTGTATCAGTTCTAACCAAATATAATTATTTGTAAATAAAAACCTCGTTTCTACCCCTACTATTTTTCACGCCCCTATACATCCCTGCACTATTGAAAACCATGGCTGCATTACCTTGCGCATCAACACCTATCATCCCTCCTTCTCCCTGTAGCTTTATCAACTTATCGTGTACCACTACTTCCATGGCTTCCTGGAGACTGAGCCCTTTGTATTCCATAAGGCAGCTCACATCGTAAGATGCTACCGTTCTGATAAACATTTCACCATGACCGGTACAACTGATGGCACATGTTTTATTATTGGCATAAGTTCCGCTGCCAATCAATGGACTATCGCCAATTCGGCCATATTTTTTATTCGTCATACCTCCTGTTGATGTGGCACCGGCAATATTTCCTTTGGTATCGCATGCCACAGCGCCTACCGTACCAAATTTTTTATCGCGCATCAACTCTTCCAGTTGATGATTGGTATGATCGAGAGAATAATTATCTGAGTCGCGTATGGCTTTCCACTGGTCATATCTGAATTGGGAGAAAAAATATTCATCAGGTTCCAGTTTAATACCCTGTTTGATGGCAAAATCATTTGCGCCTTTACCACTGAGGAATACGTGGTTGCTGTTGCGCATTACTTCAGTGGCCAACTCTATCGGGTTTCTTACATTTCTGATGGCGGCAACTGAACCGGCCTCCAGTGTTTCACCATCCATAATGGCCGCATCCATTTCCTGTAGACCCTTTTTGGTGAATACCGATCCACGTCCGGCATTGAACAGTACATTATCTTCCAATACCACAATTGCCGCTTTTACTGCATTTACCGCTGTTCCGCCCTGCTCCAGCACTGCATAACTTACATCCAAAGCCTGCTGCAAACCCGCCAGATATGCCTGCTCCAGCTCAGGAGTCATATCTTCTTTCAAAATAGTGCCTGCCCCACCATGTACTACAATCGTGAAATTCTCTGTCATAATTCAATTTTAAAGCACTCGAAATTAGACATTTAGAAAACTGAGAATATCGAATTGTTTAAGTAGAATGTTAGATAAGATTTAATGAAGTGAGGGAAATGGTGAATGGTCAATGGTAAATGGTCAATAGTCAATAGTCAATAGACAATAGACAATAGACAATAGACAATAGTCAATAAGTACCACTTGATTGCGGTTTCGGTTATTGTGTGCTATAGTATTTTTTTTCATTCACTTTTCACCTTTCACTTTTCACCTCTCACGTCTCACGTCTCACGAACATTAACCTTTATTTATACCCCAAAAGTGGATTACTGCATGGTTGTGGATGTAATTTTCAACATTATTCACCATCGAAAGGCTTCGTTGTACATTTATGGGTAATTACTCTACCATGACCATCGATTTTGAAAAAGAGAAAAATATTAAGGCTTCGGCTATTACTGCGGCTATCTGTAGCTTGCTGTTCCTTCTTTTTTTCTTTTTGCAATGGAGTCTCCCTTCAATACCTGCACCAGACTATGGAGAAGGCATTGAAGTAAACCTTGGTAACAGCGAAACAGGCTTGGGTGATATTGCCCCTCAAATACCCGGCGAGCCTGCTCAGACTGAAGATGTAAAGACGAGTCCGGTTGCATCTGCTCCTGTAACCAATCAGGCAAATATTAGCGGAGATGAAAATGAAGCAGATGATGCACCGGTTGTAAATAAAACCGTGACTAAACCGGCAACAAAACCCGTAAGCGATATTAAGCCTGCTGTTACAAAACCTGCCACTACCAATAATACTACACCTACTCCACCGGCTCCAAAACCCAAAGCTGTCTTCACAGGCGGCACCACAACAGGTACAGGTGGTAATCGCGCAGACAGTTATAATGGCATCCGCGATCAGGGTATTGCCGGTGGCAAAGGAGATCAGGGAAAACCGAATGGTAATCCAAACTCCGATAGTTATACAGGCAATGCAGCAAGTGGTAATGGAGGTGCAGGTGGCAGTGGCGGCGTAAGTATCCGTAATGGACTTGATGGCCGTAGGATTACGAAACTTCCTTCTTTTGAAGACGATTTCAATGAAAATGCAAAAGTTGCGGTCGACATCACCGTTGATAAATCGGGGAATGTAACCATTGCTGTTGTAAACCCACGTGGCACTACTACTACCAATCAGAATATCCGCAACATCGCCCTCAGAAAAGCCCGCTCCCTAAAATTAAATGCCGGCACCGCCGAAGAACAAACAGGGACCTTGGTGTTTAGCTTTAAGCTGAGAGGCTGAGAAAACAGAGAAATAAGGAAGTGAAAAAAACCTACTTTCTTATTCCTTATTCCTTATTCCTTATTTCTTATTTCTCTGTTTCTTTGATGTTATGAACTACGCTGAAACACTTGAATATTTATTTGCTAAGTTGCCTATGTTCAGCAGACTGGGGGCGGCGGCCTATAAAAAGGATCTTACCAATACCATTCGTTTGTGTAAAGCATTAGGCAATCCGCAGCACCAGTTTAAATCTGTTCATATTGCAGGTACCAATGGAAAAGGTTCTACCAGTCATATGCTGTCAGCCATTTTACAAACTGGTGGATATAAAACAGGATTATACACTTCTCCGCATTTAAAAGATTTTCGTGAACGGATAAAGATTGACGGTGAAATGTGTTCCGAAGATTTTGTAGTACGATTTACAGAGCGCATCAAACCTTTGATTGAAACCATAGAGCCTTCTTTTTTTGAAATCACTGTAGCCATGGCATTTACATGGTTCGCAGAACAGAAAGTGGATATCGCTGTAATAGAAACAGGTTTGGGTGGAAGACTTGACAGCACCAATATTATTCAACCAGAACTCAGCATTATCACCAATATTGGCTGGGATCATATGATTTTGCTGGGTACTACTTTACCTGAAATTGCCGCAGAAAAAGCTGGCATCATCAAAAAAAATACCCCAGTGGTCATCGGGGAATGGTTGCCTGAAACAAAGTCTGTTTTTGAAAAGCAATACGCTGCCATCAACAGTGATGTTAACGAACTTCCTGCGCTTGTATTTGCTTCCGAAGAACGATGGATAAGCGACTGGCAGTATGAGCATCATCTGCTCGAAGTAACAGTAGCGCATCATCATACTGATGAGCGACATTCTTATAAACTAGATCTTACCGGCATCTATCAACTCAAAAATCTTTTAACGGTTCTCGCTGCTACACATGAACTGGAGAAAAAAGGATGGAACTGTACTACCCCTATTGTACAAAAAGCCCTGCTACAGGTAAAAAAGAAAACAGGTTTACATGGACGATGGGAACTGATTCACCAGCACCCTTCCGTTATATTGGATGTGGGGCATAATGTGGATGGTATTAAAGCCATCCGTCAGCAACTGGAGCATTGTACTTATCAGCATCTGCATATTATCATCGGTATGGTAAAGGATAAAGACATTGATGCCGTGCTGGCCCTATTACCACAACATGCTTCCTATCATTTTACAGCAGCCAATATTCCACGTGCATTAGATGCGGTAAGTCTGCAACAACAGGCTGCTACATTTGGATTGAAAGGAAATGTGTATGCTGATGTTAATATTGCTTTGAAGGAAGTTATGGCAAAAGCTACTCCCGATGATCTTATCCTCATTTGCGGAAGTGTCTTTCTCGTAGGAGAAGTCCAGCTCTAAGTATAGCCTCTGTGTAACTCCGTGTAACCCTGTGGTTAAAGAATGATATTAAAACCACAGGGTTACACGGAGTTACACAGAGGTTACACTGAGATTGAGAGCCAGTTAAGTTTAATCAGTGCCTCATAGATGGGACCGAGCTGCACCCCATGCTGAATTTTGTTTTCGCGGAGTAACTGGAGGAATTCAGTTTTGGAGAACAGCACCACATCAATATCTTCAAATGCATCGAAGTTTTTCTTTTCACCGGGCACTGCATTTTTTGCGAGGTAGAAATAAGCTGTGTTGTCATTGATAGCGGGGTTGGGCGCCAGCTTACATAAAAATTCAACTTCAGCAGCATGATATCCTGTTTCTTCCTGCATTTCACGAATAGCAGCCTGCATAGGCTCCTCACCTTTATCAATAACCCCTCCGGGTAATTCAAATGTAGTCTGATCAACGGGATAACGGTATTGTCGTACCAGTACAATTTTTTCATCGGCTGTTACCACAACAATATTCGCCCAATTGGGCAATTCAACAATATAATAAGGTTCTATTATCCTTCCATCGGGAAAGCGACATGAATCGGCGCGAAGGTTGATCCATCGGTCATTGTACACTTTTCGGGAACTTATTTTCTCCCATCGAAGATCTCTCATCATTTACCATCCTTTATTGGCACGCAAGGTAGTAATATGTGCGGTATGATGACGACCATGCCATGCATACAGTCCCAGTAAAAACCAGAGTGTCATTTCACGGCCATGTTCAGGATGGGTAATCTTTCTCTCCCACTGCTCCGGTGTAAGATCCTTAATGGTTGCGAGCATACGTATGTGTAGTCCATGCAATATGGTGAGGGAAACATTGATGGGGGTTGAATCAATATCAGCCAGTTTTACCCACTCATTTTCATCATAGGGTTTAATCGTGGGATTGTCTTCTGTTAATCCCAGCCTGAACCGCATATATGCATTCATGTGACTGTCTGCAATATGATGTACAAGTTGCTGAACCGTCCAGCCACCATCGCGATAAGGTGTATGCAGTTGCGCCGCATCTAAATTCAGGATGGCTCTTTCTACTTCTTCAGGTAAAAACTGAATATCAGCCAGCCATTCTTTTTTCTGCTGTTCACTATAGGGCTGAGGTTCATATTTTCCGATGGGGTAACGTGGGTCTTGATTCATTGAACTAAAATAGAAAAAATATCCCTTCTTCTATGAATCAGTTGCCTAGCTTTATTTTTTTGATCCGAACTGGATCTAAATCTTCCATGGGGAAAATCTTACCATACTTATCAAAAGCCTTAACCTGGGCATTCTCAATAAAATAAAAATAATTCTCCACAACAGTTCCGGTGGTTGGGCTGTATTTACGGATAGGCTCGCTGCTACTGTCCAGAATCTGAATAGCAACCACTTTATCCATAGATGCATTCAGTTCCAGTTGAATTACTCTTTTGGGAAACACTGTATTCTGTATGCCGACTAATGTATTTCGATAAAAATACAAGCCATCTATTCCTGCCAATGTATCTGTTGATTGCTGAAAAGAAAGTAATTGTTTCTGTTGGGTACTGATATTCATTCTGGTAATACCTTTAGCATCTGCAATAAACAAATCATTATTGTGTGTCGTGATACCATTCGGCCCTACAAATGTTTTAGGAGGTGTTATTTTATACAAAACAGCTGTTTTTGGATTTAATTCATACACAGCACCTCCTATTGGATCTGTTATATACAGATTTCCATTATCTGCAATAACAAGATCATTAAACAACGCAGAATCTTTTGCCGCGTATTCCTGTAGTAACTGACCAGAATGTACATCAAAAGCAACAACGGCAGTGTACCATGAAACATCCTGAGGCACCTGCACTGGTATAAATTTGGTTTTGAGTACAACAGCGTATAAAGTATTGTTAGCCTCATCCATTTTCATACCGCATACGGAACCGATACCCTTTGCCCCTACAGGTATAAAATCTCTTACGCCTCCATGTCTTATAGCAACAATTTTTTGTTTGTACAGACTACCAATAAAATATTGTTTAGTGCCTGCATGATAAGCAACTGACTCAGGTATCAAATCCTTTTCGTCAATTACCATCGCAAGCTCAGTAGTTGATTGCGAATAACAGGATTGAGAGAGGAAAAAGGAAATAAATAAGAAAGAATACACAATGCGCATAAGTCACACATTTTTAGATGTGAAAATCATCTCATGCATTTCAAATAAATACCAGTTAAAAAGACAACACAAAAATTAGTGCTCTCTCAATGCATGTCCGGTCATACTGATAAACACGTCTTCCAGATTGGCTTTTTTTATTTCCTTAGGTTTTTCAAAGCCACTTTCAACCAATTCATCTATGAGTTTATCGGGAGAGTTCAGAGCAATCATTTTCCCTTTGTCAACAATAGCCACCCGGTCGCACAAAATCTCGGCTTCATCCATATAATGTGTGGTAATAATAACTGTTGTTCCCTTATCTCTTATCTGTCTGATCAGATCCCACAAATTCCTCCTGGCTTGTGGATCAAGACCTGTTGTGGGCTCATCTAAAAAGATAATTCTGGGTGAATTAATCAATGTAGTAGCGATAGAAAACCGCTGTTTCTGACCACCACTCAGTTCCTTGAATTTAGCTTTGGCTTTATCTCTCAGATTCACGGTATCCAGCAACACCATCGGGTCTATTGACTGGTTGTATAACCCAGCAAACAATTCCAGTAATTCAACCAGGTTGAGTCCAGGATAATAACCTGAGGTTTGTAACTGTACACCAATGATTTTTTTGATTTCGTTGGGTTGTTTATCAAGATTAAATCCATCCACCCAAACTTCTCCACTTGTTTTCTCTCTTAATGTTTCAATGATTTCGAGTGTTGTGGATTTACCGGCACCATTCGGGCCAAGCAATCCAAATATCTCCCCTTCCAGCACTTCAAAACTGAGCCCTTTTACTGCTTCAAAATCACCATATTTTTTGTGCAGGTTTCTTACCTGTATAATAGGCTTTGTCATACTCAAAATTTATACACAAGTCCGGCCTGCTGTTGAGCAAGACCTATTCCTAAAGATGCTTTATTATGTCGCTGGTTGAATAATAGTACGGCCGATTGTAATTGTCGCTGACTTTGCATGATCAGATACCCACTTGTTAAAGTAGATGCAAATCCCCCACCAATCAATGCCCATCCAAGTCCCTTTTGCTGGCTAGTGGATGATACACGACTGATGCCAAAAATCATGGCGAAACTCCCCACAACCCCTAATACCTGTCCGGTTATTTTATTAGACTGGTGTTTCTCATAAAGACTAATCAGCTGTTCATCTCGGGTGCGATAAAACAATCCCATAAATTCTTTACTGCCCCTGTATAAAGTATCGCGATAAAAAATACTGTTGGGTTTGGGATTGGTAATATAATGCATACGTCCTGGCTCCAGTCTCTGTTGAGCAGCTAGATCCTGCACCATTAAAAGCACCAGGAAACAAAAAAACATTCGCATAAAACAGGGATAAATCATGAATAATTGAATGATGAAGTTAAGCTAAAACCGTTTCCCAACTTCATTACCTATTCATCATTTAAATGGCTTTCCAGTTCTGCCATCATTTCACTGCTGCCGATGAATAAGGGTGTTCGCTGGTGCAGTTCAGTTGGCTGTATATCAAGGATACGCTGTTTGCCATTCGTGGCTTTACCACCTGCTACTTCCAGAATAAAGGCAAAGGGATTGGCTTCATACAATAATCGGAGTTTACCCTTAGGCTTATCTGTTGTTCCGGGATACATAAATATGCCCCCTTTAATCAGGTTTCTATGAACATCGGCTACCATACTGCCGATATAACGTTGGGTATAAGGGCCACCAGTTTCTTTTGTTTTACGCTGACAGCCATCAATATATTTCCGCACATTCAGATCGTATTGGAAAAAGTTTCCGTGATTCACAGAGTAAAACTTACCTGCCGGTGGACATTTAATATCCGGATGACTCAAACAAAATTCTCCAATTGCAGGATCAAGTGTAAACCCGTTTACTCCACGGCGTGTAGCATATACAAACATGGTACTCGATCCGTAGATAACATAACCCGCAGCTACCTGGCGATTACCCGGTTGCAGAAAATCTTCTTTTACACAGGGTTTTCCCCTTTCACTGATGCGTCGGTACACACTGAAGATGGTTCCGATTGAAACATTCACATCGATATTACCACTACCATCGAGTGGGTCGAACATCACCACATACTTACTCTGGTTACTCACTTCATCATCAAACACTACAAAATCATCCATCTCTTCACTGCCAATACCTGCACAACTGATACCGTGCTGCAATACACCCATAAACTGGTTATTGGCATATATATCGAGCTTCTTTACATCTTCTCCCTGAACATTAATGGTGCCGGCATCGCCAAGTATATCAACGAGACCGGCTTTGTTTACTTCTACGTTTACACGTTTGGCAGCAAGGCCAATATCACGAAGTAAACTACTCAGTTCACCGGTTGCAGTAGGAAATTGTCTTAATTGCTGTAATGTAAATTCATCCAGCGTGAGAATTCTTCTGTTCACTGTCATATGCAGGGCGATCGTTTGAGCGAAGGTATTCAATTTGTCCGAAGGACTCGTATAGAGAAAATGTGGCAATTTGAAAATTTGAAAATAGGGGGCTTTAGCATGTAAGACTTACACATTAAACCACACTTTCTTCATTTTCAAATTTTCAAATTGCCACATTTTCAAATTATTTCCTCATAAACAACTGCGTAAAAAAAATCACCCCTTTATTATCGCGGTAAACGCCTATTCCTGTTAGGGTATAATCACCCTCAATGTTTTTGCGGTGTCCGGGACTATTGATCCAGCCGTCTACTACTTCTTTGGCAGATAGTTGTCCGTAAGCCACATTTTCTGCTGCTGCACGCATGGTTCCTGCTGTTTTGGAGATGGTGGCGATGCGTTGCTCAAAACCATTATGACTGAAGGCTGTTTTTTTCTGGGCCATATTCTTGCTATGCAGTACTGCCTGTTGATCGGCAACCTCAAGGGTTGACAATGCACCAAGCCCTTTCTTTTTCCGGTAAGCATTTACATATTGAAGAATATCTGCCGTCATATCAGCAGCATTAAAACTTGCTTCCGTTTTAGGTGCATTGCTGCTAACAGGGCTTATATTTCTTGTACAGGAAAAAAGGAATATAGGGATAACTAAAACAGGCAAAAAACTGATTTTCTTCAAAACTGACATACATTCTTTGTTTTATTAAATGCTATAACAAACTGTACTCCTCTCTCGTTCTCCCTTTCTACCTGTTACTATCATCTTCAAAATAGTAATCCAAAAACAATCAAAGACTCTTTTAACAGGGAGAAAGGGAGAAAAGGAGTTAATAAGAGAGCCGTTCACTGACTATAAAGACAACAACTGTACCAAATACAAAAGACATTCAAAAGAAATGTAAAAAACGTTCATCGCCTCCTTAACATCTTCTCAACAGTCTCTTCCACGAAATACGTCAAAACCGCTAACTTAGAACTTCACAACACCGTTAAAATTTTCATACATGTATAAACTATCCCTCGGTCTTTCCCTCGTTGGAATGACCGTATTCGCTGCCTGCTCCACCAGTGTTGATCCTGAAGATGGTCTGGCAGCCTTTAATGCCGACAGTCTGAAACAGCATGTAAGTGTACTCGCATCCGATTCTTTCATGGGCCGCAAACCCTTTACCGAAGGAGAAACCAAAACCATTGATTACCTCACCACACAGTTTGCTGCCGCAGGTCTGGAAGCAGGTAACGGTAATAGTTTTGTACAGGATGTGCCGATGGTAAGTTTACTGGCGCAGGCAGCTCCTTCAATGGAAGTACGTTCTGCAAAAGGGAAATTCAACCTCAAAGCATTCGACGATTATATTATCTGGACCGATAAAGCAGATTCAGTTCAAACCCTCGATAAAGCCGAACTCGTATTCGCAGGTTATGGCGTTGTAGCCCCCGAATACAACTGGAACGATTATGAAGGATTGGATGTGAAAGGCAAAGTGGTAATAGTAATGGTGAACGACCCTGGATTCTGGGTAGGCGATACCAGTTTATTCAAAGGCAAAACCATGACTTACTATGGTCGCTGGACTTATAAATTTGAAGAAGCAGCCCGTCAGGGAGCCAAGGGTTGCCTGATTGTACACAATACTGCCGCGGCAAGCTATCCATTCAGCGTTCAGCAAAACAGTTTTAATACATCCAGATTACAACTCGATACCAGGGGTATGGATGTTAAGAACTGCGATGTAATTGGATGGGTAACCGAAAAAACAGCGAACCGTTTATTTACCGCAGCAGGTTTCGATTCTACCCTGCTTAAAAAAGCCAATACACCCGGTTTCAAAGCAGTACCACTAAACCTGAATGTATCTACCAGCATGAAAGTGCAGGCCACTTATAAAAAATCATACAATGTGATCGGTAAAATAACCGGCACCAAAAGACCCGATGAGGTAATCATCTATACCGCACACTGGGATCATCTTGGTATTGGCAGACCCGATGCTACAGGCGATTCTATTTACAATGGCGCTCTCGACAATGCAACAGGTACTGCCGGTTTATTTGAACTGATCCGTGCATTCAAAAGCATGAAGAAACAACCGGAGCGAACCATCATCTTCCTCGCTGTTACTGCTGAAGAACAGGGTTTATTAGGCTCGGCCTATTATGCACAAAACCCGGTTTATCCTGCTGACAAAACGGTGGCTAATATTAATATGGACGGTCTCAACCGTTTTGAACCCACCAACGATATTGTAATTGTGGGTCAGGGACAGTCTGATCTTGAAGATTACCTGAAAGAAATTGTGGAGAAAACAGGTGGTTATATTTCTTATGATTCACATCCCGAAGCAGGCTACTACTATCGTTCCGATCATTTCAACTTTGCCAAAGCTGGCATACCGGCACTGTATGTGAGCACAGGCACCGACGTAGTAAACAAAGGCAAGGAATTTGGGCAAAAACTGAAAGACGATTACACCGAAAAACATTATCACCAGCCATCTGATGGCTACGACCCCACCACCTGGGCCATGACCGGTGCCATCAACGATCTGAAAAGACTGTTCCAGGTAGGCAAAAAACTGGCATTCGAAACCCATATGCCAAAGTGGAAAGCGGGGTCGGAGTTTAGGGCGAAGAGAGAGAAGGAATAATTTGTCCGAAGGACTCCTATGGAGAAAATTTGAAAATGTGCTAATTTGAAAATGAAAGGAGTTTTTTTGCTGCGCAAAAAAATATTGTTTCACTTTGGAGTGAATTATCAACCAAAAGGTATTTAATTTTCAAATTAGCACATTTTCAAATTTTCAAATTGTTCTCCCCTAGTTTTGTAACCAAGAATTTATCGCATGAAAGTATTTAAGTTTGGCGGGGCCAGTGTAAACAGTGTGGAGCGTATTAAGAACCTGGCTTCTATTGTAAAACGGTATAGAGAGGAAGAGCTTGTCATCATTATTTCTGCGATGGGTAAAACCACCAATGCATTGGAGAAAGTGGTGGAAGCATTTTATTCCGGTAGAAAAGAAGACGCACTGCAACTTTTCGAAATCGTAAAGAATCAACACCTTACTACGGCTAAATATTTGCTGGTAACACATTATAATGGCTGTGCAGAACAGCTCAACGATTTTTTTACAGAAGTAGAATGGCTATTACACGACAAACCTGTTCGTGAGTTTGACTATTATTACGACCAGGTAGTTTGTGTAGGTGAATTGCTCAGCACCTGTATTATCAGTCATTTCCTGAACCAGGAGAAGCTCAGCAATCAGTGGCTCGATGTGCGCGATATCATCCGTACCGATGATAATTTCAGGGATGCCGGCGTTGACTGGAATTATACCACAGAAAAAACCACCCAGGCCTGGGCATCACTATCGGCTGGTAAAAACATACTGATTACACAGGGCTTTATTGGCTCAACAGATGAAAATGAAAGCACTACGCTGGGCAGAGAAGGCAGTGATTATACGGCGGCACTTTTTGCCAATATGCTCAATGCCGAAAGTTTAACCATCTGGAAAGATGTGGAGGGTGTAATGAATGCCGACCCCAAACAGTTTCCCGATGCACAACTCATCGGCGAACTGAACTTTACTGAAGTAATTGAAATGGCTTTTTATGGTGCACAGGTAATTCACCCGAAAACCATTAAACCTTTACAGAACAAGGGTATTCCCATGTATGTAAAATGTTTTCTTGATCCTTCCCTGCCGGGAACCGTTATTCATAAAAAAAATATCAAGGGACTACCACCCATTATTGTCATCAAAGAAAAACAGTTACTCGTGCATCTTAACAGCCGCGACTTTTCTTTTATGGGCGAAGAACCTATGCGCCAGTTGTATGGCATTTTTGCACAAACCCGTGTTCGTCCCAATCTCATACAAACCGGCGCCATCGGTGTTCAGATTTGTATGGATGACAAACAGGACAAAACAGACCAGTTCGCCTCACAAGCCAGCAATCTATTCGATGTTCAACTCGAAAAAGACCTCCACCTCCTCACCATCCGCCACTACAACGAAGCTCTGGTAAGTAAAATGCTGGAAGGAAAGGAGGTTGTTTTAATGCAAAAAACAGGAGAAACGATTCAGGCGCTCTATAAATAATTTGAAAATTTGCTAATTTGAAAATTTGAAAATGACAGGAGTTTTTTTGCTGCGCAAAAAAATGTTGCTTCACTTCAGAATGAACTATTAAACAAAAGGATTTTCATTTTCATTTTCAAATTTTCAAATTAGCACATTTTCAAATTAACGGCCGGCACGGCCGGCGCCTCTAAACCTCGGTTGCCAGTATTTCTCATTAAGATCGCTGATCATAACACCGCCGCTGGTGGCTGCGTGTACAAATTTGTTATTGAGCAGGTAAACACCTACATGGGTAATATCTTTTCGGCGGCCCGAAGTATGAAAGAACACCAGATCTCCTTCCTGTAAATCGGCGAGGTCTATTTTTTCGCTGTTATCAAATTGTTCCTGTGCTGTTCTTGGTAGTGTGGTATTAAAAACATCACGCATTAATATCTGGGTAAAAGCAGAACAGTCTATACAGTCTGTGGTGCTGCCACCCATACAGTATTTGGTTCCCCACCATTTATCTATGGTTTCCAGCAAAGGAATATTGGTGAGTTTTTCAACAGTGGCATCAATAATCACAGCATATTTTAACTGGAGATAACCGGCACGCTCAATATTAAAACTACTCATATCGCGTGCAGCCGATGCTGTTTTATCTTTACCGGCCCCTGCAGCCGCATTGGTGGTGCTGGTTTTATGACGACTGGTAACAGCCGACCCCGGTGTAACTTCTATTCCATCCAAAAACTCACGCTGCTGGGTAGATGCCGTTGTTTTGGCAGGGGTGGTTTTAGCGGTAGAATTGTCCCTCGACGTAAGTTTACTCAACGATTTACAACTCGTTAGTACAAATACCGATATCATCCCTGTCAAAAAAACAATTCTTTTCATCATAACATTTGCAATATAATTCCCCATTCTTTTCAGCCCAAGGATTGAGTATAAGTTTTATGGTTAAACCCTCAACTGCACAAATGTGGAAAACCCTCCGTGCCACTCTGTGTTCAACTCTGTGTAACGCTGTGGTTAAAAAAAATATTAATATAGTAACCACAGAGTTACACGGAGTACGGCACGGAGTGACACGGTTTTTCAACTCACCTCCATAGGAGTCCTGTGGACCCAGCACTCTCTGCTGCGCAAAGAGGAGTTTAGGAGAAAACCCTCTTTTCACCTTTCACTTTTCACCTTTCACCTTTCACCTCCCCTCTCTCACGTCTCACGAATGTGGATAACCCCTCCTTCCCAAAACGCCCCAAAATCAGGACATTTGTCGTTCGGAAAATCGGATAATACTGTACATCAAATCAGACATCCGACATCTAACATCCGACATCTTTTCTATGGTTTTCTCGCATCTACACGTACATACCCAATACTCTTTGCTCGACGGCGCCGCTGCCATTGACAGTCTATACAAAAAAGCTGCCAAAGACAATATGCCCGCACTCGCCATTACCGATCACGGCAATATGTTCGGGGCATTTGAATTTGTGAGCCAGGCCTGGAAGAATACCAAAGTAATTGGTAAAGATGAAAATGGAAAAGACATACTGGCACCACAGGTAAAGCCGATTGTAGGTTGCGAATTTTATGTGGTAAAGGACCGACACATTAAAACCTTCACCAAAGAAGTAAAAGATGAACGTTATCATCAGGTATTACTCGCCAAAAACAAAAAAGGATATGAGAACCTCGTAAAACTTACATCACTTGGTTTTATTGAAGGGATGTACAGTAAATATCCGCGTATCGATAAAGAACTGATTGAACAATACCATGAAGGATTAATTGCCACTACCTGCTGTATTGGGGCCTATGTGCCACAAACCATATTGCACGACGGAGAAGAAAAAGGAGAACAGGAATTCAAGTGGTGGCTCGATATGTTTGGGGAAGATTATTATATCGAACTGCAAAGACACAACATCAAGGAGCAGGAACTCATTAACCAGGCGCTGTTAAAGTTTGCAAAGAAATACAAAGTACCGGTTATCGCCACCAACGATAGCCATTATGTAGACAAAGACGATGCCAATGCTCATGACATCCTGCTATGCATCAATACCGGTGAAAAACAAAGCACGCCTGGTTTTGATGATTTTGTAAATGATGATACACAGGTAAAGAACCGTCGTTTCAAATTTCCCAACGACCAGTTTTATTTCAAGACCACGCAGGAAATGCAAAAATTATTCAGCGATATTCCTGAATCGCTGGATAACACCAACATGATTGTTGACAAGGTTGAAGTATTGAACCTGAAGAAAGATATCTTACTTCCCGCCTTCCCTATTCCCCAGTCATTTCAAATACATACCGATGCCAACCTGAACCAGTGGGAATACCTGAAACATATTACCATGGAAGGCGCCAAAATGCGCTATTCCGATCTTACACCGGAGATACAGGAAAGAATAGATTTCGAATTGTTCACCATCAAAACCATGGGTTTTGCGGGTTACTTTCTCATTGTGAGCGATTTCATTAAAGCAGGTCGTGAACTGGGTGTATTTGTAGGCCCGGGTCGTGGTTCTGCGGCGGGAAGTGTGGTAGCTTATTGTATTGGCATTACCAATATCGACCCCATTAAATACAATCTTCTGTTTGAGCGTTTCCTGAATCCGGATCGTAAGAGCATGCCCGATATAGATACCGACTTTGATGACGAAGGACGTCAGAAAGTAATTGATTATGTGGTATCGAAATACGGCAAACAACAGGTGGCCCAGATTATTACTTACGGTACCATGGCCGCCAAAATGAGTATCAAAGATGTGGCCCGTGTGCTTGATCTGCCACTGGCAGAAAGTAATATGCTCGCCAAACTGGTACCCGATAAACCCGGTACCGAACTGGGTCGTGTATTACATGCACCGCTTACGATAAAGGAAGGAGAAAAATCACTCGAAGAAAAAGAAGCCTACCAGCAGGAAGATATTGAAAACGTAAAAAAGCTGAGAGAAATTTATCGTGGTACCGATATCCGTGCGCAGGTACTGAAAGAAGCAGAACGACTGGAAGGTTCTGTTCGTAACACAGGTATCCACGCAGCAGGTATCATCATCGCCCCGAGAGATTTAACGGAACTCATACCGGTGGCCACAGCCAAAGACTCTGATCTCTGGGTTACACAAATTGAAGGAAGCATCATTGAAGATGCAGGTGTAATCAAGATGGACTTTCTGGGTCTGAAGACCCTCTCCATAATGAAAACAGCACTGGAACTCATTAAACAGAACCATGGTGTTGAAATTGATCTGGATACGATTGCATTAGACGATGAAAAAACATTTCATCTCTACCAGCGTGGTGAAACCAATGCCACATTCCAGTTTGAAAGTGTGGGGATGCAGAAATACCTGCGCGATCTCAAACCCGATAAATTCGATGACCTTATTGCCATGAACGCCCTGTATCGACCGGGGCCTATTGCCTACATCCCTAAATTCATCGATCGTAAACATGGTCGCGAAGCAGTGAGTTATGATGTTCCTGAAATGGAAGAATACCTCGCTGAAACTTATGGTATTACTGTATATCAGGAACAGGTGATGTTGCTGAGCCAGAGCCTCGGCGGTTTTACCAAAGGCGATGCGGATGTACTCCGTAAAGCCATGGGTAAAAAACAGAAATCGGTACTGGATAAAATGAAAAAACAGTTTATCGATGGTGCCACTGCCAAAGGGCATCCTGCCGATAAACTAGAAAAAATATGGACCGACTGGGAAGCTTTTGCACAATATGCCTTCAACAAATCGCACTCTACCTGTTATGCATTTGTGGCTTACCAGACGGCTTACCTGAAAGCACATTACCCGGGAGAATATATGTCGGCCGTACTCAACCATGCGGGTAGTATTGAAAAAATCACCTTCTTTATGGAAGAGTGTAAACGCATGGGCATAAAAGTATTGGGACCAGATATCAATGAATCGCTGAAGGGTTTTGCAGTGAATAAAAATGGTGAAATACGTTTTGGTCTGGGCGGTTTGAAAGGTGTGGGGGAAGCAGCCGTAGAGAATATTATTGCAGAAAGAGAAAAGAATGGCTGGTATAAAGATGTGTTTGATTTTAGTAAGCGGGTAGTACAAAGAAGTGTCAATAAAAAATCGCTGGAAAGCCTTGCCTATTCCGGCGCCTTCGATTGTTTCCCTGAATTTCATCGCGCACAATATTTTCATGTAGCTGACGGAGACAAATTAAACGGTCTGGAAAAGATTATTCAGTACGGACAAGCCAACCAAACCGCTTCTGCAGCCAGTGCCAATACTTTGTTTGGCGATATGACTTCTGCCATGCAAGTACCCATTCCAAAAATTGCCACTGTTGAACCCTGGACTTTGACCGAATTACTCGATCATGAAAAAGATGTTACGGGTATGTTCATGAGTGGTCACCCGTTGGATCATTTTAAATTTGAACTGAAATATTACGGCATTACCAGCATCAGCGATTTTAATGAGATCAAAGAAACACTGCACCTGCAACCCAATCCCGGTAAGCAGTTGCGTGTAGCAGGATTGGTGATTGACGTACAACATCGTGTAACCAAAACAGGTAAAAACTTTGGTTCATTCATCATAGAAGATTTCAGTGGCAAAACCGATTTCATTTTATGGAGTGAAGATTATATCAAATTCCAGAACTACCTTGAGAAGGGACAGAATATATTGCTCACCGGCTTCTTCCGTTCGCGATATAACCAGCCGAATAATTTCGAGTTCAAGATCAATGTGATGTCATTGCTGGAAACAGTAAAACAAAATTTAACCCGCAGCATAGAAATAAGCATGCAGCCCGCGGCGTTAAATCCCGACTTTGTTTCTTTTATTGATAAGAACGTAAGAGAGTTCCCTGGCAAATCTTCGTTACGTTTTACATTGTATGAACCAAGAGAACAATTGAAAGTAAGCCTCTACACATTAGAAAAAGGTTTCCTCATGAATGAAGACATGGCCAATTTCCTGCTCGATAATCCAGACATAGAAGTAAGTGTAGGCTTAGTAGGATAATACTCTGTGAAACTCTCCATAGGAGTCCTTTGGACTGTGCCGTACTCCGTGTAACTCCGTGGTAAAAAACCACAGAGTTACACGGAGTTGAACACGGAGTTGCACGGTTTATTCCTGCTTTTATTGGCAACCTGTCAAACAACTGAAACCATCTATTCACCATTGACCATTCACCATTGACCCCAACCGCCGCCCATCCATTTTCTGTTTCCAAATCTCAAAAAATCATACCTTATTGCATTCAAACAAAAAACGAATGCAAGCCGAAACCCTGAAACAACGCATTATTACCGTTGATGCCCTGCGTGGATTTGCCCTGTTGGGTATTTTACTCGCTCACATGATTTTCTGGTACAATGCAGGAAACATGCCCGGAGAACTCTTTGAAAAACATGATGGTATCGGAATGGGAATTGTAAGTACCATCAATGATATACTTATCTCAGGAAAATTCTTTGCCTTCTTCTCTTTCCTGTTTGGATTGAGTTTTTTTCTGCAGATGAAAAGTATGGAAGACAGTGGCCGACCCTTTGTATGGCGTTATGCATGGCGCATCACCATCATGGGCATTATTGGACTCATTCACCATGCATTCTGGAGAGGCGATATCTTATCTATCTACGCACCATTGGGTTTTATTCTCCTGCCCATGCGTAAACTAAGCAATAAAGTGATTCTCATACTTGGTATTCTACTGGCCATTAACCTGCCGGGTATATTGATACAGTTAGCAGGCTTAATTGAGCAAATGGGGGCCTCCGCCACACCACCACCTCCTCCTCCTGCCAACACAGCTCCCGGGCCGGACCCCTCACAGGTCTTTTTCAATACCGTGTATAAAAGCGATCTGTGGACGATGATGAAAAGCAATATCCTCAGCATTGGCGAAAAGTTCGACTTTCAATTCGGTAGCGGAAGAATTTATGTAACACTTGGCTTTTTTCTGTTGGGAATGTACAGTGGCAGAAAAGGATGGTTTGCCATGAACAATGAAGAACGCAAGCTGGTGTTCAAAAAAATTAAAAACAAATCAGGCTGGCTGGTGCTCATCACACTGCTGATTGGTATAGGTATCATTGTTGTGAATAGCATTTTCAAACTGGGTTGGGAACAGCAGCCCCTGCCTGGTTTTATTTTTAGTATCCTCTTCAATGTAAACAGTGCTGCACTTGTGGTATTTTATGTTGGTGGCATTACTTTATTGATGAACAGACCATTCTGGCAACGCATTTTATATCCACTGGCACCCGTAGGTAAAATGGCACTGACCAGTTATCTTTTGCAAACGGCTCTAGGCCTCACGCTATTCTTTGGTTTTGGCTTCGGATTGGTTGGTGTAACAGCTCCCTGGCTTAACTGGATTATTGCGCTTGCCTTCTTTGTGTTGCAGGCATGGTTTTGCAAATGGTGGTTCCGCTATTTCTATTTTGGGCCAATAGAATGGCTCTGGAGAACAGCTACCTATTTCAAAGTTCAACCCTTCCGGAAAAAATAAACTACTCCGTGCAACTCTGTGCCTCACTCTGTGTAACTCTGTGGTTCTTTTATCTTTTGATTTTTTAACCACAGAGTTACACGGAGTTGAACTCAGAGTTGCACGGAGTTAGGTTGCCTGACCGAAGGTGAGGAGGTTATGATCGGGGTCTAGTAGAGAAAATTCTTTTTGCCCCCAGGGCTTTTCCGCTAATGGCGCATTGGGGTGAATGGTTACACCTTTATCCAGATACGATTGGTATAAGTTATCGATAGCATTGGTTCTAATATACACTTGTCCGTAATTGGTAAGTGGATCTAATGCAGCAAAAGCAAAGAAATGTATTTCAATGCTATCTTTTTGAATGATGAGATAATCACCATAATCTGCACTTACGGTAAAACCCAATTGCTGGTAATACGTTTTGGTAAGTTCTTTATTGCGCATCGGCAACTTAGGATGTATCTGTTGAAGCATACCACAATTTCAGTTATTTCTGTTTACAGCAGTATTAAATTCAATCATTAAGCCTCTTTTTTCAATGTACAGCTTCTACATCTCTTTATGCTGAGTCAAAAAACTCCGTGCTACTCTGTGCCATACTCTGTGGAACTCAGTGGTAAAGAAAACCACAGAGTTCCACGGAGTTGAACACGGAGTTGCACGGTTTTTCAATGCATCAACATAAACTTTTTGTTTTTGGTATCCAGTACTAGGCCTGAATGTAAAAAGAGTTTATTACCCGTCATACCTCCTATTCCTAATTTCAGCATACGGTTCACCTGTTCTTCGCTGGCTCCTTCCATATAGGTTACTGTATGAAGGGGAATTTTAAGCTGGCTCATTTCTACACTATCAGCCGTAACCAGACTATTGGCATACAATGTTCTGCCCCAGGATTTAACCGGGTATCTGCTGGCAACTGCCCCGGCCACTGCCATTGATAAAGCTGTTTCTTTGGACGTTAATAAAGCAAAAGCACTGGAACCCGTATCGAAGTACAACATCGTTTTCTTACCCTTTATCATTGCCGGAAGCAGAATATTGCGTTGTACATAACTAAAATCGGTAAACCTGTTTTGCAGTTTTGCGGCAACCGTATAATTCAATACCATTTCCTGTTTTGGGTAGTTGATTAAAACAGTTCTGTTCTCTAACCAGTCACTACCGATGGTGCCGATTATTTCCTTTTTTCCGGCAGACCAGTCAATCGTTTTTTCTCCAAACTCAAGCAGATGTGCCTGGTTGATGCTGATCTTATTTTTTCCGACTGTTATTGTTATCTGCTGTAAACTGCCAGCAGTATCAGGTAGCGGATCGAAGGATGGATATTTTTCACTGATGACCCTGAGTTTATTTTTATAGAAGACGGTATTCGGTGCTCCCATATCGAACTGCATATAAAACTGTTGCGAACAATGGGGCAACTTTACCGGAATAAGCATGGCGGCATGGGGTTCTATAGAACCATTTACACTATCTGCTAACCAGGTGAATGGAATACTGTACTTTTTTGAAGCAGAGAGCGCAATTGTTGTTACCGGTTTTTGTGCAACCAATTGAACAATGAAAACCAGGTTTGCAAGAAGGAACAAACAGCATTTTTTACGAAGAAAGAGACGCATATTTTTTTCAGCAAAACTAATGACGTAACCGGGGTAAACCCTCCCACAAATACCCGACATGCACACGACAACTGCACGACATCTGTTAACAATCAAACTGTTAGAATAATTTCCGGATCTGCCGGTGCTGGTAAAGTATAACTACTGCATTCGCAAAATAGAGCAACAGGAAGGGCCAGATATAAGCAACCACTCCCTCTTTATTACCCGTTAACTTAACCATTGTATAGTTATAACCAAACACTGCCAGCAGAGCCAGGTGCAGGGTAATAACCCAGTACACCTGTCGCCTGATAATTGTTCTGCCATACTGAATGGCATGAGCGGGAATATTCATTCTCTTTTTCAGGATACGCATGGGCACAAGACTATGCAACCATGGAATAATGATATAAGTAAAACAGGAAAAATTAAACAGTATCATGAAATGGCGAAGGTCATCCGTTACCGGTGTAACGGTACTGGTTTCAGGTTCTGGATTGATCAGGCTTTCATATTCAATATCCAGTGCTTTGGCAATTGCTTTTAGGGTAAAACTTTGAGGAGTATTGGCACCGGCTTCTATGCGTTGAATGGTACGCACTGTTATTTGCGAAAGATCGGCCAGCTCTTCCTGGGTAAGTCCTTTTAATTTTCTGGCGGCGGCTATTTTCTTTCCGGGTTGCATGATTATTTAGTCCTGTTATTTGCGGGGGCAAAATACAGGCAAAATTGTGTTTTCGGGTTTTTAATTTATATAGCTGGTGGGAATTGTGCGAGGGATTTTTTAACAGCGTAGAAATCGAAAGAGAAGTATGGAACACGGATTATCATGACGCTGATGATGTATCATGACAGATCCTGAGAATCATGAAAATCTGTGTTCTATCAATACACTTTGATCATCTTTACCTTTTTCCCTGCTAATGGTTTAATGACTTAGATTTTTCTACCGCAGAGAACGGGAGAAAAAGAGGTTGCTCAGATTCGTTTATAATTATCACTGATAACTGCTTCTTTCTCTTATTTTTCCATCTCTTCCATGAATAATCAGTTCAACACTATTCGTTCTTGCTAACTCACGGGCTACTGTAATGGCATCAGATTGTTTGGTAGTAATAACTGTTGCTTTTGAAGCACCAGCTTTTTTAACTGCCCAACCATTCCCCAGAGGAACCACATGCTGATTTTTCTTTGCCATACAATATATTTTATATAAAGGTAGTTAACTTATATGATTGATAATAGTCTTGCAACTTTTCAAAAAGTCAGTAGCTTTTTGTTTTCTGATAACAGGATTAGTATATCGCATTATAGGATTCCAGTTTTCAACCAGCTTCCATTCTGAAGCGAAAGTCTTTTCTATCAATACTTGTTCACCAGAATAACGTAAAAGTAATGACAACTCATGATGCCGAATATCCCTTAGTTCACGTATCGTTGTTCGCAACAACACTTTCGATGCGTCTGAATAATAATTATTAAACTCAGCTCTGTTCTCAGGAAAGCCCTTGTTAAATTTCATAAGGCAACAAATTCTATACTTCAATGCCAATTCAAGCGCATAGCCCATTAAATATACACTGGCAAAATACCTTCGATTCGACAACAACACTTTCGAGTCAAACAATCTTTTTTGTACCAATATTTTTAAAGTTGCTTTAGCAATCATGAGCAGATTAGAATTGATAAACTCCAATTTACTTTCGTTTACATACAAAGCGCAACTCCGATTAGGATTTTAACAATCATCATTTTCTACTTCACTTGTAGTTGTATTCTAGTGTGCCTGAGACACCATACATCCCTTCCAAAAGCAACCCTCTGCGTAAACCTCTGTTAACTCATGTTCTCTGCGGTGATCATTCGAGTAAATTCACCACAGAGAACGGGAGAAAAAGAGTTTACGCAGAGTCGTTTGGGAAACATACACTTGGGGAAAGTTTGAAGCAATTTGAGGCTTGAGTGTACTTCAGAGACCGTCAACTATTTCTCCATACATCCCTTCAAAAGCAACTCTCTGCGTAAGCTCTGTTAACTCTTGTTCTCTGCGGTGATCATCCGAGTAAATTAAATTCACCGCAGAGAACGGGAGAAAAAGAGATTGCGCAGAGGCGTTTTGGGGATGCAGACATCATTTTTTTGCATAGGATTCAATATCTCTGATGCGCCCATCTCTTCTATGTACAATCAATTCACCGGAAGTATTTTGTGCCAGTTTACGTGCAACAACAATGGCTTCAGACTGTTTTGTGGTAATGATGAAAAGATCGCTTGACTTCTCTTCTTTAACGGCCCAGCCCTTACCCAATGGTATTACATGTTGCCTTTGGTTTTTTGAATGACTGGTTTTCTTTGACATATCACAAAATTATGATAATTCATTTATAATTAGTCTTGCAGCTTTTAAAAAAGCAGCCGCAGCTTTCTGTCTTGTTTGTCTACGTAGATATCGTTGTTCCGGGTTCCATTTAGTTACAGTGTTCCATTCTTCCTGTAATTGTTGATTAACGGCCACTTTCTTTCCACTATAGTATAATAATTGTGAAAGATTATGGCTTCGAATTTCTCTTACACGTTTAAATGCAAATTGTGTCCCGGCACTTTTTACCTGATTAGCCATTACACGTGAAATGTAATAGTCTAATTCAGGCTGGGTTTCAGGAAAACCCAGGTTAAATCCAAGTGTCAGACAAATGCGCTTTTTTAATGCAATTTCAATAGCATATCCATACATATAAATGGCAGACGCAAATCTCTTTCCATCGTACAAAACCTCAGCATCACGTTTTTTTGATTAATTAGAAAATTCAGCGTTTGTTCCAGTATCATAATTCAATGTTTATCACACCTACAGATAGATGTAATATCATCCTAAATTAGGAATATTAAAAACTCAATAACTGAGTGCAATACATTTTTAACAATCATCATTTTCAACTTCATCTGAAGTTGTATTCTAGTGCGCCTGAGACACCATACAACCCTTCCGAAAAGCAACTCTCTGCGAAACCTCCTTTTCCCATGTTCTCTGCGGTGAACATTCGAGTAAATTCATCACAGAGAACATGAGTTAACAGAGGTTTCGCAGAGGCGTTTGGTAAGTTCTAAAGCGATTTCAGGACGAGACAAAAAGCTAATAGCTAATAGCTAACAGCTAACCACCAAACTACCTTTTATCCATTTTTCATTTCCAGGTCTAACATCAATTCCTCAAATTTGATCCATGCAGGTTTCCAGAGATCTCGTGTTTTTTGTTAGTACGCTCGGATGGTTCAATGGTTTAATTCTTGCGGGATACTTTTTATTGTTTCTCAAAAGAAAAACATTAGCTACCCAATTGCTGGGTTGGATGATGCTGGCACTGAGCCTGCGCATCTTCAAATCTGTAGTATGGTGGTTCACACCCGCACTTCCCCCTATTTATATTCAACTCGGCATTGTGGCCTGTATGTTTGTGGGGCCATTGTTATACGCTTCTCTGCAAGCCAGTGTACAGGCACGTACAACACTCTCCCGTAGCTGGGCCTATATATTAAGCGCATATGCCATCATTGCCCTGGTTTTAATACTATTCCTTACCAAACAGCAGCATCTTAGACTTTGGAAGTTCTATATTGTTCCGGCCATTTATTACCAATGGTTTATCTATATTTTGCTCAGCATCCTGCTGGTCGCTCCAAAAATTAAAATCCTCAGTTCATCCAAAACCACCCTATCGCCTAACGACAAATGGCAACTGACCATTGTATTCTTCAGTACCCTGGTTGCACTGAGTTATGCCTTACCATTTTTTGGGCTCAAAAGCACGCCTTATATAACAGGACCCATTGTTTTTTCTTTGATTGTGTACCTGAACCTCTTGATCGGATCGTATCGAAATAAAACAGAAGAACTCATTCAATCAGCATCCGAGAAATACCTCCACAAAAAAATAGAACCTGCAAAAGCGGCCGATAAGATACAGGCACTCCATCAACTGATGGAGGAAGAAGAAATCTATCTCCAACCCGATTTAAAACTCGCCGACCTGGCAGGCCGTATCGACCTCTCACCCCATCAGCTATCGCAATTACTCAACGATAACCTGAGCAAAAGTTTCAATACCTATATCAATGAACTCCGCATCCAGAAAGCCTGCGACTGGATCCTCCAAAAACAAGAACTTAAACTGGAATTCATCGGCTATAATGTAGGCTTCAATTCCAAATCCTCTTTTTTTACCGCATTCAAGAAAAAAACCGGGCTCACCCCTAAAGCATATAAAGAAGCGATAGAAGCCCAAAAAAAGCCACAATCAACGACGGAAAACCCTGTTTTAAGTTCGGAATGATAAAATCGAACCTCTTTCCTTTGATTTAGTACCTATAAAAAACCGGGATCAGGGAGATTCGCATTTCATTCAATAAAACAGTTAACAATGATTAGAATGCTTATGCTGGTGCTCGTATGTGCGCCTATGTTTTTATTTGCCCAACAGGGAACACCAGTAAAAAAGAAAATCCTGATTGCCCTGAGCGCATATGGAAAAGCGGATGGTAAAATTCGCCCGGGTTTTGAATTCGACGAGTTTGCACAAGCGTATTTAATTTTTAAAGCCAATGGTTTGGAGATGGAAGTCACCAGTCCTAAGGGAGGAATGGTAGAACCAGATGAATACAATAAAAACAAACCTTACAATAAAGAAGTGATGGCCGATCCTGTAGCCATGTCCCTGCTTCAAAACACCGTATCCACCGCGAATATTAAACCGGAAAACTATGCAGCCATTTACATTGTGGGAGGCAAAGGCGCCATGTTCGACCTGCCTTTTGACCCTTCCCTGCAGGAAATCATTCAAAAAATATACGAACAACAAAATGGAATCGTAGCAGCAGTATGTCACGGACCGGCAGCACTCGTGAATGTAAAATTATCGAATGGCAATTACCTTATTGCCAATAAAACCATGACGGGTTTTTGCAATGATGAGGAAGTAAAATTTGGTAAAAAATGGAAAGAGGAATTTCCCTTTTTGCTGGAGGATAAACTGGTTAAAAGAGGCGTGAAATATGAACGCAGCGATGCCATGCTTCCTCAACTGAGCATCGATGGCCAACTTATTACCGGGCAAAATCCTTTTTCGACCACCCTTTTGGCTGAACAAATTGTAAGGTCATTAGGAATGAATCCTGTGATAAGAACTCCATACAAGGATGAAAAAAGTATGCATCTGGTAAAAAAAGCCCTTGCAGGACAAATGGACTGGGCGAAAGAAGAATTGAAGCAACACTATGCTTCTTACGATACACTGCTGATCGCCGTTTATGGTTATTACAAATTGATGTATGCCAATGGTAACAAACAGGAGATTACAGATGGACTTGCAATTTCGGAACTGGTATCGCAATGGGTTTATCGGGAAACCCTCCGATACGAAATGGCAAAAGGATACCTCGCTTTGGGCAACAAGGAATCTTCCAAAAAACTGTTAATGGAAATCAGAACCAAAACTCCCTCCTTTAACGACGCAAAAACCTTATTGGAGCAAATTAAATAACAACATCTATCAAACAATTTACACCCTCCTCTGCGTAACCTCCCCGCTCTCTCGTTCTCTGCGGTGAACACTCGAGTAAATTTACCGCAGAGAACATGAGTTAACGGAGGTTGCGCGGAGTTGTTTGAGAGATCTGGGTTTACTTAGTTCTCCTTTCCTGTACATTAAATACAGTTCCTGCAGGGTCCTGAATCCAATGCATATTTGGGGGAAGTTCTTCCAGCTCATCGCATGTTTCTACTCCATTGGTTTGCAAATAGCTTGCTGCTTCTTCTATATTGGGAACTGTAAGTTGCAACCAGGTTTCTGAATGTGTATAGTTGTCTACACAGTCAAGCCAGATGATATTGTTTCCAAATTTCACTTCGCATGTTCTCGATACGGTTGGGTTATCGATGGGCTTTTCCTCCACCTCCAGCTTTAAAATATCTCTGTAAAAAGCCACTGTTTTTTCATATTTACTTTTAGGAATTTTAATGGCGATATTGATGCCTGCTTCAAATTTTGGGTGCATATTGTTTTAGTATTTTTCACTATAAAGAAAAGAAGAAAACGAGGTTTCGCGAAGTCGTTGTGGACATTTGAACTTTTTTAGGTTATTACTCAAAAGTTGACGCGCAATCTTTCACCTTCGATAATAGAGGTATGCGATGAGGAGAATAAAATATATCCTTCGTCGCAGATAATAACCTGCGGTTATTAATGCACCTCAGGATGACCCATTAATGAAGAAGAAATACAGTGGGGTTGATTGGCTTCGCCATTCAACCCCACTGTCATCCCCCCCTTTTGCTCGTCATCCTGAGAAATATTCCGATCACAGATCGGAAATTGCGCCGAAGTATATTTTATTTTACGCATCATCTCCCACTCACGCCAAAGGCGCGAAGTTTATCGATAATCCCGCATTTCCCACCTACTGCAAACAGCCATTTTTCACCACAAAACACCCGTTCCTAATTCGCTTACTGTCAAGTACTTACTCGCACCAACAACACAGTAACAACACAGTACCTACACAGTACAACACTAAAACAGTGTTATAGACTGCTGAGGCTATGTTTTTAAAACGTTGAAAACCTGGGGCAGGCCTTTACCACCTGCGAACCTGTATAGGCATAAATGCAACAAAAAACATGGATGAAATGCTTGCTTATATATAGAAATATCGTATATTAGAATCTGTTAAAATCGAGTCCCCCCTTTTCAGGTGCCTGCCGGTGCCTGTTTAACCCGATATACATATAAAACTATGTTATGGCAAAACTCACCGAAAAGGGGCTGAGCGGTCGTGTTGGTCCCGTTATTTATTACCAGATGAATGGTAAGCAGTATGTAAGGGCTTTTCCTGTTTATAAAAAGAAAAGAACAAGCGCTGCCCGAAAACCTGCTGCTACACTGTTTGGCATTTGTTCGCGCACCGTTTCATCGTCTGCTCATGCTTTACAGGCTTCTCTGCCCTTTCCATTTAAATCACTGAATATATTCAGGGGGTGGTTGTATAAATATTATAAACAGCACCATGAACAAAGCAACTGGGTGTTGGGACAAAATTTTCTACCTCCCTGTCAGTTGAATCAGGAAGCGGATCTGAGAGATTTTTTATTTGTTCCACTCGAAATCAGGGCTGTACAAGATGGGCGTTTGCATATACATGTGCCTGCATTCAATCCGGTTAAACAAATTATGAACCCGATGCGTGCTGCTTCGGCTTGTATTGCTGTGATGGTGCAGGGTTTGTCATTTGGTAAAGAGCAGGAATTTTATTTCCCAGATGAAAAACTATTGGTTGATTTTTCAGATAACCTCTCTCCTGCCAGGGATCTGTTTTTTGAACATGCTTCTATGCAACCAGACACTGTGCTGATGGTTTCTGTAGCATTGTCGTTTCAGATGCATGACGGATCTTTTATCAAGAACACTGATTATTTACCGGCGGCGGTTATTGGTATGGGAAGGGCGGGGAACTTGGATAGACTTTGATAGATAATGATAAACTTGATTGGGTTATAAACAGATTTCGGAGATAAGAAACTTTTGGAAAGTTTCGGAACTTTCCAAAAGTTATCGCTCACTGGCGCAACGTCCCCATTCTTTCACCTGCGGTGATAGAGGGAGACGACGCGGAGAACCAAGTAACCCATCAATAAACTTTGATACCGAATTTCAATAACTTCTTTGGCAAATGATCGTCAAGATTTGAAATATCATAGTCTGTAAGTTCAATTAATTTGAAATCATACTTTTTGTAAATATCCAGCTTCACTTTTTTTCTATCAAGATATTTTGGATCATTCTCCATTCCCCAATATTCGATATATACATTTTCGGTAGGAATAAAGAAGTCTGAAAACAAATCTTCTTCTATCGGTAATTTTCTTTCGTAGGCATGAGCCAATTTGTAATCGTATAAAGCATTATCAATAATTACCTCTGCTCTTGAACGTACCATGTGTCCATCCTTTGTTCTTAACGTTGCCGGAAATTTTTCCCTGAAATTGTCTGATCCAGCCTTTGTTGCAATTTCGCCTTGTTGTTGATTTTCTTTTGTTAGTTGAATTGCTTTGGGTTGTTCAGCAATTGGTGAAGTATCACTAAATATGTTCTTAAGATTTTTGTTTAACAAGATCGAATCTGGCCAAAGAACATATGTCCCTCCAGATGTTTCATTTTCAAATTGTCTACCACCAAGTGTTTTACCAAGTTTCGTCACTCTCCATCCAATAATATTTTTTTCAATCCACCCAAGTTCAGAAAAAATAAGGTTAAGCCTTTGGTTCGAGATGTTGTAATGTTTGCCGATTGCTGTTGCACTAAGCAGTTGGGGTTTATCCTTTGTTTGGTTAAATCTGTCAAAAGAAATATTATCTGGCCAAACAATGTACTCGCCATACTTTGGGGTATTCCGCATTTGTCCGCCTTTTTGTTTGCCGAGGTCAGTCAAAACCCACTTGTCATTTTTACGGTCTATCCAACCAAGTGATTTTAGTTTGCTAAAAAGCTCATTTGTAGGAATATCAAGCTCATTAGCAAGACTTGTCGTAGATAAGTATTCCATAGTTTGGCTCTATCAAAGGTTTAATAAGTTGACCCTAACAAGCAATGCTTTATCTGGTTTGGTAATTAGTATTCTGTCTTCAGATAACCACTATTTATTAAAGATACATTATTGAAGTTATGCACAAAAACTGACAATGACTAGTCTGCTGTAACTAAGGCTGAGACATGCAAATAACTGATGTTCCAATGTGCGGCCCAACTTGCAAAAAAACAATATTCGTTTTCTTAATGGTTTACTTTCTAAAATGTTCCATACAAATATTTTGCGTAAAGAACACTGCAAACGCTCACATATAGGAAAGTTAATGATTAATTGTATTGCCCGACTCTTCAGTAATGAATTAGTAAGCTCTAAAGTAATTCTTACACCCTGGCTGTGTAACACGCAACGTCCCTTCGTGCCTCAGGAGACGATGCTCCGAACTTCTTTTGAATGCAAGACCATGCGGAGAAGGAATCCGGTTAAACAAATTATGAACCCGATGCGTGCTGCTTCGGCTTGTATTGCTGTGATGGTGCAGGGTTTATCATTTGGTAAAGAGCAGGAATTTTATTTTCCAGATGAAAAACTAATGGTTGATTTTTTAGATAACCTCTCTCCTGCCAGGGATCTGTTTTTTGAACATGCTTCTATGCAACCAGACACTGTGCTGATGGTTTCTGTAGCATTGTCGTTTCAGATGCCTGACGGGTCATTTATAAAGAACACAGATTTTTTACCGGCGGCGGTTATTGGCATGGGGAGGGCGGGAACTGGAAACGTGAGAGGTGGAACGTGAGACGTGAGAGGTGAGAGGTGAATGGTGAATGGTGAATGGTGAATGGTAGAATTTTTATCTAATATTTAATTTACAAAATATGAACGAAGAAGAACATTTTATGCCGTGTACTGCTTTTCTGCCTGTTGAAGAAATGGGTGCGGAACTTGCGTTTTATAATGCTTATAAATGGGTAAATGGACAGAAATTAACCATCCATTTTATGGGAGGTATTCATGCGGCTCCAAGTGCAGCCATTGAACAAAAGGTGCGCAACTATATTCTTCAGTGGCAGCCACATGTAAACCTCCTGTTTGAATTTACTACAGATGCCAATGCGCATATTCGTATTTCATTTGACGGCACTGAAAACAAATCGAAGATTGGCAGGGGTGCATTAAGCGTTCCTGCTGGTACGCCCACACTGTATCTTGGTGAAATAACCACGAGTACAACAGATAGTCGTATTCAACGATTGGCACTGCATGAATTTGGCCATGCACTTGGTTGTGTTCATGAACACCTAAGTCCGCTTTCGGCTATACCCTGGAACAAGGCACAGGTTTATCATGACCTGGGCGGGCATCCAAATTACTGGCCCATGGACAGGGTTGACAATAACTACTTTAATAAACTGGATAGCCGCGTATGTAATACCGATATGTTTGACCGGAATTCAATTATGATTTACCAGATCAAACCAAGCTGGGTTACCGATCCCGCTCATGCAGTTGTTCCCGCTCCAACAAAGCTATCTCCGGAAGATATACGGTTCATCAGCAAAATGTACCGCAAGCCAGAACATCATGACCGCATCATTTACGGCAAACAACATTCCTGGCTAAATACCAATATTTTATTAAACCCCGGTGAGCGTTGCAGCATTACAGCTTATGGAAGTATTTCCTTTGGCCCTTTTGGCAGCTGGCCATTTGATCCCGACGGCGAAAATAAAATTGCCGGCTCCAATTCTCCTGTACCCGGCTTACGAAAAAACAGTCTGGTGGCGAGAGTAGCATGGGAGTCTCCGGTATTTATTGGAAAGAATGGAACTGTTCAGGCTGCCAATAAAGGTTATTTACTCATTGCCACAAACGACGATTGGGTAAATGACAATGATGGCCACTGGAATGTACACATCGAAGTAATGTTTCCTTAAATAAGCATTGCCTCCTGTTATTATACACAAATAAGCTTCAGAGATAATAAACTTTTGGAAAGTTTCGGAACTTTGTTCTACGCATCGTCTCCCACTCACGCCAAAGGCGCGAGATTGGGGACGTTGCGTTACTACACATCCCGGGTATATCAAATAGTTATTACCCGTGTTTGTTGGTTAATACAACAAGAACACAAAGTAAATAGTATCATGTTCTTCTGTAACCGCTGCCGCAACGTCCCCATTCTTTCACCTGCGGCGATAGAGGGAGACGATGCGGTGAACCTACGCTGCAAAAGCTCACACATAGGAAAGTTCATGATTAATTGTATTGCTCGATTCTTCAGTAATCAATTAGCCTTATTAATATGAGTAAACAGTTCTAAACTAATGGTCGTAACTTATTACTCTGGATATTTTCCATTCGTTGTCTTTGTGAATCCAAATATGAACAAAACGGAAAGTTCCATCCAACTGTTCTACTTTACCGGGTTCAGTATAATAGAACTTATGTAGCCCGATTTCAATTGCTCCGTAATTAGCAATTGGATATACTTCAAGACTTCCTTTTACAAGTTCTCTTCTGACTTTTGCTTTATTATTACACCTATATCTAATCGACTTTAGATTTTCATCATAGTTTGTAAGTCCACCTGCATCATGATAAAATTCCAAATCTTTAGTAAATAGTGTTTTCGATTTAGAAGTGTCGCAGGAATTAAATGCGGCAAAAAAAATACTGTCCATCATTTGTATGGTGTCAAACAAAGAGTCCTTGGAAGTTTTATTACTAGTCGTCTGAGCCATTATGGAAACAGTTATGCATAGTAGAACTATAAATGGAATAATTTTTTGCATATAAATCATGTATTACTGCTTTTACTTTTAGGAAGGTTGCTTAAAGTGACCCCAACTTCTATATTACCTCACTTCGCAAATCCCTCGAGACAAACCGATTTACGCCCCACTCTCACACATTACTGAAAATACATATTTTTCTACAACCCTAAAATACTAAGATTTGCTTCCTTGCGGCAGGTGTCAGATCCCTCGTCGCTGCGCTACTCGGAATGACGGTCTCCTTGTCCGAAGTATATATTTTTAAAACCGTTCCGGGTAGATATTTCTCATAAGGAAGAAAAGAAAGCCTCCTGTTGGTGGCAGTTTTCTCAGTCGTTAGGGTTGAATATTGCTGAATTGTCAATTCCCTTGATCAATAACCATAAGCTAAATGATAATTCTCCGATAAAAATCGGGATAGCTACATAGGAAAAGACAGGGTTTTCAAATTCTTTAGAAAGCAGCATGGTGAAACTGTTTATCAGGTATCCGATTCCTGAAATGGCATAAAGTATTCCCAGAAATTTAGGAACGAGTTTAGATTTGAAAACAACAAAGCCAACTAACAAACAATACACCCCAAAGAATACCAAACCTATCGCATATCCCACAGCCTGTATATTCAGTGATAATTGTGAAAGGGTAGCAAGTTGGCTGGGTTGAAATGATTGTAAGTAAGCGTCATTACCCAGTATTAGTAAGGGTGAAGTCTGATTTAAAAGATTAACGGCTATAATTGCCGTTTGAATGATCACAAATATCAGCGCAAGTTGAAGTAAAAATTTGTTTACCCGTTTGAACAAAAAATAAATAATCAACACACATGGCAAGCCACAAACAAAATTCACAATATCTGCCGCAACCCCGAATCGAAAAAGCATTTCAGAGTTTTGAATATTATTTGCGGTAGCCAATGCATCTCCCGAAACTTTTACTGCCTGCCGCACAGCTATTTCTGCAAATAAACCTGTTGCAATAACTATTAGGTATAAGAGTCCTGCAATGCGTGCAAGGTTTTTGTTTGAAATCATTATCAGAGGGTTAAGTAGGATTTATGTATAAGTTAAAATATCGCTTCTGTACCTGTCAGATTTTTCACTGCCCATACTTCATTTACAACAGTGAATACAAGAAACTTTTGGAAAGTTAAGATTCAATGATGAGAAAGTTAAGTAAATAGTAGCATGCTCTTGTGTAAGCGCTGTCGCAACGTCCTCCAAAGGAGTCCTGAGGACCCATTCTTTCACCTGCGGTGATAGAGGGCGACATTGCGGGAAACCCTGCGAAGAAGGCAATAATTCATCTATTGCACATTAGGGTGTTTTGCTAAAACAGCTTGTATGAGGCTTTGATACTGTGGATCATTCGTTACAGTTATTCCATTACCTTGTTCACCATTATTTTTAATAGTCGTCCACCCATGCCCTTTATTGCCATTGGTATGAAAATGAATTTCATTCTTGTTATTCACGGGATCAAACATTGAGTAAATAATAATAGACCCAGGATTATTGGTCATTTTTATAGTGTTATTGTGGCTCCCAAGTGTAGGTACTGTGGGTGGTTGAATCTTGTACGGCACTCCTCTTCCTAATTGGGCTACTTTGCTTTTCTGTTGAATGGTGACAGGACTGTTGTTAATAATCTGTTGCGCATTTATCATCTGATCAGAAGCAGGCAGACTAACAGCAGACGAGGATGTCGTTTTCTGCACATCTTCGCCTGTTTGGTGACGATTATCTTTCTTAGCTGTCTTTTCCTTATACATACAATTTTATTAAACCAGATTCCTTTTCCAAAAGATTTACTTTTTTGAACGTTCGGCGCAGATCTTTCTCGTAGAGAACGCCGCGAACGCTCATACATAGGAAAGTTACTAATTAATTGTATTGATCAGTTCTTCAGTAATGAATGAGTAAACTCCAAAGTAATGCTAATACTCTGACTGCAATAGAGGCTTATTGTAAAGTTTCCCACCTAGGGTTCTTTGCATGTATCAATGCATTCTTTTTACTTCTCCTCCACCCTTTTATTTCTTTTTCTCTTTTAATTGCATCTTCAATGGAGGTATAAC
Organism: Chitinophaga pinensis; assembly: GCA_943372605.1. Lineage (GTDB taxonomy): Bacteria > Bacteroidota > Bacteroidia > Chitinophagales > Chitinophagaceae > Sediminibacterium > Sediminibacterium pinensis_H. The sequence goes on along the minus strand of CALRZI010000003.1, from coordinate 214,156 downwards.
ACTCATAGTAAATCAATGCATAAATATTATATTTAGCAGTAAAACTATTGTGATATAATTTTTGCTTGTGCTGCCATATTCGTTGCGGCAAGTTTGATGTAACACCTACATATAAAATCGTTTTAGAGGCATTGGTTAGTATATAAATATAGCCGGGCTTATGCATGAAATAAGTTTATTACGAAAATACATTCATTGACTGCGAACAGGGCGTAGTTATAAGCTGAGGCGGACCCTTCGTCGCAATTTCCGACTGAAAGTCGGAATGCTCCTCAGGGTGACAATGTATGCAGATAAAAAAGCTGCTGTGATTGGCAAAGCCAATCACAGCAGCAGGCTCCCACTCCTTACACGTCACCCTGAGGAGCATTTCGATCGCAGATCGAATTTGCGACGAAGGGTCTATTTATTTCCTATGTATGTTAGCGAGTTATATGCGAGAGGGTTGAGTATATATTAGCTCTACCCGGTGCAAACGCTACTGCAACGCCCCTTTGTGCCTCAGGAGACGATGCTCCGAACTTCTTTTGAATGCAAGACCATGCGGAGAAGGAATGGTAACGCTCACTCGTACCTCGCAGACTCTTCGACGAACTTCTTTCGAATGCAAGACCCTACGGAGAAGGAATCTTTAACCTGAGGTGATAGAGGGAGACTAGGCGGGAAACAACCTGTGTAGAAGCAAGCTATTATTGCACTGTTTAGTCATCGAAGTTTATTCTCTTGCTAATATCATCAATATTTTTTTTATGTTGTTCCTTGCGATTTCTTTCTCGTTCTACCACTTGTCTTCTTTGTGTTTGAATGGAACTATAATTTCTATTTGCAAGATCGACAGCTAGCTTTAATGTGGTCTTATGGTATCGTTCGACTTCCTCTATTGTTGTTCCATCCAAATAAACTTTGTTCCCATACACTGATGCGATTCCAGGTCTATGCATAGAACTAAATTGAGGTGGCCTATTAAAATGTTGAATAAATAGTTCTATCCATTCAATGTCAGGTCGCCGATTTAGCTCAAATGGAATTTTATATAATGCGCTTCCTCTGGAGCCATCATTAAGAGGCTGAGTAACTTCGTCAACGACTATTCCCTTTATTTTAATTTGCTCATTTTCTTTTAAAGGCTGATCTGTAATTACAGGTTTAGCCTGTTGTTGAAATTTATTTGGAATCGGACCAATGGGTGGCGCTTCTTCTCGAACATTCAGAACAGTTGTAATTATATCTTCAAAATTTTTTTCAAAATGATAGCTGTCTGAAAGATCAATAAAATATTTACCTTGAAGCCACGATGGAAGAGAAGTGTCTTTGGTCCCAGACTGCAAAATAGGAATAAACTTTCTGTGATTTGAACTCTTTAAGACTTCAGCAGTCATAATATCCCCTTCGTAACCAACCCCGCCGATTCGATTTTCAGATTTCAATTTGTATTTCGGTGTACATATAATAAGCACATAATCGTTTTCTCGAACAGATTTTTCCATAAAAAGAGGCATTTGATCACCAGGTATAACTTCCCATTGATCGAGTTTTGCGTCTATTCCATTATTTCGCAATTGGATAGCCAAATTTTTAACCCAACCTTTAAATTCATCACTTTCCCAAGCATATGAAATAAAAATCTTAGGGATTGTCTGCATGATATTTTTTTAATGTGTAAAGTACAATAGCAGTTAGGCCTTCATAGTATGTATTCTTTTTACTCAGCGTCTACTTTTCTGAAACTTTCCTCGTAGACGTTTCTCGCAGAAAACTACGCGAACGCTCACACATAGGAAAGTTACTGATTAGTTTTATAGTTCGATTCTTCAGTAACGAATTAGTACGATCCAAAGTAATTCGTACACCCTGGCTGTGTAACACGCAACGTCCCTTCGTGCCTCAGGAGACGATGCGCCGAACTTCTTTTGGATGGAAGACACTACGGAGAAGGAAAAAGAAAACCCAATGTTGGCTGCAGTTATGCATCCTCCGAATTTTTAAGAACTTTTAGTCTTTGTTCTTGCGAAAGTGTTTTGAAAATTTCAAACAGTCTCTCCCACTCCTTAATTTGGTCTTTTTGTTTTTCGCTAATGTCGCCGCTTATCATAATTCCTATTCCCTTTTCATGCATCAGGGCATCAACTTTCTTGTTTTCTTTTGATATTTTCATGTCTTTTCTATATACCCAATCGCCTGTTAAAACAAGAAAGTCATACCATGTCAAATTTTCAGGATTGATATGCGAAATTTCCTCAATGCTCTTACTGTAGAATTTTGTGACACTGAATCTTCTTAATATGTCTTTAAAAAACCTAGAAGATTCTACTTCTTTATCAATTTCTAATATCTTTTTAGAAGCATCAGTTTTACTGACTTTTTTATAAATATTTTCAATTATTTCTTCTGTCTTTTTATTTACAAGTGTAAGATTATCTAAAAGTTGATTAATCTTTAATTGCTCCTTTTCTTTAAGACGTTTGCTAAGAAAATCATAAAGCATACCTGCAACTTGCTTCCCTAATAAACCTCTTATATCTCTGGCATAGTCGAATGGAAAGAAGCCATTATTTGTTTCAGAAAGTCTTACATCGTTTATAAATTCAAAAATTTGTGACGCATATTCTTGCTTTTCAATTGAAGGGAATTCTATATCCTTCATTACAGTTTTTTTTGTTTTATTTCGTTGATACAATCTATGATCATCGAAAACATCTCTTTTAACGAAGGTAAATACTGGGCGATTTAGATTTCTAGCAGCTAAATATTCTGCATTTGTTACTGATTTAGATGTATCTATTTTATATTCGCCTCCAAATCTCCCGCCCACTATAAGGATAAATAGTTGGCAATTTTCAACTTCGGTTATACAAGATTCATGAGTATGCAAATCAGGATGATAAAAAATATCTCCCTTATCACTCAAAATCGGCTCAAAATGAAGACCTTGAAGAAAGTCTACTAAACTGTCCCGAACTTCTCCTAAATCGTAACATGTTGAACTTATAAATACCCTAGGGAATGCCATAATTTTTATTTTATAGTTAAGTCTGTTTTAATTGCAGCCAACTTGTAAATTGATGAAATTAACTTTCGCCAATCCACCAAATACATGCAGATTAACGAAACTAATTTCACACATTAGTAAATTTACTCATTTTATTCATTCCTGCAAACCCCACCCATTTCTTGTTTCCTGTTTCTTGTTCCTTATTTCTCATTCTAACTCGCCTTAGTGCCGGGGTTCCCTCGTCGCTGCGCTTCTCGGGATGACGGTTTGTGTCCCCCTGTCAGGTTTCTCCTGCCCTAACGTCATTAATAACAGTGGTGGAAAAGTCAAAGGGGCAGAGAAGGGGGTTTGGCCTAAATTTGGAGTCCTTTAGAACTACGAGCCGTGAGCTGTGAGCTTCGAGTTTTTGGTTCAGGAGTGAACAGACAAACTGGTTTTAAAAGCTCGAAGCTCATAGCCCACAGCTCACAGCCAACAAAAACAATAAACATTTAAAAAATAAAAACATGGCTTTAGAATTAACCGATGCGAATTTCCAGACGACCGTGCTGGATAGTGATAAACTGACCGTAGTAGATTTCTGGGCTGAATGGTGTGGACCCTGTCGCGCCATCGGACCCGTTATTGAAGAACTGGCCAAAGATTATGACGGTAAAATAAATGTAGGTAAAGTAAATGTAGACCATAACCCTAACCTCAGTGTTAACTATGGTATTACTTCTATTCCTGCCATCCTTTTCATTAAAGGTGGTCAGATTGTAGACAAACAAATTGGTGCCGTGCCGAAGTCGGTGCTGGATAAGAAGATTCAGTCGCATTTGTAGGAGCTATTAGCCTTTAGCTGTTAGCAGTTAGCTTTTAGGAGAGGCTTTAACCAATTATGTTATACAAAAAAAGAAACCGGCTTTGTGGTCGGTTTCTTTTTTTCTATTATTTCTAAATTCATTTCAGTAGCGAGTTGCTAAAAGCTAACTGCTATTAGCCTTTAGCTATTAGCAGTTAGCTTTTAGGAGAGGCTTTAACCAATTATGTTATACAAAAAAAGAAACCGGCTTCGTGGTCGGTTTCTTTTTTTTGTATTACTTCTAAATCCATTTCAGTAGTGAGTTGCTAAAAGCTAACTGCTATTAGCCTTTAGCTGTTAGCAGTTAGCAGTTAGCTTTTAGGAGAGGCTTTAACCAATTATGTTATACAAAAAAAGAAACCGGCTTTGTGGTCGGTTTCTTTTTTTCTATTATTTCTAAATTCATTTCAGTAGTGAGTTGCTAAAAGCTAACTGCTATTAGCCTTTAGCTGTTAGCAGTTAGCTTTTAGGAGAGGCTTTAACCAATTATGTTATACAAAAAAAGAAACCGGCTTTGTGGTCGGTTTCTTTTTTTCTATTATTTCTAAATTCATTTCAGTAGCGAGTTGCTAAAAGCTAAAGGCTAACAGCTAATAGCTAACAGCCCTAATGCCCCGCATGCACCACATCTGCTGCATTGTGCTTATGCCTGAAGAGTATACCAAAAAAGATGGCAATGAAGAGGGCGTAGATGGCGAAGACCATCCAGATGCCGGGCCAGTCTTTACTGCCATCGGGTAGCAGGTAATACTTATCTATCATCCAGCCACTCAGTATGCTTCCCATAATGGCGCCAAAACCGTTGGTCATCATCATAAATAAGCCCTGTGCCGATGAGCGTATTTCGGGTTCTATGGTGGTTTCTACAAAGAGCGATCCGGATATATTAAAGAAATCAAAAGCCATTCCGTACACAATATTCGAGAGGATGATCATCCACAGCATTCCTTCCGGGTTTCCAAAGGAGAACAGACCAAACCTTAATACCCAGGCAAACATGGATATGAGCATCACTTTCTTGATGCCAAACTTTTTCATAAAGAAAGGAATGGCCAATATGAACAGTGTTTCCGATATCTGCGAGATGGATATGATGATGGTTGAATATTCCACCACAAATGAGTTCTTATACTGTTCTATTTTTTCGAAATCTTTCAGGTAGGTATCGCCATACATATTGGTAAGCTGCAGGGCGGCTCCCAAAAACATAGAAAACAGGAAGAAGATGGCCATTTTATAATTACCCAGCAGTTTAAAAGCGCGCAAACCCAGGTTATCTATCCAGGAGCCCTTTCCTTTTCCTTTGTTTTCCGGCGCACATTTGGGCAGGAACCATGCATAGATACCCAGCACTATGGCAAATACTCCCGCTATATAAAACTGGTTGGCGTTGATGGCATGTCCGGTTACAGAAGCAATCTGTTCACCAAAAGCCTTACCTGCATCCCAGGGCGATTTTGGATCGCTGATGAGGTTGGTGAGCCACATGGCCGCAATAAAACCTACGGTTCCCCATACACGAATGGGGGGAAATACTTTTACCACATCCATCCGGTTGTCTATTAAAATACGGTATGAGAGCGAATTGGATAAGGAGATGGTGGGCATATAAAAACACATACTCGCCAATAATACCCAGAAGAATGTGTCGGGCACATCAATCAATGGCAGGGCAAATAGTGTGATGCCGTATAATATGTGTAGAATAGAATAGAGTTTTTCGGCATTCATCCAACGGTCGGCGATAATACCCACCAGGGCTGGCATAATGAGTGAACCCAGACCCAGGGTGGAGAATACGGCCCCGAACTGTGCGCCTGTCCAGTTTTTAAAACCAAACCCATATGAACCCAGGGTAGTTAGCCATGCACCCCATATAAAAAATTGCAAAAAACTCAGAACGGTTAGTCTTAATTTAATCGACATAGGTTATTCAGTTAATCATTGAACCATCCCCTACCGGTTACTGTTGATACTGGGGACCAACGAATCTATATAAAATTCGTGAACTTGAGGGAGCTGTTAGCTTTTAGCTATTAGCCTTTAGCTTTTAGGTGCTGGGGTTCAATGAGAAATGGTGTTCAAGAGAAATTCTTCTATACCTGCTTGCCAGTACCTGGCAACCCTACTCCCTCAGCCAATGGCTAATGGCTAATAGCTAAAGGCTAACAGCTCAAAACCCGTATTTTTGCACCCAAATTAAGTGAAGATGAGCGCGCGAATTTCAGATCCGTTTGTTTTGGTAGCTACTCAGCCCGATACCCAGTTAAAAAAGATAGGCGAAAAAATTCTACATAAGGAACGTATTTCTTTTGATGAGGGTGTTTTACTCTTCGAAAAAGGCTCCCTCTCCTGGCTCGGTGCCCTCGCCAATTGGGTGCGTGAAGAGAAACACGGTAACAAAACCTATTTCAACCGCAATTTTCATATTGAACCCACCAATGTTTGTGTGTTCTCCTGCAAATTCTGCTCCTACTCCCGCCTCTATGCCCACCGCGAAGAGGGCTGGGAACTGAGTATTGAGCAGATGATGCATATCGTTAAAAGCTACGACGGTAAACCCGTTACCGAAGTACATATTGTGGGTGGCGTTCATCCTAAAATGAACCTCGATTTCTTTCTTGAACTCCTCCGCACCATCAAAGCACATCGTCCGGATTTACACATCAAAGGTTTTACACCTGTTGAACTGGATTATATGTTCCGCAAAGCCAAAGTGTCTGTGGAAGATGGTATGCGTATGGCACATGAAGCAGGTCTTGATTCTTTACCGGGTGGTGGTGCAGAAATTTTTCATCCCGATATCCGCAAACAGATCTGTGAAGATAAAGTAGATGCTGACGGTTGGTTACTTATTCACGAAACCGCGCACAACTTAGGCATGCACAGCAATGCCACTTTACTCTACGGACATATTGAACAATTTCATCACCGCATTGATCATATGGACAGATTGCGTCAGTTGCAAGACAAAACCGGCGGCTTCAACACTTTTATTCCGCTCAAATTCCGCAATAAGGAGAATGATATGAGTCATATTGCCGAATCTTCTGTAGTGGAAGACATGCGCATGTATGCCGTTTCGCGTTTGTACATGGATAATTTCCCTCACCTCAAAGCCTACTGGCCCATGCTGGGCAGACAGAATGCGCAACTTACTTTATCATTCGGTGTAAACGATATCGACGGCACCATCGACGACTCCACCAAAATTTACGCCATGGCAGGTAGTGAAGAACAAACACCTACCATGAGCACCGAAGAGCTGGTTCGCCTTATTAAACAGGTTAACAGACAACCGGTGGAGAGAGGAACGCTTTATAATGAGATTAAAGACTACTCGGGGGAATTTCTGATGTCGGATGTCTGATGTCGGATTTGATTTGGGGATAGCTGTTTTTATAGTTGCTTTTTAAACCACGGAGTTACACAGAGTGTGGCACTGAGTTACACGGAGTTTTTTTCACGTCTCACGCTTTAACCACAGAGTGGCACGGAGTATGACACAGAGTTTCACGGTTTTTCACACCCCTTTTCACTTTTGACTTTTCACTTTTCTCCTATCCCTTCAAAGCTGGTGCGTCTTCTCCTCTATCGGCGTTTGTTCTTCTTTGTACAAATCAACCTGGTGTTGGGTGGGCAGCAAAATTAAACGAAGGGTGGTATCGTTCGTAAAATAACTGATGGCCCAGTTGATGAAGATGATGAGTTTGTTTTTTACACTCAGTATCAGCATCAGGTGCAGGAACATCCATACAAACCATGCAAAACGTCCCTGAAAACTCATAAAGGGTAAATCAACCACTGCTTTTCTTTTGCCCACGGTGGCCATGGTTCCCGGACTTGTGTAAGCAAACGGTAACAGACTTTGCGCTTTCTCTAACCGTTTAAAATTGGTAACCAGGTTTTTGGCCTGCGCAATGGCTACATTGGCCAGTTGCGGATGTCCTTTAGGAAATTTTTCTGTTTCCATATAGGCAATATCACCCAATACAAAAATATCTTCTGTTCCTTCCATCCGGTTAAACAGGTCTGTTTTAATCCTGTTGCCTCTTACCAGTAATGAAGCATCTACTCCATTGGGTACATTACCGGTAACACCTGCTGCCCAGATCATGGTATTGCAGGCGATACTGCTGCCATCGGCCAGTAATACTTTTTTGCCGTCATAATCTTTTACCTGCGTATTTACCTTCACCTGCACGCCCATCGATTCGAGATAGGCCTGCGATTTCTGTTGCGATATTTTACTCATGGGCCCCAGTGTGGCCGGACCTGCTTCTAGTAAATACACATTGAGCCGGGTGAAATCCATATCGGGATAATCGCGGGGCAGTATATTTCTTTTCAACTCTGCCAGTGAACCTGAAAGTTCAACACCAGTAGGGCCACCTCCTACCACCACAATATTCATAATGCCTTCCAGTTCTTCGGGAGATGCATCTAATGCTTTTTCAAAATTGAGCAGTATATGGTTGCGTATGGCAATGGCTTCTGTGGTTGACTTCATCGGATACGCATAGCGCTCAATGTTTTTATTACCAAAATAATTGGTGGTACAACCCGTAGCAATTACCAGATAGTCGTAAGGAAAAATACCGGCATCGGTATGCACCTGTCTGGTGGCTTTATCGATGCGTTCAATTCCGGCAATACGCACATGTACATTGCCCTTGTTCTGAAATACTTTTCGGAGTGGGAATGATACAGAGCTTGGTTCCAGGCGACCGGTGGCTACCTGGTAAAAAAGTGGCTGAAATTGGTGAAAATTATACTGGTCGATCAGTGTAATATCGAAGTTAGAGCCTTTTAATCTGCGTGCCAGTTGTAACCCGGCAAAACCCGCACCCAAAATAACAATTCGTTTTTGCATGGTGCATTTCTTGCAAAGTTACGACATCTGAGGGGTTAGGAGTTATCTAATGGGGAATTGCAAAGAAAATCCGACATCAGACATCAGAGATCATACATCTTCTCCTAGCATTCCGGTAAACTAATCGGAATATGTATCGCTAATCCTCCGTCTGCGGTTTCTTTGTATTTGCTACTCATGTCGAGGGCGGTATCCCACATGGTTTTTATGACTTTATCGAGGCTTACTTTGGCATAGTCTGGTGAGCTTTGCAAGGCTAATTGCGAGGCTGTTATGGCTTTAATGGCACCCATGGTATTGCGTTCAATACAAGGCACTTGCACCAGTCCGCCAATGGGATCGCAGGTGAGTCCGAGATGGTGTTCCATCGCAATTTCTGCGGCCATCAGTGTTTGTCGTTGTGTGCCTCCCAATGATTCTGTTAATGCCGCTGCAGCCATGGCCGATGATACACCAATTTCTGCCTGGCACCCTCCCATAGCGGCAGATATGGTGGCTCCTTTTTTAAAGATGCTACCCAGTTCTGATGCAGTGAGCAGAAAGTGGATGATTTTTTCTTCATCATATCCATCACAAAAAGCAATATAATATTGCAGCACAGCAGGAATAACGCCCGCTGCACCATTGGTTGGTGCTGTTACTACCCTTCCGAAAGAGGCATTCTCTTCATTTACGGCAAGGGCAAAACAACTTACCCAATCCAGAATATATTTAAAATCATTTCCACCCGAACGAATGGCTTCTATCCAGGAAACATAATCGGTATAAGATCTGTTGCCGATGAGTTTTTTGTTGAGATCGAATGCACGACGTCGCACCTGCAACCCTCCGGGTAATTCTCCTTTGGTATGACAGCCCCTGTAGGTACAGTCGCGCATGGTGTTCCATATATTCAATACACCTTCACGTGTAGCTGCTTCTGAGCGCCAGGCCGTTTCATTCTCCATTACTACTTCATGTACACTCATGCCTGTTTTCATACACCAGTGTAAAATATCATCTGCGGTATTGATGGGGAATGGCAGATCAACAGATTGTTGTGATCCTTTATCTTCTCCTTCTTTCACTACAAATCCGCCACCAATAGAATAATAGGTTTCACTGAAATGTTCACCATTTTTCAGCGCCACCAGAAACGATAATCCATTCGGATGAAAAGGCAATGTTTCATTAAATAAAAACTGCAGGTTATCAGGAAAATGAAAGGGAATAGATATGGTACCAGCCAGGGGTAATGCCTGCGCGGTTTCAATTGCTTTGATCTTGGGTGTAATGCTGTTTACATCAATCGTAACAGGATCTTCGCCACAGAGGCCTAAGAGAACAGCAATATCTGTTCCATGCCCCTTACCTGTTTTGGCGAGTGAGCCGTAGAGTAATACGGTGATAGAGGCTACGTCTTCAAGATTATGTTTGGCTTTAATGGTTTCCACACAACGCAAAGCTGCCCTCCAGGGACCCAATGTATGCGAACTGGATGGCCCTACTCCTATTTTAAACATATCGAATACTGAAATCGCTTCGTGAGGCATGGTTTTCGTTTAGGGGGTAAAGGTAGGTAGTATGGGAGAAAGATAGCGGATGTCTGATGTCGGATGTAAACAATAATAGTACCCCCCTCCGTGCAACTCCGTGTACCACTCTGTGAAACTCTGTGGTTTTATTTTTTTACCACAGAGTGACACGGAGTAAGGCACGGAGTTACACGGAGGTTTTTGTATCCTTTATTCATCGATTACTTACTATAGAATGCATCTTCAGGACTTTCTATTATTTTTAACCATGCGAATACTGTTACTCTTCTGTTTTATTACTGTCATAAAACTTCATGCACAGGATACTGTTCTGCTCAGGCAACTGATGCAGGCTAAGCCTGAACTGTTTGGCCAAATCCTCCAAAACAGGGATAGTTTTCGCGTTCAAATTATGTACACGCAGATTGATAGAGATAAAAAGAACAGACCCTCATTTACTGATTTTAGTTTTCACCTCAATCCCAATGAATATTTCTACCCTGCGAGTACGGTTAAAATGCCGGTGGCTTTTCTGGCACTGGAAAAATTAAGTAAGGCAAAGAGAGCTGGTGTTCCTATTGACATAAATACTACTATCATTACCGACAGCATTGACATGATTAAACATATCAATAAAATTCAGGATAGTGTACCCAACCGCTCCACCATTGAAAGGTTTATCAAACAGATTTTTCTGGTGAGCGACAATGATGCTTTTAACAGACTGTATGAATATTTAGGGCAGGAATATATTCAGCAAAAATTGACTCAAAAAGGTTATCCGGATGCCATTATTCGTCACCGGCTCAGCGTTAGCAGAACAGAAGAACAAAACAGAAGAACACATTCAGTAACTTTTCTTACCAATACCGGCGGATACCTTACTTCTCAACCACCTGCTTTCAGCAAAGCCATCTTCCCTTCTTTTCAAACCCGATTAGGCAAAGGTTATTATGCTGGCAACCAGTTGGTGAATGAACCTTTTGTATTTGATGATAAGAACAGGGTGTACCTGAAAGATTTTCATCGCATGCTGCAGACAGTGATGATGCCTGATGCTTTTCCGGCAAAACAGCGCTTTGATTTTACCAAAGAGGATTATCAGTTTCTATACCGCTGGATGAGTGCTTTCCCTTCTGAAAGCGAATCACCCAAATATGATACCAGCAAAGTGGGCGATGCTTCCGCCAAATTTCTATACTATGGTGCCGCTAAAGGAAGGGCTCCCAAACATATACGCATCTTCAACAAAATTGGTGGCGCCTATGGTTTCCTTACCGATGTGTGTTATTTCGTTGACTTTGAAAAAAAGATCGAATTCTTTTTAAGCGCCACCATTTTATGCAACAGTGATGGCGTATTTAATGATGACAAATACGATTATGATGCTGTAGGATATCCCTTCCTGAAAAACCTCGGGCAGCTTATTTACGAGCATGAAGTACAAAGAAAGAAGAAACGGTTACCGGAATTAAGCAGGTACAAAATTGATTATTAGTCCGAAAGTCGGAAAGACCGGAAGTCCGAAAGATGAGTTGCGTGGTTGATCTCATAGTTGTTGGTCAGGCGACTACAGGTGTTCGGAAGAAAATATCCTTCGTCGCAATTTCCGATCTTTGATCGGAATGCTCCTCAGGATGACGAACGAACAGGGCGAATACAGTGGAATTGATTGGCTTCGCCAATCAATTCCACTGTATTTCTACTTCACTTATTAGTCATCCTGAGGAGCATTAATAACCGCAGGTTATTATCTGCGACGAAGGATATTTTCTTCCGAACACCTATAGTCAGGCGACCAACAACGGCGACAACTCCCATCTTTTTTTGATACCCTCCGTGCAACTCCGTTCCAAACTCTGTGTCACGCTGTGGTAAAAGAACAAAACCACAGAGTGACACGGAGTAAAGCAAGGAGTTACACGGAGGTTTGCGTATGTGGTTTGATTATTTATAGATAATAGAAACCCTTCTTCCGGACTTCCGATCTTCCCGACTTTCGGACTCTCCTCCCCAAAACTTACACCTGTTTGCTTGTTTTTTACGAACTTTCCGCTCGCAAAATTCAAGTAACCAATTTATTTAATGTAAGAGCAATGCAACTATCCTCGCTTCTCAACCGTTTCAATGAGCCCGAAACACTGAAAATGGCCAAACTGGGCCGTGAATTAAGAGCCAAAGGTATCGATGTGATCGACCTTAGTTTAGGTGAACCCGATTTCGACACGCCTCAGCATATTAAAGATGCTGCCATTAAAGCCATCAACGATAACTGGAGCCACTACACACCCGTTCCCGGTTTTCTTGACCTCAGAGAAGCTGTTTGTACCAAACTGAAGCGCGATAATAACCTGGACTATGCTCCTGAACATATTGTTACTTCTACCGGTGCCAAGCAAAGTCTGGCCAATGCCATTCTTGCGTTGGTAGATGATGGCGATGAAGTGGTAATTCCTACCCCATACTGGGTAACTTATTCAGAACTCGTGAAAATTGCGCGTGGTAAAGTGGTAGAGATCAGAACTTCAGTAGAAAATGGTTTTAAAACCACCGCTGCTGAGCTCGAAGCTGCCATTACACCCAAAACAAAAGTGTTTATGTTTTCTTCTCCCTGTAACCCTTCAGGTGCAGTGTATAGCAAAGCAGAACTGGAAGCACTGGCCGCAGTGTTCAGAAAATATCCTGATGTTACGATTCTCTCTGATGAAATTTACGAATACATCAATTTCGTTGGACAACATGAAAGCATTGCACAATTTGCTGATCTGAAAGATCGTGTTGTGGTGATCAATGGACTGAGTAAAGGTTTTGCCATGACCGGATGGCGTCTTGGTTATATTGCTGCCAATGCCACTATTGCCAAAGCCTGTGAAAAATTACAGGGTCAGTTTACCAGTGGCACCTGCTCTATAACACAGAAAGCTGCTGTAGCCGCTTTAACAGGCGATTTACGTCCGTCGGAAGAAATGACCGAAGAATTTACGAGGAGAAGAACCAGAACACTTGAACTGGTAAAAGAGATACCCGGTTTCAAATGTTTTGAACCCGAAGGTGCTTTCTATGTGTTTCCTGATGTGAGCGCGTACTATGGTAAATCTGATGGAACCAATACCATTGCCAATGCAGCCGATTTCAGCATGTACCTGTTAAACACGGCGCATGTATCTTCTGTAATGGGTGATGCTTTTGGTGAGCCAAATTGTGTGCGTTTTTCTTTTGCCAATAGTATGGGCAATATTGAAAAAGCCTGGGGAAGAATTAAAGATGCCCTGGTACAACTGAAATAAAAATCTGTGAATCTGTGGCAAAAGAAATAAGCCACAGATTCACAGATTATAGATAGATTATTTTGAGGCGGACACTGTTCCGCCTTTTTTACTGTCTACACTCACGGTGTATTTACCACCACCCTGTACAATCCATTTTACTGTTACAGAGCCAAGACCCGGAATATTGGCTACTTCAATGGTAGCAGGATTCTGTTCCTGTTCTCTGCTCAGGTTCAGGTCGCGGTTTTCTACCTGCATACCGGAAAGTATTTTTCCTGAAGTGGTGAGCGTAATATAATCAGGACGTTCAATTTTATTCTTGGTATCCTGGCTGCTATGCGTTGGCATGAGACGGCTGTTGGTAATTACGGCTGTTACTTCTTTCAGTCCATCACCCAAATCTTTTTCACTGATTTCAAATACTTCCAGTTTGGGTGTATGGTAAGAATGATAGATACTGAATGCCATATTTCTGTGTGCATCAGACTCCAATAAGAACCCAGGGTGTGCACGACCGAAATTCTTTTTCATACCACCCACTTCTATCTTACCATATTGCGGATGATCGTATTCTGCCCATGGCACAAAAGCATCCTGGAACAATAAATAACGATCGAAACTGAAACTCGCATTATCAAATGGATCACGTGTAGCTTCACGCATATACATCAGGTAAGGCGTCCACAATTCATTGGAATAAGTATAGATACCACGACCGGCATAGAACCAGTCCAGCTCGCCACCATAAGCAGAATACAAATCTTTGTACACTACCAGGTATTTATATCCCGGAATGAGTTCCTCTCCTTTTTTTGCAATCGCATCATATACAGCAATATCCTGCGCATTATAGGTGCCAACATCTTCCTGTCCGCCCGGACCACGCAGGATCATACCACCTGCATTATGGAATGATTGTGCTGCTGCGATATTCGGATGTTTCATTACAAACTCCATCACCGCCCTGTTCTCTGGTAATGAGAAAGGATATTTATAAGCACCATTCTGAATATAGTTTGGCTGCCATCCCCATCCCCAGTCGCGGTTAGGATCGTATTCAAAAGTGTAACCATCTTCATTCACACGACCATCGCCATCGTTGTCTATTCCTTCAATACCGAGTAATTCATAATCACCTTTTTCATCGGGACCTACCTGAATCATATTACGTGGGTCTTTGGGATCGAGCTTCCAGCGTCCGTTCGGATTCTTCCTGCGCATCATGGTAATATGACCGTCTTTATTGATGTCGTCGTAACTGTCTTCATTCACTTCTCCGTCTCCATCATTGTCAACCGGTATTACACCAGAGCGGGGTGAGCTTCCGGTATTGGGTTTGTGCATATAACTGTCGCGCGCATCGGGGTTGATGGTGGGTACAATATAAAACACTTTGTCTTCCAGTAATTCCTGTATGAATTTGGTATCCCCAAATGATTCTGTCAGGTACCATGCTGTGTACAATGCAAATTCTGCGCCCTGTATTTCATTCGAGTGGATATTTCCATCGATATACATTCCGGGTTTTGTATCAGCATTCCCTTTTTTGAAATCGGTTACCGTTAAGCACCAGAGATCGCGGCCTTCATATGATTTGCCGATTGATTGTAGTTTGGCCAGTTCAGGATATGCTGCAGCTATTTTTTTACAGATTTCACTGATTCCTGCATGATCATAATAACGGTTCCAGGTTACGGTTACTTTTGGATTAACAGGTGAGCCTGCGGCTTTAAACACCTGGTTAGGCAATTGTGCCTGCACATACATACCCGAACTGAGTAAGAGTATGGTGGTGAATATTTTTGAAATAAACTTTTTCATGTTGAAATGATTTGTGTTGATCAAAGATTAATCTCAATGGTTTTGGTACCTGCGGTTGGGCAACCTGCTTCTACCGTAAGTTTACCCGTACCTTTTACCACCCAACTGAATGAGTTGGAACCATTGGCTTCGATACTGTTGAGCAGATGTATTTTTTTACCGCCAATTACATCCTGTTTAGCAGCAGTTTGCAAAGCCACTTTTACTTTTTTCAGGAAATAGTTTCTTTCACCCAGTTTGCTGTGTGTAGAAAGATTGCCTTTGTTCACCACATCAAGACTGATTCGTGTTAAGCCATTGGCCAGTTTCTCGGTCTTCAGGTTGATAATATCAATCTCTGGCTGGTAGGATGCCAGCTTCACCAGGAACTCTGTATTCTTTTTCACTACAGCATCTGCCATTTTATACGGCGGGTTATTCATTACATATGGATCAATACCACCTACTTCTACTTTTTGTCCGGGAAAGTCTGGATGCTGAATAGCTTTCCATTCTGTGAATGTATTGGCAATACCTTGCTGAGTGGCCCAACGCAGGTAATTGGCAGCCGGGTCTTCTACGGTAAATGCTTTTTCTTTTTTAGCCGTATCTGGTTTTGCTTTAGGCACCCACCAGCCCGGTGTGCTAAAGCTATAACGACCAAAATGGAAATAACCCCATGAAAGCACATCTCCACCCGTTACATTGGTGCGTGGTGCATCTTTGCTACCTGTTACTTTATTATATAGCTCACTAACCATCCCATTTACTTTGGCATCAGGTTCCAATAACCCTGCAACAATACGTTGGTTTGCTGCTGCCGGATTGTATGCAATAGGTGTTGAGAGGTTATTGTTGGTACCAAAACTTACCACTGCATATACATTGAATGCATCGTACAGAAAATCGAGCATGGCCCTTGTTTCTTTTTCACTCGCAGGAAATTCACCGGCACCTGCTGCAAATGTTTTGTGGTTATAAGTAAGGTTTTTATTAAAAGCTATTCCGCCTTCTCCGTCTTCATTAAATAAACCGTCTTTATCGTTATCAATACCTTCTGTGAGTAATTTGTATTTGCCTTTCTCTCCTTTGCCCATATCTGCTTTAATCAGTACACGTGCATCATCGGGGTGTAGTTTATAGTCACCTGTTACCGATTCTACACGGAGAAAAGTAATTTTTCCATTTGCATCGAGGTCATCCCATCCGTCTTCATTCTGTTTTCCATCGCGGTCATCGTCTGTACCGGTTGCATTACCTGTTCTTTCCGAGCGGATTTTACTAAAATATTGTTCCATTGCATCGGGACTCATATTCGGGAACACATAATAAGTAGTGCGGTTGAGTAAAGCACGGATACTGTCGCTGGCTGATCCTTTCAATAATTGTTCAGCAAAACCAATGGCCATTTCGGTACCCAGCAAATGATTGCCTTCAACACCTCCTATTACCGCAATAGCGGGTTTGGCTTCTGTTTTACCTGTGCCGATGGTGAGCAGCCAGATATCTTTTCCGCCATTGGTTTTAGTTAACGATTTGAGCGTGGTGAGTTGCGGGTAGGCTTTGGCAATAGCATTAAGCCTGTTGGCCTGTTCCGCAGCATTACTGTAGTCCTGGGCGTAAAGAGTACCTGCCACCCAACACAGTAGTGATGTGATCATGAGTTTTCGCATGCAGTTTGATTTTTGGGTCTTAAATATAAAAGAAACTCAGCGGTTTAACGGCTAATTTCCGTGAATGGCTGAATCACTGCTCGTAAGAGCTCACCCATTATCTTTGCGGCATGTCTGAAAGTCCTAAACTGGAAATGTTTCGCAATCGTTTATCGAAAGTGTACAAACACCGTCATAAACAGGCCAGAAGAATGGGCATTACCTGTTACCGTGTGTACGATCATGACCTTCCAGAATTTCCTTTTGCGATTGAATTTTATGAGGACAAGATTTACCTGGCCGAATACCTGCGCAGACATGGTATGACAGATGAGGAACATGAAGCATGGCTCGACCAATGTATTGCTGTGATTACCGAAATCACAGAGGTTAAACCAGCATCCATTTTCGTGAGGCAGCGTAAGAGAATGTCGCACAGGGATGAGCAGTATGAAAAAATAGACAGCAAAAAAGAATTCTTTACGGTTGAAGAAAACGGGCTTAAGTTTTTAGTGAACCTTGCCGATTATCTTGATACCGGTTTATTTCTTGACCATCGTATTACCAGACAGATGGCTAAAGAAATAGCCAGTAATAAAAGGGTCTTGAATTTATTTTGTTACACGGGTTCATTTTCAGTGTACACGGCTGCAGGTGGTGCAGCATCTGTTACTTCAGTTGACTTGTCAAAAACCTATCTCAACTGGGCAGAAGATCATATGGTAATCAACCGGTTTAAGGATAAAGACAAATACTTTTTTGTACATGCAGATGTAAAGCAATACCTGAAAACACTGCAACCCAATAGCTTCGATCTGGTTATTATGGACCCGCCCACTTTCAGCAACAGCAAACGCATGAAAGATTTTCTCGACATTCAGCGCGATCATGTGGAACTGATTAATGATGTACTGGCGGCCATGACCACAGGCGGTACACTTTTCTTCAGTACCAACTATACAAAATTCATTCTTGAAACGGAACAGATACAAGCTACCGATATTAAAGACATCACCAAAGCCACTACCCCATTTGATTTTGAAGGAAAATTAAAACGCTGGTGTTATCGCATTATCAAATAAGGTATCGCAAAATGCGATACCTTAAAACAGGTAGTTACCACAAGAAAATCAGGTAGAAATACGGTATAAAAAGTCGACTAATCATAATAGATTAGTTGAAATATTTTTTATGCCAGTTAAACGGAAAGAAAAATTCACTGACGAAAGCATCACGCAGCATATTCACCTGGTAAGAGGACAAAAAATTATGCTTGATCGTGATCTCGCCAAACTGTATGATGTAATACCCACAAGGTTGAGGGAGCAGGTAAAAAGAAACCTGAAGAGGTTTCCCAAACATTTTATGTTTCCGCTCAATCAGAAAGAAATTAAATTCATGGTATCGCAAAATGCGATACCTTCTGTACAACATTTAGGTGGTGCCATACCATTGGCTTTTACCGAACACGGCATACTGATGCTTGCCAATGTTTTAAAAACAGAAAAGGCTTTAAAAGTAAGTATCAGGATCATTGAAATTTTTGTACAAATGCGGGCTTTATTGTCGAATAGCCAGGAAGTATTACTTACACTGGAACGAATAGGCAAACGTGTAGATAAACATGATGAGGATTTCGAAACAGTATTCGGACTCTTTCAAAAATTATTGATGCAGGAATCAAATACACGCAGGATTGGCTTCAGAAGAGCTGATGAAAAAGAGTAATAAGGTATCGCAAATTGCGATACCTTATTACTCAATCTGAAGCGCAGTGCACTTCACATCATAAAGAGTATTAGGTAATTATACGGAGTATTATTACTCTTTTTTAGTGAAATAATTATTCTTTCGTAAGCAAAGAATAATTTTGATAAAAATAAAAACCATGCATACAGCTCCCCGTTTTAAGCCTTATCGCGAAGCCCGTGTTTTTTCTGAAAGCGAATTGTTATTCATGGAAATTCAGGCATGTATTTTATTTACTGCTTCATCGCGTCCCTGGTGGAAACGCTTGAGTGCAAGTGAAAAGTACAGGGTTTTATATGCAGAGAAAGAGAACAGTTCTTTCGTAAAAGATTTCACTACCAATACTACACTTGTACAGGAAGTATAAAATTTCAATAACTCGTCAAGGCTAAGACTTGAGTAATATATACTGTACGGGAATAAGATCGTTGGTAAAATAGTTTTCTCATTTACAGGTATATAAAAAGGCCCCGGTTTTTTAATCGGGGCCTTGACAATTTATAATGCGTCTTCGTTATTTCACTTCTTCAAACTGTGCATCTTCAACGGTATCGTTTTTAGCCGACCCATTTGCCTGTTCAGCACCTGGCTGCGCTTCTGCACCTGGTTGAGCACCTGCTTCCTGCTGCGCCTTGTAAATTTCTTCACTGGCTGCTGTCCACGCAGTGTTCATTTCAGTCATTGCAGCATCTACTGCAGCAATATCCTGGCTTTTGTGTGCTTCTTTCAGCTTGGTTAAAGCAGCTTCAATGGGAGCTTTTTTATCGGCTGGAATTTTATCTCCAAACTCTTTGAATTGTTTCTCGGTCTGGAAGATTAAACTATCGGCCTGATTCAGCTTCTCCACTTTTTCACGCGCTTCTTTATCCGTTGCTTCATTGGCTTTGGCTTCGGCTTTCATTTTCTCAATTTCTTCTTTGCTTAAGCCGCTACCTGCTTCAATACGGATTTTCTGTTCTTTACCAGTGCCTTTGTCTTTTGCACTTACATGCAACAAACCATTGGCATCGATATCAAAAGTTACTTCAATCTGGGGTACGCCTCTTGGTGCTGGTGGAATGCCATCGAGGTTGAAAATGCCCAGGCTCTTATTCTGGTTAGCCATCGGGCGCTCTCCCTGTAATACATGAATCTGTACACCGGGCTGGTTATCGCTGGCGGTTGAGAACACTTCTGTTTTCTTGGTAGGAATAGTTGTGTTTGATGGAATCATCACTGTCATCACACTACCCATGGTTTCAATACCAAGTCCGAGTGGAGTTACATCGAGTAACAATACATCTTTTACTTCACCGGTTAATACTGCACCCTGAATAGCAGCACCTACTGCTACTACTTCATCGGGGTTTACACCACGATTGGGTTTCTTTCCAAAGAACTTCTCTACAATCTCCTGTACTTTAGGAATACGGGTTGAACCACCTACCAGAATCACTTCATCAATCTGAGATGTGTTGTAACCTGCATCTTTTAATGCAGCTTCACAAGGTTTCAGACAACGTGTAAATAAACTATCGGCTAATGCTTCAAATTTTGCACGTGATAATTTCAGTACCAGGTGTTTAGGTACACCATCTACTGCAGTGATATAAGGAAGGTTAATTTCAGTTTCCGCAGATGAACTCAATTCGATTTTTGCTTTTTCAGACGCTTCTTTCAAACGCTGTAAAGCCATGGGATCTTTACGAAGGTCGATGGCTTCCTGGTTTTTAAATTCATCAGCCAGCCAGTCCATGATCACTTTATCAAAATCATCACCACCTAAGTGTGTATCGCCATTGGTTGATTTTACTTCAAATACACCATCACCCAGTTCGAGGATAGAGATATCGAATGTACCACCGCCCAGATCGAATACAGCGATCTTCTGATCGGTATTCTTCTTATCCATACCATAAGCCAGTGCCGCAGCCGTTGGTTCGTTTACAATACGACGAACATTCAGACCTGCAATTTCACCCGCTTCTTTAGTAGCCTGGCGCTGTGCATCATTAAAATAAGCAGGTACAGTAATAACCGCTTCGGTTACTTCCTGCCCCAGGTAATCTTCGGCTGTTTTCTTCATTTTCTGAAGTACCATAGCTGAAATTTCCTGCGGAGTATATAAACGATCATCGATCGCAACACGTACGGTATTATTGTCGCCTTTGGCTACTTTATAGCTCCAATGACTGATTTCTTCGGTTACTTCATCATGTCTACGACCCATAAAACGCTTTACGCTTGTAATGGTGTTTTGCGGGTTGGTAATGGCCTGGCGTTTGGCAGGATCTCCTACTTTACGCTCTCCGTTTTTCAGGAATGCCACTACAGAAGGGGTGGTTCTGCGTCCTTCATCATTTGCAATCACTACCGGCTCGTTACCTTCCATAACGGCCACACAGCTATTTGTTGTTCCAAGGTCAATGCCTATTATCTTGCCCATAACTATTGATTTCAGGTTAATAATCGGCATTCAACTGTCAATCATTATGCCATCTGGCAGTAAAATGAAAAATTGTCAGACCCACCCCCTCCAGCCTGATTCAGCTACCCAAACCGCTCCAAATCAATGCGTTTCTGACAGTTCTTCTATGTAAAACCTGCCATTTGGCATCCTATTAACAGAAAATCTTAGTTTTAAGCATGTATTTGAAATGTTTGGTAGCCGGGTTATTGTCAGTTCTTCTTTTATCCGCTTCGGCGCAGGATATACCTGTGGCCAGACCTGTACAGGGTATGAAAATCATCTCTTCCACCCGTATTCAACCCGGTTTATATACCCTCAACACGCTTTCCGAGTCGTCTCTGATTGATATTGCCGGTGAAAATATTACAGTTGATATGAAAGACGTAATCCTGCAGGGATCAAATGATAAAAGCCGTCCAGACGAGTTTTATGGTGTTGCCATTCATATTAAACCCGGCTCAAAGAATATCCGGATTCTCAATGCCAATATTCGCGGTTATAAAATAGCCATACTGGCAGACAGCGTAGACAGACTGACGATTGAAAATTGTGACCTCAGTTATAATTACCGGCAGGAACTGAAAAGCAACCGGGAAAGAGAAGATATCAGTGACTGGATGAGCTACCATAAAAATGAAAACCAGGAATGGAAAAGATATGGCGCAGGCATTTATCTCAACAAATGCAGCAATGCCCTGATTGTGAATAATACGATCACCAACGGTCAATGTGGACTCATGATGACTGGTTCTGATAAAGCAGTGGTTCACGACAATAACTTCTCCTTTAATTCAGGAATTGGCATTGGCTTGTACAGAAGCAGTTTCAATACCTTTTACCATAACAGGGTTGATTGGAATGTACGCGGATATAGCCATGGAAAATACAAACGCGGTCAGGACAGCGCTGGCTTTCTGGTGTTTGAACAGTGTACCGAAAATATTTTCGCCTATAATAGCGCTACGCATAGCGGTGATGGATTTTTCCTTTGGGCTGGTCAGCATACCATGGATACGGGTGAAGGTGGCTGCAATGATAATTTTATCTATGCCAACGATTTCTCCTACGCTCCTACCAATGGTGTTGAAGTAACATTTAGCAGGAACCTGGTGATGAAAAATGTAATCCGCGACTGCGATCACGGGATCTGGGGTGGATATAGTTATGACAGTGATTTTACCGACAACGATTTTGCTTTTAACAGAATTGGTATTGCCATTGAACATGGGCAGAATAACAATATTGCCATCAATCGTTTTCTGTTTGATAAAACGGCTATTAAATTATGGTCGCGGACCACACAACCTGCCGATTGGAAATATGCACAGGTTAGAAATACCAGAAGCATGAACTACTGGATAGCTGCTAACCAGTTTACCGCCACAGAAACCATTTATGATATTATGGGAACAGATACGGTTGCATTTAGCGGTAACCAGAAAATGGCCCATACCACCAACCTGAAACTGGGTGAAAGAACCAACGATATTGATACTTCACGTGAAGATGATCCGCTGGATATGGACTATGCACCCGATGAACGGTTAAAAAAAGTACCTGTTACCAAAAGACCCGACCCAATTTATCCGAAAGGAAAAGACAATATTCGCATTACACAATGGGGGCCTTACAATTTTCAATATCCCTTGTTATGGCTGAAAGATGTTGATAGCAGTGGTTTGTATCATTTTGAAGTATTGGGCAAAACAGGTAGCTGGGAAATCTATCAATTAAATGGATTTGAAATTACAGAGAAAGGGAAAGGCAGTTTTCCATCTTTCCTTATTGCAAAACCTGTTGGTATTACTGAGCTAAAAAACATTCGATTACAATATCATGGACCTGTCTTCACTAACCAGTTCGGGAAAGAAGAACATAACGGCGCTTTATTTGAATTTGAACAATTCACTCCATCTCAACAATGGATAACACGCTGGTTTAAATGGGATGACGCTTCTGATCCTTTAACAGCCACTGACGCTTTTATGAACCTGCTGGAGTCTACACCCATTCATACCGATACCGTTTCAAAAATAGATTTCACCTGGTGGGGCAGCATTGGAAAAAATTTACCTGCCGACTCTTTTGCTACAGATGCTGTTACCGATATTGAAACAGAAAAAGGTTTCTATGATATTGCGGTTACAGCCGATGATTTTGTAAAAGTATATATAGACGGCAAACTGGTAATTGATGGTTGGGATCCCAAATTCACCCTATACGATGAATACACCCACCACAGGGCATCTATTGAGCTTTCAAAAGGGTTGCATAAGATAAGGATCATACATGGAGAGAAATCGGGTATTGCTACGCTTATGTTTAACATTAAACCTGCAAAAGACAAAACCCTACAACCGGTTTATCAAATGCGCATTATCAACAATTAATTCGCCGGGGCTTTAAACGTAAAATTCTTCTGGCTAACATAACTGAATGCCACGACAAAGAATGTGGTAATGATTTTAGATATGGTGGGATACCATCCAAACACTTCAACAAAGAGTTTCAGGAATCCATAATTCAAAATAAAACATCCCAGAACCACCAGAAAATATTTACTGAGTTGTTTTCTCTTTGCCACAGACGTTTCCTGAAATACCACAT
Source organism: Chitinophaga pinensis (assembly GCA_943372605.1). Classification (GTDB taxonomy): domain Bacteria; phylum Bacteroidota; class Bacteroidia; order Chitinophagales; family Chitinophagaceae; genus Sediminibacterium; species Sediminibacterium pinensis_H. The sequence goes on along the minus strand of CALRZI010000003.1, from coordinate 190,407 downwards.
ACCTGCTTAAATAAAATCCTGTTGGAAAAGTAACCACAAAAGCCGCAAGGAATGCCGCGATGTGCGCGCTGATGGCAATAAATGATAAATGCAGGGTTTGTTTCTGGAATATATAATTGTAAGACACAAAGAATAAACTGATATCCAAAACGGTATTAAATCCGCCACAGGCTGCATAGCGGTAAGTCTGCAGGGGCATGATCTTTTTGAAAATCGGATAAAAAAAGTCTACCACGCTTAGAATAACCCCCCGGATATGTTCGTGTAAGTTTCGCATGAACCCAGCGAAGGTAGGGCTTAATTAATTACTTTTGCCGCCGTAACCATTATGAATATGAGTGTTGTAGACCAGATAAAATCCGCGGCATCGGCAGCGATCAAAACATTATACCAGGTTGATATGCAGCCCCATGAGGTATTGGTAAATGATACCAAACCAGAATTTGAGGGCGACTATACCGTTGTTTTATTTGCATTGGTAAAGCAATTAAAAAAATCGCCCGATGCATTGGGTGAAGAAATAGGTAAAACGCTGCTGGAAGCCAATCCTTTATTATTTAGCGGCTACAATATCATCAAAGGTTTCCTGAATTTATCGGTTGCCGACAATTACTGGCTCCAGTTTCTGGATCAGTCTTTTGCTGATACAAGATTTGGATTTGGCAAACCCCTTGCAGAAAAAGTAATGGTGGAGTATTCCTCTCCCAATACCAACAAACCCCTGCATCTCGGACACCTGAGAAATAATTTTCTAGGGTGGAGTATTGCTGAAATATTAAAGGCAACGGGTAATGAGGTAGTAAAAACCTGTATCGTCAACGATCGCGGTGTACATATCTGCAAAAGCATGATTGCCTGGCAGCGTTTTGCGAATGGGGCAACACCAGTCACTACCAATACCAAGGGCGATCATTTTGTTGGCGATTATTATGTGAAATTCAATGAAGCCTATAAAGCAGAAATAGCTGAACTGGTAGCTGGTGGCATGTCTGCAGAGCAAGCAGAAAAAGAAGCGCCTATCATGAAAACAACACAACAAATGTTGATTGACTGGGAAGCAGGCAAACCCGAAGTAATGGAATTATGGCGCACCATGAATGGCTGGGTGTACGAAGGATTTAATGCCACCTACCAGCGCATCGGCAGCAACTTCGATAAAACCTATTACGAAAGCAATACTTATTTATTAGGAAAAGACCTGGTAGAAACAGGTTTACAAAAAGGTGTTTTTTACCAGAAAGATGATGGCAGCGTATGGATTGACCTTACCGCTGATGGACTCGATGAAAAGCTGGTGAGAAGAAAAGATGGCACTTCAGTTTACATCACCCAGGATATTGGTTTGGCTGAACAGAAACAAAAAGAATTCAATGCAAGCCAAAGCATTTACGTGGTGGGCGATGAACAGAATTATCATTTCAAGGTATTAAAACTGATTTGCCAGAAACTTCAGTTGCCTTCTGCCGATGGCATTTATCACCTCAGCTACGGCATGGTGGAACTTCCTTCCGGAAAAATGAAAAGCCGGGAAGGAACGGTTGTAGATGCTGATGATCTGGTGGAGGAAATGATAAACATTGCGAGAAAGAAAACCGAGGAGCTTGGCAAAGTAAAAGATTTTACCCCTGAAGAACTCACCGAATTGTATGATACCATTGGTTTGGGTGCACTTAAATTCTTTCTCTTAAGGGTTGACCCTAAAAAGAAAATGATTTTTAACCCCGAAGAAAGTATCGATTTCCATGGGTTTACAGGTCCATTTATACAGTATACGCATGCGAGGATCAGAAGTATCCTTAGAAAAAATACTATGGACCATAAACCATGGACCATGGACCATAGTATTCTGCCCCTTGAAAAATCACTGCTCCTTACCCTTGAACAATTTCCGGTTGTTTTACAGGAAGCTGCTTCGGAGCACGATCCTTCCAAAGTGGCGATTTATGTATTTAACCTGGCGAAGACATTCAATTCATTCTATACCGAACATTCTATTGCCAATGCTGAATCAGCAGAAAAGAAACAGTTGCGTTTACAGTTATCGCAGTTAACGGCACAGGCTTTGAAGAATGGCATGTCGGTACTGGGTATCAGGGTACCGGAGCGGATGTAATCAAAAAATCTTCCTGATGGCTTTGTATAGATTTACCGAATTACTGTACATTTGCCGTCCCAAAGAATGCGGAGGTGGCGAAATTGGTAGACGCACTACTTTGAGGTGGTAGCGCCTTTTACCGGGCGTGGGAGTTCGAATCTCCTCTTCCGCACTGAAAATTAAAAAGAGGCTGCCCTTTTGGGTAGCCTCTTTTAGCTTAACATGTACATGAACCCTTTCTAAAAAACAGACTTGCAGGTAAAACTATAACTAGCAAGAGCACCTGCCACACCTCCATTTACATCCAGTTTTTTATTCAACGTAATACCATTGTCGATAGTAACCCTGTATTGATTGTTCACTTTGGTTACCTGGGCTTTTGCCGTTCCGGACGCATATGTATACAAAGTGCTGCCCGTTGAAGTGCCGGTACCAATGGTACAATCAATTGACATAATTTTATTGGCAGCGTTGGCACTAGAAAAAGCCGTTTCTGTAACCAGACTGTATTCACCCGGACCCTGATCAAAAAATTTAACGCTAACCGTACTTCCCGAAAAAACACCTTGTGTAGGTGCGCCGGATGTTGTTGCAACGATGATATGAAGATTAGCTCCGCCTACTATAGAACTGTTCTGACTACTGGCTCCCCTGTTATACGTATAAGTACCCATTTTCCAGCTTGCTTCAGCTGTGCCAGGATCAGTTCCGGGTGCTTTGTCAGATTTTGAACAGGAAATACCCATCACCATTGCAAAAAAGATCATTACAATGGCATTCATTTTTTTCTTAATCATAGATATTGGTTTTAAAATTTGAAAGATTGCTATATCAAAACCAAAACTATCATCCTCCTATATGTTTTTTTCTTAATTTCAATCAGAAACAGTTTTATATCTACAGAAAACAGACTTATAAATGCAGGCAACAGGAGTTTACTCCTCAGGAACTTACAGATTTGAGACTTTACCATGAACTTTTTTCTTCTCTTTCTGAATAGCATTACTTTGTAAAAAAATAAACATGGCCGACTTTATTATACACTGCCCCAATTGTAACCACCAGTTCGAACCTGGCGACTCTATTCGAGAGGAGGTACAGAAAGAACTGCGGGGACAGATGGTTGACTGGCAAAAGAAAAAAGACGAAGAGTTCAGACAAAAAGAACAGTCTTTTCAACAACAACTCCAGTTGAAAGATGAGGAAGCAATCAAAAAAATTGCAGCAGAAAAAAAGAAACTGGAAGAAGAACTGAAAGAATCGCTCCGGAAAAATATTGCTGCCGATTTTGAGAACCAATTGAAAATGTTGCAGGAAGCCGATAAAGAAAAAGAAGAAAAACTGAAAGAAGCCCGCAAAAAAGAACTCGAATTTCTACAGAAAGAACAGGCGCTCAAAACCAAAGAAGAAGAATTAGAGTTGTCATTACAGAGACAGTTGATAGAAGAAAGAGAGAAACTAAAAGAACAGCTATCGAAAGAAGAAGCCGAAAAACTCAGCATCAAGGAACAGGAATACCAGTTGCGGATGAAGGAGATGGAAAAACAGATTGAAGACCAGAAAAAACTGGTGGAAGAAATGCGCCGTAAATCGGAACAGGGCAGTATGCAGTTACAGGGAGAAGTACAGGAACTGATGCTCGAATCTTTACTCCAAAGCACTTTTCCATTTGATAAGATTGAAGAAGTGGGTAAAGGTGTTCGTGGTGCAGACTGTATACAAACCGTGCGTAACCAATATGGTAATGAAGCGGGTAAAATTATTTATGAGAGTAAACGCACCAAAGATTTTCAGAACGACTGGATCGAGAAACTCAAAAACGACATGCGTAAGCTCGGTGCAGATGTAGCTATTATTGTTACACAGGCCCTGCCTAAAGACATGGATCGTTTTGGAGAAAAAGAAGGCGTTTACATCTGTACTTTTAGTGAAGTAAGAAGTGTGTCTCTATTACTTCGTAATGCGCTATTAAAAATTGCAGATGCCAAGAAAAGCCAGGAAAACAAAGGCGACAAAATGGTCATGTTATACGATTACCTGATTGGCTCCGAATTCAGCGAACAGTGGAAAGCCATTCGAGAAGGTTTCATGACTATGAAACTCAGTATACAGAAAGAACGCGACGCCATGGAGAAACTCTGGAAAGCCAGGGAGAAGCAATTAGAGAAAGTGTTACTAAATGCTGCTCATATTAAAGGATCGATAGAAGGTATTGCCGGTGCCGATGCTGTAAACCTCAACCTGCTTGAAGACAACGAACCATTAGTGCTTGAGTAATGTATTTGGACATATTATTTCATCGGGCGAAGCAGAAAAGCCTTCGAAGAAAAAACCCATCTTTCCCATTAATGAGGCCTTGCGTAAGTATCTGGTGCATTACAGCAGGGAAGTAAAACTTCCTGTTCGTTACTCCGATCTGCAACGCTACACCTACTCTGTTCCATTAAAAGACCGACAGGGGAAAGACACTTCCTGGGAAAAAGTATCGTATGATATGCGCGAATGGGAATACCTGCGCGAAAATCTGGTACGTATTTATGCCATCCTGAAAACAGAAGGCGACATGAGCTTTATCAAACATCTTGATGTGGCCAGAATCGATTTCTGCTATTTCGGAAATAGTCAACCATTTCGCATCCGGATCGTAAACAAGTTCAACGATAATTACGATCACTATTATATTAAACAGGCTGATGCCAGTCGCGTATATGGCTTAGAGTTGGAACACCTCCTCTCTCCTAACCGCATGACTTATTTTACAGACAGGGATACATTAATCGAGGAACATATTCCTGGTATACCGGGTGATATTTTTATTGCCGAACACCTGAACAGTGCTAACACCAACCTGATTCGTCTTGCAAAAGAATTTGTAAAATTTAATGAACGTTGTTTTGTGCAATTACTCGGTGATATGCGTTCCTACAATTTTGTGGTAAACATCATTCCTGATATTGAAGACTTTCAATACCGCATCAGGGCCATTGATTTTGATCAGCAGTCATACGAAGGAAGAAAAAATTTATACCTGCCACAGTTTTTTAAAGAGAATAAAACACTGGTCGATATTGCCTTGCAATACCTCGATAAATCATCTATCGCCCAATACCAGGCAGAAGAAAGAACAATGATGACATACAGACTTGTGTCTTCACGTTACCGCATTAAAGAGCTATTGGATATTATGAGTAAAGACACCATTTCAACCAAAGAAAAAATGGATCAACTCAAACAGGAACTATCTGTTCATTTCGATGCTGCCACTTTCTTTGGCAAAGCCCGAACCATGGGTCAGTTAGTGAAACGCCAACTCAAACAAACCCTGCAAAACAACCTGCTGCTTATACCAAAGTCTAAAAGCAGGTTTGATGACTGAAAGAACAGAGAAATAAGAAATAAGGAATATGAAATATGAAATAAGGAAGTAAGGAGTACTACTACTTTCTCATTTCATATTTCATATTCCTTATTTCTTATTTCTCCCTCGGTCCACACAAGTGTAAGATTTCCAAATAGCTGGTACTGTAATGACAATGGGAATATTGTTGTTTTTATGAAACTGGCATTGATACTGCCTTCTTCCTTTTCGGGGAGTTCATGAATACGCAGCACTTCACTAAAGTCTACATCGCCGTTTCCCCACCACTTAAACATGGCTTCTTTGGCGCTCCATAATAAAGTAAGCAGTGTAATTGTATCGGTGGTTGATTTTTCGACCAGCGTGAGTTCTTCAGGATGCAGGAATTTATGTTTTATTTTCTCTACCCGCGGTGTCAGCAATTCAACATCTATCCCTACTCTTTCTGTACTGCTCACAATAGCGGCTGCATAGTCGCCGCAATGTGAAATGGAAAAATGGTATTGTTCATCGGGTAAAAACGGTTTTCGTGTATCGGCAATAGCGATAGATTCAGCAGGAAAATCGGGAAACAGATAACGCAAAAGATAGCGACCCGCAAGGTGCTGCAGCCGTTTATGCGGATGGGTGATTTCTTTTTTGAGTGTTACTTTTTCAAGAAAAAAAGATTCCGGTTCGGCTATCTTCCAGACAGCCAAACGGGTTTGTTCGTTGATATCTTGTTGATAAAACAGCGGCACCCTGAACGTTGAGCGTTTTAGATTGCAGATTTAAGATTTATTTGCATCCCAACCCAAAACAAATTCAGGAATGATTCTCACCGACAAGCGCATTTTAGAGGAAATAGACAAAGGAACCATCAAAATTGAGCCTTATAACCGTGCCGATCTGGGTAGTAATAGTTATGATGTTCATCTCGGTAAAACACTGGCCTTATATGTAGATGATGTACTCGATGCAAAAAAGCACAACAAAATTGAATACTTCGACATACCTGATGAAGGTTTTGTTTTAGAACCCCATAAATTCTACCTGGGTGTAACACTCGAATACACAGAAACCCATGCGCATGTTCCTTTCCTGGAAGGAAAATCATCCACAGGACGTCTGGGTATTGATATTCATGCCACCGCCGGTAAAGGCGATGTTGGCTTCTGCGGTAACTGGACATTGGAAATTTCCTGCAAACAACCTGTTCGTGTTTACCACGGAATGCCAATTGGCCAGCTCATCTATTTCCCGGTTGATGGAGAGATCGAAGTAAAATACAACCAGAAATCAAACGCCAAATACAGCGGACAACCCAATATGCCTGTGGAGAGTATGATGTGGAAGAATAAATTCTAGTCGTGAGACGTGAAAGGTGAAACGTGAAAGAATTCTACTTTATTCACATTTAACCTTTCACTTTTCACCTCTCCCTGCTAACCATTCAATCTCCATATCGCTCCATTCAATAACATGGCAAAACTTACCCATGATATATAAGGCACAAGCAGCCAGGCAGCAGTTTTGGAGAATTTTGCAAAAGAAAATATGGTTATCAGAATAGCAACCCATAATACCATCATTTCTACGAGCGCCCATCCGGTTTCGTGCATCCCGAAGAAAATAAATGACCAGCAAAAGTTCAGGGCAAACTGAACAACAAATACAAATAAAGCCCTGTTCCGGTCAGGTGATGCAGAATGCTTCCATACCAGATAACAACTGATTCCCATTAAAACGTATAAAGTAGTCCACACAGGACCAAATAACCAGTTGGGTGGATTAAAGGAGGGTTTGGTTAATCCTGCATACCAGGTGGGTATTTCAGGGGAAGTTACCAGTCCGCCTACAGCGCCTAAAATTACCGTAAGGCTTATCGCTGTTACTAATTTTATAACCTCATTTTTTTTCATACTTTTTATTGTAAGCAATTAACCAGCCAATTACTTCATCATAACTTTTCAGCCCGGCTTCCTGATTATTGATACGCAGGTACTGATCGTAAAGACTGTTTAAAGTTGCAGAACCTTTATGTTGTCTTTGCTGAAAAAATTCGCGTACTTCTTTACGATCTTTTCTCACAAGTGTATCCATCCTTTCACGATTCAATTGTATCACCTGCTGAAACCTGACCGAATCTTTTGCTGTGGCCAATAAATACATTTCCTCTCTTTGCGCATAGCTAAAGAGTTCGTTGAAAGCTGAATACCTGAAAAATGCATTATCGGTGTCCAATGCAGCTATAAATCCAACCATATTGGCCTCACTTTCACTCGCATAACCCAATTGATGTGCTATTTCATGAACCGACACAAAAGGTAACACCAATTTGGGTACATCTGTTCGCACCTGTGCTTCTCCAGTGAATGGATTATAATATCCTGTGAAACCCATCCAGTCGGCCAGACCGGTAAATAAACTGGGTTTAATAGAACGGTGCGAATAGTTCAGAAAACTATGGGTTTCCCAGGCACGGGCATAACCAATTCCCGCCATGCGGAAAATACTGTCGAGCGGGGGTTGGGGTAATACGGTATCGGGTAAACGCTGGCGGCATGCGTTGAGACTGTCTATTAAACGGTTGGTGAGTTGAATCACCTCTTCGGTCTGGTAGCCTTTTTTAGATAGTTTTAGCTGATAGGCAATACCCATCCGGTCGTAATTCAGTCCCCATAAGAGCCTAAACACAATATAAATCCACAATAGCTTACTCAACAGATTCAGCAGCATGGTGAACAATAGCAGCCTTTTCCATTGATTTTTCCGTAAAAGAAGGATAGACCGCACCAAAGCCACTATCAGACTGATAATGAATAAGATATACAAGCAATCACCAATACTGAATGGTAACCATTTAGTCAGAACCCGCAGTGTAGCCGAAATCCCTTTATAAACGCCTGTACTGTACCAGTTTTCTACTGCTTTGGGAAAATAGCCCAGAATATGTAACAGTAAAGCCATTAACAGCAAAAAAGCGGGTCGGATAAACAGAGAAGGAGATAATTTCGCCTCAGGTTTCATAATTACAAATATGCATATTCCTCCTGATTCAGGTCTGTTGATAACTCGAAACGCCTAAAACTCAACTTTCTCTTGGCATTTACGCCATTTTGGCCTACCTTTGCAAGCCCTTAAAAATCGGTTATGAGTCATCGGCGGGAATTTGAGATAGCGTTTGTGGGTTTGAAGCCGGGGACTCATGTATATGAATACCGTATTGAGGACAAGTTCTTTACTTCTTATGGGGAGCAGGATTTTAAAAACTGTATCGCCAATGTAAAACTGAGCCTGGAGAAGAATAACAACTTCATGCAACTCAGGTTTGATATTGACGGCACATTAGAAAGTACCTGCGACAGATGTGGCAATCAGCTGCCCATGCAGCTTTGGGATGAATTCAACATCATTGTAAAAATGGTGGAAGATCCTGAAATCATGAATGAGCAGGAAGAAGACCCGGATGTATATTATATCAGCCGTGGAGAGAGCCATCTGTACCTGAGCGACTGGATCTATGAATTCATCAACCTCAGTATCCCTTTACAGAAAATGTGTAAGGAGAGTGAAATGGGTGGTTCGCTGTGCAACAAAGAAGTGCTGGAGAAATTGAGAAAGATGGAAGAAGAAGCACAGAAAGACAACCATAACACCGTATGGAAAGGGTTGGAGAAATTTAAGGACTTAGAATAACCATTATTGATACTTTAAAATTCGAGATATGCCGAATCCTAAACGCAGACATTCACAGCAGCGCAGTGCAAAAAGAAGAACGCACTATGTGGCACAAGAAGTTACATTGAGCAAAGACAGCACTACAGGTGAAACACACGTTCGCCATCGTGCTCACGTGAGCGAAGGTAAATTGTTCTATAAAGGTAAACTGGTAGCTGAAAAAGCTCCATTGAAAGCGTAATTCCTTTTAGTTCAATTGATCTAAGCTAACAGCGCATGAATATTGGTATAGACATGATGGGTGGAGATTTTGCACCGTTAGAAGCGGTGAAAGGGCTGAAACTCTATCTGTCTACCGGTACACCTGCTGCCTCACTATATTTAATAGGTGATGAAACTTTGGTAAACCCCTTATTAGAGGAACACCAGGTGTCATCACCTAATTTGCATTTGGTACATGCCCCCGAAGTCATCGGATACCACGAACATCCTACCAAAGCATTAAAAGAAAAGCAACGTTCATCTATTGCCATAGGATTTCATATGTTGGCAACTGGTAAGATTGATGCTTTTATCAGCGCCGGTAATACAGGTGCCATGCTGGTTGGTGCCATGTATAGCATTAAACCTATTGCTGGTGTGGCCAGACCTACCATTTCAACCATCATCCCAAAACTGAATGGAGGAACAGGTTTATTGGTAGATGTAGGATTGAATGCTGATTGCAAACCCGAACAACTGAACCAGTTTGCACAATTGGGCAGTTTATACGCACAGCATATTCTGAACATCAGTAACCCGTCTGTGGGACTTATGAATGTAGGGGAAGAAGAAGGAAAAGGAAATATCCTGGCACAAGCCACCTACCCCCTGCTCAAAGAAAATACACAACTTCATTTTATCGGAAACATTGAAGGCCGCGACATTTTTGGCGATAAAGCCGATGTAATGGTCTGCGATGGTTTTACCGGAAATATCATCCTCAAAATGGCGGAGTCTATTTATGACATCGCCCAACAGCGTAATCTCTCATCAGACAGCTATTTCAGCCGTTTTCATTATGAAAACTATGGTGGCACACCGGTACTGGGTGTGGCCAAACCAGTGATCATTGGTCATGGTATCAGTAATGATAAAGCGTTTATGAACATGGTTGGCCTGGCTGCTAAAATGATTGAAACCGATCTTTGCGGAAAGATAGCAGCCAGTTTCGGCGCATAATTACATTATACCCAATTTATTGCCACTGAAGACACTGAAAAGCACAGAAAAAATCTCTGTGCCCTTCTGTGTCTTCAGTGGCAATATTTTTCCATCAGTTTTTAGAACCACTCATCACAAAGTCAAAAAAATCATTTTCATCCAGGAAACAATACAAATAATTGATAATCAATAACTAACAAGTTAAATAAGCTATTTTGCAACAGATATTACTATCTTAAAGATGGTACTATATATTGCATAGTACCAAAAGTTGACGTATCTTTGATTTATCAAATTAAAAAACAACAAAAACAACTTGTATGAAAAAGTTACTCAACAACCTCCAGATTTTCGCAGTATTAGCACTTGTTCCAGCCATGACAATTGCCTATTTAAATTCGGATAAAACCACAGTAGCAGAAAAGGAGAAAACAGAAATAGTACGTAAAGGAAACAATCTGGTAGAAATTGGAAACATGATTCAGTTAGTGAAAAGTTTCTAAGACCAGGTTATGATTCTATACCGTACATCGCTGCATACCAAGGAGGCAGTGGTGTTAGACACAATGCGCAACAGAGAATACCACTCCCCCTTTTCCCCATCGTTTTAACGAAACGGTTATAAATCGGTACAAGCTGTTCAACGGCAGCCGCAAAACTTTACCTTTGCCCCAAACAAACGTTAGTTTTAGCATGTGGTTGAATAATATCCTCGAAACGATTGGAAATACCCCCCTGATTAAGCTCAATAAAGTAGCAAAAGATATTCCTGCCACTGTGCTGGCCAAGGTTGATTATTTCAATCCCGGCAACTCCATCAAGGACCGTATGGCTTTGAAAATGGTGGAAGTAGCAGAACAGGAAGGCAAATTAAAGCCCGGTGGAACCATCATCGAAGGCACCAGTGGTAATACCGGTATGGGGCTTGCACTCGCAGCCTGCGTAAAAGGGTACAAATGCATTTTTGTAACCACCGATAAACAATCAAAAGAAAAAGCAGATATTCTGAAAGCAGTAGGTGCTGAAGTAATTGTTTGTCCAACCAATGTACTGCCCGAAGATCCCCGCAGTTATTATAGTGTAGCCAAAAGACTGGGCAAGGAAATTCCCAATTCCATGTACATGAACCAGTACGATAACCTGGCCAACCGCCAGGCGCATTACGAAACAACCGGCCCTGAAATATGGGAGCAGACAGAAGGTAAGATTACCCATTTTGTATGTACCGCCGGAACAGGTGGAACCATAACAGGTACGGCCATGTACCTGAAAGAAAAAAATCCGAACATTAAAGTATGGGCAGTTGACGTTTACGGTTCTTTACTTACCAAATATTTTAAGACAGGTGAAATTGATATGACTGAAGTTCACCCGTATATCTCCGAAGGATTTGGTGAAGATTTTGTTCCGCAGAACTACGATATGAGTGTGATTGATGAGTTTGTTCAGGTTACAGATAAAGACGGCGCCGTAATGGCCCGGAAAATTGCAAAAGAAGAAGGATTGTTCTGTGGTTATAGTGCAGGTAGTTGTTTACAGGGTCTCATGCAATTGAAAGCAAGCCTTACAAAAGATGATGTGGTGGTTTGTGTGTTTCATGATCATGGCAGTCGTTATGTAGGAAAAGTATATAACGACCAGTGGATGATGGAGCGTGGTTTCCTTGATGTGAAATCATTCAAAGACATTGTAAATGGGCGTGGCGGACAAAAACTCATTACAGTAGCGCCAGATCATACCGTAGCTGCGGCAGTAGAACTGATGAAGAAATACGATATTGAACAGATACCTGTACTGAAAGATGGTGAGCTCATTGGTTCATTGAGTGAAGGTGGTTTGTTTCAGAAAATATTCAGTAACCCTGAATTGAAAGATGCACTGGTATCAAGCGTTTTGGAGCATGCTTATCCCGTTGTAGATTTCCTTACGCCGGTTGAAAAAATTGGCACCCTTATCAATAAAGAGAATGGTGCGGTACTGGCCAAAGATGAAAAAGGCGATTATCATATCATCACCAAATACGATGTTATTCAAAGTCTGACAAAATAATATACATCAACCTAAAGAGAAAGCCCTGCATGTACACCTGCAGGGCTTTTTTATGCGATGTGTATTTAAAGGATACCTTTATCGTTCCATAAATTATTCCAATGCTATCTGTAAAGCATGAAGTTTTTCTTGAAGTGGCGAAACAGAAAAGTTTCTCGAAAGCAAGCCAGTTGCTTTTTATTTCACAGCCTGCCATCAGTAAACATATCAGAAACCTGGAAGAACAATATGCCACCCGTTTGTTTGAAAGAAAAGGTGTAAGTATTGAATTAACAGAAGCAGGCAGGTTTTTATATGAAAAACTTACAGAAGTTAAAGCCATTCAGGACCAGACGGAATTTGAATTATCGGCCATCAAAGATTTATTACAGGTAAAAGGCACTCTGAAATTGGGTGCCAGCACTACGGTAGCTTTGTACATTTTACCTAAAGTATTATCTGCTTTTCAGTCGCGGTATCCGCAGATTGTCATCAACTTGTTGAACCGTAATACAGAGATTGTATTACAGGCACTATTAAATGGAGAGATCAATCTTGGTATTGTAGAGGGGCGTTCTAAACTTACACAAGTAAGTCATCGCCCGTTTATTACAGATAATGTGGTGGCAGTTTGCAGTAAAAAAAGTGCCATCGCCAGAAAGAAACAGTACGAATTACATGAATTGCTCCAATTGCCATTGGCTCTGAGAGAAATGGGCAGCGGAACACTTGCAGCACTTCGTTCAGCACTGGAAAAGAAGAAAATCAAGATGAGTTCCTTACAAATAAAAGCGCGTCTGGGTGGAACAGAGGCATTGAAGAATTTTCTGGTAGAATCCGATCTGCTGGGGTTTCTTCCACGTCGTTCTGTTTTGAAAGAACTGGAACAGGGAGAATTAACAGAAATTCATTTTAACGGACTGCATATTGAAAGAAACTTCTACTTTATAGAACGTAAAGGCGATAACAGTGAACTCAACCGCACATTAATCCGGATAGCAGAAAAGATGTATAACTTTTAGTTATAACCAATAACAATACCTGATGAATCAGGTTATAAAACAGTTGGTATGTTTGGCAAATGAAACCAACAATTGAAACATCAGTTACCCTTTCCGCACAGGCTGTTGCAAAATTCACCTCCTTACTCTCCACCTATCTGGCTCCAGAATACAATGCGTTGTTTGCGGGCTGGAAAAAACTGACTGAAAAAGCATATGGCCCATCAGACAGCAGTATCCCACTGGTTGCTGTTGATGTTTCCGGTTCATAACCCGATCCAGCGAAGTTCAGTATTTTGCGGCATGGCTTTATTCACCGATCAGACTGGCAATACCATTTCACTGATTTCTGCGCCAAAGCGGATTATTTCGCTTGTGCCCTCTCAGACAGAGTTACTGGCTGACTTAGGTTTGGAGGATGAAGTAGTCGGCATTACAAAATTCTGCGTACACCCGAATGACTGGTTTAGAAAAAAAACAAGAATAGGCGGAACAAAAGATGTAAAAGCGGATCGTGTAGCCGCATTATCTCCCGATCTTATCATTGCCAATAAAGAAGAAAATGTAAAAGAGCAGGTTGAAGCCTTGCAAAAAATTGCACCTGTATGGACTTCTAATATCCAAACCTTAGAACAGGCTTATGATATGATTACACGAATTGGCACCATCACACAAAAAGAAAAAGAAACAGCCGCAATTATTCAAAAAACGGAAGAGGGATTTAACCAACTACAACAACAAGCCCAGACAACAGATACAAAATCCTGTGTTTACCTGATCTGGAAAGATCCGTATATGACCATCGGAGCCGATACTTTTATTCATGACATAATCACCCGCTGCGGTCTTACTAATTTATTTACTTCTTCAAAACGTTACCCCGAAACAACCATTGAAGCGTTACAGTCATTGTCGCCCGAACTCCTCCTTCTATCATCCGAACCCTACCCATTTGCAGATAAACATATTGAAGCATTGCAAAATGTATTACCCGACACTCGTATAGAACTGGTAGATGGTGAAATGTTCAGTTGGTACGGCAGCCGTTTAATGCAGGCTCCTGCTTATTTATGCGGTTTATTAAACAGAATCAACAGTTCATCCACAAGCGTAAAAAGCTAACATGTGTTTGCGGTAAGTGGAGTATCTTGCCGCCCAATTGTGAGACGTGAAAGGTGAGACGTGAAAGGTGAGACGTGAAAGGGCGATCCCATATTCACTACTGACTACTCACTATTGACTATTGCAATCGACCAATACCAATAACCAATTAAACAAGAACAAACATGAAAAAGTACAGGGCCGGCGTTTTATTCGGTGAAGAACTGGAAGCATTGTATAATGATGCAAAAGACAATCAGTTTGCATTACCTGCCGTAAATACCATTGGCAGTAATACCATTAACGCCACACTTGAAACTGCTGCTAAAGTAAATTCTCCTGTGATCATCCAGTTTTCCAATGGCGGTGCACAGTTTGTTGCCGGTAAAGGAATGCCGAATGACAATTTACAGGGAAATATTGCCGGTGGAATTTCAGGCGCTTTGCATATTCATAATGTTGCCAAATATTATGGCGTTCCCGTTGTATTACATACCGACCATGCAGCCAAAAAATGGTTGCCCTGGGTGAGTGGTTTGATTGATGCCGGAGAACAATTTTATAAAGAAAAAGGTCAGCCTCTTTTCAGTTCACACATGCTCGATTTGTCTGAAGAACCCATTGAAGAAAATATTCACACTTCTGTTGAATTCTACAAACGTATGGCGCCATTGGGCATGAGCATTGAAATTGAATTGGGTGTTACCGGTGGTGAAGAAGATGGTGTAGACAACAGCGGTATTGAAAACGATAAACTCTACACACAACCACAGCATGTGGCATATGCTTATACTGAATTAAGCAAAGTAGGTAAACTGTTTACGGTTGCCGCTGCTTTTGGTAATGTACATGGTGTGTACAGTCCGGGTAACGTAGAACTGCGTCCTGAAATTCTGAATAATAGCCAGCTTTACATTGAGCAGGAACTGAAAACGGGTAAAAAACCGGTGTATTTCGTGTTCCATGGCGGTAGTGGTTCTCCACAACACCAGATCAGAGAAGCCATTGGTTATGGTGCCATTAAAATGAATATCGATACCGATCTTCAGTGGGCTTTCTGGGAAGGAATCAAAGATTTCTACAAGAAAAATGAAGCCTATCTTCAGGGTCAACTCGGCAACCCTGAAGGAGCAGATAAACCCAACAAAAAATTCTATGATCCCCGCGTATGGCTACGCAAAGGTGAAGAGAGCTTTGCCAAACGCCTGGAAGTAGCGTTCGAGGACCTGAATTGTATTAATAGAAACGCATAGTAGACCGAAAGTCGGAAAGTCAGGAAGACCGGAAGATGGATTATCTAAAACAGTCATCTTTCGGTCTTTCGGACTTTCCGACTTATATCCCTATCTTAGCCCCCCAATCATTGCTCGTTATGAAAAAAGAACGTGAAGAAGATTTTGAAGCAAATCTGACAGGAGAAGAAGTACAGGGCGACGATGCCAAACCACGCTGGTTCAAAAGAATCCGCAAAGGTATCCTTACTTCTACTGCCGATAAAAAAGAAACCCCTGAAGGTCTTTGGAATAAATGCCCCAAATGCAACTATATCTGTACCACTACAGAACTCGCTGAAAATCTGTATGTATGTCCGAAGTGTAACCACCACCACCGAATAGGCAGTCTGGATTATTATGATTTTTTGTTTGACAACAAAGAATACACTGAACTTTTTGACCAGATCAGAAGCAAAGATGCATTAGGGTTTACCGACCTGAAGCCTTATCAGAAAAGACTGGATGAAATACATGCCAAGACCGATCTGAAAGATTCGATGCGGGTAGCCACAGGAAAAGTAGATGGAGAAGGTTATGTAATTGCCTGCATGGATTTTGAATTCATCGGTGGTTCACTGGGAAGTGTGATGGGTGAAAAATTCAGTCGTGCAGTAGATTATTGTATCGAACATAAACTCCCCTACCTCGTTATCAGCAAAAGTGGTGGTGCCCGTATGATGGAGAGTGCATTCAGCTTAATGCAATTGGCGAAAACCAGTGGCAAGCTCTCTCAACTGAGCGATGCAGGTTTACCTTATATTTCATTACTCACCGATCCTACTTTTGGTGGTATCTCTGCCAGCTTTGGTATGCTGGGCGATCTGAATATCGCTGAACCCGGCGCACTGATTGGTTTTGCGGGTCCGCGTGTAATCAAAGAAACCATCAAGAAAGACCTGCCTGAAGGTTTTCAGCGCAGTGAATTCTTACTGGAACACGGATTCCTTGATTTTATTGTCGACCGGAAAAAAATGAAACAGAAACTGGCGCAGCTGTCAATTCATTTCAGGAGTTAGTTATTACCAGATTATTGTTACCCACTGCCATGGCAAAAGAAATGAACAACAGGCAGGCTTATTACAATTACTACATAGAAGACAAATATGTGGCAGGTATTGTATTGTTGGGTACTGAAGTAAAGTCGATACGCGATGGTAAAATTAGTTTCAATGACTCTTTTTGCTTTTTTGATGATGGTGAATTATGGGTTCGTGCATTATACATAGCCGAATACACACACGGCACAGCCAATAACCATATAGCGGTTCACGACAGAAAACTTTTATTACAAAAGCGAGAACTCAAAAAAATACAGGCCAAACTAAAAGAGAAAGGATATACTATTGTTCCGCTACGTGTTTTCCTGAATGAAAAAAATTTAGTAAAAGTAGAGATCGGTTTAGGAAAAGGTAAAAAGCTACACGACAAGCGTGAAACAATTAAAGACAGGGATGTGCAGAAGGAGATTAAACGATTTTTGAAATAGAACGCAGATTATCATGATTGTAATGATTCATCATGATAGAACATTACAATCATGATAATCTGTGTTCTATTATACACAACAAAAGAGAGCATCTTAAAAAATTAAGATGCTCTCTTTTATCAGATATACAATTCAATTAGATTCCTAATTTGGTTTTCAGGTTCTGATCCAGCGCTTCCAGGAACTCCTCTGTGTACAGATAGTGTTCACCATGATTCACTTTATTACCATGGATACATACAGCGAGATCCTTGGTCATTTTACCACTTTCAACGGTTTCAACACAAACCTGCTCTAATGCCTGACAGAAATTAATCAGTTCCTGATTTCCATCGAGTTTACCACGAAACTCCAGACCTCTTGTCCATGCAAAGATGGAAGCAATCGGATTGGTAGATGTAGGTTTACCCTTCTGGTGTTCGCGATAGTGGCGTGTTACAGTACCATGTGCTGCTTCTGCTTCCATTACCTTACCATCGGGTGTTACCAATGTAGAAGTCATAAGACCCAGAGAACCGAAGCCCTGTGCAACGGTATCGCTTTGTACATCGCCATCGTAGTTCTTACAGGCCCATACAAAATTACCATTCCATTTCAGTGCGCTGGCTACCATGTCATCAATCAGGCGATGCTCATAAGTAATACCTGCTTCTGTAAATGCTGCTTTGAATTCATTTTGATAAATATCTTCAAAAATATCTTTGAAACGACCATCATATTTTTTCAGGATGGTGTTTTTAGTTGACAGGTATAAAGGCCATTTTTTGCTCAATGCCTGATTAAAACAAGAACGCGCAAAGCCTTTGATACTTTCATCGGTATTGTACATTGCCAGTGCAACACCATCACCTTTAAAGTTAAATACTTCAAACTCCTGAACAGTTCCATCTTCACCTTCAAATTTAACGGTGAGCTTGCCTTTTCCTTTAGTTACAAAATCTGTTGCACGGTACTGGTCACCAAAAGCATGACGGCCAATACAGATAGGTGCAGTCCAGTTAGGTACCAGGCGGGGTACATTTGAACAAACGATCGGCTCACGAAACACTGTACCATCGAGGATATTACGAATGGTTCCATTCGGACTCTTCCACATTTGCTTCAGGCTGAATTCTTTTACGCGCTCTTCATCGGGAGTAATGGTAGCACATTTAATACCTACACCATACTGTTTGATGGCATTAGCGGCATCAATGGTAACCTGGTCATTGGTTTCATCACGATACTCCATTCCCAGATCATAATATTTAATATCTACTTCCAGGTAAGGAAGGATCAGTTTCTCTTTGATAAATTTCCAGATGATTCTGGTCATCTCATCACCATCCAGTTCCACCACCGGATTTGCTACTTTGATTTTTTGTGCCATTGCGATAGTTTTAAATGATAAACGGGGACAAAAGTAACGATTTCATGGCTTCTCCCACCTGAATGGCAGACTGTTTATTCAGACTTTTTACTCAAACGTTTACGATCAGTACAGGTATCTGCAAGGCATGTCGCACATCTTCAATGGTTTCCCCAAAAAGGTAATCTTTCCAACCACTATGTCTGTGAGCACCCATTACCACCATATCTACCTCTGTTTCTTTCACCATGCGGATAATTTCTGTCACCCTGTTTTTATAGCCCAATATACCTTCTGCCTGGTAACCCTGTTTTTGCAACTGTAAACAATAATGATCCAGTCTTTGCTGATCGAGCCTTGTTTCTTCATCATCGCTGGCTGCACCAAGGTATTTGGCCGATACACTCTCAACCACATGTATTAATACAAGTGATACATTTTTATTCCCCTGTGCCAATGCGTGAGCAATCAGTTTTTCATCGGCTTTGGTAAAGTCAAGTGCTACTGCAATTTTTTTGATATGGCTTACAGAAAGATCCTTCAATTGAGCCCATTCGCCATGCATAGCTGCCTGTTGTCGTTGTTTTCTTTTTTTGAAGAAGGGAAGAAAAGTCATTACAAGAAACAGCCACAAAAAAACAAGCATCAATACGGTTACTAAAATTTTCAATCCCCACTCTCCTTCCGATACATATACCTGCAGGGCTTCTTCTGCCACCAGTTTTACATTTAAGAAAACCAGCACGATTGCCACAACCCATGCAGCCACTTTCACCCATGGTTTAATGACAAAACTTCCCATGGTTTCCTTATCACTCACAAAATGAATCAATGGTATCACTGCAAAACCCAATTGCAAACTCAGTATTACCTGGCTAAATACCAATAGATCATCTACTTTACTGTCGCCATAAATACTAATTACAATAACAGCGGGTACAATGGCAATAAGCCTTGTTAATAAGCGTCTGAGCCATGGGTTCAAACGCAAACGCAGATAACCTTCCATAACAATTTGTCCCGCCAGTGTTCCGGTAATGGTAGAGCTTTGTCCTGCAGCAATCAATGCCACTGCAAATAATATGGGTGCCAGTTCTGTTCCAAGTAAGGGTTGCAATAATTTGTGTGCATCTTCAATCCTCGCAACATCTGTATTTCCTGTTTTGAAAAACACAGTTGCGGCCAACACAAGAATAGCTGCATTTACAAAGAAAGCAGCATTCAACGCCACGAGGCTATCAATAAAATTATATTTCAAGGCACGTTTAATACTGGTTTTATCCGCGCCAATTTTTCTGGTCTGCACCAGTGCCGAATGCAGGTATAAATTATGCGGCATTACTGTTGCCCCGATAATACCTACAGCTATATAAAGCGACTCATGACTAAGCGCTGATGGAATAAAACCGGTAACTACTTCACTAAGATCTGGTTTTGCAATCAGTATTTCAATGAGGAACGATACACCAATTGTTGCCACTAAAGCAAGAATAAAGGCTTCCATTTTTCGGATACCATATCGTTGCAATAAAAGAAAAAGAAAAGTATCCAGCACCGTAATAGCCGTACCCCATATCAGTGGAAGCCCGGTGAGCAAATGAATACCTATGGCCATCCCGACTACTTCAGCGAGATCGGTAGCGGCTATAGCAAGTTCAGCAAGAATATATAAACAGAAATTAACAAACGGTGGATAGGTTTCGCGATTGGCCTGTGCAAGATCTCTTCGTCGTACAATACCCAGACGGGCACTCAGACTTTGCAATAACAGGGCCATAAGATTACTCATCAACAAAACCCATATAAGCTGGTATCCAAACTTGGCACCACCCTGTAAGTCTGTGGCCCAGTTACCCGGATCCATATACCCTACGCTAACCAGGTAAGCAGGACCAAGATAAGCCAGTATTCTGCGCCATCCTTTTCGTGGAACCGTTGTATCCACCGTAGCATGTACTTCGCTAAGAGAAAGGTGTTCTCCCGGTTGCTGTTTCATTTTATACTGGTTTTACAAATAATACAGATGCCAGGTCGCGGCTGATCGTAATTACTTGCTGGTTTTTTATTTTTACTTCAAGTGAGCCATCAAAATCAAATATCTTTTTCACTTCCAGTCTTGTGCCCATATGTAGTCCTTTGTGTTTTAACAGCTCAAGTAATTCTGAAGATTGACTTCCGACGGCTGTAATTTCTACCATCTTATTGATGACTATGCCAGATAATAGTTCCTGTTGCTGCGATGCCAGTCGACCCTTACTATCCGGTATCGGATCGCCATGTGGATCGAATTTGGGATAACCAAGAAATGCATCCAGTTTATCTACCAGTTTAGCACTACTGATATGTTCCAGTTCTTCCGCCACTTCATGAACTTCATCCCATCCAAACTGCAACTTATCTACGAGAAAATATTCCCACAAACGATGCTTACGAATAATACCCAATGCAATTTTCTTTCCTTCACTGCTAAGTTTCACGCCGTGGTAAGGTTCGTAACTGATGATGCGTTTGGTTTTCAGTTTTTTCAGCATATCGGTAACAGATGCCGGTCTTGTTTGCAATTCGGCAGACAAGGCATTGGTTGAAACCATTTCCTGTTGCTGTTGCAGGTGATAAACTGCTTTGATATAATTTTCTTCCGCTGTCGTATATATCATTGCCCTAAATTTATTTTTAGACAAACCTAAAAAATAAAAAGATAATATCCAATATATCTGCCCAACTTCGGCCGAAAACCCTATTTTTATTGCAAATTCTGTTCATGAAGCCCTGTCTCTATGTATTCATTTTCCTGCTTTTCATCGGTTGCAAGGATGAAAAAATTGATTTTTCAGGGGATGTGCCATTGAAGGCAGAAGAATTTATGAGCGCTTTCCCAAAGATTACGGGGTCTTACCTGATAGCCGATTCCAACATTGCACGCAAATCTGATACAACCAGAATTGGTTATAAAGCGTTAAGTCAGTTTATTCCAGACAGTGTTATCACATCTTATATTGGTAAGGATAAAAAAACTTTGATCAAACCTGTAGGAATGATTGAAAAGGAAAAAGAGAATTACCTGCTTATCAATTTTACACGTCAGAAAAAAACTACCTGCGTAGTTTTTGTTACAGATAAAAAGCTCAACTATTTCGCATCAAAAGAATTGCTGAATAACCAGAAGTCAGATGGGTATTACCGTTTTGTTTCCATTAATAAAGAACCCACATTCATGATCAACCGTGAGAAGACCTCTCCGGAGAACACCTTAAAATTTACAAGATCGGGATGGGTGTACAATGATGCCGGATTTTTTATGCTCGTGGTTACCGACAGCAATGAAGACCCGGAAAAAACAGCAGTTATTAATCCTATTGACACGCTACCACGTTTGAATAAACTGAGTGGTGAATATGTAAAGAATGAAAAAAATTATATCTCTGTCAGAGATGGTAAAGATGCCAATCACTATTTATTTTTTATTCATTTTGAAAAAGACAGGGCAACATGTGTAGGTGAGTTAAAAGGAGAATTCAAACTGAAATCCGCTGGCAATGCCCAGTATCTGCAAAACGGAGATCCCTGTATTATTGATTTTAAATTTGAAGGAAATTATGTTACTGTTAAGGAACAGGGTAGTTGTGGGAACCATAGAGGCATTAAGTGTTTCTTTGACGATAGTTATCGCAAAAAAAGGGAGCCCAAAGCAAAAAAGAAAAAATCGTCATTATCAAAATGATGATTTAATCTTACAAAATATTATCATCTAAAACGTTTGCGAACGCCTTGCCACGTTGAATCCTAACGATTGTTTGTTGATTTAAGGTTTTCTTCTCACGGATTACCCACATCGTTATTGTGTATGAAATACATTTTATTGAAATACCCCTATATTGCAAACGCTATTTGATCACCAAACAAGCATTTATGAATTTTAGAAACTATCATGTCCCCTACCAGATTAATGAGCAGTACGGAAAAAAAGCTGCTTATTTTTCGATGGAATTTGCGATTCACCAACCTTTAAAAATATACAGTGGCGGTTTAGGATTTCTGGCTGGCTCGCATTTGCGTAGTGCGTATGAACTGAGACAAAACATGATTGGTATTGGTATCCTCTGGAAATATGGGTACTACGATCAAACGCGTAACCAGGATCAGACTTTGCAGGTTACTTTCATGGAGAAGAATTACAGTTTCCTGGAAGATACCGGTATTAAGTTCCAGATACTGATACATGAACATCCTGTTTGGGTAAAAGCATTTTACCTGAATCCGGAAACGTTTAATAGTGCTCCACTCTTTTTATTGAGTACCGATTTACCTGAAAACGATTATGTATCGCAAACCATTACCCACCGTTTATACGATGCGAATGTTGCGACCAAAGTAGCCCAGTTTATTTTACTGGGTGTAGGTGGAGCCAAGCTGATTGATGAGTTAGGATTTAATCCCGATGTGTATCATCTGAATGAAGCACATGGTATTTCATCAGCATTCTATTTACTGAATAAATTCAAGAGTGTTGAGAAAGTAAAAGAACACCTTGTATTTACCACACATACTCCTGAAGAAGCAGGTAATGAAAAACATGATATTTACCTCTGTCACAAGATGAGTTATTTCTGTGGTCTTTCCATTGATGAAGTGCGTAAGATTACAGGTATTAAAGATGATCAGTTTAACCATTCACTGGCAGCCTTGCGTTTTGCAAGAAAAGCCAATGGTGTTTCTGCCTTACATGGCGATGTAAGCCGCGAAATGTGGAAGAACCACGAAGGCATCTGTCCTATCACTTCTATTACCAATGCGCAAAACTGGCGTTACTGGGCCGATAAACAAATGTATCGTGCCATGGAAGAGGGCAATGACTATACGTTTGACGATCGCAAAAAATACCTGAAGAAAAGAGCTTTTGAAATTGTTGCCGATCAGACAGGCAAAGTATTTAATCCGAATGTATTAACCATTGTATGGGCCAGAAGGTTTGCAGGGTACAAGCGTGCTGATATGCTTACCTATGATATGGAGCGATTTGAAAAAATGCTCAATAATACCAAGCATCCTGTTCAGATTATCTGGGCGGGCAAGCCTTATCCGGTTGACTATCCGGCTATTTCACAATTCAACAACCTTGTTCACCTGAGTAAGAATTACAAAAATGTGGCAGTGTTGATTGGGTATGAATTAGGCTTGAGCAAACGTATGAAACAGGCGGCTGATGTATGGCTCAATAATCCCCGTGTACCGCGCGAAGCATCTGGCACCAGTGGAATGACAGCCGCTATGAATGGCGCAGTAAATTTCTCTACGGATGATGGATGGATTCCTGAATTTGTGAACCATGGCAATAATGGTTTTGTGGTACCTAAAGCAGATTATGCCAACATGACTGTTCATGATCAGGATGAATATGATCTGAATAAAGCGTATGAAATACTCGAACAACAGATTATTCCGATGTACTATGATAATTTCGATACCTGGAGACAGATCACTAAAAATGGCATGAGAGATGTTCGCTTCCAGTTTGATAGTAACAGGATGGCGCATGAGTATTATGAGATCATGTATAAATAATAGACCGTACTGAATTAAAAAGTCAAAATTCAAAAACAGCTATATGCTTTTGAATTTTGACTTTTTAATTTTGAATTTCATTAACACCCCTCTCCGTTGGTTGCGATTACATTCGCAGCATGAGATATGTATTATTATTCATCACGCTAACTACTTCCATAACAGCTTTTTCGCAATCAGACAGTCTTAAAGAAGTCAGACATCGTTTCGACAGTATTTATATCAAAGAAATTCAGGACAAACGAAAACCTGATAAAGTATTACATGCCGAGCCATTATTTATTGACCTTATCCGCGATCTTGGTGCCAGGAAAGGTGAAAGAGAATGGAATATCGGTTTAGGACTTACAGACAATCATAAATATGATTTTTACTCGGCGTTGGTTGAATATGAATTTGCTCCACTCAACAGGCTGGGGTTTGAAGTTGAACTTCCCTTTTCTTTTTATTCCCCATTAGGTGGCATGCATAAAGATTCTATTCCGGGAAATAAATTAAACGGTTTGAAACTGGCTACACAATATTCATTCTTTGTATCAGAAAAAATGAAAACTTCTCTTGCCATTGGGTATATACATGAATTTATGATGCCTGAGTTCAGGGGTTACAAAAGCAGCAGATTTATTGCGGGACATCTATTCAATCCTTTCTTTGTTGCCGCCAAAAGATGGGGTAACAACTTTCACACTTTACTATATACAGGTCCGCAGATTGAACGTAACATTGTCGACCATCATACCAGTACCAACTGGCAGGTGAATACCAATTTCCACTATATGATTCCCGGCACCAGAAATTTTGTAGGTATTGAATTCAATAAAGACTTTAGAAAAAAAGATTTCGACATGGTTATCAGGCCACAGATGCGTGTAGGCATTGCCGACAATTTATTGATAGGTATTGTTGCCGGTGTACCTGTTAAACGTGAAAACCAGCGTTTCAGCAGCTTTTTACGATTGATTTATGAACCCGGTCAAAAACACCACAGGCTGGTTTCTTTGTAATCGAATCTTTTACTCAGTAAAATGCCATAACTTTTCTTGATTAACTTTGTTGTTAAGATATTATGAGTAACAAGATAGCCATAGCCATTACGGGCGCAAGCGGTTCTGTATATGCAAAACTTTTGATGGATAAACTCGTTGCACTCAACGATCAGTATGAGGAAGTGGGTATTGTCATGAGCAAGAATGCCAAAGAAGTTTGGAAAACCGAATTAGGCAACGAGCATTTCACGAATTATCCTTTCCGCTATTTTGATAAATATGATTTTAATGCGCCTTTTGCTTCCGGATCGGCCAAATACAATATTATGATTGTTGCCCCATGTAGCATGGGAACTTTAGGCCGTATTGCATCTGGTGTAAGCGACGACCTTGTTACACGCGCCGCAGATGTTATATTGAAAGAAAGAAGAAAACTGATTTTAATGGTGCGCGAAACACCTTATAATCTCATTCATATTAAAAACATGGAAACGGTTACACTGGCAGGTGGTATCATTTGTCCGGCAACCCCTTCTTTTTATAGTCGCCCACAAACCATTGAAGAAGCCGCTGCTACCGTAGTTGACCGGGTGTTGGATATTGCCGGCCTGGAGCAGCGCTCTTATCGTTGGGGGGCGGGAGATCGTGAGAGGTGAAACGTGAAAGGGAAAAATGATCCTGCACCCCCCTTCACTTTTGACTTTTGACTTTTCCCTTCTCTCACGTTTCACGTCTCACCTTTCACGTTTACCCTCTCATGAAAAAAGGCCCTGCCTTTCGACAGAGCCTTGGTATTTGAGCACTTACCTTCTCTTAAACATTTGCACTTTCACCTTCTTCTACCCTTTTCTGGAAATCAAATTTCAGCTTGCCAGATTCTTTATCCAGATCTGCAATCAACACATCACCTTGTTTGATATTCATATTCAGAATCTCTTCGGCTAAAGGATCTTCCAGATATTTCTGTATGGCCCTGTGCAGTGGTCTTGCACCAAATTGTGAATCATATCCTTTTTCAGAAATGAATTCTTTTGCAGCCGGTGTTAATTCAAGTGAAAAACCGAGATTCTGTAAACGTTTCGATACACCTTTCATCAGGATATCGATGATATTGAAGATATTTTCCTGATTCAGTGAATTAAACACCACCACATCATCAATACGATTCAGAAATTCGGGTGAGAAGGTACGTTTCAGCGCTTTTTCAATGACTGCCTTGTTGTTCTCTTCTGCATTCTGCACTCGCGTTGCGGTGGCAAAACCAACCCCATCACCAAACTCTTTTAACTGGCGCACGCCAATATTAGAGGTCATGATGATCATCGTATTTTTAAAATCTACTTTTCTACCTAGTCCGTCTGTTAACTGACCATCATCCAATACCTGTAAAAGTATATTGTAGATATCCGGGTGTGCTTTTTCAATTTCATCGAGCAGGATTACACAGTAAGGTTTTCTTCTTACTTTCTCCGTAAGCTGTCCACCTTCTTCATAACCCACATAACCCGGAGGAGCACCTATTAAACGGCTTACAGTAAATTTTTCCATGTACTCGCTCATATCGATGCGTATCAGCGAATCTTCTGAATCGAACATGTACCTGGCCAATGAACGCGCCAGTTCTGTTTTACCAACACCTGTTGGTCCGAGGAAGATAAATGTACCAATGGGTTTTTTAGGATCTTTCAAACCAACCCTGTTACGCTGTATGGCTTTTACTACTTTCTGTATTGCTTCATCCTGACCTATCACCATTCCTTTCATGTCTTCACTCATCCTGCGCAGTTTTTCTGTTTCTGCCTGCACCATGCGTTTTACAGGAATGCCTGTCATCATGCTCACTACTTCAGCAATATGTTCTTCTGAAATGGGATAGCGTTTATGTTTGCTTTCCTCTTCCCACTGATTTTTTGCTTTTTCAAGCTCTTCTCCAAGTCTTTTCTCTGTATCGCGTAATGCAGCAGCTTCTTCAAAACGCTGACTCTTGACTACTTTGTTCTTTTCATTCTTTATGTCTTCTATCTTCTTCTCCAGTTCTACAATTTCTTCCGGTACATTGATGTTTTTCAAGTGTACCCTTGCACCAACTTCATCTAATACATCAATTGCTTTATCGGGTAATAACCTGTCGGTCATATAGCGATCACTCAGTTTCACACAGGCATCGATTGCTTCATCAGCATAACTCACATTGTGGAAGTCTTCGTATTTCGATTTGATATTATTGAGTATGATGATGGTATCTTCTACACTTGGTGGCTCTACAATTACTTTCTGGAAACGTCTGTCCAATGCACCATCTTTCTCAATGTACATGCGGTATTCATCGAGTGTAGATGCACCAATGCATTGCAGTTCTCCTCTTGCCAATGCAGGTTTGAAGATATTGGATGCATCGAGTGATCCACTGGCACCACCGGCACCTACAATGGTATGTATTTCATCAATGAAAAGAATTACATCTCTGTTTTTCTCCAACTCATTCATGATGGCTTTCATCCTTTCCTCAAACTGACCACGGTATTTAGTACCTGCAACAAGTGCTGCCAGATCGAGTGAAATAACTCGCTTATCAAATAAAACACGACTTACTTTACGCTGTACAATACGAAGTGCAAGGCCTTCTACAATAGCTGTTTTACCCACACCCGGCTCTCCAATAAGGATTGGGTTATTCTTTTTACGACGGCTCAATATCTGACTTACCCTTTCAATTTCTTCCTCACGTCCTACAATCGGATCAAGTGAACCCGACTCTGCCAATTTGGTAATATCTCTGCCAAAATTGTCGAGTACAGGGGTTTTACTTTTTGCATTGGCACCAGCTTTCCCCCCGGCTTTTTGCTGCTGATAGCCTGGAGAACGTTTTTCTTCATCAAATTCATCTTCCCCTTCATCACTGAATTCGGCGCGTGGATTGGGCGGATTGGCCGATCCTACCATACCTAACTCATTACGAAACAGATCATAGTCGATATCAAACTGATTCAATATCTGTGTAGCAATATTTTCTTTATTCTTTAGGATGCTGAGCATCAGGTGTTCGGTTTCCACCAATGGACTTTTTAATGCCTTGGCTTCGAGTACCGTTACCCTGATTACTTTTTCGGCCTGTTTGGTAAGGGGTAAGCTATTGATATTGGCAATATTTTTACCCGTCTTATCCTTTACCGCCAGTTCCACTTCTTTCCTTAATTCGTAAAGGTCTACATTCAGTTGTTTTAACACTTTGATGGCCGTATTGTCGCCATCCCTGATCAAACCCAATAACAGGTGTTCTGTGCCAATGAAGTCGTTTCCTAGCCTCAAAGCCTCTTCCCTGCTGAAAGAGATGATCTCTTTAACCTGTGCTGAAAAATTATTATCCATAACCTAAATTGGATTTATACAATTATAACGAATATTTTTGAGCGAAGTTGTGCATCAGTTATTCACAGTTGTTAACCTAACCTCGCTGGAAATGAAAGTCAAAATTGATACCAAAGAGAAATTCACCGTTGTAACACCGGTCGTGCCCCTTATTTCTGCCAATATAGCAGCAAAACTCTCTGAAACCTGCTCAGCCTTTCTGGACCAGCCGGTTAAAAATATCGTACTAAATCTTGAGCCTGTTACCGAAATGGAAACGGAAGCCGCTACTGCTATTGCTGCCCTTCAACAGCATTTTTATGAAAATAGCGCCTCTTTTGTTTTATGTAATCTGAAAGAACCCGTTGAAGCTGTTTTCGAAAAAGAAGAACTGCTCGACTTCATGAATATTACCCCAACTGAAAGTGAAGCATGGGATATTGTTCAGATGGAAGAAATTGAAAGAGAGTTATTGGATGGGGATGATGTGGAGTTTGATAAAGCACCATAGTTTGATGTAGGATTTCTGATGTCGGATGTCTGATTTTGCATTATATCAGACATCCGACATCAGAAATAAACAAATCTGTCTGCATGTTCGACAAAGACTATTACCAGATTTTACAATTACAACCTACTGCAAGTGCTGCTGATATCAGGAAAGCCTATCGAAGGTTGGCACTGGAATTTCATCCTGATAAAAACAATACGCAACAGGCCGCGGCACAGTTTGTCCTGATTCGTGAGGCTTATGCTGTTTTAAGCGATCCTGTTCAAAGAAGGAAATATGACCTCTCCCGTTTTGCCGGACAACCAACCAGTCGCCGTATTGCAACCACACCCGCGGAAGTAAGATTGATGAGTGACGAACTTGTAGAAAGGGTTAAAAGAAATAATCCTGACCGGATTAATCGGGACAAACTGGTACTTGATCTGGAAGCAGTTTTATCTGTTTATCATATACAATTGCTGGAACGATATAAAGATGAACAACAAAATGATTTGCTGGTAAAAGACTTACTCTTTTGCATGCAGTTCCTGGAATGGAACCATTGCATGCAATTTGCAGATACGGTTAAAGCTATCAACGGACTAAATACTATTTCTCTTGAGCGAATACATGGTTTTATACATTCTTACAAAAGAAACTATTACTGGAACAGGTATAAAATATGGGTTGCACTTTTAATAGCAGTCTCTACCTGCCTGCTCATTTATTATGCATAAAAAAGGCCCTTCCAGAGAAGGGCCTTGAATAATTATGCTAAGAAATATTACTCATGTAAATAGGTAACCAAAGCACGTGCTTTTGTACCCACATTGGTTCTGCCATCTCCTCTGTAAATGAGCGTGTATGTTTTCTGATTACTGAATGAAACGTTATTCAGTGTATCCAGGTTGTATGTACTTCCCGGACGGCGGATATAAAGTGTATCATTCAACTGTGCATTGTATGGGAATGACTGAAAGTTCGCCACCCCACCCTGTGCTATACTGTTGAAAATAGCTGCATTTCTTCTGGTTGAAAATACACTTACCATTAAACCGGCAGTATCAGTAGCAACAGCGTTTACAAACCGCAGGTTGAACAACCCTGCATTAGGTCTTGAGTACACATCTGGCAGCAAAATTTTGGAAGAATCTCTTGCATTCTGTATTCCATCTGTGATAATCAGTGAATACTTCTGTCCTTTTGTAAATATTTTAGATAAGGTAGTCAGCGGAATAGAATCAGTGGTAGCAACACCAGCAACAGTCAGTTTGATATTCAGCAAACCTGGCTCTAATCCAATATACCCATTCAGTGTGGTCCCGGATGCAGGGAACAGTCCTCCATAAGTAATTAGGGCACCATTCACTTTTTTATTATTGACAAATACATTAATAGAATCCGGAGCGTTGAACACCTGTCTGAAATTGGGTGATGCGTGAACTACACTTACAAAAGCCATGTCTGAAGCTGATGTAAATGTAGCTGTCTTATCGGCCTGTTTCTCACACGCAATGATGGTCATCATCCCTGCAGCAAGTAAGGCTGTATATGATAGTATTTTTTTCATCTGTTAAGTTTTGAGGGTGTGATTATTTCTGTGAGAACCAGGTTTCTTTTGTATGATAATCCAGTTTATCGGCACCGATTCGTATCAGTTCGTTTAAGTTCCAGACGTATTCAGAATTGTAACGTGGTCTTACACGATATACAAACTTACCTGCATTATCTACATACATATTAACACCGCTTGGCGGAGTAAACCCTGTGTATACCTGTAAAGCTGTATTTGCATCCACATCTGTATAGTGATAACGACGCATATCTACCCATGTTTCTAGTGCGTTGTAACCCCAAAGTGCAATGTATTTCTGCAACATAATGTGGCTCAGTGTTAATGTAAGCGGATCATTAGGTACAGCAGTGCTGGCCATATACACGGCTTTGGTAGTTGGTGTAATTTCTGCACCCGCAGGTATATTCACATTATACTTATCTGTCAACATATCAAAATGCAGACTCACACCTAAACGGAAAGCTGCCAGAGCGGTTACTTTATCATTTTTCTTAAATGCCGCTTCAGCTTTCATGAACTGAATTTCACTCGCTGTCATAACGGGAAACTCTGCAGCATTTCTAAAGATAAAACGACAGGCAGCATCGGTAGCAGGTGATGCCGTAGTGGCGCTGGTACCACCCCAGAAATTTTCGGGACGATCATTTGCGTTGGTAATACCGGCATTACCTCTATTAGGTTCTATTCCCACAAAACCACCATTCGGGTTTGTACGTAAAAGATACCATCTGCGGGGATCTACCACACCTGCAAATGAGGGGTGAGGATTGGTTCCGTTCATCAGGTTTACAGAAAAAGCTCCCTGACGCAATGTTCCCACATTACCTCTTAACGGTCCGTAGAAGTTCGAGTTGGCTGATATGGTTTGCGTGTACTTTAACATGGCATTATCAGCATTCGTTGTAATAGCAAGATTAGAATAAGTAATTACAGAATCTGCATTATAAGAAGTTTTATTGCTGAGGTGATTGAAGCTACGCGCCAATACACCGTACACAAATTTTTTCCATTTGTTTACATCACCACCATAAAAAAACTGATCGCCTTTAGCCAAATTTGCCGGACTAACGCCATCACCTGTTTTATTCAGGTTAGCCAGTGCTGTATGACAAAGTTGTCTTACATAAGTGTATACTTCCTGTGGCTCATCGTATTTAAAAGTGATCAGGTTGGTATTGAATGCTTCTTTCAGAATCACTTCACCATGGTAATCACCCAGTGTTAACCAGCTCCATGCAAAAATGGCCTGACCAACACCTACGTAATCCCATTTCTTTTCTTCAGCGGCCCAGTCAATCATACGCATCAGGTTCTGACCTAAATCGTAGTAATGTGCACGCCAGATAGAGGCCGCATTATCACTCACGGTATTGGTTCCACCCATCATATCATATGCATCGGCCTGGGTTCCGGCACTATTGGAATGCCAGTATTGTACATAACGACCGGCAAAACGATTATCATTCGATGAGCCATGTCCTGCACCATTACCAACCATACTGGCAAGAATACCTGGCAGCAATTGTTCGGGTGGAACTTTTACATCGGCATTTGGATTGAGGTAGGCCTCATCAATCTTTTTACTACATGATACGGCCATTACACTGGTAAGTGTACATCCGATAAGCAGTTTTTTGAAAAATGTATGTTTCATAATATTTTCTTTGTAGTTACACGATTAATTTGATGCTGTTTAAAAAGCTGCACGCAGACCAAAGTTTACGCTCACAGGAGTGGCAATGTTGCCAAAGTCAAATCCAAATCCACCCACACCTCTTGTTGCTGATGTATTAGCGCTGGTAGCAGGATCTGCACCTGTATAGTTTGTAATTAGAATCAAATCATTTCCTGTAGCAAACAGGCTTAACCCTTTCAGGAAGCTGAGTTTACGGATGGCTTTCGCTGGGAAAACATAACTGAGGGTAATATCTCTTAAACGAACCCAGTTTACATCTTTTTCAATAAACTCTTCTTCCGGCATTCTTGTTGTGTAATAAGCCTGCAGATTATAAGGAGTAATAGCAACAGTATTTTTGGTTGGGGTGGCTGAGTTTTGTAAACCATCATTCAGTACACCATCCACTACAATTGTTTCTTTCCTGCTTTCTGTTCTTAAACTTTTACCTCTAATTGTCAGGAACATTTCATTGGCATTGAAAACATCGCCACCCACTTTAATATCCCAGAGCATACTTAATGAGAAGTTTTTATAACGGAGGTTATTGCTCCAGCCAATGCTGAAATCTGGGTTCCTGTCGCCTCTAACTTTAAAAGTTGCATCAACAAGTGGTAATCCTGTTGTAGGCTCAATTAAAATCTGACCGGCACTGTTACGCTGGTAACCGGCAGCTGTGATACTGGTACTTGGACCACCAGTAATTAAACCACCACGTGCGTTACCAAATACCCAGGTATCAGAGATATAAAACTCTGGTACGTTGGCAGGCAGACTCAATACTTTATTACGCATTCTGTTGAAATTCACACGAGTGCTCCAGCTAAAGTCTTTATTCTGTATAGGTGTCGCATCAATGGCGATTTCAATACCAGTATTACGTGTAGAACCTACGTTCAGGGTATTCAGCACAAAACCTGTACCATAGCTCGCCCTGAAGTTTTCAGCAATTTGTTTTTCATTCAGGGTGTTATAGTAAGTAACATCAAGATTGATTTTGTTGTTTAGGAATTTAAACTCAGCACCTACTTCATAGGTTTTTTGAATTTCAGGTTCGAGGAAGAAGTTATTGTTCGAGAAGCCATATGCAAAACCACCACCACTAGAGTTTACAAAGTTAAATACCGACTGGTTTGCATAAGGAGAACTTGATCTCGCTGTTTGTGCCAGAGAACCTCTTAGTTTAAAGTAGTTCAATACATTTCCTTTTTTGATAAAAGGAAGGATATCTGACATAATGAAACTTACACTACCCGCCGGATAGTTATAGCTTCTGAATTGTTTAGGAAAGATAGATGATTCTTCAAAACGGTGAGAGTAGGTCAGGAATGCAAGATTCTTATAGTTAACTGCAAATTCTCCGAAGAATGCTACCTGACGGCTTAACACATAGTTTGGACCACCATTTCGCAAAGCATTGTTCAAACGAATACGGGTAGCAGGGTTGGTATTGTTGCTATCCATCCCATTTTTGTAGTTTCCCTTCAAACCTGCTCCGGATACTGCATACATTTCTGTACGATAATCCTGCCACATGGTACCGACCATTGCACGACCATTAAAAGCTCCGAGACTCTTACGTGCTGTAGCGGTAATCGTATGGTTATATCCTTTATAATTACGATAGAAATTGTCCTGAAAACCTCTTGATGTTCTTACAAACCCGCCACCAAAAGTTGTTGGGAGTCTTGCAGAAGATGCAGAGTCCATTACTGAATATCCGTCATTCTTATAAGTATCGTAGCCAAAACGTCCCGCAATACTCAACCATGGAAATGGATTGATGTTCACACCCAATGTCATGAGGATACGATCATTTACATCGTATGCTCTGTTGAAATTTGAATTAAAATATGGGTTATCAAATTCATCTGCTCCTACTCTGATTTTTCTGGAATCTTCTGTCAGGTAATTGCTGGCATCATTATTAGAAGGCCATACCAGCAGATTCATCAGATAAGCGCCTGCACCACGTTGTGGCTTATGGTTAGCTGTTCTGATATAACTAATCGAAGGAGAGAAATCAATGTATTTATTCACCTTTGTGGTATTCGACACACGCAGGTTATACCTTGAGAATTTATTATTGGGCACCACACCTTTCTGGTCGAAAAACGAACCAGAAAAACGCCATGATGAATTTTTGGTACCATAATCAGCACTGATATTGTGTGTTTGCGCAAAACCTGTTTCGAAGAAATCTTCTACCTGGTTTCTGTACACTTTTTCATCGGCACCGTAAGCAGGTCCATAAAAAGTAAAGATGGAATTATCTGAAATACCATTATTACCCTGGCTATACATGTGAGATACTTTAGGCAAACGAGTCAGCGACTGAATACGGAAACTGTTATCGTAGTTAATACTCACTTTTCCGGTTGCTTTTGCTTTCTTGGTAGTAATTACTATTGCACCAGAACTTGCCTGACTACCATAAAGGGCAGTAGCTTCGGGTCCTTTCAGTACAGTTACTGATTCAATATCATTGGGATTGATATCTGAAATACGGTTGGTATAATCTGATCCACGGTTAGGCTGATCAGATGCGATACCGATGGTAGCACCACCGCCACTTTCGTTTACTGAACCATTATCTACAATTACACCATCCACCACAAACAGTGGCTGGTTACTCAGGGCCATAGAGTTAAAACCTCTCAGTACAATGGATGATGATGAACCGGCCTGACCACCTGTTGGCGTAATTGAAACACCCGCAACACGCCCCTGTAAACTGTTTACAAAGTTTTCGCGTTGAGATTCGGCAATTTCTTTACCAGTTACTTTCTGAACAGAATAACCCAACTCACGGGGTTTACGTTTAATGTCCATCGCTACTACTACTTCTTCCAGTTCAGATACTTCTGCTGTTAAAGTAATGTTGAGTTGCGCACCACTTACAGGTACTCGCTTCCCTTCATAACCTACATAACTAATCTGAAGTGATTGTCCGTTGTTCGCACGGATAGTGAAAGATCCTCTGTCATTGGTTTGTGCAGTGGCAGATCCACCCACAACCTTAACAGTTACACCCGCCAATGGTAACTTTGTCGCAGCATCTGTAACAGTACCCGATACTGTCTGACTCTGACCAAGGGCCGGCAGGGAAAACAGAAAAAGCAGCACAAATGCCACTTTCATCATTGAGACGAAATTTCTCATAACAGGTTTTTTGGTTTCAAATAAAACGGTGAGTTGACCTGGGAAGGCTTCGTATGGCAATCCCCGATTTCTCATTTAAGACAACTGATTCCCGCAAAACAATGCACCGAGTTTGAATTTTAATGTTGCAAAAAACTGCAAAAAACAAGCCCGATTATCGAAAAACGGAATAATAAAGCAATGTTAAAGTTTAGTGTGCATATTTACGAATATATTTATCCATAATTTTTTTCACACTTAGCGGCAAATACCTGAACTTCCGCAAAAACCCGCATTTAAGGTGTCAGAGTGCGGTTTTTAGACGTTTTTACCTGATTTCAGGCAATGACAGCGGGGGTTTATAATACGGTAATCCCCTTTTGGATATAAGGAACCAGTTTGGGATCGGAGGGCTCCAGCTCTGTAATCAGTATATCAATTTCTTCAGGTTTGCATACCTGTAATCGTTGTGTAGTATTCAGTTTTTCGGAAATAGCAAGCGAAACGGTTTTCTGGGCGCAATGCATCATGGCCCTTTTAACTTCAATAATTTCCCACTCTAAATCGGTTATACCATAATTGGCATCCATACTATTGGTTCCCAGAAAACAATAATCGGCCCTTATTCCGGAAAGCCTTTGTATTACTTCTGCCCCAACAGATATCTGGGCCGTTTTAGATAATTTATTCCCTAAAAAAATCACTTCAGAACTTGGGTGTTCGAGTAATTCCAATGCAATAGGCACACTAACCGTAATAAAAGTAGCATTCAAATCGGGAGGTAGCGCTTTTACCAGTTCGCGTATAGTGGTACCACCCGACAAAACCACAAACATACCGTCTTTAATGAGTTCTATGGCTTTGTAAGCGATCCGTTTCTTTTCAGTAAGTGAATAAATACTACTGGTTTCAAGGGTAAAATGAAACGATTTGGACAATGCGCCACCATGTACTTTAATCAGCTTCCCTTCTTCGGCCAACTCCTGAAGGTCGCGGCGAACGGTATCCTCAGAAACATCCAATTGCACACTGAGATCTGATGACAATACTTTATTATGAATATTGATCTGCTGAATAATATATGCCTGACGTTCTTTCTTTAGCATAGTTAAAAATAAGGAAATGATACAATTGCCCAATTTCCTACGACCCAAAATTGTATTTTCGCTCCCCCGGGAGGGAAGTGAAAAGTCAAAAGCGAAAGGTGAAAACTCTTACTCACCATTCACCTTTCACCTTTCACCTTTCACCTTTCACTCAACCATGATCTCCCCAAACACCATACAACAAATCACCAACCGTATCGATATCATTGATATCGTAGGGGAATTTGTAAAACTCAAGAAACGGGGAACCAATTATATAGGTAATTGTCCGTTTCATAACGAGAAAACCCCTTCTTTTACTGTTTCACCTGCTAAAGAGATTTACAAATGTTTTGGTTGTGGCAAAAGCGGTAACTCTATCACGTTCCTGATGGAGCATGAAAAATACAGTTATGTTGAAGCCTTACGCTGGCTGGCTGCCCGTTATAATATTGAAATTGAAGAGAAAGAAGTAAGTCCTGAACAGAAACAGCAGATACTGACTTCTGAGAGTCTGTATGCAATTAATAATTTTGCCCAGAAATTTTTCTCACAACAATTACTCGAAACAGAAGAAGGAAAAAACATCGCCCTCTCCTATTTAAAAGAACGGGGATTCAGGGAAGATATCATTCATAAATTCCAGATTGGTTATAACCCCGAAGCAAGAGATACGCTTACTAAAGCCTTACTGGCCAACCAGTTTAATCGTGAACTATTACCCAAAACAGGTTTGGTAGCATTGCGTAATAATGATGAACTGGTTGACAACTACCGCAACCGTATCATTTTCCCCATTCATGGTAATACGGGCAAGATCATTGGTTTTGGCGCAAGGGTTATTGGCAAGAGCGATCGCGGTCCGAAATACATCAACACACCAGAAAATGAAATCTATGTAAAAAGCAGGATTCTCTATGGCTCCTACCAGGCCCGTATGGCTATTGATAAAGCCGATGAATGCTTACTGGTGGAAGGCTATACCGATGTGGTGAGTTTACACCAGGCCGGTATTGAGAATGTAGTGGCCAGTGGCGGTACTTCTTTAACTACTGACCAGATTCGACTCGTAAAAAAATACACCAATAACCTTACCATCATTTACGATGGTGACAGTGCGGGTGTTAAAGCTGCTTTGCGAGGTCTGGATATGGCACTGGAAGAAGGACTGAACGTAAGGCTTGTTCTTATCCCTGATAATGAAGACCCGGATAGCTATGTAAATAAAGTTGGTGTTACTGCTTTCAATGAATTTGTTGCCAAATCGAAAAAAGATTTTATTCTTTTTCAGTTGGAAGTAATGCTGAAAGAAGCAGGTAACGATGTAAGCAGAAAGAGCACAGTAGTAAACCAGATTGCTGAAACACTCAGCAAAATTAATAAGGCGGAAGATTTCACCCGGCAACAGGATTATATCAGACAATGCGCAGGCTTACTCAGGATTGATGAAGCCGGGCTCACCAATCTGGTAAACAAATACAAACGCGACAAGATTGCCAAAGAAGAAAAGAAATCTGTTTCGTTTGATGATGTGAACGCCCAGTTACAGGAAGGCGCACAACCCGAAGATGTGCTCAACGATACCAGTCGCATGCTGGTACAGGATGAAGCACATGAAAGAAATATACTAAGGGTTTTACTTGAATATGGCCTTCGCTCTTGGGATGAAACCAGTAATATGGCCGATTATATTTTCTCTGAACTGGAACATTTTCATTTTGAAACACCTGTACTGGAAAAATTATACGAAGAATATAAATCATGGTATACACAGGGCTTAGAACCTACAACCAAAACCATGTTGTACCATAACGACGAAGAAATCAGGAACCTCGTAATCAGCATTTCTGTTTTTCCGTTTGAACTGAGTCAGAACTGGGATGAAGTATTAGAAGGCATGAACATCGTTAACAGAGATACCAGCAAACAGGATGTAATGATGAGCATCAGTTATTACAAATTACGCAGGATCAAAAAAATGATCGAAGAAAACCAGCGCGATATCGAACATGCCCCCATGGAGAATTTTAAACAGCTACTGGAAGTTCATAAATACCTCAAAGACGCTGAACGAGCTATTACCACACAGCTTGGAACAGTGATTATAAAGTAGTTTTGTGAGACGTGAAAGGTGAAAAGTGAAACGAACAATTCTCCTTTCACTTTTCACCTTTCACGTCTCACGCTCCTAGAATTGCAACGCAAACGCCGTACCCTTTCCTTCTATAGATTGAACAGTGATATTTCCTTTATGTAGCATCATAATTTGTTTGCAGAGGCTCAGGCCAATTCCGCTTCCATTCTTTTTTGTACTAAAGAATGGAATGAAAATATTGTTCATAACCTCTTCACTCATTCCTGATCCGTTATCTGTTACTTTGATAACTACTTTTTTATTAGGCATTTCAACAGCGGACAAAGTAATACGGGGATTCTCTGTTTCTTTTACCGCATCCATTGCATTCACGATCAAATTAATCAGCACTTGCTCTATCAGGTTATGATCAAGCTCCAGTGATAGACCGGTATCTTTTAACACAATATCCATCTCTATTTTTTTCTGATCGAGTGTTGGTTCCATCAAGTGATGCATGTTTTCAAAAAGATCGCGCACATATACCTGTTTAAGACTTGGCTGTGTTACTTTATTAAGGTTACGATATACCTCCGCAAATTTCAGCAACCCTTCACTTCTTTTTTTGATGGTATCAATACCAATGGTAAGATCTTCTGTCAATCCGGCATCCTGATTAAGCTGTTTAGCTGAGGCTTGCAGTCGATGGTGCAATGTGTCGGCCAGCGAAGATATCGGTGCAACAGAGTTCATAATTTCGTGCGTCATTACACTCAACAATCGCTGCCACGCTTTAGATTCTGTTTCATCCAAAGCCTCATTAATATTTTGAAATGCGATAAGTTTAAATATTTTATCGTCTGTTTGAAAAGCTGTAGCAGAAACAAGTACACGCAAATTATTTTTTTCCTGGTGAACGGTTACCACCACATTGTTACCGGGTTTTACACCTATCAGTTGTTCATACAAAACCGGATCTCTTTTTTCCAGCGAATGAATCGTTTTAAGATATGGCGTGAGCAGCATTTTTTTAAGTGACTCATTCATCCATACCACTTCCCCACTTTCTATCTCGTATGAAAGTATTCCGGTATCAACAAGTTCCAGAATCTTTTGCAGGTATTGAAACTGGGTCTCTTTTTCCCGGGTAATGAGTTTAAACGTAGAGTTAATATCATTAAATCCTTTCCGCAAAGGCTGCAACTCATGTGGAGCATTCTGTACATTAAAATTTCTCGAAAAATCGCGGTAATGAATAGATTCAACAAATTCTCTCACCTCAGCCTCTGCCACTTTATGAAAACGATAAAAATCATATACCTGGTATGCAATAATCGGCAATAAGAGTACCGCATATACATACTTCTCATTTACTACCAGAAAAGCAGCAGCGGCTAGTACAATAAACAACATAACCACCCTTACTAAAATATCCCACTGGAATGATTTTTCACTTTTATTTTTCCTTGTGTGCATCATCCGTTTTTTATAGTTCGTATTTACTCAGTCTTCTGTATAAAGCCGTTCTCGTGAGTCCTAGCTCTTTTGCTGCCCTGCTGATATTACCATTGTGTTTATCAATCACTTTCATGATGGTATTTTTCTCAAGCGTACTCAGC
Organism: Chitinophaga pinensis; assembly: GCA_943372605.1. Classification (GTDB taxonomy): domain Bacteria; phylum Bacteroidota; class Bacteroidia; order Chitinophagales; family Chitinophagaceae; genus Sediminibacterium; species Sediminibacterium pinensis_H. The sequence goes on along the minus strand of CALRZI010000003.1, from coordinate 150,297 downwards.
TTCAGTTCAGCTGTTTCTTCTGTTTCTGTTATTGCATTTTCAAGCGGAGAAAACAAAAGATCTTTTGCTTCAATTAATTCAGACTCTGCCATAATGATGGCCCTTTCAATAGTGTATTGTAATTCCCGAACATTACCGGGAAAAGAATATTGCTGCAACTTTTCTATTGCAGACGCAGCAATACTGGTATTGGGTTTAAAATATTTAGCCGCATACATTTTTGCAAAATGATTTGCCAGCAATGAAATATCCTGCTTTCGTTTTCTTAATGGTGGCACTACGATTTCTACTGTATTAATGCGGTAGATTAAATCTTTCCTGAACTTATTTTCATTGGCCAGTTCCTGCAAGGGAAGATTGGTGGCACAGATTAACCTGATATCAATGGGTGTAGCCTCGTTGGCGCCAAGTCTTGTTACCTGCCGGTTTTGTAATACTGTTAATAGTTTGGCCTGTTGCTGCAGGTTGATATTTCCAATTTCATCCAGAAACAAGGTTCCGCCATGTGCCGTTTCAAACCTGCCGGCGCGGTCATCGCGCGCATCAGTAAATGCCCCTTTTTTATGACCGAACAATTCACTTTCGAATAAACTTTCTGTTAAAGATCCTACATCTACTTTTACATAAGGACCATTGGCGCGCAGCGATTGCTGGTGAATGGCAGCCGCAATAAGGTCTTTCCCTGTTCCATTTTCACCAAGTATCAAAATATTGGCATCGGTAGGTGCAATCTTGGAGAGTTTGTAAAATATTTCCTGCATTACATCGCTTTCGCCCAGCATCATATTACCAGATGCATCAACAGGATAACCATTATTGGTTGGGATATTTGTTCTGCTTGCGCCAACTCCTTTGAGTACAGTTGAAATAGTGCCCAGTAATTTTTCATTGTGCCAGGGCTTTACCACAAAATCTGATGCACCTTCTTTAAGTGAACGAACAGCAAGGTCTATATCACCATATGCGGTAATCATAATAACTGATACAGATGACTTTATTTCCTTTATCCGTTTTAACCAGTAAATACCTTCATTTCCCGTATTGATCGATGCATTGAAATTCATGTCAAGTAAAACGAGGTCAAACTCGCCCGATGTAATCAAGGTTGGCAGTTGCTCCGGATTTTTTTCGGTTACTACCTCCTTCACTTCCGGGCGCAATAGTAACCTCACAGCAGTAAGCACATCAGAATCATCGTCGATAACCAATATGCGTGCTTTTTTAAGACTCATGTAAGAATATTTTAACTGAATAACTAATCACCACATTTCAGCCCATAAATATACCAGTTCACTAATAATCTGAGAACGAATAGATTATAACTACAGCATCGCACTCCATTGTATCAAAATCGAACAGTTTCTGTATCGAAACCGGACAGTTTCTTATTTCAGATACTCACAACTAATTGATTTTCAAATATTCTGCCTTTTGGCATTATCCTTTCAATGAGTCTTGAGTAAATTAATAACAATGAAAAAGATCATAGTAAATAAAAGTATGTTAACCGGCATTTTGCTGTTTGCATTTACCACCGGGCTGGTAGCTTGTGTGCTTTGTTTCTGTGACAATGAACCCCAGCAGACACTGGAAATTTCAACAACTCATTTTATCAACCTTATCTAAAAGAAAATATCAGCAAGTGGACAGAGTTATTCAAAAAAAGAGATGGAATTCTAAAAGAATCATGACCCTGGCGGGTATAATTGCAGTGCTTGCTTTAATTGCGGCCAGCTACTATTATACATCCGGCAAGCCCAAACTGAATGTTGATCTGGAAAGAATTACCATCAGCGAAGTAAAAAAAGCTGCCTTTAAAGAATTTATTCCTGTTAATGGTGTGGTACTTCCACTCACCACTATTTATCTTGATGCCCAGGAAGGTGGCCGGGTAGAAGAAAAATATGTAGAAGATGGCGCAATCATGAAAAAGGGGCAACCTATTATGCGCTTATCCAATACAGACCTCGCTCTTAATCTGGTTACACAGGAAACACAGGTATTTAACCTACTCACACAAATGCAGATTGCCCGTAACGCTGCAGAGCAGAATACTGTTACAAGACTCAACCAGATGACCGATGTTGATAACCTTTTGAAAGAAGCCAAACGCATCTACGAACTCAATAAACACCTTTACGAACAGAAAGCAATTGGCGCACAGGAATTCAGACAATCGGAAAATAATTACAATTACCAGTTAGAAAAAAAGAAACTCGCTCAAAAAATACTGGGACAGGATTCAGTCTCCACCAAACAGAGCCTGGAACAAGCCAAACAATTATTTGAAGGTTCGAGAAATGCCTTACAACTTACCCGTAAAAAAGTAGGCGATCTGGTAGTTCGCGCTCCTATTGATGGTCAGCTTACTTCATTGGATGCTGAAATTGGTCAGAATAAAAACAAAGGTGAGAGACTAGGACAAATCGATGTATTAAATGGTTTTAAAGTAAGGGTTGATGTTGATGAGCATTATATTTCAAGGGTATTTATTGGATTGAAAGGAGATTTCAGTTTCGCAAATAAAAAGTATAACCTGAAAATCACCAAAGTGTACACACAGGTTACCGGTGGCCGGTTTCAGGTTGATATGGAATTTGATGGAGCAATACCACAGGGCATCAGACGTGGACAAACATTACAAATTGGTCTGGCACTCAGTGATGAAACAGAAGCCATATTGATTCCACGCGGTGGCTTTTACCAGCAAACAGGCGGCAACTGGATTTTCAAACTCAGTACAGATGGAACAAAAGCATATCGGGTAGATATTCAACTCAACCGACAGAATCCTGATTTCTATGAAGTGGTGCAGGGTTTGAACCCGGGAGAGAAAGTTGTTACATCGAGTTACGAGAATTATGGCAATATGCAGGAACTGGTATTGAAGAAACAGTGAGAAGGGAATGGGGAATAGTGAATAGTGAATGAAAAAAAATCCTGACATTGACCATTCACCATTGACCATTCACGACAACCCGACAACTAACAAAATTATTTACATCTACAAACGAAAAAAATGATAAAGATTACAAATCTCGAAAAGGTTTACAGAACCGATGAAGTGGAAACTATTGCCCTGAACAAACTTTCCATGGAAATAAAAAAAGGAGAATTTGTGGCCGTGATGGGTCCATCGGGTTGTGGTAAATCAACATTACTGAACATCCTTGGCCTATTGGATGATCCCGATGCCGGTAGTTTTATTTTCAACGGTCAGGAAATTGCAGGATACAATGAAAGACAACGTGCAGACCTGAGAAAAAGAAATATTGGTTTTGTATTTCAGAGTTTTAACCTGATCGATGAACTTACCGTATTCGAGAACGTAGAACTCCCGCTCATTTATACAGGTGTTAAAGCTGCTGAAAGAAAACAGAAAGTGGAAGAAGTGTTAGAGAAAGTACAGATCATGCATCGCCGCAACCATTATCCGCAGCAATTATCGGGTGGTCAGCAACAACGTGTGGCAGTGGCACGTGCCGTAGTAAACAACCCGAAACTCATTCTTGCAGATGAGCCTACCGGTAATCTTGATTCTTCGAATGGCAATGAAGTAATGGAACTGCTTACCAACCTGAATGAGCAGGGTACTACTATTGTTATGGTAACTCACTCAGAACATGATGCAAGGTATAGCCATAGGATCATCAGAATGCTTGATGGACAGACAGTTACCGAAAATATTTTAGTATAAACACTATTTACCTGATTTGATAAGACCAGGAACACCATTATTATGCTGATCAATTATATCAAGACGACTTTCAGAAACTTAAGCAAAAAAAAGACTTACGGTTTTTTAAATATTGCGGGGCTTGCCATTGGTATTACATGCGCTGCCTTTATTTTCTTATGGGTACAGAGTGAATTAACTTATAATCATAATTTCAAAAAGCGTGATCATATTTACCAGATCATGAATAACCAGACTTATGATGGCACTACGTATACATTTATGGCAACTCCTGGTCCATTATCAGCTGCACTGAAAAACGAGATTCCAGGATTTATAAGGACCGCAAGAATGGATTGGGGAAGCAACGCCTTATTCAGTATCGGAGAGAAAGCCATTTACGTACGAGGCAATTATGCTGATTCTTCGATTTTTAATATGCTGGACCTTCCTGTTAAAAAAGGAAATGCAAAAGATGCTTTCAGTGATCCTTACGCACTGGTGATTTCCGAAACAATGGCGAAAAACTTTTTTGCAGATGAAAATCCGATCGGACAGAAATTGTTACTCAACAATGATAAAGCGTTTGTAGTAAAAGCTGTTATAGCCGATCTCCCTGAAAACAGCAGTTTTCAATTTCAGTGGCTGGCACCTTATCAGATATATGAATCAAATAACAAATGGCTGGAAAGCTGGGGTAATAATGGCACACAGACTTTTGTTGAGCTGGCCCCATCTGTAAACCCTGAAGCATTGAATAATAAACTAAAGGGTTTTATTCAAACAAAAATGGAAGGAGCCATATCGCAGTTATTTGTTTTCAACATGAATAAATGGCGTCTGCACAGCAATTTCACCAATGGAAAAGAAGACGGAGGACGAATAAAATATATCAAACTCTTCACCATTATCGCATGGATCATTTTAATTATTGCCTGTATCAACTTTATGAATCTTGCCACTGCGAGGTCTGAGCAGCGTGCAAAAGAAGTAGGGGTAAGAAAAGTATTAGGTGCAAGAAAAAAAGCGCTGATTGGACAATTCATCAGTGAGTCTCTCGTGCTGGCGTTTATTTCTGTTGCGATCTCCCTATTGCTCATTATCTTGTTATTGCCTTATTTCAATCAACTTGTAGAAAAACAACTATCATTCAGCCTTTCATCTCCTACCCATCTGTCAGGCTTATTGGCCATTGGTCTGGTATGCGGCTTGTTGGCCGGAAGTTATCCTGCTTTTTATCTTTCCTCGTTCAAACCCATTGTGGTACTGAAAGGATTAAGAATAGGTAAAAATAAAAGCAACAGTTACACCAGAAAAGGACTTGTGGTACTCCAGTTTTCTATATCGGTTATTCTTATTATTTCAACTATCATCATCTACCGACAGATACAGCATGTAAAATCAAGAGAACTTGGTTACAATAAAAACAATCTTATCTACCTCTCTGCTAAAGGAAAAATAAAAGAACATTTCGAAACCATCAGAACCCAACTGATCAATACCGGAAAAATAACCAATGCTACTTTAAGCAGCAGCCAGATTGTTCAGCTAGGTAGTAATTCAGCTGATTATAACTGGCAGGGAAAGGACCCTGCCAAACAGTTACTTATTACGCAGGAATATGTAACACCTGAATACGTTAACACCCTGGGCATGAAGCTGGTTGAAGGTCGTGATTTTCGAACTGCAGGCAGTGCCGACAGCAACAGCATTATCATCAATAAAAGTCTTGCTTCGCTTATTTCAGAAAAAGAGGTGATTGGAAAGATCATTACGCGTAACGGAGGCGATCAATACACGATTATAGGTATAGTAGATGATTTTATCTATAACGATATGTATGCAAAATCGGCTCCTGTGATTTTATTCAACTACAAACCCAATGCTTCAACCCTAAATATCCGTTTAAAAGACGGCTCCAATATTAAGGATGCTTTAACGGCTACAGAACAGATTTTAAAGGCAAACAATCCTGGTTATCCATTTGAATACCGGTTTGTAGATGAAACCTTTGACAAACAATTCAAAACAGAAACACTGACTGGCAAGCTCGCCTCTTTGTTTGCGTTGCTGGCCATTCTCATCTCCTGTCTTGGGCTTTTCGGTCTGGCAGCTTATACCGCAGAAAGACGTACCAAGGAGATTGGCATCCGTAAAGTGCTGGGAGCTTCTATTACCGGTTTAACAGCACTATTATCGAAAGATTTTCTACTGCTCGTTACGATCTCCTGCTTAATCGCTTTCCCACTGTCGTGGTGGGCCATGAACGACTGGTTACAGGGTTATGCTTACCGGATTGATATGGAATGGTGGGTATTTGCAGCATCCGGATTACTCGCCATGGTTATTGCATTGGTTACCGTAAGTGTACAGGCGATAAGAGCCTCACTGGCAAATCCGGTTAACAGCTTGAGAACAGAATAATACTTCATTCACTTATACTAAACGCATTCAAATGATACGTAATTTTTTTCTCATCGCCTGGCGAAACATCAGGAAGAACAAACTCTTCTCTCTTATTAATATTGCCGGATTGGGTATTGGCATGGCCTGTACCATCATGATTTTATTGTGGGTGCAATATGAAAGAAGCTGGAACAAAACACAGAAAAATTATGATCAGGTTTATCAAGGTTTCTCTACCAGAAATTTTAACGGCGAATTGTCAACAGGTTCAGACCTTATGTTCCCGTTGCCAAAAGCTGCTAAAGAAAATTTCCCCGAAGTAGAAGGCGCTACACTTGTTTCATATGGAGAAAATACATTGTTTGCCGCTGGAGACAAAAAACTGAAACGTCCCAGCATTTCAGTTACCAATGATTTTTTTGATGTTTTTACGTATGATTTTATTCATGGCGATGAGTCAGCCATTAAAGAACCCAATGGTATTGTACTCACGGAAAGTGCAGCGAAAGCGATCTTCAATAATACTGATGTGGTTGGAAAAATGTTGGAACTCAATCACTACAGAACGGTAACAGTGAGAGGGGTAATAAAAGATATAACCGCTTCTTCTACCCTGCTCTTTGATGCCATCATTCCTTTTGACATATCATCAGACTGGATTAAACAATCACTCACCGATTGGGTAAACTGTAATAACAGAACTTTTTACAAGGTTAAAAAAGGAAGCAATATTGCTTCTCTTGAACAGAAATTATTAACCCTTATCAAAAAAAGTTCTCCTTCTGAGAATCCTACCACCAGGGGTGGTCTGTTACTCCAGCCCATGAGCAAATGGAGGCTCTATGAAGAGTTCAGAGATGGCAAGAATACGGGTGGACGTATCCAGTATGTAAACCTGTTTACCTGGATCGCTATTATCATTCTCATTATTGCCTGTGTAAATTTCATGAACCTTTCTACTGCACGTTCAGAAAAAAGGGCCCGCGAGGTTGGCATACGTAAAACACTGGGCTCCGAAAAAAAGCAATTGCTATTACAGTTTTTATGTGAGTCGTTACTAATGTCTGTGTTCGCATTTGTTGTAGCTACAGGTTTGATTTATGTTGGACTCCCTTTATTCAATCGTTTATTAAATCAACAAATTACCATACCATACCAGGCACCATTATTATGGTTGGGTGTTCTAGGGATTATTATACTTACAGGCGTTATTGCGGGTAGTTACCCTGCATTTTATCTCTCAGCCATGAAACCTGTAAAGGTTTTGAAAGGAAGTTTTCTTCCCGGCAAACAGGCATTACTACCGCGCAGAATTTTGGTAACCGCCCAGTTTGCAGTTTCCATTGTACTGATTTCAGCGACCCTGATTATTTACCAGCAGATTAAACATGTACAAAACCGCGACCTTGGTTATGATACCAATAACCTCGTTATGGTTACCGCTAACAATGAGGCAGGAAAGAATTATGAAGTAATGAGAAATTCGTTACTGCAAAGTGGAATGATAGATGCAGTAAACGTAACCAGTATGCCACTCAGCGATATTTTCGGTTTTACCTCTGGAGTAAGATGGGCTGGCGCGCCTGAAGATCCCAATTTGATTATCGGCTTCCTGGGTTCGGGTGAAAATTTTGCCGATATCATGAAAGCCAGGATACTGGATGGGCGCGATTTTAAAACGGGTGACAGCAACTGTGTAATACTGAATAAAGAAGCCATCCGCATCATGAAACTCAAAAACCCGGTAGGGTCCACTGTTTCATGGGCAGGAAGAGAAAGACGTATTACAGGTGTTATTGATGACCTCATCATGACTTCGCCCTATGCCTTACCCATCCCTCTCATGCTGGCTTACGATCCAAACTGGATAGGTAGTTTGAATATTCGTATCAAAAAAGGAGTTGAACTGAAAAAAGCATTACAGGTAATTGAAAGCAATTATAAAAAATACAATGCTGAATTTCCATTCGAATACAAGTTTGCCGATACGGCATTTAATGAAAAATTTGCCAACGAACAATTGATCGGCCGTCTTGCTTTTGTTTTTGCCGGTCTTGCTATTTTCATTTGTTGCCTGGGTTTGTTTGGTCTTGTTTCATTCTCTATTGAAAGAAGAACCAAAGAAATAGGGATCAGGAAAATTCTGGGCGCATCCGTCCAGAGTCTGCTCGCCCTCATGTCTAAGGAGTTTTTATTACTTGTACTTATTTCATTTGCCATCGCCATCCCTATTGCATGGTGGATGATGAAAGCATGGTTAACGAATTTTAGTTACAGAATCAATATCAGCATCGGCATTTTCTTTATAGTAGGCTTGATTACTTTACTGATTTGCCTGATTACGGTTGGACTCAACGCTTTCAAAACAGCAACGGCCAATCCTGTAAAAAGTTTAAGAACAGAATAACTCATCTTTCATACGGCACCTTATGTTTAAAAATGCTTATCGTAATCTGATCAAACAAAAAAGAACACTGATTATTAATCTCAGTGGACTTTCTATTGGCATGACAGTTTCAATCCTGATCATGATTTGGGTTATCAATGAATTGAATTATGACAACTATCATAATAAGGCCTCCCAGATTTATCGCGTTACCAATCATATACAGGTATCTCCGGGTGAAGTCTGGGTGTGGGAATCTTCACCACTGCCCTATACCGATATGATGGGCAAACAGGTTCCGGAAATCAATCAGGTAACAAAGATGATGAGTGGCACCTGGCTTCCGCTCATTTTTGAACATAAGGGGAGTTTATTGAAAGAATCCAATATCGCTTATGTTGACAGCAACTGGTTTTCCATGTTCCACTACAAACTGCAATCAGGTAGTCTGACCGATTTCGCGCAAAACCCTTACGGACTGGTTTTAACAGATTCAAAAGCCAGAAAATACTTCGGCAATGAGGACCCCATCGGAAAAGTATTAAAAATGGATAGTCTCTATTATACAGTGAATGCTGTTGTAGCTGATAATCCATCCAATTCCAGTTTCAGGTTTGATCTGCTCAGCAATCTTGCCGGGCTCATGAAAAATGAAGCACGCAGAAAAAATGATGAGAGCTGGGGTAATTTTAATTATTTATCATTCATTCGCCTTAATGAAAACTCCAGCATTAAACAGGTTGAAAGTAAGATTACCGGCATCTTAAGAAAGAATAAAGAGGACTCCACTATTAAAAGCACACTGGTTGGTTTAAAAGACATGCATTTTGAGACCGGTTTGCAGAACTACACATTTGAACATACCAACAAACAAATGGTAACTGTGTTCCTCGTTATTGCCATACTGATTTTATTAACTGCCTGCATCAACTATGTAAACCTCAGTACGGCAAGGGCCAGTATGCGTGCTAAAGAAATCAGTATCCGAAAAATAAATGGTGCCAGTAACAAAACGCTTTTCTTTCAACTCATGCTCGAATCTGCACTGGTAAGTCTGGCTGCCTTGTGCATCACCATGTTACTTGTACAATTCTTTCTACCCTATTTTAACCAGTTTACAGAAAACAACTTCAGTCTGTCTCTGTCTAACTGGCCAGTATTGGCACTTATTCTGGGTACCCTTGCCATTGCTACTTTATTGAATGGTGTGTACCCTGCCCTGATACTCACTTCTTTTAAACCTTTACAGGTATTGAGAGGTAGCAGTTTACCCACCATTAAAGACAGCCTGTTCAGGAAAGCATTGGTGGTAACACAATTTACCATCTCTGTTACACTCATAGCATGCACCATCATTGCGTATTTACAGATGCAGCATATTCAGCAAACAGATAGCAGCTATCAAAAAGAGCAGATGCTCAAAGTAACAGTACCCTGGTTTGCCATGAAAGGAAAGAGTAAAGAAGCCATTACTTCCTTTACGCAAACTATGCAACAATCCTTGATGCAGGTACCGGGCATAAAAAGAATTTCACAGGCCAGCGGTTCTATCATCGACCATCAAAGTGCCTCTTCCGGTTCTTTTGACTGGGATGGGCGGGATAAAGAATTTAATCCCACCATTGCGGTACTAGCGGCCGATGCCATGTTCCCTAAACTGTTTAACCTCGAAATAAAAGAAGGGCGATGGCTGATGGACGGAAACAAAGCCGATGCACGTGCTTGTATATTAAATGAGACAGCCGTTAAAGAACTGGGTATTCGCAAACCTTATATAGGACAAAGATTTAACTGGAACGGCGACACCGGCTTTATTGCTGGCGTGGTAAAAGATTTTCATTTCAGAAGCATGCATGAAAAGATTATTCCGCTGATGATACATGGACGATCGAACTGGTTAAATACCATTTTTATGGAACTCTCTCCCGGTTCTATCGGAGATCAGTTATCGGCCATTGAACGCAAGTGGAAAATATTGTTCCCGAAATTTCCTTTCGACTACAGTTTTTTAGACCAGGATTTTGACAAACTATATAAAACCGATCAGAAAATAACAACACTGATGTTACTTTTTGCCATTATCACTATCCTGGTGGCAGCGCTGGGATTGTTTGGTCTGGCAGCTTTTACGGCTGAAAGAAAAATCAAGGAAATAGGTATCAGAAAAGTGCTGGGTGCTTCTGTTAGTCATATTGTTCAGTTAATTTCCAAAGAATTTATTGTACTCGTTGGAGTAGGTATCATGATCGCCACGCCTATTGCCTGGTGGGTAATGTCGAAATGGCTGAATGAATATGCTTACAGAATCGATATTGAGGTATGGATATTCCTCCTGGCTGGTTTAACCGCTGCAGCCATTGCCCTATTTACCATCAGTATCCAGGCAATAAAAGCAGCAATGGAAAATCCGGTAAAAAATTTACGGTCAGAATAAATTGATTTGATCACAACATAATATCAACAATATGTTTAAGAACTATCTGAAAACCGCATTACGTAGCCTGTTTAAAAACAGGTTTTATACAGCGATTAATATTTTCAGCCTAACGGTGGGACTCACCTGTTGCATTCTGATTACACTGTATATCGTGCATGAAACCAGCTATGATCGTTTTCATACCAAGGGTAACCGTATTGCAAGGGTGATCATGGAATATAATTTTGGAGGAGGAAGTACAACAACAGGAAATTTTACCAGTACCAAAGTGCTTCCTGCTTTCAAGAGACAGTTTCCACAGATTGAAGAGGGTGTAAGGATGCACCAGTTGGAAAGGGTTATTGCCTATGAAGACAAACTCTTTACAGAGAAAAAAGTAATGTTTGCTGATTCTACCGTTTTTAATCTTTTCGATTTTCCGCTGCTGCAAGGCAATCCAAAAACCGCATTATCAGGCAGTAAAAAAATAATTCTTACACAAACAACGGCAAGGAAATATTTCGGCAATACAGATCCTGTTGGAAAGATTTTGTTCATGAGTTCAACACGCATCCCTTTTGAAGTAACAGGCATTATGGCAGATATTCCTGCCAATTCACAGATGCGGTTTGATATGCTTGCTTCTTTTTCTTCATTGGAAGCCAATCAGGAAAGAACTTACTGGAACGCCAATTACACTACTTACCTGATGATGCGCTCTCCGGATGATATTAAAACCGTTGAAGCAAAAATATCCGCGTTCATTAAAGAGGAGATGAAAGATCAGGGCAGTGTACATCTTACGTATTTTCTTGAACCTTTGTTCTCCATTCATCTTCAATCACCATATGATAGTTTTGAGCCCAATAACAATATCTTATACATCTATATTATCACAGGTGTGGCTTTACTGATTTTGTTAATTGCCTGTTTTACCTATATCAACCTGAATACTGCAAGGTCTCTTGAACGCGCCAAAGAAGTGGGCATCCGTAAAACTGCAGGTGCCACTATCAAACAGATTTTTGTTCAGTTTATGGGAGAATCGGTGGTGCTTACCATACTGGCAACTGTATTAACGGTTATCGCAGTATGGTTAGTCCTTCCTTTGTTTAACCAGCTTACAGACAAAGAAATTCCGATGAGTCTGTTTTATTCAAAAACAATCATACTTTCTTTGCTTGGCGCTGTACTCATCATCATAGTACTTTCCGGAAGTTATCCAGCACTTATTGTTTCTCGTTTTCAGCCCATCAAAGTATTAAAAGGTTCTTTTGCCAGAACGAGTTCAGGAAATGCACTGAGACGATCTCTCACTGTGTTCCAGTTTGGCATTTCTCTTTTTCTGCTTGTATCTACTTTTATCATACAGAAACAGTTACATTTTATTCGCAATAAAAAAATGGGTTTCGATCGGGAGCAGGTTATTATACTGCCTTCCGATAGTAAAATAATGTCTACGATCGCGGCATTCAAAGCCGAACTCAAGAAAGTACCCGGTATTACTTATGTTGGCAGGGCGCAGCACTCCCCTCATAATATCATTGGTGGATATAACATGCGAAGTGCCCAGATGCCTTCCAATGCACAACTCAACGTAAAAGCCGACCCCGTTGATGAAGAGTTTATTCCGGCTGCAGGTCTTGAAGTATTGTATGGATCTAATTTCTCTGAAAAAGACATCGCTAATGTACAGGACTACACTTTCGATATGGACCCAGCTCTTAAAAACTTTCCTTTTATCATCAATGAAACGGCGGCCAGGCAGCTTGGCTGGGAGCCCTCAAAAGCAGTAGGACAGAAAATGTTTCTGGATGATACCAGACCAGGTTATGTAAAAGCTGTAATAAAAGATTTTCACTTTGCCTCCATACATAACCCAATTGGTCCACTGGTACTTTTTCCTACGCAATGGAGCAGTATCCTTCTTGTAAAAACAACCAAGGGAAACATCAGCACCATACTCGCAGGTCTTGAAAACAAATGGAAAGAACTGGCCCCTCACCGCCCCTTTCAATTTAAATTTCTGGATGATGAATTCAACAGCATGTACACATCAGAAATTCGTTTGGGAAAAGTGTTCAACATATTCACTGGTATTTCCATTTTACTCGCCTGTATTGGCTTACTCGGACTTTGTTCTTATGCTGCCCAACAACGCATTAAAGAGATTGGGATAAGAAAAATAATGGGTGCAGGTGTAACAGATATCATACGGCTTATGTCCGCCGATTTTATCAAACTATCGCTGATATCTATGGCAATTGCATTCCCGCTTGCCTTCCTGAGCATCAATAAATGGCTACAATCATTTGCTTACCGTATAGATATCAACTGGTGGTTATTTGCTTTAGCTGCAGTGATTGGTCTGGCATTGGTTTTACTTACCACCGGTCTGCTCGCAGCAAGGGCCGCATCGATCAACCCTGTTAAAAATTTAAGAACAGAATAATACGAATGCTATTTATTTAAACATCAATCATGATACAACTTAAGAATATTTTCAAATGGATAAATACAGGTAGAAACCGTGTATTTATTTTAAAAGATATCAACCTCGAAATCGGCGAAGGAGATTTTGTTTCCATCATGGGGCCATCTGGCTCGGGCAAGTCTACCCTGCTCAACATTATAGGTATGCTTGACGAAGCCTCAGAAGGTCAATACTTATTTAATGATACAGATGTGTTTTCATTGAAAGAAAAACAACGTTCACAACTGTATAAAGAAAACATTGGTTTTGTTTTTCAGGCCTATCATCTTATTGATGAATTAACTGTTTATGAGAATATTGAAACACCGCTTTTGTATCATAACATCAAACAATCGGAAAGACAGTCCATGGTTGCCGATATACTGGATCGTTTCAATATTGTGGGAAAGAAAGATCTTTTCCCATCTCAACTTTCAGGTGGTCAACAACAACTTGTAGGCATTGCAAGGGCTATAGTAACAAAGCCTAAACTATTACTGGCCGATGAGCCTACCGGCAACCTCAATTCATCACAAGGCGAAGAAATTATGGAGCTGTTCAGAAAACTGAATGAAGAGAACGGCACCACCATTATACAGGTAACCCATTCAGAAAAAAATGCCGGTTACGGAAAAAGAATCATTGAACTGCTGGATGGCAGGATTGAAAAAAACTAAAGTGAGCACAAGACATATTATGAAACACCTCATTCTCATCATATCTGTTTTTTTATTTCAACAGGGTTCCGCGCAAAACCAGATTGGTCCACTCAGTCTGCGTAACTGTATTGAAACAGCGATTGCTTATAATTTACAAGTGCGTCAGACCGCCTACCAACTGGCAACAGATAAAACAAGTTTACAACAGGCCAAAGCCAGCCGGCTACCTTCGCTGAATGGTAATATTTCGCATGGTATTAACCAGGGAAGAAGTATCGACCCTTTCACCAACAGTTATGTGAACAGTGAAATTGCACAGGCCAATTACGGCATCAATAGTAGTATTACTATTTGGAATGGTTCTGCCATTACGCATTCCATCAAACAAAATCAACTAAACCTACAGGCGAGTGAAATGAGCTGGCAGCAGGAGAAAGACAATGTTACCATCAATGTAATACTGGCTTATCTGCAGGTATTGAGTAGTAAAGAACAGCTTGGGATAGCTGAAAAGCAGGTGGCCGTTACCAAAGGACAGGTTGATCGTCTTGTTATTCTCAATAACAGTGGCGCCATTGCTCCTGCAACATTGTATGATATGCAGGGTCAGTTAAGCGGAGATCAACTCTCGCTCATCACTATCAAAAACAGTCTTGAAACAGCAAAGATCAGTCTGGCGCAGTTGATGAACCACCCCTATTCAGCAACAATGGAACTGGAGCCTCTGGAAACAAAAGCAACCCCGGTTTTGTATGATGTAAACGCTGATCAGATTTTTAAAACTGCCACACAGCAACTGGCCATGATTAAAGCGGCTGAATTCAGACAACAAAGTGCACATAAAAGTGTTTTAACGGCACGCGCACTTATGCTCCCTACATTGAGTTTAAATGGAGGATTAGGCACCAACTATTCAAGCGTGGCCAGCAGGCAATTATTACTGGGAACCACCGATGTGGCCACCCCACAATATGTAACCGTAAACAGTACGAAAATACCAGTGTTTGCACCACAAAGTAATTTCAGCTCACAGAAAATTGGCTACGGTGATCAGTGGAAAAATAATTTCAACTCATCCATCAGTGTCAATCTACAGATTCCTATACTCAACAGGATGCAGGCCAAGACAAGAATCAGGCAGGCTGAAATTTCAGAGCAGAGGGCTGCATTTGAATCGGAAAGCATCAAAACACAGGTACACCGTGCGGTAGACCAGGCTTATATTAATATGAACACTTCTCTTGAAAGATACCAGACTTTAGAAAAACAGGTTGCAGATTTTACTGCTTCTTTCAATGCTGCAGAAGTACGTTTCAATGCAGGGGTAAATACAGTGGTGGAATATATGCTGGCCAAAAATAATCTCGACAGGGCCAATGCCAATTTTGTAGCGGCGAAATACGATTATATCCTGCGTATGAAACTGCTTGATTTTTACCAGGGCAAAGCGTTATGGTAAAAAGATTGATTTCTTGACTTCTTGATCTTTTGAATTTCAAATTTTGATTTTTGCCTTAGTTTTCACTTTATGCATTCTCCTTTTTTAGAAGAATGATCTGCCCCATATGATAACCATCGTGTTGGAGACAACCGATGAGTAACTGATAATTGGTTTGCCCTTTCATCGGCGATGCATTGTCTAAGTGTATAGGAGGAAATGTACGGATGGTTTTTACCAGTTCACGGTGTACTTCTTCAAAATGAAGCAAGGTTTCTTTCCAGTTTTTTGGATCTGTGGTATCGGGTTGGTAGAAATCGGGCATGGGTGGATTTGCCAGTACACCCTGTAATCGTATCATCACTGTTTCGCGCCAATAGATGATATGATTCACTAATTGCCAGATAGAATTAAATGCTTCTCCTTTTTTCCTGACAGCCAATGTTGCATCAACTCCCTTGATGGCTTGCTTAAAGTTGAGACCAATCCAGCATTCTCCATCATAGAAGGCTTCGAAGAGTGCAGCTATTTTTTCTGATTCGTTCATAAGATTTCAACTCACCCCGACCCTCTCTGCTTCGCAAAGAAGGAGATAAGTTGTATAAATTTATGCTCTTTTCTCTACACTGCCTCTATCTTGCCCACAGCTTCCCTTTCCTTGTTCCTTGTTCCTTATTCCTCATTCCTTATTTCTCTGTTGCTCATTTCCCTCCGTTCGCTTTCAAATCTGCCAGGCAATTGGCATCAAGTGCAGGAACAGCATTGCTTAGCATATTCATAAGACCTGTTGTTTCGATACTGTAATACATTAGGCAGTTGCTGTTGTTGCAATGTGCTTTATTCGCTCCATCTTCATGAGGTGTTGTCATGGCAGTGCCGTTGTTGGTAAGTCCGAGCAAGTGACCTATTTCATGAAGTAACACACCAGTTTCTACTTTTACCCGACCAGCCTGATTGATGCCTCCGCTATTGGCCTGTATTGTTTTTTCAAATAAACAGATGGCCGTATTTCGATAGGCCACACCTACTACCCCGTTGGTTGCATAATCTGCATCGTCAAAAAGAATATATAGCGTTATCTGGTTACCATCGGTATACAGTGTTCTGTATTGATCTGTAAAGGCAGTTATATCTGCAATACTCACCGTAGTTTTTCCGAATGAATTTACCTGCTTGGTTACTACGCTAATGCCGCCGGGTTTGTTGAGTCGCTCCGATAAAAAATTGCTGAGATTGGTTAGGGTTTGAGTCTGAGGTTGCATACCCGGTGCATATTGCAGTGCAATACGCAGAGAGGTATAGATATCCGCAGCCAGTAATCCGGCAGCAGAACTACCAGCAGCCTGTTTATCAACATTTGAAGTTGGTCCGCTGATGATATTACTGGTGGTTTCTTTTTTACAGCCTATTGCCGCCAGTGCCAACAGGCAGAAAATGAATATTTTTTTCATATACGATGCATTTAGAAAGGCTTCTAATTGCTTATATTAAAAAATGATGCCAAAAAAGATGTAGGATGTCGGAAGTCGGACTCGAAAGAGCTCTCCTCCCGCAATTATCTAGGAATTTAATTTTCCACCTGTTCCATTTTAAGTTAACTTTGCTCAGATAACGCTTGCATGGAACAGATAAGAGAATTAATATTTTACAGGCATTATTTTCAAGAATTCTTTGACATTCAAACTGAGAAAGGAAAAGAAAAAATCGACTATGTACTTTTTGTATTAACCCATGCTGACCGGGTACCAGAGAAATTCCTGAAACACATTGAAGACCAAAAAGGTCTTTATGAAATAAGGATTGAAGTAGGGAGTAATATCTTTCGCATTTTCTGCTGCTTTGACAAAGGTAAAATTGTGGTGCTCTTTAATGGGTTTCAAAAAAAGGCTCAAAAAACGCCAAAAACGGAAATAGAACTCGCTATTAAGCTAATGAACGAATACTTCGACAATAAATAATAACATCATGGCTACAAAGAAAAAAAAGACAACCACATTTGAGGAACATCTGACTAAGCGTTACGGTAAACGCGGAACCGAAAAAAGAACAGAATTTGAAATAAAAGCAAAAGCGTTTCTGATTGGAGAAGTCATTAAAGATGAAAGACGTGTTGCCAACATGACGCAGGAGCAGTTAGCAGATAAAATCGGCGCTAAGAAAAGTTTTATTTCAAGAATTGAAAATGGGAAAACCGACATACAACTCTCAACGTTGTACCGACTCCTTGAATTAGGATTAGGCAAAAAAGTTGAACTAACAGTTCGGTGAGTATTCATATAGCAAACAACAAAGTTGGATAAAGCATTTATAAAAATGGTAACGTTCAATTCCTGATTTCCGACATAATATTCACTTTGCTCTGCACTATCCCCTTACCACCATGAAAATCATCACCTGGAACTGTAACATGGCTTTTAGGAAAAAAGCAGGCCTTATTTTAGTCCATCAGCCGGATATCCTTATTGTGCCGGAATGCGAACATCCAGACAAACTGTTTTTTGACAATAACACACCTAAACCTGCCGACAGTTTATGGTTTGGAGAAAATATTCATAAAGGACTGGGCATTTTCGCCTACGGCCAATACCGCTTCAAACTGTCTAATAAATACAATAGCAGTTTCAAAATGGTTGTTCCTATTACTGTATCAGGCGGAGATACTACATTCAACCTGCTTGCCATCTGGGCCAATAATCCGAATGATCCGGACGGACAGTATGTAACACAGGTATGGAAAGCCATTCATTATTATCATTCACTGCTCACCAACAAATCGGCCATTCTGATCGGCGATTTTAACAGCAATACCATTTGGGACAAACCAAAAAGAGCAGGCAATCACTCAACAGTTGTACAGCAACTCGAAGCAAAAGGAATTACCAGCGCGTACCATCAACATTTCAAACAGGTTCAGGGCAATGAGATCCACCCTACATTTTACCTGTATAGAAAAAAAGATAAACCCTATCATTTGGATTATTGCTTTGCATCAACTCACTTTTCAGATCGTTTAAAATCAGTTGAAATCGGCGCCTTTGATTACTGGTGTCAATACAGCGACCATGTTCCGGTTATAGTAGAATTCAAAAAAATAAGACTAAAAAAGCAGGGTTCATAAAAATCGCCCGTAGATTTCTGGATCCGTTTTTGGAAAGACCATATCGTAGTAGAAAAATGAACCACGGATGCTCATGATTATAATAATTGATCATGATAATTATTATAATCATACTCATCCAAGTCCTATTAGATTTAGTGGTTTACAATTATTTTTACACATAAAAATCATTTATGACAATCACCCCATACACCAAACAGGTAGAAGTACGCTGGAGCGATCTGGATCCTAATTTTCATTTGCGTCATTCAGTGTATTACGACTGGGGTGCTTTTGTGCGGATGTCGTTTATGACTGAAAAAGGCATTACCCCTTCCCTGCTAATGCAATTACATAAAGGTCCCATTTTGTTCAGGGAAGAATGTATTTTCAAAAGAGAAATCAGTTTTAGTGATAGAGTTGAACTGAACCTCACCCTCACCAAAGCTACCCACGATATGGGTCGCTGGAGCATGAAACATGAGATATGGAAGAATGGAGACACACTGAGTGCCATCCTTCACATTGATGGGGCCTGGCTCGATACCAAAATCCGTAAACTCACCGTTCCACCAGATTCTTTCAGAGAAGTATTTGAATCCGTACCTAAATCTGATGACTTTAGCTGGATTGAAAAATAATACCACAGCTCCCATTCTCCCTGTAAACACCGTTCCGCATATGTAAGCTAAGAATAGCTATAAGTCTTTTGCAGAGAGAATACAAGAACGGGAGTCATCCACCAAATTCACTTACTTCTATATTGGACATTCCTCTGTTTCTCTGTTCTCCTCAAGGCTTCCCCCCAAGTGCTTCTTCAATCGACTTTTGCAACCAGGGTATGGTTCCTTGTGCCAAACCGGAGGTATGAAATGTTACTTTTCCCTCTTTATCCAACACTACATGAGTTGGATACGATGTTATGCCATATTGCGATGCGATATACCTGCCACCGTCTACAATACCATAATTAAAAGGCATTTCTTTTAGAAACTGTTTCAGTTCATAGGCTTCATCAAGCGCCACGGCCAGAAAAACAATATCTTCTCTCCCTTTATAGGTTTCTGTTATTTTGTTCAGATGCGGAATTTCAGCACGACAGGGCGAACAATTAATAAACCAGAAATTCAGTACCACTACTTTGCCTGCCAGATCTTTCAGATTGTACTTTTTCCGGTCAAGTGTTACCAGTTTTGCGTTGCTGATTTTATTTCCTGTTTGAAAAAATTTACTTTCCATTGGTTTAGGTGCATTTCTCAAACGAGCCTGTATTTCCGCTTCCGATAGTCTTACCAGGAGAAACTCTGGCGGATTCGAATTTATATTCAAAGGCCTGATTGTGTATTCGCCCGTCATCATCAACTTTTGCCATATTGCGAATGGATAAAGCGTACCTGAAGAATCTTTCACAACAGACTTATCATTGAGCGCTACCCGTGCACCCGGCGTTTGTGCATTTACATTCAATGCCAATAGAATGGCGAGAAGAGGAAATAACTGTTTCATAGCAGGATTTATTCCCCTCAAATTACAAAGATTCCTAACATAAAAAAAGTCCGTTCCGCATTAGCGGAAGGACTTTTTGAAATAGATTGGTATGAGGTATTAATACGCCCAGTGGAATGATGCACGCGCAGTTCTTACATTTCTGCGGAGTTTCCAGAGGTCGATGGCTCCAAATGGAGTGTTCTCAATTTGTTTTTTGGTGTTGATCACATCAACAGCAACAGTTTCTTTTACCTCTCTAACCAGTTCTTTCAGTTCTTCTGCTTCTATTTGGACAATAGAAGGCATGACATTACTCTTCATAATATTTCATTTTATTCTTTACACTATGTTTCTGTGAGCAGTATCAGGGGGAAATAAAGTCAATCGTTGGTGCAGAAATTAAAGCGAACCCGCGAGATGTTATTACCTGCTCATTTTCAGGGTGCAAAAGTAGTACATAACAGATTCATAAAAAAATAAAACTGTAAAATACTTGTTAATTCGGCGTTTAGCTCGTTTGAGTGGCTATATCTGGTGTTGACTGGTCGCATAAGGGTACCGCTCCCCTGTTTTTACGTACTATGCGTGAGTAAAGACTGATCTCTTTATCGAACAAAAAACGAAAGAAAAGTTTTGTCCAAGAGGTATGATAGGATAAGGAGTTATAAAATGTTGGCGCGGTATCACGTATTTCCGGCAAACGGTTCCATGGTATGGAAGGAAAATCATGGTGTTCGTTATGATAACCCACATTAAATGCCACATGATTTAATACACCATAATAACTATAGGTTTCCTGTTCGCCATGGGTAAGATAATGTTCCTGTATCCAGCGGGCACCCAACGGGTGCAATCCTACAGAAAAGAAAAAACTCAGCACCATGAATACAAGTGCCTTCGGACCTATAAAAATGGTTACCGCCGATACAAAAGCAATTTGCACCAGCCAGTTTAATGCGATCCATTTATCAAATGGCTTTATTTCTTTCAGTCTCGATATGCGGAATAATTGAAAAAATGGATAGAACAGGAGCCAGATTACTTTACCGATAAAATAATTATCGATCAGTCTGGCTTCCCAATGATTGGGTAAATCGCCATCCAGTTCATGTACACCCTGGAATGAATGGTGTTTGATATGGTATCTTTCAAATGAAACCGAACTGGGAAATATCAATGGCATATTGGCGAATATACCTGCCAGCCTGTTGGCTACCGGCGATTTGAAAATAAGCCGGTGCGAACATTCATGTATCATTACAAACAATGCATGATCGGCAAAGGCTCCCAAAATATATGCAGCGGCAAAAACAATCCACCAGGATTGTCCCTCTACGGCCCAACCCGCAAGGGTTTGAAACAATACCAATCCAAGGATGGCAAAAATTGTCAATGGATTTTTTCCGATGAGGTTCCTGATTTGCGGATGCGCTTTCAGAATGGTTTTGGTACGATGACGATGAGGTTCAGATTCCTGAGAATAAACAAAACTTTTTTTCTGCTGCATATTTGTTCAATATATAGCTATTTCTATAAAAACAGTGATTTTGTTGGAGCATTCGTAAATAATCGTCAAAAAAACCTTTATATATTGAAATATAGTAGGGTTTGAAAAGACCGTATTACCTTTATCAAAAAAAGAGCTTGAAACATCTGTTATTATCATTGTTGGTATTGGCAATGTCTTGTAGTCAGCAAACAAATACCTACCCTGTTGCTGAAAATGCCCTTGATGCAGGTCGTGAGTTTATAGATGCCTGTTTAAAAGGCGATTTTACCAAAGCGCGGTGGTATATGGTGGATGACAGCACCAACCAGGGCCATTTAGAAAGAGCAGAATCCAAATTCCGGACCTATGATAAGGAAGGCCGCCAACAATTGAGAACAGCGTCTATCAATATCAGTGAAGTGAGTGATGTGGATACAACAACATCTATTATTTATTACAGTAATTCATTTGACCAACAGCCTTTGAAAGTGAAAGTGATAAAAGAGCAGGAAAAATGGCTGGTTGATTTCAAGTACACATTTAATCCCAATCTCTGATCAGCTCATCTATTTATTGATCAAATAATAAAGCAAATAATCATGCAATCAACCGTACTTCATCCCTGGCATGGTGTTCATTATGGTGAACAGGCTCCCCGTGTTGTAAATGCTGTCATCGAAATACCACAAGGCTCACGCTGTAAATATGAAATTGATAAAGCAACAGGTTTATTAAGACTTGACCGCGTTATTTTCTCTTCTTTCTATTATCCTATCAATTACGGATTCATTCCCCAGACTTATGGTGGTGATAAAGACCCTTTGGATATCCTGGTAATCACTTCGCTTTCGGTACAGCCTCTTACACTGATGGATGCCAAAGTAATCGGTGTAATGCAGATGGTGGATGGTGGTGACCCCGATGATAAGATTATTGCAGTGGCCGCAACAGATCCTGGTGTAAACCACTATAACAATATTGAAGAACTACCCAAACATTTCTTCGATGAACTCAGGCATTTCTTTGAAGAGTACAAAAAACTGGAAAACAAATCGGTAGTAGTGGAAGATTTTGGCGACAAAGCCAAGGCATTATCTATTGTTCAGGAAGCCATTGATTTTTATAAAGAAACTTTTGGCAACAAATAAATACAATGAACACAACAACCATTATTTTACTGATACTGATTGGGCTTGCGGCAGGTTTTTTGAGTGGATTGGTGGGTATTGGAGGTGGTATTATTATCGTACCTGCATTAGTATTGCTTTTGGGCTTTACCCAAAAACAGGCTCAGGGAACATCTTTGGGCATTATGCTGCTCCCTATTGGCATTCTGGCTGTTATGCAATATTATAAACAGGGTTATATCAATATTAATTATGTACTCATTGTTGCCCTCGCATTTGTAGCAGGAGGCTTTCTCGGAAGTAAATTATCACTTTCATTAAGTGATGAAAAAATGAAAAAGGTTTTTGCAGTGATATTGTTTCTTATTTCCGTGAAAATGTTGTTTTTCGACCGCTCAGCTGATAAAAAAGACCCTGTACATAGTGCCACCATCCAATCAAGAGAAAAAAACCATGAAAAAGGCTGATGCCGATTCAAACCATCACCCTATCTTTGCCAAAATTCAAAAAAATGGAAGCTAAACAATCTACTGCCAAATACTGGGCCCTTTTCTTTTTCTGGTTTGCTGCAATGATCGTTTTATTGTTTGTTTACCGTGAGTTTTTCTGGTTGGCGCTGCCTGGTACTGTTACCTATTTTGCCAAAGGCATGGATATTATGTAAGATTTACTACTTCAGTAATATAGAAAAAGCAACCCTGGTGGTTGCTTTTTTATTGCTTATATCTTTTGATAATTCTTAACTGGTGTGTTCTCTTCCCGGTTTGAGCATGTACGATACCCATATTGTCGATCGGATCAATTCGAACTTGTCCGGATGCATGAATAATGACATCTGCTGATAACATGACCCCTACATGCGTGATGCGACCCTCGGGGTTATCGAAAAAAGCAAGATCCCCACATTGGGCTTCCTGTAAAAAACCAATTGTTTCACCTATTGCTGCCTGTTGGTAAGCATCGCGCGGCAATCGTATACCAAAATGCCGGAATACCTGTTGGGCAAAACCACTACAATCAATTCCAAATACGGTGCGTCCTCCCCACAAATAAGCGGTGTTCAGGTACTGCCGGGCAACAGCACTAATTTGTGCTTCTTCAAATTTTGCATTACCGGGTTGCCAGCTTGCTGAATGATATTCAAAATGAAACCCTGGCAATGTGAATGTATTTCCCGAAAACAAATCCAGCGGTGTTCCGGCACCAATCATCATATCAGCTCCATTCACATTTACTACTGATGACCATCCTTTACTCAAACGACTTTCATACATAGCTGGAGATTCATCCAAAAAAACCAGTTGCGATTGCTGGCACCATCCTTCATAATCATCATATAAAGTATGCACGCGTACAAAATCACCTGATACTTCCAATACGTTTGCCAGTTCTCCAAACAAAAACTGGCTCACCATTTCTGAACGATGTGCCGCTTCTTTACGCATAGGACTAACCGCCACAACAGGCATCACAAATGACATAGTTCTTATTTGTGTTCAAGATATGGAATTTTAGAGGTTGGGCATCTAATAAGAAATAGCTATTTTAAAGCGTGGTTCCAGAGAAATATTCACATATCAGCGATAACGAATTACTCGAACGTTTTTATATCGACAGCAATAATGAATGGCTGGGTATTATTCTCGAACGTTATACTTATCTCCTGCTGGGTGTTTGCATGAAGT
The DNA here is from genome assembly GCA_943372605.1 of Chitinophaga pinensis. Classification (GTDB taxonomy): domain Bacteria; phylum Bacteroidota; class Bacteroidia; order Chitinophagales; family Chitinophagaceae; genus Sediminibacterium; species Sediminibacterium pinensis_H. The sequence goes on along the minus strand of CALRZI010000003.1, from coordinate 125,957 downwards.
ACCTGAAAAATGAAGAAGAATCAAAAGATGCGGTACAACAAATATTTCTAAAAGCCATTACCGAACTGGGTAAATACAAAGTAGATTACCTGAAAAGCTGGCTCTATATGGTGGCCAAAAACCACTGTCTTATGAAGCTGAGAGATAAACATATTATTGTACCAGCCGAAGAACAGAAAGGCCTTATGGCGCAGGAACTGGACAAACAGGCGGTGATGGAGAAAGAAGTGGCACTGACTCATCTTGAAAAGGCTTTGGATGAATTGAATGAAGAGCAGAAAACATGCGTAACTTTATTCTACCTGCAAAAAAGAAGCTACCAGGAAATTGCCGACCAGACCGGATTTAGCCTGCTACAGGTTAAAAGCCATATTCAGAATGGAAAAAGAAACCTCAAAATTTTGGTTGAAAAGAAAATGAAATAAGCCTGATGACCGATTTGAAAGACATATTATCTGAGGACGATGGCGTTAAGAATGATGACCTGCTTCGTTACCTTGAGGGCAATGCTTCAGATGAAGAACGTTTTGCCATTGAGAAACAGATGGCCGATTCTGATTTCATAAACGATGCTGTTGAAGGATTACAGGGTTTCCAGGACAAACAGAAACTGCAGCAATATGCCGCGCAATTAAAACTGCAGTTACGCAAGCAAACTTCTAAGGACCGTAAACGAAAACTCAGACGAAAATTAAACAGCCAGCAATGGACACTCATTTCCATTGTTACCATCATCATCCTTTGTGTGCTGGCTTATTGGGTTATTCGTCTTTATCAGCATAAAGCATAAATATCTACCGGCACAAACGCTGAATCAATTCACTATGCTGTGGAAATTGTTGTGAGAGCGTATGACCATCTGCCAATTCAAAATCGGCAAAATCAAATGCAGGCGCTACGGTACATCCTACAAAAGAAAAATTACCGCCGGGTGCTGTTTCAGATGCAAACCAATAACCTGCCGGCACCACATGCTGGTAAACCGTGCCTGGCTGATTACCGAGTTGACTGGTAGTCAACTGTCCGTCGGGGGCAATCATATGTACCCATAAAGTATCACCTGTATAAAAATGCCAGCATTCATCGCTTTGAATACGATGAAAAGCAGAGAAATTACCCTTTTTCAGTAAAAAGTAAATAGCTGATGAATAATGCCTTTCGCTGGCAAAACGATCAGGTAATGCTTCTTTCGAAATCATTTCCGATGACCGATAGGTTTCTTTATAATAGCCTCCTTCCGGATGTGGCAGCAGGCCAAATTGCTCGATCAATTTTTGTACGGTAAGATGCATGTACAAATATCAGCTGATGAGAATCAATTTTTGTGGTAAAGAAAAATATTCATTCTTAATTTTCTCCAGGTTCTCTTTTTTATTGAATAGCTCGTAATACTCATCGATATTAATATTGGTATTTTCCTTATTCACATAAACTGGACCTGATACGGAACTATTGGGTTCGTTTTCAAACAAAGCCGTTCTTACCACACCATTTACCGTTGCCTCTTCATTCAACATGCATTTGTTTTTGCAGATGACATTTCCATCAATTAATCCACCCACCACTATTTCATGGCACAAAATATCACCACTTACCGTTGCTTTCCGGTCGATGATAACTTTGTTGTTACAAAAAATAATACCCTTAAAATCGCCTTCAATACGAATGGGTGAAATGGTGCGGATGATACCAAAATAAAAGCCTCCCGAGACCACCTGTACGGCGGGGAGCATAGGCTCTGATTTGCTTTTTTTGAGAAAAAACATAGGACTGGATATGGTTTTATGAATAATTGGACATTTAAGATAACCAAATTATGTGGTTTATCCGCTATTTGGTACCAATCTCTAAATCTTTACAAATAAATAATAATTTGTATCTTGATGTTCAAACAGGTAGCAAACCTTAGTTTTGTAGCCTCGTTATCCGTTCAAAAAAGCAAACCATGAACAAATTCAGGGAACAATTACTGCACGACCCCAATGCCGGCTTCGGTAACCAGTCTTTTCCGGAAGACAAACAACTGCTGATCACCAAGTCTACCAATGTTTCGGGTGTACTCGATTCAGAGAATGATATTATACTCGATGGTAATTTTAACGGTGTTCTCTACAGTAAGAAAACTGTTCATATTACGCCTACCGGTGTAATGACAGGTGTTATTATCTGTAATGACATTAAAGTAGAGGGTGAATTTGAAGGTTCTGTTTATGGTTTGAGGGTTAATCTCTGTAAAGATTCAGTACTGAAAGGTAATATCCATTGTACCATTATCAATACTGAAATGAACCAGTATGTAGATGCCAATATTAAACTGATCAGTTTAGAAACCACCGCTTTTGAAAGCAGTTCTACTGACCTGTTCTCTCACCTGAAAGAAGTGTTTGGCAAGAATAATAAAGACAATAATTACCTGAATATCTTCAATGAAAAGATGAACCAGGTAAAACCATCCAATAAATTCTATCACCAGACAATTTATGTAGCACCTAATCCTCCGCCAAGCGCGCCGCCAGCGGATAACAGTGTTACCGATCTGGATACGGATGAGTTCTAAAAAAAATACAGCAATAAAAAAGGGATGTCTTACAAACATCCCTTTTTTATTGTCCCTACCCTGCTAATCAGGGTATCCATATTTTGTAAATAAGGTAACAAACGATTCCGCCAAGCAGGGCAATGAGCAACCCATTTACTCTTTTCTTTTTAAGGAAAAACAACATCACGAGGCCACTTAATGAAACGATAACTAAAAAACCGGCTGACAGGTCAATAACCCATTTCCATGCATTTCCACTGTCGCGCCCTTTGTGCAGATCATTAAAAATGGCGATGACCCCGAGTTTCAGTTCTGTCAATTGCATCGCACCATCTTCCCGGTTGATAAAAGCATCGGCACTATAACCCGGTCCCCTGAAAGATACCAGGCACTGGTCTTCCTGAATTAAAAAATCACTTACATAACCCCTGATCGCGTACTGTTTACGTAATAGTTCTACGATCTCCAGTTTTTTGATCTGCGAAGTATCAGTTGCATTAACCCAGTTAGCGGGAATGGTTCCTCTTATTTTATTTTCTCTTTCCACCGATTCATCAAACCATTCGAGGTGATTGAGTGTAATGCCCGTAACTGAAAAAAACAATACAATCACAAAACTGAACATTGAAAGATAAATATGCAGCCAGCGTGAGTAACGTGCTGTTAGTTTCTTCCATTCCGATTGCTTTTTCCCGGTTGTAGCGGGTACGGGTTTGGAAGCCTGCTTATTTTCCATTCGCTTTCTTTTGATAATCCAGTGATGCAGCACTTACTTCGGGGTTTCCGGCTATATCTATATGCTGAGCTTTCCCAATTTTTATTTCCTGACGCATGATCTGGTAGGTACCATGTTCACGTGCTGCTTCAATAAAAACAGTGTAAGTACCTTGTTTAACGAAATTTCCATTATCATCTTTACCATCCCATTTCAAGGTATATTTCCCGGGCGTTCTTGTAGCGCTGCTGGTTGAACTGATATTATTGGGGCCCGCTGAAAACTGTGCGTAGTAAGTAGCGTACCATGAACGCATGTCGTTCAGCCATTTGGGTTTATTAAACCAGAGGGCCAGCAGACGTACCGGTTTTTTATCGGTATCTGTTACCCATACAGCTACAAAAGGTCGGCGTATCCTGGTTCCTTCAATAGTTGCCAGTTCAAGGTTGATGGCCAGTTCGTATTTTTCATCCCAGTTTTTAGCGGCTGCAATAACTGCTTTGGTATTTGCAGGAACAGTTGTTGTAACAGGATTTATCTCTTTCCATCCTTCGCTCTCGATTCTTTTGCCATCGGCAGTAATGAGCATATATTCTGTTCCTGGGATTGATGACACGAGTTTTTGTCCTTCTTCAACACTCAATACATTCAATGCAGTAGCAAGGGCACCGGCGTCAGTAGCTTTATCCGCAATAACTGTGGCGCTGATTACTTCACTGGCAGGATAACCTGTTCTTGGGTCTACGATATGGGAATACCATTTACCCTGAATCAGTGTACCTCTCCTGTAATTCCCACTGGTGGCCACGGTTTTATTGACTATCTGTACCTGCGATATAGGCAAATCGTTTTCCGCATCGGCTTTCGGATTGGCAATCATTACCTGTTCTGCATGTTCACCACGCACTAAAATATCACCCCCAATATTCACTACTACTCCATGTACACCGGGTACATTCATTGCGGCTTCGGCTGCTTTTTGGAGGATATAACTTTTAGCAAATGAATTCAGCATCAGTGCTGCATTGGTTTTATGCGTGGCCGTCTGGTTGGCGGCATCAAGTTCATAATGTTGCTGCTGGATGGTATTCAAGGTTTCGTTAATCTCTTTTGCGGTAGGCTTTCTGTTTTCTGCTGCAGTCTTTTTCCAGAGTTTACCAATGGTTTCGGCTGAAGCATCTAAGGCTCCATTTGTTTTAGTGCGCCATTGCTCAAACAAAGAAAGCACTTCAAACAATTCTGCTGAAACAGGTTTGGCGGTATTGGTTGTTGTTTTCCATTGACTGAATTCACTCGACTGGTCGTAACCGCTCAGTATTTTATTCAGACGATCAATTTCTGCAAGTGCTGCATGTTCAGCACTGTTTGCATGCAGCTCCTGTTCAGCTACAATTTTTATTTCCATGGATGTACCCAGTACATTCTCATAGTCTGACACAAATATTTTTGTAATTTTTTCGCGATTGATGGTGGCACTGCTTAACAGGGTAATCAATAAAAATACAAGAGACAGTCTTCCGGTTGTTTTCATGAAATCAGATGATTTATATGGGCTATGAATTAATAGTTTGCTTCTGACTGAACAATCGTATGTACAATCGGGCCAAAAGTAATGGCATTCATACTGACAGATTTACCAGATCGGTAAAAAGACTTTGAATGCGTTTTTCTGGTCAATACCCACAGTGTATGGGTTTGATGGATCTTTTTCCTTAAAGTTTAACTTCCTGACTATCGAAATCGGTAGAAATCTCCCGATGGAAATTCGTAACTTTGCAGACTTACCGGGGTCGTACTGGTTTTGACAGCATATGGTACGGTTGGTGTAAGCATGCAGTGCGTTGGATAATTAGCACTTTAATCTGAATATTCAAACTTCAAATGGCAATACACAGTATGCCATGGCTGCCTAATCAGTGATTAGATAGTCATTTGGGCCGCCGCACAGGTTGATCTGTTACCAGGTGCTGCCGCCGACTCAAAATAAACACAGGTTGCTGTAACAGAAGGCTGTGACTGTTGCTTAAGACCATCCAGCTAAGTGTATTGTTGGTTTGTTCATGTCCGGCAGTACACCGACAATTAATCATGAAATAAGCATGTAGAAAGCTAATGGTAGCGATGTTTGGACAGGGGTTCGACTCCCCTCGACTCCACAAAATGAGAAAGGAAATGCAGTTGCATTTCCTTTCTCATTTTATAACAGGCATACCTGATCTTTTGCGTTTCACAAAACAACTTATTTTTACCCTAGATGAAGTATCAAGTAACAGTCCTGCTTCTATTATTTTCTGTAATCCTCAAGGCTAATGACAGTCTTGTTATTTCCAGATTATTACAGCGCATTGATGCTTTACAGCCAAAACAAGATGGTGTATTTCCAAAAGGCAGTATTCCTTCTTATCGTATGTATGCACTCAATAAAACAAGGTATAAAGCTGATATCAATCCATTTTTCACCGGACTGGTAGCATTTACACTGGAAGATATTAAAGCCGACTTATCACCTGCACAACAATCGCTGGCAAATACTATCATCAATAATACCCAGTCTGTTTACCCGATATTCCGGAACAGAAAAAACAATAGAAATACTTATAACTTTTGGCCAACAGATCACCCACAGATATTTCCGCATTCCGGCTGGCTGAATTTGTTCAACAAAAGCAGGGCTCTGCCCGATGATCTTGATGATACAGTTATTATTCTAATGGCGCAGCGAAGAAGCGACTCAATAGCAAAAGCGATTCATCAATTAATGCAGGGGTACACCAATAACGAAAACAAAAAAGTTACCAATACTTTTCCCGAATACCTGAAAGTGGGTGCTTATTCAACCTGGTTTGGTGAAAAAATGCCGGTTGATTTCGATATCAGTGTATTGTCGAACGTATTGTATTTCGTTCAATCTTATAACCTTAAATGGACCGCCGCCGATTCTGCCAGTCTTTACCTGATTGAGGATATGGTTAAAACCAACAAACACATAAAGTTTGCCAACTATGTTTCGCCGCATTACGCCACTTTACCCAATATTCTATACCATATTTCAAGGCTGATGTCTTTAAAGACAATCCCTTCACTCGAAAAATTAAAACCTCAATTAATAGAAGACACGAAAACCGCACTGGCTTCTGCAACTACCTTTATGGATAAGGTTATTCTGAGCACTTCCCTGCTGAGATGGGGCGTGCAACCACCTGAAATAATCTTAGATCCAACAACCAGTTTAGTTGATTTAATTGAAGATGAGCAATTCTATTTCTTTATTGCCAGCATGGCTTCTATGTTGCCTGATCCATGGAAAAAACGTGTAACAAATATGGGAGTAGGTACTTTCTACTATTACTGTCCGGCTTACAACAACCTTTTACTGCTTGAAAATTTAGTTTGGCAGAAAAGAAGGAGAATGAATCAGTAATACGCTCATACAAATTTTCTGAACTAATAAAATAATCAATAACCCGGCATCAACTCCGCTTCTCCCTCTCTTCGCAAAAAGAATCTTGTATTAGTAACTTTCGGATATGCAAGACGGATAAATAAAGATAAAGAGAGTTAACGTTGAGTCGTTTTGTATGGCACAAAATAAAAGTACTCAACCATGGTTATAGTTGAGCACTTTTATTTTAAGTTATTTCTTACTTGAATAATCGCCAGAAATCAAGGCCTAATGCATAAGCCATCAATCCTAATAAAAGAATCATTCCGGCCATTTGTGCATATTCCATGAACTTGTCGCCAGGTTTACGTCCGGTAATCATTTCAATTAAAGTGAATAAAGCATGCCCCCCATCCAGTGCAGGTATAGGCAGAATATTCATGAAAGCAAGTACAATGGAGAATATTCCTGTGAGTGTCCAGAAACGCTGCCAGTCCCACTCACCGGGGAATGTGTTTCCAATACTAATAACACTTCCCAATGAATCATTTACATCCTGTTTACCGGTAAACAATTGCTTGAGACCGGTTACATAACGATCCAGTGTTTCCCAGCAACGGCTAAAGCCTTCAGGAATGGCTTGTGCCAGTGTGTACTTTTTTTCTACTGTACCAAATATCTTCAGTGGCGATAACGCAAAAAAACCAACCTTACCTTTTTCATTTACCAGCAATTTTACTTTCGCCGTATCAGCTCCACGCAGAACGGTAAGTGTGATAATTGAATCAGCAAATGTTTTTACCAGTTGCTGGTATTCATGATAATAAGTAATAGGGGTTTCATTGAGTGCAATCAATGTATCCCCTTTCAACAATTTACCCTGGGTAAATACTGCATCTTTTGCAGACACACTGTCAACGATTGCCGGGTAACGGGGAATAGCCATACCCCCTGTTTTCCTGTTCTTTACCAATTGCTTGGTAAATCCTGCCGGTACAGCCAATGCTCTTACGCTACCCTTACGTTCTACTAATATGGTTTGCGCATCATTTAATACCATTTCAGATTCAAGTGTAGCAAAATTTTCCAGGGGTTTGCCGTTAATGGCCACAATTTTATCGCCATCCTGTATACCGATTGATTTTGAAAGAGAATCGGCATGTACACCATATTTCAGGTTCTTAACGGGTAAATATTCATCACCCCAAACCCATGTAATGCCTATAAAAATTACGATGGCCAATATTACGTTTACTACTACGCCACCAATCATAATGATCAGTCTCTGCCAGGCTGGTTTGGCACGAAACTCCCATGGCTGGGGAGGCAATTTCATTTGCTCTTTATCCATGCTTTCATCAATCATACCCGCAATTTTTACATAACCGCCAAAGGGTACCCAACCCAAACCATATTCTGTTTCGCCTTTCTTTTTCTTCCAGAGGCTGAACCATGGATTAAAGAACAGGTAAAATTTCTCAACACGACATTTAAACCAGCGCGCTGGTAAAAAGTGTCCGAGTTCATGTAAGATGACTAAAATGGAAAAAGATAAAATGAATTGTCCGGCCTTTACTGCCACACTACCCCAGTCAATTGCTAATAATGTCATACAGGTTTACTGATTGTTTTAATAATAATACCCCATTTTCGTGCAGTATATGGGTGTGAAAATAGGTAAAGATTACATGTGAATCAAGGAAGCGGCGAAGTTACGGGCCTCCCCATCGCTTTCAAAATACTCTTCCAGCGTTGGTTTTTCGATAAACGGCGTTTTTTGCATGGTTTGTTCCACCACTTCGGTCATATCCAGAAACCCAATCCGGTTGCGGAGGAAAGCGAAAACGGCTATTTCATTCGCGGCATTGAGTATACAGGGCATATTACCGCCTTTATACAGCGCTTCTGTTGCCAATGCCAGGTTTCTGAAGGTTTTGGTATCCGGTTCCTCAAAAGTGAGGGTATTGGGTTTTCTGAAATCGTAACGCGGAAAACTGTTAGGTATTCTTTCGGGGAAAGCCATTGCGTACTGAATGGGCAGTTTCATATCTGGCAAACCCATCTGGGCCTTGATACTGCCATCTTCAAACTGCACCATACTATGAATAATACTTTGCGCATGAACAACCACTTCTATCTGATCGGGGCGCAGGTTAAATAACCATTTGGCCTCTATCATCTCGAGCCCTTTATTCATGAGTGTTGCAGAATCGATACTGATTTTGGCGCCCATGCTCCAGTTTGGATGCTGCAATGCATGATCTCTTTTTACGTTCACCAGAAAATTGGGTTTCTTCCCTAAAAAGGGGCCTCCGCTGGCGGTGAGTACAATTTTTTCTATTTTATTTCTTCCCTCTCCTACCAGGCATTGAAATATGGCTGAATGTTCACTATCCACTGGAATAATCGGCACTTTTTTCTCCATGGCCATTCTCACTACAATATCGCCTGCCACCACAAGTGTTTCTTTATTGGCCAATCCAATGGCTTTACCGTTGGAGATAGCCATGAGTGTGGGTTTCAATCCGGCATAACCTACTATAGCAGCAAGCATCATATCGTAACAATCCATTGCTGCCGCTTCAATCAGTGCTTTTTCTCCTGCAAATACTTTTACATCGGTATGTGACAGCGCTTCCTTAACTGTATGGTATTTTCTTTCATCCCCTATCACCACCACATTCGGATTAAACGCCAATGCCTGTTTAATCAACAGTTCATCATTGGTTTGAGCGGTGAGTATTTCTGCTGTAAACAGGTCTGGATTGGCAGCGATAACATCCAATGCCTGTGTTCCGATTGATCCTGTTGAGCCAAATATGGCGATCCTTTTCTGATTCATAATATCATTCCCGTAGATGCGGGCATAGTTACACAATTTATGTCAAAAAAAGGAGTCTAAGCAATACAATACACTCCTTTTAACGGATTTGTGACAGGTAATGGCGTTCTGTTTATAAGGTGTTCCGACGAATATTTATTGAACCATATCTGCAGTGATGAAATATTAATAACTTCCATCTTCATTCGTATCCCGACGGAAAAACTATGTATACAATTTTTCTGCCCACTTCACGTAACATTTTCATCTGGCTCAATATGCTTATGATGCTGGCCGGGCTGCTTTTTCTGGGGTGGCGGCCCGTGATCATCGTATTTGCCTATGTGTTTGAAACGATTGTCATTGGCATCATTCATCTTTTCAAGTTATGGATGGTGTACCGCTACGGCAGGACCCAAAAAAATACACCTGTTTCAAAAGATCCCAGGCAAATGAATGGATGGGGCATCATTCCCTTTTTCTTTGTTCACTATTTCTTCTTCATTTTTGTGCAATCGGTCTTTATCTTTTCTACTGTTGGCAGTAGTTTACCCAACCTGCCTTCAGATAGTTTTAATGTATGGGAAAATTTTCGTTTCCTGCTATCGCAGACCGATATGCAACTGGCTTTTGGCTCTATTGCCATAGCAAGTCTGGCTTATAGTATCCGTAATTTTTTCATTCCGCAACGCTATCACAACTACACTTTGTCGATTCTGTTTATGCAGCCATATATCAGGATATTTGTTCAGCAACTGATTGCCATACTGGCGGGCTTCTTTTTCTTTTTTTCTGACGGAGCCATGGTTGCAGCACTATTATTAATATGTGCCCGTTTTATTTTAGACATGTACCTGTTGGCTGTAAAGTATAACCCGGCTGTGCAGGCAGATTTCATCAATCGTATTACCCAGAAAGGTAAATACAATAACCTACAGATTACACCACAAAAAATCGATTTGTTTCTTGAATAATTTTTTCCTGTTTGTAGTATAAAGTCTTATCACCTATCCATCTACAAATGCCGTTAAAGCATCTGCAAGTTTCCTATCGTTGCTTAACCTGGGTACTTTATTCTGTCCGCCCAACTTTCCTATTGAACGCATGTAATCAATAAATCCATTTTTGCGCACCTTGCGCACTTTTAATGTTTGAAGAATATTACCCCTGATCAAATCATCGTAATACACATTTTTTGTTCGCAGATTTTCTTCTGTCTGCTGAATAAAGTCCTGAAAATTTGCCGGTTCTTTTTCAAACTCAACAAACCATTCATGATAACTTTTGCCTTCTCCCTGTTCAATCATGGGCGCTACGGTGAACTCTGTAATATGTGCCCCTGTTTCTGTTGCTGCTTTCAGCAATGCATATTCCACCTCTTCACCAATTACATGTTCGCCAAATGCAGAGATAAAATGTTTGGTACGTCCACTTACAATAATCCGGTATGGATCTATACTTACAAACTTCACCGTATCTCCGATATTATACCCCCAGAGTCCTGCATTGTTATTGATGACGAGTGCATAGTTCTCTCCCACTTTCACGTCTCGCAGACTCAGTCTTGTGGGGTTTTCATTAAATATTTCTGCAGCAGGTACAAACTCATAAAAAATACCGCTATTGGTATTCAGGAGTAATCCTTCTGCTTCCTGCTGATCCTGAAAAGCAAAGAAGCCTTCGCTAGCTGGAAACAGTTCTATACTGTCTACTTTCCTTCCAATACTTTCAAATAATTTAGCCCTGTATGGTTCGAAATTCACTCCTCCCTGCACCATTACACTGAAATTTGGGAAGAGTTCTCCTACTTTTTTACCACTCTTTTCTATCAGTCTGTCAAAATACATTTGCATCCATGGAGGAATTCCGCTGATGAGCGTCATGTCTTTGTTAATGGTTTCTGCCACAATTTTATCGAGCTTGGTTTCCCAGTCTTCAATACAATTGGTTTCATAACCTGGTAACTGGTTAGCACGCAGATAACTGGGCACATGGTGATTTACAATACCACTTAAACGACCAGTTGGTATGCCTCCTACTCTTTCCAATATTGGTGAGCCGCTTAAGAAAATCATTTTACCACCTGCGAATGCTGTATTTCCTGTTTCTGCCATATAACAGAGCAGGGCGTTACGTGCGGTATTGATATGATTGGGAATAGAATCTTTGGTAATGGGTATATATTTTACTCCGCTGGTAGTACCACTGGTTTTAGCGAAGTAAATGGGTTTGCCTTTCCAGAGTACATTTTCTCTGCCTTCTTTTATTCTTTCAACAAATGGTTTGAAAGCCTCATAATCGCGCAGCGGAACAGCCTGGCTATAGGATTGATAATCCTGTATCTCATTAAACTTATGTTCTTTACCAAATTCGGTGCCTTTACCAACTTTCAACAGTTGCTTTAAAATAGCATCCTGATCGGCGAGGGCGTGAGAACTGTTTCTTTTGATCTGTTTATGGATATATTGGGCAAAAGGTTTTGCCAGCAAGGATTTCAGGTTCATATCGTTAGAAGGCCTTTACGACCAGCAGACAAAAATAGACAGAAGTTTGGGGTTTGAACGCAGTTTTTAGAATTTAAACAAACTATATCAGATATCATAAAGAGAAATAAATATATTCAAAATTAGCCCTATATTAGCTATACATTATTATCCTCTCATCCTATAGCACAGAGAATCGGTTAAGTATCAAATGCCTCCCCCAACATTGACACTTTAATGCAGCTCATTCCCATTGTATTATTCATTCATCATAACCCAATTCATCAACATGCAACCAAAAAAAACATGGCTGTTCTTATTGCTGGCGATATGTACCGGCTATTTTTCAAAGGCACAAAGTCCTGATCCTGTAAAAGTTCGCGTATACTATAAATTCAGGTTCATGAACGATACTACGGCAAGAACAGAATTTAGCAATGAAAGCATGATATTACTCATTGGTGAAAAAATGAGTATTTATCAGAGCTATAACAGTTACAGGACTGATTCCATCATTAAAAACAGACCTGCTAATGCAGTTGGGGGAATGATTAGCGCAACCAATGTGCCCATTGGTGGTGGCTCGGGGACAAGTGAGAGACAATTAACTATACTGGCGAAAAATCAGTTACTGTCTACCAACCGTGTTTTTATTACGCAATATCTGGTAGATGAATCAGCCAAACAAACTCAGTGGAACATTACCAGCGACACAAAAGAAATTGGCGGAATTACCTGTCAGAAAGCAACAGCCAGGGTAAAGGGTCGCGATTATGCAGCCTGGTTTGCACCTGAACTCCCCTATAGTCTTGGTCCATGGAAATTGAATAATTTACCCGGACTTATTCTCGAAGCAAGTGACAGTAAAGGTGAAGTTTTTTTTGAATTAGAGCGAATAGCCAGTGATGCCACCACTGCAACAATTGAATTTCCCGATAAAATGACACAGGTTTCGCTGCCAGAATATGTAAAAATAAAAGCCGCTTATGATGCCGATCCTGAGGGTTTCAGACGCGCCAATGCTCCGCCGCCACCTCCAGGCATGTCAAATATATCTGTATCAGGAAGCCTAATGAGTGGTGGTGCAAATGTGAAAAGACCTGTTTTTAATAATAAACTGGAAAAAGAAAACTAACCCTTTGCGACTACTCACTTATTGCTGTGTATTTATTTGCTCACTTTTGCTAACTGTACCTGCTTCCGCGCAGATAAAACTATCCGGCACTGTAAAAGATGCTGCAAAAAAACCTTTGCCGTCGGTCAGTGTTACACTTGCAAAAAAAGGCAAGCCGGTAATTCTTGCGTTTGCCATCACCAACAGTACCGGTACATTTAATTTGCAATACAACGGTCCTTTTATGACCGATAGTTTTGTAGTAAATGTATCGGCCATTAATTATAAAAAACAGCAGGTACCACTTAACAAAGTAGAGGAAAAATTCAATTTTATGATGGAAGGTCTTGTGAGTGAACTTCCAACCGTAACGGTACAAAATAAAAAGCCTTTGGTAAGACTGGAAGGAGATACGCTACACTATGATGTGGCTTCTTTTGCAGACAAAAGTGATCGTGTAATTGGCGATGTAATCAGAAAACTACCGGGTGTTGAAATGGACGAGAATGGCAAAGTCACCTACCTCGGCAAAGCCATTACACATTTATATATTGATGGCGATAATTTGCTTGATGGTCGTTATAACATAGCCACACGTACTATTCCATCCGATATGGTGAGCAAGATAGAAGTGCTGGAAAATCACCAGGCGATAAAATCGCTGAAAGGAGTTATACCCAGTGATAACCCTGCCATGAATCTGGTTTTAAAAGATAAAGCCCGGCTAAAATTAATCGGTGACGGAAATTTTTCCGCCGGCACACCTTCGGTTGTTGAAGGAGCCATGAACCTGATGTTGTTTAAAAAAGAAGTCAAGTTTATTAATTACTATAAATACAACAATACAGGGCTTGACCTCGAAACAGATCTGATATCGCATACCATTGGGTTTTCTTCTTTCAGAAACAATGATAACAATATTAATCCCGGTTTATTATCGATGGCAACTGCTGGCGGACCCGATCTTAGTAGAAGAAGGTATCTCTTCAATAATAACGGGCTGTTGAATGTTAATAAGATGCTCCGACTTGCGCCCGATGTTACGTTACGTATCAATGGATATTTTCTGCACGACCAGCGCAACCAGTCATACAGGTATAATGCTACTTATTTTTTACCCGGCGACACCATCCGGTATAGCGAGTATCAGGATAACCGCAATCGCCCTAACACTTATCTTACCCAGCTAAACCTCAATATTAATAAGGGGAAATATTTTCTCAATAACACATTATTACTAGAACACTCCATCAACGATGGATATGCCGGTATGCAAACCAATACGCAGCCGCTCCTTACACAGCAGTTACGGACCAATACAACCAGTTTCAGTAATGATTTTCGTTTCAATAAAGTTTTTCGTGAAAAGCATGCTGTTGAGATCGGCTCTTACATCAGCAATCGTAATAATCCGCAAAACCTGACCATTTCGCCGGGTTTGTACAACAACCTGCTGAATAACAACATGCCTTACGATCGGCTGACCCAGTCGGCTTCTGAGCCTGTATTTTATACCGATAATTATATTTCTTACAGACGAAAAACTGGTGTTTTTGCACAAAGTTTACGTGCTGGTTTTAACTGGCAGTCGGTACAACTCCGTTCTATTCTTCAGACCATACAAATGAACGGATCCGTTACGGCTCCGGCTGATAGTTTTTACAATAACCTATTTTGGGATCGATATAAATTATATCTCGATGCAGGAACAGAATGGAACACTAAAAGCTGGAATATTTCGCTTAACCTACCATTGAGTTTTCAACAATTCAACTATCGTAACCAGCTAAACAAGCCAACGGCCTCAACCATAAGGTTTATTCCTTTCACCCCCTCCTTCAGGGCTTTATGGAAATTGAACAGCAATAACGAGTTTTCGGTTTCTTATTTTCAAATGAATATGCGTGGGGGTGTAAATGAGGCTTATGATGGTTACCTGCTACAAAATTACCGCAACTTCCAGCGCAATGAAGCTACGCTGTCTTCCAGCTCTGCAAAAAGTGGAGGGGTTTATTACGCATACAGAAATGCTGTTAAACTCATCTTTGTAAACGCCGGGCTGAATTATATGGTTAGTAATGGTAACTCAGGAAATGATGCCATATTAAATGATGAAGTACAGGTATCGAAACGGATATTATTTGACTATGAAAACAGGAGCCTTAACAGCAATTTACGTGTAAGTAAATACCTGTTTGCAATAAAAACCACCCTTGGTGCCGCCGTTACCTGGCAAAAAGGCAATACCATTCAATTGCAAAATGGTAACCGTTTGAATTATGAGAACAAGAACACCGCTTTTGCAGTTACTGCCAATTCCAAGATCAGTAATTGGATGAATATCGGATACCAGGGTACGCTTTCATTAATGAGTAGCCAGCAAAAGGGATTGCCTTCAAGTGCTGCGAACCAGCAATTAAAGATTCGCCAACTCAGGCAAACTGCTGAAATAAACCTTACACCTGGCAGTTTTATGGTGGTACGCTTTAAAGCGGAGGATTATTTTAATGAAACAAAGAATATTCCTTCCATGCGCACCCTTTTTCTGGACGCAGCTATTATATTCAAAATCAAGAAGTTAAAATCAGATATAGAGTTATCCTGTCTTAATCTTGCCGGCAATGACAGCTATGTATTAACGAGGCTGGTAGTCAATAGCTTAATTGAAAGCAGCTACCCTATTCGTCCTAGAATGTTTATGTTGAAAACATATTTCAGGTTTTAATGGGTCCAGATTATATTTTCTAATAAGTTGAAAATCATAATTTTACCTGAAAATCAAGGTGTCGATTTATTGTTTTTGGGTTTTAAGGGCGACATTATTCTACTTTTCTACCACTTTGAATAAGATTTATTTCAAAAATCTTTGCAAAATTAACACCCAAATCCCTACCTTTGCCGTCCTAATTTTGGATAGCTATGTTAGCAGTTGTAAAAATCGCAGGTCAACAATTTAAGGTACAGGAAGGTCAAAGCCTGTATGTTCCTCACCTGCAGGGTAAAACCGGAGACAAAGTTGAATTTACCGATGTATTGTTTACAGACAATGCCGGTACTGTTGCTTCAGGCAGTAGTGTGAAAGCTACTGTAAAAGCTGAAATCATCAGCGACTTAGTTCAAGGAGACAAAGTGATCGCCTTTAAAATGAAAAGAAGAAAGGGCTTCCGCAAGAAGCATGGTCACAGAACGCATTATACGCGTATCAAAATCGAAAGCATCGCTTAGTAAAAAACATAACCCGGTATCAATTACTTGATCCGGTTTAAAAACAAATAACCATGGCACACAAAAAAGGTGAAGGTAGTGTAAAGAACGGCCGCGACTCACAGAGCAAACGTCTCGGTGTTAAGATATTTGGTGGTCAGCCTGCAATTGCTGGTAATATCATCATTCGTCAGAGAGGAACAGTTTACCATCCTGGTAAAAATGTAGGTGTGGGTTCTGACTTTACTTTGTTCGCATTATCTGACGGTATCGTTGAATTTAAGAAGGGGAAAAACGACAAAACAACCGTATCGGTTTCCCCAGTTGCAGAGACCGCATAAAAATTTTTTTTTGTAGTTACAAATAAGTTTTTATTTTTAATGTATTATTTACTAACCATTAAATCTAAAAAACATGGCAACTGCAAAAAAAGCTGCTAAGAAAGCTGCACCAAAGAAAGCTGCTAAAAAAGCTGCTCCTAAAAAAGCCGCTAAAAAAGCTGCTCCTAAAAAGGCTGCTAAAAAAGCCGCTCCTAAGAAAGCCGCTAAAAAAGCTGCTCCTAAAAAAGCTGCTAAAAAAGCCGCTCCTAAGAAAGCCGCTAAAAAGAAGTAATCTTAGTTTAGCTTTAGCTAAAATAGATTTAAGAGTCCCGCCTCAAGCGGGACTTTTTTTATGCTAACTTCACTTCTCTTTTATTTTCCCGTATGACCAACGAAGCAATTGCCGCTAATTTCTCTCTTTTATCCAAGCTCATGGATATCCATGGAGACAACTCTTTTAAGGCCAAATCCTATGCCAGCGCGGCTTTCAGCATAGACAAACTACCTGTTGAACTTTCTACCCTGAGTCATGACAAAATATTTGTTCAAAAAGGAATTGGTGAAAGCACCGGAAAACGAATTATAGAACAATTAGAAACCGGAACCCTTTCTGTTTTGAATGAGTACATTTCAAAAACGCCGGCGGGCATCATTGAAATGTTGCATATCAAAGGACTTGGTCCGAAGAAAATTTCAACGATCTGGAAAGAACTCGAAATAGAAACGCTGGGTGAATTACTATATGCGTGCAATGAAAATCGCCTGATGCTTTACAAAGGTTTTGGTGAAAAAACGCAGAACAATATCAGAGAGTCAATCGAATTTTATTTTGGTTCGCTTGGCAGTTACCTCTACCAGCAAATGGAAGGTTTTGCGGGAAAAGCCACCGAAAAACTCCTTGAGAGCTTCCCCGGGACAATTTTTTTATCCACAGGTTCGTACAGAAAACAGGACGAAATTGTGCATATACTTGAATGGGTTACCACCTGTTCATCAGAAAAACTGCATGCATTTTTTTTAGCACAAGAATTTGAAATCATTTCATCAGATACCGCTTATATCTCCGTTAAATCGAAAGACAATATAAGTCTCGGCTTTTATTGCTCCGATCAGGAACATTGTTTTTCCAAATTTTTTGAAACCAGTTGCAGTGAAGCATTTCTTACTGCCTGGAAAAACAAGGTCGGCTGGAAACCGGAACAATCATATACAAGCGAAGAAAGCATTTTTGAAGAAGCAGGTATTGTTTTCATCCCTCCTTTCCTGAGAGAAACCGAAACGATTATTGAACAGGCACGTAACAACCAGTTACCGGCGGTTATTCAACCTAACGATATTAAAGGCATCATCCACAGTCATAGTAAATGGAGCGATGGCAGCAATACACTGGAAGAAATGGCCATTGCAGCGATTGAACGTGGTTTTGAATACCTCGTCATCAGCGATCATTCCCAATCTGCTTATTATGCCAGCGGACTCGACATTGATAAAGTTTACGCACAACACCAGCAGGTGGATGAGCTGAATCGGAAATTTGCCCCCTTCCGCATCTATAAAAGCATTGAAAGCGATATCCTGAACGATGGCAGCCTTGATTATCCTGATGAAGTGCTGGCAGATTTTGACCTCATCATTGCTTCCATCCACTCAAACCTCAAAATGCCGGAAGAAAAAGCGATGATGCGCTTAATAAATGCTATTGAAAACCCATATACCAGCATACTTGGCCATATGACAGGTCGCCTGCTCCTGAGTCGTAATGGCTACCCGGTTGACCATGCTAAAATAATAGATGCCTGTGCCGCCAATGATGTGGTGATCGAACTGAATGCCCATCCTCGCAGGCTTGATATGGATTGGCGCTGGATTGATAAAGCACTTGAGAAAGGCGTACTTATTTCAATAAATCCTGATGCACACTACATAGAGGGTTATGATGATTGTCGCTATGGTGTTCTGGCTGCTCAAAAAGCCGGACTCACTAAAGAAAATAACCTGAGTAGTTTCTCCAGAGATGCTTTTGAGGCATTTCTTGTACAGCAACATGCCAAGAGATGAGTTGATCAGGGCAGAATGGGTAAGGCTATAAAAAAGCTCGTACCTACTCCTTCTGTTGTTTCAAACCAGATAGTTCCGTTGGCTTTTTCAGCTATACCCTTACAAATAGCCAACCCTAAGCCTGTTCCGGATGATTTTGTTGTAAAATTTGGCGTGAAAATATTTACCTGCATCGATTCAGGAATACCTCCTGCATCATCCTGAACAGCCAGTAAAACACTATCCTCCCGTTGTTCAAGCGAAATCGTAACCTTTACCTTTCGCACTTTCTCAGCACCTGCTTCAACTGCATTTTGCAATAAGTTGGTTAACAGTCTGCTCATTTGTACCCGATCGGCCATTACAGGAACCTTAGCCGATGATTGTGTAAAACTTATTTCCAGTTCCGGATGTGTAGCATATAAACGTGCCACTGATTCTACTACTTCCCGCAAATCAATCTCCTCCATTTTAGCATTGCCAATATTGGCAAACTGTGAGAAATCGCTGGCAATTTTCGATAATTGATCAATCTGCTCAATCAGCGTTAACGCCATATTGGATGTGAGTTCTTTTACATCGGGGGATCCATTCAGTATTGCTTTCTGCAGGTACTGTATACTTAGCTTCATTGGTGTAAGCGGGTTCTTGATTTCATGGGCCACCTGCCTTGCCATTTCACGCCAGGCTCCTTCCCTTTCACTTCTGGCGAGTGCAAATGCACTTTGTTCCAGCTTACGCACCATTTTATTGTATTCTCCTACGAGCATACCAATTTCATCGTTTCTTGTCCATACAATCTCCTGGTTGTTGATACCAATATTCATCTGCCTCATCTTATCTCCAATCAAACTAAACGATGCTGTAATTCTACTGGTAAGGAAGAAGGCTATGGCACCTGCTACCAGGAAAATAAATGCGTTCAGGTTAATCAATGTTGCCAGGAAGCCTGATATCTCCTGATTCAGTTCGTTTTGCGAATTGAGATAAGGAATATTGAGATAAGCATAGTTTTCACCTGCATCATCGGAAAGAGGTACGTAAATACTCAGGTATTCAAAATCGCCCACTTTTTCAGACTGTATATAACGGATACTATTGTCGTAACTCAACTGCTGGTAGGCTTTCGGCTCCATTTGCGTGCTTAGCAGGTGCTTGTTGTATATATAAGGCTGTGTGGATGTAAGCAGGTTACCATTGATATCATAAAAGTTCACATCTACATTATGCAGATCAGATACTTCAGCAATATCCTGTTCCAGTTCGCGTGACAATCCCACATTTTTAAATGTCAACACATCATCAAAGCTGAATTGCGCATTCAGTTTACTATTGATCTCATTCGACATTACCTGGATTGACTTTGATAGTCTTTCTTCATTACTCCTGTTAAACCGAATGATAAAGAATGAAATCGTTGCAATACCAATCACCAGAAAAGAAAAGACACTCAGAAAAATAATGGTGGCTTGTATCTGAGTGCGGATATTAAACCTGAACAATTTTCTGATTTCCCGCCATTTGAATCTGGCTTTTAATAGCTGGCTACCAAGGTGAAATACAAAAATAATCAGCAGGAATGAACAGAACAGGTAGGCAAATAAAGTGAGAAATTCAACTACCCATGTGTTTCTTTTAACAACCACTACCTGCTTATCGTTACCACTATTAAACCAAAGTTCGCTGTATTCACCTGACACTTTGTAGGTAAACTCAAAATCATTGATCTGATTCTTCTTTAGCCTTGATGGGAAATGATAAGTATTAAAATGATTGATCAGCTTTCCCTTGTTATAAATACCGTAAGCGTAATTGGTATTCAGGTCGGATGAGAGATTTTGTACCTGATTAAACAACTCCGGGTACAATGCCTCACTTTTATACCGTTTCGATTTGGCTATTACAAATAAATAGCCCTGGGTCCGATCATTTTCTTTTACTTCTTTCTGATAGAGATAGCTGAATCCTTCCGAAGTATTATCGTAGCTATACAAACCGGGTATTACCGTTGGCCGCGCCTGGTTAAGAATAATGGTTTTGATGGCTGCATAGTCTGTGGAATCTTCATTGTACAGCGGGTGATAAAGGCTATCGAATGTATAAATCCTTGTATCGTATTTATTGAGGTATCCAGAAAAATTCTGGTTGATAAGGCTGTCCTTTATGTATTTATTCTCCAACTCGCTTTGAAAACGATTGAAATTTTTCAACAAGAACTGGTCATCGAAATTGGTTGCAGCAATATTCAACAGATTTTCGCCCGATGGGTCTATTTGCAGTGCCAGTTTTTCTGCAATACGTTTTCGCTGTTCAAATTCAGTAATCCGGTTTTCATACAGCACCATTCCAGCTATTGAAAACGTAAAAAACATGACCCAGAAAATAAAAAACGTTGATCTGAGTAAAGGCAAATCAAGATCCTTTCTCCTGAAATTAATAATGAGCAAATACACAAGTAACCAGAGCAATATGACCAATCCTGTTGGTATTTCCTTGTTCGGAAAAAACACTAACAGGCAAATGAATCCACTTACCACTGCTGTTATGGTCTGTTCCATTAATGGAAACTTTCGCTCCACCAATGGCTTTAAGAGTATCTGAGACAGACCAAAAAAACTTAGTACAAGGAAACAAAGAATCACAAAACTTACTACGCTATAAATATCAAGGCTGAAGAAATTGGTTACATCAGTTGATATTTTTGAATCCTGCACCAGGCTTTGCACAATACCAGCAATACCATACCCCATCAGTGTTAAAATGAAAATACTTCCATAATTTCTCAGTTTCAACGGAAGGGGTTTACTGAGCCATGTTTTATCATCTGTATAGTTTTTATAGACTCCTATTAACCAGAATAATAAAATAGCATTCACCAGTAAATCGCCCAGCGATGGATGTATCATATTCGATGCATAAATCGACGGATCATACAGTGGCAACTTACTGTAATCAAAAGGAAAATTAAACTGGTATGCAATAAAGCGAAGCAGTAAAACAATTGCAGCCAACACGCTGAATCCCGTTTTAAATCCATGCACCGTAATTAATTCAGCAGCTACCGAATTAAGAAAAATCAATAAAAAAACAATGGACAGTATTCTTAAGAGGATGGTAAAGCTATCGTAAGCAATAAATGACTTACCCTGCTTTAGCTTAACGCCAAACAATTCCTTTCCCGTACTACTGAATATTGGCAATACATCGGGTCCGGGAAGCGTAGTAAGTTCATACTGCTCATCCAATCCTTCAAAACCAGCGAAATCGCTGTGCAGGTATTTGTTTTCAATAAAATAAGACCAGCGAATGGGAATCATGCCTATTACCAGCAACTGGCCGTCTTTAACAGGAACGGTTGATTTGAGTATCTCAAACTCTCCATTTCGCTTTACAGAGAACCACGCACTGTCCTGTCTATACAGATCATCCTGTATTGTATAATACCTATTCGTATTCCAATACAAAGGTGTGGGCGCAGCTTTTCCAGACAGTGCATATATAAAGAGTCCAAATGATTCTTTCGTCGTTTTTTCTTTAACCGAATTATTTGAAGGTTCAATCAGTGCATGTAAGCGTGCGGTATCGCTAAGAAGATCGTAATACTTTTTTTCGAGTTTGCTGATTTGCTGCTCCAGCTTTGACTTTACTTTCTGAGGTGAAGAGTTGTAACTCCAATAATTGATGAAAATAAATGAAAACGTATAAAGCCAGGCAGCAGTAATGGCCAGGTAACCGTGTTTATAAGCAGCTTTTCTAAGTGTTTTGATCAACTGTTTACTGTTTTCTTTTGATCTCGTTCCAGAGCGCATCCATTTCAGTCAGAGACATATCTACAAGGTTTAACCCCTTTTCTGCCGCCATGGACTCCATTGCCTGAAAACGATACATAAATTTTTTATTGGTCTGCTCCAGGGCAGCTTCTGCATCTACCTGCAAAAACCGTGCATAATTAATGAGACTAAAAAGTAAATCTCCCAATTCTTCCTTCATTTCCCCTGGATTATCTACCTGAACAGCTTCTTTCAGCTCCTGCATTTCTTCTTCCACTTTTTTCCATACATCTTCCCTGTTATCCCATTCAAAACCCACCTGCTTGGCTTTTTCCTGAATTCTTGTGGCTTTTACAACGGCTGGTAAAGATTTTGGAACCCCTTCCAATACAGATTTTTTGCCTTCTTTCATTTTAATCTGTTCCCAGTTACGTTTTACATCTTCTGCATTTTCTACTTTAACATCCCCATAAATATGCGGGTGCCTTGTAATAAGTTTTTGAGCAATTCCATCAATCACTTCCTGTAACACAAACTGCTGCTGTTCTGTTCCTATTTTGGTATAAAAAAGTATATGCAACAACATATCTCCCAGCTCTTCCTTTATGCCCCTCCAGTCGTTGGCATCAATAGCATCAGCCAGCTCATAGGTTTCCTCGAGGGTCATAGAGCGCAGTGTATGAATGGTTTGTTTCCGATCCCATGGGCATTGTTCCCTGAGTTCGTCCATGATGGTTACCAATGCCA
The DNA here is from genome assembly GCA_943372605.1 of Chitinophaga pinensis. GTDB lineage: Bacteria > Bacteroidota > Bacteroidia > Chitinophagales > Chitinophagaceae > Sediminibacterium > Sediminibacterium pinensis_H. The sequence goes on along the minus strand of CALRZI010000003.1, from coordinate 102,825 downwards.
GAAAACTATCAGCGGTTGATTTCATGTTTCGATTTTCTTGTTCCGTTTATACTGCAAATGCTGAGAAAAGGAAAAACACACTAAATAATAATACCATGATTAATAAGGATGCTAACAATAACAGGATATACTTCAGTATTGTTTTGGCTCGTCTTTGCCCATAAAAATTGCGCATGGATTTATACAGATAGAAAAAACCGGCCAGCGTAAATACCGTACCAATCCAGTCATGCACTTCATGTGTAATCCCTTTTACGATGCTGTGCAGCCATAAGCCAGACAGAATAATAATAAAGATGGCACAATACAGATGAATAGAGTAAATGATGTGATTCACATAATAAAACTGTCTTCTCCTTGCATACATGGCCTGTAACAGCAAAGCAAATAATGGTAGTGATACAAATAACATCTGCGGGAACAGGTGAATAAATTTATTGGTAATGGCTTTCATACCTGCTTTGGAGTCGCCATTGTATTTTTCACGCAAATGAATATTTTGTCTTTCGATGGATCTTACAAAAAAACCATCTCGCTCTTTTTCAGGCAATAGCGACTGAATAGAATCGTATTCTTTAACTGTAGACAAGGTTCTATTTATCTTGTTATTACCTACAGACATAATTGAAAAACCGCCTTGTGGCAGACTTTTTACACTATCCAATAATGTACTGTCCTGCTTGAGCATGACTATCTCAGCTTCCGTCTGTGCTATTTTATCCTTAATCGGCCCCAAGGCTACAATTGCCGTTGGATTTTTTATTGCTTTTTCCAGACTTGCTTTTTGGCTCTCTAATTTTTTCAGTACGGATTCAGCCGTATCCTTTTTTTCCTTCACCACTATATCTTCTTCTTTCTGATAAAAACTAAAAAAAATCAGGAAAAAGAAAGCCGATGTAAAAACATACATCCGAATCGGATGCAGATAATCGGCCCGTCTTCCTCTTAAATATTCGTGTGAAAGAAAACCGGGACGGAACAAAAGATATTTGAGTGTACTGAAAAACTTACCATCAAAGTGTATGATATCATACACAAAATGTGTTACCAAATGCCAGAAACTGTCTTTTGGTTCAATATTTTCCTGTCCGCAATAATGACAAAACCGTCCATGAAGGGCAGCTCCGCAGTTGAGACATATTTTTTCCTTTCTTTCGGGTAAATGTGACACTTGTTAACGTTTGATTAAAAATACACAACTAATCCATCGCCACAACCGCCGTTGGCTGAATGTTGAAAAATGAACAGAAGGATTGAGTAATTTTGACAAATGATGAAAGCAATGTACACCATCGTATTGATATGTTTTTCTGGTTTTGCCAGCGCCCAATATTATTTTAACGATATCATCTCCATCCGTCAGGGAAATGATCAATACAAAGTGTGGAGGGCTCAAAAAATTGCTGCCATCAAAACCATTTCTTATGAACCCGACAATTCAGTAACAGAGGGGTTCTCTGTTACCCAGGAGATCAGCAGAGATGGAAAGAAAGTTACTATTACCACTTTTACCAATGACCGCACGAGTGTTACCATTAATACTTACGACCTCGGTGTTTTAAAACGCACCCAATCCAACAATAAAAACATCAGTAATAAAACAGATTATACTTATGATGCCCAGGGACGCATCAGTAAAGTACACTTCTCGACAATTGATACATTTATGAACAGCACCATTTCTGAAGTTCATGAATGGACCTACGATGAATACGGCACCCCTGCTTCCATGCTTAAAATAAAAAACCAGCATGATACCATTACTGTTCAGTTTATAAAAGACGAAAAGGGTAATATTAGCGAAGAAAGATGGCGAAAGAATGGCCGTACCATTGAAAGCTATTATTACTACTATAACACCAACAGGCAATTAACAGATATTGTTCGCTACAACAGCAAACTCAAAAAATTACTCCCCGATTTTGTGTATGAATACAATGCAGCCAATCAGCCCACACAAATGACACAGTTTTCACTCGGCAGCAATAATTATTTTGTATGGAAGTATAAGTACAATGATAAAGGATTAAGAACAGAAGAAATCTGTAGCGACAAAAGTAAATTACAGGTTGGCAGAATTGAATACCAGTACACTGTACAATAAATCAGTCGAGGTATTTTTTCTTTTTTTCTTCTTTGTAACCAGCTTGTTCTGCCACTGCCGACGAACTTGGGTTACTCGTAACAGAAACCGCTACCTGGAAGAGTAAAAAACAAAGTATGGCCGACATAACCAGCTCTCCCCATGTAATCCAATATCCCCAGAATGCATATATAGCACCTTTTTCGGGTGTGCCCGTTTCATAGATAACTGTGTGCTTTTGTCCGTCTTTTATATTCCTGAATACATAATGCGGGTCTACAGAGAATTCTTTTGTACCTGTATTAAATACCGCCATCAGCTTCGTTCCCTTACCCGATACAACGGGTACTTGCCTGATGACAGCCGGCACTTTCACCCCATCAAAATAATCTGGCTGCCGGGTGAATAACAGGTAGCAACCAAAGCAGACGAGGTATAGTGTGAATACAGCTTTGTACATTTTGTGTGAGACGTGAAACGTGAAACGTGAAAGGTGAAAAGAAAATTGTTTTCCTCTCCCGTCTCACGTTTCATGTCTCACGTAAATTAATTGGTCAAACTCCTGAAATCTACCGGAACGAGTTTACTTACGCCGGGTTCCTGCATGGTTACACCATAAATGACATCAACAGCACCCATGGTTTGTTTGTTATGGGTTACAATGATAAATTGTGAGTTATCGCTAAACTTCTTGATCATCTGGGTAAACTTACCTACGTTGGCATCATCTAGCGGAGCATCTACCTCATCGAGGATACAGAACGGAGCCGGTTTAATCAGATAAATAGAGAATAATAAGGCCGTTGCAGTAAGTGTTTTTTCTCCACCACTCAACTGTGTAATGGACGATGGTCGCTTACCTTTTGGCTTGGCTATAATTTCGATACCTGTTTCGGCCAGGTTGGTAGGGTCTACCAGTACCATATCGGCTGTATCTTCTTCAGTAAACAGGGCCTTGAACACTTTCTGGAAGTTTTCGCGTACCTGGTTAAATGTATCGAGGAACTGCTGGTTGGCAGTAGCTTCTACTTCCTGAATGGTTTGTAACAGACTTTCTTTGGCGGTAACCAGGTCATTCTTTTGTTCCAAAATGAACTCGTAACGTTTTTTCATTTCCATGAAAGCCTCAATTGCCGTTGGGTTTACTTCACCCATGTTTTCCAGTCGCTTTTTCATGCGGTCGCTGGTAGCCTGTAATTCTTCGAGTGTAATTTCTGTAGTCCTTGCCTGATCAAGTATTTCATCCAGTTCTACTTTGAACTCCACACTCAGTCTTTCCTTCATCCCTGCGAGTTGCAGCTTCAGTTCATTCAGCCTGTCTTTGATCTCTGTTACCAGGTGATCAATCATTTCCTTGCTCTTCACTTTCAGCCTTAACTCACTCTCTTTTTCCTGTAATGCATTACGCAGGTTATAATATGCCTGATCGGCCTCATTTAATTTTTTCTCTTCTTCTTCTTTCTTACGCATCAGATCTATCAACAATTCTTCTGAGCCGATCAATGCTTTCTCACCCTCTTCAATATTGCCCGACGCTTCCGACAATTGCGAGGTATTGCTTTCGATCTGCTGGTGTAATTCGCTCAGTTGATTTTCTTTGAATACCAACTCCTGTTTAAGGGTAGTAATCTTGCTCTGCTGACGCGTTAACTGCAAATTGGTTTCATTGTATTGTACCGATGCATAATTGTATTCCTGTTCGGCCAACTGGTAATCCTGTTCTACCAGTTTCATCTGCTCGCCGGTTTGTAACAAGCTGTCGTTCAGTTCATGTAATTCCTCTCGTGTATTGGCAATGGCATCCTGTTCATCCTGCAAACGGGTTTCTATATCTGTCAAACGTTGTAAGCCATTCTGTTGTGCGGCCTGCAGATTTTCGATACGGTTTTTGGTAGCAAATACCTGATTGGTGAGCTGGTTAATCTCATTTTCGGTTTGCTTGATTGCATTTTCCTTTAACTGCTCATTAAATGCAATCACTTCATTGTGCTTGGCCTGTATATCGGCTTTAAGCAGACTTACTACTGATTCCTGGTCCTGTATTTCTTCTGCAAGTTTTTCGAGGTTCTTAGCACGACCAATTTTTTTTCCTTCAAATAAACCTACACTACCACCGGTAAGTGTGTATTTCCCTTTTACATATTTACCTGTTTTTTCGAGTACCACGGCACCATTGCTGTTGTCAATGGCTTCATCATTCTCGGCGATGTAAACATTACCCAGTAAATATTCTGCCAGTTTGCGGTATTGTTCATCTACTTCAATTACATCCATGGCGCGGATGGTATTGGCCGGCTGGTGGGTTTCTACACGCAGATCGGCAAATTTTTCCAGCATAAAGAAATTGGCCTTTCCTTTGCTGTTGGCATCGAGTAAATGAATAGCCTGCAAACCTTCCTGAAGATTATTCACCACATAGTAGTTCAGGTATGGCTCCAGCACATTCTCTACTGCGGTTCTGAATTCTTCTTTCACATAAATAATATCGGAAAGAATAGGTGCCGCATGGTTCCACTCAGGGTTTTTGTGCAGGAATTTGATACTCTCCGGATAACCTTCCATCGAATCGATGAGGCTTTTCAGGAGGTTGTACTCATTTCTTTTGGCATCGAGTTTACGGTTCTCTTCTGCCAGTTCATTACGTAATACTTCAAGCTGTGCCTGTGTTTCAAAAATATTTTCACGGGTACGCTCGTGCTGCTCCTGTAATTGCTGCAGGTCTATACGACGCGCCTCCAGACTTTCTTCTTTTTCTGCCAATTCTTTCTGCAATTGTTCCAGTTGCAGTTCACGGTTCTGCTTTTCTTCATTCAGTTGCGCCTGTGCACGCTGCAGGTTCTGAATAGAGGTATCAGCAACGGCTACTTTCTTTTCAGCATCAAACTGGCTGCGCTGTATCTGCTGGTATTGATTGCGTAAAGCATCTACACCAGATCTACGCTCATCAAAAAGACGGCGTTTGTCTTCGATATCCAACTTGGCTGTTTCTACCCTGTCCTGCAATTCAATCAAACGTGATTCCTCTTCACCCACCTGTATTTGTGTGTATTCGATAGAATCGCCAATGGTTTTTAACTGACCGGATGCTTTTTCAAGGAAATCTTTTAAACTGGTTTCCTTTTCTTTCAGGTAATGCAGTTTCTGTGTTGCCAGATTTCGTTCGTTCTCTTTACTGCGGAGATTTTGCAGAAGATCGTTGAACTCATGCTGCATGCTTTGCAAGGCTCTTTCCTTTTCAATAAACCCTACTTTCTCCTGTTCAATAGCTGCTTCTTCGAGTGCTATTTCTGCATCGAGCTGTACTTTTTTATTGATCTCCAGTTCCTGCTGCTCATTCAATTCCTTGTAAGTGATATTAAATCCTTCCAAAGCTGCTTTGGCCAGTTCTACAGATACTTCTTTGTATTCTTTTTTAATCTCGTAATACTTCTCAGCTTTTTTTGCCTGGTTTTCCAGTGTTTTTAACTGGTTATTGATTTCAAACAATAGGTCTTCAATACGAGCCAGATCCTGTTCTGTAGCATCCAGTTTATTCTTGGCTTCTTTCTTACGTGTTTTGTAGATGGTGATACCGGCAGCCTGCTCGAGCATTCTGCGACGACTGTTTTCTTTGTCTTTGATGATATCATCCACCATACCCAATTCAATGATGGCATAACTGTCGGTGCTTACACCGGTATCGAGAAAGAGGTTATGGATATCTTTTAAACGGCAGGTTACATCATTCAACCTGTATTCGCTTTCACCGTTTTTGTAGAATCTACGTGTTACCGTTACGGTACTGAATTCTGTAGGAAGGAGATTTTTTGTGTTTTCGAAAGTGAGACTTACTTCTGCGAGACCACTCGGACTTCTCGTTTTACTACCATTGAAAACCAATGCTTCCAGGTTCTCACTTCTTAATGCTGATATTTTTTGTTCACCTATTACCCAACGGATACTGTCGATGATATTACTCTTGCCACAACCATTGGGACCGATGATACCGGTTATACCTTCATCAAAACTTACCACGGTTTTATCAGCAAAACTTTTGAACCCTTTGATTTCTAATGATTTTAATCTCACTTTTCCTCTATTTAGTACCTGCGAACATACAGGAAAAGGGGTAGACTTTTGGGAAAGATTATAAGGCTGTGTATAATAGGTGGAGAAAAAGGATAATGAAAAAAATACATAAAATAGAAAATAACACAACTAATTGATAATAAGCATATTGAAAAGGTTATCTTGATTTAAAAAATCGATTTCGCAACCCATCCTTTCGAGATTTTCTGACTGTATATTTGTTGAACAACCTTTTGATTTGAAGCGGATCATTTTTACCGTCACCAACGACCTGAATTACGACCAGCGTATGCACCGTATTGCCGGTACGCTGAGCAGGAATGGATACGATGTTTTACTGGTTGGCCGAAAGCGAAAAGAATCCAATCCATTATCAGATCAGCCATTCAGCCAGAAGCGACTTTTTTGTTTTTGGGAGCAGGGACCTTTATTTTATATCGAGTATAATATCAGGCTCCTGTTATTTCTTTTAGCGAACAGTGCCGATATTATTTGCGCCATTGATCTTGATACCATTCTCCCCTGTTATTTTTCTTCCGTACTAAAAAAGCAGATCAGGGTATATGATGCACATGAATTGTTTACAGAACAGTTTGAAATTGTACGCAGACCGCGCATACAAAAGATATGGCTGGCAATTGAACGATTTGCCGTTAAAAGATTTAAAAATGGATATACCGTTAATCAGTTTATTGCCAATTGGCTGCAACAACAATATGATGTTCAATACGATATCATCCGAAACCTTCCGCTTGAATATTCCATACAAGTTGTTGAACCAGGTGATTATATCTTATATCAGGGTGCTGTAAATGAAGGACGTTGTTTCGATACACTTATTCCCGCCATGCAATATGTGGATGCAAAACTGGTCATCTGCGGTAAGGGCAATTATTATGAACAGACCAAAGCTCTTATTCAACAATACCAGCTTGAAGATAAAGTGGAATTAAGCGGTTATATCGCTCCTGCTGCTCTTAAAACAATTACACAGAATGCCAGACTTGGGCTTACGCTTTTTGATGAAAAAGGACTGAACCAGTACCAATCCTTGTGCAATCGTTTTTTTGATTATATGATGGCTGGTATTCCACAGATATGTATTGATTATCCTGAATACAGATCGATTAATGATGAATTTGGCTTTGCGCATATGATTACAGCAACCGATAGCCAAACCATTGCCCATGAACTGAACAAATTACTGACCGATACTGTATTATATAAAAGTCTGCAACAAAACGCCCTGAAAGCACGTTCTGTTCTCAATTGGGAGCATGAGTCACATAAACTCCTCCGTTTTTATGAAGCACTAGCCTGATGGAAAAACACCTGCATATCATATCTTATACTGTTCCTTACCCACCTAACCAGGGAGGTTTATATGATGTGTTTTACAAACTGAAAGCATTACAGGCACAGGGTGTTCATATTCATCTTCATTGTTTTGATTATGGCAGGGGAGAACAACCTGAACTGCATCAATATTGCGAATCCGTTCACTATTATCAACGGTTTACGGGCCATAAAGGTATTTCTGCTTCACTCCCCTATATTGTTGCATCCAGAAAAAATGAAGAACTCCTGCAAAACCTGCTTCATGACAATTATCCCATCATGATGGAAGGCGTACACTGTACCTATCCACTGATGGATGAACGTTTTAAGACCCGCGACTGTTTTGTAAGGCTGCATAATGTAGAGTACCAATACTACCATGATCTATGTCAGCAGGCGAGTTCTGCTTTCCGAAAACTTTATTTTAAAAGAGAAAGCATCATGCTGAAAGCATACGAACGGAAAATTGCATCGAAAGCAATCTTCTGGGGAATGACAGAAGCTGATAATGATGTTTACCGGCACGAATTCGGCACCAGCAATATTGAACACCTGTCTTTGTATATACCAGATAACTGGTCCATTGAAGAGAAGCAAGGCCATGGCAATTTTTGTCTGTATCATGGCGATCTCAGCGTTGATACCAACGAAAAAGCAGCAACATGGTTACTCGAAAAAGTATTCAGTAAAATAAATATTCCTTTTGTAATTGCCGGGCATCATCCTTCCCAAAAACTGGAAGAACTGGCGCATAGCATGGGACATACCTGTCTGGTTGCCGATCCTTCTGAAAGAGAAATGCAGGATATGATTGCCAAAGCTCAAATCAATATACTGCCTTCTTATACAACCACTGGTATTAAAATAAAACTGATTAATGCCATTTTTAATGGTCGACATTGCATCGTAAATGAGGCCACAGTTAAGCATTCCGGACTGGAATCAACCTGTCATGTTGCCAATAACGCCATGGATTTTATAGAAAAAATCGAAACACTTTTTTCTCAACCTTTCCCGAAAGAAGAAAGTGAAAAAAGAAGATTAATTACCAGTGACCTGTTTAGCAATGAAAGAAATGCGAAAAAGCAGGTGGGTTGGATTTGGCCGGGTTTATGAAATTTGAAAATTTGGGAATTTGAAAATTTGAAAATGATTTTCGTTTTCTTCCACGTCTCACCTTTCACGTCTCACGTCCCTCACATCGCCGCGCTATCCATCACTCTGCCCTTTTCTGTTTTGAGGATACGTGAAGGATATCGGTTGATGACGATAAAATCGTGTGTAGCCATGATTACAGCGGTTCCATAATCACGGGCAATCTGTATGAGTAGTTGCATGATTTCATCGCTGGTTTCGGGATCGAGATTACCTGTTGGCTCATCGGCAAGAATCAGTTTCGGTGAATTGAGCAATGCGCGTGCAATATCTACACGCTGCTGCTCTCCACCACTCATTTCAAAAGGCATTTTAAACCCTTTGCTTTTTAAGCCTACTTTATCCAGTACATCATTGATTTTTTCTTCGATCAGTTTTTCATCCTGCCAGCCTGTGGCTTTTAATACAAAGCGCAGGTTTTGATGTACGTTTCTATCGGTCAACAACTGGAAGTCCTGGAATACCACACCCAGATTCCTGCGAAGGAAGGGAACTTTTTTCCAGTCCATATCGCGCAGGTTAAAACCCACTACCGATGCACTCCCTTCTGTTAGCGGTAATTCGCCGTACAATGTTTTCAGCAGACTGCTTTTACCGGTTCCGGTTTTACCAACGAGGTAAACGAATTCGCCTTTGTTAACAGAAAAATTTACATCTTCTAAAATAAGGCTGCCTCCCTGGTATATTTTGGCATTATGTATGGATACGACTGTTTCTGACATGGTTCTAAATTACAATTTCTAAACAGACCATTGGCGGTCTTATTCAAAAATAAGGATCATCAGGTTTTGATCCTGTTAATATTCATATACAATTTCACCTGCTGTTGTATGAAGACTAAGGCTTGCTTTTTCAGCAGCTTCCACTCTTCCTACAATTCTGGCTTCGATACCGAGTTTTTCAGCAATACCTATCATGGCATTGGCTGTAGCCGCGTCCGTGAAAATTTCAAGACGATGTCCCATATTAAATACCTGATACATTTCGCGCATATCGGCCCCTGAGTTTTCCTGTATCAGTTTAAAAATGGGTGGAGCTTCAAATAAGTTATCCTTGATGATCTTAAATGGCTGGGGAAGATATTTCATGCATTTGGTTTGTCCACCACCACTGCAATGTATCATTCCATGTATCTGACTGAAATACTGATCCAGCAACTGTTTTACCAGAGGCGCGTAAGTGCGTGTCGGACTCAACAATAATTTACCTACCTGCAAATTACCAAAACCATCTACAGCTATGGTTTCCGTCATTTTATTTTTCCCGATATATACTACAGCATCCGACAATGATGTTTCAAAAGTTTCCGGGTACTGTTCTGCATAATATTTTTCCAACACATCATGACGGGCGCTGGTTAATCCATTACTACCCAGTCCGCTGTTGTATTCATCTTCATATGCTGCTTTTCCTGCACTTGCAAAACCTACAATTACATCTCCCGCACTGATTTTTTCATTGGTAATGAGCTTTTCTTTGGGCCAGCGGCTGGTCATGGTTCCGTTTACAGCGATGGTTCTTACCACATCGCCTACATCGGCAGTTTCGCCACCGAGGTAATGTATATTTACCCCATAGGTTTTTAACTGATCAAAAAATGCCTGTGTACCGTTAATCACCGCCTGCAATACTTCTCCAGGTATTCTTAGTTTGTTCCGATCAATGGTGGAAGAAAACAATAACTGGTCTGTTACGCCGATACACAATAAATCATCCAGATTCATGGCCACCGCATCGCGTGCAATTCCTTCCCAAACAGTAACGTCACCTGTTTCTTTCCAATAGAGATAGGCCAGAATACTCTTGGTTCCCGCCCCATCGGCATGCATGATGTTTACAAAAGCCTCATCATTACACAAAAAATCAGGATATATTTTACAGAAAGCGTGTGCGTACAAGCCCTGATCCAGTTTCTGGATGGCTGCATGCACTTCTTCTTTCTGTGCAGAAACACCACGTTGGGAATAGAGAGACATCTTAATTTGAGCATTTGGAAATTTGGAAATTTGAAAATTAGGGTTCTCGCTAATTCTCGTGGCTGCAAAGGTAAGGGTTGAAGGGGGGATTTCCTTGTGGCTTGCAGCTTGTGACCTCTAGCCTATCCAACTCACCCCGGCCCTCTCTGCAGAGCAAAGAGGGGGCAAGGAGAAAACAAAATTCCTTTCACCTCTCACCTTTCACGTTTCACCTTTCCCTACCTTCGCAACCGATATGAAAGTACATCGTGAGCTGGCGGGTTCTTTGCCCGAATTTCGCAATGCTGTTGTTACCATTGGCACTTTCGATGGTGTACATAAAGGGCATCAACAGATATTAAGCCAGTTAAAAGAGGAAGCGAATAAGATTGGCGGCGAAACCGTAATTATTACGTTTCATCCGCATCCTCGTAAAATTGTTTCTTCTGTACCCGGCGATGTAAGATTACTCAATACACTGGCCGAGAAAATAATATTGCTCGAAAAAGCCGGCATCAACCACCTTGTAGTAGTTCCGTTTGATCATCATTTTGCCAACCAGTCTGCAGAAGAATATATTACTGATTTTCTCTACAAATATTTCAAACCACATACCATCATCATTGGTTACGATCACCGATTTGGTAAAGGCAGAACCGGCGATTATCATCTATTGGAATCATATGGTAAACAGTTGGGGTTTATTGTAAAAGAAATTACAGAACAATTACTCCATGAAATTGCGGTAAGCTCTACCAGAATCAGAAAAGCTATTTCTGCAAATGATATTGCCACAGCGAATGCAGCGCTGGGCTATCCCTATTTTTTTGAGGGACTGGTTGTAGAAGGCAATCAATTAGGCAGAACCATTGGTTACCCCACAGCAAATCTCCATATTGGCAGTGAAGAAAAACTGATTCCGGAGAATGGAGTGTATGCAGTTAAAGTTGATATCATTGGACAACATGAAGCAACCTATGGGGGCATGATGAATATTGGCCTACGCCCCACTGTTGATGGAAAGAAAAGAGTGATTGAAGTACATATTTTTGATTTCAATAAAGATATTTACGGCCAACATTTGCGCATACATGTGTTACAACAGTTACGCAGCGAAATAAAATTTGATGGTCTGGAAGCGTTAAAAGCGCAATTGGCGAAGGATAAGGAGGATGCGCTGGGAGTGGTTGGTTCGTGAGACGTGAAAGGTGAAACGTGAGAGAGGAGTATTTTCTTTTCACCTTTCACGTCTCACGAAGAATCTCACGCCCCTCAGTTCATCATCTTCACCACCATCTCTTTCATCAAACCAGCATCTGAAGTGCCTGCATCATGTACACCTACACTTCGGAGGTTATATTGATGAAGAAGGAGTAATACTCGTTCCACTCCTGAATATTCATATTTACGTGCTGAACTCAGATAATCTTTGATGAAATAAGGATTTACACCAAGTGAACTTGCAGCGGTTTTTTCATCGGGATTCTGCAATCCAAACAGCATATATACTTTACTGAAATAATTGTACAAAGCAGGTAGTACCTGTTGTATGGGTGCAGCTTTGGGGTTCGCCTCAAAATACTGAATGATACGAATCGTTTTCGACAGATCCTTTCTGCCTATTGCTTCCTGCAATTCAAATACATTAAACTCTTTACTGATACCTATGTATTTTTCAATATCATCTTCGGTAATATTGGTTCTGCCTGCCAGGTTTACGGCCAGTTTCTCAATTTCATTTTCTATTCTGCTCAAATCATTTCCGACATGATCCACCACTAACATGAGCGCTTTCTGATTAATGCTGAGTCCGTGTTTTTTAACCACGTTCAATGTCCATTCGGGCAATTGGTTCTCATACATTTTCTTGGTGGTCAACATTTCTCCTTTGGCCTTCAGGGTTTTAGCGAGTTTGGAGCGGCCGTCTACTTTTTTATCCTTGTAACTAACAACGAAAACGGTTGAACTGAGTGGATTTTCAATATAAGGTTCCAGCTTATCAATATCCCGCATCTGCTGGGCCTCTTTCAATATTACAACCTGTCTTTCAGCAAACATGGGATAACGTCTGCACGCGTTTACTACCGCTGCCCAGTCCGCATCTTTTCCATAAAAAACAGTGAGATTGAAACCTGCTTCCGATTCGGGCAGTATTTTATGTTCAGCATGATCTACCACCTGATCAATAAAGTACGACTCTTCACCTTCAAGCCAGTAAATAGGCTTGAAATTCCCTTTTTTCCATTCTGTAATGATCTTTTCCGCCGACATGGGTGCAAAGATGATGGTTGATGAAGGATTTAAAAAAAGATTAGGAGTTTAGTTATGAACATAGGGATAGATAATAGTGAGTAGTCAGTAGTGAATAGTGAGTATTGTTCCTATCACCAACCACTCACTCACTACTGACTATTGACTCCCCTGCTACAACGCCCCTTTTCCCTCCAATATTGCCATCAGGCCGTTACCACTGCAATATTTTCGGGTTTCAGGGTGGGTTGATGAAGAAAACGAAGGATGATATTGGCCGTTACCACTACATCTCTTTCACAATAAGCTACGATACGCGGAAGGTCTTTATCAATATAATATACATCCTGTACCATGCTTCCATCCATATCGGTTTTAGAGCTGGCAATGCCCAATACATGTGCCAGCAGATCGAGTGATACATAATTTTTATGGTCACCAAATTTCCACCAGTTAAGGGTATCAAACATTTTCAGTTCCCAGGGTTTTCGATCCTGTATCTGCAGGCAGGCCGGCAAAATCATATTATTGATGAGCATGCGTCTGCCGATATAGGGTATATCAAATTCCCGGATATTATGACCAGCAAACTGAAAATGCGGATTTACCTGTTGCATTTTCTCACATAATTGCGTAAAAATCCTCAGTATTTCTACCTCATCATCTCCGTAAATACTCTTCATTTTCAGGTGCCAGTGCCCTTCTTCATCGGCATGAAAAAAAGCGGTTGAAATACAAATAATCCGTCCGAATTCGGCAAGTATTCCAGCTTTTTTTCGGTAAGATTCTTCCGGATCCGTACCTTCTGGCACGGTTTTAGATATTTTGTCGCAAAATAGGCGTTGCCAGTCCCGATCCATACTGGTAAAGGATAAGAAGGCAGGCACTGTTTCAATATCAAGTAATAACAGATCCTTGAGCATACAAAAAGTTTAAAAAAATCCGTTAACTGAAAAATTCATTTTATGAGTAGTTTCAACACCCCCGATTCAAGTGCTGCACCACAGCAAAAAGACAACCGTAAAGTAATATACGGCATTCTCATTTTCGCCCTTTTGAGTACATGGGCGTATATCTTTTACGATAAAAGTCAGACCAAAGAAGCTATTGGTCAGTTAGAAACCAGGATAACCAATGTCGACAGTGCGCGTAACGCCATTCAGCAGGAATTCCTGGAAGTATCTGCAAAAGCCGATTCACTTACACAAAACAATATCCAGTTGCAGGGCGCATTGGCAGATCGTGGTTCTGAAATCCAGAAACTGAAAGGCAGTATCAGCAATATCCTGAAACGTAAGAATGCTTCAGATGCTGAACTGGCCCAGGCCAAACAAATGATCAGCGAACTGAATGGTAAAGTAGATGGCCTGTTTGCTGAAATCGAGAAATTGCAGGGGGAGAATAAGCAGCTTACCGCTGCCAACGAACAACTGAATACCGAAAAAACACAGTTGACTTCTGAAAAAGAAAACCTGCAACAGAATCTGAGCGCCACTAAAAAAGAGCTGGATGATAAAGTAGATGTAGCTTCTACCCTTCATGCATCGAATATTGGCATTACTGCCATTGATGTTCGCAGCAGCGGTAAAGAAAAAACTACCAGCACTTCTAAACGTGCGGATCTGATGCGTATTTCTTTTGTACTCGATCCAAACCGTATTACACCAAGCGGAAGCAAAGACATTTATGTATGTGTAACCGCTCCTGATGGAAAAATAATTTCTGAAGGAACCAAATTTGTTACCCGCGAAGAAGGCGAAAAAACATACACCAGCAAAGTAACCGTTAACTATGAGCAGGGTAAAGTAACCCCCGTTAGCTTCGACTGGAAACAATCTGATAAATACCAAACCGGCAATTACAAAATCGAAATCTATAACAATGGATTTAAGATTGGCGAAGGCCTGAAGACGTTGAAAAAGGGAGGATTGTTTAGTTAGGAAGTACGTGAGACGTGAGACGTGAAAGGTGAAAAGTGAGAGGTGAAACGAATAATTAGATTTAGTTAGCAAAAAGGGGCTTCGGCCCCCTTTTGTTTTTAGAGGAAGTGATTCTCCTTTCAACTCGCCCCAGCCCTCTCTGCTCCGCAGAGAGGGGGTAAGGAAAAAATAAAAACCCTTTCACTTTTCACCTTTCACGTCTCTCGTTTCTCACGTCTCTCGTTTTCTCCTATCTTCAACCTAAAAACCACCCATGCGTATCAACTGGCGGATTATATTGGTTGCGATTGCCATTATACTGGTGAGCGGCACCATTTTTTATTCGCAGTATGTGGCGGGAAAAATTGCTACGGAGGAAAGGAAATATGTTACCGTTTGGGCCGAAGCACAAAGAACCATTCTGAATACTCCTGATACAGCCAGCTTAAACCTGGCCACTTTTATATCTTTTGAAAACAAAGAAATTCCGATTCTCGAGACCACAGAAAAAGATAGCATCACTGGTAATTACCTGAACCTCGATAGCAGTCTTGCTGAAGCCAACCCTGCTTATTTAGCGTCGAAACTCAAAGAGTTCCGCCGGTATAATAACAAACCGATTGTACTGGTCATTAAGGATAGTCCATACACGGCAAATCATTATTACTATGGACAAAGTAAATTATTGAGAGAAGTAAAATTGTATCCGCTGATTCAGTTGGTTATTGTAGCCCTATTTATTGCCATTGCCATCATGGCGGTACGATCGCATTATCGTGGTGCACAAAACCAGTTATGGGCTTCTATGGCAAGAGAAACTGCACACCAGTTAGGCACCCCTGTTTCAAGTTTGGAAGGATGGATCGAAATATTAAAACAGAAAAAAGAAAATGAAGCCATTATCCCGGAAATCACAAAAGACGTTAACCGCTTATTACTTATTACAGACCGTTTTGGAAAAATAGGCAGTCAGCCAAAACTGGAACCAGGTAATCCATATGAACAGATTGAGCAGATGATTGTCTATATGAAGAAACGCTCAGGTGCACAGGTTCAGTTTGAATTTCGCCCAACAGCTTTAACATCTACTCCTTTAATCAGCGCCCCTTTGTTTGACTGGGTAATTGAGAACCTGATAAAAAATGCACTGGATGCAATGGAAGGAAAAGGCATCATTCGTATAGAATCGCATATAACAGCAGATGGCTTAATTATTGATGTAACAGATACCGGAAAAGGCATCCAGACTTCACATCTCAACAAAGTATTCAAACCAGGTTTTACTACTAAGAAAAGAGGCTGGGGTCTTGGATTACCGCTAAGCAAGCGCATCATGGAAGAATACCACAATGGGAAATTATTTGTAAAATGGAGCGAGGCCAGCAAAGGCACCTGTTTTCGAATTATTCTGCCTCTTCCAGTAAAGGCATAATGGTTTCGCCAAAACAACTCATGGCTGCATACCATTGATGCAAAGATTGCGGTGTAGTTGTTTCCACATAAAGATTAGCCTCTCTGCAATAATTCAGCAGTTCCGTTTCTACTGAGCGCAGCTCTGCTGACACTGGTTGATTACCCAACTTATGGAGACAACTGTTCATACGCGACAGTTTTTCATCCGACAAATGATCAAATGCATGCTGTTGCAATAATTGCCCAGCTGCATTTACCAACAAACTGTAAGAGGTTGTTTTCATACAAATGATTTAGCGCAAGTGACCACAGTTACATAACCGAACAATGATTAAATTGTAAAGAAATTGTTACGTACTTTTTTTGTGTATAAACTGTGAAATGTAATGCAAATCCATACCTGCAGAGCCTGGAAATTGAATGATTTGTCCAATCTACATGCTTATTTAACACATCTTGATGTTGAAACCCGTTTACGTTTTGAACCTCATTCGTTTACACTTGATACATTGGTACAGTTATATGACTCACCAGCCTTCAAAGGTTTCATACTCATCGAAAACACGAGCACTTACATTATTGGATACGCTATTGTAAAACTCGGGTATTTTGAGCATGACCTGTTACGCTTCAACAGCTATTCATTTTCGCCCGATCGCACCACCACTGCTATGTATGCTCCGTCTTTAGCCAGCGAATGGCGTAATATGGGACTCGGCAAAACTATATGGCAAACAACTGAAAGTTATCTCAGACAAATACAAATAAAACGGGTACTGCTCTGGGGTGGTGTTCAGGAAAATAACAGCACAGCCGTCAATTATTATCAAAAACTTGGTTTTGAAACATTGGGCCGCTTTGAAATGAATGGCATGTGGAACCTCGATATGGTGAAGAATTTATGACCCCGTAAACATTAACCTATCAACTATGCCGGTTAACCACACCCAAATTTACTAATTTGCATATTATTTGAATTTTACAAACAATTATGGAACCGGTTACCATTAAGGCTTTTTATAAAGAAATATTCGGGGGCGTTTGTCCTGAAATTGACAAGATGCTCGATGCGGATCAGGGAAAAGACATTGGTCATTTTAATGTATTTGATATCAGTGAACTTCAGTCTGCCTGCGCCGCTAAAGCTAAAATGCCTTACAATCGCCGTACTTATTATAAAATTAGTCTGATTAAAGGCAGGAATAGGGTTGAGTATGCTGATCGTGTTATTGATATTCAACAGCATGCCATATTATTTGCCACACCCAAACTACCTTATAGTTACACCCCGCTGGACTCGAAACAAACCGGTCATTTTTGTGTATTTACACGCGAGTTCTTGTCTAAATCGAATTCAGGTCTCGTTATAGATGATATCCCGATTTTTAAACCCGGCAGCGATTTTGTGTATGAGATCTCGGCCAGTCTGGCCGCTGATTTTGAGGCTATTTTCAGGAAAATGCATCAGGAAATAGGGTCTGATTATCCTTATAAATACGACCTGCTCAGGAACTATGTAGTTGAACTGATACATAACGGACAAAAGCTAAAACCCCTGACGGCTACAAGCAACACCATCAATGCCGCAAGTCGAATTTCATCTCTTTTTATTGAACTACTGGAACGGCAATTCCCGATTGAAACCAATACGCAGACTTTAAGTTTAAGAACCGCAAAAGATTATGCCGATACTTTGCAGGTGCATGTAAACCACCTCAATAAAGTATTAAAAGAATTTACCGGCAGAACCACCACCGAAATTATTTCCAGTCGTATTGCCCAGGAAGCAAAGCTCCTTTTACGTCAAACCAACTGGAACATTTCTGAAATTGCCATGAGTCTGGGGTTTGAAGAAGTGGCTCATTTCTCCAATTTCTTCAAGAAACAAAGCAATATGTCTCCCTTGCACTACCGTGAACAATTATTTGATATTTACAAATAATACACTGATAATCGCAACAACAGATTTTACAGACTGAGTCAATTTTGTATTGTATTTAAAACAATAAAAAATGACTCGTACAACAAAGATTGCCTTGGTTACCGGTGGAAGCCGTGGCCTGGGCAAAAGCATGGCCATTGAGCTGGCTAAAAAAGGGCTGGACTTAATTATTACTTACCAACAACAAAAAACAGAAGCGGAAAAAGTAGTAGCAGAAATTGCCGCTATCGGAAAAAAAGCAGTTGCATTATCATTAGATGTAGCAAAAGCTGATTCATTTTCAGGGTTTGTCGAAACAGTACAAAAAACATTGTCGGCCGAATTTCAAACAGACAGATTCGATTTTCTTGTGAACAATGCGGGCTCCGGTGTTCATGCCGATTTTGCACAAACAACAGAAGAACAGTTCGACAGCATGATGAATATTCACTTGAAAGCGCCTTTCTTCCTCACACAAAAATTATTACCTGTGCTGAATGATGGTGGTGGAATTGTAAATATTTCTTCAGGTCTGGCAAGGTTTACCTATACCGGCTATGATGCATATGCAACCATGAAGGGCGGTGTGGAAACCCTTACCAAGTATCAGGCTAAATTTCTAGGCAACAGAAAAATCAGGGTGAATGTGGTAGCACCCGGAGCGATTGAAACTGATTTTGGCGGTGGTGCCGTAAGAGATAACCAAGAACTGAAAGATTACCTGGCTTCTCTCACTTCACTTGGTCGTGTAGGCATACCTGACGATATTGGAACCGTAGTTGCTTTCCTCTGTACCGATGATGCCAAATGGGTGAATGCCCAACGGATTGAGGTAGCAGGAGGAATTCATATTTAGTTTATAGTTAATAGTCCATGGTCCATAGTAGCTTCTCCTCCCTACTATGGACCATGGACTATTAACCATAAACTACCCTCTAATTATTAGTCTGTCTTTTTACCGAGCCACCGCTACTTACATTAATATCGCGTATCAGTCCTTCGCCTTTGAAACGAACATAACCGCCACTGCTGGCTTCAGCAGAAATTTCTTTGGTAACTGTTACCTGCACACCAGCGCCGCTGCTTACATCGGCTTTACAATTGATGACAGCAAGGTCGTAACCGCGGAAAATACCGCCACTACTGCCATCAACAGACAATGATTTTGCAGAACCAGTTAATGTAATGGTACCGCCGCTACTTACATCGGCAATAAGTTTATCGAGACTTACAGATTTGGCCTGAATAGAGCCTCCGCTACTGGCTTCCAGTCCATCCAGTTCAGTATAGGAAACATATACCACCACTTTCCAGTTTCTTTTTCTCTCCCAGAAACGCCAGTTATCATTTTCTCTTGTAATACGAAGCACCCCATTTGTTACAACGGTTCTTACTTTATCTACCAATTCTGCATCACTTGCGGTTACCGCCAATTCTTCTTTACTTCCTTTGGTTAGAATTACTTGTATACCCGCCGATGTTTTTACGGCATGGAATGCCCCCACATTTCTTTTCTGAACGTTTTCTCCCGATACCACTTCCTGTCCGAGAGCAAAAGAAAATAGTATACTGATCGCCAATAAACTACTAAATAACTGTTTCATGATAGGTTTGTTTTGTGTTGTAACGGGCAGGCAGTTAAAATGTTACAATTGGGCTAGCTGTGAGCTACAAGCACATTTTTAAGCCCGAAAAACTTGTATCTTGTAGCTTCCCCCTTATCTCAACACTACTGCTCCCAACGCCGGCAAATGCACTTTTAGCTTGTAGCATTTTGAGGCTTTATCTACCAGGGTTGAATTGATTTCCGGATTATACACATCTCCGGTTCCCCAGAATGCTGCGCTGTCGCTATTGAATATTTCGGTCCATTTTTCTTTTTCGTGAACATATATTTCCCAACCGTGCCGTACAACCGGCGTTACATTAAGAATAACGAGGATATCGTGTTTTGGCTTCTTACCCTTACGTTTATATACCATCACCGAATCGCTGCGGTGATTCAGATCAACCCACTCAAATCCTTCCGGAGAAAACTGTTTTTCATATAGGGCCGGTTCTGAACGATAGAGTTCATTGAGTTTTTGCACGCAATATTTCATACCACCATGACTCACAAATGCTAATAACTCCCATTGCAGTTCACTTTTATAATTCCACTCACTGGTAGCACCAAATTCATTTCCCATAAATAAGAGTTTGGCTCCGGGATGCGTAAACATATAGGTATACAGTATGCGCAGGTTAGCAAATTTCTGCCATTCGTCGCCCGGCATTTTATATAACATAGGACTCTTGCCATGTACCACTTCATCATGACTCAGCGGAAGCATGAAATTTTCATCATTGAAATACATCATGCTGAATGAAAATTTATCCTGATGAAACTGACGGTAGATCGGATCCATCTTGAAGTAATCAAGGGTATCATGCATCCAGCCCATCATCCATTTCATACCAAAACCCAAGCCATCTTCAAAAGTAGGTCTGCTGATTTTTGGCCAGTCTGTGGCTTCTTCGGCTATGGTCTGTATATCCGGGAAATCGCGGTAAAGGGTTTCATTCAGATCCTTTATAAAT
Organism: Chitinophaga pinensis; assembly: GCA_943372605.1. Taxonomy (GTDB): domain Bacteria; phylum Bacteroidota; class Bacteroidia; order Chitinophagales; family Chitinophagaceae; genus Sediminibacterium; species Sediminibacterium pinensis_H. Next base: position 82,143 of record CALRZI010000003.1, on the reverse strand, counting down.
GCTATAGCTTCAAGGTTACCATTGCCACCAAACTCGTTGGGTTCCCATTGTCCTTTATTACGGCTATAATCCAATCTCAGCATAGAACTCACGGCATCTACCCGCAACCCATCTGTATGAAACCGATCGCACCAGAATCGCGCACTGCTGATCAGAAATGATTTTACTTCTCCCCTTTTATAATTAAAAATATAAGAGTTCCAGTCTGGATGATAGCCTTTACGCATGTCGGCATATTCATAGGTATGTGTGCCATCGAACATAAAAAGTCCGTGTGCATCATAAGGAAAATGCGAAGGTACCCAATCGAGAATTACACCAATACCCGCCTGGTGAAAAGCATCAACCATGGCCGCATATTCCTGCGGTGAACCGAAACGTGAGGTAGGAGCAAAATAGCCTGTACCCTGGTATCCCCAGCTGCCGTCGAAAGGATGTTCCATCACTGGCATCAGTTCCACATGGGTAAACCCCATTTCTTTCACATAAGGTACCAGCCGTTCTGCAAGCTGTTGATAGGAATTGTATGATTCTTCATCATTTTTATCGGGTCGCATCCAACTGGCTAAGTGTACTTCATATACCGACCAGGGAGCATCCAATGCATTGTGTTTCGACCTGCTTTTCATCCACTTTTCATCCTGCCAATCGTAGTCTGTTTGCCAGGTAATAGATGCTGTATGAGGACGTTTCTCCCAGAAATGAGCATATGGATCGCCTTTATCCAGTTTTATTCCTTTGTATCCATGTATATGGTATTTGTACGCTTCACCCTGGTGTATGTTTGGAATAAATCCTTCCCAGATACCTGAATTATCTAACCTTACTTTTAAGGGATGCGATGTTTTGTTCCATTCATTAAAATACCCGGTAACACTAACATAAGTTGCATTGGGTGCCCAAACGGCAAAATAAGTGCCTGAGGTATTTAATACTTCCAGCTGTTTATTTCCAAAAAAATCATACAATCGATAATGGGTACCCTGCTGGAAATTCTGAATATCAGTATCAGTAAATAAAGAGTAGTTCCATACCGACTGATTTGTATCTATGAAATGTAGTTCTTCATATTTTTTATCCTTGTCATCTTTCACTGCTCCTTTCTCCATCTTTTCTGTATTGATATTTTTTTGCTTATTCATTTTATCAGTCATAAGACGTTCAGAATCAAATTAAAATAAATATTAACATTATTTTTCAACTAAACAGTTAGTTATTATAAATTTTTTATGGATTTTTCCATATCAGGCATCCAATTCTGTAACTGACTACCATGAGAAAACTCACTGCATTGTTTCTTGTAATAGGATTATTTACTATTACGAAATCTTTCGCCCAACACGCTTCCCTTAAAGGTACGGTGGTTGACACTACCAATAAAGTAAATCTGCGTGATGCTGTTATTACGATTATGGATCGTACCGATAGTAGCCTGGTTAAGTTTACAAGAGCAGTTACCGACGGTTCTTTTGCGATAAAAGATATACTTCCCGGTAAATACATTATCATGATCAGTTATCCTGGTTATGTAGAAATGATTGATACTCTTTTACTCAAAACGGGCGATGCTTTAGATTATAATCAGGTTGCATTAAATACCAAAGCCCATCTTTTGCAGGAAGTAATCGTTAAACAAACCATTGCTCCAATCAGGTTCAAGGGTGACACCATGGTTTTTATGGCAGATAGTTTTAAGGTGAAACCCGGCGCCACAGTTGAAGACCTGCTTAAAATATTACCGGGCATTTCCGTTAACAGCAAAGGTGAAATTACGGCACAGGGACAACAGGTTCAGAAAGTATATGTGGATGGAGAAGAATTTTTTGGTGATGACCCTACCATGGCTACACAGAACCTGAACAAAAAAGATGTAAAGCAAATTGAATTATTTGATAAGAAGACAGACCAGGCCATACTAACCGGTATTGACGATGGCGAAAAACAAAAAGCCATTAATGTGGTACTGAAAGATGATGCGAAAAAAGGCTATTTCGGACGAATAGAGGGCGGCTCCGATCTAAACAAATACTATCAGGGTAAAGTTACTGCCAATCGCTTTACCAGTACCCTGAAAGCAGGTGGATATATTGGTGTTGACAGAACCGGCAGGAATGCCATGAGTTGGGAGGATATGGAGAATTTCGGTGGGTTTACACCCGTAGAAGAAAATGGAGAAACCTATCTCATGTTTGATAATGATAGTTACAGTTTCTTCAACTCTCAGGGGATTCCAGAAAATCTTCAATCTGCCCTTATGCTGAACAAGAAATTTGGTCGGCTGAAAAACAATACCGCCAATAACTATAGTTTTAACCGACAGTTCATTGCAGGAGACAGTTACACCAACTCGCAATACATTCTTCCCGATACACTGTATTATTTCAATCAATATAATCAGAATAGAAGTACAAGAGCGAAACACGGTATCAGTACCAAAACTGAAATCAACCTTGATTCAATGAATACGCTAACCGTTAATGCAAAAGCAGGCTGGACAAAAAGCAGCGGTTCTTCTTATGGCACATCCGAATATCTTTCAGAGGAGCGTCTGCGGGTAAACAACAGCGAGCGTAGTAACAGTTCTGATGGCACCAATAACCAGGCCATGGCCGATCTTTTCTTCAAACATAAATTTAATAAAAACGGAACACGTTCTTTAACGCTCAGTGGCGGTTTCAGTAATACGACCAACAATAATCTGGGCTTCCTGAAAAATGCCATCAACTATTACAGCAATGGAAACCTTGATTCTTCACAGGTGATGGACCAATTGAAACGTAATATAAACAGCAGTAACACTTATAAAGCCTTAGCCAGCTATGTACAACCTTTGGGTACAAAAAGTACATTGAATTTCAATTACACATTTAATACTTCCAACAGCGAACAGGATATCAGAACTTTCGAAAAAATGAGTACGGGGAAATACGATTCACTGAATGCACTTTTCAGCAACCACTTTATTTTCAAAAGCAGCTCGCACCGTGGAGGTCTTACTTATACTTATAATACAAAAAAGATTTACTTCAGGGTTGGTATGGCGTTACAGGATCTTTCTTTACAACAAACCAACCTTATCAACGACTCTTCTTATTCAAGAAATTTTATCAACTTTTTTCCCAACTCTAATTTCCGGTGGAAACTTTCACAGTCAAAAAGTTTTAGTTTAAGCTATAGTGGCAGTACACAGCAACCACAATTGGCTCAGCTACAACCCATACTCAACAATACCGACCCACTTAATCTTACCATTGGTAACCAGGCCCTGAAACCAGCATTCAATCATTCTTTTAATTTCGACTTTAGTGATTATAAAGTAATGAGTGGTGCCAGTAAATCCATATGGGGGTATTTCAATTTTACCGAAAATGCATTTAGTTCGAGAACGGTTGTAGACATTAAAGGTGTAAGAACCACCCAAACCGTGAATGTGAGTGGAAATTACAATTATTATCTCAGAATGAGTTTTGGAAAGAAAATAAAGTTCCTCGATATGAGGTATGGAATTTATCCGAGAATCAATGGTAGCAGATTCAGGAGTTTTGTGAATGGACTGGAAAATACGACTAACACTTTTTCATTCACCCCAGAAATCAGTATTTCGAAAAATATTGAAAAAAAGATGGACTTATACCTAAGTTACAACCCAACTTATACAAGATCCAGTTCAAGTATCAATAAGGGGCAGGTTACCAAATACTGGCTGCAGACCATCTACTTCGATCTCAGTTATACCATTAGCCCGGGATTCATGCTATCCAATAATATTCGTGCCAACTATCGCCAGAAACTGTCTCCCAATGACAGGAGCACAAACGCATTTATCTGGAACATCAATCTGGAGAAAAAAATATCCAAACAAAAAGACCTGGCTGTTGTGCTTTCCGTAAACGATTTACTGAACCAGCAGATCGGTTTCAACAGAAACGTAAGCAGCAACTTTATTTCAGAAAGCACTTATACCATGGTACAACGATATGCAATGCTCTCTATCCGCTGGAAATTCAGCAAAAACAGAAAACAAAATAATGATGAAGAATAATAAAATACTATACCCGATCTATATATTGGTCCTTTTGTTTTGTTTCAGCTCCCAGCTTGAGGCCCAGGTTCAATTTCCCCGACAGGGTAAAATTGAATTTGAGAAAAAGCTCAATATCCATAAAGAAATAGAAGGTGATACTTTTTACGACAGCTTTAAAGACAAAATATCAAAATACCAGACTACTTATTTTAACCTCTATTTCAAAGATGGAAAAACCTTGTATGAAAAGGGGAAAGAGAACAATGAAAAAATCATGTTCTGGAGCGAGGATGAAACAACCGATGATATTGTTTATTCTGACATAGAGAACGGTACTTTTACCAAAAAGCAAAAAGTTTTTGAAGAAACCTTTCTCATCAACGATTCTATCCGTAATATCAAATGGCAGATCACCAATGAGACACGCGATATTGCAGGTTTTAACTGTAGAAAAGCAACCGGTATTATCCTCGATTCTGTTTACATCATCGCTTTTTATACCGATCAGATTCCTGTGAGCGGCGGCCCGCTCTCCTATGCTAAACTTCCGGGTATGATTATGGGTGTTGCTATACCAAGATTGAATATCACCATTATGGCCACAAAACTCGAAATGATTGAACCCAAAACAGAGAAAATGATTCCCCCTGCACCCGGCAGGGCAAAAAAAGCCAATTATGCGGGTGTAATTGACCAGTTGAGAAAATCTTCCATATCGGGCTGGGGAAGTTATGGGCGTAAATACCTGCTTAAATCATTATTGTAATACAGCATTCTTATCCTCAATTCCAACCTTTCTTCCTTTCATATCTCCTTTAACAGGAAAATGGGATTTGTCGGCTTTTGACTTATTAGTTTTATCATTTATAAGACCATGAAATCAAATGAAGAAAAATATTAACACTATTTTTCGACTAATAAATTAGTTATTACACTTTTTTTATGGATTTTTCCATATCAAGCATCAAATACTGCAACCGAACACAATGAAAAAACTGACTGCTATTCTACTTGTACTGGGGTTATTCTCCATTACCAACACTTTTGCACAAAACAACGCTTCTCTTAAAGGGACGGTTGTTGACACTACCAATAAGGTAAATCTGCAGCACGCTGTGGTTTCTCTGTTAAGACCTAAAGATTCTGTGCTTGTGAAGTTTGTCAGAACCGATCAACAGGGTCAATTCAACTTTGGCAACCTTGCTGCTTCAAAATATATCATGATCATTTCTTACCCCGACTATGCCGATTTTGTAGATGATATTGATTTGTATGCTCAACCGCAAAAAGCCTTGGGTAATATTTATGTAACCACCAAAGCGCACTTACTGGAAGAAGTAATCGTTAAACAACGTCTTTCCGCTATTCGTATGAAAGGCGATACGATGGTTTATCGTGCTGATAGTTTTTATGTTGGACCTAACGCCAATGTTCAGGACTTGCTGAAAAGAATGCCAGGCATACAGGTAAATTCAAAAGGTGAGATTACAGCACAAGGACAGAAAGTAGAAAAAGTGCTGGTAGATGGCGAAGAGTTTTTTAGCGATGACCCTGCAGTAGTTACACAAAACCTTAGAGCTGATGCGGTTGAGAATGTGCAGGTATTTGATAAGAAAAGTGACCAGGCTGTCTTTACAGGTATTGATGACGGACAAACCGCTAAAACCATTAACCTGCAATTGAAAGAAGACAAGAAAAAAGGATTCTTTGGCAAGGTTGAAGCGGGTAGCGACTTTGACCGCTACCGGTATGGAAAAGCCATGGTTAATGCATTTAAAGGCAAAAGAAAGATTGCCGCTTTTCTTACCAATGATAATACCAAATTTGAATCACTTAACTGGAATGAAAGAAATAACTACGGATCGGGTATGGGTGATAATATGCAGATCATGGAAGATGGTGGTATCATGATTTCAGGTGGTGGTGGTGATGAATTTGCGTATGGGCAGGGGTTACCTACTTCTACAACAGGCGGATTGTTGTTCAGCAATAAATGGAACCAGGATAAACACAATATCAACAATTCTTACCAGTACAATAACCTGAACGTTAAAGGCAGAACGCAAACAACAACACAAACTCTTCTGCCCGACACTACATTCATCAATTCACAGGATCAGAATTTTGTAAGCGACAGGAGAAGAAACCGTATCACCAGCAAATACGATCTGAGGATTGATTCTACCAGTACTTTAAAAATGTCGTTAACAGGTTCTATTGTTACTAACAGAAATGCCAACAGCTTTTTAGGCAAAGCGATTAGTGAAGAAGGACAGATCATTAACCAGTCTGACCGTACTACAACCAATGATGGTGAAGACAGAAATCTTCTGGGTTCTTTACAATGGCAGAAGCGTTTGAAGAAAAAAGGCCGTACGCTTTCCTTCAGTGGCGATTTCTCTGTGATGAATAAAAAGAATGACGGCTACCTGATTGCAAAGAATGATTTTTATGATAAAACAGGTGCTTTGGTTCGCCAGGATAATCTTGATCAATTTAAAACGAATAATGAGGCGCTCTCCACCATTAATGGCAGACTCGCTTATACAGAACCACTCTGGAAAAATACTTTCATGGAATTAAACTATCGTTTTGCTTTCAACAGAAACGATGCTGAAAGAAATACACTGGAACGCACCACACCCGGAGGTAAATATGAAAATGTTATTGATACCTTAAGTAACCATTTTATTTACAACTCCAATAACCATATGGGGGGGTTTACCATTAGATTGAATGAGAAGAAATTCAACTTGTATGGTGGTGCTTCTTTAGGTTCTGTAAAGTTCAATCTGGATGATATTAACAAAGGAAATAACAGGAATATCAGCTTTACGAATTTCCTGCCTACTGCCGGTATTACTTTCCTTCCGAAAAAGCAGAGAAGAATTAACCTGAACTATAATGGTAGCACACGTAACCCTACCCTGCAGCAGATTCAGCCGTTTATTGACAATATTGATCCATTAAACATTACCATAGGCAATCCGAATCTGAAACAGGAATTCAGACATAATTTCAACGCCAGCTTTAGTGATTACAAAGTATTAAAGAGCAGAAATATTTATCTGAGTGCCAATTTCAGCACTACCAATAATGCCATTACCAATGCCAACTTCATTGATACGCTGGGTAGAAGAATTAATCAGGCGATTAATGTGAATGGTAATTACAATGGTTCTATGTGGAGCAGTTACGGATTGGAAATTTTTCCTTCCTACAACCTGAATTTTGGTCTTTCACCTTCAATTTCGCGTTTTGTAAACGTAGTAAACGGACAGGAAAATGTGAGTAAAAACAATTCATTAGGTATCAATTTAGGTATCAATCACTGGTCAGAAAAGAAATTTAATTTTTATATCAGCTTCGATGCAAGATATAATCACTCCAGCTCCTCCATTCGTCCGAATGCCACTACAAAGTACTGGTCTTATTCTTCCTGGGCTGACCTGACACTCAAGTTACCTGCAAAGTTTGTATTTAACACTTCATCACAAATTACCCTTTACCAAAAAACTTCTGTTTTTGCCGGTAACAGTGATGTTTACCTGATAAATAGTTCGCTTACAAAAACTTTGGGAAAAAGTAATCAGATTGAAATGAAACTCGCCATCAACGATATTTTCAATCAGAACCAGAATATCAGAAGAAATATCAGTACCAACTTTATTACTGAAACCATTCAGCAGAATATCCAGCGTTTCTGGATGTTTACACTGGCTTATAATTTCAGCAAAAACGGAAAACCTACTAACGGATTTTAAAAGATAATTATCATGAAAAATATATTTATTCTATTGTTCATGCTCGCTGCAACAACCTGTTTTTCACAGGCCAGGTTTATTAGTGCGGGCAGAGTTGAATTTGAAAGAAAATACAACCAGCATAGTCAACTTGAAGGAGAAAATGAAGGACCCTGGATTGCGGAAATGAAAAAAATGTATCCAAAAATGCTGACAGATCATTTTGAACTTCGTTTCAACAATGAACGTTCGGTATATCGCTTGCTCAAAGAAAACCCAGACAACAAATACCTCTGGATGGGCAAACCTTCTGAATCGGATGTTACCATTAAAGACATGACCAAAGGAACCATCTCGATGCAGCGGGATGTATTTGAACAAACTTACCTGGTTCAGGATAGTCTTCGCCAGCTCGAATGGCGCATTACCGATGAAACCCGCACCATTGCCGGCTTTGAATGCAAAAAAGCAGTAACAAAAATATGCGACTCCGTATATGTGGTTGCTTTTTATACCGACCAGATCATGGTGAACAGTGGCCCTGAAAGTTTCAGTGGTTTACCAGGTATGATACTTGGTCTGGCAGTTCCACGATTACACACTACATGGTTTGCAACAAAAGTAGAATTGGTTGATCCAACACCTGCCCAACTTACACCTTCACAAAAAGGTAAAAAAGCGAGTTGGACACAACTTTCATCTGATCTGAATAAAGCAATGAAGGACTGGGGAAAAGAAGCGGCACGAATATTGTGGACTTCTATGCTATAACTGAAGTCGGGGTTACCCGACCCGTGAGCATGAAATCTATACTGGGAAGTCCGGGGGTTGAAATGGCTGAATAGTTTTGGGGGTAATTACTATCGGCCACTGACTCACGGACTTTCCTTTTATTTTTTTGCACGCATTCTTTTAGGGCCATACCATAACCAGAAGCCTGTAATCGTAAATAACAGGAGTGCAAGCCCCATTACCGTCGTATAAAACAATTTGAAACTACCGGATGAAATACCCAGATAATGGTCTACGATGGAACCATCATGTATTTTTTCAATAAAGTCGGCTCTGCGTGTTTCAATATGGAGTAACGCTCCTGTGCTGGCATCAAGTTGTATCGCCGTAAAATGTTCGGTGAACAGGAATTTCACCATCCCCTTTTCCGGTCTGAAATCAATCCGGTCAATCGTAGTGCCTAAATCAGCACCAAAACTATCACGCAAGTAATGAACAGCTTTAATAGCCAGACTGTCTACAGGCAACCATTTTTTTGTATCAGTTGATATTCCTTTGTATGATTTAGCCAGCAAATAACCTTTACTGTTTTTCTTCCACCCCAAAAAGAGGCCGGTAACAGCCACGATAAAAAAGAAAACAAACAATAAAGCGCCGGTTACCCTGTGTACTTTTCTGAATACCCGTAAAACTTTCGCCTGCTGTTGCCGGCTTTCCTGCTGATTCGACATGATACTGCACTATTTAGCATGACCCTGTAACCGGGAAAAGCTAAATATATCCAATCTCAACTGAAACACCGGGTGTTTTATGTGGCTGGGTAAAGCTATTTTTTCAGGGCCTGTAATTCTGCTTTTAATTGCGATATCTGTGTTTGCAGTTCTCTGATCGACTCTACCAGTACGGGAATTAATCCTTCCATTTCCACTTCTTTTACATAAGCCTGCTTAAAGAGATTTTTACCAGCAGTATAAGAGATGGTTTTACTTTTAACGAGTTGAGGAAAAACTGTTTCAACATTTTCAATACCGAAACCAAACTGACGGCCAGCCGGCAATTTTAATGAACGGTTGAATTCTGCTTTATACTCATACATCTGTGGTTTAAGTTTGAGCAACTGGGTTGTAGCATCATTTACCGGTCTGATGTATTTTTTGAGTTCGGCATCATTCATTTCCTGAGCCATTGTCGTTTGTGTGGCAGTGCAGGCAATAAACCCAATGCTAAGGGTCTTCAATACTTTTTTCATAACATGGCATTTTAGTGAGCTGCTATTCGAATCGTTGCAAAGAAACAGCTTTACTGTTCCATTTTTCTAAAATTCCTGTAAAATATACCGTCACCAGTTCTTTTGAATAATCGTTCCAGCTTACTCCCCATAGGTTTTCTTTTCCGTCACCACCCTCATATTTCAATTCTCCATCTTTTGTCCAGATACGTAATTTATCGCTGGCAGTGGCTAATAAACTACCGTCCTGGTTCCATTGCAGATCGCGGTATTCCATTTTACTGCCCTTAATGGTTTTAAATAATTTTCCTTCCGGTGTCCAGTATTGTAATAAAGAAGGAATATCTTCTCCATCATGACCATAATCACCACTCACAAAAAAATTACCGGATGGATGCCACTCAACAGACAAAACACCTGTCTGCTCGTCCCGATGCTTGAGGATGGTAATTTTTTTTCCGCTCATTTCATATAATCGAATATCATCTCCGCTTACCAGCAACAGATTTTTTGAAGGGTGCCAGTCAATATCAAAATAACTGGTTTGCTCTTCTTTGGAAATGGTTCGAATCCATTGTCCTTTTTCAGTGAAAATTTTGATAAGATAATCATCTGTTACTGCCAGAAATTTACCATTGTAACTCCAGGTAATTCCTCTTCCACCAAATTCAACACCCTGTAATGGAATCGAATCTCCTGTTACCATATTACGCAGGTGCATATGTTGATCATTCGTAGCTACTGCCAGTAATTGTCCAAAAGGTTGCCATGCCAATCGTCTGATCATCGAACGAACCGGAAAAGTTTTCAGCAGCTTCATGTCTTTTGCCTGATATAGCCTGATGGCACGATCATCTCCTCCTGTTACTGCATATCGTCCACTGGGGTCCACTGCTACTGTCCACAACCCCTTTCCGGGTGATGATTCTATAAACGAACCGAGTAGCACCCAGCCAAACAGTATTAGCAGATATTTCATGCCGAAATATTTAATATTATAGTTTCAGCCATGCGGGCGAACTGTCCGTTGTGGTATTAACCACTACCTCTATCCCATTGGGTGCCATAAACCGAATAGCCAACATACCTAAATGTGACTCATATGGGCCTTCAAACTTCAACCGCTGTTTCTCCAGTGCCTGTATAAAGTGTTGCAAATCATCTGTGAGGAAACTGATACGCACTGCTCCTGCCAATAGGTGATCTGATACATTGAAATCAAGTCCAGCTGTACCACTATCAAAAACTGTCAGTTTATTTTCCTGCAATTTTACAGGCAAGCCTAACACCGATGAGAAGAACCCTGCTGTCTGATTGGGCTCGGTTGTACCCATTTCAATTTCATGAAGACGAATTCTCATATGATATAATTTATGAGGAAGTTACTTCTTTATTCTTTTTAACACCCATCATCCCGATCATCATTACCAGTGCTGTTAAAATAATCACCTGGATGATCAGTGAATTATTCACCATATCAATCTTATCGGTCTGTGAAATAGACAAGAATAAGAGAATGCTGATTAATCCGCGTGGTGCAACAAAAAGTAATGGAAAAAGTGTCAGCCCAGATATTTTTAACTGAATGGCACGTGTAATAAAAATAATCGCTACCACTACTCCTGCCCATATTAGCGTGTCGGTATTCAGCAATTCAGCTGTTTCAATCAGGTAACCAAATACAAGAAAGAAAAAAGTACGGATCACAAAAGCAGCTTCTGTAGCTATTTCCTTGAATTTGTGTACTTCTTTGTTCAGATCTTCCGGTTTTAATTTGGCGATCCATTTATTTTGTTTGAGTTCATCCAGGTTCCCCAGGAAAACGCCAAATAACAGAATAAACAAGAGCGATGGCAGATGATAGTGTTTGGATACAATATAAATCAGTATTACCATCACCATAATGGGAATGAATTTAATATGATGTTTTATTCTGCCAAGCAGGTAAGAAAGCCCTACAGATGCCAGAAAGGATACAATCAATATTAGTACCAGTTGCCAGCCAAAGTGCATAAAAGCAGTGGCATCTATTACTGCATTTAAGGCAACGAAATTGAAGATGATTACACCTATAATATCAGACAAGCTACTCTCATAAGTAACAAACTCGCGGTTATAAGCATCGAGGTTTCTGGCGCTGGGTATAGCAATGGCGCTACTGATGATGGAGAAAGGAAGCACATTGATCAAGGATTGTTTATAAGAGTATCCTCCAAAATAGCTGAACAACCAGGCCAGTAATAATCCACTCACAACAAGTGGAAAGAAGGAAACAATAGCTGCTTTTTTCACCAATGGCAGCTTCGATTTATTCAGCTCCAATTCAAGCGATCCTTCCAGTACAATCAGGATTAATCCTACCGTGCCAAGCAACGGCAATAACGAGGACAGATCGGGCACCGATACAGAAAAAAATACAGTCAACTGCTTCAGTAACCAACCCAGCAATAACAATAGAATAACAGTTGGTATTCTTGTTTTTGCAGAGCTGATATCAAACAGGTAAGCGAGTAATATCAGTACACATAAAGTTATGATGATGGATGTAGTCATGTTGATTGCAATATAAGTGCTGAACAGCGGTTTTCATAATAGTTAGCATTATTTCATCAACAGATTAACAGAAGCAAAGTAAATATGAATAGCAGGTATTTTATTTCCTTAATTCCAATATCATTGTACCCCTGGCAGGCAATTCAATCGTTTCTCCACACTGTTTGCCCGAAAAGATATCAACTGCTTTTACAAACCCTTTGGTTCTTTCTGCATAATCGCTGAATAAAATATTCTTTACGGCATCACTGGTATTGATGACGCACATCACTGTTTGCTTATTATCGTAGCGAAAATATACATACAACCCATCTGCTGGCAAAAACTGCATAGTGCTGCCAGTAGTAAGCGCTGTAGAGTTTTTACGAAACAATGCCACTGTTTTTACAAAGTCATACGCTTCCTGTTCTTCGACTGATCTTCCTGTTTTCTCAAACTTATTAACTTTATCTGTTCCAAATCCTCCCGGATAATCTAACCTCACCATTGCATCACTAGGGTTCTTAAAATTTTTCATCAGAATTTCCGTTCCATAATATAGTTGCGGAATACCCCTGAGCGTGAGCAACAATGCAATTCCCTGTTTAAACTTATTCATATTCTCACCCGCCACCGAATAAAAACGATCCATATCATGGTTGTCGAGGAAAATACAGTTGTTAAGAGGCTGCTGGTATAGGATGTCTTGCGCCAGTGTCATGTATAACCTGTTTACACCTTCTGTCCAGCCAAAGGGTTGGTTGAGCGTGGCCATGATGGCCGCATTCAACGGAAAATCTGTTACACCTTCTGCGTTATGTTTGAAAGGAACTTTCATGTTGTTCCTGGTGAAATAAGCACTGCCTGCAACCGTATTGGTCCAGGCTTCTCCGAAGATGGTTAATTTGGGGTATTCTTTCAACAACGCATTATTCACTTTATTCAAAAAAAATTCATCACAATATTTATAAGTGTCTACACGCCAACCATCCACGCCAAACTCTTCTGTACTCCAGATGGCATGCTGAATGAGATAATTAGCTACAAACGAATTTCGTTGGTTTACATCTGGCAGATGCGGCACGAACCAACCATCCAGCATTTGTTTTTTATCTTTTATACTTGAATAGGTGCTAAAAATGGCTTCATCTCTGTGGTTACTTCCTGTATAGGTTTTCCATTGGTTAATCCAGTCAGGTGATGGTGGTTCCTGAGCTATCCAATGATGAGATCCAATATGGTTATACACTGCATCCTGTATCAGTTTCATTCCATTTGCATGTAAAGAGTCTGACAGTTCTTTATATGCCTGATTGCCGCCTAAACGAGCATCTACTTTATAATGATCGGTAAACCAGTATCCATGATATCCACTCATCATGCCTGCTGCTTCTTTGTTCAGGGGCATATTGTTTTCAATAACCGGCGTCATCCATACAGTGCTTACACCAAAATCTTTCAGGTATGATAAATAATTCTGCACACCTTTTAAATCACCTCCGTGTCGCAGCAATACATCGTTGCGGTTGCTGCTCACATCATTCAGGTTATTGAACTGATCATTGGAAGGATCGCCGTTACTAAATCTGTCGGGCATGATCAGGTAAATAAAATCTTTTGAAGTAACTCCCTGCGCAAATACTGTACTTCTACCTGCTCTTCTAGGTTTCAGTTTCCAGGTCAACTGTATGGTTTTATCTTTATATACTCCTACAATTTTAATATCACCCGGTTTTGCATCTTTTGCTATTGCTATATCCAGTCCAACATATTTTCCATTACTAAACCGGTGTGAGCGTTGTTTCTGTACTCCCGGATAAGAAATGGTAAAACGATAACGCCAGAATGAAGTGTCATTACTTTTCAATATCAGTTGCACATTATTATACTGCATACCTGCAAACCAGTGTGTGGGATAAATAGCAATATCCTGAGCCTTTACCCAACCTAGCACCAGTAATAATAACAATATCAGTCCCCCCTTTTTCATACTTATATCTTTTTGATACAATGAACAAATCATTCCTATTTATTTTTTTCCTGTCTGATTCGAATAGCACCAGCATCATATACAAACAATACACTCACTGCTGCACACAACATAAAGAAACCTGCCAGTACAATAGCATAAATAGGTTGACCGCCATAAATATTTTTCACGATCCATCCTCCACCAATACCATTTATAATTTGAGGAAGTGTTATAAAAAAGTTGAAGATGCCCATATAGATACCCAGTTTACCAGCAGGTATAGAACCAGATAATATTACATATGGCATCGCCAGTATACTGGACCACGCCAATCCAACACCTATCATTGAATAAGTGAGCATCGCAGGATCTTTAATAAAGTAAATAGAGATAAGTCCTACCCCACCGGCAATTAAGGAGAAAGCATGCGTGCCTTTTCTTCCTAAAAACTTAGCCACTACAGGAAGGAATAATGCATAAATGGCAGCTACAAGATTATAGGTTCCAAATGCGGAGCTCACTTTGTTACCCGCTTCATTATAAGCTACCGATCTGGCATCATCGGGCGATAATCCATATACATGTGTAGCCACTGCATCAGTTGTAAACACCCACATACTAAATAGGGCAAACCATGAAAAAAACTGTACCAATCCCAATTGTTTCATGGTCTTTGGCATTCTCTTAAAGTCTTTGAATATTTCTCCGATACCTGCTTTATGTGAAGTTTCATCGGGCTTGCCATGGTATTTTTCATATTCGGCTGGTGGATATTCTTTCGATAAAAAAACGGTTACCAGTATGGCAATAACAAATACGGCAGCCCCAATATAGAACGCGTATTTAATGTTATCTGCAACACCTGATTCACCGGCTTCCTGTGAGAACCCATTTTTAGCCAGTATGGATGGCAATTCAGATCCTATTACCGCACCAATGCCAATCAGAAAAGTCTGTATGGCAAATCCGCTTGTTCTTTGCGAATCGGGTAAATTATCTGCTACCAATGCGCGAAAGGGTTCCATTGCCACATTAAAGGAAGCGTCCATAATCATTACCATCCCAGCGCCGATCCATAAAGCCGGGATCATAGATGACATAGAGGCTGAATTAGGCAGAAACACAAGTGCTGCTGATGATAACAATGCCCCCGCAAGAAAATATGGTTTTCTCCTCCCTACACGGTTCCAGGTTCTATCGCTGTAATGACCAATTAATGGTTGCACGATCATGCCCATGAGAGGAGCAACAATCCAGAACATGGGAAGATGTTCCACATCGGCACCAAAGGAACGCAGGATACGACTGGTATTTCCATTTTGTAATGCAAAGCCGAATTGAACACCGAGAAATCCAAAACTCATGAAGAATATCTGGATCAGTGATAAACGCGGCTTGGGCATTAAACCTGCAGAAGCAAGTGAATGTGGTGCTGAACTGGCCATGGCAATCGTTTACAATGTGTGAAAATTACATCTTAATAAATGTAACTTATTTTTTAAATAAACGTGAAATGGTGTTCAGCTTTTATAAAAAAACCCTTTGTAATTTGATCTTTATCCCTGCCCGGGATTTAAATCCCGGGCAGGGATAAAGATCAAATTACAAAGGGTTTACCTGATTGAAACAGTTTAAATCACAAAGCCATCAGGTAAGACCGCTAATTTTTTTACTACTACGATACCGTCTTTCACAGCGTACAATGCATGATCGGTATTGACCAGGTGTGGGCCTCCATTAATTCGTACATCATTACCAATTCTGCAATTTTTATCAATGATGGCATCTTTTATATAACATCTTTCCCCGATACCTATTTTGGGCAACCCTTTGGCCGTGTTGGTTGCCATTTCTTCAATGGTTTCATAATAATCGTTACCCATCAGGTAACTGTTTACAACAGTGGTGCCATGACCAATGCGGGATCTGATACCTACCACACTTTGCTCAATCCTGCTGGCATGTATAATGGAACCTTCGGCTATGATTGTTTTTTCCAAAGTTGTGCCGCTTATTTTGGCAGGAGGCAGCATACGTGCGCGGCTGTACACTGTTTTGGTATTATCGAATAAGTTAAAAGGCGGTATTTCCTGCGTAAGCGCAAGGTTGGCTTCGTAAAAGGAATAAATATTTCCAATATCGGTCCAGTAGCCGTCGTACTGAAAACTTACAACTTTATAATTCTGAATGGAATCTGGAATAATTTCTTTACCAAAATCAGTCGCATTCGGATGAACTTCACTCAGTAAATGATACAATGCTTTCTTACTGAAAATGTAAATACCCATTGAAGCGAGATAGTTACGACCTGCATGTTGCATTTCAACTCCTGTGTCGCTCACCCACTCAGGTAGCAATTCTTTTTTGGGTTTTTCAATAAAGGATGTGATATAATTTTCTTCATCAGCTTTCAGGATACCAAACTCCGGTGCATCTCTTTCATTTACTGGAATAGTAGCAATAGAAATATCAGCTCCCTTTGAGCGATGACTTTCCAGCATTTCACTAAAATCCATCTGGTACAACTGGTCGCCACTGAGGATGAGTATGTATTCAAAATCCATATTGGATATATGCCGCAGCGATTGCCTGACAGCATCTGCTGTTCCCTGATACCAGCCCGGATTATCGGGTGTTTGTTCCGCAGCAAGAATATCTACAAACCCTGTACTGAATGCACTGAAATGATAGGTATTCTTGATATGCTTATTGAGTGATGCTGAATTGAATTGCGTCAATACAAACATCCTGTTGATGTTACTATTGATACAATTACTGATAGGTATATCCACCAACCGGTATTTGCCCGCAATGGGAACAGCAGGTTTAGAACGGCTGGCCGTTAATGGATACAAACGTGAACCCGCTCCACCACCGAGGATCACCGCTAATACAGATTTTGAAATACTATTCATATGGTCGTTATTTAATCTTTTGATCTCAGATATCAGATGTCGGATATAATTTCAAATCAGATATCCGACATCCGATATCATCAAATTATTTCAGGCTTTTATACACATTGGTGTACTCATCTACGGTACTCTCCCAACTATGATCAATCTGCATCATGTGTTTACGCATCCACTCCATATGTGTGTTATCCTGATAAACTGAAACAGCCCTGCTAATCGAATAGTTTAGATCTGCCGCAGTTGCATGATTGAAGCGAATACCAAAACCATCAGGTTCTCCCATATCTACCACCGTATCCTGTAACCCTCCTGTGCTTCGTACAATAGGCACAGTTCCATAACGCATGGAATACATCTGGTTTAATCCACAAGGTTCTACCCTGCTTGGCATCAGTAAAAAATCTGCACCAGCATACATCAGGTGGCTCAGGGTTTCATCGTAACCAATCACCACATTAAACACTCCTTTATAGGGCTCTGCCATTTGTTGAAACTCCCATTCTACTGCAGTTTCGCCACTACCCAATACCAGAAAGCTGGCCTGCCCCTGTGTTTGCTCAATAGACAAACGGATGGCATAAGGTAAAATATCTGCTGCTTTTTCTCCCACCAATCGCCCAATGAAAATGAATAAAGGCTTATTTATATCAAGTCCAAAACGCTCACATAAGAGTGCTTTGTTTTTTTTCTTCCCTGCTGTTACGGTTTTAACGCTGTAGTGATTTTCAAGGTATTTATCTGTAGCCGGATTCCAGACTTCATTATCGATGCCATTTAAAATACCAACACATTTTCCTCTTTCATATTCGAATAATTTTTCCAGTCCATTGGAGTTGTTTCTGAGTTCATCCATATAGCTCCAACTAACAGTTGTTACTTTACTGGCGCATTTAATACCTGATGCCAGCGGATTGATGGTATCGTTCCAGTCGAGCATTCCTCTTTTCCAGAGATCCCAACGAGGTATATAACGGCTTTTATCCCATCCTATCCAACCCTGGTATTGTGCATTATGAATGGTGAGAACAGTAGGAATATGTTTCAATCTGCTATAATCATAGCAGTGCTGCATCATGAAAGGAATGAGTCCGGTATGATAATCATGACAATGAATAATATCTGGAGCATGCTCCCAATGCACCAGCCAGTTTACCAATGCAATCTGAAAAGCAGTAAATCTTTCCGCATCATCATCGTAGCCATAAATTTTCTGGCGATCAAGAAGTCCATTGATATCTATAAGGAAAAGATCATAACCCAGTTTATTGCTGCTTTCTTTGATGACCGTATAATCAAAAAACCAGTTACCTAAATTAGCTTGTCCTTTAAAGTCAACCGTCCAGTCATTTTCATACAGGAATTTCGTTCTATACATGGGCATTACCACTTTGGCAATATGCCCAGCCTTTACCTGGTATTTAGGAAGCGCCCCTACCACATCTCCCAGTCCACCTGCTTTGGCAACCGGGTAACATTCGGCACTCACATGAATAATCTCCATCTAGTCGCAGTTTGTCTGATTTGTTTTCAAGTTAGGAAGTAAAACGGTACTGTCAAATTCTACTTTAAAATTTTTCAGGCTGATTTTTCTCGTTATTTTACAGCCCACTTAAAACGACCAATTGTTATGACCCAGCCAAAACAACCAACTAACACCAGTGCGCTTGCCACACTTGTCATTGTTTTTTTCTTTTGGGGATTCATTGCTGCTTCCAACAGTATATTGATTCCATTCTGTAAAACACATTTTCAGCTCAACCAGTTTCAATCTCAATTAATAGGTTCAGCATTTTATGGTGCTTATTTTATCGGATCATTGATTTTGTTCATCGCTTCCAATGTTTTGGGTTACGATATCCTCAACAAGATCGGATATAAAAAAGGTATCATTTATGGTTTATGGATATCAGTGGCAGGTGCATTACTGATTATTCCTTCAGCAAATGCCAATTCATTCCCTGCATTATTGGCTTCCTTTTTTGTGGTGGCCTTGGGTTTTTCCTTACAGCAAACTTCTGCTCAACCTTTTGCCATTTCATTGGGCGATGCCTCTACAGGTGCACACAGACTTAATCTCGCAGGTGGTGTAAATTCATTGGGTACTACTCTTGGCCCCATCATCGTAAGTTTCTTCCTGTTTGGATCTATTGGAGGAGAACATAGTGAAGTAACTGTTACAAATATTAATGTTTTATATCTCATCGTGGCTGGTGTCTTCGCATTGGTGGCATTGTTTTTTGCTTTCTCCAAATTACCAGATGGCAAGAATGATGAAAAATTTGAAAAAGCAAATAAAGCAGCTGCTTCTTTAACCATTATGACTTTATTGATTGGTGCCATCATCGTAGTTGGGCAATTAACTGAAGTACCGAAACTCACTTTGCTGTTGATTTCAATGGTATCTGTTGTGGGAATATTATTTTATTCCAATGCAAGTGCTGTTAAAAACAATGCAGGCTGGGGGGCTATGAAATACCAGCAACTGATTTATGGCATGTTAGGTATTTTCGTATATGTAGGTGTTGAAGTTACCATTGATAACAATTTTGGTGCCCTTTTAAAACAACCTGGTTACCTCACAGAAATGGGGCTTGATGAGAGTATGATTTCAAAATATATTTCGCTCTACTGGGGTAGTCTGATGATTGGCAGATGGACAGGTGCCGTAAGTGTTTTCAATGTATCTGCGGGTGTTCGCAGGTTACTTACCATTGTGGTTCCTTTTATTGCTTTTCTAGTGGTATTGGGTGTTAACTCTATGTATGGCAGTGATATCAGCGATTTGTGGGGATATGGAGTATGTATCATCATTGCCCTAATTGCCTTTTTCTATGGACAGGAAAAACCTGCTAAAACTTTACTGGCCGTTTCCATACTTGCAACAGTAGCAATGCTGGTAGGTGTTTTCACCAGCGGCATTGTTTCAGTGTATGCTTTAATGGCTGGCGGACTTTGTTGTTCAGTTATGTGGCCCTGTATTTTCTCTTTAGGTGTTGGCGGACTTGGTAAATATACCAGTCAAGGCTCTGCATTTCTGATTATGATGATACTTGGAGGCGCAATTATCCCACCATTACAGGGTGCGATCGGCGATCTTGATGCTGTTGGCATGCACCAATCATATTTACTGGCAGCGGGTTGTTTTGCGTTCCTTGCTTTCCTGGCTATTAAGATGAAAAAAGTATTACAATCACAGGGACTTGATTTTGACGCGCAAGTAAGCGGTGGACATTAATTTTGTGGATGACAAATTTGATTTGATATGGCTAGCAATACAACATCCCTGGAACCACTGGCAATCGGTATTGACATAGGAGGTACCGGAACCAAGTTTGGCATTGTAGACAGGGTAGGAAATGTTTTATTTTCCGGTGAAATGTCGACCCGAAAGCATGCTGAGGTGGAACCTTTTATTGATGATCTTTATAACAACTTATCCGACCTTATTGCCAAAGCCGGAGGTATCGGAAGAATGAAAGGTATTGGTGTAGGAGCTCCCAATGGGAACTTCTACACTGGTACCATTGAATATGCACCTAACCTACCATGGAAAGGTATTATTCCACTGGCCAAACTGATTGAAGATAAATTCAAATTACCCGTAACACTTACCAACGATGCCAATGCAGCCGCTATTGGTGAAATGATGTATGGTGCCGCACAGGGTATGAACGATTTTATCATGATTACGCTGGGTACAGGTGTGGGCAGCGGCATTGTTGCAAATGGAAAACTCGTTTACGGACATGATGGTTTTGCCGGTGAGCTCGGACATACCATTATCATACCTGATGGACGATTACATGATGGTACCGGCAAACGTGGTTCACTCGAAAGTTATGCATCTGCCACAGGTGTTCGCTTAACTACGTTAGAATTACTTGAAAAAAGCGATCAACCCAGTTGGCTGAGAAATGTGCCGAAAGATGAAATAGATTCCAAGAAAGTGTATGATGCTGCAATGGAAGGCGATGAACTGGCCAAAGAAATATTTGAGTACACTGGAAAAATACTAGGGCTGGCCCTCGCCAATTTTGTGATGTTTTCCAGTCCGGAAGCGATCGTATTATTTGGTGGTTTAACCAAAGCAGGTGACCTCATTTTAAAACCTACCCGCGAAAGCATGGAGGATAACCTGATACAGGTATTTCAGAATAAAGTAAAAATACTGGTAAGCCATTTGAAAGAGTCGGATGCCGCTATTTTAGGAGCTTCGGCGTTGGTGTGGGAGAAGAATTAGTAAAAAAAGCTGCAAGCCTCAAGCAACAAGAAAATTTAGTGTTTACCAACACAGATCAACTTGTAGCTTGAGGCTTGTGGCTTGTAGCCTGAAACTTAACGCCTCTTCACCACAAACACTGCCGGCACCGCTCTCTGTCCTGTTTTATCACTTGGGGTGATGGTTTCTTTGCCGTTGATGAGTAAACAACTACTTCCTCCCCCATCAAGATTGAGGGCTTCTATACATCCAATCTCTTTTAAAAGTTGTGCAGTTTGTGTAAGTGTGGCACCTTCAGCTTTTCTAGGGAACCTTCCTTCAATTGCCATAAAGATGAGTTTACCATCTTTTGTATAACCCATCGCTGAACGTGGATGCTTATCATCGATAGCCTTACCTGCAAATTTTATTTCCTGATTATTGGTGATGCTGATTTCACCATTCTGAAGCAATACAGGACCTCCACCAACAGCCGTTTGCATTTTCCATTTCTTGAATATCCCTTTTTTTAACATGTTACTTGAAGACGGATCAACAATGCTGTCTTTAAAAAATGGAACAGGTGCTTGACTGGCATAAGCCGTAAGCATTGCAGTATCTGTATACAGCCAGGCAATATCAGCTTTTCTCTTTTTATTAATGCCTATAGCACTTCCAAAAGTATGGCGATAGGTTAATGTATCTTTTCCCCTTCCTGCAATAGAATGCTGCTGATAAGCCAGCATCTTCCCTTTATTAATTACCACATTGAGGTTACTGTTGTGTACAAACTCAAAGAAAGTGGTATTCATTACCAGTAATGGCTGGTTATGCTGCTCAAAATATTCTGTGGGTGTATATCTTTTGCCATTACCTACTGATGCTGAGAGATCAAGTTTTTTATCTTTCAAATCAACGCTTACATAATAAGCTATATTGGACTTTCCATCGAGCACATCAGTGGTTTTGTAAACATGAACGGAAGATGGCAATGGTTGAAACAGGGAATCTACATTTATCCATTTTATTTGTGCCTGTAACCCGGAAATAAGAGTTACATGAATCAGCAGGGAATATATTTTTTTACGCATGAAAAATCATTAGAATAAATACGATTATTTCTCGAAGTAATATGTTTGCGTTGTACCGTAGCCTGTTTTTCGCTTGTTTTCCTGCCCCCACTCTTCAAAATGCTTATGTCCAGATGCCTGCCAGTCAATATAATTTCTTACAAGTTCCATATCTGCCTCGAGTATGTTTACCCAATGTTGTCGCTGTGTGGCAGTAGCTAATTGATCGATTTGAAGTTTTATTTTTTCAGCAAGTTGAATATCTTCTGAAGGATCTCCAATATAATACTCAGGTAAATGATGAAGAGAATAATTCATGCTCTCCGTCCATCTTTTTAAAACTATTTCTCTCGCCATATCATCTGCAGGATCAATTTCCAGTGCTTTGAATAAATATTCCTCACTGCGATAATAAGTTCCATACCATCTGAATGGTCGTGCATCTTTTCGCTCCCTTTCACACCATTTTTCAAGAACAGGTTTCACCAGTTGCTCACTTAGCAATTGCGGAAAAGGGCCATAATCTGCATCCTGTATTGTTTCCATAAAGGGTAAGAGGAACGCTACAAATTCTTGCTGCTGTTTAGTAGTCCAGCCACCCGTTGATTTGAGGAAATGATCAAGCTGTTGAAATGCTTGTTTTCTTAGCCCTTTTTCTCTGTCGAAACAGTAATTCGCATAACTAATCCAGTCAGCATTTCTCAGTGCTGCATTACCAACTGTAAGTAAAGCCTCATTCTGTTCTTTTGCTATCATTGATAGTGATGTATTAGTAAATGCTGCCAGAAAAAATTAGAAGAACATTTCAACTATATAATGTGCAGTTCAACATCAAAACACAACAATCACTTTACACACTATTGACTCAAACCAGCATATTGGCTTTCTCTTCCATCCACTTATTTCTTCCCCATCCTTTGATTACATGTTTCTCACTATGATATGAGGAACGCACCAGCGGACCACTTTCCACATAATCAAAGCCAAGATCATATCCAATTTCGCGCAGTTCTGCAAACTCATCGGGATGCACAAAACGCTGAACAGCTAAATGTTTTTTGGTAGGCTGCAGGTATTGTCCGAGTGTAAGCACATCACATCCAACACCCACCAAATCCTTCATACTCTGTACCACTTCATCTTTGGTTTCACCCAAACCTAACATCATACCTGTTTTAGTACGCATCCCCCCTTTTTTCAGGAGATGCAGCACTTCCAGACTTCTATGGTATTTAGCCTGCACACGTACCTGCCTGGTTAAGCGTTCTACCGTTTCCATATTATGACTCACCACTTCCGGAGCTGCGTCAATAACGCGTTGAACCTGGTCGGCATTACCTTTAAAATCTGGTATCAGCGTTTCGAGTGTTGTATCGGGATTCAGGTTTTTTACTGCTTTGATGGTATTATACCAAATGATAGAACCTCCATCTTTTAATTCATCTCTGTCTACACTTGTAAGCACGGCATGTTTTACTTTCATCAGGTGAATAGCTTCTGCCACACGCTGAGGTTCATCCCAATCAACAGGTTCAGGCCGGCCGGTAGCCACTGCACAAAAACCACAACTACGGGTACACACATTGCCGAGAATCATAAAAGTAGCTGTACCTTCTCCCCAGCATTCACCCATATTCGGACAATTACCGCTTTCGCAGATGGTATGCAGTTTATGGGTATCAACCAATCCGCGAACATGTTTATAGCTTTCGCCAATAGGTAGTTTAACCCTTAACCATGAAGGTTTTTGTATTTTGGAACTGGCGGGATCTATTTTAGCAACAACGGGTAACTCTTGCATGTAACTCCTTTTTAGTCCGTAAGTCGGAAAGACCGAAAGTGTCCGTAAGTAGAAAAAAATGAATGGATTGTTAGCTATAACAGATTCACAGGCCCTCTATTCCTGAAAGAGTCATCTCCCGGACTTTCGGTCTTCCCAACTTTCGGACTTTGTCGCACAAAAATAGGTCACTTTCGCTTACCAAAAGTGAGTGCTACATAGGCGTTGAAAAAGAATGATTTTTCCTTATTTAGTAACAGGATGGGCATTTTTTTGGAGTAATATTCCGCATTCAGCCCTACTTCGAGTGCAGATACCACTTCATTATAACGGCCATAATCAAAGCGCAGTGCCGTTCTTAGATGAGCCCCAGGTACAAATTTCATTTCCCCAAACCCTTTGGTAAGTCCACCACGACCGAGGATAATGGTTGGGTCGAGGAACAGGTTATCGTTATTATCGTATTTAATCTGTTCCTGTTTATTCGTGGTTGGATTTTGAATTTCGATATAATAAGGCTTTAATAAGCCCGCAGTAAGCCCCCCACCATATATGGCAGAAACAGCTACACCGTTTTTATTTCCTTTTCCACCTATAAGTTTTTGTTGACCAAAACCCAGTTTCAGGTTGTAAAAATTATTTCGTTTACCATAGATATAACTCGAAACAATCAGAAACCCGCCTGATGCACTGATGGTAGGTACTTTTTCTTCTTTGGGATGTTTATGTTCGCCCAATTCAATCCACCAGAGATTGGTTTTGGTGACGGTTTTGTATTTACCACGCTCATAAAACATACCCCATCCATCGGAATTGAATTTAAAGCTGAATGATCCCTGTTTGTTAAAAACAAGGGCTCCTTCCTCTTCCTGTTTGATCATTTGATTGATCTTTTCCTTTCTCTCTGCCTTTTTCCTGGCTTTCTCCAGTTGGGCCGGTGTTTGTGTTTTCTGTTGTGCAGAAATGGCAACTGACCCGAGGAGACTAACAATGATAAATAGCTTCTTCACTTCCATTAGATTTGTTACTTGTAAATTTATAGCAAAATTGACGCAATGACTTCACAAATTATTTATAAAGGTGAGTTGCGAACCATCGCCACCCATCTTCAGAGCGGAACCAGTATTGAAACCGATGCCCCTACCGATAACCAGGGCAAAGGAGAACGTTTTTCTCCCACCGACCTGGTGGCCACGGCCCTTAGTGCCTGTATGGTAACTACCATGGCTATCAAGGCGCGTACCATGAACATTGATCTGGATGGCACCCGTGTAGATACCACCAAAATCATGTTGAGCGATCCCCGAAGAATCGGAAAAATCGTGGCACATGTTTATTTCCCTACAACACTGCAACTCGACGACAAAACCAAAGAAATACTCGAACGCACTGCCCGTACCTGCCCCGTTGAAAGAAGCCTGCATCCAGATATGGAACTGGATATGGCTTTTTACTGGTAGTAAGGCAGAATCTCTTGTGGCTTGTGACTTGCAGCTTCAAGCCACAAGCTACAAGTTGCAGGTAAATTTCTCCTAGGACTCATTGGCTCAACAGTTTGTTGCCTATGGGGCAATCGAGACATCGTTTATTAACACAATATTGCGTATTGAGTTCTATCAGCGATTGTGAGTCGAGTGCACTTCGGTTATGTATGCCCGCAGACTGCCAGTAGCGCGTAATCCTGTTTTGTTCTGCCTCCAAAGAATAGAGCCATTGCAGGGCTCTGTCTTTGTATATCTGTTGTTTCATTTCAAGTCCATAGGTAAACACCATCGGTATCACTGAATTAATGAGCAGGTGTATCGTCATTTGTCTGCCGATCCATTTCAGCGATTGTGTTGCCGGTTCATCAAAACGATAATGATGGTTCCAATACTGACTCGCTTTTACGTGAAAAAGTTGCACGAGGTTGTCTGTTGTTTCCATATTCCTTAGCTGGTAAAACAGGTTCTCCCGAAAATGTATCAGCATGGCCAGTTGAGAAAGACGTATAGTAGGAAATGATGCCGGACGCATTCGCAGAAAAGCAGGTTGTCCACCGGGATTCACTAACTTATATTTTCGCTGAAGATGGTGGTATGTTTTCTGTAGTTGCTGCGGATAATGATCTGTTCTTTTTTTGTGTAACAATTGTGCCTGTCCCAGAATTAGCGACTCCAGCTCTTCTGGTAAATTCCGGTGTCTTTGTAAAATGGTATAAGGAATACTTTTTGCCACCTGTTCAAAAAAAACAGCGTTGGTTTTAGAACCAAAGCCCATCGCCAGTTGTCGCCAGAAAACTTCATCCCAGTGATTGTCTGTTTGTGCCAGTTGTTTGCGTATGATAGCCGATTTTCTTTCCAGTCTTTCTACCATTAATCTTTCCTTCCAGGCAAACCAGGTAATTTCATTGGCGCCGGGTAAGAAATGATGACAGGGTACCTGTCGTACCGTTTCCATCATCTGGCCATATCTATCGAGTAATAAACCCGATACTCTTCCTGACAGAACAAGGGTTGGTATATATTGATGAAAGCTGTCTTTTACAATAGTGTCTTCCTGCCAGACAACATGCAGAATAATATTTTGGTAATTAGGATCTTCTTCATGTGCATGCTTGTACCAGTCTGATGCCATTACATGCAATTCCACATTACCGGCCCAGGTGGTGTTACCGATCCTGATTCTTGCATCAGTAAAATCAGGGCCCTGGTGTTGGTTCCAGGTTCCGGAGTGAATAACTTTAAGAGGTTCACCGGAAGAAAGGCTCAGTTCCTTAGCATTATAATGCTGAAACTGCCAGATAAACTGCAATAATCGTTCGTTCATTTGATAGCTGATTTTTCCGAAAACTACCCAGAACGCTATTGCGGTTTATACCTGATTTTTAGTGCCTCAATTTATGCAGTGACTGAACTACCCGGCTAACAGGTAGCCCCATTACATTATAAAAATCACCTTTGATGGATTGAATACCTACCACACCAATCCATTCCTGTATGGCATAAGCCCCGGCTTTATCATAGGGCTGGTATTTGTCTACATAAAATATGATCTGTTCCTCTGTAAGCGGATGAAATTGCACTTCTGTTATATCTGCAAAACTAACAGTGGCTTCGCCAGACAAAATCACAACCCCTGTTATCACCAGGTGTATTTGTCCGGATAATTTTTTCAAAATTTCAATCGCATGGTCACGATTGTTGGGTTTGCCAATAATTTCTGTATTGAGTACCACAACAGTATCGGCCGCAAGAATGGTTTTATCGGCATACTCACCATGATAGGCTTCCTGCACATATTTTTTTACTGTCAGTGCTTTCTCTTTTGCAATATATACAGGCACTTCTTCTACAGACAGTTCCGCAGGAAAAGATTCGTCAGTTGATTTCACAATCACTTCAAAGGACACTTCGGCCCATTCCAGTAACATTTTACGACGTGGCGATTGTGAAGCGAGGATGATTGATTGCATGGTGGTTTAGGTGCTACAAGCTACAAGCTACAAGCTACAAGCTACAAGCTACAAGCTACAAGCTACAAGCTACAAGCTACAAGCTACAAGCTACAAGCTACAAGCTATTAAAATAAACTTGGATGTAATTTGCTTTATTGTGTTTGACCGATTTTTTTGAATTTCTACTTTTGAACTCTGCCTTATTCACCCTTCACTTTTCACCTTTCACGTCTCACCTTTCACGTATCACGTCCCTCCTTACTCATATATCCTGAAAAACACCATCGACAAAATTCCTGTTAACATCACCAGTTTTATAACCGAACTCAGGCGATGAAAATCGGCGGGGGTTGATGCTTTGAAGAGTTTTATGAAAATCCAGACAAGCGGCGCTATAATGGCAAGCAGACAATACAACGCACTATGCCACCAGCCTAAAGGTAAAACATACAGTTGCAGAATGGTAAGTGCCGCAATGAGTACGACCAGCCATACGGCTACAAATATTTTTGCAGCCTGCACTCCCCATACAATAGGAAGAGTTTTGCAACCATATTTTCTATCGCCTTCCATATCTTCCACATCTTTTACCACTTCTCTGATGAGAGATATAACAAATGCAAATGATGCATATAACATTGCCAGTCGAAAAAAACGGATTTCATTATGTCCGGCCGACAAAAGTTGATTAATCTCCAATGGCTGTTTTGCAAAAAACAGGATCAGTATTACCCATGCTGTGAGCAGAGAAATTACAATATTACCTACCAGCAATTGCTTCTTGAAATTAGTAGAATAAACCCAGAGCAATACTACACTTCCAATGTTTGCCAGTACAAGATGCCAGTAGAGCGATACTGGCAATGCCATCACTGTAAAAAACAGCCCTATCATACTCAGGAGCATATGCCAGAAAATAACCCATCGTCTGTTGATAACTGTATTGACTATTACCTTATCGGGTTTGTTCACCTGATCTATATTCAGATCGAAATAATCATTGATGATATTACCGGCACCTGCAATTAAAACAGATGCAATAACAATGTACCAGAACTGGTATTGATTTTCGGGAGTTCCATAAATACGCGCATAGATACAATACTCAAACAAAAACTGTGTGAGTATGATAAATAACAGGTTGGGCCAGCGCACCAACTGAAAAAAAGCAGTGACTAATTTCAAAAAAAAAATTTATACTACAAGATAAACAATGAGTGAATATGCAGGTATCAATTAAATGTTACCTCGATCTTACAGATGTGTCTTCATTCCAGTCGCCACGCAGTTTCATCACTTTTTCGATTACATCTCTTACACAACCGGCACCTCCATTCAAATGAGAAATATAGATTGATGTATCTTTTATCTCCTGCACGGCATCCAAAGGGCAACAGGGTAACCCAGCCAGTTGAATTACATCAAGATCAGGAATATCATCACCCATATATAACACCTGCTCCTTAGGAATATGATGCTTTTCGAGATATGCTGCCAGCACCTGTTTTTTCTGATGGGTTTTCATCCATACATCTGCAACCCCAAGTTTATTGAGTCTGTCTTTTACCTCAGGTGAATCTCCGCCTGAAATAACCAATATTCTGTATCCTTTTTTAATGGCCAGTTGTAATGCGTATCCGTCTTTAATATTCATGCGACGGGCCATCACACCATCAGGCAATACCAATAAACTGCCATCGGTCATTACACCGTCAACATCAAATACAAAAGTGCTGATGGTACGAAAAGCCTCTAACATATATGGCACTGGTTATTTCTGGTTATCTCTCCACTCATATACCCAAGCGCTCTGTATCATTTCCAGATGCCCTTCATTACTTTCTTCTCTTTTCCCATCAAAATTGGGTATCTGTAAAATCCATTCCAGCAAATCGGTAAAACGGATGCGATAAATTTTACTCTCACTAAAATCATCTCCGAAACGCTCATAGAGTTTCATCGCTATATCTTCATGATCTGCCCAGTGAATTGGGGGTTCGAAATGGCTCATATTTTAATTTGAAAATTTGAAAATTTGAAAATTTGAAAATTTGAGGAATCTGAGTATTCGGCTGCATATATCCTGCTAGCTGAAAATGCATCTTGTTTTACAAGGTTTTTCATTTTCAAATTTTCAAATTCCCATATTTTCAAATTATCACTCTCCTAAAAACTGTGTCTGATCCGGCAATGTCACTTCTACTTCTCCTTCACCTTCCTGTAATACGCACTGGCAGCCCAATCTCGAATTGAGTCTGGGGTTAATGGCACGGTCAATAAAATCCTCTTCTTTATCGCTCAGCTCTTCTAGGTGTTCCATCCCATTTTCTACATAAAGGTGACAGGTACTGCAGGCACAAACAGCGCCACAGTTATGGTGCAATTCTATTCCATTGTCTAAACAAACTTCCAGTAAACTCTGGTCGGGTTCAACTGCGGTTAAAGTAACCGGTTCCATTCCTTTCTGTTCAAACTTTACTTTAATCGTGTACATATCGGTTCCGTTTGGAGTGCAAAAGTATTTCAAAACCGTCTCTTTCCCGTCATCTATTCAGGGTTTTAGCATCGGAATGAGGAATTTTGTGGAAAACGGCTTATCTGCCAAACTTTTCCCGGATACTCAGGGTCACTTCATCATATAGCCGTAGGAGCCCCTGATTACCGGCTAATAAAGCCCTGTGACGTTCAATGGTTACCATATCGCCCCTAAAAGCCGGCCCCGCCTGTACATCGCCCGGATAAGCCGTTTGAATTTGTATGGCTGCTGATTCGATAAGCGGATAAAAGAGGGAAAAATCTATGCCCGCATGTTTACAATAATCTGCGGCCAGGTGGTACATATGATTGGTGAAATTGGAGCCGATGGCAGCTACCAGATGCATTTTCTGTCTTGTTTCATCGTCGGCCACTGCTACCCTGTTTGATAACTGACCCGCCAGTTGTAGGAGCTGGTGACGGGTATCATCATCATTCCCATCTACCACTACCGTACAATCGCCCAGTTCATTCATTGAACTCCTGATCATTTTCATGGGCCAGAGAACACCGTATTTTTTTGCTGCCGGGGCAAGCACATCCATTTTCACTGTTCCGGCATTATGGATTAATATACCCTTGCCAATCTTTATTGAAGCTGCCAATTCATTAATGGCGTGATCGCTTACTGCCAGTATATAAAGATCTGCGTCATCTGGTAACTGTTCAACTTGCTCAACAGCAGTAGCCGATAACTCCTTAGCCAGTATATGAGCTTTCTGAACATCCCTGTTCCATATGGCTACAATATCATGTCCCGCATGTTTCAATGCACGCCCCAAAACATGTGCAACATTACCCGCTCCTATCATTACTACGTCCATATCTTTATATTATGAAGATGAAATTAGCACAAAGAGTTGTGATTGGTTATTACAAGACAAAACTTCGTACCATCGCCATGGTATCGCCCCGAAAAGCAGCAGAACAGGCTTTCCGTGTGTTTTGTACACCACACAGCAAAGGGGTAAAACAAAAAGAACCGGTCATCTTTCATAAAGCCATCAAACACCAGTTATCTTTTGAAGGGTTACAGACAAAGGGATTTCAATGGATACCCGATGAACCTAACGGACAAAAACTACTCATCGTTCATGGATTCAGCAGTTATAGCTACAAGTTTGAAAAATATATCCAGCCATTATTAAAAGAAGGTTTTGAAATACTGGCTTTTGATGCCCCTGCACATGGATTGAGTGAAGGCAAAATGATCAATGCGCTCATCTATATGCGCTTTTTAAAGGAAGTTGAACAAAATCTAGGTCCGCTTAACGGATTTATTGCCCATTCTTTGGGTGGACTTGCCACTTCGCTTCTTACCGAACAACTGGATCAATCAGTCGATAGAAAACTGGTATTTATTGCACCTGCCACTGAAACAAGATCGGCCATTACAGGATTTTATACCATGTTCCGGATAAAAGAACCTGTTCAGACAGAATTTGAGCAACTGATACAGGAGATGACCGGCAAATCAGTAGATCATTTTTCCATCAAAAGAGTGGTACAGTCTGTACAGTTACCCATACTTTGGGTGCATGACAAAGGTGACCATATATGCCCTTATCAGGATACCATCCCCGTTCAATCTTTAAAACTGCCACATATTCAATTCAGTATCACAGAAGGATTGGGACATAATAAAATATACCGCGATAAACAGGTAATGACTACCATTTTGGATTTTCTGAAGAATACCTGACCCTGTTTAGAACAAAAAATTATCTAAACTGCTCATTTTCAATCTATAAGCAACAAATGAAGTCATGGGACACTCTTCGCTTGAATAGGGAGAAAATACGGAGTAATTATTCCTTAATATGCCAACATTTTTTGTGTTTTCGTGGTTTCGCCTAATATTGCAGGGTAGCATACCATTTTTTTGACGCATATATATATGTATGAGTGCGACGAAAAAATGACTTGAAAAGCAATCAAAAAGCTGTACAAAACAGCAAGTAAACGGTAGATGGCAAAGAATTTATTAATAGTTGAGTCACCGGCAAAAGCCAAAACAATTGAGAAAATCCTCGGAAGCGATTTTGAGGTGAAGAGTTGTTACGGGCATATACGCGATCTGGAAAAAGACGATATGGGTATTGATGTAAACAATCAGTACCAACCCCGTTATATTGTGCCGGAAGACAAGGAAAGAGTGGTAAAAGAACTGCGCCAACTGGCCAAGAAAGCCGACGAAGTATGGCTGGCATCGGATGAGGACCGTGAAGGAGAAAGTATTAGCTGGCACCTGGCCGAGGTATTGGGTCTTGACCCCAAAACCACCAAACGAATTGTTTTCCATGAGATTACAGCCCCTGCTATTAAAAAAGCAGTGGCGCAACCCAGACTTATCAATATGAATCTGGTGAATGCCCAACAGGCACGCAGGGTTTTAGACAGGCTGGTGGGCTTTGAACTGAGTCCTGTTTTATGGCGTAAAATTGGGATGCAACGCAGCCTCAGTGCAGGCAGGGTACAGAGTGTTGCCGTTAGACTGATTGTGGAACGTGAACGTGAAATCAATCATTTTATACCTGAAAGCAGTTATAAGATTGAAGCCCTTTTTGCCGCAAAAGACATTAACAACAGGGATGTTTCTTTTAAAGCCGATGGTCCATCCAAACTCAATACACAGGAAACTGCGTCTGCATTTTTAACCAGTTGTAAAGGTGCTACGTATAAGGTGCTCGATGTAACGGTAAAACCTGCTAAACGCTCTCCTGCGGCACCATTTACCACTTCTACACTTCAGCAGGAAGCATCGAGAAAACTGGGTTATGGCGTGAGTAAAACCATGTTACTGGCGCAAAAATTATATGAAAGTGGTAAGATCACTTACATGCGTACAGACAGTATTAACCTGAGTGATACTGCCATGGGCGATATCCGTAAAGAAATTGATAACAGTTACGGCAATAACTACTACCAGCCACGTAAATACAAAAACAAAAATGAAAGTGCGCAGGAGGCACACGAAGCCATACGCCCGACTTACATGAATAACCGGACCGTGGCCGATGAAGATACCCGAAAACTCTACGAACTGATCTGGAGAAGAACCATCGCCTCACAAATGAGTGATGCAGAGTTTGAAAAAACAGTAGCTAAAATAGATATCTCCACCAACCAGGAAACACTTAGTGCAACCGGTGAAGTGATGAAATTCGATGGTTTCCTGAAAGTATACCTGGAAGGAAAAGATGAGGAAGATGAAGAAGACAACGATGGT
Source organism: Chitinophaga pinensis (assembly GCA_943372605.1). Classification (GTDB taxonomy): domain Bacteria; phylum Bacteroidota; class Bacteroidia; order Chitinophagales; family Chitinophagaceae; genus Sediminibacterium; species Sediminibacterium pinensis_H. The sequence goes on along the minus strand of CALRZI010000003.1, from coordinate 48,749 downwards.
ATGTTACCCCCGCTAACAGCTGGTCAGGTACTGGATTTCAGAGAAATGACTGCTACAGAAAAATTTACACGTGCCGCTCCAAGATATACGGAAGCATCGCTGGTAAAAAAACTGGAAGAATTGGGTATTGGTCGCCCTTCTACTTATGCGCCTACTATTTCAACCATTATCAAAAGAAACTATGTTGAAAAGCGCGATAAAGAAGGAACCAAAAGACAGGTAAATATTTTACGCCTTAACCCAAAACAGGAACTGGCAAAAGAAATACTCACAGAAAATACCGGTGCAGAGAAATCCAAACTTTTCCCTACAGACCTGGGTATGGTGGTTACCGATTTCCTGAAACAACATTTCAGTAAAGTGATGGATTTTGGTTTCACTGCACGTATTGAAGAAGAGTTTGATGAAATTGCCGAAGGCAAAACCCGCTGGAGCAGTATGATTGATGAGTTCTACAAGCCTTTCCATGAAAATATTGAACACACACTGGAGAATGCCGAAAGAGCCAAAGGAGAAAGAGAACTGGGTATTGATGAAGCAACAGGCAAAAAAGTAATTGCCCGTATGGGACGTTACGGCCCCATGGTTCAGATTGGGCAGGTTGATGATGAAGAAAAACCAAGATTTGCCAAACTAAAAGCCGATCAGAGCATTGAAACCATTAGCATGGAAGAGGCCATGGAACTTTTTGCTTTACCGCGTGTACTGGGGACTTATGAGGACCAGGAATTATCGGTAAATGTGGGACGTTTTGGTCCATACATTAAACTCGGCGACCAGTTTATTTCTATTCCAAAAGGTGAAGATCTGCATACGATTGAACTGGAACGTGCCATTGAACTGTTGCAGGAAAAACAACAAGCCGATGCTCCTATTGCCTTTTATAATGAATTACCTGTAACCAAAGGAAAGGGACGTTTCGGACCATTTATTAAATGGAATGAGATGTTCATTAATATTCCACGAGCTTATAATTTCGATACTCTTTCTCAGCAGGACATCAATGAACTGATTGAAAAGAAAATGGAGAAAGAGGCCAACCGTTTTATCAAACAATGGCCCGCTGAAAAAATCAATATTGAAAATGGTCGCTGGGGTCCATTTATCCGTTTCAACAAAAAGATGCTGAAAATGGATCGTAAGGCCGATGGCGGGAAATATACGGCTGAGGAACTGGCAGATATTGATGTGGAAGAAATAAAGAAAATGATTGTGGAACAGGTTCCTAATGCTTTTGCTAAAAAAACAAAAGCAGCAACTAAGAAAGCCCCTGCCAAGAAAGCAGCGAAAAAGGCGGCGAAAAAAAAGTAGACTTTTTTCGTGAGACGTGAGAATCGTAAGACGTGAAAGGAATGCATAGAAAAACCCCATCAGTAATGATGGGGTTTTGTATTTTAATTCACTTGTTTCACTTTCCACCTCTCTCACGTCTCGCGCCCTCTCCTATGCCTGCCTTCCCATCTGTCTGAGGAAACGCACATGCGCTACCACAGCTTTACGCATAGTAGGATATTCAATGTATTGCAATTGATATTCCCTGCATACATTTCTCACGATTTCACTGATGGCAGGATAATGCACATGCGATATTTTAGGGAATAGATGATGTTCAATCTGAAAATTCAGTCCACCTACTAACCAGCTTACCAATTTGTTTCTGGTAGCAAAATTGGCAGTGGTTTTAATCTGGTGAGCTGCAAATTCATCGGGCAGTTTATTGGTTTCAATATCTGCAATGGGAAATTCGGTATGCTCAACAGTATGTGCCAATTGGAATACAATACTTAATACAAAACCAGCAAAGAAACTCATGATGATAAATCCGATCATCCAGTATAACCAACCCACTGTTAAAATGGGTAATACAATAAATACCGCGGCATGATAGAGTTTTACACCCCAGAATTCAACATGATCATTCCAACTCATTTTTTTCAGGGGAACATTACCTATTTTCTGAGAGAAGTATTTTTTATAGTCAGCAAAAAATATCCAGAATACATACAACAGCATGTACAGAATCCAGAAATAGAGGTGTTGAAACTTATGTAGCTTATAATATTTTTGTGTAGGCGCCATACGCATCAGTATACCAACTTCAATATCATCATCTACTCCGTCTACATTCGTGAAACTGTGGTGTATCATATTATGTTTCATGTTCCACATAAAATGATTGGCGCCGAGCATACTGATAGAAGATGCGGCTACTCTGTTCAGCCATTTGTTATGGCTAAAGCTGCCATGACTGCCATCGTGCATCACATTAAAACCAATGGCTGCTACTAACCCACCTAATACGATACATTCAAAAATAGCCAGGTACCAGACTGGGGTAAAAAAAAGAAGGTGCAGGTACACAGCAATAAAAGCAATGACCATAATAATGGCCTTCGTAAAAAGTTTAGGATTTCCCGTTGGGGCAATGCCTCTTTCATCAAAATATTGCTGAACTCTTTTCTTTAATTCTGTGTGCAATGATTGTTTTACTGCGGGAAATTTGGGGATTGTAACCTGTGACATGTATAAATTTGAAATGATAGACCACAAAATAACGCTAATTCTGTGTCATTTGCCTGTTAAAACTTGTTTTTTACAGAACTGTGGCACAGAACGATAATTTCTCCACAATAGTATTCAACATTATCCTGATATTTCCACAGCACTGAATAACTTCTTATTGACAAATACGTCAATTTTATTTTAGTTTGATGTAAATAAGGTTACAGTATGGTAACCATTACGCCCTAAGCTTCAATACATGCAGGAAACAAAGGAAATACATGCATTGTTAACCCTAATCGATGACCCCGACGAGGAGGTTTATTCCACTATTTCAGAGCGAATCGTAGGATATGGAAAAGGAATTATCCCCAACCTCGAACATCTCTGGGAAAATACACCCAGTGAAGATGTACAGGGAAGAATAGAAATGATTATTCATCGTCTGCACTTCTGCGATCTGAATACTGATTTTGCCGAGTGGCGCGACAGTGCCTATCACGATCTTTTATTTGGCTCATTACTGGTATCGAAATTTCAATACCCTGACCTGCAGACCACACCGGTTATTCAGGAAATTGAAAAAATCAGACGGAATGTATGGCTTGAATTGAATAGCTTTCTTACCCCGCTGGAGCAGGCCAATGTATTGTCGAGTATTCTCTACAACTACTATAACCTCAAAGGAAGCGAGGTGAACTATGAAAAACCAGATGAGTTTTTCCTTCACAAAGTGCTGGAAACAAAAAAAGGAAATGCCATTTCGAATGCACTGATTTACCAGGTTCTTTGCGATCAGTTGGAGATCAATGCCCGAATCATTAATATTCCCAAACAATGCATCATTGCGTTCTATCATTCCGATTATGATGCAGCCTTATTCCAGGGGCATCCGCAGGATAAGATTCATTTTTTTGTAGACGGAACAAGCGGACAGGCTTTCTCACATGCCGATATTGAAAACTATTTTAAACGTATTTCTGTACCGCCGGTGGCTTCCTATTTCAAGCCCCAGTCGCATAAAAGACTGATTCAGCTTTTACTGGAAGAGCTATCAAAATGTTTCGATAGTCCAACCAATGCCTACAAGCATGCAGAGTTATTGCAATTAGCCAGTTTACTGGATGAATAGTTGGAGCGGTTGATTGCTCCAACTATGGTTTCCTTTCAATTTTCTTTTATTATACCAATTGTGCGTCCAGCGTAATGCTCATATTATATGCTTTACTAACCGGACAATTGGCTTTTGCATCTGCTGCGCATGTTTCAAATTGTTCCGCACTAATACCAGGCACTTTTGCCTTTAGTACCAAATGAGAACTGGTAATGGTACCATCTTCTAAGGTAATGGTGCATTGTGTTTCGAGTGAATCAGGTATAAAACCCGCGGCCCCCAATACAAAACTCAGTTTCATGGTAAAACAACCGGCATGAGCTGCCGCCATCAGTTCTTCAGGGTTGGTTCCCACTCCTTCCGCAAACCTGGAGTTAAATGAATACTGTGTTTGATTGAGTGTTGTGCTTTGTGTAGTAAGATGTCCATTACCCTCTTTTCCAGAGCCGTTCCATACTGCAGTTGCATTGCGTTTCATAGCGATTAAATTTTTAAATTTGAATAAATGATTTTGATATGATCAGTTGGGATGATTTTGAAAAAGTAGAAATCCGAAGCGGAACCATTCTTGAAGTTACAGATTTTCCCAAAGCGAAGAAACCAGCCTACCAGTTAAGGATCGATTTTGGTGCATTGGGCATTAAACAATCCTCGGCACAAATTACACAACACTACAGCAAAGAAGCCTTAATAGGGCAACAGGTGGTGGCCGTTGTAAATTTTCCTCCCAAACAAATCGCCAACTTTTTTAGTGAATGTCTCGTATTGGGTGTATACGATACCGATGGCAATGTTATTCTTTTACAACCTGAACGTAAGGTAGAAAACGGGCGAAGGATCGGTTAATAAGGGAAGAAACTACCAATTACCGTTTGGGCTTAGTATATTCGGAGATAAAACCAATTGATCGCCACAGATCACTGCTATGGGCGAACTCTATTATACGTATTATGAAAGTCCGGTAGGACTGCTTAAAATTGGCGGTACCGACCAGTTTATCGGGGAGCTCAGCTTTGTCGATAATCCCGATCAGCTTACTTATGGCGAGCCAGGTATCAGTGAAATCATGCACCAGTGTACCGAGCAATTGATCGAATTTTTTCATGGAAGCAGAAAAACTTTTGATATACCCATTCATCAGGAAGGAACTGAATTTCAGAAAAGGGTGTGGGGTGAATTACTGGAGATACCTTATGGCAAAACCATCAGTTATCTCGATATGGCGAAAAAACTGGGCGACTCTAAAGTGATCAGGGCAGCAGCCAGTGCCAATGGCCGAAATAATATTGCCATTATTGTACCCTGCCATAGGGTTATTGGCAGCGATAAATCGCTGGTAGGTTATGGTGGTGGCATGTGGCGAAAAAAGTGGCTGTTACAGCATGAATTTAAAATTACCCATGGTGTACAGACACTCTTCTAATATCCTCCCTTCATTTATTATACTGCTGTTATTTATACAGTTGCCCTCATCATTATTCGCCCAGTCAAAATCTATCACAGCAAGCTGGCAGATTGCAGCAAGAACAGCCGGAACCAGTTCTGGTTATGATATCCGCATAGAACAGTACCGCGATAAAACAAACTTCTTTTTTAAACGTATCGACAGTCTGCGCCAGCATACTATGGAAAAAGATGCAGCTTATATCAAACAAAGAAACGCCATCAGAGCAGCTACCACTGTAGATGAAGCTACCTACGAAATTGAACAACTGGCTGCTATTATTGAACTGTTTGAAGTATCGCAGAAAGATTCACTAAGCTATGGAGCTATTATACCCGATACGGCACTCAAAGCGCTGCTGGATAGTTTAATGAATATGCCGGTAGAAATACTCAGCAATAATGCAGGACTAAAAAATGAAAAGCAGGTAACAACCGGATACTCTTTTCATTTTATCCGTTACAATGGTAAAAAGAAGACTGCAGATTTTTTCACGCCGCAACCGGGCGCCAGCACCTATCCTTTTCTGTTTCGACTCGTTACTCAAACTTTAGCGTTTTACAGAAAGGAAAAAACAGAAGCCATCATTACCACGGACCTAACAAAAACCTACTGATAGCTACTGCATATCTGCGCTGGTAAAACTCAATGGCAATAAACTACTGGCTTTGGGTACAATATATACTTTGCCAGATAATCCTCCCAGTATAAGACGAACAGGTTTTTGCACCCTGATTTCATATTCCAGTAAACTCTGCCTGCAAATACCACAGGGCGATATAGGATGGTTGCTGCTCCCCTTTGTATTATCGTAACTAATGGCAAGGCTCTCTATAGGAACCTGCGGGTGAAGCATGGCTGCAGTAGATAATAAGACCCTTTCTGCACAAATACCTACCGGAAAACTCGCATTTTCCTGATTGGTACCTGCTATGATTTCGCCATTGCTTAAACGAGCCACGGCACCCACTTTAAAATGAGAATAAGGTGCATATGCTTTCGCAGTAACATCTTTTGCCTGTCTTAATAATGCGGCATCCTGTTCATTCAACTGATCCGCTGAGTCGTACACTTCAAATTCAAATTGGTACTGTTGATGATTCATACACAAACGTATTTAGACAAAAAAGTCCCCAACGCTTTCGCTATGAGGACCCCTTACGGCAATGTAATATAATAATTTTTCAGGAGAAAACAAAGGCTAGCTGCAAGCCACAAGAGAGAACTACCTAGTTACTTGTAGCTTAAAACTTGTGGCTTGCAGCTTTACTCCTATTTGATGCTTCGCATAATCCGCTTCCATCTTGGACCTTTATCCCAGCTAAACCAGATGAGTGAGGCTTTTCCTACAATATGTGTTTCGGGTACAAATCCCCAGAAACGGCTGTCCTGGCTGCGGTGGCGATTATCGCCCATCATCCAGTAGTAATTGTATTTGGTGATATAAGTAGTGGTGGCATTTCCGTTGATAAAGAACTTCCCATCTTTCTCTTCAAGCGTATTGTGTTCATAAGTAGCAATCAGGCGACGATACATTGAGATATTCCGGTTATTCAAATGCAGGGTATCGCCTTTTGCAGGAACACGAACCGGACCAAAATTATCAATACTCCATGGGTAGTTGGCTTCATCATTCGGGAAAGTCTCACCAGCATAATTCGCAACATATCTTGTTGATGAAACATAGTTGGGCAGTTTCTTCAGCTTCTCCAATTCTTCTGGCGTAAGATTAAACTGATAGCTGCTGTCACTGAGCATATTTAGTTGTCCCTTTGTATCTGCTATATCTATTCCCAGTTCCTCTTTCAAAAAGTCGGGATCATACGGTTGTTTATTGGTAACAACAATATATTCAGTTTGTAAACCACCCGGAACCATCGCCGGGTTACCATTTACATATAATTCTCCATTGCGGATTTCTAATACATCACCACCAACACCCACACATCGTTTGATATAATTATCTGTTTTATCCATCGGGTGGACAATGATCGGGAATTCAGGACTGGCAAACAATTCCTGCCTGTTGCCTTTAAAGGTGTAACGCAATACATCATAATAAGTAACCTTGCTACCGTACTCGGGCAGGTTTATAATGGTATCTCCGGCAGGGAAATTGAAGACAACCACATCATTTCTTTTTACATCGGTAAATGCCGGTAATCTTTTATAAGGTATTTGTACCCATTTCAGATAAGATGGAGATGTTTGTGAAAAAGGAAGTGTATTGTGAACAAACGGGAACGACAGCGGTGTTTGCGGTATTCGCGCACCATAACTCATTTTATTTACAAAAAGGAAATCATTTACCAGCAGGGTTTTCTCCATACTTTCTGTAGGAATAACATATGCTTCAAAAACAAAAGTGCGTATAATGGTTGCTGCTACTATGGCAAAAACACCTGCATCCACCCACTCACGCGAACCCGGTTTTTTATACTGACTGAAAGCCTCTCTCCCATACCATTTTTCATTTTTTGAAAACCCGAGATAAGGAAAATAAATAAAAGGCAATAATACTGCGGCCGTATGATGAATGAGGTTAAACCGCTTGAAATGCATCACAAAAATAATAGTGATCCAGATCGTAATAAACTGTCCGGCGATGGGTATCAGTTGCAGCCAGAACCAATACTTACGAATATGGCACAATTGAACCATTATCCAGGTGTTATAAAAGGGCACCAATGCCTTCCAGGGTTCAATACCCGCTTTTTTAAACATCCCCCACATACCTGCATGCCAGCCGATGATTCCTATTATAAACAGAATTAAGCCCATGTTTTATTCTTTAGGTGTAAACAAAAATATCCTTTTCAGACACATGACAAGGGAATCGGTTGAAAACTTTTCCTAAATCGATGGTTTGCAGCCTGTTTTACAGGATATGCTTTATTACCATTCTGTGCCAGCTATTTAGTCTTTACATCCTCCAAATTCTTACATAAACCCTTGTTTAATTTATATGCTGTAAATTTATGCGCGTATCCCTGGCCGACTGAATAAAATACAAGCATGAACCATTTTACGATTAAAGACATCGAAAATCTGAGTGGCATCAAGGCGCATACGCTACGGATATGGGAACAGCGATACCAGCTTTTTGCCCCTAAACGCAAGGAAAGCAAACACCGATATTATGACAATGAGGATCTGAAACATATTCTCCGTATTTCACAGCTTTATCATGATGGGATTAAAATCTCGAAAATTGCGCGTTTGTCTGATGACAATATCCGTTCCATGACAATAGGAAAAGCAGAGGAGCAGCAGTCCCAGGGCAGTTATGTACATAAACTGATAGAGGCCGCCATTGATTTTAATGAAGATGCGTTTGAGGCGCTGCTTGACAAGGCTTTCCACCAATTCGGATTCGAATCTACTGTTATTGATATCGTATATACTTTTTTAGAACGCGTGGGATTACTTTGGTTAACCGATCATATGATTCCCGCACAGGAACATTTTGCCAGCAATATTGTACGACGAAAAATTATAGCACATATAGAACAACTCAAAGTTAGCCCTGCACCTTCTTCTGATACTTATGTACTTTTTACACTTGAAGGAGAATACCATGAAATTCCTTTATTGCTGTCGCATTACCTCATGAAAGCCAGTGGCAAACGTTGCACATATATGGGTGTTGATCTGCCCTTTAATGATTTAAAAGCATACGTATCGCATAAAAAGCCGTCACATCTTTATTTTCATACCATTACAAATTTGACCGAGGATTCTGTTGATAAAATGGTTGCTGATGTTTCACAACTTTTCTCAGAACAACAGATTATCATGGCCGGACCTCTTACCAAAGAAGTAACACAGCAACATAAAAATGTAAGGGTACTTTATTCGCTGAAAGAAATGCTGGAGTTCTCAAAAAATCAAGAAATCAAAGATTAAACATAAGAAGTCACATCAGCTACGGTAATCTCCTTTCCCGATAAAATCACCAGGCGTTCTACCACGTTACGTAATTCGCGGATATTACCGGTCCAGTTATGTTGCTGTAATGCATCAATGGCTTTCTTGTCAATCCCTTTTTTTGCCTGTCCGTATTCACTGGCAATATCATCCAGAAATTTATCCACCAACAGCGGAATATCTGTTTTTCTTTCATTGAGTGATGGAACATGAATTAATATCACGCCAAGCCTGTGGTACAAATCGAGACGGAAATTCTTTTCTTCCACTTCTTTTAAGAGATCTTTGTTGGTTGCCGCCACTACACGTACATCAACAGCGATTTCCTTATCGCCTCCCACACGTGTAATTTTCCCTTCCTGTAAAGCACGTAATACTTTTGCCTGAGCGCTCAGGCTCATATCGCCTATTTCGTCGAGGAAAAGCGTACCGCCGTTGGCCTGTTCAAATTTTCCGATACGTTGTTTTATGGCCGATGTAAAAGAACCTTTTTCATGACCAAACAATTCACTCTCTATCAACTCACTTGGAATAGCAGCACAGTTTACTTCAATGATTGGTCCTTGTACGCGGTTACTCTTTTCATGCAACCAGCGTGCCACCAGTTCTTTACCGCTACCATTTTCTCCTGTTACCAATACACGTGCATCGGTTGGTGCTACTTTTTCAATGGTTTCTTTGATACGCAGTATCGCTTCACTTTCGCCAATAATCTCCTGAACTTTTGATACTTTTCTTTTCAACACTTTGGTTTCCTGCACCAGGTTGATTCGATCCATGGCATTACGAATCGTAATCAGTAACCTGTTCAGATCGGGTGGTTTTGAAATATAATCGTAGGCACCTTTCTTCACCGCATCAACCGCTGTTTCAATATTTCCATGCCCGCTGATCATAATAACAGGCGTATCTGTATTGAGTTCAGTTACTTTCTGCAAAAATTCTATACCGTCGAGCTTAGGCATTTTAATATCACATAACACTACATCATATGTACCGGAGGTAAATTTTTTGAGCCCCTCTTCTCCGTCAGCAGCTTCATCTACTTTAAATCCTTCATTACCCAGAATATCTTTTAAAACATTCCTGATGGCACGTTCGTCGTCAATAATCAGAATAGTAGGCATAGTGTAGGTTTTTGCTAAGATATATCATGTGAAGTCAGCGTAATCCAAAATTCATGCCGAACATATAATTGCGGGGGGCGGCTGTATTATAATACCTCCTGCCAAGGGCATTGATATCGTTGCCCAGGCTATAAACCTGGTCCAATGCATTATCAACAGACATAAAAATATCTATTTTTTTGACCCTGTATCCAATTCTTCCCTGTAATAACTGGTACGATTTCGCATGTGCATCGTTGGCATCATTTAGTGGAATAGCTGATACTGCATTGAAGAATGTTGTCATATAAATACCACTGCGTAATTGCAGATCGCATCCTATTATCCAGGTACCAGAAGGAACACCAGTGAGTTTATTATCACTATAATCCGTATTACCCTGCCGATAACTTGTAAAACGATATGGCTGATAGGTGTAACCAGACCATATTGAAAATTCTTTTATCTTCCCTACAGCCTTTTTTACAGGATAAGTCTTGACAATCAACTCCACACCTTGTTGTAAGGTACCACCCGCATTCACAAAATATTCGGCACCACTATTACTGTTTCTTCGAACAATGGCATTGTTTAATTTGAACCGATAAAAAGCGATATCAAATAATATCTTATCGTTTGCCAGAACTCCTTTGATGCCTGCTTCTATATTCCAGCCTGATTCAGCATTCAGATTTCCGTAAAAGTTACCGTCGGATGGTCTGAATTCTGCAAGCGTAGGAGCTGAAAATCCTTTTGCCAGAATAGCATATATATTTAATTGCTTTGCTATTGCATAAGAAAATGCCAGTCTTGGAGTTATTACACTTTCCATTTGTTTACGTGCGAAGAAAGAACCTATATCACTAAGTCTTTTATAACGATATACCTGTTGATTAGTGCTTATACCTGCCGCAATAAATAATCGTTCCCTGTATGCATACTGAAGCTGAGAAAACAGGAACCATTGTATGGCAAAAACTTTATCACTATATTGAACCGTATCTTTTACTCCTGCCCTGTTTCCGAAATTATCAATCAGTGAATGTTGGTACTGCCACTCTCCTCCTGTATTCAACTGCCATGTATGATTACCCGACTGTTGTTTATATTGCCATTGGGTACCTCCACCAAAATTATCTTCTGCCCGCACTTCGTAGTTTGTTATGAATGGATTTTTAAAGCCTGTTACACTCATCATAACAAATGATCGTACGCTATTTTTGTTATTCAGGTTTACCTGATGCTGTATCCCGTTGTAAAAGGTTTTGTTGTAGATAGCTGCCTTTTGTTGTACCGCACCTGGTAATGCACCTGCTGGCTGACGCGCCTGCTTGGGGTTCTGATTAAATTGTATTTCATTAATACCACCTGGTGTCTGGTAATAGAGATTGGTATAAAAACTTAGAAAGCGCCAGTTATGCTGTCCTGCTCTGATTGCCCCCTGCCATTTAAATCCATCACGACGCATGGCAGATTGTTCACGGTAACCATCTGCCTGCAGATGTACCTGTTGTAAGCTGCTGCTGAATTTTTCATTGCTGTACATCCACCCGGCTTGTTGTTGAAAAAGTCCGTATGACCCCATTGCAACACCTCCTGATAAACGGTTTGTTTTTGCTTCGGTGAAATGTAATCGCGACTGAAGTAAAACACCTCCCCCTGTACCTGCTCCATAAGCAGCAGCCACAGGACCCTTTAGTATTTCTGCACTGCTAACCTGTGAGAGATCAATTAAGTTGAGATAAGTATTTCCACCACCATCTGTTAATGGCAGTCCATCGAGATAAACTTTAATATTTCGTACTCCAAAAGGTGATCGTAATAAACTTCCCCGAATAGATAACCTGTAACTACCGGGAGATCTTTCCTCCATTCTTATTCCGGGCAGGCTGTTCATTACAGGTAACAGAGATGGTGTTGGACTATTCTTAAGGATGGATGGTCCTATCAATGCAATAGCAGCAGGAATGGTTTGCCATTTGGCTCTTCCATAAAATGCAGTTACTGCTACTTCCTGTAAACCTGTTGTATCGGTAACTGTTTGTTGCGCTTTCAGATCAGCAGATTGAATACCTGCCAATAAAAAAACAATACCCCATATTGTCCCTCGTCTCATCTTTTTATGTTTAACACAATAATTTCGTCAGGCAAATTTTCATCTACTCCCGAAATATCCAATGACCAATAACCGTCTTTAAGTTTATCAAATGAAACAGGCGTTTTGTCTCTTGTTAAAGAAGCCGACTCAATATGATAAGGCAATTGAATGAAAATCCTTCCGGCTGTTTTTTTAAGGATATGAACATACACCTGGTTGCCTTTCTCTGTCAAAACGCCCCAGTCCTGAGGTTTAAGCGCACCTGCTATTGTTCCATAAATAGTTGTTCCATTTTTTTGAAGCCAGTCACCTACTTCCTTCAGGCGTGTAACAAATTCAGGTTGTATTTCTCCATTTGGCATGGGTCCAACATTTAATAAAAGATTGGTCCCATAACCTGCTGCCTTTACCAATAAATGAATAATCTCTTTGGTAGATTTATAGGTTCTGTCTGTAATATTAAAACCCCAGGAATTATTAATTGTTTCACAGGTTTCCAATGGCAACTTTGAAACAACCTGGCCACTGAGCCCACTTTTGTTTTCTCCGGGCAGATCTTTTTCAAACATTTGAAAATCTTCACCAGATAATGGTGAAAGATGATGATTATTACCCACCAGTGCCTGCGGCTGCAGGCGGTGAATCAACGCATATATTTCTTCATATTTCCAGTTGATTTTAGATTGCTGTGTTTTGTCTTCATCATTATCCAATTGATCCCAGTGCCCATCGAACCATATACCAGCAATATCTCCATAACCGGTTAATAATTCTGTAAGCTGTAGTTTCATAAAACTCAGATAGGCTTCATAATTACTTTTCTGTGTGCGTCCGGTGCCTTTTCCTGTTCTTCCTGTTTCATAGGGATAATCGGATCTGAACCAGTCTACCAATGAGTAATATAAAAACAGTTTTAGACCCTGTTCTTTACAGGCGATCGATAACTCTTTCAATACATCTTTTCCATATATGGTATTTGTTATTTTCCAGTCCGACTGTTTGGTATCCCAGTTGCTGAAACTATCATGGTGTCGGGTGATGAATGTGATATAATTCATTCCTGCATCTTTTGCCATTTTCACCCATGCCCTGGCGTCGAATTTAGTTGGATTGAAAAACTGCATCAGTCGTTTGTATTCTTCCACACGAATGTTCCTGTTATTCATTATCCACTCACCTGCTCCCAATACACTTGATGCTCCCCAATGAATAAAAAGTCCAAAGCGTGCACTATCAAACCAATGACGCGCTTCCAGATTTACCTGAGTGGGTTGGTATTGTGCCCGGGTGCCAAAGTACAGGAGCATGGCTAGAAGCAGGATGGTTAGTTTTCTCATGATAAACAGTTTGAATGAAGTTAATCAGAAAACAAAAACCCGGAGTAAGTTCTCCGGGTCCTCTATGAATTTATTCAGTCTGTTGTTTATTTCTTCATGTACATCACTTCTTTCACCAGTTTAACAGTACGAGCCACATCGGGAATGGCAAGTGCTGTAAGATTTGGTGCATAGTGCATAGGAGCGTCAGCGCTGGTAATTCTGCGAATAGGCGCATCAAGATAATCGAACCCTTCTTTCTGAATACGGTATGAAATTTCTGAAGATACAGAAGCAAATGGCCATTGTTCTTCTACAATTACCAGTCGGTTTGTTTTCTTTACGCTTTCGAGAATGGTCATCCAGTCGAGTGGACGGATGGTACGTAAATCAATTACTTCGGCACTCACACCTTCTTTTTCCAGTTCTGCTGCTGCACCAAGTGCAACTTTCATCATTTTATTGAAGGATACGATGGTTACATCACGTCCAGCTTTTTTAACATCGGCTTTACCCAATGGGATGTAGTATTCTTCATCAGGCACATCGCTTTTATCACCATACATTACTTCACTCTCCATGAACATGACAGGATCTTCTTCGTAACGGATGGCTTGTTTCAATAATCCTTTGGCGTCATAACCGTTAGATGGTGATACCACTTTTAATCCGGGAATATTCGCATAGTAGCTTTCAAATGCGGTTGAGTGTTGAGCACCTAACTGACCGGCACTACCATTGGGGCCACGGAAAACGATTGGACAACCAATCTGTCCGCCACTCATGGCGAGCATTTTGGAGGCAGTATTCAGAATCTGGTCCATAGCCAGTACACCAAAGTTCCAGGTCATGAACTCAACAATTGGTCGAAGCCCATTCTGAGCGGCACCAACAGCTACGGCAGCAAAACCCAGTTCTGCAATAGGCGTATCGATTACCCGTTTCGCGCCAAATTCCGCCAGCATTCCCTGACTCACTTTATATGCACCATTATATTCGGCCACTTCTTCTCCCATCAGAAATACCCGCTCGTCTCTTCTCATTTCTTCATTCATGGCCTCTCTGAGAGCCTCTCTGAAAGCTATTGAACGCATCATATCTGTTTGTTAAATGAGGAGCAAAAATATAGGATTCCAAGGAATAAGAAAAAAGAAAGAAGGGACAGGATTTAAGCCAAAAAATGGCTATCAGGCTCTAAAACAGGAATGAGAAAGTAAATACTTTCTCATTCCTTATTCATAATACCATTAACCATTTCAGAGCTTAGAACACATTCCAGCCATAGCTCACATAATATAAAGCTCCTATACTTGGGTTACCCCAACCACTGCGATAGTAGTTATTAAAGATATTAGTTCCACCAACTTTAATCATTGATTTTGTTGCAGGAAGTTTATAACTCACCATAGCATCTACAGTTCTCATATAAGGAACCACTCCTGTACCAAATGTACCTTCATATAAGAATGAATTGGCCCATCTGTATTGGATACTGAATCCATAACGTTTATCCTTTCCAAACCCACTATTATTGAGTGCCATATTAACGCGGTATTTCGGCGTGTTGAAATAGGATACAAATCCTGTTGGCAATGCACCAATCTGGTCATGATAAAGATTACCTGTGAAAGAGAAGTTTTTAGGTAATAAATATTCAACTGAAGCACCCCATCCGGATGTACTTACCTCACCAGGAGCATTTACAGAAACACTGTATGCGATTCTTGTGTTTGCATTGAGCAAATCAAAAGGATTAAATGTTGTATTTCTTGATTGTATCGCAACAACTGAACTCAGAAAATCTTTGTAGCGGCCCCAATATGCATATACATCGATAAGTAGTTTCTGAGCTATCAAGCCCTTATAACCTACCTCAAATGAACGCATAGATTCTGGTTTAAAATCTCCGAAAGTCTGTTGCTGTAATAAGTTCGGGTTAGGGGCGCCCGCTAAGGCACTCGCTCCAAAAGCCTGTATACTAGGTAGTGTAAATACAGGGTTTGTACTGAACTTATAGAAATTGCGCAATTGTGGTAATCCTCCTATCAATCTTGTACCGGCTCCTACGGTGAGGTTAATCCATTGGTTTTGTGTGGTTGGGAAACGATAGGCTGTCTGATAAGAGAAACGGAGGTTATGATCTTTCGCCAGTTTAACTACAGCAGATGCTCTTGGTGTAAAACGGCCCTTGAAATTGGTGTTCTTATCAAAACGACCAGATACTGTTAATTTAAGTATATCATTAAAAAAGCGCTGAGAAATTTGTGTATACGCTCCAAACTCATTGATTTTAATTGCACCTGCAGTATCAGCAAAGAGTGTTCCTTCTGAGTTTAACGCATACTGTTTGGCGCTTACTCCAATCAACCAATCGGTATTGGTTTTAGAGAGACCGAGATCTTCAGTCAGATTATACTGACCATCAAATACTCTTAAACGTGAACGATCTAAGAATAAACCACCACCTTGAGAAATTGGTTTACGTGCAATAGATTGGAAAAGAGCAGAGTTCCCGATATAACCAGTTGGACGTCCCTGATCGGCGATAGCACGTGCTAAATTATGAGAAGTCGTAAAATCGCCCCCATTATCCATAAATGTCACATATGAAGCAATATATTGTGGGTACCAAGCTGAACTTGGTTTCCATGCTTCGTTAAATAATCTTGTAGTGATAGTTGCATTAAATGAATTACCCGCATTCTCATGAGTTGAATAATACCTAGCATACCAGTTCTTATGTTTCAACTCATATTTAAACTGTGCAACTCTCAAATCCTTTAATGAATAACGATCACTACCTGTATAAACAGAATTACCGGTTCCAAAATATACATTAAAAGAAGCTTCAATCTTATCAGTTAACTTATAATGCAAGCCTCCTGTTAATTTCATATTTACAGTAGTAGGGTCGATTACAGCAGACTCATAATATCCGGTTCTGCTTACAGCCTGATTACCTAATAAATTTCTAGAAGGAGAAGCTCCATAAATTAAGGGGGAAACTCCAGCGGTTACTAATGCACCTGCACCTGCCGAATTGAGGAATCCATTGAACTGGGCTAGTCTGGCTCCCGGATTAGCAGCTAGGAACCCGTTAAAAGCAGCTAACTGACCTGATGTAAGTCCGGCTGCTGCAAATACCTGAGAAGCGATCCCACTCATGGTTTGAGATGTTTCATCACCATAATAATTCACTCCATCATAGTTCGGGTCTGAAACTCGTGACCCTGGAATTTTAAAACCATTCTGGGTAACCAGTGTACGTGAATAGTTTTCACCCTGATCTGCTAACCAATCCTGCGCCTGTATGAACTGTGCATTAATTTTAAAGGCAACCTTATCAGACAGTTTTTTAGCCCACCGGAGGCTCCAGTCATACACAGGGGCAGCTCCACGATATTTACCATCAACATGATTAATTCCTTGTTTAATCTGAAAACTAAAACCCTGGTATTTAAAAGGATTCTTACTGTTGATCAACACAGTACCATTCATACCACCCGGTCCATATAATGCAGATGATGCACCTGGTAACAGTTCCATGTTCTCTACATCAAGTTCACTCAGACCAATCACGCTACCAACGGAAAAGTTCAGACCTGGCGCCTGGTTATCCATACCATCCACCAACTGGTTTAATCTGGTATTACCACTGCTATTAAAACCACGTGTACCTACACTTCTGAAAGTTAAACTTGCTGTTACCACATCCACACCTTTCAGGTTGGTTAACATGTCATAATAACTTAATTGCGCTGTATTACGAATAGCAGCTGTACTGATTCTTTCAATAGATACCGGAGACTCCAGTATTCTTTCAGGAACCCTTGATGCAGATACTACCACTTCATCACCCAGTGTGAATGAAGGTGTAAGGTCAACAGACACCACATCACTTGCACCTTTAACCGACACTTCTTTACTGGCATACCCCACAGATGAGATTACTAGAGTAAATGGAGGTTTCTGTACCGTAGTAAATCGGAAATTACCTTTATCATCGGTAAATGTTCCCACTGTACCACCTTTAATTGTAACAGAAACTGCTGAGAGCGCCTCTTTGGAACTTGCATTTTTAACACTACCTGAAACGGTAGTTGTCTGTTGGGCCACCGCTGGGATGGTTATGGCTGTAGCCAAAGCCGCATACAGACATTTACTGTAGAATCTTCTCATTTTGGCAAGATTTAGTATTTATTATCAGCAAAATAGCAATTGTTAGTTTTATGCAAAAATTTAATTTGTCCACAAAACCGGTTATCTGTTGAGAAAAACGAACTGCGTTACGCTTTATTATTCAAGGCACTAGCTAATTTTGCAGCATGAGTAGCCTCCAGTTCCCACAACAGACCAATATTTACCACGGAAAAGTAAGAGATGTATATACCATTGGCCAGGACTGGCTGGTTATGGTTGCCAGTAACCGTATATCTGCTTTTGATGTAATATTACCAAAACCTATTCCTTATAAAGGACAGGTTTTAAACCAGATTGCCGCTTATATGCTCGATGCGACCCGAGATATCTGTCCAAACTGGCTCATGGCTGTTCCAGCCCCCAATGTATCGATTGGCAAAAAATGTGACCCTTTTAAAATAGAAATGGTGGTTCGTGGTAATGTGGTTGGACATGCGTGGCGCACTTACGCTTCCGGCCAAAGGCTGTTATGCGGTGTGACCATGCCCGATGGTTTAAAAGAAAATGATTTTTTTCCCCAGCCCATCATCACCCCTTCCACCAAAGCTGCTGAGGGACATGATGAAGATATTTCCAAAGAAGAAATTATTCGTCAGGGTTTGGTGAGTGCCGATGACTGGAAAGTATTGGAGACTTATGCTTTACAATTGTTCGCCCGCGGAAAAGAAATTGCCGCTAAACAAGGATTGATTCTCGCAGATACAAAATATGAGTTCGGAAAAATAGGTAATACCATTTATCTCATGGATGAAGTTCATACACCCGATTCTTCCCGCTATTTTTATGCGGATGGATTTGAAAACAGACAGGCAACAGGAGAAAAACAAAAACAACTCAGTAAAGAATTTGTAAGAGAATGGCTCATCGCCAACAATTTTATGGGCAAGGAGGGACAAACCGTTCCTGAAATGACCAATGAATGGATCGACACCATCAGCAAAAGATACATTGAACTCTACGAAAAAGTAACAGGCAAAACTTTTGCTCCGCAACAGCCTTCGGATGAAGAAATTGTTAAGGCAGTGACGGAGTCTTTGGGGAAATTAAATGCGATATGATATTCGTGAGACGTGAAAGGTGAAACGTGAGAGGGATAAGCAATGACCCTCTCACGTTTCACCTTTCACGTCTCACGTCATCACTCCTCACCCAGCCTCGGCCTCAACCTCACCCGGCTTTTATTAAAAATATTTTGTCCGTTTTCGATTCCTTTACGCAATTCTTTCTGGCGTTCTACGGGCATGTGGATGGTTTCTTTACAGGCTGTACTGCAACATCCATCATATTCTGCCGCACAGGATTCGCATTGAATAAACAATAAATGACACCCATTGTTCCTGCAATTGGTATGTGTATCAGCAGGTTTACCACATTGGTGGCATTTTGCGATAACATCGTCTGTAATCCTTTCTCCAAGGCGATTATCGAAAACAAAATTCTTTCCGATAAACTTACTTTCAATTGTAGCTTCTTTGGCCTGTCGCGCATAGTTAATGATACCTCCTTCAAGGTGAAACACATTCTTAAATCCTTTGTGCAGCATGTAGGCACTGGCTTTTTCACAACGTATTCCACCAGTGCAGTACATAATGATGTTTTTTTCTTCATTACCCTGCATCATGTCAACAGCCATAGGTAATTGGTCGCGAAAAGTATCGGATGGTATTTCAATGGCTTTTTCAAAATGCCCTACTTCGTACTCGTAATGATTGCGCATATCTATCACAATCGTATCGGGCTGTTTAAGCAGTTCATTCATCTGCTGTGCATTTACATATTTTCCTTTGTTCTCCATACTGAACAGAGGATCATCAATACCATCCGCCACAATTTTATCGCGCACTTTTATTTTCAATACCCAGAAACTGTTCCCATCGTCATCTACCGCAATATTCAAACGCAATCCATTTAATGGTTCGATGCTGTACAGGTATGTACGAAAAGCATCCATATGATGTTCAGGCACACTAATTTGCGCATTGATTCCCTCTTTGGCCACATAAATACGACCAAATACCTGGAGCGTATTAAGTTGTTTATACAACTCATCTCTGAACCCTTGCGGATTCTGTACGGGAAAATACTGGTAAAAACTAATGGTAATGCGATGGAAAGATTCTTCCATCAAACGCTGTTTCAACTCTTCGTTGGAAACACGGTTGTGTAAAACGGGCATATGTTCAAATTTCAGCCTCGCGTTAGGCGAGATCCATGAATAATGGAACCACTTGCAGGGTGGTCAAAATCGGAACAAAGATAGAGAAAACGTGAAAGGTGAAAGGTGAAAATGATGTTTTTATTTCCTAAAACGTCTTACATAATCTGCTTCGGCGGCTATGTAGCCAAATGAGGCCCATACTTTTCCCTTGAGCATTTGCTCATACAATGCTTTGGCTTTTGCAAGATTACCGTTGTAGTAGTACCAGTTGGCTACACCGTATGCCACTGCATCGTTACTACTGGCAGAACCTGTTTCACCTGTTAAAGAATCTACAGGTAGAAGTCCTTTGTATAATAAACATAATTGGTGATATGCTTTATTCTCAATGATATTCATTTGGGGTTGAATAGGTGTCAGTATTTTTTCAGCTTCCTCTTTTTTACCAAAGAGACGAAGTGTCATATACAACCAATGCGTGGTTGATGTGAGCTTATCATCGTTATCTGATTCACGAACAGCACGCTCATATACAGGCAAGGCTTTTGCAAGATCATTCTTCAGATAATAAGCGAGCCCGAGATGATACCATATATTAGACTGAAGTGTACCGATGGGAATGTTCTGTGCATTTGGTTGACCATCGGGTTCTATTTCATCTTTTTTTCCTTCTACCAGCTTCGCTGCTTGCTCAAAATCTGCAATTGCCCTGTCGAATTCTCTGATGGATATGTACCGATGTCCGCGGTGACGATACAAACGTGCATCTTCCGGGAATTTAGCAATACCTTCTGTGTAGATACGAATGGCTTCTCTGAAATTACCTTTATACGCCGTCCATCGCCCATACCAGATAATATTATCTACATTATCAGGTGCTGCTTCATAATTCATTTTGGCTGTATCGTACTTTCCGGAGCCGTTTGCATAGGGTGATGATGGATACAAAGTATCTCCCAATAATGAAATAGCTTGTGCACTGTCGGGTAATGCTACAAACAATTCTTCGCTGCCATTATTTGATTTTGAATTATTACAAGCGGATATGCCAACAATTGCAAACAGCAATAAAACAGGTACAGATTTCATGTAGGAATAAATTATTAATACAAACAAATTAAGCATTATTGGCAAATCAATATATCATACAATTGATTATTGATCAACTATTCCACTTATTACTTCATGGCATGTACAAATCAATCATTTCCCCTACTGTCTGTAAACAAAGGAATCGTTAGCCTGACACCTCTTGGCGATGGTCCATTTGTTTCAAAGCCCTGAACAAAATCAACCCTTATAAATTTCAAAATATTCTCTACACCAAAAAAGGTTTCATAATAGTTTTTGCCTTTCTGCATGTACAACATATTTGCACCCGTTACAAAGAACCAGTTTAATCTTCTGAATCCTGGAATTTTATTCGACAACAAACCATTGAGATGATATTCTACATTAGCCGTTGCATAAAATTTTGATGTATTGCTGTAACGATAATAAGGTGCGAGTTGAAAACCACTGAGTGGATCATTTGCCAAAACAGTCTGGTTACCTTGAAAATGTGTATAATCTGGAATATAGACCTGTTTGGCGCTCAGAAAACCACCAATTGACCCACGATAACTCAACTTTCCACCAAGTTTAAGATCAAGGTCATCTGAAACAGCTATCCGCCATTTGGTAAAATCTGCATCGCTTCCCAACAATCCTTTTACAGCATGTGTCACAGAAAAATTAAAAGTTGGAAAATCAGACCCGATTCCAATTTTGCGATCGGGTAATTCAATGTATTTTCCTCCGGGTCTCCAGGTTAAGCCTGCTGTAAATGTAGCCGACTGGTTACGTGGCATCACTGTATTGGTAAGATCAACAGGATAATTCGGTGTAAAACTTCTGCCTGCAATATCTTTCCAACTTACCGGATCTGCCAGGTTATTCAACCCAAACCGATCCTGAAACTGAAAGCCTGCTGCAAAAGTGAGCCCATTACCAATTCCTGCGGAATAATTAAAACGCAGGAAATTAGCCTCATACATCTTCAAATGATTGTTCTCATATAAAAGTGTAGTATAGGTATTGATTCTGGAAGTAATGGGGTCTGCATTATTGTATTGAAACACCCTTCTTCCTCCTGCGATACTGATGCTGTTGAAA
The DNA here is from genome assembly GCA_943372605.1 of Chitinophaga pinensis. Classification (GTDB taxonomy): domain Bacteria; phylum Bacteroidota; class Bacteroidia; order Chitinophagales; family Chitinophagaceae; genus Sediminibacterium; species Sediminibacterium pinensis_H. The sequence continues at coordinate 26,730 of CALRZI010000003.1, read as the reverse complement.
TACTTTTTACCAAAATTATATCTACCAGTGACATGGGTATTGAAATGTTTATTCGCAAACCCATATCGAAAGTATGGCGTAATCTGCAATGATTTCCTGCTGGTTTCATCAAAACGTTTACTCCAGGTAGGAGAAAAATGTAACACACCTCCCTCCACTGTATTGTAATTAAATGTATTGATGAGCGGATCGAAATTTACGAATATTTTTTTCTTTTGTATACTGATAGATTGTCCTCCTAGTAAAATTCCGGCAAGCGAAATTTTATTTCTTTTTCTGTCAAGAGAGTCCATATACTTTGGATCTTTCCTTACCTGTTCAAGACTGTCTTTCTTTTTGTAATCCAGTACTTCCTCTTTTAGTAAAGGCAGCGGGCGAATACTATCCCAGTAAGCCATTGTTTTTTTATTGGCGCTGTCGTACACTTTGATGATGGTATTGTCAAAATATTTTTTGGCAAAAACCGGATTCAGGTTAAACCGATCGTACACCTGTACAAAACTTCCGAAAAAATCAAACCCGAAAATTTTTCCTGAAGGATAGATTACCTGGTTTTTAATAACCCACAAATTTCCTGTAGGCACATATAGCTGCTCCACCACCAGTGTGTCAAGAAACTGCATCTGCTGTTCACGAACAAGGTTTAACCTGAGACTATGAATGCGCCATTCATTTTCAATGATATTGATGTATCCCTGAAACAAGGGTTCATATTTTCTGCGGGGTATTACTTTGATCCTGCTGATTTCCACACCATTTTCATAAAAAGTTCCTTCAAACTTATAACGGTAAAAAGAAAGAGCACTGGAGGCAATAGGTGAAATAAATCCACGTGGGTTCAGATCCTCACCCACCTGTATGGTATTGTTGTAAAATGAAATGATCTGCGGACTGCTGAAACCAAAAGCATTACTTCTTCCGCTTACTTTGGTAGATACCACTTCAATCTTTTCCTTATTGGGTTCTTCTACTGAATATTTCGCGATGGTTTCTGAGAGAAACAACATTTTTCGTTTACTGGAGTCGCCATCTTCAAAATCTACTTTCTGTCCAAAGAATCGATTTGGGTAATCGCGTAATTGCATTTGTCCTTTCAGGTACACATCTGCTGAAAACTTTTTTATTTCTTTCAGGTGTTGGGTTCTTTTGCTGATGGTTTTCCTGATGATTTCGTAAGCAGGGTCTTCCCCGTTTGTATTCACCGTTACATCCTGCAAACTATATTGCTGTGGTTCAAGCTGAAAATTAATTTCATTATTTTTCCCTTTTTCCACCGTAATTTTTTTCTCTTCTGATTTATACCCGATATACTGACATACAAGTGTATAGCTACCGGGCTGCAATTGAATAGAATAAAATCCTTTGCTATTAGCAGACGCACCTTGTGTTGTACCTTTTACAACAACTGAAGAGAAAGGCAGCACTTCATTTTTTGAGTCGGTAATAGTGCCGCTGATAGTTTGGGTATAGCCGGCATAACTTAAAATAACCGATAAGGTAAAAAGCAGTAGTGGTTTCATGTGGGCTGAGTTGCAACGAAAATAAGTTGCGGCTGCCTGCTTTTTATTACATCGACCCTTACATAGACATGCTTTAACGAATAATTAATAGCTATTATACTTTAAGACTAGGATTTTGGCGATTGTCGCAAATAACTACCTGTGAGTGCTGCCAGTCCAGATACCAGTCCACCAATCAATCCCGTTAATAGAATCAGTACCCAATAAGAACCTCCCAGAGGTAAGATGGTAGCTACTTTGGTAGCCAGCAAATGTTCATTAGCACTATCCATCAAAAAAGCAAGTATACTCCAGAGCAAAAACAATCCCGCAAACCCAGCCAAAAAAGCCTTCCCGGCTTTTTGGTGAATTGCCAGAGCCACTACGAATGAAGTAACAGCAAAACTCCACCATGGTAATATGCCATATAAACCTGCTGCGAAAGCCAGTAATGCAGTTAACAGCAATGCAGATAAAAATTTCATAAAAAAGAGTTTAGCTGTTGGTAAATATTAAGTGCCATTTCATTTGTGTGTTCCTAGCGGCGGCTTCTTTTTTCAGAAACAATATCCGATAGTATTTGCCTGCTGCCCAAGTATCAACAAAATTATCATAGTATTTGCTACCTGGATTACCGCTTTGTCCACCGGGATAAACGCCATATGCTTCAATATCATCTGTAAGGTGCACTATCATGCGCCAACTAGGACCATGTGTCTTCGTAGTTGCATTGATAATGTGTACACCACCTCCTATTGGCAGATGTAAGCGACTCAGGGGATCAATTTTTAATAAATGATTGATCCTTGTATCCTTAAATTTACCCCATGCCAGTTCACCTTTTTTCTCGAGTGCTGAGCAGGCTTTTGTTGCTTTTTGAATAGCAACAACTACTGCATCCTGTAATGTTTCTGTTTTATCGGGAGTGTTGGCATTGTCTGCAAAATAATAAACACTATCGCGCAGCATAATATCGAGTAATATAGGTTCATCGGGCCAGGGTAAGGGCAAAGGCGAACGATCAAACTCATCTTTCCAGATAGCCGTTTCCAAACTATCCCAGATGGCCCTGAATACTGTTGCTCCCTGTTCTCCAATATCATTGCGCAGGTTCCAGTTTTTCAGAACACTGATATATTTTTTCTCTTCTGCAGACAGAGATGATTCATCAATAAATTTAAATAAAGCTGGCCTGGCCATTTCTGCAAACACATTGTAATTATCTGTTTGCATCTGCTGTATATCTGCTGCAGTAATATTACTCATGGCAGCCAGTTTTTTATTGATGATTACACCGCGATAAACAGGAAAATCACTGGCTGCTCCCAGGTAATATGGATACGTATCATCTGTCGACTTTTGATTGGCGCTGCTCACAAAACCTCTCTCCGGATTTTTCATCATCGGGTTTTCTGTATTGGGAATAATACCCTGCCACATGTATTGATTGTCTCCCCCCGGCATAATAAAATCGCCCTGCCTGTTCCATCTTGCTACAAAAGCACCCTGTTGTTTGATGGCAATATCTCCGGTTTTGGAAGCGAATACAAAATTCTGCCCGGGACAGGTCCATTTATGAATAGCATTGAGGTAGTCATCGAAATTCTTAGCCCTGTTTAAATCATAAAATGTCTGCAACCCCTGGCCTCCATCATGAGCCGTCCATTTAAGCGCCAGGTATTTCCCTTTGGTACTTTCATTTTTATAGGAGGCATCATACATTACAGGTCCGAATGCGGTATAAGCCACATGATCAATAACATCGGGTTTGCCTTTTACTTTAATCACTTCTTCTTTTACATCAGCTTTATTCCACACTCCATTGTACCAGTATTGCTCCAGTGTAGTGTCTTTGAATTTCATGTCGTAATAATCAATCACATCTCTCCCCGCATTGGTTACACCCCATGCAATGCTATCGTTAAAACCAATAATTACTGCAGGTGAACCGGGGAAACTGGCTCCATAGGTACTGTGTGTAGGCGTAGTAATCTGTACTTCATACCAAAGTGAAGGCAGGTTAAGTCCAAGATGCGGATCGTTAGCCAAAATAGGTCTTCCACTTTTTGTTTTACTGCCCGATACTGCCCAGTTATTACTTCCGTTATTCTTATCAGGAACAACAGGAGCAACTGCGGTTCCTCCATTCGTTGTTTTTCCGTAGTAGAGTGAATCAACATTGGTTGGTGCCGCCACTGCTATTGATGCGGGCGAATAAACCGTTCCCTTAGGAAGAATCGGATCAAGTGAATCCTGCACATTTGTATACAACTGATCAAAATCTTCATAACCAAAATAGTTCCTTGCATTGGTCATCTTCAGATCATTAGTCACCCCCCTGGCTGTGAGGTCGTACGACATAAACATGAGAAAGAGATAAGTCTTTTCAGGTGTCCATGCTTCCGGTTTGTAATCCAGTAATTTGTATTCAAAGGGAATTTGTTCCGGTTCCAGTTTCTTAATATAATCATTTACTCCTTCCGCGTAGGCTTCAATAGCAGCCTTGATGTCTTTATTTTTGGAAGCCTCTTTCATGGTTTTTTCTGCCGCATATACCATTCCCATTCTGCGGAAAAACTTATCGGTATCAATTCTATCAGGCCCTACTATTTCACTTAGTCTTCCTGCGGCTACATGTGTTTGAAATTCCATCTGCCATAACCTGTATTTGGCATGGAGGAAACCCTGTGTATAATACGCATCCACATCATTTTCTGCATAGATATGTGGCACAAGTCTGTCATCCATATACACATCTACCTTGCCTTTTAAACCTGCTAGTTTAATATTTCCATCGTGCGATGCATTTACAGGTTCTGCATTTTGCCAGAATCCCTGTTGAGGCGAAAGAAAATAACCCAGTCTCGGTGTTTTACTACCGCCTACTGGTAGCTGGGTATTCAGCACAACAATTAAACCTGCTGTACCAATTGCTGAAATAAGAAATGGAACGATTCTCATTAGCCTTTATTTGAAAATGAATATAAGGTATTTTCAACAACCTTCCTTTTGTTAACCTGCTATCAGGCCAGGAAGTTTAATAAACGTTTAAGGTCTCCCACTGTATTATATGCATGCATTACTACACGCAATCTTTCTTTCCCTTCGGGTACTGTGGGATATAAAATGGGCCGAACATCAAAACCTTCCTTTTGTAACATGGTTGCTACTATTTTCACCTCTTCATTACCCGGCACAACAATTCCCTGTATAGGTGTTGTTGAAGAGAGTTTTTCATAACGAATTGCCGTATTTTGAAAAACATCAATCAACTGTTCCAGGCGTTTACGTTCAGCATGCATTTCAGGAAATGTATGGTACGATTCGGCAATCATTGCCACTGCATGCTCCGGCAAAGCCGTTGAATAAATAAGGCTGCGTGAAAAATTAATCAGGTAGGTTTTCAAACGTTCAGACCCCAATACTACAGCACCGTGGCATCCGCATGCTTTCCCAAATGTATGTACACGTGCAAAGATATTCGATTGAAGACCGAGTTGTTGTACCAGACCTTCTCCACGATTGCCTATCACACCCGTTGCATGTGCTTCATCAATAATCAGATGGGCATGATACTCATTTGCTGTTTCAACCAATTCGTTAAGGGGACAAATATCTCCATCCATACTGAATACAGACTCTGTAACAATAAAAATGGTTCCAGTTACCTGTTGTATTTTTTTTCGAAGATCGCCCATGTCGTTATGAGCAAATGAAAAAGACTGAGCAAATGACAAGCGTATACCATCTCTTATGGAAGCATGTGAAAGTTGGTCGTAAAAAATAGTATCTCCTTTCTGTGGAACGGATGATAACAAACCCATGTTGGCATCGTACCCTGAATTATAAATGAGTGCTGCTTCTGCGTTGTGAAATGCCGCAACCTGCTTTTCTGTTTCCTCTAACAAAGGATAATGACCAGCCAATAATCTTGATCCGGTTGAACCAGTAGACAAATTTTCTCCAGGCGATGGCTTCAGCAAATGACGATGGGCAATACCCAGGTAATCATTTGAACAGAAGTCGATCATTCCTTCCGACAAACGAAGACTTCTCAGCGATTGCCTGGCTATTCTTTCATTCAGTTTACGTTGCAAAAAATCATCCTGATACATAGGGGTAAAACTAAAGTAATTTGTGTGAAAGCAGCTTTGTAGGGTAATTCATATTTACAGAGTATTTTTGCGCTGCAATTACAGCATATGGAACTGTCTGACCACACTAAAAATATACTTGGACTTCATCTCCCTACCGACCCTCGTTGGGTTGATCTGGCCAGCATTAGCCTGGAAGCCATTCTTACAGATCATGCTTATTGCGAACAGAAAGCCGCCCTTACCTGTATTTCGCTGATACAGCGCTATTCGCAAAAAGTTGAACTGGTTAAACAGTTATCGCCGATCGTTACAGAAGAATGGGGACATTTCAGGCTTGTACTTAATGAATTGCATAAAAGAGGTTTACAACTTGGTACGCAGCGAAAAGACAAATATGTAAACAAGCTGCTTGAATTTCAGCAAAAAGGCGGTGATGAGGAAGGAAGATTGCTTGACCAGTTACTTACAATGGCACTAATTGAAGCAAGAAGTTGCGAGCGTTTTAAAAGACTGAGCGAAGGACTCGATGATAAATACATGCGTAATTTCTATCGTCGTTTTATGGAAAGTGAAGCGGGGCATTATACTTTGTTCATCGAATTATCTGAATTGTATATCGACAAGAAAAAGGTGCGTAAGCGTTGGAAGGAATGGCTTACCTATGAAACATCCATTATGCAGGATCTGGAACTAAGAGGCGACCGTATCCACTGATATCCTTTAATGAATATGCTCTGTAAAGAAAGTAAGTTCCTTATCCCAGTTAATATAAGGATGTAATTGCTGCAATACTTTGGTTTTCTCCTGGTAGGTTTTTAAAAATTGTTGATGCTGGGCTGTTGAAGGATTAAACGGCTTATGCTGTACGGCCAGGTTTACTGCTGCAATTTCTTTGAGCAGGCTTCTTGTATCATCAGGCATACAGGCATTTACAAATTTTTCCCATACATACTGTGTAGCATGAAAATTAGGATGCACCAGATCTTCTGCATAAAAACGATAATCACGCAAATCATCGATCACCAATTCATATGCAGGAAAATAATATAATCTTTCAAACTTTTCCACCAGGTGATGAACAGCCTGTATTAACACTGCCTTACTCTTATTATTTTCAATAACACCTTCACGCAAATGGCGAACAGGACTGATGGTAAAAATGATCTGGACATCTGGATTGAAATGAAACAACCGATGAATCATATTATCCAATACCCGCAACACTTCTTCAGTGGTGAGTAATTTTTTGGAGAACCAGTCAGCAGGGGCTTTATGGTTATTAGCAGCTACAGTACCCTGTTTGTAGTTATGGGCCTTTTCTGTGAGCATATATACCCATGCCGATCCCAACGTAATCATTACATGATCAGCTTTCTTTAATGCAATATGTGAATCGGCAATTGAGGTATTAATTTTTTGCAAGGCCTCATCAGCTGTAATACCTGAAAAACGGCTATGGTGTTTCCAACTATGCCAGCATTCATTATAACAAAACAAATCAGATTTCTCGTAAACGGGCTTTTCAATATACTGGGTTATTGCGTCTGCCACACTAATAGGATTAAACAGTATTCCATGCGGGTTTTCTGTTACTTCAAACTTATGCTTACGCAATTTTTCTCCCATATTTTCTGTAAAGCAGGACCCGAGCAACATCATGAAATGCTGATGTTGTATTTGTTTTACAGGCGATTTGATATCAAATTCGTAATGAAACTTCATACACTTACTGAAAGATTTTACCGGCCAGTTTACTACTTTCCATCAATGCGTTTAGATTCAGTTCGGGGAGTCTATTTTTTTCCTGGAAATAGGGAATCATTTTTTCTGTATCCATATTCCCTACCAGTTCATCCTGTGCCATGGGGCAACCTCCTATTCCTTTCAAGGCTCCATCAAATCTTTTACATCCTGAAATATACGCTGCCTCAAGCTTATCTCGCCAGTTAGTTGCTGTTGAATGGAGATGAACACCAAAACTTACAGATGGGTGTTGTGGAATTAAAGCGTTTAATGCAAAGCTGATTTGCTCAGGAGATGCTAATCCTACTGTATCTGCAAGAGAAACAATACCAATTCCTTCGTTTACCATTGCATCGGCCCATTCCAATAATATCTCTTGATTGTAAGGATCACCATAAGGATTACCAAAACCCATACTCAGGTACACTATCAACTCTTTACCTGTTTTTATACAGGTTTCCTGAATCGTTTTCACACGGTCGAAACTTTCTTCCATGCTGCTATTCGTATTCTTTTGCTGAAAAGTGGGCGAAATGGAAAAAGGGAAACCCAGGTAACTGATTTCATCATAAACTGCAGCTTCTTCTGCTCCTCTTTGATTTGCAACAATAGCCAATAATTTAGTTGATGAATGATGCAGTTGTAGCTGAGGTATTACTTGCTTTGTATCTGCCATCTGTGGAATGGCTTTGGGTGAAACAAAACTGCCAAAGTCTAGTGTATCAAAACCCACCTGTAATAACTGGTTCAGGTAACTGACTTTGATATTGGTGGGAATAAAATGAACCCATCCCTGCATGGCATCACGCGGACATTCGACCAGTTGTATTGCTTCACTGTTTGATACCATAAAAAGTAAGACTATGCTTTTTCTATTCTTTGTTTCATCGCTTCATACAAAGCAATTCCAGTTGCAACAGATACATTAAAGGAATCAAATTTATTGGCCATGGGTATGGTAAAGAAAGCATCTGCTGCTTTTGCGAGATAAGGTTGTACACCTTTTCCTTCGTCGCCCATAATAATGCAGCAGGGTTCCTGGAACTGGAGTTCATATACTTTTTTATCGGCCCTCATTTCACTGGTAAATACCAGTATACCATTGAGGTGAAGGGTATCTACTGCTTTAAGCAAACTATTTACGCGGCATACATGTATATGTTCCAGCGCACCGGCACTGCTCTTCATGGCTTCTTCATTTAATGCCCCTACTCCTTTATCCGGAATTACCAATGCCTGTGCACCACAACAATGTGCGCTTCTGGCGATGGCGCCAATATTACGTACATCTGTTACCCCATCAAGCATAATAAACAATGGTACATCTCCATTTGAAACCACATGATCGATCACCTGTTGCAGATCCATATACTGAACCAGCGCAGCAAAAGCAATAATACCCTGATGATTGGCCCTTGTTAGTGAATGTAGTTTTTCTGGGGGAACCATTTGTATAGGAATATTCTTATCCCTCGCCAGTTGCCTGATAGTGGTAATAGCATCGCCTGAAATATTTTTTTGCATCAAAATCTTGTCAATCGGTCTGCCCGTTTCCATTGCCTCTACAAGAGGTTGACGTCCAATAACCAGTGCGCTTTGTTTTATGGCCATATGCAAATGTACTATATCAGTTTTCCCTGCAACTGCATTAATTTTATTTTTGTAATGGCCGCCACACTCATAGAATCAGTGATGACACCTGTTTCTACCATTTCATATGCCCGATCAACGGATACTTTCTGCAATTGCAATTCCTCAGTATCTTCAGGCGCCGCCTCTTCCTGTGTTAAATTGGTTGCCAGATAAATAATAGCAAGTTCATCGCTGACTGAATTCGAAAGGTGCATCCGAAATAATTCCTGCCATTGTTCTGCTACCAGACCTGTTTCTTCTTTTAGTTCTCTTTTAGCACCTTCCAAAGGGTTTTCGGCATATGGACTACCTCCTTCTGGTATTTCCCAGCTATAGGCATTTAATGTATAGCGATACTGACCAACCAGCCATAGGTTTTGCTGATCATCCATCGCAATTACTCCGATGGCAATATTTTTAAAATGTACTCTCCCATAAATACCGGCACCTCCTTTCGGGTTAATTACATCATCTTCTGTAACGGTGATCCATTTATTGTCGTAAATGGTTTTTGAATGCAGGGTCGTCCAGGGATTCTTTTCCATACTTTTTAAAACAATATTTTAGAACAATAGCCCTTATAAACATAAAAGCCCCCGGTATCCGGAGGCCTTTGATGGTGTTGTTTTTTATTTTAAGCCAAACGCTTTTTTCACTTTGGATACATAATCCAGTTTCTCCCAGGTAAACAATTCCACTTTTACTTTTTTCTCTTTACCATCGGGCGATTTGAAGGTTTTGGTTACTACTTCACTCTTACGACCCATATGTCCGTATGCAGCAGTTTCGCTGTAAATCGGGCTACGTAGTTTCAAACGCTGCTCAATAAAGTATGGACGCATATCGAACAAACCTTCCACAATTTTAGCAATCTGGCCATCGGTCAGGTTTACTTTTGCAGTACCGTAAGTGTTTACGTTGATGCTGGTTGGCTGTGCCACACCAATAGCATATGAAACCTGTACCAGTACCTCACTAGCTACACCCGCAGCTACCAGATTCTTGGCAATATGACGGGTTGCATACGCTGCAGAACGGTCTACTTTACTAGGATCTTTACCACTGAAAGCTCCTCCACCATGTGCACCTTTACCACCATAAGTATCTACGATAATCTTACGGCCAGTTAAACCAGTGTCGCCATGCGGACCACCAATTACAAACTTACCGGTTGGGTTGATATGGTATTTGATATTGTTGTTGAACAGTTTTGCGTACTTCTTATACTTGCTTTTAACACGTGGGATCAGGATATTGATGATATCTGATTTAATTTTCGCCAGCATTTTTGCTTCGCTGTCAAAATCATCGTGCTGTGTTGACACCACGATGGCATCAATTCTCACAGGCTGGTTATTATCATCATATTCCAATGTAACCTGGCTCTTTGCATCAGGACGCAAGTATTTAATTTGTTTATTCTCTCTTCTCAGTGCAGCCAATTCAATCAGGATCTTGTGTGCCAGATCCAATGCCAATGGCATATAATCTTCTGTTTCATTGCTGGCATAACCAAACATCATTCCCTGATCACCAGCTCCCTGCTCTTCTTTTTTCTTTTTGTCTACACCCTGGTTAATATCTGCAGACTGCTCATGAATAGCAGACAAAATACCACAGCTATTCGCTTCAAACATATATTCACTCTTGGTATAACCGATTTTACGGATTACACCACGCGCAATTTCCTGTACATCTAAGTAAGCCTTCGATTTTACTTCACCTGCCAGTACCACCTGACCTGTTGTTACCAGCGTTTCGCATGCTACTTTAGATTGAGCATCGAATGCTAAAAAGTTATCGATTAATGCATCAGATATCTGATCGGCTACTTTATCCGGATGTCCTTCAGATACGCTTTCAGAAGTAAATAAATAAGGCATATATTATTTTTAATGTGTGCAAATATAATGCAGCACCGGTTTAGATTCGAGAGAAAATAATCCTCATTCTCATCCTGAATCTTGAATGGGTTCCGCCACCTAACCGTACCCTTCCGTTAGCAGGATCATTACCGATAGTTGGGTTCAGATAGTAGAGCAATTGGGTATTAGGATTCGGATATGGATTTGTATAGTATAAAGAATCATTACCAGGCGCCGACAATTGCAATAAATGCGATGTATCTTTCCTTGATATGATACCCTGTACATAGCGGCTCATATTAAAAGTGTATGATGTTACACGATTATAGCCCTGTATGGTTTTGTAAAAAGCAAATCCACCAAAGTCTGTAATATTCGGCCCGTCTGTGGAGAAGATATAATCATTTCGCACATTACGCTTGGTATTCTTCACCGAATCGAGTACACTCAGCAATAAATAACGGGGTGGACTCATTTGCTGGTCAATGGTAAGCAGATTCGCATCATCCGGCACCTGTTCTGCAATCAGTTCTGCTCTATGAATGATTCTGTTACTTAATGAAGCCAGCCCGGGAATTCTCACCCTTACAGTGGTACCTGGAGATGCCTGAACATATACGAGTGAATCTGATTTAGGAGCGTTATTGGTGGTTATATAATTAGCAACCTGACTTCCTGCCCTGTTTCTGGTTACAAAATTTGCATCGCCACTTGACAGTGTATTGAACCTGAAATAATGAACAGATGTATCTCTTGTTGTGGCTCCTGTTGAGCTTGAACTATAATAAAGCGCGAATTTGGTATTGGTATCTGAAAGGCTGATACGAAGCAATGCATTAGCTGGTGCACTCTGATCGGCCGTTAATGCAAAACCTGCAAAATAAGTTCTGAAAATAGAATCTGATTTGTATGCCGTAGTTGAATCATAGGTTCTGATGAAACGCTGGGCCACATCATTCCTCAACCGAATACGTACCTGATTTACGGCTGTTTCAAACCTGTTTTTAACAGTATCACCCAGCCTGCGTATATCTACTGACACAGGTGACGCCAACTGTCCGCCGATACTAACCGGATTTACATTCGGATAGTTTGCCGGATATACCAGATTCCTATTTAACAGTGTGCTCTGGTCAATCTCCGACACCGTTAAGCGTAATGGTTGTGTTGAATCGCCATAAAATCCATTATACCCTAAAATAAGTACCGCGGAATCTACCCGGATGCTATCCTTATGACCTGAGATGTAAAAAGGAAAAAATGTGGGAGATAATTCAAAAAACATGGAAGCAGATGTACGGCCGAAAATAGGGTCATTGGTAATGGCTCCTAATACATGCACATCTCCTTTATAAATTCTGGTAGTGTCGATCTCGTTATAGGTATCTGTAATTACATCAAGGATGGTATCTTTTGTAAATACACCATCAATCGGGGGTATTAAACCGCCACCTAATTCAGTAGAAGTAATCCTGGTGCAACCTGTAAAGAAGCTGCCCGAAATAATACAGAAAACGAATGTATTACGTAGTGTCGAAAATAAGCGCATGTGTGTTGTTGGATTACTTGCCCGCAAGGTCGTTGTACAATTCTAAATACTCTGTTAAATCAGAATCCCACCCTTTAAAGGGAACTACTTTCTTTCCTTTCACTTTGGCAAACTCTTCTACGAGTTTCTTATCTATTTTTTCGGCCCCGAAAGTAATAGCGTCTGCAAAACTGGCACCACCTCTGAACAAGGCAGTATTATTGGCTTCTTTAAACGCTTCAAGATCCTTTTCTTTAATATTGGCATTGATAACCGCCTGTTTCAGAAAGTCGGCACCCAGTTTTTCTTTAAACGTGTTCTCCCCAATGGTAAACACGACTTTACTGTTGCCAAAAACAGGTTCTTTCTTATATGCAGTTTTAATATAGGCAGGAATAAGCCCCGTCATCCAGCCGCTACAATGGATGATATCGGGAGGCCAGCCAAATTTTTTCACGGTTTCCAATGCACCTTTACAGAAAAATACGGTACGCAAAGCATTGTCTTCAAACCATGTCTCATCATCATCATGGAAAATCTGCTTGCGTTTGAAGAAATCTTCATTCTCAAGGAAATAAACCTGTAAGCGGGCATTGGGTAATGAAGCTACTTTAATCTGCAGGGGATAATCATCATTATCAACCGAAACATTAATCCCCGAAAGTCGAACCACTTCATGTAAGCGGTGTCTGCGTTCGTTGATCACACCAAACCTTGGCATGATGCATCTTACCTCTAAACCGCTATCATTACTCTTGATAGCCAGTTTGTTGATGACCTCTGCGAATTCTGTTAATTCGAGGTAAGGCGACATCTCCGTGGCTATGAATAAAATTCTTTTCTTTGTTGACATCCTTGCGACGTTTTTATTGCAGGTAGCGTAAAATGAGTGGGCGAAGGTACGAAAAATATAGTTGACCAGCATTTCCTTACTAAATCAGGCACAAATCATACAGTAATGATTCTTTTTAAAACGATACATGAATTAAGAAAATACATAATAAATAACCGCCTTTCTGGTATTCCTCTTGGCTTTGTACCTACTATGGGGGCTTTACATGCCGGACATCTTTCCCTTATCAGAGCATCAAAAAAAAATACCGGGCTCACAATTTGCAGCATTTTCGTAAACCCTACCCAGTTTAATGACCCCTCTGATTATCAGCAATATCCGGTAACCATTGAACAGGATATTATGTTGCTGGAACAGGAAGGTTGCGATGTTTTGTTTCTTCCGGAAGTGAAGGAAATCTACCCCGATGACTTTCAAAAGAAACACTATGAACTCGGAACACTCGAAACATACCTGGAAGGAAAATACCGCCCAGGACATTTCCAGGGGGTATGTCAGGTGGTGGATCGCCTTTTGAGTATTGTAGAACCCGACCAGCTTTTCCTGGGGCGAAAAGATTACCAGCAGTGTATGGTTATTGCTGAATTGATTCGCCAGACCGGCAAACATACCACCCTGCAGATAGTACCCACCATGCGCGAAACCAGTGGGTTGGCCATGAGCAGCAGAAACCTGCGTTTGTCTGAAGCAGACCGGGAAAGAGCAACGGCTATTTATCAGGCATTGCAATGGATCAAAACAAATATCCGGCCCGGTCCAACTAAAACGATTTCGGCAAACGCCGGTAAAATGTTGACGGATGCTGGTTTTGATAAAATAGACTACATCAGCATCGCACATGCACAAAGTCTTGAGCCGATTGAAAAGTGGGATGGCCAAACACCACTTGTGGCACTTGCAGCGGCTTTTCTTTCCGGTGTTCGTTTAATTGATAACATTTCTCTGACAGAAGATTAGATGTCACTTAGTAAGAAGTAGCTATTTTTGCGCCTATTATGCAAATTGAAGTCCTTAAATCGAAAATACATCGCGCCGTTATCACTGAAGCGAATTTACACTATGTTGGCAGCCTCACCCTTGATGAGGACCTGATGGATGCAGCCAATTTTATAGAGAATGAAAAAATTCAGGTAGTGAATGTAAACAACGGTGAACGCCTTGAAACATATCTCATTAAAGGTAAAAGAGGAAGTGGTGTTGTTTGTCTGAATGGCCCCGCTGCCCGCAGAGGTGCTGTTGGCGACCTGGTGGTTATTATTTCCTATGCCACAATGGATTTTGAAGCCGCCAAACAATTTAAACCCTGGGTAGTGTTTCCGAAAGAGGGAAATAAACTGTAGTTTACTGTGATACCCTGATAAGACACTTTGTATTTTGTAACCCAATCTGGCCATGAAAAAACGACTCCTTTCCTTTGCCAAATATGCGGTCTTTCTCGGATTGGGATTGTTCCTCGTATGGTGGAGCTTTCGCCAGATACCTAATGACAAATGGGGAGAGTTTAAACAGAGTTTATCTACTGCCAACTACTGGCTATTGATCCCTGTTTTCATTATCCTGGCACTTAGCCATCTTGTTAGGGCATTGCGATGGAAAATATTGATGCAGCCGATGGGTTATCAACCCCGTGTTGCCAACACTTTTTTTGCAGTGATGATTGGCTATCTCGCCAATCTGGCTATTCCACGTTTGGGAGAAGTATTAAAATGTACTTTTCTGGCCCGCTACGAAAAAGTTCCTGCCGAAAAACTGGTAGGTACTATTGTAGCCGAAAGAGCTGTTGATGTGGTTTCACTGGGAATCGTTTTTGTGCTAACCATGGTTACTCAGGCCGATATATTAGCAGAATATGGCAACGAATTGATCGGCCAGCTTTTTAAGAAAGGAGAGAATGTTTCAATGACTGCTTTACTCATTTTTGCGGGCATTCTCATTGTACTGGTTATTGCCACAAGGGTTTGGTTCAAACAGTTTTCTCATCTTAAAATTGTTGTGCTGATTAAAAAAATTGTAGCAGGTGTATGGGAAGGATTGATCAGCATCAGGCGCTTAAAACAAAAAGGGCTTTTCATACTTTACTCTGCACTGATTTGGATTTTATATGCTGCCGGCACCTGGGTGGGCTTAATGGCCACTGAAGGAACAGCTCATTTAGGTATGGGTGCCGCTTTAGGCGCACTGGCATTCGGTAGTATTGGCATGATTGTTACTCCCGGAGGCATTGGAGCATTTGCCTTTTTTATTGCCAAAGTTTTAGAAGAAAATGGCGTGCCATTTGAAATTGGTTTCGCCAATGGCACCCTTCAATGGTTTGCACAGTTTCTGATTGTTATATTGCTGGGTTGTATCAGCCTGGTGTTATTTCCTGTTTATAATAAAACTAAAACTACCCATGAGAGCCGTTAATGCTATCGATGCAAAAGTGATGAGTCTGCCACAATTACTGGCAAGGGTAGCAGCCTGGCGCGCCATTGGCAAAACCATCGCTTTTACCAATGGCTGTTTCGATATATTACACGAGGGTCATATTTTTTCGCTGAGTGCGGCGGCAAAAGAAGCAGACTATCTTATTGTTGGAGTAAACAGCGATAACAGTGTAAAAAAACTGAAAGGCCCCGACCGTCCGGTAAACAATGAACATAGCAGGGCATTAATTCTTGCCAATCTTGCTGTAACCGATGCCATTGTGGTATTTGATGAAGATACACCCCATCAACTCATTACTTCGCTTCTGCCCGATGTTCTGGTAAAAGGCGGCGACTATACCATTGAACAGATCGTGGGCTCCAAAGAAGTAATTGACAATGGAGGCAGGGTAGTCATTAATCCTATTGTAGAAGGGTTTTCTACAACGGGGATTATTCAGTATATTAAGCAGTCTTATTCTTAATTTGGAAATTTTGAGATGTGCTAATTTGGAAATGATACAAGGAGTATATGTCTTCCTATTTCCAAATTAGCACATCTCAAAATTTCCAAATTGTACGAAACTTAACATTGCCCTCTCCTCCCCTTTTTTATATTTGATAAATTGAAGCATCAATTCTGTCATTTGTGAAAAAACAACTCATTCAACGCGATATAAGCTGGCTTAGTTTTAATGGAAGGGTTTTACAGGAAGCCAATGATCCCACTGTGCCTTTGAAAGAAAGGATTCGTTTTCTTGGCATTTTTTCCAATAATACTGATGAGTTTTTCAGGGTACGTGTCGCAACACTAAAACGTATGGTTGAGTTTGCCGATAAAAGACGCAAACTGAACATGCATATGGAAGAGGACCCGCAATCCATTATTGATCAGATCCAGACCGTGGTATTGAAGCAGCAGAATGAATTCAACAGAATCTGGGAAGGTATTCTGAGAGAGTTAAAGAAAGAGAAAATTTTTCTGGTTAATGAGAAACAACTTTCCAAAGAACAAAAACATTTTGTTAGAGATTTTTTTGATGACAAAGTTCGTTCCAACATCATCCCACTGATGATTGAAAGTCTGCCGCAACTACCCTATCTGCGCGATAAAAGTATTTACCTCGGTGTGGTAATGCGAAAAAAGGATTCGGCATACAACCAGAAATATGCATTGATTGAAATACCGTCTAAAGATGTTGGACGTTTTATACAATTACCTTCCAAAGCCGGTGAAAACCATATCATTTTGCTGGAAGATGTTATTCGCTATAACCTGCCTGAAATATTTACCTATTTCGATTACGATTATTTTGATGCCCACGTGTTCAAAGTAACCAAAGACGCAGAAATAGATATTGACAATGATGTAAGCACCACTTTCGTTGAAAAAATAGAAAAGGGATTAAAGAACAGACGAAAAGGGAAACCTGTTCGTTTTGTCTATGATAAAGAAATGGACGCAGGTTTACTCGAATACCTGATCAGACGTTTGAGTCTGAACAGAAAGAGTAATATCATTCCGGGTGGACGTATTCATAATTTCAGGCATTTCATGGATTTCCCTGATGTATTTGGCACCAAAAACACAAGACGGGAGCCGCTTATACACCCTGCTTTTCACGGACGTGTTCGAGTTACTGAAATGGTATTGAAAAAAGATGTGATGCTCCATTTCCCTTATCATTCTTTCCATGCAGTAATTGATTTGTTGCGTGAAGCTGCGATGGATCCGGATGTACAATCCATCAAGATTACAGCTTACCGGCTTGCATCCGATTCAAAAGTGATCAATGCATTGATCAATGCAGCAAGAAATGGCAAGCAGGTAATCGTAATGCTCGAATTAAAAGCCAGGTTTGATGAAGAAGCCAATCTCGAATGGAAAGACATTCTGGAAGAGGAAGGTGTAAAAGTATTGCTGGGCGTTCCTAAAATGAAAGTACATGCCAAACTCTGTATCATTAAGAAGCGAAAAGGCAATAAAATTGTTCAGTATGGCTTTGTAAGTACGGGTAACCTGAATGAAAAAACGGCACATGTATATGGCGATCATTGCCTGCTCACCGCCAACAGAATGATCATGGCCGACATCAACCGTATTTTCCATTATCTCGAAAACTGGAAAACAGGTGCCGCACAACTGAGCCATTGCAAAACACTGATGGTTTGTCCGAATAACATGCGTCGCGAGCTGGATCTTCTTATCAATAAAGAAATAAAAGCGGCCAAGGCTGGCAAACCGGCAGGTATTACACTCAAACTCAATTCCTTGAGTGATGCAAGATTAATTGAAAAATTATATATAGCCGCAGCCGCCGGAGTAGAAATACAAATGGTGGTAAGAGGCATTTTTTGCGCAGTAATTGACCACAAAAAATTCAAACAGCCGATCAAAGCCGTGAGTATTGTTGATGAATACCTTGAACATGCACGTGTACTCATTTTCCATAATAGCGGGAAAGAAAAAATATTTATCTCCAGTGCTGACTGGATGGTGAGGAACCTTGACCATCGCATTGAAGCCGCAGTGCCGGTAAATGACCCTGATATCAGGAATGAACTAAAAGAGATTATCCACATTCAATTAAGAGACAATGTGAAGGCCAGGGTACTCGACAAAGAATTAAGCAACAACTATGTACCTTCCGCTGGTAAAAAGAAGATACGTTCTCAAATTGAGACTTATCATTACCTCCACCGGAAAAACATCGTAAATAGTGAGGCTGGCCGCCATTGATATAGGAAGTAACGCTGCAAGACTACTCATTTCAGAGATCAGTCATGATGCCGAAGGCAAACCAAGATTTAATAAACTCAATCTGGTTCGTGTTCCCCTGCGTCTTGGTTTTGATGTGTTTGAAAAAGGTGAAATTTCCAAAGAAAAGAGAGGTATGGTGCTGCAAACCATGAAAGCCTACGGACACCTCATCAATGCCTATGGAGTAAACCACACCATTGCCTGTGCCACCAGTGCCATGCGCGATGCACGCAATAGTGCCGATCTGATTAGAAAAATAAAACTGGAAACAGGACTTAACATAGAAATCATCAGCGGCGATCTTGAAGCATCCATTATTTATGAAAATCATGTGGCAGAGAATATGGATACCGACCACAGCTATCTCTACATTGATGTAGGTGGAGGCAGTACTGAACTTACTTTTTTTGCAGATGACAAACTGGTCTTCAAACAGTCTTTCAATATCGGCACCATTCGTTTGCTAAAAGATATGGTGGACGAAATACACTGGAACGAAATGAAAGACATCATCAAAAACAAAACAAAGGGTTATAAAAAAATTGTAGCCATTGGTACCGGAGGGAACATCAACAAAGTATTTTCACTCAGCAAGAAAAAAGATGGCAAACCGCTTTCTCTTGAGTTACTGAAAGACTATTATAAAGAAATCTCGAGTTTTTCATTGGAGGACCGTATCAATATTTATAAGCTGAGAGAAGACCGTGCCGATGTAATTGTACCTGCCCTCCAGATTTATATCAATGCCATGCGCTGGGCCGATGCAGATGAAATATATGTTCCGAAAATAGGTCTGGCCGACGGGTTGATCCAGCATTTGTATGTTGAATTGGGGAAGCGTGAGACGTGAGACGTGAGAGGTGAAACGTGAAAGGAAGGAAGTGGGTTGAAAGCTATGAGCCATAAGCTTTGAGTTGCGAGCCATTACTATATCAAAAACGGGTTCACTATGAAGGAGTCAAAAAAACTCATAGCTCATAGCCCTAACGCACGCGCATTAGATTCTCCCGGAGGTATTCCTCAAAAACTGCCTACTTTGCAGTTCGTTTAAGCTAAAAACAAGCAGATGTCAGTTCAGAAAGAAATCAAGAAAATAACGACCCATACCCTGTTAAAAATGAAAACAGCGGGTGAGAAAATATCGATGATCACCGCTTATGATTATTCATTTGCAAGATTATTTGATGATGCAGGTATTGATGTGGTATTAGTGGGCGACAGTGCAAGTAATGTAATGGCCGGACATGAAACGACCGTTCCCATTACATTGGATCAAATGATTTACCATGCACAATGTGTGGTTAGAGGAATCAACCGTTCGCTTGTGGTAGTTGATATGCCATTTGGTTCGTACCAGTCCAATTCAGATGTTGCTCTCGCTTCCGCTATCCGGATTATGAAAGAAAGCGGGGGACATTCCATTAAACTGGAAGGTGGTGAAGAAGTGTTGGAAAGTATTCGACGCATTGTATCGGCAGGCATTCCCGTTATGGGGCATTTGGGACTCACACCACAGTCTATTTATAAATTCGGCACATACAATGTAAGGGCCAAAGAAGAAGCAGAAGCCGCTAAATTGAAAAAAGATGCCATGCTGTTGGAAGAAGCTGGTTGTTATGCCATCGTACTTGAAAAAATTCCTGCCAGCCTTGCTGCCGAAGTAAGCGCTTCTCTTACCATTCCCACCATCGGTATTGGAGCAGGAGCAGGCTGTAACGGACAGGTACTGGTTATGCACGATATGCTGGGTATCAACAATATGTTTAAACCCCGCTTTTTACGGCAGTACCTCAATTTACAGGAGCAGATTCATACAGCAGTTACCCAGTATATTTCGGATGTAAAATCGGGCGATTTCCCCTCTGAAAAAGAGTCGTATTAAGGATTTACCGATGGTTATTCATTGTTCACCCAAAACATTTTTCTAAATTGGAGGGGGAAGAATAGATTTGAATAAGGTCGTATGTCCAGATATTTTACCATATTATCATTCAGTATCGTTTTAATGTGTGTACACAGCAGTTCTTTGTATGCACATACATCATTACGCGATACAGTTATTATACATAGCACAGATGCGGTACTGGATGATTGGGACCCTTCTGCTTTTGATATTCATGAAGCATCTGGTATTCGTATGGCAGCAGACAATGACGCCGATAAATTGTATATCGCAATGTACATTACCAATAAAGATGTACAGAAAAGAATAATGCTAGGCGGCATGCAGTTGTTTGTTGATGCAAAAGCAAAAAAGAAGGAAGGTACTTTTATAGAGTTCCCAGTTCAAAAAACACCACAAGAGCTTGTACAATATTTTTCTGTTAAAACAGCAGAGCAAACTGCAAGTGATGTACTGGCTTTTCGTGAACAGATGGCAGGAAGTATGTTATTTCTTAAAAAAACAGGCTTCAAAGGGCAGCAATATGATACTGAGCTTCAGCCAATCAATACCCCAAATGAGATTATGGTGAGTTTTGGATGGGATGACCGCTCCATCATGTTCATTGAGTATGAAATTCCTTTAAACAATTTAGGGGGCAAAGAATCTTTACGCAAGAAACCTCTTTCTGTTGGTTTAAAATTAAATGCAATAAACTTACCAACAGTTCCGGATCAACCCATGAGAACATCAACAAAAGTAATAGCAGTGCCGCTGAGTAACGGACTCCCAAACAGCGCTACTTTCGGAACGAGCACAACGGGCTTCAGAACAAATCAACCGATAAATAAATCAACATTACCCGAACAATTATTCTGGCTTAAACACGAGGTATACTAATTCATTCATACAACTTCAACCAAATTTTGAAAAACGACAAATCACTTATAACAATATTTACACACGTGGTGGCCTGGGCCTGTTTCTTTTTTGTGCCTTATCTTGTTTTCTTTCCCAGGCTAAGAGAATTCAGCATGAGCGACAATATGCTGACCACCATCATCTGCAATAATATTTTCATTGTTCTTTTTTATTATTTCAATACGCATGTTTTGGTTCCCCGTTTACTCATCAATAAAAAATGGGGATGGTATATTCTCTCTATAGCTGCCTGTTTAGGTGCATTCCTCTTCCTGCCGAAAGAAATAGCTAACTTTCTGGTAGAACCTGAGTTTATTCGCCAGAATAATGAGTTTATCAGAAACCCCGATTTTAAAGGGGTGCCCAAACTCACTAGAGCACCAAGAAGAGCAAGACCCATTGCCGATCCGTACAATACCGTATTGTTCCTGCTGGTATTTGCATTTGGCACCTGTATTTCCGTAACTCAGCGTTGGCTAAAAACAGAAAGGACCAGAAAAGAAACAGAGAATGAAAAATTGAATACGGAATTATCATTTCTCAAATCGCAGGTAAACCCGCATTTCTTTTTCAACACCTTAAACAATATCTATTCGCTTGCAGTAGTAAGAAGCGAAAAAACAGCCCCTGCGGTGATGAAACTATCGTCTATCATGCGATATATACTCACAGAAACAGAACGCAACCTCGTTCCGTTAAGAAATGAAGTAGATTTCATTCACAATTTTATTGAACTGCAGCAGGTACGTTTAACAGATAAAGTAAAACTCAATTTTTCCGCCACTGGCGATATTGAAACCATGCTGATTGCACCGCTCATATTTATTCCTTTTGTAGAGAATGCGTTTAAATATGGGGTGAGTACAAAAGAGGTTTCCAATATTGACATCACGATCAATACCAATGGCAACAAAATAATATTTTATGCCAGTAATAATATTGTTGCCTCTGAAAGTAACTTAATGGAGAATACCGGAATCGGTATCAATAACGTAAAACGTAGATTGGAACTGATGTACCCCGACAAACATCAGTTAAGCACTACTATTGAAAACAAGACATATGTCGTAAAACTGGAGATCACAACATGATACATTGTATAGCCATAGATGATGAGCCGTTAGCGCTTCAGTTGATTCAGGAATACTGCGCAAAAATTTCATTCCTGAAACTGGAAAAAACGTTTACCAATACTGATGAAGCCATCAGTTATATGCAGGCAAATAAAACAGACCTGCTGTTTCTGGATATACAGATGCCTGATATAACCGGTATTCAGTTTTACAAAAATTTGCCAGAAAAACCTCCTGTTATTTTTACTACTGCTTATAAAGATTTTGCAGTGGAAGGTTTTAATGTAGATGCAGTTGATTACCTGCTGAAACCTTTTGAATACGATCGTTTTTTGAAAGCCTGTTATAAGGCAAAAGAATACATTGAGTTTTTAAGTTCTCAGGAAGTACAACTGAATTCACTTTTTATTAAAGTGAATTATGAAATCATGAAGGTGAATTTAAAAGATATTGACCTGATTGAAGCACTGGATGATTATATCAAAATTTACATCAAACCAAACCCTGTACTCACCCTGATGACTTTAAAAAGCATTCAGGAAAAACTTCCTCCCAGAGACTTTGTAAGGGTACATCGTTCCTTTATTATTCCACTGGCAAAAATTGAAAAATTCAGTAAGTCGAAGGTCTGGATTGCTGGGAAAGAAATACCTATCGGAAGCAGTTATAGCGCTGTTTATGACCAATTGCTGGAAATTTCCAAAACCAAATAAAATTCCCCGATTGAAAGCAGGCACTCACCTATCTGCTATGCAATCGGTTAATCAAGATAGTATTTTTATTGTGAAAATGCTGAAAGGCGTTTCATGCAGGGTTTTAGATAATAAAAGTATCACAACGTTGTTCTCAACAAGGTGATACTTTTTTATTTCCGGCACGCCCTCTCCTCTCTGGTAATGAATTCTTTACCTTTGCTGCAAAATAACCTGCATGGATTTTTTACAAATACTCGGTATACAGTCGCAAAATGGTGCCGCTTCTACAGGCATTAACTGGATTAACAGCAATGGGTCAACCATTGATTCCTATTCTCCTGTTGATGGTCAAAAAACGGCCAGCGTACAGTCGGCAGATGCAACCGCATATGAAACAGTAATGCAATCTGCTGTTACTGCTTTTCAGGACTGGCGCATGTGGCCCGCTCCTAAAAGAGGTGAAGTGGTTAGACAGGTAGGTGAAGCCTTACGTAAATACAAAGATCCTTTGGGGAAACTGGTGAGTTATGAAATGGGTAAGAGCCTGCAGGAAGGTTATGGCGAAGTACAGGAAATGATTGATATCTGTGATTTTGCTGTTGGTCTCTCCCGCCAGTTACATGGTCTTACCATGCATAGCGAAAGACCCAAACACCGTATGTACGAACAATGGCACCCGATGGGTGTAGTGGGTATTATTTCTGCATTTAACTTCCCTGTTGCGGTTTGGAGCTGGAATGCTGCGCTGGCATGGGTTTGTGGAAATACCACTATCTGGAAACCAAGTGAGAAAACACCACTTTGTGGTATTGCCGTTCAAAATATTGTGGCAGAAGTATTCCGCAAAAATAATGTTCCTGAAGGTGTAAACTGTCTTGTACAGGGAGGAAGAGATGTGGGCGAATGGCTGAGTAAGGATACAAGAATACCATTGATCTCTGCCACAGGCTCTACACGCATGGGCAAACTGGTTGCGGCTACCGTTGGCGCAAGATTGGGCAAAACCATTCTGGAACTGGGAGGAAATAATGCCATCATCATTTCAAAAGATGCTGACCTCGATATGGCATTGATTGGTTGTGTATTTGGCGCAGTAGGTACAGCCGGACAACGCTGTACCACCACCCGCCGACTCATCATTCATGAATCGGTGTATGACGTATTTAAAGAGAAGCTGGTGAAAGCATATGGTCAACTCAGAATTGGAGATCCGCTTGATACACACAATCACGTTGGGCCATTGATTGATAAAGATGCCGTTCAACTCTACCTGAAATCTATTGAAGATTGCAAACAACAGGGTGGAAAATTTATTGTGGAAGGTGGCGTACTGGAAGGAAAAAATTATGAAAGCGGTTGTTATGTCAAACCATGCATTGCCGAAGCGGCCAATCACCTGGCCGTTGTACAACATGAGACCTTCGCTCCTATTCTCTATATCATGAAATACACCACTATAGATGAGGCGATTGCATTACAGAACGGGGTTCCGCAAGGGCTCTCTTCGGCTATCATGACCCTCAATATGCGCGAATCAGAACAATTCCTTTCACATGCGGGTAGCGACTGTGGCATTGCCAATGTAAATATTGGCACCAGTGGTGCAGAAATTGGTGGAGCATTTGGTGGTGAGAAAGAAACCGGTGGTGGTCGCGAGAGCGGCAGCGATGCATGGAAAGCCTATATGCGCCGACAAACCAACACCATCAACTGGAGTACGCAGTTGCCATTGGCGCAGGGGATTCGGTTTGAGATGTGAGGGAAGTGAGACGTGAAAGGTGAAAAGGGAAAGGGGAAAAAAAACGTGAGACGTGAAACGTGAGAGGAAGTGAATATTTTTTACATACAAAATCAATAGCACTAGAAGCTGGCAGCTAGTGGCTCGAGGCTAAAAAAAGACCCCATCCATTACGAACGGGGCTTTTTTGAATTGGGGGGGGGAATTATTTGTTACCCTTGGTTTCTATTGCTTTAATTTTTTCAGCTAATTCCTTCATTTGCTTGTCTAGTTTTTCCTGGATGGCATTCAGGCTATTTAGTAATTGTTCGTTTTGTTTTTTCAGCAATTCATTTTCAGATTTGATCTGCATATTTTCTGATTTCACCTGATCTACTTCTTTTTTCAGTCCGCTGCTTCTTTTTTCCAGTGCCTGGATAGCTACAAAACTTACACCTTGGAAGTCGGCCTGATTAATGGTGGTATCGTTTCCGATTACACCTATTCCATCTTTACCAAAAGCTGCAAAGAAATCCTGCGCCATCGGTCCATAGTGACGGAATTTTTTAGCGTCCTGTCCTTTGTAGTTCCAGCTTGTCAATGGCATAGCAGCTATTTTGTTCAGGAAGCTCTCACCATCGATGGTTTTGAAATTTTCTTTTTTATTTCTATCAGAAATGGTAGCCCATGAATTGCCTCCGGATGCCACTTCTACACCGATTGTAGCAGCAGCATCAGTAAATAATTTATACCCACCAGAAAAACGCATTTTCATCTGGTTATTCACATCGCTCGTGGTAAGTGTTACATTACCATCGCCAATAATAAATGCTCCAGTGCGTGCGTTGGTAGAAACATTATTACCAAGTGCAGTTGAGCTTAATCCAGATGCTGTCGACTGATAACCGGCTGCAAATGAGTAGTTACCTGATGCAGTAGTAGCATAACCAATAGCAGTAGATGTGGTTCCTGACGCAATAGTGCTTGTTCCAAACGCTGTTGATGCACCGCCTGATGCAGTTGTACCTGTACCAAAAGCTGTTGCATTGGTATTAGACGCAAGGTTGTTTTGTCCGAATACAATTGATGACGTACCAGTTGCCGCACTTGCCTGGCCAAAAGCCATTGCATACATTCCATTGGCTCTTACATCATTACCCAATGCAATAGAGTAGTTACCGATATTTGTGCTATCCCACTGCGTGCTGCTTACATAACCCGCACGGAATGCTGCTTTACTTGGCATCCACATCATACGGGTGCCTGTACCAGATATAGCCGGCGCAGACCCTGTACCTATGGCTCCAGTTCCAAAAGTTCCTGTAGCCAATATACCATTCTGAGCAGCAGTACTGATTAATACTCCATTATCCTGAATAAGGCTATTTACCAGACCTGTTGCTGAAAATTTGCTATGAAAATTATTGCTACCGGCACCTCCCGCTCCACTACTCATCGTTGATTTAATACTATCCACATAACCTTTATCTACCAATGTTCTTGCATCAAAATCTACTCCGTAATTGTTGTTGTATTTTAATACACCTAAACTTGTTAATGTTACACCTTTCACTCCGGGTCCATCTATATTAAATCTGTATCCATTCGCAAACCTTGCACTATACTGATGACTCGCTCCACTATTCAACTGCGAACCTGATGCATCTCCTATCACCATCGATCCGGTCTGGTTATTCGTTGACACACTGGTTCCCATCGCTATTGAATTATTGCCAGAAGCTGTTACACTCTGTCCGAATGCTGTTGAATAACTACCAGTTGCTGTATTGTTTGCACCAAATACTGTAGCATACTGTCCTGTTGCCTGGTTGTTTGCTCCAAACGCTGTTGTATAATTCGTGTTCGCCGTATTACCATATCCAAACGCCGTTGAATAACTACCAGAGGCTGTATTGCTATGACCAAATGCAGTGGCTGTAGTACCGGATGCTACACTACTATTACCAAACGCTGTTGATACACTGCCTGATGCCAGCGTACTGATACCAAAAGCAGTTGAATAGGTATTCGTTGCCCGAACATCATATCCCATCGCTAT
>CALRZI010000002.1:0-550712 GCA_943372605.1 Chitinophaga pinensis | reverse complement strand
TAATTCGCTCGTGCTGGCAGGCTGGTTCTATAAATGTAGCTTATCCACATTTACACATTAATTCACAAAGAAAAAAGTAGCAAAAAAGAAAAGTAGTAATAGTAGTAAGCATTTATAGAATCCTTTAGAAAACAAATCTAAAGGTCCCCTCGTACCTCGGGAGACATTGCGCAGAAGTTCTTTTGGTTGAAAATACCTTCGGAGAAAAAAAACATAACAGCTAAACAAACGCCCCGTAAATCCGGGGCGTTTGTTTGTTCCTTTTCTCTCATTTTTCCGTCTTCGGCTTGCATTTTCAACCGTACGATTTTTTCGTACACTTCACTTCCCTCTGCGGTTAGCTTCTTTTTTAAATCGCTCCAATACCTTTTGGGAATAGTGCTGCCTGTAAGTATTTCAATAACATCTATTACCGAAAAATACCAGATTTCTTTTTCTGCATCGTAATGGCTTCTCACCTGTTTTTGCTCAAATAATTTTATGTCTTTCATTTTTTACAATTAAAGTGTTACTGTTTGTTACGGCAAGCATTGGTACTTGGGTTCGGCTTGTCCCTATGCAGGTATTGAGTTCGGCGTCTCTTTTTCGCAGCTTTTTTAGATAATCAGTAGCATTCGTGCTATAGGCTTCTTAAGATGACAGAAAAAAACGCTGGATCATCTATGCAATGCTAACATAAAATGTTACATTTTCATAGATGATTCAGCGAATGTTATCAGAAAAACCCAAGCAGGCCTTAGAAAAAATCCCCTTTCACTTTTCACCTTTTCCCTCTCACATCTCACGTTTCTCACGTCTCACGTTTCACGTCTCACGCCTAATTCCTTTTCCGCAGGGTTCCCCGCAAATGCTGTGTTAAGAAACAAGGTTCCGGTATTGCCTTTTCATGAGAAAAATCGGAAAATCCGATTTTTCTCATGAAAATATATCTTCCTCGTATCTCTGTCGTATGTTTCTGCTATTTCACTGCTATCTCTGTAGTATCTCGCTCGTATCTTCCTCCCAACTCTCTCCAGTAGCAGTAGCGTAGCGGCTGTAAAGCAATACCAGCTTTCTGGTAGACATGCAATAACCTGACTAACAAAAAAAGCAGCAATATTTGTTTCAAACAGACGATACTGTATCAGGCGTCTCCACAGATCATCAATACTACTATTTTTTTCTACTAAATCGCTATAAATCAATACGATATCCGGGCTGATACCAGCCCTACCAGCCCCAACACTTCTATACCTGCCATAGCTTTGATTTCATCACCAAAGAAGGGTACATACAAAGAACAGCAGTAACCCTACCTATGAACATAACAGTATTAATTAAAAACCTAAAAAACAATAACAATGGCAGCAAAACAATTTGGTACACACAGATTAAGTGGCACATTAGGCGATATCACTTACTCACACACAAAATCAGGCTTTAAAGCCCGGGAAAAAACCAGGGTAAATATGGCAGACCGTATGTACGCACCACAATACCAGGCATGGAGAGATCATTCAGCAGAATTCCGCATCATCGCCAAGGAAGCGAGAATATTCAGAAAAGCTTTTATGGAGCTGAACTGGAACATCAAAAACAAATCGCTGTTACAACAAACCATTCAACTGATGAATGAAATCCGCAAAACAGACAGCACCAACCCCAGGGGACAAAGACGTGCAAGCGCAGGTGAACTGCATTTATTAACTGGTTTCGATTTTACCGGCATCAGTAATATCAGCAATGCCATGATGGAAAATTATGAAGCAGCATTTAACAGAACAACCGGTGAAGCAACAACAACCATTAAATCCATGATTCCGAAAAGATGTTTGAATGCACCAGCAAAAGCTACCCATTTTATACTAACGCTGGCCGCTGCAGCAATAAATTTTGAAACGGAAGCCATCAACAGAATGATGGTATCAACACCCAGACTCCTGGTTGATCATGAAATATTACCAGCAACAACACTCACCATAACACTTCCACCAAATGGAACCGATACGGTACTATTGGTATTAAAACTCGAATACGAAACTGAAATCAACGGCATATTCTATCCGCTTATGAACAATATGGATATCAGCAGCACCGTCATTTTAGTAGATCAGTCGTGAATGGTCAATGGTGAATGGTCAATGGTGAATAGTGAGTAGTGAGTAGTGAGTGAATGACACCTTTCACCTTTCACTTCTCTCACGTTTCACGCTCCTAGTTCACCACCTTATCCGCACAACAGCTACTTGCAAACGCCTCCGGTTTGGCTTTAAAGGCAAAGCCCATTCCGAGTATATAACCCATGGCTTCGCGCAGCGCATCATTGCTTTTGAATTGTGGATTGGTATTGATGTCGGCATGTACTTCCATATCAACCTGGTGTTCAATAAACAGGTCGCATAGTTCGTATGCTATTTCAATACTTTTGGCTACTTCTACCAGCATTCTTTCCTTGATGTGGTATTTCTGTTTTGTTTTCTCATTGTGTATGTACATGAACCCACCATTGTGCTCACGCAGAAAAACGATGACCGTTGCAAACTCGGTATCATCGCCTTTTACCTGACTGTCGGTGCCAATACATACTTTGAGTTTAATGCCCTGTGAAGTTTCGCGTTTTATGGCATCTGCCACCGCTTCTTTAATGGGCAACTGAATCTGTTCGCCGTTAAATTTTCTCCAACGCATATGAGTGAAGGTTTTTGTAAGTTACCGATTAATCAGCGTTCTGCGAACGGCTTAATAATTTCTTATTGTTCACAGGTGTGGAGAACGTGAAACGTGAAAGGAGATAAGGGTGATTGGCTCTCTGTGTAACTCTGTGCCTCACTCCGTGTAACTCCGTGGTTAACCACAGGGTACACAGAGTGAGGCACAGAGTTGCACGGAGGATACAATCAAAATCTTTTCACCTTTCACCTTTCACCCCCTCTCACGTTTCACGTCTCACGTCTCTCACGTTCCGGCATTTTGTCACTTTTTCAAAAATTGTACGGAAATTGACAGGTAATAACCCTCAAAACGTTTTCATGAAAATTCTTCTGCATTACCTTAAACCTTATAAATGGCTGGTTTTACTGGCTTTGCTGCTGGCAGCGGTTAACCAGACTTTCTCCCTTTTCGATCCCATGATCTTTGGTAAACTCATTGACCAGTTTGCCAATCACCCAAAAACCAATGACGATGGCAGCTTTCGTACAGAAAGTCAGTTCATCAATGGCATTATGACCATGTTGCTGCTGCTGGTAGGTACCGCCATGGTGAGCAGGATTGCCAAGGCTTTTCAGGATTATACTGTGAATGTGATTATCCAGAAATTCGGTGCCAAAATTTTTACTGATGGATTGAAACATTCCATGCGCCTCCCCTACCAGGAATTTGAGGACCAGCGCAGCGGCGAAACCCTCTCTATTTTAACCAAGGTTAGGTCTGATACAGAAAAATTCATCGGATATGTCATCAACGTATTGTTTGGCATTATTGTGAGCGTGGTCTTTGTTTCTATTTATGCCACCAAACTGCATTGGTCCATCATTCCTATTTTCCTCGGCGGTGCCGCATTGATTGCTTTTGTTACCAACCTGCTGAGTAAAAAAATAAAGGTCATCCAGAAAACCATTGTTAAAGAAACCACTTCATTGGCCGGTTCTACCACTGAGAGCTTACGCAATATTGAACTGGTAAAAAGTTTAGGTCTTACCGATCAGGAAGTAAAACGACTGAACACCAATACCTATAAGATTCTTGGCCTTGAACTCAAAAAAGTAAAGAGCATTCGCTCCCTCAGTTTTATACAGGGTACCATGGTGAATTTTCTTCGCCAGGTTATTACGTTTACACTGATGTGGCTTATTTACCGCGATGTATTAACGGTAGGACAATTGATTTCACTTCAGTTCTATAGCTTCTTCATCTTCGGTCCGCTTCAGGAAATTGGCAGTATCATCATGAGTTATCGGGAAGCAGAAGCATCGCTCAATAATTTCCATAACCTGATGGAGAAAAAAGTAGAACCCCGCCCCGATCAGCCCAAACATGTAGGACTCATTGAAGAACTCGAATTTAACCAGGTGGTATTCAAACACCAGACCGCTCAATACCGTGCCCTCGATGGTATTTCTTTTGATGTGAAAAAAGGTGAAACCATTGCCTTTGTTGGTCCATCGGGTTCGGGTAAGAGTACGCTGGTAAAATTACTGGTAGGTTTATACCGTCCGCAGGAAGGACATATTTACTATAACAAAGTAAATGGTGCCGATATGAATTTTGATGAGCTGCGTAACCAGATTGGTTTCGTAACACAAGACACCCAACTATTCGCAGGCACCATTCGTGAGAACCTGAGTTTTGTTCATCCCGAAGCTACCGATGCCGATTTATTAGAAGCCTTACACAAAGCCAGTTGCGATAATCTTTTATCAAGAGCAGAAAAAGGATTAGATACCATGATTGGTGAAGGCGGATTAAAATTAAGCGGCGGTGAAAAACAACGTTTGTCTATTGCACGTGCATTGTTACGTCATCCACACCTGCTTATTTTCGATGAAGCCACTTCTGCCTTAGACAGTATTACCGAAGAAGAAATTACCAATACCATTCGCCATATCTCCGACGAGAAAGAACAAATCACCGTAATGATTGCCCACCGCCTCAGCACCATCATGCATGCCGACCGCATTTATGTACTGGAAAAAGGCCAGGTAGTAGAAACGGGCAACCACCAATCGTTACTCAACGAAAAAGGTTTGTATTATGCGATGTGGAGACAGCAGATAGGAGAAAGGAAGAATGTGCTAATTTGATCTGCCTTAGGAAATTTGAAAATTTGGGAATTTGAGAATTTGAAAATGGAAGAAGGCTGATATACTAATTGTGTACTTAATAAATAAAGTCTTCCTCATTTTCAAATTTTCAAATTCCCAAATTTTCAAATTAATCACGTCCAAATTTCTTACGAAAGTACTCAATCACCGATGGATCTTCCAGGCCTTCCATATCGCTGAGTTCGAGTTCGAGGGCTTTGGTGCTGAGTTGTATTTCGATGAGTGAAAGAAACAGTGATGAAGCAAAACAAATAAGACTGATGGCAAATACCACATTGGCGGCCATCATGTATTGTGTGTAAATAAGGTACATACAGATAATACATCCTAAAAAAGTGATTACCCCCAATGCCTGCATGTTCTTGATGAGCTTTAAACGATAACGTAGATTTTTTATCTGCCCATGAATAATATGTTTCTGTTCGTGGCTCTGGTATTTATCGTGCAGGTTACGTATCCTGTTTGATAATGAGAGGAAACGATTGGTATATGCCAGCATGATTAAACTGATGGCAGGAAACAGAAGTGCAGGGGTATTGAGGTTGATTTCCATGCTTAAAAATAAGAAACAAGGGGAAGATTCAAGGAACAAGTTACAAGAGACAGGTAATAAGCAATAAGAACATGAATACTCCAATAAGTTAGTCGCATATTTTTCGTCCCAGCCCCGAACTTAAGTCCGGAGCTGGGATGGATGGGCAAAAAAAAGCCCGGTAATACGTATATGAAATACCATTTACCGGGTATGCGTCAATATGATTAACGCACATGAGAAGTTTTACTGCACACGTGCGGCAAAATTAATTTCTATATCTGTTTCACCAACTGTTACAGGATCGCTTGACCCTTTGGTGCCAGGTTTATGTTTCAACGTAACTTTTACCGTTCCCGCTGCTCCGGCCGCGCCTGTTGTCCAAACACTGGTTACTCCTAACGGACGACCCAGTGGATCATTATTCAATCCGCTCACTGTAATATTTACACCACTGGGGGTATAATAAAACTGGTGGTCGTTGGCTTCAGCAATAATTTCTGCAGTAATATCTTCAGCAGGTGTTTTGCTGTCGTCTGTTACTGCAATGGTACAATTGTATTGCTTATTGGGAGCCAGATTAATCTGCTCATTCTGAGTAGGTGCAGCACCACCCGGACCATCTACATCCTTAAAGGTAAATGTAGTTGTGTTACTGGTGTTACCTACTTCCACAAAAGTAAGTTTTACGGTTGTAATCAATTCTTCTTCATTCTCAGGTGCTTTATCATCTTTTTTACAACCTGTTAAAACGGCTCCGAATAATAAAACAGAGGCCAATACATAAGTAATTTGCTTTTTCATACACACTTGGTTTTTGAATTATGGTTTACTTTTTGGTTCAATTGGAATTTTTATTTTCAACCCGATATTTCTACCCATTTCATCTGCGAAATAGCGGAATGCATTCATGTATTCTCTGTACACTTTATTAAAGAGATTGGAAACAGTGAGTGTAATATGTAATTTCTGGTGTTTGCCCTGTATCATTGTTCCAGCTTCAAGTCCAAATAAAGTATACGCAGGTGGTGGTGCAAGGTAATCGGAACCCATTGTGGTAGCTCCACCAGGTTGTTGTACCGGAATATTACCAGTAGCAGGTACCCGTGTTTGCTTGGCTACATATTGCATCGACAGCTTGATATAACTCTCTTTCCATTTTTTCAGATCGCCCAAACTGTATTGTAAAGCCGTTTCGTAACGGTCGGCCGGCATCTGAATCATCCATTCTTTTGTTTGTCTGTTTTTTGCACGAACAATAGATGATTTTCCTTCGAGCTGAAAATGAGAACTGATGGCATAGGCCACACTCACATCAAACCCATGCATGTTTACAGGTGCCTGACCATAACGGAATGTTGGGAACGCACCTCTGATGGTTAATTCTGGCGGATAGATGGGATAGAGATAAATAAAATTGCTGATGCTTTTTACATACACACCTGCATCAATATGCCACCTGTTTTTATGGTACACACTGTTGAACAATATACTATTGGCCCGTTCGGGTATCAGGTTGGCATCACCTTTTTCTATTCTTGCCGCACCATGGTGTAATCCATCGCTGTACAATTCATTTACCTGTGGCGCCCTCCAGGCTGTGGAACCATTCAATGTAAATTGTAACCCATCGGCCGCCTGATAGGATATACCTGTATTACCTGATATATTGTTAAATGTTCTGTCAGGATATTGAACACCCAGATTTGAGTTGGTATTGTTGATGCTGCGATGATCGAAACGCAGACCACCTTCTATCAGCCATTTTTTATGGTTCCATTTCTCTACTATAAATGCACCCAGATTCAATGCTTCATAATTAGGTATAAACATCCGGTACTCATAACTATTCATCTGGTAGCTGCCTGTTATACCTGCCGTTCCCCTGAAATGTCCTGTATTGAAGTGATCCCAGACAAGGTCTGCACCAGCGGTGGTCATTTTCAGGTCGAGTTGTGGCACATTGGCACTCGATTGAAAACGACGTACATCATATTCTCTTCTCCAGTTATGCTGAAAAGAAAGAATCAGGTTGAGCTTACCAATATCGCCGGTATTGCGGAAGGCTTTGGCCTTAAACAAATGATGTTGTACCGCCTGGTAAGGTCGGTCTATGACATAAGTGAAGCCGCGGTTTTTAATATAGTCAGGTGGTTCCTTACTGCTGATGGCCTGCATTAAATCGGTTACATTACCAATATGTGAACCTGAAAAAATAGCCAGTCTGGTATTGAATATGCTGTAGAAAAAATCGAGTCCACGGGTGGCCGATCTCCAGCCCAATGCCGCAGAACCATTAAACTCTTCATTGCCTGAATTGGCCAGCCAGTAATTGGGTGTTTTTGCGTTGCCACCTCGTTTGGCCGTTCCCTGTAAGCGCCAGGAGAATGCATTGTTTTTTCTTGAATTACCTTCCAGTATGCCGGAAATAGTTCCCTGCCGGTTATTGGAAAATGCCACCATATTTATTTCTCCGCTGGTACCCGGAACAGAACGTAATAATTTGGGTTCTACCAATACCACACCACCAATAGCATCTCCGCCATAACGAATGGTACTGGCCCCTTTAATAACCGATAAACGATTGGCTACAAAAGGATCTATTTCGGGTGCATGTTCACTACCCCATTGCTGACCCTCCTGTCTGATACCATTGTTGAGTATGAGTACCCGGTTACTGTGCAAACCATGAATAACAGGTTTGTAAATATTCGACCCCGTTTGTAATACACTTACACCGGTTATTTTTTGTAACGACTCTCCCAGCGATAAACCCCTTAATGCTTCCAGCTCTTTTCCTTTAATATCCTGTGCAATGGCCGCACCTTTTGTTACAATGGTACCGCGTACCGTTACATCGGCCAGTTCATTGCTTGCATGGGGAAGAGAGAAATTATGTTTTACATCGTCTTTAAAATGCAGGTGCTCTGTTACGGGTGAACAGGTTACATGCGTTATCAGCACATCATAATTACCGGCACAAATACCTGCTATGCTGAAATTGCCATCTTTATCTGTACTCTTACTTATTTTAAGTGCGGGAATCTGAACCACGGCGCCACTTAATGGCAAACGGGTATCGGCATCTATTACCTTACCTGAAAAAACAAGGGTACACTGAGCCATTCCATTTACCCCTGAAATGAGTATGAAAAAGGCAATTGCCAACTTGCGATATGTGCTTTTTTGAAACAACGTTGTAAAAATAGAGTATTTGCTTCATTTTTACATCATTGTTGCAAAAAGTTCACCGATTATATAGATGTTTTTAGCTGCAGGCTATGAGCTGTGAGCCATGAGCTTTTAATTATTTGGGATAAAATGATAGTGTTTTAATCACAACTCATGGCTCACAGCCTATTTCCCCGAACAGCAATGGCCATAAGCTATAAGCCTTCCATTTATTCCATAAATAGCAGATAGCCTGAACCTGCCACCAATCAAGGCTCGCAACTCGTGGCTCATAGCTCACAGCTCGTAGCTTATAACTCCTTACCTTACTTTAATCATAGTCCTCACCTGCTGGATGGTCATATTCTGATATCTGGCATAATAAATACCCGGTGGCAGCCTTGAGCCGTCGAATACTACATTATAATTACCCGCCTCATATTCCCGGTCGGTTAAACTGGCAATTACCCTGCCCATGGTATCCATTACCTGAATTAAAGTATGCCCTCCGGCCGTTTTAAAACTGATATTGGTACTGTTGGTAAACGGATTCGGATAATTGGTTACAAAACTTTCGCCCGAAAGATTAACCGATTTATTACAGGCCAGTGAATTGATGATGGGCAATGTCTGAAAATTTTTCAGCATAATCTGATCCAGGTCTTTGGCATCTACACATAACCACTTATTCAACAAAGTAGCATACACACTTCTGAAATCGTATTGAAAAGGAAGGTTATCATTAAAGTTGGCCGTTACCGGAATATTGGGTGTGTCGCCAATTACACTGGCATCCACATTTTTTCCAAATACAAACATGGGTGCGGCTGAACCATGATCGGTACCGGTACTGCCATTGCTTTTAATGCGTCGGCCAAATTCAGAAAAAGTCATACCGATAACACGGTCTTCTGCTTTTTGTAATTTTAAATCGTCCTGGAATGCTTTGATCGAATCGCTTACATTCTTCAGCAGGTTGGCATGCGTACCTGTTGTTGTATCGGTTGAATTTACCTGTGCAGAATGTGTATCGAAACCACCATAACTTACCATGTAAATTCTTGTCTTCAATCCACCCGCAATCAATCTTGCTACAATCTTTAACTGCGATGCCAGTGAATTATTCGGGTACTCTGCCTGTTGTGTAACTTTTGCTGAAGCTGCTTTTATACTCTCCGCATATTCTGTTGTTTGTTGCGCCACCTGTCTTATATAAGTAAGTTCTTTACCGGCAGGTGTATTCGGCGCAGGATCCTGCACCCCACTGATGAGATTATAAAAATTATTCGGGTTCGATATACTCATACCCATACTCACTGCCGGCCCCTGTAATGCCAGCGATGTGGTGGACCCAATTTGAATAGCCAACGGATCTGGCATGGAACTATTGGGATAACCATTCGGAAAATTGGGATACTCATAACTCAAATACCTGCCTGTCCATCCGCTGTTCACCACTTCTTTGCTATCACTGGCGCTCATCCATATATCGGTAGCGCGGAAATGAGAGAAATTGGGTTGCGGATAACCTACTGAATGAATTACACTCATCTTTCCATCATTAAACAACGATTGCATACCCGTCATAGATGGATGTAAGCCTACTTTATCTGTTCCTGCAAGATTCAATACTTTTTGCTGCGGTATATACATATTGGATCGAGCACGGATATAGTTGGGAAAATATTCCAATGGTATTACCGTATTCAATCCATCATTACCACCATTTAACTGAACAATCACCAATACATGATCTGTTTCTGTAGTAGGCGGAAACAAACCCTGCATGAGTAAAGACTCTGCTCCAAATGCTTTCACCGTCATACCATTAATCAGTGAAGGCAGCATCACTCCCACAGGCACAGAACTGCGTAAAAAATTCCTTCTTTTCATAGTATTCAGGTTTTAAGCGAGTTGGAACTCGGCCAGATTCATTAAGTATTTAAGCAGATCGCGGATATAATTTCTTACGGTGGTGGTATTGGCCATATCGCCGGGGTTATTGATAAACTGATCCCATGCATTGGTCCAGTAATAATCCTGCGACTGACCACCGAGCAGAATATCTTTTTTTATCTGTGCTTTTGATGCATCAGACAAATCAATACGGTACATGAGTTTGGTAAAATCGTTGATCAGTTGATTGGGGTCGCCGGGATTACTGAATGTTTTGGCCAGTTCAGCACCATTAATCACCATTTTAGTTCCCGAAAAAGTATATCCGTTCATGATCATGGTATCGGTAAACTGGTTGCGCTTGGGAAGTGTATCGCTGTTGATCCACATTTCATAAAACTGTGGTTCCTGATAATAGGCTTTCCAGCCACTCACATCGGGCGGATCTCCGATATTCTGTTGCAGATTGGTTGCCTGATTTACGAGATAGTTCCAGTGTCCGTAATTGGTAATATAATCTGTATCGGGTTGAAAAGGAATCTCGAATTCGCGGCATACACCTACCACTAAATCAACCGGGCTTTTAATCTGGCAACCACGTGAAAGAATATCGAAAAAATGTTCGCTCATTAATAAGGTTCGCAATACCGGAGCCACTTCGTAATTGGCATTGCGGAACAGTACCGCTAAGGGTTTGATGATATTATTTTCTACGGTGTCATCAATATCGTAATACACAAACCAGCGGTAGAACCTTCTGCACATATATTCTGCCACTTCGTTGGTAGCAAAAATCATATCGAGCATGGCATCCAGTTCTTCTTCACCCGCAGTGGGTCCGTTTTTTCCGGTGATCACCGTATTGTTATAGAAAGAGGAGAACTGTTTGTCTTTTTTATCGTGCCGGTTATTATCGTAAAAAGAAGAAATGGCATTGGCATTGTTTCTCCATCCTGTTAATACCCTTGCTGATTCCTGTACATCTTCTTCCGTGTATTGCGAACCCGGTCCTTTACCACAGCAAAACAGTTCCTGTAATTCTCTGCCATAATTTTCGTCGGGTGCCACGGCCTGGTTCAGTTGTCCGTTCAGGTACACCAGCATGGCAGGGTCGAGGGTTACTGCTTTTACGAGTGCTTTAAAATTACCCGTTGCATAACTGCGTAAGAGTGCATGGTGTTTATAAACAAACTGTGCATTGATATCGGTACTTTCTGTGGCAAAATGATTGTGCCAGAACAAGGTCATTTTTTCACGCAGGTTTCTCTCCTGTTTTATCATTAAACCCATCCACCATTTTTTAAAAGAAGCTCTTCGAAGACTGCCTACAGTACCATCGTTATTGGGATCGTTCACCCAGGTATCGCCCTGGAGAATATTGGTATCGGGTGTGGTGGCGTTTGCCGGTGTGGTATATTCTTTTACGGGTGGTGCCGGTGCATCGGGCGGAATGGTTAATAAAGCATCTACGGCCTGGGCACAGGTAAGTGACTGAAAATAAGCAATATCACTTCTTTTGGCACCAAAGAGTGCCCTTTTGAGCAGGTGAATTACTTCGGCCTCCGTCCATGGGCCGGTATAGGGTGCAAGGCCTGTTAGCGGTGGTGGCATGTCTTCCATTGCCACTGTTTTGGGGGTAAGAGATGCCAGGGTAGCTATATCTTCCATGTGCAGGTTTTAAATAGGCTTGTGATAATCAGGTTATTAAGAGGAAATTATCGTTTTTTAAGCAGTTTTCGCCCGCTCAATCCCCGATTTAATCCTCACTTAATATTTATACAGATACAATTCGGTAACGGTATGCAGCATCGGAAGGTAAAATATGTCTATATTTAGGGTAAACTATTTTACCCCTTCATGACGGAGCAGGCTATTATCGCAGGCTGTTTACAAAACGACGCTGCCGCTCAGCGCGAGTTGTATAACCGGTTCAGCCCAAAAATGCTGAGTGTGTGTTACCGTTTTGCACCCAACCGCGAAGACGCGGAGGACATGCTACAGGAAGGGTTCATTAAAGTATTTACCCAGATACATACATTCCAGAACAAAGGCGCATTTGAAGGATGGATCAGGCGTATTATTGTTCATACCTGTATCAACTTTCTGAAGAAACATAAAAAGTTCAATGAAAGTCTCGATATCAGTTATGCCAATACGGTACATGTGAAAGAAGAAACGGTACCATCCATTATGCAGGCCCGACAGATCATTGAATGTATACGTTTATTACCTGTAGGTTACCGAACAGTTTTAAACCTGTATGCATTGGAAGGTTATAGTCATAAAGAAATAGGCATTATGCTCGACATAGAGGAAAGTACCAGCCGTAGCCAGTACACCCGTGCCAAAGCAATGCTTGAAACAATATTGATCCGTAAAAAGATCATCGAAGCACCAAAACAGGATTTTCAGTGGCTTGCCGCTTTTAACAAATCATAGCCGCTGTTTGTTATGGATAAGAAGATGTACCAGGACGACGAGTTTGAGCAGTTTTTACACGATGAAGTAAAACAGCACCGTATGTATCCATCGGATCATATATGGAGTAACATACGTGTGGAACTCCATGGACACCGCTCCTGGCCCGCACTTACTTTTATTTCTGTTTTTATTATTACCGCACTTACCCTCAGCACTGTATTAAGTACACAACAACAGAATGTTCACCTGCAACCACCAACCGTTGCTAATGTGGTAACCATTCAGCAGCAGGTGTTGGCGGCCAATAATGCAGCTACCGAAAAAAGCAGACGCTATTTTAATACACTGGCACCATCATCTATAAACACAAACACCATTGCTGAACTGTCTGCCGCAAATGATGAACTGTTGGCTTACACAGATGATAACATTACACCGGGTGCCACAATCGTTAATAGCACTGCTCCTAAAAACAATATCGGCACCGAAAAAAACATTGGCAATATTCATGCATTAAATGCCAACCCTATTACCAGCAGCATGAATACAATGATTGTTGCTGAAGCAACAGAAGCAGTGAACAACAATGAGACTATGTTTGCTACAAAAGAAGATGCCGTAAACAATCAGCTTACAACAGAAGCCAGAGAAGAAAAATATCCTTTAATCACTGAGAACCCAAAAAGTACCAACAGCGCAGTTGCGAAAAGAGTATCGGCAAGAAAATTATCGAAATTCGGTTTCCAGTTTTATATCACACCTTCTACCAGTTACCGCAGATTATCTGATGAAAAAGTGAAGGATCTGGTTCAACCTGCCAGTTCTGCTTTACCGGTAAACGCGCCATTGAATCAGCCTGCAAATGTTAATGAAGTAGTGCGCCATCGTCCGGCAGTGG
Organism: Chitinophaga pinensis; assembly: GCA_943372605.1. Lineage (GTDB taxonomy): Bacteria > Bacteroidota > Bacteroidia > Chitinophagales > Chitinophagaceae > Sediminibacterium > Sediminibacterium pinensis_H. The sequence continues at coordinate 536,992 of CALRZI010000002.1, read as the reverse complement.
GCATGGAAATAGGGTTTGCTGTTTTATACAATATCAGCGACCGTTTAAAACTGAAAACAGGTTTACAATTAAATATCCGTCATTACCAGATTGAAACATTCCAGTCGAGCACTTATGACCGTGCCACTATTTCACTGATTAATTTTAATGGTGTAGAAAATATTACCCGTTATTCTCCTTACAATAATAATGTAGGATATAAAGAAACCGAACTGGCCAATAAAGTCTACCAGCTTTCTGTGCCTGTTGGTTTACAATGGCAGGTATTAAAAGGCAAACACCTGGGTATGAATGCCGAGGCATCTGTTCAGCCAACATTGAACCTGAATAAAAATGTGTATCTCCTGTCTACAGATTACAGACATTATGCCGACGGCAATGATTTTGTGAGGAAATGGAACATCAATACCAATGTTGGTTTTAACCTTACCTATACATCGGGTAAAACCATCTGGCAGCTTGGTCCGCAGATTCGTTACCAGCACCTGCCCACTTTCTCTAACAAGTATCCGATTAAAGAATACCTGTTAGATTATGGAATGCGTATCGGCCTAACCAAGGCGTTACAATAAACCCAAACTAGCTTTTTTGAGAAAGCCATCTGCCGAAAGTAGGTGGCTTTTTTGTGTTTCAACAGCCATGAGCTACTAGCTGTGAGCTATTAGCTTCTTAAGTTGGATTTTTCAGATCATCCATTACATGTAGCTGATTTAGCGGGAGTTTAATTTTAACCGGGTTCATATATCCTGTTTGAATAATTTTACAGCATGAAAATACAGTTGATTTGTTTTTCCTTGCTCCTCATCACCATCATATCCTGCGGTGAAACAAAAACACCCCAAACAAAATTACAGGCTTCACCAGACAGCACTCAGTTCTTTGCTACCGGTCGTTTTTTTGAGGAGCAGGTAAAACAGGTATTACTATTGAGGAAACCTGTTCATGTATATCATGACATGAATGGCCAACAGGATTCTGCTTTGTTAGACAGCCTGCAATTGATACAATTGGTACAGACTTTTATAACAAAAGATATCAGCAACGCAACAGATAAAAAACATTACCGCGAAACCGTATTTCAGGATGCGGGCACAAAAAGTTACACCTTAAACTATACAGCAGTAACCCGCGATGTACCTGTTCAGGGAGTAGATGTTTTGCTGGATGAACAAACCAACCAGGTAAAACGTATTTTCATCCGGTCATTTGTCCGCAGGGGCGATACCAGCATTCAGGAACAACACAACTGGCGGGCATTTAAAGGTTTTCAGATTAACCGCTCGTTTTCGGCGCCCAGTGGTTATACCCGACAGGAACGAACCGATGTAACATGGGGCAACCCTTCAGCGAATGAATAAAACAGCATGACACAACAGGAATTTCAGCAACGCGCACATACCATTCCACATCAACCCGGCATCTATAAATATTTTGATGTGGAGGATGTGTTATTGTATGTAGGCAAGGCCAAGGATCTGCGCAAAAGAGTGTCTTCTTATTTTTCCAAAACCTTTACCACTTACAAAACCCACGAACTGGTTCAGCGCATCAGAAGAATTGAATTTACCATTGTTGACTCTGAACAGGATGCATTTTTACTGGAGAACTCACTCATTAAGGAATACCAGCCCCGCTTCAACATTAACCTGAAAGATGATAAGACCTATCCGTATATCGTTATTAAAAAAGAACCCTTCCCCCGGATTTTTCTTACACGCAAAAAAATAAATGACGGCTCGGAATACCTCGGTCCTTTTACTTCAGCAGGTAAAGTACGTGAGCTCATTGCCTTTATCAGGCAATATATTCCCTTACGTACCTGTAAACTCAATCTCACGGATCAGAATATCAGGAAAGGAAAATTCAAAGTTTGTCTCGAATACCATCTTGGTAATTGCAAGGGTCCCTGCGAAGGTTTACAGGATGCAGCAGCCTATGCAGAGAGTTTGCAACAGGTAAGAAATATGCTGAAAGGCAACCTGGGCTCTGTTATTACACATTTTAAAGCACAGATGCAGGAGCATGCGACTCAATTAGAATTTGAGAAAGCCGAGCTGATGCGCAAAAAAATTGAACACCTCGAAACTTACCAGTCAAGATCGGTAGTAGTAAGCAGCCACCTAAATAGTGTAGATGTTTTTGCCATTCTGAAAGACGATGATCTCGCTTATGTAAGCTACCTGATGGTTGCTAACGGCACCATCGTTCAAACACATACGGTACCACTTGAACCCAAACTCGAAGAAACAGATGAAGAAGTATTGAGCTTTGCGGTTAAACGTATCAGGACCGATTTCAACAGTATTGCGAAAGAGATCATTGTGCCTTTTGAAATGGAATACCCCGATACCGATATTACCATTACGGTTCCCAAAGCCGGTGATAAAAAGAAACTGCTTGACCTGGCACTGAAGAATGTGAACTATTTTAAAGAAGAACTCCGAAGAAAAAAAACATTACACCTTGAAGGTAGTTCTGATCTTGAAAAGAAAAAAGTATTGTACGAATTACAATCCTTTCTCCACCTGCAGGAAGTACCTGTGCATATTGAATGTTTTGATAACTCCAATTTCCAGGGAGCTTACCCGGTTTCTGCCATGGTTTGTTTCAGAGATGGATTACCCAGCAAAAAAGATTACAGGCATTATAATGTAAAAACGGTTCAGGGTATTAATGATTTTGCCACGATGAAAGAAGTGGTATACAGAAGGTATAAACGTTTACAGGCTGAAGTAGCTCCTCTTCCTCAACTTGTTATTATTGATGGTGGTAAGGGACAATTAAGTGCCGCCATGGAAAGTATTCATGAACTCGGGCTCACCGGGCAACTCACTTTGGTAGGACTTGCCAAAAACGAAGAAGAAATTTTCTTTGCAGGTGATTCCGCTTCCATTAAACTGCCCTGGGATAGCGATAGTTTAAAACTGGTACGTCGTATTCGCGATGAAGTGCATCGCTTTGGTATTACTTTTCATCGTAACCAGCGATCGAAAGGAACGTTTAAGAATGAGCTGGAAAATATAAACGGAATTGGACCTCAAACTGCGGCCAGCTTACTAAAGACTTTTAAATCGGTAAAAAATATTCGCGAAGCAGATAAAGAGGCGCTGGTAAAACTAATCGGGTTGAAGAAAACAGAGATTTTAATGACTGCTTTTAGCAGAGACAAGGATTGGATTAAAATAAAAAAGGGGTCAGGATAGAAATCCAACCCCGTTTTTAAAATCCAATATCCTATGAAAAACCGTGGTAAAGTTAAGGATTCCGTTGAATTAACCAATAATCCTTGTTCAAAAAATATAATATAAGGTTTTTTTAATCGAAAAAGGAGCCAATTGGCTCCTTTTTCTAATGGTATAAAAATCTTTACTAATTAGTACTGCCATACATCCTGTTCATAATTAAACAGGCGTTCTTTAATGTTTTCACCCTCAAGCAAACGGAACAATGGGTCCTTGATAAGAGCCGCCAGGAAACGGTCGCTTGGGTTATTAGAGCTGGTTTTTACGATATAACTGGCGAAAAAGCGGCTTTCGAACAGCTCTTCCCAGGTCATTCGGCCGGCATAGTTTTTCGGGTTGTATACGTTGAATTTGGTAAGCGTTTTACGCATTTCAGGATAATAGATCCAGAACAGGGTTCTTGGAGTTGATTTTCCGTTAATGACCAGCTTAGCTACCGGAGCAATACCCAGAATACGTACAAACAAGCGGCTGGCTTCTTTATCGAATATCCACTGTTCTTTTATACGGAATGTATAAATAGAATCGGGATTGGGAGCGAATTTGGTATCATAAATCACTGCTGTATCTACTACATTGGGGTTATCCGCATTTTGTACCAGTTGGGTATCTAAACGGCCCTTGAGCATTTTCATGATATCGTCGTAAGCCAATGGTTTGGTAAAACGATCATCTCCACCTTCTGCGGAGAAAGCCACAACGCTGTCGTTTTTAATCGCACTCAGCATGATAGAGAAAAAACGCTGGTCGCCCATATCATCCTTTCCAGGATACATAAACGCCTGGTTCACTTTTTCACGGGCATCAATTTCTCTCCAGATAAACTCACTAAACAACTGATCGTCTTCGCGCAGGTGTTCATATTCCAATGGACGTTTTTCGCGGGTCTGGCTACGATCGGCAGCGGTTTCGTTACGCAAACTTCTTCCGATTACTTCACCAAAACCACCTACCGTAACAGTATCAATCGTTTTGGTTGGTTTCACCGATGCCGGATCTACTGCAGGTTTTGCTACAGGCTTAATGGTATCCTTGTTGCCGGTAGTTGCAGCCGGTTTGTTGGCGGTAGAGTCGGCTGGTTTGCGATTGTTACGCAGGTTACCAAATCCCTGTGCCATGACAGTGGTACCTGCCAGCAATGAAACCGTTACACACAATAAGAATGTCTTTTTCATAATCACTGCTTTATTGCAAGATGAATGTAATGTTCTGATCTAATTTTCTCGTTCCACCACCCGGTTGCTTCAACTTAATTTCTCCAATGGTTACTGTTGTACCTGGCTGACAACGTCTGATGAGGTTCATGGCGTCGCCACTGAATGACGGACCGTTTACTTCAGCAAATTCCGGCTCATCGAAACCTTTACCGGTGCATATCAGCATATAACTCTGTACTTCAAATTTTACCCCTTCGAATACGAAGTCACGTAAATCGGCAATTACCCCTCGCTGTACACGGAACACATTGGCATTCATGGTACCGCCTGCACTTCCACCTACGATTGCAATAGGATCGGGTACTCTTTTTACAGGGATCGCAATACGCTGGTTGGTTTTCCCATCACTTGCCACCACCGTTACCGAGCCCAACTGCGTACATGTTACGATATATTGACCTGCTCCTGATTTAGTAAGCGTTGCTCCTGCACCTTCAATACTCACTTTAACTTTTTCATCGCCACCACCACCGGTTACACTGAGCGGATTCTCAAGTCCCTGATAGAATACACGCGTTCTGTCGGTTGAAACCACCAATCCTGATGCTACTCCTACTGTATAACGAACTTCTTTTTCTACAACAGCAGATGTGCCATCTGGTTTCAAGTATGATATTCTAACTTTTTTTACCGCTGCACCTGAATTACCAACACGTGTTTTGTACTCGGCTGTTCCTTCGGCATTAAGTGGTACAGCTGCACCATCAACCGTAATGGTTGGTCTGGCATCTTTACTGAAAGCTCCAATACCTGCTGTAATAATCAATTCTTCTCCCGGCATCAGGTACTGTGAATTTGTTCCGGCGAATGCCTGAAACTCATTATAAATAAGTTTTACTTGGCCCACCTGCTTATGACAAAATTCTACAGCCTGCGATTCACTGTTTTTTATATCATTCTGAAACTTACTCAGAATAGTAATAGCAGCTACAGTTGGCGTCATATGGAAATAACCATAAGCCCATTTTTCCCATTTTTTACTTTCATCTATTTTCTGTGCCGCTGCTGAATCTATATTAAAAGGGGTTAAATCGAGTGGTAAAGCCTGTCCTATTTCTTTTGTCATTTCAGGATCAATCTCCATCAGTTGTTTCTTGTACTCAGAAAGTTTAGCGTACAGCTCTTTACCTTTTCCTTTGCCATTTGGTGGTTCTGAAACAAACATACGGGTTGCTGCATCGAGGTTATCTTCTTTAAATGACTCTTTGCCATCTTCTCCGATTGTTAATCCGGATTCCACCTTTAATTCTTTCTTTAATGACTCCAGGTAAGCATATAATCCATCAGACAGTTTTTTTGCCTGTTGTGCTTTTGGTAACCATTCCATTGCCTTTTCCCTGGTTTTAGGATCTTCTACTTTTTCCTGGAATGACCTGAATACTTCTTCATTTTTCTTCTCTACAATTCCACTCGCGGTCATAAGGCTCCTGTCTACCGTTTTAAATGCGTTCAGAATTTCAGATGATACATTCAGTGCCAGCAGTGCTGTTAACACCAGGTACATCATGTTGATCATCTTCTGCCGCGGCTCCTTTGGTAATGACATTTATCTTAAATTTTCTAATGCTGTTTTACAATAGGTTTTGGTTCTTTCGTTTCCGGCTTATGCGCGACCCTGCATGGCTGTGAGCATATTACCATATACCTGATTCAGTTTACCCAGGTTATTGGCTAGTACCGCAATTTGTTCTTTTGCTTTCATGGCATCATCTGCACTGCTCGACATAGCTGCTGATGCCTGTGCCAGTTTACCATAGAACTGGTTCAATGCTTTCAGGTGATTGTTACTCTCCTGTAATTCCAGTTCATATATAGTATTCAGAGACGACAGGTTTTTGGTTAATACCTGTACCTGCTCATGAAATTGTTTTGTTCCTTCAGATGCAGTGTTAAAACCTGACAGTGACTGTGTAGCACTGTTTACTGCACCTGCAACAGCAGATAAAGCAGCCGTTGCTTCCTGTGTTTTAGCAGAGAAGTCGCCGGTTGATTTTACCACATTACTGATTTCACCCATATTCTCTACAGTAGTACCTAATTTCTGGAAATTTGCGCTCAGTTTTGATAAGTTAGCTGGTGTAATATCGGCCTGCTGTAACATATCATCCAGACTTTTTAATGCGGGGTTACCTGCAACAGCCACCGGAGCCGGTGCTCCCATATCGGGTGGGGGCAGGATGGCATATACTACGAAGATCAAGGCTTCCGTTGTAAGACCAATCTTCAGCGCCCAGTCGGCCCATGACAGGTGAAGAATTTTTGCCATGGCACCAAAAATTACCACTGAGGCACCAAGACATACAATTACGTTTACAATTCGGTTAGTAGCGGGAGAAACACCTGAGGCCATAATGTTTAGTTTTAAATAGTTTAGTCCCGCCTTAGGCAGGATAGGTCTAATGGTTTTATCTTTTTGATTTTGGAGCAAGGTCAATTACACAACGGAATCCGATATAAGATTTTGCTGTGTCCTGATATTCGTAATTACGGGTACTTACCTGTAAATAATAAGCAATGTCTTTCCAACTTCCACCACGTACCACTTTACGTTTCATACGGGGTAAATCTGAATCAGCAGCTTCAATTCTTACATCGGGACTAAGGTCTGACATGAAGTTGTATGAACCTTCATAGAAGTAGGAACCAGTCCACTCTGCTACGTTCCCAGACATATTATACAAGCCATATTCATTGGCCCAGTATGCATCTGCTTTCACCGTATAGAAACCACCATCTTCCGGATAGTTACCACGGCCAGGTTTGAAGTTGGCGAGTAAACATCCTTTTTTATTTCTCAGGTAATAGTTACCCCATGGGTACATTGAGTTTGTTCTTCCACCACGTGCAGCATATTCCCATTCTGCTTCGCTCGGTAAACGATAGTCTCCGTCTACTGCAAATTTTTTCTTCTCTAAAAAGGAATTCTGAATATGTGTTCTCCAATGACAAAATGCTACCGCCTGTTTCCAGGTTACACCAACCACAGGATAATTACCATATGATGGATGTGCGAAATAACGTTTGGTCATGGGTTCATTATAAGAATAAGAGAAATCTCTTATCCAAACCAGTGTATCGGGATACACTTTCTCATCATATTTTACGATGAAATCTTTACGGGGCCTGTCTGCATTCTCACGTTTGGCAGCTTCCGGCAGATTGAAATATTCAACCTTGTATTTCAGTTTGTTGGGATCAATTTCATTCCTGCCAAATAAACGGTTATCGGGAGCAAGATTCAGTTCGTTCAGTTTCTCGATAGTCGCCTTATCGTAACGAACTGTTTTCATTCTGGCCCAGTTTACTGCAGATGTATCATCTTCTTTATTGATACCGCCACCAAAGAGTATTTTGTAGGTAAGCGAATCACGCACCCAGTTTACATACTGGCGATACTGGTCGTTGGTGATCTCGGTTGCATCCATCCAAAAACCGGGAATAGACATTGATCTGTTCCGGTTGGTATAGTTGAAGCTGATATCTTCATCGCTTGGCCCCATATGGAAGGTTCCAGGTGGCACATATACCATGTTTTTGGGTGTTGCCATACTTGGCCGTGCTGTTGGCGCAACTCCGTGTAACTGACCGTCATCTGGCAAGCCCTTCGACTTTTTGCCCTTATTCAGAAAACATGAACTCATGCTTAGCGTGAATACGGCCAGGGTAATAGTTGTTAAATAACCTTTCATCTGATCAAAGTGATTTATGACAGTGACAAATATAAGTTTAGAACTGTAGCGAACTACAGTTTTCAAAATGAAAAACCAATAATTTCACAAGGCGGGTAAAGATGATTTCAGTAATGTTCTGATTTTGTTTTCACTATCTGATATAGGCGCGAAGCCACTGTCAGCCAGCAAATTACCGTAATTCTTGTTACACATTTGCTAAAAAATCAATTATTTTATCGGTAGTGTAATCACTACAGCTAAAATTCTGGCAGATGTAAAACAATAGTTTCCCGTCTTTAGGCATTTTTCCTGTTAATAACGGGAATTCCCCTTCTTTAGTTTCTTCTGCCTGGAGTATTTTATTGGGCGAATACCGCTCCAATACCGCAGGAAGGTAGTTCTTGGCTCCAGGCCCCACCAATACTACTTCTTTCCATCCGGCCAGTTCCACCTGCATTACCATGGCCCAGGCTCCAAAAGAAGTCGGGTATTTCACAATTGCCTGGCTCAGCCCGGCTACCATCTGGTTCATTCTGTTTAGCCAGCTTTTATTGTCGAATACCCTCCCAAGGTACTGCAGGTTGGCTGCCATTACAGCATTTCCACTGGGAATAGCCCCATCATACACTTCTTTCTTTCGCACAATAATATCGGTCTGCCCTTCCATGGTATAGAAGTAAAACCCGGTTTTTTCCTCACTGAAATACCTGTTTACCAGTTCAAGTAACTCTTTTGCCTTCAAAAGATAGCCGCCCTCGCCTGTTATTTCCTGTAACTGTATATACGCCTGTATTAAATAGGCATAGTCGTCCAGGAAAGCAGGTATACTAGCTTTACCTTCTTTACAGGTATGAAACCATTTGCCTTCTTCCGCTTTTTTTAATGAGGCTTCTAAAAACTGTATATTTTTTTCGGCTATCGACCTGTACCGGGTATTTCCCAACACGGCGTAAGCCTGTCCATAGGCTGTATTCATCAAAGCATTCCATCCCAGCAAATGCTTATCGTCTAATAATGGACGCTTTCGCTGGTCGCGACGCTGCCTGAGTTTTGCTTTTGTGGTGGCTAATTTTTCCAGCCAGCCTGTTTCTGTATATCCATTCGCTGCTGCAAAAGCGGCTGGTTGGGTTTTTACCCGTAGAATATTGGTTTCGTCCCAGTTTCCGTCTGATGTTATATCGTAGTAGGCACAGAACAAAGCCGCTTCTTCTCCCAGCACTTCGTCAATTTCCTGCTTCGACCATGTATAAAATTTACCCTCCACTCCTTCGCTATCGGCATCCAATGCACTGTAAAAACCTCCATCGGAATGCATCAACTCTCTTTCTACAAATTCAAGTGTTTCCTGTATAGACCTGGCATATTTTGCCGATTTGGTAATGGCATATGCTTCGCACATAGCCATTACGATCAATGCATTATCGTAAAGCATTTTCTCGAAATGGGGTGCCAGCCATTCGGTATCGGTACTGTATCGGGCAAAGCCGCCGCCTAACTGGTCGTAAATTCCACCATCAATCATTTTATCGAGACTTAACAATGCCTGTTTTTGGGCAACCTCATTTCCATGAAAATGAAAATGTCTTAACAGATAACGGATGCTTTGTGTTTGCGGAAATTTGGGTGCATGACCAAAACCTCCCCATTCAATATCGGCCTGCTTCAGCATATTCGCTGCAATGTCTTCAATGGTTTCATTGGCTTTAATCCAGTCTGCCGTATTTCCCTGTAACCCAAATGCATTAGACGATTGCAGGTGTTGCGTTAATTTTTCTGCCTGCTGGTCTATCTCATCTCTTTTTTCTTTGTATGCATTGTTCAATCCTTCGAGTATTTCTTTCCAGGCCGGCCGGTTATGCGCTCTTACCGGTGGAAAATAAGTGCCGCCGTAAAACGGTTTGGTATCAGGCGTAAGAAAAACATTGAGTGGCCAGCCCCCACTGCCTGTCATGGCCTGAACCGCATCCATGTAAATATGATCCAGATCGGGTCGCTCTTCGCGGTCTATTTTTATATTGATGAAATACTTGTTCATGATAGCAGCAGTTGCTTCATCTTCAAAGCTCTCCCGCTCCATTACATGACACCAGTGACAAGCTGCATAACCAATACTGACGAGTATGGGCTTGTCTTCTTTTTTCGCCAGCGCCAACGCTTCTTCACCCCAGGGATACCAGTTAACAGGGTTATGCGCATGTTGCAACAAATACGGACTTGTTTCATGGATTAACCTGTTGGCATGTTGGGTTGTAGATGACATGTGCTGAATTTGACCACTAAAATAAAACCCCCTGCGTTAGCAAGGGGTTTTTATCTGTAATGAGATGATGAACTTATTTTTTTGTTTGTACAGAAGCAAGAAAATGATCAAGTGCCGATACCATACTTGGTCTTTGTGGTGATGGCACTTTAATTTCGAGTTTCAATCCTGCCTCTTCCACCGCTTTGGAGGTATTGTTGCCAAATGCTCCTATAACGGTTCCGTTTTGTTTGAATGATGGCATATTGTCGAACAGGCTTTTTACACCGCTTGGTGTAAAAAAGCAGATGACATCGTATTCATTGCCTTCCACCAGTTCTTTGATATCGTTACTGATGGTTCTATACATAAATGCCAGTTGAAACTCGCAGTTATTCGATTTGAGCCAGGTGACAATTTCATTGTCCTGCTGGTTCTCACTGCACACATAAAGAAACTTCTCGTTCTCTTTGTGTTTATTAATCACATCGAACATACTCTTGTTGGTACCATCGGCACCATAGAATACTTTTCTTTTGCGATAGAGAATAAATTTTTGCAGGTAGAGTGCTACGGCTTCGGTGATACAGAAATACTTGGTATCCTGTCCGATGGTAACTTTCATTTCTTCACAGGTACGGAAAAAATGATCGATGGCATTTCTGCTGGTGAAGATCACCGCAGAATAATGCATGATATCAATCTTCTGTTTGCGAAACTCTTTGGCAGGAATTCCATCCAGTTTAATAAAGGGATGAAAGACCAGTTCCACCTTATACTTCCGCTCCAGATCGAAATACGGCGATTTGTCGCTTTCCGGTCTGGGTTGGGAGATCAGGATCTTTCTCGAGGTCTTAGGGGTACCCGTTTTTTTTGCTCCGTTCTTTACCATGCTTGCTGTCTGAGATTTTGCAAAATTAAAACCTTCCACCGATATAATCCGCCATCAGCTTATATAATAACAGCAGCGGAAGTACTTCAACGGCGCAAAGGTAAAGAAAAAAATGTAATGCGTTCACTTTCAATGTGTTCCTGATTGTGGCAAAAGATATTACATACCGATATAATAACAGGAGAATCATTATTCCTACCGAAACCGTGAGGGCTATTTCCTTTAAACCGGGTTTTGCGAAAGCCATTAGAAAGAGAAATGGTACCAGCATAACCCCCATTACCTTGTTTACCAGAAACACTGTAAACGTATAATTTGCAGCCGCTTCTCTCGAATTAAAGACCCATCCTGAAAACCGCAGGAAAAGAAATTTACCGAAGTACACAATGGTCAGCAAACCGGCTCCAAAAAATACAATGTGCCAGAAGGGATAGTCGAGCCATTCTTTATTCCTGATAACGAGGGCTCCGTAAATACTGATACTGATGATAAACAGCAGGTTTACAAATAATGACCCCAGGTTATCCTGCAATAGCTGATCCTTGGTTTGCTTTTGCCTTAATGAGGTTTGTAAAAACAGCACAAAAAGGTTTTTAAAATACCTCGGGAAAACGGTTCGCACAAAAGCCAGCAATAATACAACACCCATTAACAGGTAAAACATATCGTCCAGTGTTCTTCTTTCCCTGAAATCGGAAATCATGAACAGCGGCTTTGCTGTGATCGGCAAAAAGGGGTGGGTATAATACTTTCTGTAAGTGCTGGTATCAATGCGAGGGCCGGCTGGTATCGCTGCCTTTGCAAGGGAGTCTGAAAGGAGGCTGTCTGCTCGCTGTTGAAGTGAATCGGTAATAATTGTTGCGGTATCAACACTTTGTTGTTGCCTCGCAACTGGCAGCACACTGTCTTTTTGCTGAACAACCGTTGCCCTGCGAACGGGTGTATCGGTTTGGCCTATGCCAATAAAAAAGGAAAATATTCCCGTGAGTACCAGAAAACAATGCTTCAGCAAGTTCATTGGTGCAAAAATAGGCTTTTAGAATATCTGTTGTTTATTCATGAAAAAACGTTTCGATTTTAAGTTAATTGAACATTATAAATACAGCAATCGATTTATTATTTCATTATTTGAAAGCTGCTATTTTCCAGACAGTGTCTGGAAAATAGAACAGAGTGTATAAGACTGACAAAACATGTAACTACTTCTCTAAAAATCTAACTATTCAGAAGTCCTTAGTCTCTTGTCGTCATCTGCTATATCATTCATTACACTGTATCTTCGCAACATGTCGGGCATTTATATTCATATTCCTTTTTGCAGAAAAGCCTGTCATTATTGTAATTTTCATTTTTCTACTTCACAACAATCCAGAACCGCTATGGCGGCGGCTATTGCAAAGGAAGCCATCATCAGAAAAGATTTTATTTCAGGTCCGGTATCCACCATTTATTTTGGAGGTGGTACACCTTCGCTTTTATCAGCAGATGAATTGATGCTGATAATGAAAACAATGACTACACATTTCTCCATTGCCCCTGATGCAGAAATAACACTGGAAGCAAATCCCGATGATATTTCTTCAGCCAAATTGCAGGAATGGAAAAAAGCTGGCATCAACCGCCTGAGTATTGGCATACAATCTTTTTTTGAAGAGGATCTTCAATGGATGAACAGGGCACATAATGCCCAACAGGCCAAAGACTGTATTTTACTGGCCCAACAGGCAGGTTTTCATAACCTCACTATCGATCTTATTTATGGAACACCGGGTTTAAGTAATGAAAGATGGATCAGCAATATTGAAACAGCTATTTCATTAAACATACCACACCTCTCCTGTTATGCATTAACAGTTGAACCCGATACTGCTTTGGACAAACTGATACAAAAAGGAAACAAGGCAGCTATTGATCAACAGACCCAGGCTACTCATTTCGATTTACTTACTACCCGTGTTGAAGCAGCCGGATTTGAGCATTATGAAATTTCCAATTTTGCACTGCCCGGTTTTCGCAGCAAACACAACAGCAGTTACTGGCAGGGTAAACCCTATCTCGGACTCGGCCCTTCGGCACATTCCTTTAACGGCATCACTCGCCAATGGAATATTTCGAACAATGCGCTTTACCTGAAAAGTATGGAGCAGGATCTGATACCTTTTGAAGCGGAGCAACTTACAGATGAACAACAACTGAACGAATACATCATGACCAGCTTACGTACCATGGAAGGTTGTTCAATAGAGTTGATAGAAAAAAAGTGGGGTAAAAAAAATGCCACTGCCATCATTAGTGCCGCACAAAAGTATTTACTGGAAGACTATCTCAATCTATCAAATAACCACCTCATCCTCACAAAAAAAGGGAAGTTCCTCGCCGATGGAATAGCTGCGGATTTGTTTCAACTCAACTAAAAGAGATACAAGAAGCAAGAGGTAAGGAACAGGGATCAAGAAAGAACCAAGAGACAAGAAACGAGATAAAGACAAGAATCAAGCAACAAGGGGTAAGAAAATTCCTGACTAATAACATTTGTCTCTTCCTTGATCCTTGCTTCCTGTATCTTGAAACTTATCAATGAGATTTTGAATGATGCAACAGTTTCCTCAGCAGATTGATACCAACTACTCCACCGAGGAGTATCAGGAGTACCATGGGGCTTAATAAGGTAAATGAAACTGGCATGGAATAAAGTTACCACTTTTCCTATACCAGAAACCCTTCTATTTTCTTAAATCCATCAGCGGCAGGGCGGTGGTCCCAGAGAATTTCATAAATGGTTGATGCTATGGGCATTGCAGCATTTACGGTTTGGTTTGTACGGTAAATACACCTGGCAGCATTATAGCCTTCTGCCACCATATTCAGCTCCAGTTGGGCCGCTTTTACGGAATAGCCTTTACCAATCATATTGCCGAAAGTGCGGTTTCGGCTGTACAGTGAATAACAGGTTACCAGCAGATCTCCCAGGTAAACGGAAGCTGCATAATTAGGTGCAAGCACAGCTGGTTGTGTTTCAGTTTCACTGAGTTTGCGTAAGAAACCTACCATTTCATTGGCACTGTTGGCGATGTACACGCTCAGAAAATTATCGCCGTATTCAAGTCCGTGTGCAATACCGGCTCCGAGTGCATAAATATTTTTTAGTACCGCTGCATACTGAACACCTACTACATCATCATTCACAACAGTATTAATATATTCAGTAGTAAAATCCTTTGCGATTTGTTCTGCGCTGGCATGATCCTTTCCGGAGAAGGTGAGGTAAGATAATTTTTCTGATGCTACTTCTTCTGCATGACATGGACCGAGTAATGCGAAATACTGATCAATAGGAACATGATAATGAGTCGCTAAAAATTCATGTAGTAACCGATTATCGGTTGGCAGAATACCTTTGATGGCCGAAATAATTTTCTTCCCGGCCAGTTCTTCCGGTTGTAGTTGTTCAAACACCTGCTCGGCATATGCCGATGGCACAGCTATTACCAACGCATCTGATGCGGCAATTACTTCGTGTATATCGCTGCTCAAGCGCAACTGTTGTGGACTAAAATAGGCGGCACTTAAGTAATGTGGGTTGTGTTTTCTTTTCTCCATATAAGCAATGGTCTCCGCATTCCTTACCCACCAGTAAATGGTATGACCATTATCTGTAAGAATTTTTGCCAAAGCCGTAGCCCAACTACCGCTGCCTATTATTCCATACTGCATGTATCTCGCGTTGTTCAACTGCAAACATACGGAGAGTAGGCGGGAAGTCCGAAAGTCCGGGGTCGGAAAGACCGAAAGTCAGAAAGAGGTTATTTAGCGATGAACTATCTCACTCCCCTTCTTCCATTCTCCCTGCAAAAACATCCAGATCATTTTAAAATTACTTTTTCTGAGTTTATTAACATAGAGAAGGGGAGAAAGGGAGTTAGGCAAGAGTTCTTGCTAACAAAAAGCGTTATTGCTTAAAACAATAACGCTTTTTAAAATTATACGCTCTTCTTCAGACTTTCGGTCTTACCAGCTTTCTGACTTCATTACTCTTTCTTCTTCTCCTCAAACAATTTATCCTTCGCCACTACTTCTACCAGGTTACCATCTTTCAGAATTTTACTTACGGTATTGTATGGGCCTGTTACTACCTGGTCGCCTTCATTTAATCCTTCGATAATTTCGATGTAGTTGAGGTCCTGGATGGCTGTTTTTACTTTTACTTTTTTTACTTTTTTATCTTTCCCTATCACAAATACCACTTCTTCTACTGCTTCATCATCTGCCGGATCGCCTTTTGCCGGACCATCATTGGTTTTTGTTTTTTTACCTTCTTTATCCGATTCTTTTTCACGTGTGGTTACTGCATTGAGCGGAACAGACAATACATTTTCTTTTGTATTGGTTTGAATGTCGGCACTGGCTGTCATTCCCGGACGGAAAGGAAAAGCTCTTCCTGGCACCACCATGTCTTTATAGCTATCCGGAATAAGACGAATATGCACTTTGTAATTGGTTACTTCAGTGGATGTGGTAGTAGCGCCTGCTTGTGTATTGGGGTTGGCAATTTTGTACACCAGTCCTTTAAACTTACGGTTGGTATATGCATCTACTTCTACAAGAGCAGTATCGCCCAGTTTTACTTTCGGAATATCGTTTTCACCCACATCTACCCTTATTTCTATACTGCGCATATCGGCAACACGCATCATTTCTGTACCGGCCATCTGTGCCGTTCCTACCACACGTTCCCCTTTTTTTACAGCGAGCAAACTAATCACACCATCCATTGGCGCCACCAGTGTGGTTCTGGAAAGATCTTTATTGGCACGTGCCAGTTGCGCTTCTGCACCCATGATAGATGCTTCCGAACCTTTCAGTCCTTCTCTAGCTGCATTATAATTGGCTTCTGCACTGCGGTAGGCCTGCTCTGCCTGGTCGTATTCCTGACGTGAGGTTACTTTTTCAGTGTATAATTTTCTTTGTCTTTCAAAAGCTGCTTTAGCATTATCGAGTGTTGCTTTTAAACCAGGTAAACTTGCAGTTGAATTAGAAAGTTGTGCTTTTGCCTGATCTACACCCGCCGCTACCTGGTCTCTCTGGGTTGAATAAATATCAGCGTAGATCTTTGCCAGTACCTGGCCCTTTCTTACACTGTCGCCTTCATTTACCGTTAACTCCACAATCTCACCACTTACGTCCGGACTTACTTTCACTTCTATTTCGGGGTACACTTTACCACTTGCATTTACGGTTTCGATAATGGTTCTGGTAGCTGCTTTTTCTGCAGATACTTTCAGTCCTTCATCTTTACCGATAACACCGCCTTTCTTGAGGCCGATAAAGCCTCCCACAACTACCACCAGGCCGATAATGATCCAAAGTAATTTCTTATTCATAGATATTGTATTTCTGTTTTGTAGTACCCTTTTATTAGAGTTTCAGTCCCTGTCCTTTATAAAATTCCAGCACTTTCATTTTAAACACATAGTCGTATTGATTGGCCAGTTGCTGTACTTTGGCACGGAGCAGGTTGTTCTGGTTGGTAATTAAATCGAGTGCACCCAGCAAACCTACTTCATAACGTTTCAATGCAAAATCATAGGCTTTTTGTGTACTCTCTATTGTTTTCTTTCCCGCATTAAATTTCTGTAATGCCGCTGTGGCATTATTGTATGCAGTGTAGATATCCTGTTTCAGTTTCAGATCGGCCTGTGTTTTCTGTAGCTCCACATTTCGCAGGTCGAGTTTAGAACGCTGGTAGGCTGTTTTTGCCTGACCATTATTAAAAATGGGAATGGAGAAGTTAAGCCCCACATTCTGACCAAAGTTATTGGTAATCTGATCGGCCCATCCTTCCCATAATCCACCGAACCCTCTGCTGGTTTGCGTAAAACGATACAGCGGATTTTGTACATAGTAATCTACATTACTAATAACTACTTTAGGTTCTGCCCCTGTAACCGGACTATACCCAAGGAAAGTAAAGCCTGTTGTTTTTTTGAATGAGTTGGAGAAGTTGGATGAGAGGTTACCACCAAAACTAATCGTGGGATACATCTGTCCTTTTGCAGCGAGTACAGATTTCTGTGCAGCTTTAATACGAAAATCATTTGCTTTCTGCAATGGCTGCGATGTAAGTGCCAACTGGTACACCAGTTCTGGTTGTAAATCGCCAAAACTTTCAATAGGTATACTTTCTACAGGTGGTGCCTCCAATTCAAAAGCAATCGCCGGATCGAGGTTTAACAGACCTTTCAGGTTTAATATATTCAGTTCATAACCTGTAACGGCTGCTACATAGTTACTGCTGTCATTAGCCAGTTGTGCTTCAATTTCTGCCTGATTCAATTCAGGCAATACTCCGGCTTCTACTCTTTTGCGCGTAATCTCCAATTGTGTTTGCGACTGCGCAATCTGTACCTGTGTAATTTTCACCTGCTCTCTGGATGCCAGTATCTGTAAATAAAAATTGGCCACATTCAGTGATATATCATTAGCCGTTCTTTCTACTTCGGCCAGTGCCGCCTGTGCGTTGAATACAGCAGCTTTGATGTTGTTTTTAATAGCACCACCATTATATAATTGAATGCCTGCATTCAATCCGAAATTCTGATATAAAAACTGGCTGGTTGAGAACTGGTTGGTGGTGGGGTCAATAGATCTACCAAAACGCACACCTGTTCCCGAACTCATGTTTAGTGTAGGGTATTGATTTAGTTTTGCCTGTTTTGCCAGCAATGCGCTGATCCTGGCCTGTACATCGGCCTGTTTCACAGAAATATTATTCTGTGTAGCATAGTCAATACATTTACGCAGATCCCATTTTTCATTGGTAGTCTGAGCATGCACCTGTACCAGAATGGCACATCCCAAAAGGGCAATTAACTTCTTCATATATAACAAAAATAACAGTTTCCCAACCAGATAGCTAATTTTCTGATAGGCGGAGTAGCGTTAACCGAAACCGATCATAAGTCGTTATGAATGGTCCTTTATTACATCCAGTGCCTGGGCCAGGTCGGAAATGATGTATTCCGGCTCTTCCAGTCCAACATACAGACGCAGGCTACGGTGTAACTCCAATGCCGGGTTAAACTGATCGCGCGGCATCCCGGCACATTTTGGTATGATCAGGGATTCATGTCCGCCCCAGCTCACCGCCATCAATATGTGTTTCAACCCATTACAGAAATTCTCTATGGCTTCACAGGATTGGGTTCTCAGGATAAATGTCAGCAAACCACATGCCCCTTTCATCTGACGGTTGGCCAGCTCATATTGGGGAAATGAGGGATCTAACGGAAAAATAACCCTTTCCACAAGCGGATGAGACTTCAAAAATGTTATTACAGCGTGAGTAGTTCGCGTTATGCGCTCCAGGCGTGCCGGTAATGTTCGAAGACCTCTGATCAACAACCATGCGTTGAAGGGCTGGATACCGGACCCTATATTGTTGTATTCGCTGTTAAAGATACGGGTAATCTGTTTACTACTGCCGCTTAACACCCCGGCAATAACATCGCTATGTCCGCTGATGTATTTGGTGGCCGACTGAAGCGTAAGATCAATACCCATTTCATAGGGTTTCTGGTACAAGGGAGTACAGAAACTATTGTCGCAGATGGTAATAATATTTTTCGATCGGGCCAGTTGCGCCACGGCTGAGAGGTCTTGCAAATCGAATAACCAGCTATTGGGCGATTCAAGATAAATAACCGTTGTATTGGTTTGAATGGCTGCTTCAAAATTAGCCATTGAAGTTCCATCGATATAAGTAACCGTTACCTGGAAACGCGGCAATATTTCATCAAACATTTTTCTTGCCCAGGTATATGGGTCTTTCACACTTACAATATGATCGCCGCTTTTCACATTGGCCAACACAGCCGCAAAAATGGCTGCCGCTCCGCTGTTAAATACGAGGCAATCTTCTGCACCATCGAGTGCCGCTAATTTTTTCCGTAGAATTTCTACCGTTGGGTTAAGTCCACGGCTATACAACCAGGTTGAATATTCATCCTCAAACGATTTACGGAGGTCGTCTACTTTTTTAAAAGCAAAATTGCTGGTCTGTACAATGGGTGGCGATACCGCCCTGAAATATTCATCTCTGTCTTCTGCCAGTTCATTTAATATATAAGAAAGGTCCATACTACAATTGTGGTTTTTCAGTAACGGTTTTTCTGAATTTGGTACTGATGAAATAAATCAACATAAATCCGAGTAACACACAGAAACCTACAAATGCCGTATCTGGTGTTTGCATGGCGATGCTGATGCCTACAAACAAATAGGCACTCATAAAAATGAGCGGCATCAGTGGAAACAGTTTCATTTTAAAGATGCCCGTACCATCAAGATGTTTGGTTCGCTTACGCAGAATAAAAATGGTGGCACTCGATGCAACCATTCCAAAACAATCGAGGAAGATGGTAAAGTTGAGTATCTTATCAAATGTTTGCGCGAAAAATAAAATCACAATACACATAGCAGCAAACACAGTGAGTGAAAAAGTAAATACCTGGTTTTTGGGATTTTGTTTGGCGAAAGAAGATGGCAATGTTTTTTCTTCACTCATGGCATACATAACCCTTGGGTTACTCATCAGCAACGCATTTACATAAGCAAGTACACCAAAGAATAAAAAGAAAGAAAAGATATCGGCACCTCTTGCCCCAAATGTGCGTTCCATAACTACGTATGCAATTTCTCTTTCGCCCTTCATCTGATCGAAACCAACAATGGTATAATAACTCAGGTTTACCAGCAGGTAAAGTATAATGATGATAGCAATACCAATAAAAATACCTCTTGGAATATTTTTAGCCGGCTGGTTTACTTCATTACCAAAATTGATGGTTTGCTGATACCCTCCATATGTAAATGATACCGCAATCAGGCTGATACCGAGACTCTGTATCCAACTCATCGATTCCGTTGCCACTACCGGCGCTGCTGTTGTTGCGGCTACTGTGGCTACCTGATCGTGCGGAAAGAAAAGTGCTAGAATCAACACTACAATCATCCCTATTTTAATCAGCATCAGGATATTCTGCGCACGGGAACTCATTTTCAAACCCATCAGGTTAATGCCATAAAAAAAGATGATAGCGGCACAACTTATCAATGCTTTATGAATATCTGTCCATGCAACACCGGGAAATAATTTTGTAATGTATCCACTACCAATCAATGCCACCGCACTTAAACTGGCTGCATTACTGATAAGGATGATACAATTAATGGCAAAAGCAATACTGGGATGATAAGCGTAAGAAAACACCTTATAATAACCACCAGTTACCGGGTAGCGACTGCCTATTTCTGCATAGGTAAGTGCACCACATAAAGCCACAAAACCACCCAGTATCCATGCCGTAAAGTAAACAGAAGGTTCAATGGCATCTTTGGCACTGGTGGCCGCCGTTCTGAAAATACCCATTCCAATCACCAGACCTACAACAATCATGGTGAAGCTAAAAAGATTCAGTTTTTGATTTCCCTGCATAAGAATTTAATGATATGGTGTTAAATGTAATGAACTTATGGCTAATGGCTGATAGTCTATAGCCAATGGTTCATAGTTCATGGCCATTAGCCATATGCCATCAACTATGGGCTATAGCTATAGACTCTTCTCCTTTTCCCCACCAGCGTGTAAAACTTAATTTCCTCATTACCTGCTGCGCCCTACATTTGCGCTGTATTTGGTTCCCGCCCCGTCGGGATTAAAAGGGAAGTCCGGTGTAAATCCGGCGCTATCCCCGTAGCTGTAAGCTCTGGTAGTGAGCAGTGAGTAGTCAGTAGTGGGTTTAAATGTTACTCACTACTGACTACTCACTACTCACTCAAAAACCACTGTTGTTTCTACTAACCACTGTTCTGCAAAAGCGGGATGGGAAGGTTCAACAACGGAGAGCAAGCCAGAAGACCTGCCACATACAGACGATCCATTCACGGCTTTCGGGTGAAAAGCATGGAATGTAAATGCTGTCTGCAGCGGCAATTTATGTTTCTCCGTTTTTTATGTTTCCTGAAAGCTCATTGTTCAACTATTTAACCAATAACAATGAGCAAAACAATTACGCTCCTCGCATGCATGCTTTCAGGCTCTGCCCTGTTTGCACAAAAAGACACTGTTACACTTGATGAAGTGGTAGTAACAGCCAACAAACTCGAACAAAAACAAAGTACAACAGGTAAAGTAATCTCTGTTATCACCAAACAGCAAATTGAAAAAAGTGGTGGTAAAACCGTGGCTCAATTATTAAATGAACAGGCAGGTATTACCATTAATGGCGCTTTCAATAACGCAGGTAGTGTTCAAACCGTTTACACCCGTGGCGCTTCTCCCGGACGTACACTGATACTCATGGATGGCATTCCATTAAACGACCCTTCTACCATTACGACTGATTTCGACCTCAACTTTTTCTCTGTAAATGATGTGGAAAGAATTGAAGTATGCAAAGGTCCTCAATCAACTTTATATGGTAGCGATGCTATTGCAGGTGTAATTAATATTATCACCGTAAAAAAAGATACCAATAAACCATTCAACATAAAAGCTACGCTGAGCCAGGGTAATCTTGGCACTTCGAGAAACAATGTACAGGTTTATGGCAAGCTGAATAAGCTCACTTATACCGCACGTTATGCGCGTTTGTTTACCAATGGTTTTTCTTCTGCTTACGACAGCACGGGTACAAAAAACTATGATAAAGACAGGTACGATGGTTCGGTAGCCAGCGGACAGTTGTTTTACCAGGCCACTAATCACCTTGCATTTAAAGCCTTCCTCATGTACAGCCAGTATAAAGCAGGAATTGATGCAGGTGTATTTAATGATGATCGCGATTATAATATCAACAACAAATCCTTGATCACCGGTACCGGTTTTCAATACAGAAAAGGCAAACTGGCCATCACCGGTAATTACCAGTACAGTGAACTCACACGTAACTATCGCAACGACAGTTTACATAAAACCAGTACCTGGTTTGAAGACAATACCTATTTCGGTAAATCGCAGTTTGTGGAATTGTATGCAAGCACCAAATTAGGCAAAGGATTCACCTTATTGGCAGGTACCGACTATCGTTACAATTCCTATAATCAGAATTATCTCTCTGTAAGTTCTTTCGGACCGTACAGGAGCCAGTTCAGGGACACTTCTTTGTCGCAAACGGCTTTATATGCATCTGTTATTTTCAATAGTTCCAATAAAAAATTCAATGTTGAATTAGGAGGCCGATATAATGATCATTCACGTTATGGTAATAACAGCACTTATACCTTCAACCCGTCTTATAGTTTCAATGATCAGTTCCGTGTGTTTGGTAGTATTTCAAGTGGTTTCAAAGCACCATCATTGTACCAGTTAAGTCTTAACAGT
This sequence comes from Chitinophaga pinensis, assembly GCA_943372605.1. Taxonomy (GTDB): domain Bacteria; phylum Bacteroidota; class Bacteroidia; order Chitinophagales; family Chitinophagaceae; genus Sediminibacterium; species Sediminibacterium pinensis_H. The sequence goes on along the minus strand of CALRZI010000002.1, from coordinate 514,351 downwards.
AAACTGAACGCTGAAAAATCGGTTAACTATGAAGCCGGCGCCAGCTTTCAGCAAAAACAGTTGAGTACAAGACTCGTGTATTTTAATAGGAAGATCAGCAATGGTATCGACTACAACTATATTACTTTCAACTATTTCAACTATGTAAAACAGGTTGTGAATGGTTTGGAATGGGAGCTCGCAGCAAAAGTTGGCAAAGCTGGTTTTAGTGCGAACTACACTTTATTGTTGAGTGAAGAAATAACACAAAACCGTTTAACCACAAAAGACACCGTTACTTACGACTATCTCTTACGCAGACCCAAGCACCATATTAATCTGGCAGCCAATCTCGATATTTGCAAAGGATTGAATGTAGCTGTTACAGGAAAATATGTAAGCAGTCGTTTTGATATTGGCGGATACCGCCGTGCAGATATTTCACTACCCTCCTATTTCATTGTAGGAGCATCAGTAGATTATGTATTGAATGAGCAAGTGAAATTTTTTGCAGACGCACAGAATATTACCGGGAAGAAATTTTTTGATGCGAGAGGATTTAATGCAATTCCTTTTCTCTTTAATGCAGGGGTTACGTTTAACTGGTGATTGAACGTGAGACGTGAGACGTGAAAGGTGAAAAGTGAAAGATGAAAGGTGAAAACTCGTGTTATTATCAAACAATGCCGATGACACACAAACATGAAATAAAACATTGCCCACGATGCACCAAGACATTTGAGTGCAAAGTGGGCAATATTCCGGCCTGTCAGTGCAGTGGCCCCAAACTGAGTCATGAAGAGAGGGTGTATATAGAAAGCAAATTCACCGACTGTCTTTGCAGGAACTGTCTGGAAGCCCTGCAGTTTGAATACAAGCTGGTGAAACATCATGTGTTCAGGTTTTAGGAAGTGAGTGGTGAGTAATCAGTAGTGAGCAAATTTTCACTCGCTACTGATTACTCACTACTCACTTTTTCTTATCTTCCCATTCAAACCGCTCACCATGACTTTCCAACTTGATCATTTGCTTACAACTACGTTTACATTGTTTGCGGTGATTGATATTGTGGGGTCCATTCCCCTGCTCATTTCATTGAAAGATAAAATGGGTGGCATCAGGTCTACACAGGCTACACTTATTTCCGGCTTACTCATGATTCTTTTTCTTTTTGCGGGTGAGGCTTTCCTGAAAATTCTGGGGCTTGATATACGATCTTTTGCAGTAGGTGGTTCCGTAGTCATCTTTTTACTGGGTCTGGAAATGGTATTAGGTCATGAAATTTTCAAGGGCGATAAAGATGCCAAATCCGGTTCTGTTGTACCTATTGCCTTCCCCATTATTGCAGGTAGTGGTACACTTACTACCGTGATGTCGTTAAAAGCCAATTTCGATGAACTGTATATTCTGAGTGGCATACTCATCAATCTTATTGTTGTTTACATTGTTCTGAAATCGCTCAGGGTTGTAGAGAAAGCACTCGGTCCGGCAGGTTTACTAGCAGTACGCAAATTCTTTGGTGTAATACTATTAGCTATTGCCGTAAAAATCTTCAGCAGCAATATTGCCGCATTTGGAAAATAAAACCCCATCAAAAAAATATTGAAACATAGCGAACTACTTTTCTGGATCACAGCATTGATCCTGCTATTCTTTTTACCAGGCTACGAGAAAGGACAATCGCTATGTGTGTCAACCCTTTTAGGACTAGGTAAATGTCCGGGTTGTGGTATTGGTCATGCCATTCACGATGCGCTGCATTTCAGGTTCATTGCTTCTTTTCAACATCACCCGATGGGAATCTTTGCAGTTATCATTATATTTATACGGATAAAGCAACTAATCATTAATACCCTTACCACACATGAAATGAGCCATAACAAATGCTGATACAAAGCGGATGTTTATTGGCGAATTCCATGTGACCAAAATCAACAAAAATTAGCACATGAGACCCAATCTGTACAACCTGATACCCGCACTTGAGGGCGAAGAACTGGTTTTTATTCAAAATCTTACTGCGGGTTTATCGGATGAACGCCTGTATAATTTCATTGCAGTTTACAATGGTAAAAGAAGAAAAACCGATCAAATACTACTCGGTTGTATCCTCGGATTTGTACTGGTAGCCGGTGTTCAACGTTTTATGGTAAGACAAAACGGGATGGGTTTACTCTATCTCTTCACTGGTGGTCTTTGCCTGATCGGAACCATTGTAGACACCATTAATCATAAACAACTCTGTTTTGAATACAATAGCCAGATGGCAAGAGAGAGTTTGGCGATGGTGCATTCGATGGGGTAAAGAGAGAGCTATTAGCAGCTAGCCGCTAGCTCCAGGTTTATCAATTATTACAGTCTTTCATTCTTATGTTTTATGTTCACTATAAAAGTGATATAGATGCTGGAGCATTTTCCATTTTACCTGCTGCTTATTCTATCGATTGTGTTACTGATTATGCTGGCCAACAAAATAAAAGTGGCCTACCCCATATTATTAGTAATTGCCGGGTTGCTGATTAGTGTTATACCAGGTGTTCCGCTTACAAAAATTGATCCTGAACTTATTTTTATCATTTTCCTGCCACCACTTTTATATGAAGCGGCATGGAGCATTTCATGGAAAGAGCTTTGGCGGTGGCGGCGCATTATTACCAGCTTTGCATTCATCGTTGTGTTTTTAACGGCCATGTCTGTAGCTTTTGTGGCGAATTATTTTATTCCTGGCTTCTCTCTTGCACTTGGTTTTTTGCTGGGTGGTATTGTATCGCCACCCGATGCCGTAAGTGCCAATGCTATTTTAAAATTTGTGCGTGTGCCGAAAAGAATGTCTTCTATTCTTGAAGGAGAAAGCCTGTTGAATGATGCTTCTTCGCTCATTATATTTCGTTTTGCAATGATTGCAGTTGCTACCGGTCAGTTTATCTGGCTCGATGCCACATTGAGTTTTACATGGATGGTGGTAGGCGGCGTAGGTATTGGTCTTTTGATCGGCTGGTTATTTATGATCATTCATAAATACCTGCCTACCGATGCGAGTATGGATATCATCCTAACCATCATCACCCCATATATCGTGTACATTTTTGCGGAAGAAATTCACAGCTCAGGTATTTTAGCAGTAGTAAGTGCAGGTTTATTACTCTCTAACAGAAGGCATCATTTCTTAAACAGTTCATCCCGCGTAAAAGGAGTGAATGTATGGGAGAGTTTTGTTTTTGTATTGAATGGACTAGTTTTTATGTTGATAGGGTTAGACCTCCCCGAAATTACGACCGGACTTAAACAAGATGGTATCGCTTTCGGCGATGCTATCTGGTATGGCTTATTGGTTACAACCATATTAATTGTTGTTCGGATATTAGCTGCATTTGGTGCAGTGCTTACCACATTGGTAATGCGTAATTTTATTAATGTAGCTGAAAGAAACCCTGGCTTTAAAGGTCCGCTGTTATTGGGCTGGACAGGTATGCGGGGTGTGGTATCGCTTGCTGCAGCTTTATCGATACCCGTGCAATTATCAGATGGTGTTGCCTTTCCTCAACGTAACCTGATTCTCTTTATTACATTCATCGTTATACTAACCACTTTGTTATTGCAGGGTCTCACTTTACCTTATCTGATAAAAAGATTAAAGATAGCAGGCTACAATGACCACATGCCTGAGCATGAAGCAAATGAATTCATCAAAACTGCATTGGCACAACACTCTTTAAAACACCTGTCGAGTAAATACGAGGATCAATTAAATACAAATGTTGCGGTTCAACAAATTGCAGAGAAATGCAGATTAAAAAACCTCTACAACTTAAGCCCTGTTATGTCAGCAGAAGTTAAAACCATTTACCTCGAGCTCCTGGAAGAACAAAGACGATGGTTGCTGGAGAAAAATCAGGCAGATCCTCATTTCGATGAAGACATTATTCGCAAGTACCTACACCAGCTTGATATTGAGGAAGAGAAATTCAGGTTTATGTAAGGCAACCAGAGCCCGTCTTTGAAACCTAGAAAAGTAACCATCACTTCTTGAGCTCTGTTCCCTGTTTCTTGTTCCTTATTTCTTATTCTCTGTGGCCTCGCCATCCGCCGCGGCGGAGAACCTGGATCTGGAGCTTCGTCCCCACGGCATCGTGGGGATTATACTATCCTTTGTACACAAAAAAACAGGACAACTTCTTTATTTCCTATTCCTTATTTCTTATTCGCTGTGGCCTCGCCAGGAATCGAACCTGGATCTGGAGCTTCGGAAACTCTTATACTATCCATTGTACTACGAGGCCAATATTTCAATAAACAATCATAATATCAAATAACTACTCTTATACTTTCTCCACCTCTGGCGGAAATTACGAGGCCCATTCAATAAAACGCAGCAAAAATAATAGAAAGGAACTAAACTAACGGAATAACTCTTGTATGGCCGCTTTGAGAAATACACCGGTTGGCACACTATTCATGATTCTGAGATCATCCCACAAGCTGCTTTCATTGTCGAGAAAACGCAATACCCGTTCCGGCGGGTTCTTCTGAAAGATGGAGGCAAATATTGTATCGCCATTTAATTTGCGATGATGAAGCACATTCAACAGTACCGAATCATAAAAACGAAACTTTCTTTCTGTAAACCCAGCAGACTGAGATGGAAATCGTTGCCGGATTAAGTTATTGATGATTGAAGCTGTTTTTTTCTGGATAAACTGAAAAGCATACCCACTACTTCCTTTTGCCTGTCCACCCGCTATTCCTATATACACTACTTTTCCTTCCACAGATGGAAATACATGATTGGTCATTGGAATAATACCAAATTCTTCATGTTCGATATGATATTTTTCAATATCCAGATAGGTTTTCAAATAAGCCTTCAACGCCGATGTATATTTTTCCTGAGCCAATACATTTTCTGTAAACAAAGTATATTCCACCAATGCAGATGTAGGCGACACCGGCAACACATACATAAAAGTAGTGCCCTCTTCCTGCGACACCCTAAAATCCATGAATGTGGCTTTCTCCGGGTTAAAAACCGGTGTTTGAGTTTCAATTAGCCAACCTTTGAAATGCTGTAAGAGCATATACTCTCCTTTGCGAATTCCTGGCTGTTGAAATAAAATACTATTAAACACATATTCGGCCGTATATATACCTGATGCTGTTTCAACAAAAGCTATATCATCTTTTGTTCCTGTTCTTATAACAGGCGCGTATAAAAAATGAATATTGGTTCTTTCTTTCGCCAGCTCCTGTATATGCTGGTAAAAATCAATCCCCCGAATCATTTTATATCTGTATGGCGATATTGGAAGCGCAGCTGAAAAATATGTCGAATAAAAATCAACTTCTGTCCACTGACGATGAACAAGTGGTTCAAATAATCCTTCTTCCTGTTCCCAAAAACACCAGGTTCTGTCATTGGTTGTTTTAGGTGCTTTATCTACTACCAGTATTTTCTTATCATCAAAAAAAGGATGCTGTATCATGCGCATCAATAAACTTAAACCTGCGCAACCGGAGCCGGAGATGATATAGTGGTAATGTGAGTGAATAGTGAGTAGTCAGTAGTGAGTAATATTTTATTTCTTCTGAAGCATTTCGTCTTTGCGCACTTTGTCCCAGTATTTTTTGGCTACGATGAGCATACCAAAACTTTCTCCTTCATGTTTATCCAAATGCTTGTGGTGCATTTTATGCGCCCATCGTATGGCTTTTATATAACGGTTATTGCTTCTGGTAAATAATTTTATTCGCTGGTGAATAATAATTTCATGTACCAGGAAGTAGGCAAACCCATACAATGCAATACCTGCTCCAATACTTACCACCCAATATACCTGGTTCATACTTCCCAGCATAATACAGAGCCAACTGGGAATAGCGAATATGATAAAGAAGGCATCGTTTTTTTCAAAAAAACCCGGTCCTTTCTGGTGATGATCCTCATGCAGATACCACAAAAAGCCATGCATCACAAAACGGTGTGTAAGCCATGTGATGCCTTCCATGATACAAAATGTTGCCAATGCTATAAGGATATAAATCAACATATTACAAATACCATCTTAGAATTAAAAAAAACAGTAACTGAATAATAAACAAATGTACCGCAAAATGGTTGGCCTTTTCAAAGCGCAGGCTCCTGAACAACCATAATAAAGCAGCACTGATCAAGAACCAACACAGATAATTGAAGAAGGGTATTTCACTACCCTCCCATTGCCAGAAACCTAATTTTACCGCTACAGGTTCCATTACCCAATCGAAGAAAACAGTTAGCAATGCTCCATCCACAACGAGTGAGATAGTAATTAATTTTTTAGAAAGATGTGTACCCGACTCCTCGTATTTATGTCTTATCCACTCGTGCAATAAATGCATTATTACACCCGAAGCGTACACCATTACAAACCAGTTAATACCGATAAGCCAGGGCACACCATTCAAATGTGGGCCTAATACCGATCCATAACTATAACAGCCAAATAGTTTTCCTGTATTTACACCAATCATTTCTGTACCCATACCCGTCAAAAAAGCAGCCAGTACAAAAAGGATAAAGAACTTGTTTGGTTTTGGTTGATTCCATAACAACAACAAAAACATCAGTAATAAATTCAATGGTGTATTGGCAATAAACCATTCTTTATGCTCAGTAAAAAGCGTGCCGATCAACCCACTTATGTGAAAGAGGATGGCGATGAATACCGATATACTTAATTTATGGCGACTCACTAATGTTTCTTTTTTTGCTGATCGTTTTGTACGATATCGGCCATGATCCTGGCACTTTTTAAACACAAAGGTATGCCCCCTCCGGGATGCACACTTCCCCCTACAAAATATAATCCCTGAATCTGACGGGAGAAATTCGGATGACGCATAAAAGCTGCCATTCGTGAATTAGAACTCGTTCCATACAATGAGCCCTGGTATGAACCTGTTTTTGATTCAATCAACACCGGATCTAGTACATTTTCTGTTTCTATGAATGAGCCGATATCCGTTTTCAGCATACGGCTGAGTTTGTCAATAATTAATGCCCGACTTGTTTCTTTTAGTTGATTCCAATCCTGTCCCACATTTGCAGGAACATTGATCATTACAAACCAGTTTTCTTTTCCTGTGGGCGCCTGTTTTCCGGGTTCGCATTTGGCTGTGATATTGATATACACTGTTGGATCAGCATATATTTTTTTCAATCTGAAAATATGATCAAACTCTTTCTCATATGCTTCACTAAAGAATATATTATGTAAACCCAATTGTGAAAATTCTTTCTTAATGCCCCAGTAAAATATTAATGCGCTGCTACTACGCTCCTGTTTCAATATTTTTTTTGCCGTTGCCTGGTCATTCAATAACCGCAGGTAGGTAAAATAAGCGTCTACATTACTTACTATCACAGATGCAGGTATATTTTTGCCATCCACAACAGCTCCAATAGCACGATGATTATGGTTAATGATTCTTTATACAGGCTGATTGAAATGAAACTGTACTCCTTTTTTCTCTGCCAGTTTAAACAAGGCTTTCGTTATACTGATCATTCCTCCTTCCGGATAAAAAGTTCCTTCATTATGTTCAAGATGAGGAATAAGACTTAACATTCCCGGTGCCTTATAGGGGTTACTTCCATTATAAGTAGCATACCTGTTAAACAACTGCACCACTTTGGGTTCACTAAAACTACCGGCATTTACCTGGTGCATACTTCTGAATAAATGCATTGGACGAACCGTTCTCAAGGCCTTAGCAATAGGAGCTTTCCATAATGTTGATCGCTTGTGTAATGAGTGATGGAGAAAAACGTTCGCTACATTTTCATACAAACCAGCCGATTGCGACAAATATTTTTTTACCCGTTCAACGGGTTCTCCTGTTTGGCGGTTCAATTCCTCCGCAAACAAATCTGGCTCTGCAGATGCACGGATCATGGTGCCATCTTCATAAAAATAATTACAGGACTCCGGCATTTTCCTGTATCGGAAATATGCTTCGATGGGCTCACCTGCAAGGGTAAAAAGTTCTACTATATTCTCGGGTTGAGTGAAAAGACTTGGCCCCGTATCAAAATGATATCCGCCTGTTTCAAAATGCCCAAGTTTACCACCCGGCCCGCCTGACTGTTCAAATACCTTAACATCAAACCCCAGAACGGCAAGTCGTATGGCAGCGGCGAGTCCGGCTACACCTGCACCTATTATTATTGCCGAAGGTTTTTCCTGCATGGGTTTATGGTTTATGATGCTCCAGGTGCCAGTCGTAAATTTTTGGGAATGCGATATGAAACCAAGCGGTGAATGTTGCTGGTTCCTCTTTCAGCAATATTGCCACCTCTTCTAATGACTTGTAAACATACGATGCTACTTCTTCTTCGTTAATAACAATTTCGCCATCGTAATTACCTACAAATACATGATCAAATTCATGCTCCGTCAATCCATTGTCAAAAGAAGCATTGTATGTGAAAGAAAATGTTTTTACTAAATCGGTTGTGAACCCCATTTCTTCCTGAAGTCTTCGTGCTGCTGCAGCTTCTGTTGATTCACCCGGGCGCGGATGACTACAGCAGGTATTGGTCCATAAACCAGCACTATGGTATTTTGTGAATGCCCTTTGCTGTAATAAGAGTTCATATTTACTGTTAAACACAAATACGCTGAATGCACGATGCAATGCAGCTTTTTCATGCGCCTCCATTTTTTCCATTACCCCCAGCACCTCGTCGTGTTCGTTCACCAAAATCACATGTTCCATACCATAAAAATAAGTGTTCTATTACTGAGCTCAGAGTAAATTAAAATGACTTCGTATACCCGCTTTCGCCAAGATGAATATTTTACCGTAGTCTGGTATCCTGATCCTTTCTTCCATTATTTTTTGCGGACGTACTTTTTTTATTTTTTTAAAGAGAGAGAGATAATATTTATATGCTACATACACACCAAACCGTGATTTCATGGGCAATTTGAGAATGCCTTCATAAGCATGGTTAAAATCGCGTTGAATATCTTCCTCAATTGACTGCTTATCTGCCAATGTAAAATTCCTGAAATCGCATCCGGGGAAATATACTCTTTCCAATCCTTCGTAATCCGCTTTCAGATCGCGGAGAAAGTTTACCTTCTGAAAAGCGGCCCCTAAACTTCTTGCACTGGGTTTCAATTGTTCATACATCTCCCTGTTTCCCTCACAAAAAACAAAAAGACACATCAACCCTACTACTTCTGCGCTTCCATAAATATATTGTTCGTATCCGGCACGGTCATATTTACGTTCGCTTAAATCGAGTTCCATGCTGTACAAAAAAGCATCAATTAATGCTCTGTCTATTTGATATCGATTAACCGTCAATTGAAAACTATGCAAAATGGGATTCATGCTGATGCCTTTATCAAGTGCATCATAGGTAGCCGCCTTAAATTCGGCCAGCAATGTGGCTTTATCGTAATCATGGAAACTGTCCACAATTTCATCCGCAAAACGAACGAACCCATAAATATTAAATATGGGCGTACGCAGGTCCTTATGCAACAACCGGATAGCAGATGAAAAACTAGTACTGTATTTCTCTGTTGTGATCCTGCTGCAATCCTGACTTACTTCATGAAACAGTGTGATCATTCGTTGTTTGTTTGTTCACAGACAGGCTCTGTGTATATGTTTAATTAATTTATCCGTATGCTTTTATCACTTCACCTGCTACCACTTCTCCACTAATCAGGCTGGGTGGTACACCCGGACCTGGAACGGTTAGCTGACCGGTATAAAACAGGTTTCGCACTTTTTTACTCCGGCATGCTGGTTTTAAAACAGCAGTTTGACCCAAAGTGTTCGCTAAACCATAGGCATTTCCACGAAAGGCGTTGTATTCAGATACGAAATCGCTGTGTGCAAAGGATTTCTGATAAATAATCGCATCTTTTACCGACTGACCGGTTTGCTGTTCGAGCCTTTCTATCACTTTATCAAAATAAAACTGTCTTCTTTCGGGCGAATCATCACTCAATCCTGTGGCAACAGGTATCAACAGGAACAAATTTTCGCAACCCTCAGGTGCCACGGTAGTATCTGTTACCGATGTGGCACACATATAAAATAAAGGATCTGTTGGCCACTCTTTGGTTGTATAGATTTCTTTTCCATGCACTTCAAAGGAAGTGTCGAAGAATAAACTGTGATGACGAATATTGCTAAGTCGTTTGTTCAATCCAACATAATACAACAAACAACTGGGGGCCATCACACGCTTGTTCCAGTATGCCGGTGTGTACGTGCGAAATGCTTCAGGCAAAAGATTCATTTCAATATGGTGGTAATCTGCGCCACCAATCACTACTTCAGCTTCGTAAACACGATCCTGTGTTACCACCTGTCTGGCTGCATCCCGCTGTATACGTATTTCCTGTACATTCTGATTGAATGCAAATTGCACACCCAGCTCAACAGCCAGCTCGTACATGGCTTTAACAATTTGAAACATTCCTCCTTCCGGGTACCAGGTTCCGCCTTTGATGTCTGCATAATTCATCAGGCTGTATAAGGCTGGCGTATCTTCTGGTAAAGCTCCCAGAAACAATACCGGAAACTCCATAAGTTCACGGAGCTTGGGGTGTGTAAAATATTTTGCTACATGCGATTTAATAGAACGGAACACATCGAGCTTAAATACTCCGCTTACTAAATCCCAGTCAAGAAATTCAGTTAAAGATTGTCCGGGTTTGTGTACCAGCTTGTGAATGCCTACTTCATATTTATAGGCAGCTTCTTTTAAAAACAAATCCAGTTTAGCGCCACTTCCCGGCTCAATTGTATCAAATAAAGACTGTAACTCCTCATAGTTTGCGGGTATATCCGTAGGACCATCGGGCCAGTAAACACGATAAGATGGGTCGAGTCTTTTTAGCTGGTAATAATCAGCCACCGATTTTCCAAACTGGTTGAAATATCTTTCAAACACATCAGGCATCCAATACCAGCTTGGTCCCATATCGAAAGTAAATCCTGCTTCAGAAAACTGGCGCGCCCTGCCGCCGGGTGTGGAGTGTTTTTCCACTACCGTTACCCGCCATCCTGCTTTGGCCATAAAAGAGGCAGCAGAAAGACCGGCGAAACCGCTTCCAATAATGATTACTGATTTACTCACTCGTTAGAAAATTAGGCAAAAAACTTAATACCGTTGCAACTGGTTTTTGAGCAGTTTCCGTGCAAAGTGTATACGACTCTTGATCGTACCCAACGGCTCGTTCAACATTTCTGCGATTTCATGGTATTTAAACCCATCGAAATAGAGCAGAAAGGGATTTCTGAAAATCTCAGGCAGACCCTGTATTGCTGCCTTTACTTCTTTTAAATTGATATTGGCAATGGCATCATTTGCTACAGCTCCCTGGTTAATATTAAGTAAAAACTCATTGGGAGTACTGTCGAAAATGGTTGCCTGCTTGCTTTTTCTGCGGTAATTATTGATAAAAATATTACGCATGATGGTGTACAGCCATGCTTTTATATTGGTACCAACATTGTATTTGTCTTTGTTGGCCAATGCCCTGTACATAGTTTCCTGTACCAGGTCTTTCGCTGCTTCCGTATCACGTGTAAGTGTAACGGCAAAAGGTTTCAAAAACTCTGTGTTGTTCAGCAGCATTTGGTTAAACTCTAATACCGACATACTTTATTTGTTTAATTGTTTATGATGTAAAGTTAAACAAACTTGTGATACTTTGATAGTATTTTGTTTAATTTTTTAACTAAAAAGATAAAACAAACTGGTTCAATGCTTTACACATGCGCAATTGCCTGATGAGGTGCTAAAAAGCACCAAATCATGCTGATTTGAGTCAAAAAATGGGTATTTACTCAGGAAAGGGTGTTGATATATTCCATCATAGCTGGCAGGGATTGCCTTAGACTGATATTGGATGGAACAGTTTTTTTGTAGTGTTGCGTAATCTGACCTGAAACAACAAACGATATATCGGGCATTCGGTTATGCAAATTCAAGAGGAATTTTTCCAGAGAAAAGTTTCCGGCTACTGATGTAAGATGGGTGTAAACAAAATCAGGATTTTTCCTATCAACAACATATGCTACATCTTTTACAGGCATATCGGCTCCTAAGTAAAGAACTTTCACCCCCCGGTTTTTCATCAAAAAGTACATAAACAATAATCCCAGTTCATGATGCTCCCCTTCCGGTAAAAACAGTATGCTTGTTTTTTCTGCTATTATCCGGCTCTTTACCGTTTCTATTCCATTGATCAGTTTCTGCCGGATAATATTTGTTACGAGGTGTTCCTGGGCCGGGTTAATATGATTGGTGAGCCATAACATGCCTACTCGTTCGAGAAAGGGGAAAATGATTTGCAGGATGGTTTTTTCGATGCCGCTTGAAAAAATACAGCGATTCAACAGACCCTCAAATTCTTCTGTATCCATATCTACCATACTCTGGATAAGACTATTTACCGTCCTTTCCTGTAATGCTTCCGGGTGAGTAAGGGAGAGTATTTTCTCGTTGATGTCAACCGGTGTCATCCGGTCGATATGAGAAATTTTGTACCCATATTTATTCAAAAGGGCTACGTTGAGGGCAGTTTTCAGTTCCGCATTACTGTAATAGCGAATATTCGTTTCCGTCCGTTGTGGGTTCAGGAAACGATAACGTTGCTCCCATATCCTGATCGTGTGGGCTTTAATACCGGTCAGGTTCTCCAGATCTTTAATGGTAAAAGCGTCCATTACTGTATAACAATGGTTTTGTGCTTTTGTTCAGTAACCGCAATTAAAATTGGTTGAAAGAAAGGCCTGATGATCGGTTCCGGTTGGTAAAACTTGCTATTTTAAACGGGAAAGGTATTCACCATAACCACTTTTAGCATACAATTTTGCCAACTCAAGCAACTGCTGGTGAGTAATATAACCCATGCGCCAGGCCACTTCTTCAATACATCCAATTTTCTGGCTTTGTCTTTTTTCAATGACACGCACAAACTCACTGGCATCGCTCAGTGAATCAAAAGTACCGGTATCGAGCCAGGCCGTTCCCCGGTTCATGATACCTACTTTGAGTTTACCCTGTTGCAGGTATTCATTATTTACCGTAGTAATTTCATACTCACCTCTTGCAGATGGTTTTATGGATTTTGCTATCGATACAACAGTATTATCATAAAAGTACAAACCAGGTACCGCATAATTTGATTTGGGCTGACTGGGTTTTTCTTCAATCGATACGGCTTTTTTATTTTCATCAAACTCAACCACACCATAACGTTCGGGGTCATTTACTTCATAAGCAAATACAGCAGCTCCCTCTATATTGTTGAACGATTGTACGAGTTGACTAAACCCTGATCCATAAAAAATATTATCTCCAAGAATCAATGCTACTTTATCATTTCCTATAAATGATTCACCAATTACAAATGCCTGCGCCAGTCCGTTAGGCACTTCCTGAACAGCATATTCAAATCTGCAACCCAATACCGATCCATCACCCAGCAAGCGTTTAAACTGGTCATTGTCTTCAGGTGTAGTGATAATCAGTATTTCCCTGATACCAGCCAGCATAAGAATTGACAACGGGTAATAAATCATGGGCTTATCATAAATGGGCATCAGTTGCTTACTGATTCCTTTTGTAATAGGATACAGTCTTGTTCCTGATCCACCCGCTAATATGATTCCTTTCATGGTTAAAAGTTTAGAGTCACTTTCACGTCCTGCAAAGTGGGTAATAATTTGTCTTTATCAGATAAAAGTATTTCAGCATCGGCTAGCTGCCAGTCAATATTCAGATCGGCATCATTATAAATAATTCCGCCTTCAGATTCCTTATGGTAAAAATTATCGCATTTATAAAAGAAAACGGCTGCTTCACTCAAGACAACAAACCCGTGTGCAAAACCTCGTGGCACAAAAAACTGCGTCCGGCTCTCTTCGCTTAATTCAACCGCAATATGCTCACCGAAACTGGGTGAGCCTTTACGAAGATCAACTGCCACATCCAATACTTTTCCTTGTAACACGCGAACAAGTTTTGCCTGTGCAAATTCGCCTTGCTGGTAATGAAGTCCACGTAGTACGCCTCTTTGCGATTTTGATTGATTATCCTGTACAAAATCAATAGACAACCCTGTTTGTTCGTAAAACCGGATCTTATGGAAACTTTCAAAGAAATAACCGCGACTATCTCCATGTACCGTATCATGAATAATATAACAACCTTCCAGTTTTGTTTTTTCAATTTTCATGATCAGCGATTGGCATACATTGATTCATAATAATGTTGATAGGCTCCTGATGTTACATGCTGCAACCACTCTTTATTATTGAGATACCAATCGATGGTTTCAGATAGCCCCTGTTCAAAAGTTACACTCGGCTCCCAACCTAACTCCTTTTTAATTTTATTGGCATCGATAGCATAACGGCGGTCATGCCCTGGTCTGTCTTTTACATAGGTAATCAGCTCCTCACTTTCGCCTGTTCGCCTGCCTAGTTTTTCATCCATTAGTTTACAGAGCAGTTTCACGAGGTCAATATTTTTCCATTCATTGAACCCTCCGATATTGTAAGTTCCGCCGGATTTCCCTTTATGGAAAATCTGGTCAATGGCCCTTGCATGATCTTTTACATAGAGCCAGTCACGGGTGTATAATCCATCTCCATATACGGGCAATGGTTTTTTCTCAATGATATTGTGAATGAACAGCGGAATCAGTTTCTCCGGAAAATGATTGGGGCCATAATTGTTGGAACAATTGGAAACAATGGTTGACAGATGATAAGTTTCATGATAGGCTCTTACAAAATGATCTGATGATGCCTTGCTCGCCGAATACGGTGAGCGTGGATCGTAAGCTGTTGTTTCCGTAAAAAATCCGGTTTCACCTAAACTACCGAATACTTCATCGGTTGATATGTGATAAAAAATATGGTCAGCAATATCATCTGCCCAAAACTTTTTCGCCGTATTCAACAGGTTCACCGTGCCGATAATATTGGTGTACACAAAATCGAGCGGCGAAACAATAGACCGGTCTACGTGCGATTCCGCAGCCAGGTGAATTACGTCTGTTACTGCATAGTCAGTAAATACTTTTTCAAGTTCCTCCGTTTTCAGGATATCGGCTCTTACAAATGTATAGTTGGGTTTTGCCTCAATATCTTTCAGGTTTTCGAGATTGCCCGCATAGGTTAACGCATCGAGGTTGATGATGGTGTAATCGGGGTATTGATTTACAAATAACCGTACCACATGTGATCCGATAAATCCGGCCCCTCCTGTAATTAATATCTTTTTACTCATATAAAATCGCTGGAAATGCTGCAAAATAAGCAAATGAGACCATATAGAACGATGACTGGTTATGAGGCTTAACAGAAATTTCGCCTTCTTTATCTGTCTGAATAGTTTAAGCAATGATAATATCCTCTATTTATTATCTTTCGTTCACAAACGACTGCCATGAACCAACGCTATTATTCACTCGATGTATTCAGGGGTGCTACGGTTGCCCTCATGATACTGGTGAACAATCCCGGAAGCTGGGGAAATATTTATAGTCCTTTAAAACATGCCACCTGGCATGGCTGTACACCCACCGATCTCGTGTTTCCTTTCTTTCTCTTTGCAGTGGGTAATGCTATGGCATTTGTAATGCCGCGTTTCGAGGCAGCAGGCGATGGTGTTTTCTGGAAAAAAGTAATCAAAAGAACCTTGCTCATCTTTTTAATTGGTCTTCTGCTACACTGGAGTCCTTTTGTAAAATGGGAAGGTGATTCGCTGGTTGGTAAAAACTTAGACAACCTTCGCATATTTGGTGTATTGCAGCGAATTGCACTTTGTTACTTTTTTGCCTCTGTTATTGTGTATTACGGAAAGACAAAAGGCGCTTTTGTTATCAGTGGCATACTGCTATTACTCTATTGGTTTATTACAGTTTGGTTAGGAAAAGCCGGCGACCCTTTCAGTTTACAAGGCTATTTTGGGATTGCCATTGACAAAGCCATACTGGGTGAAGCACATATGTATAAAGGTGAGGGTGTGGCTTTTGATCCGGAAGGCATCAGCAGCACCTTGGCAGCAATTGTTCAGGTTGTTTTCGGGTTTCTTGCTGGTCAATATATACAACAGAAAGGAAAAACTTACGAGATGCTGGCCAACCTGATGATTGTAGGGCTCGTATTAATTTTCGCAGGGTTCTGCTGGGATATGGTTTTTCCTATCAACAAAAAAATATGGACCAGCAGTTATGTACTATATACCACTGGTTTGGCGATGTTAACCATCAGCTTATTGATTTACCTCATTGAGTTCAAAGGTATTAAAGGAGCATGGAGCAGGTTTTTTGATGTATTCGGAAAAAATCCTTTGTTCATATTTGTGCTGAGTGGATTTCTGCCACGACTGCTTGCTCTTATTCGTTTTAAAGATGGAGATGACATGACAAGTCCTCTCTCCTGGTTCTGGAACCATATCTGCAAACCCATTTCAGACGATCTCAGGAACGGCTCATTATTCTACGCATTGGTTATGATTGCCTTTTACTGGCTGATTGTTTACTGGATGGATAAGAAGAAGATTTATGTGAAGGTGTAGAAAGTAGTCCATAGTTGATAGTTCATGGACCATGGTCTATTGACTATTAACTATGGACTATTCTCAAAGCTCTCTTAGTAACACAGCAGGGTTACCCGCATATACGCCAGGTTCTGTAATATCTTTAGCAACAACTGCACCTGCACCAATTACTACATGGCTGCAAATGCGTACAGGTAAGATGGTGGCATTGCTGCCAATGCTTACATGATCTTCAATCATTGTAGGCTTCCATTGATCAGTATTTCCTCCTGCCGGGGTACCTGTACTAAATGTATCGTTTACAAACATTACCCCATGACCAATAAAACAATCGTTACCTATTGTTACGAGTGAGCAGATAAAACTGTGTGATTGTATTCTACAGCGATTTCCAATAATAACATCTTTCTGAATTTCAACAAAGGGGCCAATAAAACTATCATCGCCAATTTTGCATTCATAAAGATTACAAGGTTCCACTACTGTAACATTAGTGCCAAAATGAACATCTCTGATAGTTGACTGTATGGAATTAAATGATGACATTTTCTATTTCAGTTCAGTATTTGCATAAATCCTTTCAATAAGTTTTATTGTTTCCAAACTTTCTTCAGGACTAGTATAAAACTCATCCCCATTACGTAAGGTACGGATCATTGACTGATATACTTTTTGTAAAGATGAGCTGGTTTGATCATGCTCCAGCATCAATGGTTTTTCTGTTTCCGCATACACAATGGTATCCAGATAAGTACCGCCGATTTTAATTGTTCCTTTTTCAGCAAGTAAAGTCAGAGAGCCTTCCATATTTTTCCTGAAGCTATTCACAGAGAACTGAAGTGTACCAAAGACTCCATTTTCAAACTGCAATAAAACCGCTCCTTCGTCTGCTTTTAAAGATGTGTACTGATGATTTGCATTTTGCATGATGGCAGAAAGTTGTTTTACTGGGCCAAAATACCAGCCTAACAAATCTATAAAATGACTAAACTGGGTAAATAAAATACCACCATCGAGTTTTTCATCTCCATGCCATGCGTGATTCACATAGTAGTTTTGATCTCGGTTCCAGAAACAATTCACCTGTATGCTAAATAGTTTGCCAAGCTCTTTGCGTTGAATAGCATTATAAACAGCCTGCACGGCAGGATTAAAACGATTTTGTAGCACAGTAAATAAATGTCGCTGACACTTTTTTGCTGTATCAATCATCTTCTCGGCATCCTGCACAGAAAGTGCCATCGGTTTCTCCACCAAGACATGAAAACCATTTTCGAGTAAAGAGATGGCATGACCTGCGTGTAATCCATTTGGCGTACACACAACTGCTACATCTGCCAATGCGCGTTGAATAAGTTGATCCAAAGATGTATAAAAACGAACATTGTATTGTGACGCAATATTTTTTACTGCTACTTCATCCGTATCACAAACGGCTATCAGTTCACCAGAGTCGATTATAATGTCAAGATGGCGTTTAGCCACATGACCACAACCCACCAGTATATACCTGATCTTTTGCATATCAGGTAAAAATTTGTTCTGCTTTGAGAATACTTTCAGGCTTACCTACATCTACTAATACTGCGCCTGTATGATCGTAACTTTTTATCTGATGATCGGCACATAAATCGAGGTACACATCTACCATCGAAAATTTGCCTTCACGGCTTATTAATTTGAGTAAGTCTGCATTGATAACATGAATGCCACTGAAAGCCATCTGCCTGAGACCAGCAATTGTTGTTGAAATATTTGCCGGTTTTTCTTCTCCGGTATTTACATTACGCCATCCTTTCAGAGAACCTTCTGCATCAAACAAAAAATAGCGGGATGTATTTCTATCAGAAACAGCGAGCGTAGCCAGTGGTTTCATTTGTTGATGTTGACGAATCATAGCACCAAGATCAAGCTGTGTTAATATGTCTGCATTCATCATCACAAAATCTTCTTCGCCTTCGAAATAGTTAGCCGCTTTTTTAAGACCACCTCCTGTTTCCAACACTTCGTCTGTTTCATCAGATATGGTTATACTACTTCCCCAACCTTTATGCTGTTCTATTGCTGCTATTATCTGATCTGCAAAATGATGCACATTCACCAACACTTCTTTAATACCAAACTGCTGTAGGTACTCAATATTTCTTTCCAGCAATGATTTTCCATTTACCAATGCCAATGCTTTGGGATGATGATCGGTCCAGGGTTTTAATCTGGTACCTAAACCTGCTGCCAGTATCATTCCTTTCATGTTCAATTTATTTTACCCAATTCTCCTTGTTGGTATGTTGTAATATTGTTTTTACCTTGTACTTATTTCTCAAATGTCTTGCGGTTTGTTCAGCCGCATACACACTTCTATGTTGGCCTCCTGTACATCCAAAATTAATCATCAGGTTACTGAACCCACGTTTAAGATACTCTTCTACCGTAATATCAATCAGATCCCATACACTATTCAGAAATTCATTCATTTTGGTTCTTTGTTCCAGGAAATCCTGAACAGATTTATCCTGCCCGCTTAGTTTTTTATAATCATCAAACCTGCCCGGATTCAGGATACCTCTCATATCAAACACAAAACCACCCCCGTTCTCGCTCTCATCGCCGGGTATTCCTTTTTTGTAACTGAAACTGTTGATGTGAATAACAAGTGGCGTTTGTTCATTTGCCTGTTGTGGTTCGAAACGATGAACCATTTCATCGGTAACCACGAGTTTTAATACCCGATCAAACTCAGGAGTAATAATACCAATACGTTTATGCTCAATGAAAAATTTCAGATTACGTAATGCAAGCGGGATGCTGGCCAAAAAATGTGCCTTTCGTTCAAACAATCCCCTGAAACCATATGCGCCCATTACCTGTAATAAACGGATCAATACATAACCATTGTACTGGCTCACAAATGTAATTCGATCAACAGGTTCTTTCAATAAAAGATCAATCTGATCCATATAATAATCAAGCAGGCTGTTCTTCCACTCTTCACTCAGCTCTGCTTTAGCCTGCCATAACAAAGATGCCACATCATATTGTAATGCCCCCTTCATACCACCCTGAAAATCGATAAAACTTACTTCCTCATTTTTCACAATAATATTCCTGCTCTGAAAATCGCGGAACATAAAATATTTGTATTGTGTATGGGTGAGATAAGTACTCAATGCTTCAAAATCATCGAGCATGGCCTGTTTATCATAAGGCAGTTGAAGCGTATCGAGAAAATAATATTTGAAATAAAGCAGATCACTAAGGATAGCCTGTTTACCAAATTCTTTTGCTGTGAGACAGAGATTGTAATCCAATCCCTTATCGCCAAGTATTTGTACACGCGCCAGTGCAGCTAAACTTTTCTGAAAAAGTTGGTAAGGCTGATCAGTATGACCATACTTTTCGAGTTGATTTAATAAAGATTCTGCACCAAGGTCTTCCTGTATATAAATGGTATTGTCGTCATTTACACCCAATATTTCCGGCACCGGTAACCCTGCATTTTTAAAATGCCTGCTAAACTGTATAAAAGTATTGGTCTCTTTCTTGTTGAGATTATAGGTTGCAATGAATGTGTCGCTACCTGCGTATAACCTGAAATAAATTCTGTCACTTCCACTCTGTGGTAGTTTTTCAATACGGTCTGCTGTTCTTTGCTGTACAGAAGAAAAGAGTTCACCAATGCCTTGTATCACGGCTTCCATGTTTATGCTGATTTGTGGCGAAAATAGAACTAAGTGGGGAATAGTCCATAGCTGATGGCTTATAGCCCATAGCTTATTGCTTTCTTCTTGAAAAATAGTATACGGGGAGGCCAGTCAGGGTAATGAGTGCCCCCAAAAGCGAATTGATTACGGGGCTTTTCCCATTTATATAGTTGCTGACATCATTATAGAATGTTGAAACAAGAAAGAACCCGGTAAACAAAACAAAAAATAATGGTACAAAGGGGTAGCCCCATACTTTATACGCTCTTGGAGTGTCTTTCATCTTCTTTCTCAAAACAAATACACCTAAGGCACTCATGCCGTAAAAAAACCAGGTTACAAAAATGAGCATATCCGTCAGCATATCAAATGATCCGCTAAAGATGAGTATGATGGTCCAGATAGCGTTTAGCCACAAAGCATTCCCTGGCGTATGATAGCGTGGTTCTACTTTACCAGCCCATGATAATAACCGGTTATTTACACCCATGGCATAAGTAACCCTTGCAGTTGCCAGTATATTGGCATTGGTGGTACCCAACACAAATAATAACACCATAATGGTAATAATAATACCTCCAACAGAACCCCATGCAATAGTTGCAGCATCGGATGCCACGAAAGAAGATGCAGCCAACTCATTAATTGGCATCAGATACACAAAAGCAAGGTTAAGGAGCAGGTAAACAAGAATACAAAAACCGAGACCGAAGAGGAGACTTTGTGGTATGTTTGTTTGTGGTTCTTTTATCTCTCCTGCAACAAATGAAATATTGTTCCATCCATCATAGGCCCAGAAAGCACCGGATAATGCTGCCATAAACAGCAATACAGATTCCCATCCGCCAGCCGTTGTTTCCGGCACTTCAGCAAAATGATTCCATGAACCTTTCCCGGAGAAAAAAATACTACCTATCAGCACCAGTATGGCCAATGCTTTTAGTGCAGTTAATAACCGTTGCAATCTGCCACCATATTGTACACTTCTGTAACTGACATAGGTTAAAACCAGCACCACCAGCACCGTTAATAATTTTACACCGATCTGTTGTAAAGGATAAAAATTACCTACAAAAGGAATGTGTAAGGTCCATGACTTCTCTATAACTTCGCTTAGTCTCGGCAGTTCGATCAGATAATTGGTGTATTGAGAAAACACATAAGCAATAGAAGCATTACCAGCCGTATTAAAAACAGCAAATGCAGCCCAGCCATATAAAAAAGCAAATCCTCCGCCATACATTTTCTGGAAGAAAACATACTGTCCACCTGTTTCGGGAAACATGGCTGCTACTTCTGCATTTGATAATGCACCAAACAGGGTTATAATACCCGCAACAATCCACACAGCTAATAATAAATAGGGAGATTGTAATTGCGCCGCCATCAATGAAGGCTTCATAAAAATACCTGAGCCTATTACGCCGCCCACAACAATGGCAATAGCGGTGTTTCGGTTTAGCTGGCGGAGAAGGGCGGGCATGTTTAAAGATAAGTGATAAGGAACAAGAAACAAGTTGACAGGCATCAACTAAAACAACCTCCCCTGCTCCCCCGGTCTCCTGAATTTTGTAGCATCTAGCTCCCAGCGCTCCGCGTTAAGTTTATAGAGTTTATTGTACTTGACATATTGTTGCTGCACCAGTTCGGCAATCGGACCCTCACCACGCATACGTACACCATATCGGCTATCATTTACCTGTCCGCCATGACCATTTTGTATCAGGTGCCATACTTTATCCGCACGATCAGGAAAGTTTTTATAGAGCCAGTCGTGAAAAATGAGTTTGATAGCACCGTTTAAACGGATAAATGTATACGCACTGAACACTGCACCGTTTTCACTGGCGGCTTTCATAATTCTTTGCATTTCATGTTCATTCAGTCCGGGTATCATAGGGCCCAGCATCACCCCCATCCGTACACCAGCTTCACTCAATTCTTTAATCACACGCAGGCGTTGTTTGGCAGTAGTGGTTCTTGGTTCCATCGTTCTTCGCAGGTCTTCATCAAAAGAAGTAATACTCACCAGAATACTTACCAGGTTCTTTTTTGCCATTTCCTGCAACAAATCTTTATCGCGAAGTATACCTGCATTTTTAGTAATCATTCCTACCGGCTGGTTAAACTCATTGCATACTTCGAGTAACTGCCGGGTAAGTTTGAATTTTTTTTCTGCGGGTTGATAACAATCTGTATTTCCGCTCAGACTGATCGGCACAGGCTCCCAGTTTTTATTCATCAAAAACTTACGAAGCAATTGAGGTGCATTTTTTTTCACAATGATCTTTCTTTCAAAATCAAGTCCGGCACTATAACCCCAGTATTCATGGGCATTACGGGCATAGCAATAAATACAACCATGTTCACAACCCTGGTAGGGGTTCATGCTGTACCACATACCTACATCGGGACTATCTACTTTATTCACGATAGTTTTTGCCTGATCTTCCAGATACACTGTTGCCGCATTCGGCTCAGTCCAGTCGTCAATAGCTTCTATATGCTCCTTGATCCGTTCATTTTTGAGGAACCGGTTACGTGGATTGAATTGCGCGCCACGGCCTTTCAGGTATTGCTCTTCGTCTTCCATAACTACTTTAGAGTTGAGTTGAAAAGTTGCATTTGTTCCACCGTTTGTTTCACTCCCAGCATTTTGAACCTTCCAATAATTTCATATTTTTTCTCCTCCAGTCGTTTGCGCAACAGCAATACATGATCTGCGATAAACCTCCCGGAAAATTCACTGTTACTATATTCATTCCACCCTTGTTCAAACTGCCAGTGTTGTAATTTCCGGGCGATGGTAAAATGTGGTTCCGTAATAAAATGTGGTTTATGTTCTTTATCGAGCTTAACCAGCGACTGAATTTCTTTCAATGACTTTACCAGTTCAACTATCTGGTTTCTCGTCTTCACCTGTATATAGATCGTATGCGTTGGAAAACTGCCAAAGTTTTCCAGTTCTACCATAAAGGCTGTAGTTCCTTCTACTATTCTTTGCAGCTTGGGAATCCACCTGGTTTCTGTCATACTAAACTGCATACACTTTAGTAAAGTGATATGAGGTTTGCTATATGCTGCTGTTGGACAATCATACTTATCCGCAAAATGCTGTTTCACAGACTGTATGGTTTGTTTCAATGCTTCATGCGGCTCAAGCACCAACAGGTATTCTGCAATCTGGTGTTCACTGGAAAAAATGCTCATGGCTTTTTCTTTTTTACCCCCGGATTGAAATCCGGGGCAGGGAAACATTATATCTTTCCTGGCTGTAATCGAAACAGGTTGATTTGTTTTCCGGTTTCTTTTTCCTGTCTGTTACGAATCAGCATCAACTCTTTTACTTCAAAAGACAAATTCAGTTTTCGATCGGCATATTCATGTACCACTTTTTCAAATTCCTCATCAGGCACCACTTCTGTTAATGGCAAACAGGGATGGGTGAATCTTTTGGCTGGGGGACAGTCATAACTCCTGATATACTGATCCACAACCTGCATAGCTCCGGCCAGTTGTTGAAAGGGTTGCTGCTCCTGTACCCGCAGGTATAATTGTTTTGATGACAATGCACCGAACCCATATATACTTACCATGAAACCAGATTGTGTACTGATGATCCTGTGCATCCACCGGATCAGTGTGGCTTCCATGTCTTCCCGCGCCATAAATTCGGCCACTACAATACCTGCTGGTTGTACAGGTACGGCTGTACGGTACTTTCTCTGTATGTATTGTTGTTCGGCCCTTATCAACAGTTCTGTTTCCATATCCGGATAAGCCATTAAACGATACCGGTTCAGGGTATTAACTGCTATGCCTGTTGATGTATGCCCCATAATGGTTGGTATTTCCATAAACAAAATTTTAGTCGGATAATTATTTTAGCATAAATTTACTAAAATTTTTAGCTAAACAAAATTTATTTATATGGATGGGGAACAGTGGTATGGAGCCGCCTATAAAGGTTCTAAACGGTTTAACCAGTGGGAGGTTCCCATGGCCAATGCAACAGGTTTTGGTGCCGCAGCAGACGATTATATGGAAAGAGGTATTGATCTGAATGAACAACTGATCCGCAACAAACCCGCTACTTTCTTTTTCCGTATGAACAGCGAAGCCATGACCGATGCCGGCATTTACCCGGGTGATGTATTGATTGTGGACCGAAGTATTCGACAGGCGAACGGGCGCATCATTGTAGCCATTCTCAATGGCGAATTACTGATTCGCCGTTTTGCAGATGGATTCAATAAAAAAAGACTGATCGCGGAGAATAAAAAATTCGGAGATATTGAAGTGGATCCTTTTGCCGGGTTTTCAATTTGGGGCGTGGTGCTCTATTGTATTCATACAGTTTAGCCCCCTTGCCCCCAGAAGGGGGATGGGATGTTTAACTTTTAAAATCTTTATATGGCAACAATAATGTTTTATGAGTCGGGGCCGATCATATTTCAGCGGGCTAAAGCATTAAGAAGTAGCCCTACAGATGCAGAACAAAAATTATGGGAGCACTTAAGAACGCATCCTTACGGATATAAATTCAGAAGACAACATCCATTAAACTATTATATCGTTGATTTTTACTGCCATGCAAAAAAATTAGTCATCGAAGCAGATGGATCAATTTATAACAGAGCCGATATACTCATGAATGACCAGGAACGTGAAGCTGCATTACGATCATTAAGATTAACTGTTCTTCGATTTTCCAATGACGAGATATTACATCAAACAGAACAGGTTATCAATACGATTAATGAACACTTAAAAAATAACCCCCTTTAGGGGGCAGGGGGGAAACATGCGCGCCATTGTTGACTGTAATAGTTTTTACTGTTCCTGCGAACGCCTGTTCCGCCCGGAGTTAATGCTACAGCCCGTAGTGGTATTGAGTAATAATGATGGCTGTATCATCTCCCGCAGCGATGAAGCAAAAACTCTGGGTGTAGAAATGGCTGGACCTTATTTCAAGGCTAAGCCATTGATTGAAAAATATAATGTGGCTACTTTTTCTTCCAACTACAATTTGTACGGCGACCTGAGCTGGCGGGTAATGGAAACATTGCGTGTATTACTTCCGCCCAATAGTGTTGAAGTGTACTCGGTTGATGAGGCTTTTTTAAATCTCGATCATATTCCTCCGCAAGAACTCAATGCATTTGCACAACACATAAGACAAACAGTGGAACAGTGGACAGGCATTGCAGTTTCTATTGGTGTGGCTCCTACCAAAGTATTGAGTAAAGTGGCCAACCGGCTGGCGAAAAAAAACAAGCAGGCTACCAATTGTGTACTGGTACTCGACAGCAAACGAAAAATTGAACAGGCATTACATAAAACTGAGGTAGATGATATTTGGGGCGTAGGGTACCAGTATGCAGAAAAACTGAAAAAACTGAATATTTATACCGCCTACGATCTCAGTATTAAAGACATCGGCTGGGCACAGAAACAATTAGGAGGTGTAACAGGAGTAAGACTTGTTAGAGAACTTAAAGGAATGATCAGTTCTGATATGGAAGATGAAAGACTGAGAAAAAAAATGATTGCCACTACCCGTATGTTTGGATCACCGGTTACCGACTTAAAAGATATCAAGGAAGCGGTAGCCACTTATACTTCACGGGCTGCAGAAAAACTGAGAAGACAATACAGCGCCGCCAATATCATCAGCGTATTTGTGGTGCCGAAAGAAGATTCACACACCACTTATTTCAGGCATGGACCTACCATAAGCAGTTATATAAAACTTCCCGTGGCTACTTCCTTTACACAGGAACTAATTAAACCTGCGCTTGAATTAACAGAACGCCTGTATGAAAAAGGGCGCATCTATAAAAAAGCAGGTGTTATGTTAAGCGGCATTGTACCCGATGATTCGGTACAGGGTAATCTTTTTAAAAACCCGGAAGAAAATAACCATCGCTTACTCATGGATACCATCGACAATGTAAACTTTGCCATGCGCGATGATGTACTGAAATTCGCCTCCTCCGGCACCACCCGCAACTGGAAAATGCGGCAGGAATTACGTAGTCCACGTTACACTACACGGTGGGATGAATTATGTATGGTGCGATAATTAATTAGCAGCAAATGGATATTCCGCAAACAATTTCTGCAGAGCCTGTCCTGCAGTTTTACCTGTAGGGTCCGATTTTTCAGGAATGACTCCCTCCATTGAACCTTTCCAGATCATTTTATGTCTGGCTACTTCAATAATATGCAGGGTAAGTGTTCCTTCACGGTAACGACCTACTTCAATCTCTTCACTTTTCCAGCTATAGTTACGCTGACCCATATAAGTAAAACGACCATCATTCTGCCAGTTGGTCTGACGTGTTTGCACTTCCTGCTTCACCACAATACCAATATTCACCAACAAATCTGGGGAGGAACTAACAAAGCGATACCCTTTCTTTTCCATTTCAACCTGAATCGCTTTTTTCAATATACCCATCCGCTCATCGAAAGTGCGGGGAATAGTATCACCTGATGCTTTTACTTCATAAAAACCAAACGTTTTATACCGCGCAGGTTCTGCATCTGTTGCTGCTTCGGTATTAAAAACCCGAATAGTTGAACATTGTATCAACAAAACCGTGATGAACAATAACAGTATCAGCTTTTTCATAACAAATGCTTTGTTTAAAGCTACAAAACTATTGTGTGGTAAAAACTGACATTCGTCATACCTGCTAAAACAATGTTTGTTGTTGTTGAACAAATTCGGGCTTTTGTAAAGACAGTCCACATAATTTATTCAACCGATCAACCATGTACACCGTTAATTCCGGTGAAAAGGCTTCATCGTGCATATGCATGAAAAAATAGAGTTCTTCTATTCCATGGTCAATCCAGTGTTTCATCCTGTCGATCCACTCATCTACTCTTGTATAATCTGTCGGATGCAGGCTGTTACCTACATACCTGATAAATGTTTTAGGAACTGTAAGATGCATATGTGCACAGTCTCTGCGTCCACTGGTATCTGTTATTACGGCACCCATATTTATTTCTTTGAGTGTATTGAACAGTTCCTGCTGAATATCGGGTTTACCAAACCAATCAGGATGGCGCACTTCCAAAAAAAACTGCATATCGGTGGGCAGCGAACGCAGAAAATCGAATAGTTCTTCTTTTCGCTTCGGCGTAAATGCGTCACTTACCTGTACAAAGACAGGACCCAGGTGTTCTTCGAAAGCAACTATGCCACGCAGAAATTCAGTGGTAATAAAATCCTTCCCTTTTAAACTTCCCCGGTGTGTAACACCCTGGTACATTTTTGGACAGAACTTAAAATCTTTTCCTTTTGCTTTCTCTGCCCATTTGGCAATACCATTTGCACCATACACTTTATAATGCGTAGCATTTAACTCTATGCTGTTATAGTGTTTTACATAATGTTCCAGGAAATCTTTCTCTTTGATTTTAGGCGGATATATTTTCCCCACCCATTCTGTCCTCCCCCATTTTGCACAGCCGAGATATACCCTGGGTTCTTTTTGTTTCTTACCTTTCAATACCTGTTGGTTGAATAAAGGCTCTGAGGGAAGTGAGAAATTAATGGTATTCAGTTCTGCTTCGGGTACACGGCCAAATTCCATAAAAAAACTTTGTGTCAAAGCTAACGGGTTTGCGCTGGAATTGTTGACCGATAATATATACGCCATATGAAAAAATACCTGCTGATCTGCCTGCTTTTCCCATTGCTCTGCATGGCACAATCAAAACCCAATATTATTTATATCATGAGCGATGACCATGATGCAGATGCCATCAGTGCATATGGATCGAAACTCATCAAAACACCCAATATAGATCGTATTGCAAAGGAAGGAGTGTTGTTTCAACGTGCATTTGTAGGTAACTCTATTTGCGGACCGGCCCGTGCCACTTTACTTACCGGGCAACATTCGCACAAGAATGGTATGAAAGATAACCGCACACGTTTCGATGGCAGCCAGCTCACCATGCCTAAACTGTTTCAGCAAAATGGTTATCAAACTGCTATTATAGGTAAATGGCATTTACACACTTATCCTACCGGTTTTGATTACTGGAAAATATTACCCGGACAGGGATTGTATTATCAGCCAAGACTGATTCAGATGAATGGTGATACCGTAACCTATCCCGGTTATGCCACAGAAGTAATTACAAACGAAGCTATTGACTGGTTACAGCATAAAAGAGAGCAGAGCAAACCATTTCTTTTACTGCTGCATCATAAAGCACCGCATCGTTATTTCTTTCCATCATCAAAAAATATTGAAGCATTCAAAGACAAAACATTTCCTGAACCGGCTACTTTATATGCCGACACCACCGGAAGAGGATCTGCATGGAAACTACAGACCATGAGTATTCTTCACGACATGAAATTATCGAGTGATCTGAAAGTTGATCCTGCATACCTGATGGATATTCCATGGCTAAAACCCGATTCTGCTGAAGTAGCTTATTATAACAGCATTTTTAATCGCATTCCGGTTGTCGACAGACAAAAAATTAAAGACATTTATGCAGTTCGTGGAAAAATATTACAGGAACAACGTCCGCGAGGCAATGCTTTACTCAAACTTAAATACCAGTGGTATATGCAGGATTATCTTGCTACTGCTGCTTCGGTAGATGAGGGTGTTGGCAAATTATTAGATTACCTCGACAACAGTGGTCTCACACAAAACACGTTGATTGTATATACTTCCGATCAGGGTTTTTACTTAGGTCAGAATGGTTGGTTCGATAAAAGATGGATGTATGATGTATCGATGCGTACACCGCTAATGGCCAGATGGCCCGGTCGTATTCAACCTGGAACAAAGAACAACACGATGGTTCAGAATATTGATTATGCCCCCACATTTTTAGATGTGGCAGGTATCGGCATCCCATCGTCTATGCAGGGTATTAGCCTGAAAACAATATTGAAGGATGCAAGAGCCAGGGTTTCAAGGAGCAGTTTGTATTACCATTTTTATGAGTACAATGCCGATCATACGGTTTTGCAGCACTTGGGTGTACGAACCGACCGTTATAAGTTGATTTATTTCTATACCGTTAATGAATGGCAATTGTACGACTTAAAAAATGACCCCACCGAACAGAAAAATTTGATCGCGGATAAAAAATATGCAGATGTACTGGTAAATATGAAAAAGGAATTATTAAGACTCAGGGATCATTATGATGATCATGAAAAAGCCGGTGAACTGCAATAAAAACAACATTACTGCGACAAACTCTGTATTCCCAGACAAAAAACCGGGGATGTTTTACAATATTCAAATGCCTTGTTCGTCAACCTTTCTTGTATGGATCAGGCATGGCAGATACAGGCTACTATGAGCGACTCACGCGGCAAGCATATCACGGAGGTCATTAATACCTACAGCAAAAGGCTGATGGGCTTTATCCGTAAGCGGGTAAAGAGCGAGGCCGATGCGGAAGATATATTGCAGGATGTGTTTTATCAGTTTATGGGTAATACCAAACCTATTGAACAATTAACCAGTTGGCTGTTTACAGTTACCCGCAATAAAATCACCGATAAACAGAGAAAGAAAAAGCCGGAACTGCTGGAAGATATGTACCAGAATAATGGAGATGATAGTTTTGAATGGTCTGACCTGTTTTTCGATGACAAAAATAATCCTGAAACCGATTATATCAGGTCTATTTTCTGGGATGCTCTATATGCCGCACTGAATGAGTTGCCAACACCACAACGCGAGGCTTTTGTATTGAATGAAATTGAAGGTATTCCTTTTAAAGATATAGCGGAGCAAACCGGGGAAACCATCAACACACTCATCAGCCGCAAACGATATGCTGTATTGCATTTGCGTGAAAGATTAGGCAATTTGAGGGATGAATTATTGAATCAATCTTAAATTTTTATACAATGCACAAAAAATTCTGGATCAAAAAAATCATTGGTTTTACCATGATTGCCGTTGCCTGCTTAGCGCTACTGGCCTGGGTAGTAATGCTGCTCTGGAATGGGGTTCTGGCAGAAGTGGTGCAGGTGTCGACCGTAACTTACTGGCAGGCACTTGGATTGCTGATACTCAGCAAAATATTATTTGGTGGCTTCCGGGGAAAAGGAGGCGATTATAAAAAACGCTGGAAAGAAAAAATGGAGCAAAAACTTTCCGGCATGAGTGAAGAAGAAAGAGAAAAGATCAAAGAGGAATGGAAACAACGGTGCAACATGTGGAAGAAAAATACTGTCCATACAGATACCCCCTCTCAATAATACCACCAAGAACCAAACAACTGTTAGCATGCATATCCTGGTTTTTAAAACCAACCTTGAAGATGTAGGATTGGTACACCATGTAGGGCGCTTATTGAATCCCATGTCGGGTATTCACCGCTGGAATGTTGATCTGCACGATAGTGATAATATATTACGCATTGAAGCCGATCTGCTGGTTTCTCCCCGTCAGGTAGAGCATTTGCTGCAAAGCGCAGGCTTTGAATGTGAGGAGTTAGCCGATTAATCAACCGTTTCGACTGTTTATTTTCCATTTATTTAAAAAATAACAGGGCTAAATTCTTTCAGACCCTTATTTTTGCGCAATTTGTCGCAAATGAGCTATCCTACCTTATCATCAAACGAGTCAATACCATCTAAAAAGAAAAAAATTGTAGTCCTGGGAAGTGGTCCCAACCGGATCGGTCAGGGCATTGAGTTTGACTATTGTTGTGTACATGGTCTGTTGGCCATTAAAGAATGCGGTTACGAAGCCATTATGGTGAACTGTAACCCCGAAACAGTATCTACTGATTTCGACATGGCCGATAAACTTTATTTCGAACCCGTTTTCTGGGAACATCTCTGGGAAATTATTGAACTGGAGCAACCGGAAGGTGTTATCGTTCAATTGGGTGGGCAAACAGCATTAAAGCTGGCAAAGAGATTACACCAAAAAGGTATTCGCATCATCGGTACTTCTTTCGACAGCATGGATATTGCCGAAGATCGTGGCCGTTTCAGTGATTTACTGAAAGAATTAAATATTCCTTACCCGGAATATGGTACAGCCTATACAGCAGAAGAAGCCATTGAAGTAGCCAACAAAGTAGGTTATCCCGTACTGGTTCGTCCGAGTTATGTATTGGGTGGACAGCGTATGCGTATTGTTATTAATGATGAAGAAGTTGAGAAAGCAGTAATCAGCCTGTTAAAACATATTCCCGGCAATACCATTCTGATCGACCATTTTCTTGATCGCTGTCAGGAAGCGGAGGTAGATGCCATTTTTGATGGCGAAAACTTCCATATCATGGGTGTAATGGAACATATTGAGCCAGCGGGTATTCACAGCGGCGACAGTAATGCCGTTTTACCTGCGTTCAACCTCACGCCGTTGATTGTTGAAACCATGGAATATTACAGTGAGAAGATTGCAAGGGCACTAAACATTAAAGGATTGATCAATATACAGTTTGCCATTAAAGATGGTAAAGTATTTGTAATTGAAGCAAACCCAAGAGCTTCACGTACCACACCATTTATAGCCAAAGCCTACCAGATTCCTTACCTGAATATTGCTACCAAAGTAATGCTGGGAGCCGCCAAACTCACTGAGTTCACTATGGAGAAAAAGTTGGAAGGTTATGCCATTAAAGAACCGGTTTTCAGTTTTGACAAATTTCCTGGTGTAAATAAAGAACTCGGACCTGAAATGAAAAGCACGGGTGAAGCCATCCGCTTTATTAAGGACCTGAGAGATCCTTATTTCAGAACACTGTACAAAGAGAGAAGTATGAATCTTTCGAGATAACATCGGAAAATACGGCGTATTAATACTTGAATGAAAAGGCTGCGTATTGTTACGCAGCCTTTTCTATTAGGTTTAAGGATGCATTCAGGTATTTTTTATTTTTTGAAGCAGGCTCCGTTTCTGCGATTATTGCCCGGCTTAATTGCAGGCATATTGCTGCAATACTATTTTCCGCACCCGCTTACCATCGAACTGCCTATTCTCCTCTTTCTTCTTTTTGGTATTACTGCTCTTCGATTCTTATCTGTTCAACAGAAATACAGACTCACAGTTTGGGTTGGATCAGGTATTTATATACTACTGATTTGTCTTGGATCAATTATTACGCACACCCATTCAGTTACATCACACAAAGACTGGATTGGTCATAATACAAATATTCATCAACCCCTGCTCATACGATTAATTGAGACACCTATTGAAAGAAAAAAATCTTTCAAAACAACAGCTATCATTGAACACAAATTTGAGCAGGGGAAATGGCAATCCGTAAAAGGTAAGCTGTTGCTGTATTTCAGTAAAGAAGAAAAGAATCGGATATTAAAACAAGGCGACCGTTTACTTATCAATCAGGCATTACAACCTGTTGACACCAACACCAATCCCGGCGCGTTTAACTATGCTGCTTATCTATCCAGAAATAATATTTATCATCGCTTATTTCTTCGGGCCAGTCAATATCAACGAATAGATACCAGCCAGACATCCTGGGGTTCTCAGACAACTCAAGTGGTTTTATCTATTCTTCGAAAATACATTCCCGGAAAACAGGAACAGGCGATTGCAGAAGCGCTGCTCATCGGTTATACTTTCGATCTGGAAGATGAATTACTGGAGGCTTACAGCAGAACAGGCGTTATTCATGTAATTGCCATTAGTGGCATGCACCTGGGTTTGGTGTATGGACTGTTATTATTACTCACTTCCCCTTTCAAAAAAATAAGGCCTATAAAATGGATAAGACCTGTTGTATTACTTGTAGCACTTTGGAGTTTTAGTTTATTGGTAGGTGCAGGTGCTTCGGTATTAAGAGCAGCAGTCATTTTAAGTTTTATGATATTGGGAGAATGGCTACAGCGAAAAAGCAATCCTTATAACAGCCTTGCAGCTTCCATGTTTTGCCTGCTTTGTTTTAATCCATTTTACCTTTGGGATGTAGGTTTTCAGCTTTCTTATAATGCGGTTGCCGGTATCATGGTTTTTACCCGGCCCATTTATCGTTACTGGTATATTTCCAATAAAGTGTTCCGTTATTGCTGGCAATTACTGGTAGTTACCTGTAGTGCTCAGGTTTTTACCATACCTGTTGTGTTGTATCATTTTCACCAGTTCCCCAATCTTTTTATGATCACCAACCTGGTTGTTGTTCCATTGAGTGGGTTGATTTTGTATGGCTGCATACTATTACTCATCGGTTCTCCTTTTTCATTCATTGCACAATACCTCGGTAAAATATTACAGATTGTCTTGCAATGGATGAATCGTTTTATTGGTTATGCAGAACAATTATCTTTTGCAGTAACTGATCATATACAAATTAATGCAGCTCAAATTACTTGTTATTTTCTGCTGGTATTTTTCCTGTGCAGATGGATCATCATCAAAAAAAATCGTTACGCTTTTTATTCACTTATCTGTATTTGTGTCGGGATTTCCATGTATGCATACAGACATATACAAATCAGACAAAAAAACCGTTTTATTGTATACCATCTACCGGGAAATGCGATTACGGAAATATTTGGTGCAGGAAAATACATGAGCATCGGCAAACAGGAACAGATTGAGGCAACACACAAAATGAGATCGGCTACACATACAGTGATGGGCGGATTCAAACAAAAAGCCATTTTTGTGCCCCACTCATCCCTGGTAGTATCTGTCAATAAATTTACTGCTGCATGGCTAAGCGCCGTTCCTTCAGGCAAAACCGTTACTGCTCCAATTGAAGTTGATGTACTCATCCTCCAAAATAACCCGGCGGTAACTATTGCCCATTTACAGCAACTATTTAAGGCCAAACTGTATGTGTGGGATAGCAATAATCCCCTGTGGAAAATCCGAAAATGGAAAAAAGAGGCAGACAGCCTACATTTGCGCCACCATTCGGTACCTGAACAAGGTGCTTTTGTAATGGATTTCTGACGATTGTAGCTACTATTCACCAATCAGCCACCATATCAGGGTGGTACATATTTCATTTTTATGCAAAAGAAGATTCAGTCTGCCCTTATTTCCGTTTTTTACAAAGATGGTCTGGAACCCCTTGCCCGCCGTTTACAGGCAGAAGGCATTACCATTTATTCAACCGGTGGTACACAACAATTTCTCGAAGGACTTGGGATTGCATGTGTGGCAGTAGAAAGTTTAACGACTTACCCATCTATTCTCGGTGGTCGTGTAAAAACATTACACCCCGTAGTATTTGGTGGCATATTGGGCCGCAGGTATGAGGAGCAGGATTTGCAGGAAATGAAACAGTATGGTATCCCAGAGATTGATCTGGTGATTGTTGATCTTTATCCATTCGAGGAAACACTGAAAAATACCAGTGAAGAAAAACTCATCATCGAAAAAATTGATATTGGCGGTCCTTCAATGATCCGTGCTGCTGCCAAAAATTTTAAAGATGTGGTGGTTATTGCGGCCAAAGACGATTATAGTACACTGGAACAGATATTAACTGCACAACAGGGTGCAACCAGTATTGAACAGCGCAAAGCATTTGCTGCCAAAGCATTTGAAGTAGTAATGTATTACGATATTGCTATCAGCAATTATTTCAATCCCGGTCACCAGCAATCTTTACGTTATGGTGAAAATCCACACCAGCAGGCAGTATTTCACGGCAACCTCACTGAACTGTTTGATCAACTAAACGGAAAAGAACTCTCTTACAATAACCTCGTAGATGTTGATGCTGCTGTACAACTGATTGGCGAATTCAACGAAATAACTTTTGCCATTATTAAACATACCAATGTTTGTGGTATAGCTGCAAGGCCTACTGTTAAAGAAAGCTGGGATGCAGCGCTTGCAGGTGATCCTGAAAGTGCTTTTGGTGGTGTACTCGTATGCAATGGCAGTATTGACAAAGCCACTGCCGATGCCATCAATGAAATTTTCTTTGAAGTGCTGATTGCACCTGCTTTTGATGCAGATGCACTTGAAGTATTAAAAAGTAAAAAGAACAGGATATTACTGCAACTAAAAGCTGATAGGCCTGCTTTGAAACAGCCATCCAAGTCTATTTTGAATGGTGTACTTGAACAAGGTAGTGATGAGGGCAATTACAGCAAATGGGAAGAAGTAGGCGGAAGAGAAACCAGTGCTGCA
Source organism: Chitinophaga pinensis (assembly GCA_943372605.1). Lineage (GTDB taxonomy): Bacteria > Bacteroidota > Bacteroidia > Chitinophagales > Chitinophagaceae > Sediminibacterium > Sediminibacterium pinensis_H. The sequence continues at coordinate 478,952 of CALRZI010000002.1, read as the reverse complement.
GAAAAAGAAGACCTGACCTTTGCTAACCTGGTTTGCAAACACCTGAAAAGTAATGCCATTGCATTGGTAAAAAACAAGCAACTGGTTGGTAAAGGTTGTGGACAAACCAGCCGTATTGATGCACTCAGACATGCTATTGAAAAAGCACACCAGTTTAAATTTGAACTGAAAGGTGCGGTACTTGCCTCGGATGCTTTCTTTCCTTTCAATGATTGTGTTCAGATTGCACATGAAGCAGGCATAGAAGCCTTTATTCAACCCGGTGGCTCTGTTCGCGACAAAGACAGTATTGAATATTGTACAGAAAAAAAATTAGCGATGGTAATGACTGGTATTCGTCATTTCCGCCATTAATATAAATGACCACCAAACAAAAAGCATATATCGGTTTAGTAGCCACCAGCATTATCTGGGGTACCAGTTGGGTAGCCAGTAAAATTGCCGTAAAGGGTGGTGTACCTGGCTTGGAAGTAGCTGCTATTCGTCAGTTTATGGGTGGCGTTTTGTTTGTTGGTTTTTTCCTTATCAGGGGTGAAAAAATACCCAGTGCCAAACAGATGTTATGGCTCGCCGGTATGGGTACTTTGTTATTTGTTATTGCCAATGGTTTTGCTACTGTTGCCTTACGTTATATACCCAGCGGACTCGCAGCATTGATTGCCGCACTCTATCCATTATCGGTAGTCATTATTGAACGCATCTTTTTCCGAAATACAAAAATTACCTGGGTAACTTTTGTGGGGCTACTATTGGGTATTACGGGTATTGGTATTGTATTTTACGACAACGCTTTTCATAGCCAGCCGGAAGGTTATGTGTTGGGATTGATTCTTTCACTCATTGCCATGTTAAGCTGGAGCATTGGCACCATCATCATTGCAAGAAACAAAGTAAAGATTAACGCCTACAATGCCACAGGCTGGCAAATGCTGCTTGGTTCTTTCTTACTCATGATCATGACACTGGCTTCTGGCAACACTATGCCTATTACAGCCATTCCTGCCAGTACATGGTTGGCTATTGCTTATCTGGTATTTGTAAGTTCTATTGTGGCTTTTGTGGCATTTATTTATACGATGAAACATTTAGAGCCTGCTATTGCTGCACTCTATGCATATATCAATCCAATTATTGCCATTCTTACCGGGTCTGTACTGATGGATGAAAAATTAACCATTGATATTTTAATCGGTTCTGCAATTACATTGGTGGGTGTATTCCTCGTAAACAGAAGTTTGAAAAAACAAAGAGAACAGGCTCTGGCAGACGCGGAATAATTCTTTCTGTGTTTCTCTGTGTCTTCAGTGGCATTTAATATTGCCACTGAAGACACAGAGAAACACAGAAAGAATTATTCCGAAATTGTTTTTACGAAAGTTTCATACATGTTACGCCACATGATCCACTCTTTTTGTTCCGTTAAAAAATGATTGTGCATTACATAGCTAAACACACCACTTGCTTTTTTAACTGTCTCAAAAAAATACTGCATTCGCTCCATGGCCATTTCCGCATTTAGTCTTTCATGAAAAATAGCTGTACTATCCATATAGCAGAAAGGAGTAATCTGGAGTGAAGTAGTCTGTTCTTTTGAGAGATCATACCAATAAAAAGGATGGCTGGTTGAAGCCCTGAAACCGTTTACGGCGCCATAACCCATGGAATAATCCTGTTGAATACCCATATTTATCAACGCTTGATACGTTTCAGGCAAGTGTAATTGCAAATAATGCTGGCGGGAAATAGAGACCTGCTGCTGTGCATGATAGGCAAGTAATTTAATCTCTCTTTCCAGACAATTCGCATCTGCATTGCTTTGAACAGATGGATGAATACCTATTCTGTATTTTTCAGCATGCGTTTTTATCAATTCACTCATTCCCCTGGTATGAGGATCTACATTTTTATCATAGCCTTTTCGCTTTTCTGCGACGAGGAAAAAATAAAAGGGGTTTAAATGATGTTGCTGGTGTAATGCATTAAGCCAATCATAAATATCATAGCTGTCTTTTTCTTTACCGCTGTATATCGCAGAACGTTCCATCAGTGCCTCAAATCTGCCCATGAGCAGATCCGTAAAATAGCCTTTGATATTTTTAAAAGGAGAGGCATAGCGAAACCGGTACGCTACATCAATGTCATACGTAGGTTGCACTATAAATTGCCGTTCGGGTAAATGATAATCAGGATGTTTTTTTTGCAGTTCTCTTTCAAGTTCCAGCATCCAATAATCAACCAATGGAATATCCAGAAAACCATGCTGGAAGGCAATACTGTTGCGATGATCGTATCGGCCATATTGATCCTTCTCATGATTAAGATATTCTTCGTAACGCGAGAGGAGATAAAACGAGGCTGCAAAAACATCAAAAGGTATTTGCCCTGATCCCGAGAAAAAAACCGGCAGTCCCTGCCATTGATTTACTTTGAAATCTTGTTTCCTGATTCCTGTTTCTTCCATCAGCACTACAGGAATAATTTGTATGCCTTTATTAACAGATTGATCTGAGTAATTGATACCAGGACCTTCATTCAATAGATAAACCTCACGATTATCTGTAAGAACTGCTGAGTCTTTGAATAATACAGCAACAATATATTGAAGACGCGAACTGATATGTGGCGAAAAAATTGTCAGCACGCATCCCACTGTTTAAGATGATTGTTTTTGTTTCTCCCTCCACAGCTCATTAAAAGTTTTCTGGCTGAAATCGAGTTGCGAACGGTGCATGGACCATCCTTTAAAAACTTTATTCACCACCCAGTTTTTCATTTTACCATTGCCCATATTCATCATCATACGGTTGAGACTGGCCATTTTCCAGGCTTTCCAGGCTACTCTTTCTGCTATGGTGCTGGAACCCTGCACTACAGCTTCATGACGATTATCAAGTAACAATTCGTGCAGGTTAATTCTCACCGGGCAAACTTCTGTACAGTTGCCACATAAAGAAGATGCATAACTCAGGTGTTTATAATCATCCACGCCTCGCAAATGTGGCGTAATCACTTTACCTATTGGGCCGCTATATGTAGTCTCGTAAGCATGCCCCCCAATATTTTTATATACCGGACAAGCGTTCAAACAGGCACCACATCGAATACAGTACAATGCTTCTCTTGCAGTTGGATTGGCTAAAAGATTGGTTCTTCCATTATCAAGTAAAATCACAAACATTTCTTCCGGACCATCGGTTTCTGTTTCCTGCCGCGGACCACTGATAATGGTATTGTAAACGGTCACTTTTTGTCCTGTTCCAAAAGTGGAAAGAAGCGGCCAGAAAGTAGCCATATCTGTAATGGAGGGAATCATTTTTTCAATTCCAACAATTACAATATGTGTTTTAGGCCACGCACAACTTAAACGGGCATTGCCTTCATTTTCTGTTACTGCAATACCACCTATATCAGCGATGATGAAATTAGCGCCAGTTACACCTACTTCCGCTTCCACATATTTTTCGCGCAGTTTCTGACGTGCCACCAATGTAAGTTCTTCTGGTGTTAAATCGGGTCTTGTACCCAATTTACTGGCAAACAGTTTGGCTACATCTTCCTTGCTTTTGTGCATGGCCGGTGTTACAATATGATAAGGTGGTTCTCCGTCTAATTGCTGGATATATTCCCCGAGGTCGGTCTCTACACTTTCAATACCATTTTTTTCAAGATAGTCATTAAGGTGAATCTCTTCTGTAACCATGCTCTTACTCTTCACCAGTGTTTTGCAGTTCCGTTCTTTGCAAATTGCTCCAATTGCTTCCAATGCCTGTTCACTATCTTCTGCCCAGATTACTTTGGCGCCTCTTGCGCTGATTTTCTTTTCAAACTCCAGCAGGTATTGATCAAGATGTTCAATAGCATCCCACTTAGTATTCTTTGCTCTTTCTCTTACCTGCATTACATCGGTAAACTGTTGCTTCCCGATGGGAACAACAGCATTGTACTTGCCAATATTAAAATTAATCTTACGCCTGTGTTCTAAATCAGCGGCTTTAATGGTGCTCTTGGCAATAAATGATGCGGCAGTATCTGTCATAGCTGATTAATCTTCTTTGGTATTTTTCATATGTTCTGCTGTTGCAGCCAGCGCTTCATAAAATTCTTCTCCATATTTCCTGATCAATGAGTCTTTCAGAAAAACATACACTGGCACTTTTAATTTTTTGCCAAAAGAACAGGCGGCTTTACAAAGATCTTCCCGTGGTTCATAATTCACATATTCAATATCGGGGTCTCTCCTGCTTTTTTTTGTTTTGATGGGGAAGAGATGACAACTCAAAGGTTTTTTCCAATCCAGTTTGCCATCATTATAAGCCTGTTCAATACCGCATTTAATGATGCCCTGTTTATCTCTGTATCCGTATGCACAAATAGCACCGTTAATAGTAGGTGTTACCCACCCGAATTCTTTATCATATATATATAAACCCTGCCTGTCAATTTCTGCAATCCCTTCCTTGGTCATATAGGGTTTGATGACTTCGTAATATTCTTTCAGTTTTTCCAATTCCCATTTTTCCATGGGTGCGCCTGCGTCTCCGTCTTCGCAGCAACCACCTTTGCATTTGGTAAGGTCGCACACAAATTGCTCTTCTATCACTTCATCGCTGATGAGTTTATTGTCGATCGCTATCATGGCAACGAAGATAATCAGATTTGGCGGCTCTCTTACAGGTTAGAGATGTAAAGATTTCTACAGAATTAACAGCTTTTAGCGTAACAAAATGCGCTCCGATGCGTAAGTATAATATACTGGTTACCGAAGGGTAGTTCAGTGTTTGCCTGAGAGCCGCCCATTCCTGGGCGGCTATATTATTGTTTCCACCTGAAAGTATTGATCAGGTGCTTCATATCCTGTAAAATAAAACGGTTTACAATACCCAGAGAATCGGCATTGGGCGTGGCATCGAAGTACATAGCCCCTCGCAGAAAATGTTTGCTGGAGTCGGTAAGATAAAACTGGTTAGCAGTGGCCACATCGCCGCCAACGGCGAAAAACATTCCACTGATGCCATTGGGAGTTACCATAAGTGAGTCATCAATAGAATAGGCTTTGGCTGAATGTTTACCTGTGAGTACAAAAGCATGTTTTACCAATGTATCAAAACGGCTTTTACCAATAGCTTTATAACTGACATATATTCTTCCTTTGAATTCAGGAAACTCAACATTGATCCACCATGGATTCTCTGTTGTTTCACCAAAAAAAGTGCTGTCTTTTACAATCTGCGCATATTTCGGGTACTCAAATGAATATGGATAACCCGGCTGATCAAATACCTGATATTTTTTCTCCGGAAAATAAATCTTGTAATATCCCTTTGGCTTGGGCGTGAAACTACTGTTGCAGGATTGCAGCAATAATACTATTACAAAAACTCCGGTTACTATAATGATTTGTCTGAAAAGCCTATGGCCTATAGACCATGGACCATGGACAATGAACTCACTACTGTCTCTTCTCATATTTCAAAGCTACGCTTAAGCAGCTTACCGGGGTTTAATAGAAATCTTAATTTTCTGTATCCTGTTTTTTTCTACTTCGAGTACCGTAAACTCAAAATCTCCTGAAATTACTACCTGTGCTGGTTTGGGAATATCGCCGGCTATTTCGAGTACCAAGCCGGCCAGCGAGTCGCTTTCTCCTTTTACTTCATCAAAAGTATCTCCGGGAATATCCATCACTTTACAAACATCGTGAATCATGGTGCGTCCTTCGAAGATGTAGTTATTATCGTCGATTTTTTTGTAGCCGGTGTCTTCCTCATCAAATTCATCTTTTATTTCACCAATTACTTCTTCGAGGATGTCTTCTAATGTAACAATACCGCTGGTTCCGCCGAACTCATCTACTACTACTGCAAAATGAATCCGCTTTTGCTGAAATTCCTGCAAAAGATCTTCAATTGGTTTTTGTTCATGAACAAAATAAGGTGTTCGTAATAAATTATGCCAGTTGAATGCATCATCCTCATTGATATAGGGCAAAAGGTCTTTTGTGTGAATCATTCCCACCACTTCGTCAAGGTCTTCTTTATACACCGGAAACCTGCTGTAATTCAGTTCCCTGATGGTTGCGATCAGTTCGTTAAATGAAGTGCCGTGTTCCACACCACTTACATCCATCCTTGTTTTCATGATCTGTTTTACAGAAATGTTGCGAAACTTTACGATGCCCTTTAAAATATTTTTTTCGCTTTCAGAGGCTGTTTCATTGGTGGTAAGGTCTATTGCATGGTCTAGTTCTTCGAGACTGTAGGAACTTCCAGATTTATTGGTGAGTTTCTTTTCAATGATATCAGAATATTTCACCAGCCTTTTGCTCATACCTGCAAACGTATAAGCAACCGCCTGTACCACACCACCAAAATCTTTTGCAAACCGCATATTATTTTGGGTGGCCAGCACTTTTGGCATCACTTCTCCAAACAATACGAGGAGGAAGCTCACCGCCAGCACTTTGATTAAAAACTCTACCCATCCCGCATTAAATTGTTCAAAGTTGAACATATTATCGATCAGCAGGTTCGATATGATGATGATGGATATATTGATAAAGCTATTAGCAATAAGCAGGGAAGCCAATAAAGTTTTGGGTTCTTCCAGCAGGTCAACAATTCTTTTGTAAGCGGGTTGCTGCTTTGATTTGAGGAGGTTAATGTCTTTATAAGTGAGCGAAAAAAAAGCTACTTCTGAGCCAGACAATACAAAAGAAAGAAAAAGCAATACCAGTAAAATCATCACCAGCACTGTTGTGCCTTCAGGATGAAGTGCTGATAAAAAATGAGTATACAGTAAATTCAGGAATGCCGGATGGTGATCCAAAGCGGGTGGTTTAAGTTTACAATCAGCAGCCGGGGCCGCTCTTTAGTTCACTGCAAAAATATCAATTCCATAGAATCAAAATGGAAGTGATTCTCCGGGGTCTGGCAATGGAGGTGAATCGTCGCCTGTATAACCTTCCAAGCCCTCTGTTCCTCCATTGGCGGCATGACCATCACCACGTTTGTCAAGCATTATCAGGTTATCGCCCACTACTTCCGTTGCGAATTTTTTATTGCCTTCCTTGTCTTCCCAGCTTCGGGTTCTCAGGCGCCCCTCTACATAAATAAGGCTCCCTTTGTGCAGATATTTCTGTGCCAGTTCAGCCAGACCTCTCCACAACACCACCGTGTGCCATTCTGTTTGAGAAACTAATTTCCCTGACCTGTCTTTATAAGTTTCTGTAGTGGCCAATGGAAATTTGGCTACGGCAATATTGCCTTCCAGGTGCTGTACATCAGGGTCTTTTCCGAGATTACCGATCAACATTACTCTGTTTACACCTCTCATACGGTTGATTTTTTGTTCGTCGCAGATTAATCACTCTTAAAAATAACTTTTTTTAAGCAACAAACGTACAGCCTTCTAAAATTTAAGATTAAATCTTGGAAGGTTGGTATTGGGTGATAAAACGTGGAAAAGCGAGGCCAGATAGTCCTTTCAGGGTCTGCCACTCGCCAGATGCCAGAAGTTGAGGAGGAATTTTCTTTAATACCACCCTTATAAAACAGCCGTTGATCTGCTGGTGGGTCAGTTGCTGTTTAAAAGGGGCCGAAATTTCAAGTATGGTTAATTGCTGAATAGCCAGTTGTTCCTTTAACCAGTCAGCCACAGAAGCTGGTGTCCATCTTTGCAATTTGTCTGTTTCTACCAGATAAAATTCAAAAAGCCCCTGCCATATATCCTTACCCGTTCTCTGGCGTACCCAGGTTTTTCCTTCAGATTCAAAAATAAAATAACTGAAATGCCTGCTCCTTTTTGTCAACACTTTTTCCTTTACCGGCAATTGGTTTACCATACCCGTCTGGTAAGCTGAACAATTAGCCTGTATCGGACAATGAGCACAGGCAGGTGCAGCTGGTTTACAAACAGTAGCTCCAAAATCCATGATGGCCTGGTTGTACTCGCCGGGTAATTTTTTATCCAGCATCTGTTGAGCCAATGCTGCAAAGACCTTTTTGCCTGCGGTGCTATCAATAGCTGTATCAATTCCATAAAAGCGGGAAAGTACCCTGAATACATTTCCGTCTACCACTGCATAAGGAAGATTATACGCAAAAGAGGCAATGGCTGCTGCTGTATAAGGTCCTACGCCTTTTAGCTGTATAATATCTTCGAATTGTTTAGGGAAAATACCTTTATGTTTTTGCACAATTTCACGAGCCGTGAATAAAAGATTACGGCAACGGTTGTAATAACCCAATCCCTCCCATAATTTAAATACTTCCTGATCGGGTGCAGCAGCCAGTTTAAATACAGTAGGATATTTTTTAATAAATCGATTATAATAATTCCATCCCTGTTCAACCCTTGTTTGCTGGAGTATTATTTCGCTCAACCAGATACGATAAGGATTTTTCTCACCCTTCCAGGGCATTTCGCGGTTGTTTTGACTGCGGTTCCACTGTAATAATTTCCCGGTAAACTGGTTATTCATGTGTTCTACAAAGATTCAGAAAAGAGTGTTTCACTGAAAATAAAGTTATTAAATGATGCGAATAATTTATATGTGTTATAGCGACAAGAATATGCACATTTTTGAACCATTTATCTATCAATCAGTAACGTCTATAAAAATTAAACAATCTTTCTTGCAAATACCAGTTTTTTTATCTTATTTTAAGTCTAATTCAACAAACAATTCTATTTCCAATGAGAAAGTCAGACCTCATCAACCAGATTTCCGATAAAACGGGTATACCTAAAGTGGATGTACTGGTGACTTTAGAAACCATGTTTAAAGAGGTAAAAGAGAGCCTTTCGAATGGCCAGAATATATATATACGTGGCTTTGGCAGCTTTATTACCAAAAAACGTGCAGCCAAAATCGGGCGTAATATCAAAAAGAATATTGCAGTAGAAATTCCTGAACATTATATTCCAGCATTTAAGCCGGCAAAAGAATTTGTGAGTGAAGTGAAAAGCAAGCGGAAGTCGGACTAACTTCGCCGAAATTTTCCGACTTGTGAAAAAACAACAATTCCTGTTAGCCGGTGGCGGTTTAGTTTTATTGATTCTGCTCTATTTTGTTAGTCCTACCGTAGCCCCGCACAAACATGTGCATGTTGAAGGCGATACTTCGCATTCGCATGAAAATCAATCAATTAAGTTTGAAGACCTACTTGTAAAAGCCAAAGAAAAAATTAGTCCTGAGCAGGTGGCCCGTATAGGCGCCCTTGAAAATGCCGTTGTCAGAGGTGATATTAAAGAGCAACAAATACATGTTTATCACCAGTTAGCCAGGTTCTGGGCCGATTCGGCACGCATCTTCGAACCCTATGCCTGGTACACGGGAGAAGCCGCCAAGTTGGAAAATTCTGAAAAAAGCCTCACCTTTGCCGCCCATCTGTTTTTAAATAACCTGATGACAGAAGGTGAGCCCGCCATGCAAAACTGGTTGGCAACACAAGCAAAAGTTCTTTTTGATAAGGCACTTATAGTGAATCCAGCAAACGATTCGAGCAAAATTGGTTTAGGCGCTTGCTACCTGTTTGGCAATATTTCAGATAACCCGATGCAGGGTATCATGAGTATCAGATCGGTGGTAGAGAAAGATCCGGAAAATATTTTTGGCCAGATTATGCTGGGTTTGGGAGGGAAGAAAAGCGGACAATATGATAAAGCTATTGAACGCTTTCTGATAGTGGTAAAGAAAGATCCGGAAAACCTGGATGCTATTTTCAATCTCGCTGAATGTTATGATATACATAACGAGAAAGCCAATGCCATTAAGTGGTATGAAATAGCAAAAGAAAAAGTATCGGTTCCGGCAGCAAAAGAAGCGCTGTCAAAAAGAATAGCTGAATTGAAACGATAAATTTATTTTTTAACTGTATAAAATTACTTTGGTATGCCTTGTGGTAAGAAGAGAAAGCGTCATAAGATCGCTACACACAAACGTAAAAAGCGTCTGAGAAAGAATCGTCATAAGAAGAAGAATAAATAATTCCTTCTATCGACCTTAATACAAACGGGTCTGGTTTCGCTATGAGCATTACCAGACCCGTTTAACACTTATCTGGAAGCAGCCTTACCTTCCGAACAGCAACTTTACCTTTACCTTTTCCTTCCTTTGGCTGCTCAATCAGATGTTGTGGATGCTGATATACCGAATACCGGTACGTGATTTTGTATTTAAAAGTTGCACTTTGTGAACAAAGAACTTATTATTAATGCCGCTCCAACTGGCGTGGAAATAGCCTTATTGGAAGATAAGAAACTGGTGGAGCTGCACAATGAAAAAACCGATGCCAACTTTGCAGTGGGCGATCTGTACCTGGGTAAGGTGAAAAAACTTATTCCTGGGCTCAACGCTGCATTTGTAGACGTAGGCTTCGAAAAAGATGCGTTCCTGCATTATACCGACCTGAGTCCGTATGCACGTTCCATCATCAAGTTTACCCAGATTGCCATGAGCGATAAAGGTGAACAGCCCTTCGATTTTGCCCGTCTTCAGTCTGAACCTGAAATTGTAAAAACAGGAAAAATCAATGAAGTACTGAATGGTAAACCACATGTACTTGTTCAGATCCTGAAAGAGCCCATTGCCGCAAAAGGACCGAGGCTTAGTTGTGAGCTTTCTTTACCTGGAAGATTTGTAGTGGTAACGCCATTTAACGAGATTGTAGCCGTATCCAAAAAAATTCATTCTTCTGAAGAGCGTAAACGTCTGCATAAAATTGTGGAAGCCATTCGCCCAAAGAACTTTGGTGTGATTGTGAGAACTGCTGCTGAAGGAAAAAGTACCGCCGAATTACACCAGGATATGTTATCGCTGGTAGAAACTTGGAAAAACATTCAACATAACCTGAAAGGAGCTGTGGCACCAGTAAGGATTATGAGTGAAGAAACCAAGACCACCAGTATTCTGCGCGACTTACTGAGTGCCGATTTTAATCGTATTGTGGTGAATGATAAAAACCTGTTCCAGGTTACCCAATCATACATTCAGCGAATAGCACCAGATAAAACAGATATCGTTTCACTCTATCATAACGGTCTTCCCATATTCGACCAGTTTGGAGTAACCAAACAGGTAAAATCTTCTTTTGGCAAAACAGTAAACCTGCCAAGCGGTGCTTATCTGATCATTGAACACACAGAAGCATTACATGTGGTGGATGTGAACAGTGGTTATAAGAGCGTAAGTAATAACCAGGAAGACAACGCCCTCGAAACAAACCTCGAAGCTGCAGAAGAAATTGCACGCCAGTTAAGGCTGCGTGACATTGGTGGAATTATCGTGGTAGATTTTATTGATATGAAACTACCCGATAACAAACGTAAGGTACAGGAAGCCATGGAGCAATTCATGAAAGCCGATCGCGCCAAACATTCTGTATTAGCCATTTCGAAATTCGGATTGCTGCAGATTACTCGTCAGCGTATGCGTCCGGAAGTGAATATAAATACCGCAGAAAGCTGTCCTGCCTGTAATGGTACCGGAAAAATCACATCCACATTATTACTCGAAGATGAGATTGAAAAGAAACTACATTATCTCGTAAGCCATTCGCATAAGAATCTTACGATTGTGGTACACCCTATTGTTCATTCTTATCTCACTAAAGGTTTGTTCTCATCCATTATTAAGAAATGGAAGAAGAAACACAAAGTGAAAGTAAAAGCCCAGGCTAATACGAATTATCATCTCACAGAATTTAAATTCTTTGATGAGAGAGAAGAGGAAATAAAATTTTAGTTAGTCCATAGACCATGGTCCATGGGCCATGGTCTATTACTCATTCACCATTTACCATTCAAGTCTCCTCTCCCTTTAGTCATCATTTCTCGATGATCCGTTCAAAAAGATCAACACATATTGAATAAGTGTGGCTACTGATGCCAGTGCAGCAACTACATAAGTCATAGCTGCCCATTTTAAGGCATCTTTTGCACCTTCCTGTTCGCGTTGTACCAGAATACCCTTGTTATTTAACCAGGTCAGCGCGCGGTTGCTCGCATCGAATTCTACCGGCAGCGTAATCACAGAAAATAAAGTGGTCAGTGCAAATAATATAATGCCACCCAATAATAACATTGGAAATGTGTTCACTAATATTACCCCGGCCAGCAATACCCATTGCACAATTGAACTGCTGAACTGAACAAAAGGTACCAGGCGACTACGCATCATCAGCCAGTTGTATGCAGTTGCATGCTGTACAGCATGACCACACTCGTGTGCAGCTACTGCTGCCGATGCGATACTGGTTCCGCTATACACTTCTGGACTTAAATTGACTGTTTTATTCATTGGATTATAGTGATCTGACAGAAATCCGTCAACAGATACAATTTTTACATCATATATTCCATTGTCATGGAGCATTTTCTCGGCAATTTCCTTCCCAGTCATCCCGTTAGAAATGGGCAATTGGCTATAGTGGCTGAATTTTGACCTGAGACGGGATGATATCAGGAAACTGATCCCCAGAAAAATTAAAGACACTAAAATAATCGACATATCCATAGTTCATATTTTAAGGTAAGGCTGCAAATAGCCTACCAAACCTTAAAATGACATTTTCGCCTCTTTTGGCACCTATTTTATGTCAAAAAGACCCTCTTTTTATGACAAAATTCCCCACCCGGGGTCAACAGGCCCAATGGCTATGATTAACAATATGTTAAAGTAATTTACGATAATATTCGTATATTAAATAATTATGCACAGATTCAAAATTTATTTTGCCATATGGCTCGGTTTTGTAACTTAGTGGTAGAATTTAATGGGTTAGTAAGTAAACGGGGTCAACAGCAATGTTGGCCCTTTTACATGCCCGCCAGTATTGCATTTCAGCGATTTTATGATTTTCATTTGTGCGTTATATTCTGCACAAAAAGCATTGTTTTCATCCATTATTTTTTGTTCCTGTAGTGCATGATTTTTTTCATGAAACGAACTCATCAAATCACCATTACCTTTAACAAATGAGTAAAATAAAAACTGCTTTTTTCTGTAGCAACTGTGGTTATGAAAGTGCGAAATGGATCGGTAAATGTCCGTCTTGTTCTCAATGGAATACTTTTACGGAAGAAGTATTGGATAAAGGAAATAAAACAGCAGAAAAATGGGATGATTATAAACAGGAAAAGAGAACTGCAAAAACAATTTCACTCAGTGAAGTAACCACGACAGAAGAAAAAAGAATCAACAGTCAGGATCCTGAACTTGATCGTGTACTAGGTGGTGGTATTGTTCCGGGTAGTATTATTCTTGTAGCTGGTGAACCAGGTATTGGCAAGAGTACACTCTTCCTTCAAAATGGGTTATTGATGAAACAACTCACTGTTTTATATATCAGCGGTGAAGAAAGTGAACAACAGATTAAAATGCGGGCAGATCGTTTGAAGATTCAGAACGAAAATTTTTACCTCCTTACTGAAACTTCTACTCAAACCATTTTTCAGGAAATAAAAAAACTGAAACCTCAACTGGTGATAGTTGATTCTATCCAGACACTTCAATCTAATATTATCGATTCTTCTGCTGGTACTGTTTCGCAAATTCGTGAATGTGCTGCCGAATTTCAGCGTTTTGCCAAAGAAACCAATACCCCTGTTTTCCTGATAGGTCATATTACCAAAGACGGCGCCATTGCAGGTCCGAAAGTGCTGGAACATATGGTAGACACGGTTTTGCAGTTTGAGGGCGACCGACATTATGCCTATCGAATTCTCCGTACGCTCAAAAATCGTTTTGGCAGTACAGCCGAATTAGGGATTTATGAAATGACTGGTGATGGAATGCGCATTGTGTCAAATCCATCAGAAATTTTGATTGCCCAACGAGAAGATCAATTGAGTGGTAGTGCCATCGCCGCCACGCTCGAAGGTATGCGTCCGCTACTGATAGAAGTACAGGCCCTGGTTACACAAAGTGTTTATGGAACTCCTCAACGTACCGTAACAGGTTTCGATTTAAGACGCCTACAACTGCTGCTTGCCGTTCTCGAAAAACGCGGCGGTTTTCAGTTTGGGATGAAGGATGTGTTTGTAAATATTGCAGGTGGAATAAAAGTAGAAGATCCTTCGATTGATCTGGCAGTAATTTGTGCATTGCTTTCTTCCTACGAAGATGTTCCACTTCCTCCGCATATTTGTTTTGCAGGAGAAGTTGGATTGAATGGTGAAATCAGAGCCGTCAATAAAATTGAACAGCGAATTGCTGAAGCGCAGAAACTTGGTTTCGAAAAAATCTTCGTCTCCAAATACAATAAGAAAAGTTTCAATCCGCAAGCATACAAGATACAGGTCATTGCATTGAGCAGGGTGGATGAAGTGTATCAGCAGCTTTTTTAGAAGAGACGTGAAAGGTGAAAAGTCAAAGGTCAAATTCCTTTCACTTTTCACCTTTCACGTCTCCCTCTTCTTCCTTCTCCAAAATTTGCGGGAAATACGCAGCCCTTACTGCTTAGTTTCACTGCATGAAAAAATTGCTGTCATCTCTTATGCAGTTGTTTTATCCGCACCAATGCCTGGGTTGCAGGAGCGATTTTTTACGTTTAGACCATTTATTATGTAGTCGCTGTATTCAGCGATTACCTGAAACAGGCTTTTTTGAACGGGAAAACAACCCTGTTGAAAAGGCATTTTATGGCCGAATCAGGCTAAAGCAGGCTGCCGCACTCTATTATTTTACCAAAAATTCGCTGGTACAGGAACTGATGATACAACTCAAATACCGGGGTAACCGGGAGGCTGGTCTTTTTTTGGGTCGGATGATAGGTAACGCCATCCGTCTTTCCGGCCGTTTTACCGATCTCGATTATCTGGTACCCCTACCCCTGAACCCTAAAAAGCAGTTCAAAAGAGGTTATAACCAGGCAGAACTTATCTGTAAAGGTATTAGTGAGGTATGCGGCATACCCCTTTTAACAGACGCTGTCGTAAGAAAACAGTTTACAGAAAGCCAGACCACCCAAAACCGTGTGGCCCGCTGGCTGAATATGGAAGGAGTGTTTGAAATAAGGCTTCCGGAACAACTGGCCAACAAACATATTTTACTGGTAGATGATGTAATTACCACCGGGGCAACCCTTGAAGCCTGTGGTTCGTATATTCTGGCAGTTCCCGGAACACGGCTAAGTATTGCCACTGCAGCTTATACCATTTAAGCTGCCTGTTCACCTAAAAGGCGTAACAATTTGCTGAATTATCTGTTAATTTGAAAAACTATACCAATGAAATCGCTTTTAACACTTGTAGTTGTTGTGCTACTCTCCGCTTTTAATTTACCCGACAATGGCAGTATCCATACATTTAAAGTAAAATCTATAGAAGGAGGCACCATTGATTTTTCCAAATTCAAAGGCAAAAAAATATTAGTGGTGAATACCGCTTCAAAATGTGGTTATACCCCTCAATATGAGGCATTACAAAAAGTAGCTGATGAGTATAAAGACAAATTAGTTATTGTCGGATTTCCTGCTAATAATTTCGGTGGACAAGAACCAGGCAGTGATGGTGAAATTCAGGAATTTTGCAAAGCCCGTTTCGGTGTGAAATTTCCATTGGCCAGCAAAGTAAGTGTTAAAGGGGAAGATATTGCGCCCATTTACCAGTGGCTTACCAGTAAAGCTAAAAATGGTGTACTCGATGCAGAAATCAAATGGAACTTCAATAAGTTCCTACTGGATGAAAACGGTAAAATGATTGCCTATTTTGAAAGTAAGGTTAAGCCTGATAGCGAAGAAATTCTAAAGTTTGTAAAGTAAACAGGTGTTAAATAATTGAATCCCGGTTGCTGCTAGCAACCGGGATTTTTTGTGCCAGTGCGTCAATAAAAACTTACTATTATATAAATGTGATATGTATATTTAGGATCAGGAACAACAACTAAATACTGCTTCGTCATGACGGATATACAAACAATAATTCAGGAGCTAATCAAATTTAGAAATGAGCGGGACTGGGAACAGTTTCACAATCCCAAAGATTTGGCTCTTGCCATTAATGTAGAAGCCGGAGAATTACTTGAATTGTTTCTTTGGAAAAATGCAGATGAGGCCAATGCTGAAAAAATAAAAGAAGAACTGGCAGATGTACTTGCATACGCATTTTTACTTTCCGCTAAATACAATTTAGATATAAAGGAAATTGTATTGGAAAAAATAAAAAAGAATGCTGAAAAATATCCTGTTGACAAGGCGAAAGGAACAGCTAAAAAGTATAACGAATTATAATGAGCCAGCCTCAAATTGACATAAGCCATTATGATTTCACTAATGACTTATCTAAAAAATTACTGACGAATCATTATGTAAAAGACTTATGGCCTCTGGTCTATATTCTTAGTGATGGAAAAACTAAAGAAGCCTATGTTGGTGAAACTACTGATACCTACAAACGGCTGGATACCCATTTAAAGTCTCAGAAAAAAAATAAACTTACATCTGTCAGGCTTATCACCTGTGATAAATTCAATAAATCCGCCACTCTGGATATTGAATCAAACCTGATCAAATACATATCAGGTGATGGTGAATTTAAACTGCTTAATGGCAATCTCGGACTTGCAAATCATAACTATTATCAGAAAAAAGAACTCTACTGGGATGTTTTTACGCATATATGGAATAAACTTCGCTCCGAAGGTGTAGCCAAACATTCTATCGAGCACATTGGAAATTCTGATCTTTTTAAATACTCCCGTTACAAGAATCTTTCGAAAGATCAAAATGAAAGTCTGTTACAGATTCTCGTAACTTTAGAAAAAGGGGTATCAAAAAGTATTTTAGTGGAAGGTGGGGCCGGAACAGGTAAAACAATACTGGCCATTTTTTTATTCAAGCTCTTATCCAGCAGTCTTGATGATTTCAATTTCGCCGAGTTTGGAGAAGAGAAAGAAATGTTTTTGTCACTGATTGGCAAACTCAAGCAAAAAAATGCAGCACCCAAAATGGCATTGGTAGTACCAATGGTCTCTTTCAGAAGTACACTAAAAAAAGTATTCAAAAATATCACAGGATTAAATCCTGGTATGGTTATAAGTCCAGCAGAAGTGCTTCATAGTAAATACGACATTCTGGTTGTTGATGAGGCTCATAGATTGAGACGGCGTATTAATCTTGGCACTTATTACCGCATATTCGATGTTGTGAGTGAAAAACTAGGGTTTAATAAATATTCCTGTAGTGAATTAGACTGGGTACTTGCACAATCAAAACACACTATTCTATTCTACGATGAGCTGCAAACAATAAAACCTTCTGATACGAAGGCTGAATCTTTCAATTTACTCAAAAAATTAAATGACTCTACCATTCTAAAACTCAGATTACAACTAAGAGTAGCGGGAGGAGAGTCTTACGCAAAGTTTGTTCATGCGTTATTAAAAGGGAGTGTAGCTACAACACAAATGCAGTTCAAATCAAAAGAGTATGAGTTTGTTTTATTTGACTCTTTAAAAGATATGATCGCGGAAATTCAAAAAAGAGAAAAAGAAAGTGGTTTAGCCAGGTTGATTGCAGGTTTCGCCTGGCCATGGAGATCGAAGAAGAATAAATCAGTCACTGATATTACTATTGAAGATGTACAATTAAAATGGAATGGCACTTCTTCTGACTGGATCAATTCTGAAAATGCGTTGCAGGAAGTTGGTTGTATTCATACAACACAGGGATATGATTTAAACTATGCGGGCATTATTTTTGGTCCTGAAATCTCATATGATTCGATTACAGAAGAAATTGTTATCAAGTCAGAAAAATACTTTGATAAAAACGGAAAACAATCCATAAAAGACCCGGAAGAGTTAAAGCGATTTATCATCAATATTTACCAGACCATTTTGCTACGTGGGCAGAAAGGCACTTATGTTTATGTATGCGATCCTTTATTACGAGCCTATTTTGAGAAATACATTCCAGTAGTAAAACATAATAACTCCCAGTCTGTCAAACTTGAGATTAGCCAGGTAAAACAATTTAAAAACAGTGTTCCATTATTTGATTTAAAAGTTGCAGCAGGTGAATTTGGTTTAGTACAAAAAAATGAAACTACTAAGTGGATAAGTCTTCCCGCCAAATACAAACCATCAAAAGATTTATTTGCCTGCCAGGTAATAGGCGAATCAATGAATAAGATTATTCCCAATGGCTCAATTTGTTTATTCAAGCGATATACCGGGGGGTCCAGAAATGGTCTGATTGTTTTAGCTGAACATACCAATATCCTTGATGCCGAGTTGGGTTCTCAGTATACGGTTAAAGAGTATGAAAGCAAAAAGCAGGAAAGCGAAGATGGTTGGAAACACAGTTCAATTCTATTAAAACCATTATCAAACGACCCTACCTTTAAAATATTAGAATTACAAGAAGATGAACTATCCACTTTTAAGATACATGGCATTTTTGAGGCCGTGTTACAGTAATATCTTAAACCAGATGCTTAGTTTTCGTGCTTACCGGGAATCATTCTTTATATAAAGAAACCTTGACACTACGTATTGTATTTTAGTGTTGCGATATTCAATTCGCCACTCGTGGCTTGAAGAAATTACAAAACAATACACCTGTGGTGAAGTTTCGACAATTTTTACTGTTTTTATACTATTGACTTAAACTGAGGCGCAGTAATCTACAAGTACTATTATTGTTTTTCCATAAATATCTATTGAGTATTTATCTGTTCCTGTTTTGAAGTATACTTTGTATCTGCTATTTACACTTATGGCAGCACATAAGTTAATGAAAATAAAAAAGATAACTAAGCATCTCTGGGTTCAACAAGCTGTTAAGCTGGTACATGTTGCCAGGCAGCAGGTAGTGAAGCATACAAATAACCTGATGGTGCTTACTTATTTCCATTTGGGCAAATTAATTGTTGAACAGGAACAAAGAGGAAAAGCAAAAGCTGTTTATGGTCAAGAGATTATTAAACAGTTAAGTGCTACGCTTACCAAACAATTTGGCAAAGGTTTTTCTGGCGATAACCTAGAAAATATGCGTTCATTTTACCTCTCGTACAAACACAAAACGGGTCGTTCAAAGATTTCCGAGACACTGTCTCGGAAATCTTTGAACAGTAAAAAAGCAATGCCAGCATCTGCTAAAAAACCCTTACTCGGCAATGCATCCAAGGTTTCTATTGCAAATATTTTTCCGCTCTCATGGTCTCATTATGTTACACTTATTAAAATAAAAGATTCGCAGGAGCGATCCTTCTATGAAATTGAAGCAACACAGAATAACTGGAGTGTGCGGGAATTAAAACGACAATACGATAACGGCTTATTTGAACGCTTGATCATCAGGAAAAACAAGAAGAAAATTAAAGAACTTGCTGCCAAGGGGCAGGTCATTGAAAAACCGGAAGACGTGATTAAATCGCGGTATATTCTCGAGTTCTTAGGAATGGAAGAAGAATCGGTTCACACAGAATCTGATTTTGAAACCGCCATCATTAATAAGATTGAACACTTTTTGCTTGAGATGGGTAAAGGCTTCTTATTTGGTGGTCGACAAGTTAGATTTTCATTCGATAATGATGATTTTTATGTAAACCTTGTTTTGTACAACCGGCTGTTACAATGTTTTGTCTTAGTTGATTTAAAGATTGGCAAACTCAAACACCAGGATATTGGTCAGATGCAGATGTACGTAAATTATTATGACCGTTTTTTAAAACAATTTTTTGAAAAACCAACTGTGGGTATCATTATTTGTAAGGATAAAAGTGACGCTGTCGTTGAAATTACTTTACCCGCTGACCAACAGCACATTTTTGCAAAAGCATATAAGTTATACTTGCCTACCAAAACGGCGTTAAAAACACTGTTGCAATAAGTTCATTATGGTTAAAATGTCAATTATCTCTTTACTGGTCAACTAAACTTCCTCACACCCTATTCTATAATCCTAGAGTTCCCGTACTTTCGTTTTCTTCATGAAGTTTAAAGATATCATAGGGCAACAATCGGTTAAGCAGCATCTGGCAGAAATGGTTCAGCAGAACCGACTCAGCCATGCACTGATCTTTCTTGGCAAAGAAGGTAGTGGTGCTTTACCACTGGCTCTGGCTTTTGCACAGTTGGTGGTTTGTCAACCTACTGCATCGGAACCTGTGGCCGACTTATTTGGAGGATTTACACCCATGCAATCGGGACCTGCCTACGTTGGACCTGATGAAATTAGTTCACAGCCCTCATTTGGAAGAGCAGAACAACTTATTCATCCTGATCTTCATTTTTCTTACCCGGTTATTCCACGTAAATCGGGCGATAAACCTATCAGTACCGATTATATCAGCGAATGGCGTGAGTTTATTAAGCAGTATCCGTATGGCAATGTGTACGACTGGTTACAGTTTATTGGCGCCGAAAACAAACAGGGCAATATAACAGCACATGAGTGTAATGATATTATTCATAAACTCAGTCTGAAAAGTTTTGAAAGCGAGTACAAAGTGCTTGTTTTATGGATGCCGGAATACCTGGGTAAAGAAGGCAATAAATTACTCAAGCTCATAGAAGAACCACCTCCCAATACGCTCTTTCTTCTGGTGGCCGAAAATGACGAACAGATACTGCCTACTATCCTGAGCCGTTGTCAACTGGTAAAAATTTCTATGCCCGATGACAAGGAAATTGAAGAAGCGCTCGTTAACCGGGCTAAAGCCAGTCCGGAAACGGCCCGTCAGATAGCCGCTATTGCAGAGGGTAATTACCGGGAAGCGTTACAATTATTGCAACATGCCGAAGAAGACTGGCAAAGCCTGCTACGCGATTGGCTGAATGCTACTTTAAAAGGTGGCCCTTTGGCGCAGATTAAGTTTACGGCTGAAATAAGTGAACTGGGGCGTGAAAAACAGAAACAATTCCTCCGTTATTTCAACCATCTGCTGGAAACCAGTATCCGGATTAGGGTTTTGGGGAGTGATAAGGTGCATGCGGGTGATCAGGAGCGCGATTTTGCGGTGAGGCTCAATAAAATAGCTGCCGTAAGCCAGCAACAGGCCATTATTGAGGAATTAGACAGGGCTTCCTATTACATTGAACGGAATGCCAATGCCAAAATGCTGTTCCAGGCCCTTACTTTGAAACTCTACCACATCATTCAGAACAAAACCCTAATTTTGAACGGATAGTCCTTGCCTTGGGCAGGACTATCAGAAAAATGAGGGAAGTGGCGGGTGCGGTTGATTAGTAATTGCTTAATGCTATTCATTATAATTATGGCAAGGCTCATGTTTAGTTACCGGAATACATCATCGTAATACACTGATTCTCAGTGATCGGAACGTTGAAGTGAGTGACACAAGCATAGCCACATAGCAATACTACAGCCCGCACACAATAATTTTTCCCTGTTTTAGTTATTAACCTGATTAATATATTAACGATATGGGATGCGGATCTTGTGGCACGGGTAAACCGAACGGATGTAAAAGCAATGGCGGTTGCAGCACAGGTGGCTGTAACAGACTTAACGTGCATGACTGGCTCCTGAACCTACCCTTCAGCGATCCTGAGAGTTCCTGCAAAGTGGTGGAAGTGAGTTTTAAACAGGGCAGTCGTAAAGAATTTTTTCGGAACACTACTTTACAATTTTTTGAAAAAGGAGATTATGTATCTGTTGAAGGAGTAAGTGGCTTTGATGTGGGTGAAATTAGTCTTACCGGCGAGCTTGTTCGTATTCAGATGAAGAAGAAAGGGGTTGATGAAGCCAACCCCGAAATGAAAAAAATCTTACGCCGCAGCACGGAAAGAGATATTGAAAGTTTCAACATCAGCAAATCACGTGAAAAAGAAATGCTGGCCCGAAGCCGTGCCATGGCTCGTGTAATGAACCTTCAGATGAAACTGAGTGAGGTGGAAGTGCAAGCTGATGGTAAAAAGGCAACTTTTTTCTATACTGCTGATGACCGCGTTGATTTCCGGGAACTTATTAAACAATACGCTTCCGATTTTAAAGTGAAAGTGGAGATGCGCCAAATTGGTATTCGCCAGGAAGCGGCCAAAGTGGGAGGTATAGGTAGCTGCGGACGTGAGCTCTGTTGCAGTACTTGGTTAAATGATTTTAAAAGTGTTAATACCACTGCTGCACGTTACCAGAATTTATCGATCAACCAGACCAAATTAAGTGGACAGTGCGGACGTTTGAAGTGTTGTTTGAATTTTGAGTTGGATACTTATCTTGATGCCCTACAACATTTCCCTGATTATGCAGATCAGTTAGATACCGTAATGGGTACGGCCTATCTGATTAAAAAAGACATCTTCAAGAATCTCATGTGGTACGTATTACCCAATAATACCAAGCACTACCCTCTTACCATACAACGTGTAAAAGAAATAAAAAGACTGAACCAGCAGGGACAAAAAGTAGATGAACTTCAACCGGTTGAAGTAACCAGCAGTAAGCCGAAAGAAGTAGAGCCTGCATTTGTGGACGTAGTTGGACAAATTAGTCTGCGTAGTCTGGAGCGTAATGATAAGCGAAGAAAAGATCAGCAGCGTAATGAAAGAAGAGGTGGTGCGCCTGAGCAAGGCAACAGGCAACAAGGACCAAGACCACAGGGGCAGCAGGCACAACGTCCACAACACAATAGAGAGCAAGGAAACAGAGAACAGGGACCGAGACAACAGGATAACAATAGGGCACAGCAGCAAGGGCCAAGAAATCAGGGGGGAAGATCTCAAGGAAACAGGCCGCAAGGGCAGCAACGTCCACAACATAATAGAGAGCAAGGGAACAGGCCTCAGGGACAAAGACCACAAGACAGCAACAGAGAACAAGGTAATGAGCAGGGATCGAAACCTCAGGAATAAAATTGCTATCAAACAATAATAATCAATAAGCCTTCCAAATTTGGAAGGCTTATTTTATTTGACCAGTTTCAATCTCCATTTTTTATACCAGTTTTTCCATTTCTTTCGCCGTAAACTCCATCAGGGTTTTAATATGTGCCGGTGAGAGATCGAATTTTAATCCCGCTGCAGCATATAACTCCGGCAATGTACGTGTTCCACCCAGCGACAATGCAGCTACATAATTATTAAGTGCCTGTTGTGGATGATCCTGGTATTGCATCCATAACCCAATAGCACCCAATTGCGCAATTCCGTATTCAATATAGTAGAATGGAACTTCGAACAAGTGTAACTGACGCTGCCAGCCTATTTCACGGAACATATCAAGACCTGTATAATCAATACTATCAGTTGAGAATTCCTGCAATATTTCCATCCATCTGGTTGTTCGTTCAGCTACAGTATGTGCAGGATTTTCATATATCCAGTGTTGAAACTTGTCGATGATAGCAATCCACGGGAAGATCGTTATGGTTCTTTCAAGCTGATGTTCTTTAGCTCGTTTTAAATCTTCCGCACTATCAAAAAATGCCTGCCAGTGATTCATACTAAACAATTCCATAGCCATACTCGCTACTTCTGCTATTTCCATTGGATATTCCTTGAATGCACTCAACTCGAGTTCATGCGCCAGAAATGAATGGATGGCGTGTCCACCCTCATGTACCATGGTAGTTACATCGCTCATTTGTCCGGCAGCATTCATGAAAATAAAGGGCGCTCCACTTTCAGTGAGCGGACAATTATACCCACCAGGGGCTTTGCCTTTTCTGCTCTCCAAGTCGAAGTGACCTAACTCATTCATTTTCCTCAAACAGTCTGCAAAAAATGGATTCAGTTGCTCGAAGCAACGCACAGATTTTTCATACAACTCTTTTCCGTTAGTAAAAGGTTTAAGAGGCTCAATACCTGCGGGCTCTGCTTCTGTATCCCATGGACGAAGGGTATCTAGTTTTAGTTTTTGTTTTTTTCGTTGATAGATTTTTTCGATCAACGGCAGTACATGTAATTTCACGGCTTCATGAAACTGGTAACAGTCTTCTTTGCTATAATCAAACCTCCCCAATTCCACGAATTTATAATCGCGATAATTTTCAAATCCGGCGTTCTTTGCTACCTGATGCCTTTTTTCAATCAGTTTGCTATAAAGTTCATGCATGGCATCTTTATCTTGTAACCTCCGCTCCTGTATCTTCCGATATACTTGCTCGCGCAGAGAACGATCGTGACTCTCCAGAAATTTAGCAGCTTGTTGCAGGGTATATTCATGTCCGTCAACCTCTACAGTCATTTTGCCAGCAATAGCACCATATTGTTGTTGCATTACACTTAGTTCCGCCTGCAGCGGAATATTAGCTTCACGAAACAGGTCAATATTCTTTTTTACACTGCGCAGGTAGGTGAAATATTGGGTCTGTTCGAGCGCTGTCGTATAAGGGCTATCAATCAGTTTACGATTCAACTGATCGGCATATGGCTGCAATTTGGGTTGAATCTCCATACAGAAATAGGTGAAAGCTTCCTCCAGTTTGGGATCAGTTGTATCGCAGGTCATACGTATTTGTCTCCAGCAGGCATCTTCACTTATAACCGCCTCTATTTCGCTCATGTCCTTTAGCCATTGTTCAAGTTGTTCCTTACTATTGATGTGACGATCAAACAGGTTTTTGAAGAAAGGTTCCAGTAATTCCCATGTAGTTACTACAAAATCTTTGGGTACAAACCGACGCTCAAGTTTTTTGATATCCGCACTTAAATTCATATAGTTTACTATTTACAGGGCAAAAGTACCAGCAAAACTTTTGGAATACTTTAAAACTTTCCAAAAGTTCAGAGGCAGGGGCATTTATTGTATTTTTGCAAACTCAACGTAAGAAGCCTTTTGTGAACGATATCATACAATTATTACCCGATAATATTGCCAACCAGATAGCAGCCGGTGAAGTTATTCAGCGGCCGGCCAGCGCCGTTAAGGAATTATTGGAAAATGCCGTGGATGCCGGTGCCACAGAAATCAAACTAATCGTATCAGATGCGGGCAAAGCACTTGTACAGGTAATAGATAATGGTAAAGGCATGAGTGATACCGATGCCCGTATGGCTTTTGAACGTCATGCCACCAGTAAAATCAGACATATTGAAGATTTGTTTCGCATAAAAACCATGGGCTTTCGTGGAGAAGCACTTGCTTCTGTTGCGGCTGTGGCCCAGGTAGAAATGAAAACCCGGAGAAATGATGATGAACTGGGGACTTATATTGAAATAGAAAACAGTAAAGTAGTTAAACAGGAGGTTTGCTCCCATCCCGTAGGTACCAGCATCAGCATGAAGAATCTTTTCTTCAATGTACCGGCTAGAAGAAACTTTCTGAAAAGTAATGCTGCTGAACTGAGGCATATTATGGATGAGTTTATTCGCGTATCAATGGCTTTTCCTGATATTTTCTTTTCTCTTACCAGCAATGGACAGGAAGTATTTCACCTTGAGACCGGCACCCTCAAACAAAGAATTGTTCAGATTCTGGGTAATAACTATAATGCCAAACTGGTTCATGTAGCTGAAAAAACCGACTACATGAACATCTATGGTTTTGTTGGCAAACCCGAAACTGCGCGTAAAACCAGAGGTGATCAGTATTTTTTTGTGAACAACCGTTTTATTAAAAGTGCTTACCTCAACCATGCCGTGAATACTGCTTTTGATGAGATGATTCCAAAAGATAGTTTCCCTGGTTATGTTTTATTTATTGATCTTGATCCTTCACAGGTTGATATAAACGTACACCCTACCAAGCAGGAAATAAAGTTTGAAGATGAGAAAATCATTTATGCATTTGTGCAGGCGGCTGTAAAACATGCACTTGCCCAGTTCAGCATTGCTCCTTCACTGGATTTTACACTGAATGCAGATATACAAGGGCTTGATGCTGTATCAAAACCTTTTACTACCGATAAGAAAGATGCGGTTGCTTCTTCGAGTTTATACCAGGCTTTTACGCAAAAAAATCAGGCTCATTTTATTGAGCGGGAAAATAAGGGCGAATTAAAACATTGGAAAAGTTTTTTTGAATCACAGAAAGAGGAAACAGTATCCTCAACACCGACTGAACAAAACCCCGGCTTGCTTTTACATACACCTGTAGCACGCATGCAGTCGATACAGGTATTACCCGATACAACTTTATTACAGTTACACAATACCTATATCATAGCATCTACTAACAGCGGATTTATATTGGTGCATCAGCAACTGGCACATGAAAGAATATTGTATGATAAGTTCAGTGTAGCGGCACATGGTCAGCAAATGCCGACACAGAAAAGTTTGTTTCCTGTAACGCTTGATCTGCCTGCGACTGATGCAGCTTTACTTACAGATCTTTTACCCGACCTCAGCAGCATCGGCTACCAGGTGGAATCGTTTGGTAATAACAGTTTTGTGATACAGGGTATTCCTGCAGATATTACTGCTGGAAATGAGAAGCATGCGATAGAGCTACTCATCGAACAGTTTAAACATTTTAGTGCTGATATTAAATTCAGTAAAAGAGAAAAACTCGTTCGCTGCATGGCCCGCCAACAGGCAATCAAAGCCGGACAAACTCTTTCTCAAAAAGAGATGTTGGTATTAATAGATGAACTTTTTGCCTGTACTTCTTCTAATGTAACACCCAACGGCGCTCCTACTTACCTGGAATTTAAAGAAGATTATCTTGACAGGATGTTTGGCAAATAGCTACATCCAGGTTTCTTGGGTTGATTCTGTTCTGAACAATGCATAATTGCTAATGGCGAGTGCGTGATCATATTTCATGTAAGGTATTTCAAATTGCCCTCCTGCAGTATGTAGCAATAATGTAGCCAACTCGTTTTTTCGTTGATAGATTGATCTCCTGATTTGTACATACTGAATATTCTTCCAGTTCAAAATTGCTTCTCCTTTGCCCCATGTGCTCTTATACAACTGTAATCCCTCTGGTGTAGCCCAAAAGCGAAAGTTTCTGCAATACAATAACTGCAAACCCAAGCTATAGGGCAACCAGATAAACACCAATAATGCATACCATTGCCACGCCAACGCTAATAACCCTGCCACAACCATTAAAATAGGAAGCGTAATAAATAATGTTTTACGAAACGCATATGAACGATGTATTTTCTGTCCGGTTGCTCCCGTTTCAGCGGGTAGCAAAGGCTGATATACAGGAACGATTTGCCTGATCTGATCGACATCCGTTATCGGCAACTCAATCAGCACTTTTTTCTTTGCTTCATCAGTACCTGATACTTTTAAATTGAGTAATGCAAGACCAATAAGCCTTCTAATGAAATTACTTCGCCACCTGATCATCTGTATCCTTCTGAAAGGAATCATTTTTTGTCGCACCTGTAATAACCCCCAACGTATATAATATCCTTTCCGGTCCATTCGCACAGTATAATTATAAAAACGGAGGAACATACGGACACAGGAAATAACAATGGTAATGATCGTTACTATAATAAACAATGTAGTGATCAGTTGCCAGGTATATTTCATGGTTTCACCATAGGAAACCACATCTTTTAATAGTGGTGTATTTGCCAACAGTGGTTTTACGTCTTCATATCTGCCCATCAGAAAAGCCAGCACTACAGTTATTGTTTCGATATGATTGGCCGACAAACTTAATTTCAACAAACCCAACAGGTCTAATTTACTTACCTGCTTTGTTGTAGATTTTGTTTCAGGTTCTGCTGTTTCTGCTGTTCTTATATCTACCCTGTCCAGTATCAATGTTCGCAAAGCAATAGCATCTGAACTGGGTATAGCATAAATAGTTACTTCAGCACCTTCTTTTCCAGCGGTATCAATGATCAGTTTATGGGTCAGTGTAACTGAATGTAGAAAACTTTGTTCAACATGCACAGCCTGAATTCTTTCAAGCGGTACTGTGATAGCTGTTTTATAAAAAAAACCCTTTCTTACAATTAATTGTCCGTCTTTAATACTAAACCTGAAATAGAGATAGTCTAATACAGTACGAGCCAACACAAACAGCAGTAAAGCAGCCCCGGCAATCAGCCATTTCAAGCCCGGGTTTTCTTTTTTTCCTCCTACCAGCAAGCCAATAAGTATCGGCCAGATTACAGTAATGACGGTACGAAAAATTTTAAAAAACATCATCACCAGTGCCAGCGGTGATTGTCGCTGTGGTGTTTCAAATGTTTTCATCGCTGTGTAAAGCCTGAATTTGTTGAATGATAAGTTCTTTCAGTTGCTCTGCTTCTGCTTGTGGCAATCCATGTATGGTAATATCCTTTCCTTCTGAGGCAGCAGTGTACAAACTAAGTGTTGCCAGTCCAAACCTTCTCTCAATTGGTCCCATATTAACCACACAATGTTGAAGTCTGTTAAAAGGCACCATATGCAGGTTTTGGAAAATCCAGCCTGTTTTATACAAAATATCTTTCTCCCTGATGGCATATTGTTTTCGTCTGAATGAACCTGTGCCAATAACAACAGTAGATAATACCACCAAAACATAAACACCTGAAACAATAGAGATTATTAATGGATTTTGCAGTTTTTTACTCAGGATGAAGACGGTTACAATAGCTCCTGCTATAACAAGAAACAAGATAGCCCAACTGATTTTTATGACTTTTAAGTAATCAGAATGAATAGGTTTAAAAGATACAGCCTGAACCTCAGGCAACCCTTCTGTATTGATGGGGAGATTGGAAAACGACATATTTAAAAATAAGCTATTTCCAAATAGGTCGCAATAATCACCTAAATCTTACTAAATGGTAAAGGACAGATCAAAGAATCAGCAATTTAAATTCTTTCTGCTGCTCTTAACCATCTTTCAGGAATATCATTATTGGAAGCAATATGGTAATCGCGGTAACTGCAGGCCACATATTTACCATCATGTAACTGCATCCACCAGCGACCTGTTTTTTTACTTTGAAGAAAAACGGTTTCCACTTCTGCAAAAGCCATGGTAAACTCATTAAATGAATTTCGGTCTTCGAGGGATGCTTCCTGTTTACCTTTCTGGATACCATCCATGATATACCAGATCATATGAGATATCTGCTTGGCTGTTAGTGCGTGTACATCGTGTTGTGGAACATATCCATAAATACCAATGGTTGAACAGGTACTACTCATTCCTGCATACTGCATTAATGTGCAAGCCTCTTCACCATTAAAACCATTTGGCGTAACATGATTTGCGGGGGCGTGCGCATGCTGAATAGCCGCTATATCGAAGCTAAATAATTCACTGTTCCGGATAGCAGGTTCCATTTCACTGATATCTTCTTTTACTTTTCCTACACGATAACAATCGAAACGAAGTTT
Source organism: Chitinophaga pinensis (assembly GCA_943372605.1). Taxonomy (GTDB): domain Bacteria; phylum Bacteroidota; class Bacteroidia; order Chitinophagales; family Chitinophagaceae; genus Sediminibacterium; species Sediminibacterium pinensis_H. The sequence continues at coordinate 449,743 of CALRZI010000002.1, read as the reverse complement.
ATCAATCGTTTCCAGCATTTGTGGATGCATGAAATAGCTCTGAAAACCAATGTGGTTATAATGCTTCAGGTGATTGGGCATACCAGTAAACATATCCACCAGAAAATTATCTGCTGGTAACACGCTATCCATATCCATATCAATCCTTGAATCTACACAAACAACATCAATAATTTTTCCATCAATGGTATGTGCCTGGTATTGAGCTGTGGTTACATCATGAGAGCCACCGAGAATCAATACTTTTTTTCCCAGTAATAACAACTCATTCACCACCATTCGCAATGCTGCATAACTATCCTGCATGGTAGCTCCGCATTTTACATTACCCAGATCAGCAATTGCCACTTCCGTGTGCCAATGGTATAATTTATAAAACTCTGAACGAACAGCATCGGGACCACCGGTATGAACAAACTGTATGCCTGCTCCCCTCATTTCACCGCAACCTACCAGCACGAGATCTGCATGATCAACATCAGGGAATACTTCATCATACACCGCTATATGTTTACCCAACTGGGTATCTTTAAAACCTTCGTCGTTTGATAGCTGTGCAATATTTACCGGCTCCAGAAAATCTATAATCGTTTGTAGCGACATGCGTAGTTTTTTCAGAGCAATAACGTTGATTGCGACTGAAAATTGTGTTGAAAAAAGTCAGAAAGACCGGAAGTCGGCAAGTCCGCTAGTCGGTGTATTTATAACCTACACCTCTTACCGAGTGGAAATAGCGGGGGTTGCGGCTGTCTGCCTCAAAATATTTACGAAAACTCAGAATAAAATTATCGATAGTTCTTGTGGTTGGATATACGTTATAACCCCAAACTACCTGCAAAATTTTTTCACGGGTTACCACATCACCTTTGTTCTCTATGAGCAATTTGAGTAACATGGCTTCTTTTTTACTCAATTCTATATGTTGTCCATTCCAGCTTATTGCATCCTGGGCTTTAAAATCAATCTTATTGTCACCAAATTCATAACTGTCGCCCACGGTTTCTTTTTCCAGCATTTTCTTGTTCTTCTCAATCAGTTTTTCTACACGCAACAACAATTCTTCCAGATTAAAGGGTTTAGTGAGGTAATCATCGGCCCCTTTTTTAAGTCCTAATACACGATCGGTGCTGCTATTTTTGGCGCTCAAAATGAGAATGGGTACTTCATTATTGTTTACGCGGATGCTTTCTGTTACAGCAATACCATCCACTTCGGGCAGCATAATATCCAGTACAATGAGATCGAAATACTCATTTGCCACTTTTTTCAGTGCTTCGGTACCGTTAAAAGCTGAACTTACTTCATAGCCCTCCATTTCCAGGTTCAACTTTAGTGCTTCATGAAGATTTTCTTCATCTTCTACCAGTAATATATTGGCTTTGGAATTTATCATACCTGTTCTAATGTAACCACAAAATTACTACCCTGTGGCTGATTATCTGTCACAGAAATGTAGCCATTATGGCTTTTTACGATCCGGCTACACAAATACAGCCCTAAACCGGTTCCTTTTGTAGTGCGCGTATTTTCGTTTCCAACCCGATAAAATTTATCAAAAATTTTTCTTTTCTCTTCTCCCGCTATCCCAATACCCTCATCAGTTACAGTTAATTCCAGTTCTTTACCGTTTGCCAGTAATCCGACTTTGATCATACTTCCTTTTGGCGAATACTTCATAGCATTTTCCAGTAAATTATTCACAAGCATTTGCAACAGAAGTTGTTCCCCGTTCAGATAGAGGCCTTCTGTAACATGCTCTTCTATAGCCCTTTGAGGGAAACGGTTTCTGAAATCATCTATACATCCTTCGACCAGATCCGAGAAATTAATTTCCTCCTTATTCGTTGCATAGGCACCCGCCTCTAATTGTGCTGCCAGTAAAATATTATTACACAGCATATTCAGCCGGTTGGCTTCCTGCAGGGTGTTAGTAATTAGCTTTTGCTGCTTTTCCTCATCCAATTTTCGTTTTTGCAGCGTTTCAAGATTTAGTCTGGTTACGGCTATCGGTGTTTTTAATTCATGCGTTACCGCCATCATAAAATTCTGTTGCTGTTGCGATAACCGTAACTGCCTGCGTGTTGCCCTGAAAACAAATACAGCACCTACAAGTATCAGTGCAAGGAACGTAATTCCCTCCCCAATATATTGAGCTGTTTTTCTTTTTTTAGCAGCTTCTATCTGTGTAACTTTTTCAAAATACTGAGGATCATCTTTTACAAGTTCCAGTAAACGAACATTGGTTAATGTGCGGTTTTGTTTTTCCAATGCAATAAACCACCAGATTAATGCAGCTACTATATACGATAACAGTATCCAGTACACTACCGTTACAACAGTAAGCCGTTTACTGGTTTTTAAACTCATGGTTGTACTTTTTCTACACGAATACCTGCACTTAGTACATATGCCAAGGGATCTTCACGCATGGTCTGTTGCAATTTAAATGTGTAAATACCTTTCTTTAAACGAATCGGAGCCTGAGTAATACGAGCTCTTCTGTCGAAAATATCATCCATCCCATTTCCCAGCCAGCCTTTGGTATTATCGGCCAGACTAATATCAAGCAATTGGGTTCTTGGCGTATCGCCGGGCGACTGTGTAGTGATATTCAGCCAGATATTATTATAACGGTAAGCGTCAGTATGCCTGATTACTACATAAATATTATAGAGGGCAGTAGTATCTGATATTTCAAACTTCATCAATGGTTCCTTGCTTACGGGCCACTCATGACCTGAGAACCGCTCTGTTCTTTCGAACACATTATTCGTGTTGCAAGCGAACAATAAAATACTCAGAAATGATACAACATAATATACCGGCTTCACTTGTAAAAATTAATAGGTGATTAATACTGACGATACATGTTTATTACAAGACATTCAATATCTGCTCTTTTGCTTTTTCAAGTTCATCTTTCATCATAATAACCGTTTGTTGTATCTGTGAATCATAGGCTTTGGAACCCATCGTATTGATTTCGCGGCCGAATTCCTGCAAGATAAAAGATAGTTTTTTCCCTTTACCTGCTTCCTTATCGGCTAAAATAGCGCGGAAATAATCGCAGTGATTTTTTAAACGTACCTGTTCTTCACTGATATCAATTTTTTCAATGTAGTAGATCAGTTCCTGCTCCATTCTATTTGGATCATAATTTTCTTTGCCTACATTTTCTTCCAGCACTTTTACAATTCCTTCTTTAATCTTCGTTCGACGCAACGGTTCGAGTTCGGAAATCGTTTTTTGATGCGATTCAATATTGCTTAAACGCAATAGCAGATCCGTTCCCAGCGATCGACCTTCATCTTTTCTATGTTCGTTCAACTCATGAATGGCAGCTTTTACAACAGCCTGAAAGCCTTTCCATTCCTCATCACTTAACATTTCAGTTGATGGAGTAATTACATCCGGCAATTTCAGAATAGTGCTGAGAATATCGCCTGTTTGCAGTTGCAATTCGCTTGCCAGTTCTGCCACGGGCTGGTAATATGCTTTTGCCAACTCTTTATTGATAGATACAGGTTTACTGGCTCCATTCTGTTTAATGGTAATCACACATTCCACACTTCCTCTTTGCAGTCCTTCATTCAACAGGTTCCTGATTTCAAATTCGAATGGTTTTAATAATGCGGGAATATTCAAACGCAAATCGAATTGTTTGCCATTTAAGGATCGAACTTCTACCAGATAGGTTTTATCGCCAATGGTTTGCTCCGATCTTCCGTAACCTGTCATTGAATATAGCATAGTCATTCTGTTGGATGGTAAAAGTAGTTGAAATGATTGATAACTGAACAGAACCTGCACCTAGCTGCCCTTTGCACGAGAACTGCATTAACAAAGATTTCATACACTATTAATTGGTAAGATTTTAATACACCGGCGCAGCAAAATCATTAGAAATCAATACCTACCCACTTACGTTTACTCTTTGCGTATTTCTCAAAATTGAACTTATATAATTTGCCGGGACGATGTGGCACGTCCTGCTCCATTTCATTAATATCGATCAAGAGGTCCATAGATGCAAATTTCTTACGGAAATTCCTTCTGTCTAAACTCACACCTAATATCGCTTCATACAAGTTTTGCAATTCGCGCAAAGAAAATTTTTCGGGAAGTAGATTGAACCCTAATGGATGTTCCTGTATTCTTTTCTGTAACCATGCATGACATTCATCTACAATTAATTTATGGTCAAAGGCCATTTCTTTAATCGTATTTACATTGTACCAGTCAAGATCGTTATCATGTATTTTTAATTCGTGATGGTTGATGTTGAGTAACGAACAATAAGCAATTGTAACTACCCTTCCACCCGGGTGACGGCCAGGCCCGCCAAAAACTTTTACCTGTTCCAGAAAAACATCACTCATACCCGTTCTCTGTTTCAGCACACGATAAGCTGCTTCATTGAGGTCTTCATTATCCTGCACAATATCACCAAGTAACGAATATTGCCCATTATAAATTTCAAGGTCACTTTTAATCAGGAGCACTTTCAATTTATTTTCTTCAAAACCAAAAATTACACAATCAACTGTCAGGGGAACTGCAGGATACGTACGTACTAATTGTACCGCATCTTTTACCATATGGATTGCCGGAGCCACGACAGCACTTGTTTTCTTCATTGGAATACTCTTCAATTTTCGGCGACAAGGTCGCCCTGCTAAGGGTGGGGCAAGATACAAAGTTTACAAATAGGCTGTACCTGTCAACAAATCAACCCCGGACTATTCAATTAGCAATTAACTTTATCTTGTAAAATTGCGCTATGTATTCGTCCGATTTAACACATGAGTTACAAAATCTTACAGCCGATTTATTAAGAGAATTGAATCTTTCCGGAGCTTCAGTTTCACCTGATCATATTATTAAATTAAAACAGGTTTTACAATTTCATGAATATCGGTACTATGTACTTAATGACCCTTTAATCGCCGATCAGGAATACGATCTGCTCTATAAAAGGCTTGAAAAAGCAGAGACAGCTCATCCGGAACTTATCAGTCCGGATTCCCCTACACAACGTGTTGGCAATAGCCTTAACAGCCAGTTTGTAACGGTAAGCCACCTTGTTCCCATGCTGAGTCTAGACAATAGTTATAATGCAGAGGATTTGATTGATTTTGACCGTAAAGCAAGGGAATTAACGGGTTTGGATGAGATTGAATATTGTATAGAACCTAAGTTCGATGGGGCCAGTATTTCTTTAATTTATGAGAACGACCAATTGGTTCGAGCGGCTACAAGAGGCGATGGTGTTGAAGGCGAAGAAATCACCAACAATATCAGGCAAATACGTTCCATTCCTTTGTCTGCCAATTTTTCCTCCGCAGGTATTCAGCAGGTGGAAATAAGAGGCGAAGTAATCATGAGTAAAAAATCGTTTAACAGGTATAATCAATTGCTCGCTGGTAGAAACCTGTCTACGTTGGCCAACCCACGAAATGCTGCATCTGGTAGCCTGCGTATGAAGGACCCAAAAGATGTGGCGGAGAGAGGGTTGGATGCTTTTTTATATCATATTAGTTTTTATACAAAGGAGTCCGAAAGTCCGAAAGTCCGAAAGTCGGAAGAATTGCTGGATACGCATAGCGGCAATCTTTCTTTGCTGTGGCAGCTCGGATTTCGTTCGCCCGAGAAAGAAAAAAGAGTAGTAAAAGGTATACAGGGTGTAATAGATTATTGCCTGTCTTTTGAAGCAGGGAGAGATGATCTTCCTTATGAAATTGATGGCATGGTGGTAAAAGTGAATGATCTTCATCTACAGGAACAGATGGGTATGACTTCGCATCATCCACGATGGGCCATTGCATTTAAATTCAAGGCCAGACAGGCTACTACTAAACTGCGCAGTGTAGAGTTTCAGGTGGGTAGAACAGGTGCTGTTACACCGGTAGCAAAACTTGATCCTGTTTATCTTGGCGGTGTTACCGTTAGCAGTATCTCAATTCACAATGAAGACTATATCAAAGAAAAGGATCTGAAGATTGGCGATACTGTATTGATTGAAAGGGCTGGTGATGTCATTCCTCAGATTGTTAAATCTCAAAGTGTGTTAAGAGACGGAACAGAAGAAAGTATCCTGTTTCCGAAACAATGTCCTGTTTGTAACAGTGAACTATTCAAAGAAGAAGGAGAAGCAGTATGGCGTTGTATTAATATTGAATGCGAGGCACAGGTGGTAGAAAAGATGATTCATTTTGTAAGTAAAGATGCTATGGACATCAAAAGTTTCGGAGAAGCGAATGTGCGAAAGTTCTATGACATGGGATTGCTAAAAGATATCCCGGGTATTTATACGCTTGACTTCGAAAAAATTGGTCAACTGGAAGGTTTTGGAAAGAAAAGTCTTGATAATTTACAATCAGCAATTGAAGCGTCTAAACAACAACCACTTCATCGTTTAGTATATGGACTCGGCATTCGTTTTGTAGGCGAAACCACTGCAAAAACATTGGCCAATGCGGTAGAACATTTACTCGATTTTAAAACAAAGACGGAAGAAAAATTACAAGAACTCGAAGATGTAGGTATTAAAGTTGCCAAAAGCATTCACCAGTTCTTCAGCAATGAACAAAATATTCATATGCTTGAGCAACTGGAACAACTCGGACTTGAACTTAAAAACAAAAAAAAGGAAGTTGGTGTTAGCGGCAGCTTACTGGGACAGACATTTTTGTTTACGGGTACACTAAACCAGATGAAAAGAAGTGAAGCCGAAGCACTGGCTGAACAACATGGCGGACAAATTGTTAGTGGTGTAAGCAAAAATCTGCATTATCTGGTAGTAGGCGAAGATGCTGGCAGCAAACTGGAGAAAGCAAAAAAAATAAATACCATCAAAATCATAACAGAAGCAGAATTTCTGGAATTGATTGCAACGCAATAAAATTATGTTACAGAACAGCACAGTCAAATTTCTGAAAGACCTGAAGAAAAATAACCATAAAGCATGGTTTGATGACAACAGGAAAACTTATGAAGCAGCCAAAGCTGATTACGCTAATCTTGTAAATGAAGTAATTAAAGGCTTAGGAAAGAAAGATGCTTCGATTGCGTCTCTCACGGCCAAAGAATGTATTTTTCGTATTAACCGCGATGTTCGTTTCAGCAAGAATAAAGACCCCTATAAAACCAATATGGGTATGTACCTGAGCAGGGGCGGTAAAAAATCACTTTTTTCCGGTTATTATTTTCACCTGGAACCTGGTGGCAAAAGTTTTGCTGCCGGAGGTTTGTGGATGCCAGAAGCTGATGTAATTAAGAAAATAAGACAGGAAATTGATTATAACTGGGATGAATTCAATAAAATTATCCAAAACAAAAAATTTGTTTCGGTATATAAAACACTGCAACGGGAAGAAGGTATGACTTTGAGCAGGGAACCGAAAGGATATGAAAAAGACAATCCGGCTATTGAATTCATAAAACTAAAAAGCTGGGTGGCCACTACAGCTTTTACAGATGGTCAACTTACGTCTGATAATTTGGCGAAAGATATTGTTGCTGCTTTTGAAACGCTGCAGCCGTTGATCGTATTTTTGAACAGGGGAATTGAAGAATAAGTATAAAGCCACAGATTCACAGATTACTAAACAACATCTGTGAATCTGTGGCTTTTAAAAAATTACAACAATCCTTTCGCCGATAAATACTCTGCAATCTGCACAGCATTGGTAGCGGCACCTTTACGCAGGTTGTCGCTAACAATCCACATATTCAATGTATTGGGTTGTGTTTCATCTCTTCGCAAACGACCTACAAACACTTCATCTTTTTCATGTGCCCATAATGGCATAGGGTATTGCTGGTTGGCAATATCATCCTGTACAATTACACCCGGTGCGGCAGTTAAAATAGCACGCAGCTCTATCAGGTCAAAATCGTTTTCAAACTCAATATTCACACTTTCACTGTGCCCGCCAACTACGGGAATCCTTACTGTAGTTGCTGTTACTCGAATACTGTCATCCTGCATAATTTTTTTGGTCTCGTTCACCATCTTCATTTCTTCCTTGGTGTAACCATTATCCAGGAATACATCGATTTGCGGAATCACATTCAAGTCTATCTGGTATTTATAAGCCATCTCCCCTTCTACTCCTTTTCTTTCATTGAATAACTGATCCACCGCTTTTTTACCGGTACCGGTTACGCTTTGGTAGGTGCTTACCACCACTCTTTTAATACCATACTTTTTATGTAATGGCTGCAATGCAACTACCATCTGAATAGTAGAGCAATTAGGGTTGGCAATAATGAAATCATCTTTGGTCAATACATCTGCATTCACTTCTGGCACTACCAGTTTTTTGGTAGGGTCCATACGCCATGCAGAAGAATTATCAATGACACGTATTCCCGCTTCTGCAAATTTGGGCGCCCACTCCAATGATGTGCTACCACCGGCAGAGAAAATAGCAACAGCAGGCTTGGCAGCTATACCATCTGTCATGCTCACGATCTTGTACTGTTTTCCTTTAAAACTCACTTCCTTACCTACTGATCTTTCAGAAGCTACGGGAACAAGTTCGGTTACAGGAAAATTACGCTCAGCGAGCACTTCCAACATTTTGGTACCTACCAGACCCGTGGCACCTACAACTGCTACTTTCATGGTTTTGTTTGTTTTGTTTTAATTGTTTGTTCAGTTATGGTTGTTGCTATTAACAAAAAGGCCCTCCGTTTCGGGAAGGCCTCTGAGTATATTGTTCGATCATACACAAACGTTCAGGCACTTCCCGGTCAGAGAGGTTTCTTAATACGTTTTGTATGTTTCATTGTCATCATTACGCTGCGAAAATAGAGGCGTTTTGTTTTTTAGCCAAAAGATTTTTTAGTCCATAGTTTGTGGTCCATGGTCCATAGCAGAATCTTTAACTATGGACTATTGACCATGGACTATCAACTACCCCACCAAATCAATATCAAAATTCACCAATTGTACAAACTCATTAATACGGTTGCCAATATCGTCTTTGCTGATTTCTCTCAAACGCTGGGTACCAAATTTCTCTACACAATAAGAAGCCATGGCACTACCTACAATGATGGCCGTTTTCATGTTCTCAAAAGAAATGTCTTTGGTACGTGCTATATGACCAATAAAGCCTCCTGCAAATGTATCCCCGGCGCCAGTTGGGTCAAATACTTCTTCCAATGGTAAAGCCGGTGCAAAAAACACTTTATTACCATGAAACAATAAAGCTCCATGCTCCCCTTTCTTGATGATCAGGTATTTTGGACCCATTTTCATGATAGCCGCTGCTGCTTTTACCAATGAATATTCTCCACTTAACTGGCGAGCCTCACTGTCATTAACCATCAGCAGGTCAACCATTGCGAGTGTTTTCTTCAATTCATCCATCATGATTTCCATCCAGAAATTCATGGTATCCATTACAATCAGTTTAGGACGAGTCTTCAACTGCTCAATAACACTGCGCTGAACCGCTGGTACCAGGTTTCCGAGCATGAGGAACTCACAGTCCTGAAAACTTTCGGGAACTACTGGCTCAAAATTTTCCAATACGTTTAACTGGGTTTCCAGTGTATCACGTGAATTCATATCCATATGATAACGACCACTCCAGAAAAAAGTCTTTTCGTCTTTTTTAATCTGCACACCCGCAAGGTCAACACCACGGGCTGTTAACAGGTCCAGCTCTTCCTGTGGAAAATCGCCACCTACTACAGAAATTTGTTTAACTGGAGTAAAGTTGGAAGCACACCAGGCTATATAAGTTCCGGCGCCACCAATAATTTTATCACTCTTACCAAACGGGGTTTCAATGGCATCAAAGGCCATGGATCCGACAACGACTAAAGACATAAATTAATTTTTGTTATCGGGGTGCGAAACTAGCGTATTTAGGGTGTAAATACTAGTATATGCTTGCCTAGTTTAGGTTTAAAGTCTTTCACGCTGTTGTAGTTATACGAAAACTAACAAAAACTAATATATAAAATGATTTTTTGGCTAACACGTGTTAGCAGTATATCTTCGTAATATGGCCAGAATAAAGACCGATAAAAACATTTCGCGCAAAGACGTGATTGTAACCAAAGCTGCATCCCTTTTCAGAGAGAAGGGTTTTAAAGCAGCCAGTATGCGCGACCTTGCAGAAGCTGTTGGTGTGGAAGCAGCAAGCCTATATAACCACATTAAATCTAAAACAGAATTATTACATGAACTCTGTTTCAGTGTAGCCAATCGTTTTTTGCAAAAAATAGATGAAGTGGAAGCGGAAAAAATTCCTTCCATTGAAAAAATTGAAAAGTTGTTACGTTTCCATATCAATGAAATGATCCATCATTACGAAGAAGTATATGTAAGTGATCGTGAATGGAAACACCTGGCCGATCCATACCTGTCTAACTTCCAGAACCAGCGCCGTATTTACCGCAAGCGTTTTGCAGCAATTATAGAATCCGGTATCCGTAACAATGAAGTAAAAAAAATTGATGCCCCAACCGCCGTACTCATTATGTTGCATGCCATCAGTGGTATTGAAAGCTGGCACAGATCAACCCAAAAAATCAGTGCCGCTGAACTTGAAGAAAATATGGTGACTATTTTAGTGGGCGGATTAACGCAATAAGAGTATAGCAGTATGTCGATACATTTTGAGCAACTCAGGGTGAAAGAGGTACGAAAAGAAACCGATGACTGTGTTTCTATCTCTTTTGAAATACCTGCTGAATTACAACAACAGTTCCAGTTTATACAAGGGCAGCATATTACACTTCGCACCACCATTAATGGCGAAGATGTACGTCGTTCGTATTCTATTTGCAGCAGTCCGATGGAAAATGAATTACGTGTAGCGGTAAAAAAAGTACCACAAGGACTTTTTTCTACCTACGCCAACGAGCAATTAAAAACAGGCGACAAATTAAATGTGATGCCTCCCATGGGAAAATTCTATACACCATTAAACGCCCAACAGAAAAAAAACTATGCTGGGTTTGCGGCAGGCAGTGGTATCACACCTTTATTATCTATTATTAAAACCACTTTGTTAACAGAGCCGCATAGCAGTTTCACACTGGTATTTGGCAATCGCAACAGGCATTCCATTATTTTCAGGGAAGCACTTGAGGCCCTGAAGAATAAATACATGAACCGGTTCAGGGTCATTCATATTCTTTCCAGAGAAAAAGCAGATAGTGTTTTAAATGATGGAAGAATTGATACAGAAAAATGCAACACACTATTCGAGAAAACAATTAATCTCTCTCAAACAGATGAGTTTTTTTTATGTGGCCCTGAAGAAATGATATTTACTGTAAAAGCGGCACTGGAAGATAAAGGAGTAGATAAAAAGAAAATTCATTTTGAACTTTTTACTACACCGGGTCAGGAACAAAAAAATAAATCCGCACAAAATATTTCAACCGATACTCAGCCGAAAAGCAGGATCACTGTAAAACTGGATGGTATTAGCTTCGATTTCGACCTTGCAAAAAATGGTCCTGCTATTTTAGATGCAGCTTTAAAACAGGGAGCCGATCTTCCCTATGCCTGTAAAGGTGGTGTTTGCTGTACCTGTCGCGCTAAACTGGTTGAGGGTGAAGTTGACATGGATGTTAACTATGGTCTCGAGCCTGATGAAATTGAACAAGGCTTTATACTCACCTGTCAATCGCACCCACTTTCGGAGAGAGTAGTTGTTTATTTTGATGTGAAATAATTCTTTACCCAGCCCCGGACTTAAGTCCGGGGCTGGGTAAAGAATTATTTTTTCAACACCGGTTCAATGATCTTCTGCCAAATAGCATACCCTTTTGCATTCATATGCAGATTGTCTTTGACAAAAAGTTCTGGGTTTACAGAACCATCAGGTAACAACATGGCATTGTGCACGTTTACATAAAAAGCCCTTCTGTCGCGACGCAGATATTTTTGAATCAATTGATTTGCTTTTACAAAATCAGCTTCCATTTTCCATCTACTCGGACTGGGTTTGATGGATACAAATACAACCGGAACTTTTCCTAACTCATGTCGTATAATCGACATAAGTCTTTTGAACCGTGACAATACTGAGTCCGGTGTAATTTTCCCAAACGCATCTGCAATATCATTTTCACCACAATAAATAATAATCTGTTTAGGCGCATAAAGAATGATTATCTCATGTGCATAACGAATAAGATCAGGCAAAGACGATCCTCCAAAACCTCGGTTGATAATTGGATAAGAAGGAAAATAGTCTTTAATATCTTTCCAGAAAGTAAAGGAAGAACTCCCTACAAATAGTATCTGTTTTTTTTCAGGTGAGTCAATGCTGTCGGCCTTTAAAAAAGCATCAATTTCTTTTCTGAATGGCGTAGCTGTTTGGGCGAATGCAACAGTTGTTACTATTATCAGAATGAATAATAAAGCAGACTTTTTCATGCCTGAAAGATAAAGCGCTGTTGATCATCTATAAAACTATGCCTTCAAAATCATCAACAAAACTAACAAAAGGTCAAAAAAATCATACTTCAGACACTAACATTCGTTAGTGCAATGATTTTCTTTTTGTATTTTTACGGTTCAAACCAAGGGTATGGAAAAAGATATGGAACAAATGTTCCAGGAGAAGATTGATAAAGAGATCCGCATTGAGCCAAAGGATTGGATGCCGGAGAAATACAGGCAGACACTCATTCGCCAGATCAGCCAGCATGCACATAGTGAAATTGTTGGTATGCTGCCCGAAGGCAACTGGATTACGCGTGCACCTAATCTTAGGAGAAAAGCTATTTTACTTGCCAAAGTACAGGATGAAGCTGGTCATGGTCTGTACCTCTACTCTGCTGCTGAAACGCTTGGCATCAGCCGCGATGAAATGTATGAGCAATTACACAGTGGTAAAGCCAAATATTCTTCCATCTTTAATTATCCCACGTTAAGCTGGGCCGATATGGGCGCCATTGGCTGGCTGGTAGACGGCGCCGCCATCATGAACCAGGTGCCTTTATGCAGAACCAGTTATGGACCATATGCAAGAGCGATGGTGCGTGTTTGTAAAGAAGAAAGTTTTCACCAGCGCCAGGGTTTTGAAATATTACTTACGCTCAGTCGTGGTACAGAAGTACAACGCCGGATGGCACAAGAGTCCATTAATCGTTGGTGGTGGCCAAGTATCATGATGTTTGGTCCGAAAGATGATGAAAGCCCGAATACCATTCAAAGTATGAAATGGAAAATCAAAAGATTCACCAATGACGAGCTGCGTCAAAAATTTGTAGACATCTGCGCAGAGCAGATTAAAATACTCAACCTCAGCATTCCTGATCCGGATTTAAAATGGAATGAAGAAAAAGGACATTACGATTTCGGTGCTATTAACTGGGATGAATTCTGGCAAGTCATTGCCGGCAATGGCCCCTGTAACAAACAACGTCTCGATGACCGTAAGAAAGCATGGGAAGAAGGTGCATGGGTGAGAGAAGCAGCATCGGCACATGCAGCGAAACGGGCACAGCGACTGGCGGAGAAGAGGGCGTGAGGATCGTGAGATGTGAAACGTGAAAGGAAGGGTATCTCCTACTCCCTCTTTACCAAGCTGAGAGGGCCGGGGTGAGTTGAGAGCGTGAACAATGAGTAGTAATTAGTGAGTAAAAAATATTGCATAAACAAAAAACTAGCAGCCAGAAGCTAGAAGCAAGCAGCTAAAAATGAAACAGTACATCAACAAATACTACTACGGCGATTACGGGGAAGGGAAAAATGGGGCAGCCGATATTTCTACTTCAGGTAAAACAGAACAGGAATGGCCCTTGTGGGAAGTGTTTATCCGCAGCAAACAAGGACTTGATCATAAACATGTTGGAAGCCTTCATGCTGCCGATGCGCAGATGGCCATTGAAAATGCCCGTGATGTGTATACACGAAGAATGGAAGGCATTAGTATCTGGGTTGTGGAAAGTAAACACATACATGCCAGCAACCCCGATGAAGCAGGCGCATTGTACGATCCAGCCAATGATAAAGCCTATCGGCATCCCACATTTTATGATTTGCCAGACGAGTTAACACATATTTAAACGGGTTATCGGAATCATCATGAACGCATCTCTCATTAATTATACTTTACATCTTGCAGATAATGCATTGATCATTGGCCATCGTAACAGTGAATGGTGTGGACATGGTCCAATTCTTGAACAGGATATTGCCATTTCCAATATTGCATTGGATGGTATTGGGCAGGCCAGAAATTTTTATCAATATGCAGCTTTACTAAGTGGTAATGGTGCCACAGAAGATTCACTGGCTTACCTCCGCGATGTAGTTGATTACAAAAACTTACTTATTACAGAATTACCCAATGGCGACTGGGCACAGACCATCTTACGCCAGTTTTTATTCAGCACCTACCAATATTATTTTTACCAGCAACTGGAAAAATCAACTGATCGTCAACTGGCGGCCATTGCAGAGAAGTCATTAAAAGAAGTAACTTATCATGTACGCTGGAGCAGTGAGTGGGTAATACGTTTGGGCGATGGCACTGAAGAAAGTCATACACGATTGTCAAATGCTGTTACAGAAATATGGAACTATACAGCTGAATTATTTATTCCTGCTTCTTATGAAAAAGAATTGATAACAACCGGTATTGCTGTTGATCTTTCTGTTATACAACCATTGTGGCAACAAAAAGTATCGGATGTTTTTACAGAAGCAACCATTGCCATACCAGAAAAAAGTTTTGCGCAACAGGGAGGAAAAGGAGGAATACACACTGAACACCTGGGTTATATATTGGCAGAAATGCAATTCTTACAAAGAGCTTACCCCGGAGCGGAATGGTAATCAATGACAGTTCTATCCCAACATATCAACGAAACAGAAAAGAAAATCTGGTCACTGCTTGAAACTGTAACGGATCCGGAAGTGCCGGTATTATCGGTCATTGACCTTGGCATTATTCGAAATGTAACCGTTCAACAGGTTGATGAAAACAATTTCAAACCCATTATCACCATCACACCTACTTATAGCGGCTGCCCGGCAATGGATGTAATCAGTATGAATATCCGGATGGTTTTATTGCAGGCAGGGTATAAAGAAATCAACATCAAACAGGTTTTATCGCCTGCATGGACCACTGAATGGATGACTGCCGAAGGAAAAGATAAACTGAAAGCATATGGCATTGCTCCACCACAATACAAACAAGCCGTTTGTACACCTGATGCTTTCCAACAGGAAGAAGCCATTCAATGTCCGCAATGTAATTCATGGCATACAATATTAATTTCTCAATTCGGCAGTACCGCCTGTAAGGCTTTATACAGATGTGAAGATTGTAAAGAACCCTTCGATTACTTTAAATGTCATTAAAATAGTTTCTTTAATAGAGCGGGCACATTAAACCGTTTCCCGATATACAGTTCAAGTCCATAAAAGAAACGTCTTGTCCTGCTTTCTGAAGTACCGGAACCATATTGATATAGATATCCATCAAGACCTGTGTACCAATGATCCCTTGTATAAGATAATCCGCCCTGTACCCAGTATCCGGTTGATAATCTGGTGTCTTTGCTCTCAATTTTATTCAACAATTGATCATAAGTATCTGTTCTGAAAAAATTCATTCCAATCACCGGACCCGCTGTAGCAGCAACAGACCAATTTCTTGCCCATACCAGGCTCGCCCCTAATGGAAGTTTCAGGTTGATATCAAAGTTATAATCCGCTGAATGTTGTCCGGCCGAAGGTTGAAAAGTAGGGTCATAAAAATGTGTATGACTAAACGATAACGCCGGCAAAAAGCTCCAGGCATGTTTGATTTGTTTCGACTTGCCTGAGATCATACCTACATCTGAAAATCTTTTATTGACATTGTATGCAAATTCAATACTGATCATTTTAGTAGCAAGATTGGGTAATTGCAAGTATGGGTCACCCGGCTTCCATAATGAAAGAATATCTCCGGTATTTTTCACATAATAACCGATAGATTTCTGGTGACTAACAGCTATATCAATATTCTTTACTGCCATAAATAGATCAAAAGAAGAGCGCGTATTCTTTCCTGTCAGTATTGACCGATCAGGATTCAGATAAGAAGGTGTAAAAGAATACCTGAAATTGATCCATTTATACTGAAATAATAAAAACTGCTGGAGTGTTTCACGGGGGCTAAGTTCGAAACGAAGATTATTCTTTGGATAAGCCACAATAAATTCTGCATTATTGGTTTGAAGACCGGTTGAAATATTCAACAAATGGCGGTAACTGGTAACATATACACTATCGGGTTGTTGATGTTTTAGATCTGCCTGTGCAAATACATAGACAAACTGACACCAAAAACAGCTACACAGAAACAAACGGTAATGCATGTAGTAAATTAAATGAAAAAAGCTGAAATAGCTGTAGCTTAGCCTTACAAAAAACGATTGATGTCATCCATTGAACTACATATTGAAAACGGCATTGCATTCATCACATTGAATCGCCCCGACAAGCTCAATTCTTTTAACAGAGAAATGGCACTATTACTGCAATCAAAACTCGATGAATGTGCGTCGCTTCATGAAGTGCGGGCCGTTTATCTTACCGGTGCAGGCAAAGGTTTTTGTGCCGGTCAGGATCTGGCAGAAGTAGTTGATCCGAACGGACCAGGTATGCAACGCATTTTAAGTGAACATTATAATCCCATTATTACCCGACTACGCAATATGCCTAAACCTGTTATTGCAGCTGTGAATGGCGTAGCAGCGGGTGCCGGCGTCAATATTGCATTGTCCTGCGATATTGTAGTGGCCGCAAAATCATCTTCCTTTATACAGGCATTTTCAAAAATAGGATTGATACCAGACAGTGGTGGTACTTATACTTTACCCCGACTCATCGGCTGGCAAAAAGCAAGCGCTCTGATGATGCTCGGAGATAAAATAAATGCAGAAGAAGCGGAAAGACTGGGTATGATTTATAAATACTTTGAAGACGATCAATTCATGGAGTCTTCCAGACAAATTGTATCAACCATTGCAGTAATGCCCACTAAAGCATTGGCCTATATTAAACATGCACTCAATCATTCTGCCAGCAACGATCTTGAAACGCAATTATCACTGGAAGATGATTACCAGCAAAAAGCAGCAGCAACGGCTGATTTTAAAGAAGGTGTACAGGCTTTCCTTGAAAAAAGAAACCCCATATTTAAAGGCATATAAAACAATAGTATGAACAATCCATTCAGACAAGTGGTTGATCATATGATGGTACATGACCAGTTTTCACAATGGCTGGGTATTGAAGTGCTGGATATTCAGGAAGGATACAGCCGCATTAGTATGACTGTACGATCTGAAATGATTAATGGTTTTGGTATTGTACATGGTGGTATTGCTTTTTCATTGGCCGACAGTGCATTTGCGTTTGCCTGTAATAATCGCAACAACCTTTCTGTTGCACTCGACACTTCCATCAACTTTACCAAAGCAGTTAATGTGGGTGATCAGCTAACTGCCGAAGCAAAAGAAATTCATAACGGAAGAAGTACGGGGCTGTATCATATTACCATCAGTAATCAAAAAAATGAACAGGTAGCACATTTCAAAGGCACTTGTTTCAGAACAGGTAAAACCTTGATATGATTTATCAATTCAAAGAACATATTCCCGTTATTCATGAAACCGCTTTTATTCATCCGCAGGCAGTGGTTACAGGAAATGTAATCATTGGCAAGCAGGTATATGTAGGTCCGGGTGCTGCTATTCGTGGCGACTGGGGGCAAATTATCATTGAAGATGGATGCAATGTGCAGGAAAATTGTACCATTCATATGTTTCCGGGTGTTACGGTTTATTTAAAAGAAGCTGCGCATATTGGTCATGGTGCCATTATTCATGGTGCAACTATTGGCCGCAACTGCCTTGTGGGAATGAACAGTGTAATCATGGATAACGTGGTGCTGGGTGATGAATGTATTGTTGGTGCATTGAGTATGATTAAAGCCGATGAACAATTTGAAGCCCGAAGTCTCATTGTGGGCAACCCGGCCAAAAAAATAAAAGAAGTAAGCGACGAAATGATTGTCTGGAAAACAAAAGGCACTGAATTATATCAACAATTACCGGCAGAAATGCACGCTTACTGGAAAATATGCGAACCACTGAGAGCTATTCCTGATCATCACTCATCAACAGGTGAAAACAACCAATCTCTTTATAAAACCTGGAATGAGGAGCGGAAATCCTGATACCGCCTACATTTCCGTACCTTTGCCTTTCCAACAAAGTCTTGATTGAACAGTGTCTGAGAAAAATAATTTCATCGATTATATCCGCATCTTCTGCCGTAGTGGACATGGTGGTGCCGGCGCCAAACATTTTATGCGTAATAAACTCACTGCCAAAGGTGGCCCCGATGGCGGGGATGGTGGTCGCGGTGGACATATTATCCTCCGTGGTAATTCGCAGATGTGGACCCTATTACACCTTCGTTACTTCAAAAACGTACTGGCTGAAAACGGTGAAGGTGGCAGTAAAAACAACTGTACCGGTCATGACGGAAAAGATATTGTATTAGAAGTACCACTCGGTACAGTGGCCCGCAACGAAGAAACAGGAGCAATCGAGGCTGAAATATTAGAAGACGGACAGGAAATTATTTGGATGCGGGGTGGTCGTGGAGGTTTGGGTAACAGCAATTTTGCTACACCTACCAACCAGGTACCAGAACATGCACAACCCGGAGAACCCGGTGTGGAGGGATGGAAAAATATTGAACTGAAAGTATTAGCAGATGTAGGGCTGGTAGGTTTTCCTAATGCAGGAAAATCAACACTATTATCCGTTATTACTGCCGCTAAGCCCAAAATTGCCAATTATGCGTTTACTACTTTAACACCACAACTTGGTATGGTAGCTTATCGCGATTCCAAATCATTCTGTATTGCCGATTTACCTGGTATTATTGAAGGTGCGGCAGAAGGCAAAGGATTGGGACATCGTTTCCTCCGTCATATTGAACGCAATGCTGTTTTATTGTTCCTGATTCCTGCCGATAGTGCAGATCATAAAAAAGAATTCGATATCCTCCGAAATGAGCTGGAACAATACAATCCGGAGATGTTGCAAAAAGATTTTATCATCGCTATCAGTAAAAGTGATATGCTTGATGATGAATTAAAAGAAGCCATCAGTAAAGAACTTCCAAAGGGTATTCCACATCTATTTATTTCTTCTGTTACACAAACGGGTTTAACAGCTTTAAAAGACCTGTTATGGGAAGCATTGAATAAACCCGTTGCTGGAAACTAACAATCGTTAAGATATTCCATTTATTTATATGTTAACACCGTTCACCCAAAAATCATTTTTTGGGCGGGTTACCTTTTCTATCTTGCAGGTATTAAGGATGTACACAAGCAATTTTTGATGTACATCCCGGATTTTTTACAAATCCATCTGTCTTCGCTTCTGCCGCTCGCTTTTACGAAATTTTTACTTGCACTACGAGAATTCTTCTGCGCACAGGAGAAGAGTAACTTTTTGTTCAAAATTTTAAAAGAGACAACATGAAAAAGCAATCTGTACAAGCCATCGTAAAAGGAATCATCCTGAGTGGTATTTTAACTGCCGGTACATTTATCCAGGCAAGTGCCAACAATTCTGGCGAAACCGTAGCTGCAAAAGCATCTGCTGAATTTAAATTTGCGGGTTCTTCAAAAGAACAGGCATCTTTTAACATCAAATTCAACAATCCCACTGGTGAAAAATTCACACTACTGGTATTGGATGCAAAAGGCGATCTGTTCTTTAAAGAAAGCTATGCTTCAAAAGACTTTTCAAAAAGATTTGTTCTGGCTAAAGAAGATGCCGAAAAATTAACTTTCCGCATTCAGAGTGGTAACCAGAGTTTCGATCAGAACATCAACCTGTTCCAGAGCGAAACTGAAGCCAGAAAAGCTACTGCTCAACAATAATAGTCAATCATCCTACTTAGCTAAAAGCTATTAGCTTTTAGCTAAGTATTGACCTCTACACGACTCTTGCTTTATTGAATTGCTACGCTTTTGCTTTACGAAATATTCATTGCGATACGAAAACCTGTACCAACAGGAGCCATTTATTATTAACGCAAAAAGAATATGAACATGAAAAAAGCAATCATTACCGGAGTATTATCTGTTATTTTATTTACTGCTGCCGAAGCACGTAACAACGAAAAAACAGATGCCAACAAAGCAAAAATTGAAGTGAATTACACAGGTTTCTTCAACAACGACCTGGCCTTCAATGTAAAATTCGATAACCCCAGTGGTAACAATGTCACGCTGACTGTTATCAACGAAGATGGTGAGAACCTCTTCAAAAGCAATTTCTCCGACAAAAAATTCGAAAAGAAATTTGTGTTGCTGAAAGATGCTGATGTGTACAAACTCACTTTCCTGTTTCAATCAGGTAAAGAAGTGTACAAAGAAAGTTTTGATATCAATGTAACCACCCGTGAGGTTTCTGATGTAGTGGTGAAAAGAAATTAAGAAAAAAGAAACAAAGAGCAGGGAACAAGATACAAGAGAAGAGATACATGAGAATTGTGTGGGACGACCGGTGGGCTACAATATGCTTACCGGTCTTTCTTTTTCACGCCTGTTAACAAATTCTGACAGTGTTAATCGTCCTTGCATGTTAATTTCAGGGATGCAACCTCAACAATGCCTTTTCTGCGGACATCTGGTTCAACTGGTACATGTGCATGGTCATTACCAATGCCCTGTTTGTACCACCAATGCCCTACCTTGTTGTGATGGTGACAACTGCAATACCAATCAGTTGCTGGCAGTTCAAACTACAGAACACACTCATACCAACGATCATGTATCGCCTCATTAAAACCAATTCAGCTCATCCTGATTTTATTAAGCTGGTACAACAATTAGATGCCGATCTGGCTGAACGGGATGGTACTGAACATGCTTTTTATCACCAGTTCAATAGCATACAACAACTCAACCATGTTGTAGTATTGTACGAAGCAGATGAAGCTGTTGGTTGCGGTGCCTTTAAGGAAATTGAAAAAGATACAGTTGAAGTAAAACGTATGTACACTTTGCCTGCACATCGGTCAAAAGGCCATGCTTCACGTGTACTGAAAGCATTGGAACAATGGGCTCGGGAAGAAAACTATTCCATTGCAGTGCTTGAAACGGGTAAAAGACAACCCGAAGCAATTGAATTGTATAAGAAGAATGGATATAACATCATTCCTAATTATGGGCAGTATATAGGTATTGAGAATAGTGTTTGTTTTCACAAGAACCTGGTCACATAAAAAAAGCCATCCCGTTTAATACGGAATGGCTCTTAGTATTTAATCAGCGCATACTATCCAGCCGCTTCAGACTGCATACTTCTCGCTACTTTTTTTCTGTCTTCTTCATTCAGTACGGTTTTACGCATACGAATGTTTTTAGGTGTTACTTCAATACACTCATCCTGCTGAATATATTCCATACACTCTTCCAGTGTAAACTGAAGTTTGGGCGTAATACGAACACTATCATCGCTACCGCTTGCACGGTGGTTGGTGAGTTTTTTCGCTTCTACCGCATTTACGTTCAGATCGCCTGGTTTAATATGCTCGGCAATAATCTGACCCACATATACTTCTTCTCCCGGATCGATAAAGAAGCTACCTCTATCCTGTAACTTATCAATAGAATAGGCAGTTGTAACACCCTGGAACTTGGCAATCAAAACTCCGTTATTTCTTCCTGGGATTGGGCCTTTCCATGGTTTGTATTCATTAAAGCGGTGCGCCATTACAGCTTCACCTGCAGTATTCGTGAGCATTTGTGAACGCAGACCAATCAAACCTCTTGACGGAATATCGAATTCCAGGTGTTGCATTTCACCTTTGCTTTCCATCACCAGCATTTCACCTTTACGCTGCGTTACCAGATCAATTACTTTACCACTGAATTCGCTTGGAACGTCTACTACCAGAATCTCATATGGCTCATGTTTCTTGCCATCAATATGTTTAACCAATACCTGAGGATTACCTACAGTGAGCTCGTATCCCTCACGGCGCATGGTTTCTACCAGTACACCCAGGTGAAGAATACCACGACCATATACCAGAAAACTATCTGCACTGTCTGTATCTTCTACACGCAATGCCAGATTTTTTTCTGTTTCTTTCATCAAACGGTCACGCAGGTGACGTGAGGTAACAAACTTACCATCACGACCAAAGAAAGGTGAGTTATTGATGCTGAACGTCATGCTCATGGTTGGCTCATCCACACTGATGATGGGCAATGCTTCAGGATTCTCAGCATCTGCAATGGTATCACCAATATTAAAATCTTCCAGGCCCACTACGGCGCAAAGGTCACCAGATAATACTTCTGTTACTTTACGCTTACCCATTCCTTCAAATACATACAGTTCTTTTACACGAATTTTTTTAATGGTACCATCAGCCTGCACCAATGCAATCTGCTGGTTCTCTTTAATAGAACCACGGGTTACTTTACCAATGGCAATACGGCCAAGGAAAGACGAGTAGTCAAGTGAGGTAATCTGTAACTGCAAAGTACCTTCATTTACTTTAGGAGCAGGTACATACTTAATAATACCATCCATCAACGGAAGAATATCTTCTGTTGGTGTTAAGCTATCATTGAACCAGCCATTCTTACCACTACCATAGAAAGTAGGGAAATTCAATTGCTCTTCTGTTGCATCGAGGTTAAAGAATAATTCAAATACCGCATCATGCACTTCATCAGGACGGCAATTGGGCTTATCAACTTTATTGATCACCACAATCGGATGAAGATTCAGTTGTAATGCTTTCTGGAGTACAAAACGTGTTTGTGGCATAGGGCCTTCAAAAGCATCCACGAGCAGAATAACACCATCTGCCATTTTCAACACACGCTCAACTTCACCACCAAAGTCACTGTGACCCGGTGTATCAATAACATTTATTTTGATACCATTATAGGTAACGGCTGCATTTTTACTAAAGATGGTAATACCTCTTTCTTTTTCGAGATCATTACTATCCATAATCAGTTCTCCAGCATCCTGGTTGTCTCTGAATACTTTGGTAGCATGTAAAATCCTGTCTACCAGTGTTGTTTTGCCATGGTCAACGTGTGCAATAATGGCAATATTTCTTATTTCCATGTAAAATTTTAAGGCTGCAAAGGTACGGCTTTATAGCCGGAGGGCAAAGAGCATACATAAACTTAACCGATAGTAGCAGTTTTAGCTACAAAAACATTCATAACTACATGTAATTCAATGAGAAATATAATTTTATGCTACTGATTTACGGGCCGGGAACAGCGTATAAGAACAATTCTTATCTTACTTCAAAGATTCATTACCATGCGCTTACTTAAAAAATTACTGGTGTTTCTGGCAATTCTGTTGCTGGTTTATTTCCTTGGCCCCAACCCAAAAACACCAGATTATTCAGCTCAACTACCGCTCATTCCTGCTACTGATAGTATTGATGGTTATGTTGCAACTCTCGAAAGCAGACATACAATAAAAGCAGGTAATGAAGCAAGAGTGGTTTGGGCGAATGATTCTGTTCATACAAAAACACCTTATGCCATTGTTTATTTGCATGGGTTCAGTGCAAGCCAGGAAGAAGGCAACCCTGTTCACCGTAATCTTGCCAAACAATTTGGTGCCAATTTATATCTCAGTCGCTTATCCGGACATGGCATTGATACTTCAGATGCATTATTGAACATGACGGCTACCAGTTTATGGGAAACAGCCAAAGAAGCATACGCCATTGGAAAGCAATTAGGAGATAAGGTCATATTGATGGGTACTTCAACCGGGGGTACACTGGCTTTACAACTGGCAGCAGCTTACCCTGATATTGCCGGACTGATTTTATTATCTCCCAATATCGCTATCAACGACCCCAATGCCTGGATCACCAATAATCCTTGGGGCTTACAAATTGCACGATTGGTAAAGGGTGGAAAACTGAATATCATTCCCAACAAAACAGATGAATACAAAAAATACTGGAACCAAACTTACCGTCTTGAAGCTGTAACCGAATTACAGGAACTGCTTGAAACAACAATGAATAAAAATACTTTTGAAAAAATACACCAGCCGCTACTCACGCTCTATTATTATAAAAATGAGAAAGAACAGGACCCTGTTGTAAAAGTATCGGAGATGAAAAAAATGTTTGAAGAAGTGAGTACACCTGCAGGATTAAAACGAATGATTCCCATTCCAAATGCAGGGAGCCATGTACTGGGTTCTCCTATTCAATCGAAAGACATCGTTACAGTGGAGAAAGAAGCAGCCGCATTTTTGAGGGAGGTGATGAAGGTGAATGGTCAATAGTGAATGGTGAATAGTGACTTACTCACTACTGATTACTCACTATTGACTATTGACCATTCACCATTCACTTATCAGCTATTCCCTATCTTAGCCTGTCTAAAACAAACGATTGCCTATGCCAAGCAGTAAAATTGCTGGAATTGGTATGTACGTACCCAAAAACGTTGTTACCAATCAGGACCTTACGAAGTACATGGAAACCAGTGATGAATGGATCCAGGAAAGAACAGGTATTAAAGAAAGAAGATACGCTCATCGTACTGAGGAAACCACTACTACCATGGCTGTTGAAGCCGCCCGTATTGCGATCGAAAGGGCAGGCACTACCGCTAAAGAAATAGATTTTATTGTATTTGCTACACTATCGCCCGACTATTATTTTCCGGGTTGTGGTGTTTTATTACAAAGAGCCATGCAAATGGGTGAAATAGGCGCCTTGGATGTACGCAACCAATGTAGTGGCTTTGTATACGCGTTGAGTGTGGCCGACCAGTTTATTAAAACAGGTATGTATAAAAACATACTGGTTGTTGGCAGTGAGAAACATTCTTTTGGTTTGGATTTCTCTACCCGTGGCAGAAATGTATCGGTAATTTTTGGTGATGGCGCAGGTGCAGTTGTGTTACAGCCAACAGAAGAAAAAGGCCGTGGTATTTTAAGTACACATTTACACAGCGATGGTGAAGCCGCCGAAATATTGGCTATGTATAACCCAGGCACACATGCCAATTACTGGGCAGATAAAAACTATGCAGATTTTGATGATGCAGAAATCGGGCAAATGTTTATGAGTCATAACATGATCGACAATGCTCAGAACTTCCCCAATATGGATGGCCCATCTGTATTTAAAAAAGCAGTAGTAAAATTTCCTGAAGTAATTATAGAAGCCTTACAGAAAAACGGTTACCAGTCAACAGACATTAATATGCTCATTCCTCACCAGGCCAATTTACGGATCAGTCAGTTTGTACAGCAGAAGCTTGGATTGAACGACACACAGGTGTACAACAATATTCAATCGTATGGCAATACTACTGCCGCATCTGTTCCTATTGCCCTATGTGAAGCATGGGAAAAAGGATTGATCAAAGATGGAGATCTTGTTTGCCTTGCTGCATTTGGCAGTGGTTTTACCTGGGCAAGTGCATTGATGAAATGGTAAATAGACCGAGTTTAACAGGATTTTACAGAAAGAAAATGCAATATTGCAGGCTTTGAATCGACTGATCCTGTAGCAAGGCAATATTTATTTTTAATGCTGGAGATGATGGAAAGAAAAATTGTGTACCTGGTGAACCCCATTTCAGGTACGTCGAAAAAAGACGGGATCAAAAAATTAATTGAAAAGGAAACAACTGCAAAAGGTATCCCCTTTGAAATCATGCATACCAATGCAGGTGGGCATTACCAGTTACTGAGAGAAAAAATTCGTGCCGAACATATTACCGATGTGGTAATCATTGGTGGCGATGGCACCGTTAACCAGGTTACGCAGGCTTTACATGGATTACCTGTTCAGTTTGGCATTATTCCATTGGGTTCAGGCAATGGCCTTGCATTGGCTGCCCGTATTCCTACCAAACCGGAGCTCGCCTTATCCTTAATTTTCAATGGAACATCCCGACCCATCGATGCTTTCATGGTCAACGACCATTATTCATGTATGCTGAGTGGCATTGGTTTCGATGCTCAGGTAGCGCATGATTTTGCCAGCAAAGCATCTCGTGGGTTACTTACCTATACGCAACAAAGCATCATCAACTATTTTAAAGCAACACCTTACCAGTTTGAGATTAAACTCGATAATTTTTCTTTCTTTTCTGACGCATTCTTTATCAGTATTGCCAATAGCAACCAGTTTGGCAACAATTTCAAAATAGCACCGCAGGCAAGTTTGCATGATGGCATGCTTGATATTGTAATTGTACAAAAAATGAACAAGGCCAAGCTGCCGTTTGCCATACTCCGACAGATAAGGGGTAACAATAAACTGCAGCAACTGGTAGAAGACATGACCAGAAAAAACATTCTCTACTTCCAGACGCCACAAATAACCATCCGGAATTTAAAACATGCACCTTTACATATTGATGGGGAACCAAGAGAAACAGCAGATGAATTCTCAGTTCATATCATGAAAGATTATTTTTCATTGATACAGCCTGAGTAATTATTTCATTAATAACTTCAAGCGTTTGAATTCTTTTTGATTGTCTTCCGCTGCCAGCGCCATTGCTATATCTCTTTTTTCAGCAGCAGTAATATGAAAACTCAAACTGGCCGGTGCTTCTTTTCGGGAAGGAACATATTGAAAACAAATACGGTGAAACTGCGAACCATAGGCTTCAAAGCTATATTCCAATTGATCGTGCTGGTAATAATCCTGTAGTTTGTACCAATTGTTCTGTAGCAATAAAAAAGGTTTGGTGAAAGTGCCAAACAAACTACTTCCTTCCAGTGGGCGATCCCAGTCGCCAAGACTTCTGTCTCTTAACTGTAACAACACTACTTTACTGGTATTTTCTTTTAGCCAGTCTTTAAACACTTCTACAAAACGCAGCGATGTTTCCTGACCAAAATTATCTCTCAGCCCTGCGTCCATTACATCAATAACCGGATTGGTAGGTAACCATACATTGGGTAAAACATACGGGAAAGTTGCATTCATACGCAGGGCCGACAATATGCCTATATTATCTGCATCCTGTTGCTTGAAAAAACTGCGAAAGTCGATGGCATCTGCGTCAAAGGGCCTGATATTGGCTGAATCGGTAATGGGTCTCATCATGAAACGTGCAGGATGTGTAGCCATCACCAGTTTTCTTCCATCGCGCGTAATTACAGCATTAAAGAAAACCAGTGGTATCTGTGCTTTTTGTTCGGGTTCGCGGTAATCCTTTAAAGTCTTATCCAAAAACCCACGCGTATTTTCATTGAGCTTTTGTTCAAATGCATAGCCTCTGTCTTTCGTGTACTTGTACCCATGCTTTATAAATGGCTTGGCAGGTCCTATGAGATCGCGGGTAACAAAAGAAGAAAATAAAGGATTCAACAAATCATTTGAAATATCATCTACATATTGTTTGTCCTGAAGGTTAATCGCTGCTCCATTTTGTTTTCGGTAGTATAGTTCCCTGAAATAAGCTGCTCCCAACATACCACCCGATGCCCCGCTAATGAGAAAAGTATGTTTCATGAGTTCTCCGCCAAACATACTGTCAAGCTCTTGCAATGCATTCATCGTAAATGTTGCACTTCGGATGCCGCCGCCGCTGGTATTTATGAGAAACATAACGGGCTTGTCGCTTCCTTGTTTCGCTTTCCATTGATTTAGTATGTCGATATATGCCTTTTTATCCGCTTCAATATCTTTTTCATTCGCCAGTTCCATCACCGACTCTCTTGAGTAAACCGGCCTTCTTGTGGTGTCGGAATAATTCAACCCATATGCTTTGTTTCGCAGGTCGATAATTTCTTTCTGGTATAAGAAGTTAACCCCCAGGTACAACACTACAACAACAGGTATACTCCAACTGTGTAAAAATGTAGAAATAGCACCTGCCGCCGCAATCAGGATAGCAAAGAAGACGGTAATACTTGCTGCTGCAGGCAACTGAAATAATCTTGCATCAGAAATATAACCAATACCTATGAGGAAAAAGAAAGCAATGGTAATGGCAATGACTGCTGCAAAATGATGTCGTTTAAAAACAGAGTCGAGAAAAGCAAGACTGTAATGACGCACCTCTCTTGGTTTACGCAGTGCCAATTTAGCGCTGAAAAACCAGTCGATCCTCATTTCTGTACGTTCTTTGGGCAGGGGATTATTTTTAGATACCAGTGCATAATGTACATTGGCAGTATCTATTACAGAAGCCATACTTCTGTAAATGGTTTTATCTGCTCCAAAAAAATAGGCAAAAGCAATCAATATAGATAATATGATGCCTGCGGCAAAACCAACTACCATCCAAATAACTTCTACTGCACCAAACAATTCCTGATAGCGGGCATAACCCACTGCTTTTATAAAATAAAATGCCAGAAAAATTAGGGGCAGGATGGCATTATTGATACAATATTTTAAGAAAGGCTGGGCAGTTGTTGCGAGGAAACGGAAATATTTACTGAACAAAATAAACGTTGTAATATTCCAGCTCATAATAAAAATACCCAATGCAAACCCAACAATCGCAGTACTGAGTACATTGATCTCACCAAAATATTCCGGTGCGAGGAATAGTGAATCGGCACCAAATGTGCGCATAAAACCACCGGCTACTGTTGAAAAAAGAATATACCAGAATACCAGAAAAACCTGATACCTGCGAAAATGAAGCAGGAATAACTGAACAGGCAAAGAAAACCAGAAACCCGATAAATATTGTTTCAGTTTGTCCATTTAATACAGCATTGCGATTGAAAACTGGTATTTACAATCTTTGTTCCGCCGGGTTTAGTTACTCCTGTTACGCTTAGGCAACAGAAACAGTACAGCAACCAGTGATAATAATAAACACATACCTGTTAACTGGTGCAGTTGTGCCATCCATTCAAATGTACCCCATTTACCCGGTATGATTCCTGTACTGGTTAAGATAGTTAAAATTCCCAGCAAGACCTGCAGGAATGTAAGGTATAGAGGAACCCTTTTGATATTTTCAAAAAGCATCGGGCCTTTGTGTTTGCCCAGGCGAATAGTCCACAATACAACCCATATCAGGATAATATATGCCAGTCCACGATGTATAAAATGAATCAATATTTTATTATCAATAAAATTCAACAGGAAAGGCTTGTGGGAAAATAAAGATGACGGCACCCAGTCTCCATTAATTTTTGGCCAGCTTGAAGCTACATTGGCTGCTTTATGCCCAGCCATTAAAGCACCATACAACAATTGCAATACCAATAAACCAATTAACCAAAGATTGCTTTTCCGTAAAGATTGATTAACTACTTTCTGCCTATCGCTTACCAATAATCTCATGGCAAACCAGAACGTATAACAAAGTAATCCTAATGCAAAAATAAAATGTAACGCCAGACGGGTAGGTTTTACATATACAGCATCTCCTGTAAGTCCACTCGCTACCATGATCCAGCCCACAGCTCCCTGTAATGCTCCCAGCAGAAATAAAACCAGCAACGGACGAACCATGTCTTTTTTAAAATGCCTTCGCACAATAAACCAGATAAAACCGCCGGCAAATACCAGTCCGATTAATCTCGCCCACAAACGATGAAACCATTCCCAGAAGAAGATGAATTTAAAATCAGACAACCCAAATTCAAAATTGAGTAATTGAAATTGTGGTGTTACTTTATATTTCTCAAATTCAGCGAGCCATGCCTGTTCATTGAGTGGCGGTAATGTGCCGGTAATAACATCCCATTCTGTAATAGACAAACCGCTACCTGTTAAACGGGTGATACCTCCCAATGCAACCTGTATGATCGTCATTAATACACCTAATAATAACCACCTTGCCACCAGCTTTGAGGATCTGTCATTCACCTGTTCCATATATGTATTCTTGGTTGTGGCAAAGTTATTGGGATATTAAAAGCATCAGCTATTTTGTTTGACTGATTTTATCTTTTCTCTGCGAAACCTCTGCGTTCTTCATTGCTCAGCGGTGATTATCCGAGTAAATTCACCGCAGGGAACATAAGGGCACAGAGGTTTCGCAGAGGATTTCCAAAAACGTAAAAAAAAATGGTCTTATATCATCAAGTTTCTGGAATTTTAGACCATGTTATTACCTTTTTATCAGGAAAAACTGATTGAAGCTGGTTGCGATGAAGCCGGCCGCGGCTGTTATGCCGGGCCTGTTTTTGCTGCGGCTGTTATCCTGCCAAAAGATTTTCAGCACCCTTTACTGAATGATAGTAAACAGGTTAATGCCAGACAAAGAGATATACTCAGGGGTGTTATAGAACAGCAAGCCATTAGTTGGGTAGTAGTAGCAATCAGTAATGAAGAAATAGACCAGATTAATATATTGAAAGCCTCTTTCAAAGCCATGCATCAAGCTATTGATCAACTTAAAACAACACCAGAATTATTGTTGATTGATGGCAACAGATTCATTCCTTATAAAAGAACACCACATCATTGTATTGTGAAAGGCGATGGAAAATATAGCAGTATTGCTGCAGCCAGTATTCTTGCCAAAACTTATCGAGACGAATTCATGATGACTCTACATGAACAGTACCCTCAATATGGATGGAACAACAATAAAGGATATGGAACCGCCGAGCACCGCAGCGCAATTGAATTACATGGCTTATGTGAGTATCACAGAAAGAGTTTCAATATTATGCCCAAGCAATTGAGTCTACCTATCTAATATCATTCATTCCACGCACCTGCTCCCTCACGAATTACTTCATAACTGTCTTTGGTGCAATCAATTACGGTAGAAGGTATCATACCACCATTACCTCCATCAACTACTATATCTACCAGTTTTTCAAATTTTTCATAAATAATAGCCGGATCCGTGTATTCTTCCACCATTTCGCCGGGAAGCGATGCCGATAAAATAGGATGTCGAAGTTCATGCACAATCTGACGGGCAATATTATTATCGGGCACCCTTAAACCGATTGTACTTTTTTTACTTTGTAGAATTTTAGGTACTTCCTTGCTTGCTGGTAAAATAAAAGTATAGGGGCCGGGCAAATAACTTTTCAATAAGCGGTACAAAGGCGTGGATATGCTTTTTGTGTATTGACTTAAATCGCTCAGGTCATAACACACAAAACTCAATTGTGCTTTATTCGGATCAACCTGTTTTATTCTTGCAATACGCTCGACTGCTTTGTGTTGAAAAATATCGCAACCCAATCCATAGATAGTGTCAGTGGGATAAATAATAACTCCACCTGAAAGCAGACATTCAGCTATCATACGTAGGTGCCGGGGATTGGGATTGTCAGGGTGAACTTCAAGCAGCATGGATAAATATAAGATAAAATGACAAAAAATAAAATTGACGACTCCCTGGGCAATAGTGCTGCATGTTTTAGCCACAGATTCACAGATCAATGAACTATAATCTGTGAATCTGTGACTAAACACTTCTCGAACAAAACATTATCTACCAAACTGCATTTGTCCTGATTATGCTTTTATTAACAATGAGTTCCGCTTACTTTTGCAAAAACTTCAACCATGCGTTTACAGGCAGTTGATATCGTTGACAAAATCAGCCCTGCAGATTTCAAAAAGCATTATTACCTGCCTAAAAAACCGCTGGTAGTTCGTGATATGGTCAAAAACTGGCCCGCTTATGATAAATGGAACTGGGATTATTTTAAAACACTGGTCGGCGATAAAAAAGTAGGTCTCTATAATAACATTAAAAGTGACGCCTATACACCCATTAATACAGCCGATGATTATAAAACTTTTGGAGAGTATATCGATATGATCAGAACGGGTCCTGCCGCCTGGCGGATTTTTCTGTTCAATATTTTTGAGCACGCACCACAACTCACCAAAGATTTTACATGGCCAGATGAATTCATGGGTGGTTTTGTAAAGAGATACCCCATGCTGTTTGTTGGCGGAGCCACCAGCATTACACATATGCATTTCGATATCGACATGAGTCATATAATGCATACACAGTTTGCAGGCAGGAAAAAAGTTTTACTGTTTCCTTTTGAAGAACAACACAAACTTTATCGCAAACCTTTCGAAGTATTGAGTCTTGCCGATTTCAGCAATTACCATCATCAGAATGGCTCTCCCGATTATACACAGTTTCCCGCATTAAAGCTGGCCAATGGTTATGATATTACGCTTGAACATGGCGATACGCTTTATATGCCTGCAGGGTATTGGCATCATATGGAGTATTTAGACAGTGGTTTTGCTATGAGTTTAAGGGCCATGCAATCATCTGTTGGAGGTAAACTCAACGGTGTGTGGAACCTGTTTGGTATGCGTAATATCGATACACTCATGAAAAAGACCGCGCCACATCCCTGGTATAACTGGAAGAAGAAAAAAATATTTGAATATGCAGAAAAAGAGCTCCGGAAAGAACTTTTTTAACCCTGCAAAAAGAAATAGAAAAAGGCGGCCTTGTGCCGCCTTTTTCACTTGTAACCCCTAATGAAAACTGAATACGAGAAAAATTACAGGCATTTCTGCTGCTTTTTCTCTACCCGTGGTAAATGTAGTATAGTGCACAAAAAAATCCAACGTTGAAAACACCCAAATTAATAGGGTGTTTTCACTGGTAATATTTCGGTGAAAACATCAAAGATAAATTCAGGAGAAAACAGAGATTTGCAACACAAAAAAATGTAATTTACTACCCAAAATCTGCATCATCCAACCCGGATGTGTGTTTTGTATTGTTGTTAATTGTTTTGATATGATTCAGATCGCCCTGGTTGATGACCATGTACTGTTAAGAAACGGGCTTGCCTCACTGGTTAACTCTTTTAGTGGATATAAGGTATTGTTTGAAGCCAATAGCGGCAAACACATGATTGAATTATTGGACCCCACTAATTTACCCGATGTGGTGCTTTTGGATATTACCATGCCCGACATGAACGGTTATGAAACCGCTTTATGGCTTACTACACACTATCCGCAGGTAAAAATACTGGCACTCACCATGCTCAATGATGAACGTTCCATCATCCGCATGTTTAAAAACGGGGCCAAAGGATATTTGCTCAAAGACAGCAAACCGCAGGAACTCAAAGCGGCCCTTGATGGCATTGTTACAAAAGGTGTATACCTGAACAAACTGATGTGCGACAATATCATGCACACCATGAAAACATCGCCCGAAGAAGATGCCGATATCCAAAAGTTCACCGAACTCACCGACCAGGAAAAAGAATTTTTAGGATGGGCCTGTACCGATAAATCTTATCGTGAAATTGCTGAACTCATGGGTACCAGCTTACGCAATGTTGATGAAACAAGGGATACGCTTTTTCAGAAATTGCAAACCGCCACACGTGTTGGACTAGCATTATTTGCGATTAAGCATGATATCGCCAGATTATAATTTTTGTCTCTTTTCGATCGATTTTGTTGAATAAAAAAGTCCCGGGCAGCAAGCCGGGACTTTTCATTGAACAGAGGAACAGAGAAATATCCAACTTCGAATTTGAAGATTTCTCTGTTCCTCTGTTTTTCTGTTTTATATGATTTCCCACACTTCCTTACCACGCAATAATTTATCAAGATCGCCTTTTCCTTTGGTGGCGATGATTTCTTCCAGTTGCATAGCCATTACATCTTCATAACAAGCTCGGTCTGTTTCATAAAATACGCCAAACGGACGTGGGAAATGCCCACCCTGCTGATTGGGATCATCAAACATGCGAATCAGCGCCTGAGCTTTATAAAAATCTCTTTCGTCGTGTATCCAGAGATCTTCGGCACTGGTTGATCCATCCGTTAAATCAACCACCACAGGTTTCATTCCATCCATTTTAATTCCTTTTTGCTGGCTAGCACCAAAAATCAATGGTTTACCCTGTTCAAGGAATAATGCTTCATCGGGTTTCGATCCTTTCTCTGTAAATATTTCAAAAGCACCATCATTAAAAATGTTGCAGTTCTGGTATATCTCCAGCATCGATGCCCCCTTATGTTGATGTGAGCGGGTTAGCATTGCCTGTAAATGTTTGGGATCGCGATCCATACTCCTCGCAATAAAACTTGCATCGGCTCCCATGGCCAGTGCTAATGGATTGAATGGATGATCTATACTACCATAAGGCGTACTCTTGGTTACCTTATGCTCTTCCGATGTAGGCGAATACTGGCCTTTGGTTAAACCATATATCTGGTTATTGAACAACAGTATGTTTACATCGAAATTTCTTCTGAGTAAATGAATGGTATGGTTACCACCAATACTCAAACTATCACCATCGCCCGTAACAATCCATACACTTAATTCCGGACGTGTAGCTTTCAACCCACTCGCAATGGCCGTGGCCCTTCCGTGAATGGAATGCATACCATATGTATTCATGTAGTAAGGAAATCGACTGCTACAGCCAATTCCACTGATGATAACAATATTTTCTTTGGGCACACCTATACCCGGCATAATTTTCTGTACCTGTGCCAATATGGAATAATCACCACAGCCCGGACACCAACGCACTTCCTGGTCGGTGGCAAAATCTTTGGCTGTTAATACCGGTGCGGTTGTAGTTGTTGCTGACATACTCATCAATAAATTAAAATGATCGGACAGGATGTTCCTGTAAAGTTCCGAAAAAAGATTTATGAAGCACTCGCTCCTGTTAATTCCTCCCAATATTCAGCGGCCCTGCGTGTATGTGGTATAACAATGGTTCCACCTACAATATTGGCTACTGCAAATATCTCATACATTTCATCGGTGTTAACACCTAATTCATGGCATTTCCCCAGATGATATTTAATACAATCATCGCAACGCAATACCATGCTGGCTACCAATCCGAGCATTTCCTTTGTCTTTTTATCCAGTGCCCCTTCATCGTATGTATTGGTATCGAGGTTCCACAGGCGTTTCATTACAAGGTTATTCTTGCTCAGGATCACATCATTCATTTTCTCACGGTACGAATTAAATTCCTCTACCAGTTTGCCCATATTTCGGTTTTTTAGCCCGTAAAAGTACAAAAGCCTGCGACTGGGCATGTCATTTATTTGTACTTTAAACCCTTAAACCAACATCATGAAGCAGTTATTTCTATGGATCGGCCTCTGTGTGACCCAGTTTTTAATGGCTCAGAACGGCTCTGAGACCATCAAAGTAACCGATATGCTTAAAATAAGCCAGGTGGGCAATGTGAGCATTAGTCCCGACGGCAGTAAAACACTTTTTTCTGTTACCAGTATTGAACCCGATGGCGATACCAAATGGGAATACCGTTATGTAAACAGGTTATACCTGCTTAATAATGATGGATCTGGTACGGCCAAAGCCATTACCGGAGGGAAAGAATCGGCCGGTCAGCCTGTATGGAGCCCTGATAGCAAGCAATTGTTATTTGTTAGACCAGCTGATGGAAAACCCCAATTATTCCTGTTATCACTCGAAGGTGGCGAACCCACGCAGTTAACCCGTTTTAAATATGGTACCGGCAGTCCTCGCTGGAGCCCCGATGGAAAAAAAATCATCTTCTCCGTTAACCTACGTCTTGAACAATTACTGAATGATGATGAACTCAATTCAGGTAAAAAAACTCCATCCTGGTCGCTTGAAAAACCGGGCTTTGGCGCAAATGAGTTTTTACTGAATAATGCCAAACCAGATCCTGATGGTAATACAGAAGAAATAAGGGCTTATCTGAACCTTA
Source organism: Chitinophaga pinensis (assembly GCA_943372605.1). Lineage (GTDB taxonomy): Bacteria > Bacteroidota > Bacteroidia > Chitinophagales > Chitinophagaceae > Sediminibacterium > Sediminibacterium pinensis_H. The sequence continues at coordinate 414,031 of CALRZI010000002.1, read as the reverse complement.
ACGCTGGTGCACAGAAAGCAAAAGTGATCAACAAACTCAACTTTCAACAGGAAACTACTACTTCGGGGGAATTGAGTTTTACGCATTTTTTTATCATGGATGCAGATGGCAGTACCACACCCAAAGCCATTACACATGGATTTAATCGTTTCTCAGGTGTTGACTTTACACCTGATGGACAGCAACTGGTAATAACAGGAAATTCAAATTTGACAGAACATCCTGATCGTGTATTAGAGAATGAAATTTACCTCGCCAATATCAATGGGAGTAACCTGAGAAAAATATTGGGTGAAAAAGGAAAGAGCTATAACAATCCGGTTGTATCTCCCAGTGGCAAATGGATGGCTTTTCAGTTTGGAGGCACTTCATTTGTAAGTGTTCCTTCACTGGCCATTATGCCTTTGAACGGAAAAGCATCAGATATGATGATCATTCCTTTCGACAGAAATAAGGGTGGACTTACCTGGAGTAAGGATGAACAGTTTATTTATTTCACAGCACAAAGTAATGGCGGAGCGCCTTTATACAGGGCCGATGTGAAAACAAAACAGGTAAAACAATTATCGGATTATGATGGTGGAATTAACAGTTTTGATATTTATAACGACATGGTCGTGTATAGCAAAACACAGGTGAGCAATCCATCAGAATTGTACAGCAATAATACAGCCATGCAGAGTGAAAAAAGAGTTACTTCTTTTAATCACAACTGGTTACAGCAAAAGAAACTGAGCTTTCCCGAGAAAGCGTCTTTCGTAAATGAAAAAGGATTGACCGTTGAATATTGGGTGATGAAACCTGCCAATTATGAAGCAGGAAAAAAATATCCGACTATCCTTAATATTCATGGCGGACCTTCTGCCATGTGGGGACCGGGCGAAAACTCTATGTGGCATGAATTTCAATATTATGCTGCCAAAGGTTATGTAGTTGTGTATGGTAATCCGAGAGGTTCAGGTGGCTACGGAGTAGATTTTTTAAGAGGCAATATAAACGACTGGGGAGCAGGGCCAACATCTGATGTGCTGACTTACCTCACCAAAGCTGCGGGTGCCGGTTTTATAGATACGTCGAGACTGGCTGTTACCGGCGGATCTTATGCTGGTTACCTGGTTGCATGGATCATTGCGCATGACCAGCGTTTTAAAGCAGCCTGTGCCCAGCGGGGTGTATATGAATTAGGCACTTTCTTTGGCGAAGGAAATGCATGGCGACTCGTGCCTAATTATTTTGGTGGCTATCCCTGGGAAGAAAAAGCAAAACCAATTCTGGCACGCGAATCACCGATTAATTATGTAGACAAGATCAAAACACCCTTTATTATTTTCCATGGAGAAAATGATTTACGCACGGGTGTAATACAGAGTGAAATGTTATTCAAAAGTCTGAAAGTGTTGGGAAGAACTGTAGAGTATGTACGTCACCCCGGTGGCACACATGAACTCACAAGAAGTGGTAATAACAGACAACGTATCGATCAAATGTTAAGAACCATCGAATTCTTTGACAGATTCATCAAACACTAATCCTCCTTTTTTCCCTGCCCCGGATTTAAATCCGGGGCAGGGAAATTTATTTTAATGCTTTTAGCCAGTCTACTAATCCAAGGTGAATTTTTGTTGCTACATCAGCATGAAATTTCGGGCTGATGATTTTTTTCTCATCGGCTTCATTGCTCAAGAAGGCAATCTCTACCAATACATTCGGAAAATCTGTTGGTGAGTTCAGTGCAAAATTGAAACTGCCGATATTACCAAACTCATTCAACTTCAATTCAAGCATTCGTTTCAACACTGCTGTTGTCAGTGGTCTGAAACCAATATGCTTATAATAAGTGCTTGTTCCGCTTACACTGGTATTGGCACTGGAGTTTAAATGCAGACTGATTAATAAATCTGGTTTCTGTTCCTGCAACCACAGTATCCGATCCTTATTATCAAAAGTAGTATCATCGGTACGGGTCATGATGATATTTTTTACACCTTTCAGTTTCAGATGTTTTTGAAGTGCTTTGGCAAAGCGAAGTGTATATAGTTTCTCTGAGGCTTTTGCTTTGATGCCAGATGCCCCTGTATTGGTTCCGCCATGACCCGCATCAATGGCAATACGCAGGTTACGCAAATCTCTTTTCAATGGCTGTCTGCGTACTTTTACCACCAATGCTCTTCCTATATATCCAATACTATAACCCCAATGTTGCTGGTGCCTTAGTTCAATGGTTAAACGAAACACATCATCTTCTACTTGCTGGTAATACACATTCTTTACCTCTTTTAATGTTTGCAATTGTGTTATCCAGTTGGTATTGCTTTGCACACCATATATATCAACAATAATTTTTGACGGATTAATCTCCATCCAGCTTTTATAAGGTAATTTTTCTTCCATCACTACCCCAACATTATCTGTAGCCGAATCGCCTTTGGCGCTGATGGAGCCTGTTACATACCAGGGTTTAAGCCGGTTAACGCTATCAGTACGCACATACTGCTGTTCTATAAATGCCTGGTGAAATTTAGATAGTTGAACAAGGTACATTCCTTTAACTGTATCCATTACCCGCAATGCAATATTAGAATCTATATAACCCAATTTGGCGCCACCCAACCTGTCTTCACCCAAGCCATATGCCAATGCTGGCAGCTTGCCTGTAGACCGGCCTATCCAGGGTGTGTAAAAATTCGACTGCGCATTTACTCCAACCACAAAAACAAAACAAATAAAAACGAATACAGATTTCATGTGTTCAAATTAGTATAAATACAAACAAAAAGGCCTCACTGTTTTGGAACAATGAGACCTCTGTTTGAGCAAGCAACCGTAAAACAAAGACCAAATATGTGAAATCTTTGCGAAACCCGGTAATTTTTTTGCCTGTTTTTTTCTTATAAATGATACCCGTTATCCGATACCAGTTTTTCACTGATCCGGCGGCGGGCATCTTTGGTATTAAAAGGTTCTACTTTGGTGAAGCGTTTCAACCCAATATGCATCATTCTCAGTTCATCGCCATCTGCAAAGCTGTTCAATGCATCTTTACCTGATTTATTGATGCGGTCTGCTGCATCATAGAGATAAGTACGCATAATATCGCCCTGTAACTGGGTAGCTGCAGCACCTTTCTGTTCGGTGAGTTTCATCACACGCAGGAGGGCACTTTCGGCGTTATAAGTTTCAATGGCCATATCGGCAATATTCATCAATACTTCCTGTTCTTTTTCCAGTTGCATCATCAGTTTCTGTACTGCTGCCCCTGCTACCATGAGAATGGCTTTTTTGAAATTGGCGATATATTTAAGTTCCTTACTAAATGCACCTTCCTCTTCTGACCCGAAATCAGGAATACTCATCAGCTCTTTCTGTACCGCCATGGCAGGGCCCATCAGGTCGAGTTTTCCTTTCATGGCACGCTTCAGTACCATATCAACTGTGAGCAGTCGGTTTATTTCATTGGTACCTTCATAAATACGGTTGATACGACTGTCGCGATAGGCTTTTGATATCATGTATTCATCGCTGAATCCATTACCACCATGTATCTGAACACCTTCATCTACCACATAATCCAGCACTTCGCTACCATATACTTTCAGCATGGCACATTCAATGGCATACTCTTCTGCCGCACCCAATAAGGCTTCAGCAAAAGTTTTACCGCCCGCCATCAGTTCGTGTTCTTTATCATCAATCCATTTCGACGCACGGTATAAAGCACTTTCACAAACCCACATACGAATGGCCATTTCAGCCATTTTATGTTTGATGGCTCCGAACTTAGAGATTGATATCTTGAACTGTTCGCGGGTAATAGCATACTGAATAGAAGTAGTAGCCGCACGTTTAGCACCACCCAATGCTGCTGCACATAATTTCAAACGACCAATGTTCAGGATATTGAATGCGATAACATGTCCGCGACCAATTTCACCGAGCACATTCTCTACAGGTACTTTACAATCCTGGAAATACAACTGAACGGTTGAAGATCCTTTGATACCCATTTTATGTTCTTCCGGCCCCTGTGTAAACCCTTCAAATCCTCGCTCAACAATAAAGCCCGTAAACTTGTCGCCATCAATCTTTGCGAATACTGTATATACATCTGCAAAACCACCATTGGTGATCCAGCATTTTTGTCCGTTCAGTATATAATATTTTCCATCATCGCTTAGTTTGGCCGTGGTTTTTGCACCCAATGCATCGCTACCACTATTAGGTTCTGTTAAGCCATACGCACCCTTCCATTCACCACTGGCCAGTTTGGGAATATATTTCTGCTTTTGTTCTTCTGTACCAAAATACAGAATAGGCAATGAACCAATACCCGTATGAGCGGCTACTGCAACGGAAAAAGAATGTCCGCCACCCAGACCTTCATTTACAATGGTTGAAGTGATAAAATCTTTCCCCAATCCACCATATTGTTCCGGGAAAGAAGTAGATAACAAACCCTGTTCACCGGCTTTCTCCAACAGAGAAGGCATAAGACCTGGTTCCAGTTTATCTATACGTTCAACGATGGGTAACACTTCCGCATCCAGAAACTGGGTACACATGTCCATCACCATACGCTGCTCTTCGTTGAAATCTTCCGGTATAAAAGTTTCAAACGGATTGCTCTCTTTAATGAGCCACTCACCACCCTGAAGGGCTTTCGCCTGTTTTGTTGTTTCCATGGAAGAAAGTTTTATTGGTTATTGTTCTGGTCCATGGTCTATGGTCCATGGACTTATCTCCTAAGTCAAATTATCATACACCCGCTGAAACACCGACTTCACTGTTTCAATTTCATCTTTATTTACACCTACCAGTGCTTCACTCATGGTTTGATTGGCCAGGTCGATGGTGAGATCCTGTAACCCCTTTGCTGTTTCCGTTAAACAAACCAGGTTAATTCTTCTGTCTTCTTTTGAAGCCGTTCGTTTTACCAGTTTCTGTTTCTCCAGATTATCAATCAAACGGGTAATACTGGGTTTATCGCGAAACGTCCGATTGCATAATTCCTGTTGGCTCAAACAATCTTCTTTCCACAAATGGTACAATACGCTCCACTGTTCAATGGTAATTTCAAGACCAGCCTGTCTAAAATTCTTCTGTAATCTTCTGGCAACAGCCGTTGATGCCATACCATTGATTACACTGTATAATTCTCCTCTTTTGAATTGGTTGTTTGGCATATAGTTAGTTATGCAACTATTTTCAAAGTAAATTCGTTTCTTTGATATTGCCAAGAATAAAACCTTAAAATTCCTTTGTCAGCATCGCATTTTATAGATTATCAGGGCTCCCGGCTCCATTACCATCAGTTTGGGTATGGAAATCAATGGTTATTCTGTTTTCATGGGTATGGAGAAGCGGGTGAAAAATTTCTTTTTCTGGAAGAAGTATTGTCTGACTCTCATACAGTAATCGCTTTTGACATGCCTTTTCATGGTAAAACCAACTGGACGGGCGCCCTTTTACTGGAACCAGCTGTTTTAATAGATATGATAAAGCTGATTGCTCCTCCAGAAGCTCGCATTCAGCTAATGGGCTATAGTATGGGTGGCAGAATTTGTTTGCGTTTACTGGAACTATACCCTCAACAGATCAGCAGCCTGACGCTGGTGGCACCAGACGGTTTACACAAAAACCCCTGGCAGAAATTTGCTACACAAACATGGGTGGGAAATAAACTCTTCCACTTTACGATGCAATTTCCGGGATGGATGTTTTTACTGATGAAGCTCACTACAAAAATCGGCTTATTCAATAAAAGCATCAGCAGGTTTGCTCACCATTATCTTGATGATGCGGGTGAAAGACAAAAACTGTATCACAGATGGACCTGTATGCGAAAATTCCGACCTGCTATGCATCGATTGAAACAAACCATTGAAGCACATCGTGTACCTGTTCATTTGCTGTTTGGCAGATATGATCGTGTAATTGTTTCCAAACATGGATTTCGTTTACAGGAAGGATTGGAACACCTGATCACTGTAGAAGAACTTGAAGCAGGACATCAACTGCTACAGGAAAAATACATACAACGCCTGTTAAAGATGATAACTGTGCAACCTGCCGGTATATAAACATAAATAAGTTTCTTTGCTGCATGTACACGTCTGGACTCATCATTACAACATTACTGGTATTGGCTTATTGCTGGCTGATTCTCCAGTACAGGAAATGGTTTCGTCGTTTACAAACTTTTAAACCTGCTACAGGCATTTCGCCTCTTACTTCTTTTTCGATTATCATTCCTGCACGCAATGAAGCAGGCGGAATAGAACATTGTATCAGAACTATTCTCAACAGTAATTATCCTGCCTCACTTACCGAATTAATAGTGGTTGATGATCATTCCACAGATAACACAGCCGAAATTGTACGGCATCTTCAGCATGAATATTCCAACTTACAACTCATTCGTCTTGAAGAACATCTTGATGGCAACCCGATGAATGCTTATAAAAAGAAAGCAATTGAAGTAGCCATTAGTAAAAGTAAAAGTGAATGGATCATTACAACCGACGCTGATTGTAATGCCCCCGCTCAATGGCTGCATTTATATGATGCATATATTCAACAGCATAACCCGGTATTTGTAGCAGCTCCGGTAATGTTTACACATACAAAAGGTATTTTGTCTTTGTTCCAGCTACTTGATTTTATGAGTTTGCAGGGCATTACTGCTGCTGCGGTTTCGGCGGGTTATCATACCATGTGCAATGGCGCCAACCTCGCGTATAGAAAAGAGGTTTTTTACGAAGTGGGACAATTTAAAGGCATTGATGAACTGGCCAGTGGTGATGACATGTTGTTGATGTACAAAATAAAGCAACAATATCCGGGCAGACTTGCATACCTGTTTCATAGCGGTGCTATTGTTACCACAGAACCAATGCATAGCTGGTCATCATTTATTAACCAGCGTATCCGCTGGGCAAGTAAGGCCGATCGTTATAAGGATAAAAATGTTTTTCGCATCCTGGCACTTGTATATGCTGTAAACCTTGCTTTATTAATTTTATTACCTGTGAACCTTTTTGTGGCGGGTGAAATAGCACACTGGTTAACACTATTGCTGATTAAAACGATTATTGAACTCTCTTTCATGCGACCAATAGCTCAATTTTATCAGCAACAGGATGTTCTGTTATATTTTCCTTTCATGCAACCACTTCATCTTTTATATACCGTAGTTGCGGGATGGCTGGGCAAATTTGGAACTTACAAATGGAAGGGTAGAAAAGTGCGGTAGGCTGATCTTCTTACCTATTTTCCGATTCTTTCCGGTTGGGCCACCATGAATAAAGCATCATAAAGGCAAAACCAACCAGGAGAAAACAATATTTGACAAAATTCCACATAAGTAAGATTATACATAAATGATACCAGGACTGCCAAAACGTTTACACTGCATGACCAGTTTTCGGTAAATATTCATTTCCAATCGGCGATTCATTTAAATCTGTAATTTCCCACAGTGACTACCCCCTCTCATACGTCATCCATCTTTAAAAAGTTGCTCCGCAATAAAGGAGCTTCTTTTGGTTTGATCCTGATTATATGCAGTTTGCTGCTTGCGGTATTTGGTTATTTCCTGGCACCCGATTCCTCCCCCAATGCCAACCGTATGATTCCTGAAATTGGAAGCAAAAAACCGGGGTATCAAGTACAATTACTTCGTATTCAACGCGAAAAAACAGGCAGGCAATCTTCATTTCTATCCAGATTACTGAATGGCTCCGAAGACCAGTGGCAATACATACCAGTTTCATCATACAAAAAACAAAAGGACAGTTTAATTTATCAACGCATTGTAGATGAGCAAATTACAGAGCGAAAAGCTATACTAATCAATAAAACGGCTCCAGAACCTGTTATACATAGCAGGTTTTATCTCGGTACAGATAAGTTTGGAAGAGATATTTTAAGCCGGCTTATTATTGGTGTGAGGGTGAGTCTTGCCGTGGGTATTATTTCTGTCATCATTTCGCTCAGCATTGGTATTATGCTTGGTGCTCTGGCCGGGTATTTCAGGGGAAGAGTAGATGATATCATCATGTGGTTCCTCAATGTTATCTGGAGCATACCTACGCTTTTACTTGTTTTTGCCATTACACTTGTACTTGGAAAAGGTTTCTGGCAGGTATTTATTGCCGTTGGACTCACCATGTGGGTGAATGTAGCCCGACTGGTTCGCGGGCAGGTATTAGCCATTCGTGAACTGGAATATGTAGAGGCTACAAGGGTGTTGGGGTATTCGCATATGCGCACCATCCTCAAACATATTCTTCCCAATATTCTTGGTCCAGTTATGGTAATTGCTGCCAGTAACTTTGCATCTGCCATTGTTATTGAAGCAGGCCTGAGTTTCTTAGGCGTAGGCGTACAACCTCCACAACCCAGTTGGGGATTGATGATTAAAGAGAACTATAATTTCATCATTACCAATAACCCCATGCTCGCACTCGCACCAGGTATTGCGATTATGCTATTGGTACTTGCCTTTAACTTATTGGGAAATGGGCTGAGAGATGCTTTGAACGTGAGGGAAAGAACGTGAGACGTGAAAGGTGAAAGGAGGACATTTTCCTTAACTTGCCAAAGTCTCCTCTATATTTCGAGGTTAAAATATTTAGGAGCTATTCTTTTCACGTCTCACCTTTCACCTTTCACGTCTCACGTCTCACGTGTCTTCTCACGCAAGGCTTTCTTTTTCTTCGCGCAGCTTTCCTTCCAGCACAAATACCATTCCTACACAGAGCCAGAAGAGGCTGCCTATTTTATCTGTTTCAATCATATCGCTGATGAAATTAATGGTGCCGATCATCACAAGTACTACTGCTACCGTTATTGTTACTGCCCGATAGAAATAACTATGAAGCCGGTGATAGATTTTTTGCAGGCGCATCAGCATGAAAAAGTAAAGAGTACAAAAAATAATAAGCCCGATTACTCCTTGTTCGAGTGCCGTAAGTAAAAAATAATTATGAACAGTTGAATGCTCTGGGTTATTGCTTACCCAGGTTTCGAAACGCTGTACCGTATAGGGGCGATAATGAAGATAAAATGACGAGGGGCCGAAACCTGTAAGAGGCTTATCGGCAAGCATCCTGGCTCCTGCTACCCAACGGTAAAAACGTTCTGCATTAGAAACATCTTTTAATTCAACAGTGGCTGATAAATGTTGTGAGAAATTGGTATGAAAAATGGTTTTATCGTGATCGGGCGCAAAACGGAAATAGCGTTTATCGGTTACCAGCCAAATAGTAGAAACCAGCACTGCTGCTACTGCTAATACGATTAAACTCCGCATTTGCTTTTTTCTGATAATAAAAACTGAAACGCCGCCTGTTATAAGTGCCAACCACGCTCCTCTTGAATAAGCAAGTATTAAAGCAGCAAAACCAATAAACAGGGCTATCACTAACCATTTTCTTTGGGCAGTTTGTTTTGATGTAAGCTGGTAAGCACAAAATAAAACGGCAAGCAGGCAAACCAGCATGGATGCATAGTTTACATGATTACGGAAAAAAGGAAAGAGATGGCGGTTGATGCTTTCGAAACTAAACATATCTACCTGATGCCGCAACAAAGTAACTATTACCACAAAACCCATTGACCACAATAAACAGGCTGTCATTTTTTGTATCCGGGAAATGCTGTTGAGCAACACAGCAGGCAGTATAACAAAGGGAACGATATACCATGCTTTTGCCAGAAAAAATTTTATGGCGGGTATTGGTTCAACAGCGTAAATAGTAGACACAACGATCCAGCACAAATGAATTACCAATAAAAAAAACAAAGAGTGATGCCATACCAATGATGGAAAGTGCTGAGGTTTGTGCCACCAGTATAGTAGTGCCAGTGCTGTAAGCAGCATCATGAGAATTTCATCCGGAAAATCGAGACCGAGTTGCGGGGTAATATTGAGTTCCGTTGATAATGGCAGCATGCATAAGAGCAGCCAGAACAATTTTTCAGTATGCTGGGTAACGAATTGAAAAATGGAAGGAGTAATTATCCATGCAAAAGGAATAAGCATCCATAGCCATTGCTGGTTTAAGATAGCAGTAACAGAAAAGCATAAGAATAATAATAAAGCAATTATTTCTTTTGGTTTGTATGCAACACTTGGAACGCGCATCATTAATACTGTTTGCGGTTTCCCAGCAAAAAAAGTAATAAAGAAAAAATAAATCCAGCTATGGCTGCTGCTATAATAACTGCCGGCTTATCCGGACGTTCGGCTTTTACCGAAGGTGCAGCAGATTCTAATACGTATAATGAAGCGGGCACCGTTTCACCCATTAGTTTAAATGTTGCTGCGGTTTTTCTATACTGAGTTAATTGTTCCAGTAGAGTTTCCATATGTTTTTGAATCAATACTCCTTGCCCTGAAGATGCGCGTGAAATACTATCGCTCAGTTGTTTGAATTTCTCTTCGGCATGGATGATTGATTGATTCAGTTTATCCTGCATCGACTGGTAATTTGATAACCATACTATTTCGAGTTGCTTTTTGGTAAGATCTACCAATGTATTTACAATGGAGGCAGATAGTTCTCTGTCTTTACTCCAACAGGTAATTTTTAATTGTCCCTCTTCTGTTCTTTGAAATGAAATATCTTTTTTCAATTTCAATACTGCTTTTCTTCTGAGTACTGGTAATGGTTCGTTATCAAGTTGATAATAAGTAACCAGTTTATATTCATCTACCAGTTGTTTATAAAAAGTATCGAGGCCAGCAACACCCATCATACGATCAAGATCATCGCCAGATCCAAAATAAGAATACAGTTCCTGAACATGATCATTAAATAAACGCGATTTATCTGCCAGTTCAGGATTGGCAGGTATGAGTTTTGCGGTTGAGCGATACTGCTTTGGCATCAGAAAAACAGTAATGGTTGCTACCAGAGCAGACAGTATTGTAAACAGGAGTATTTTTTTCCAGTTGCCTTGTATGATACTCACTGTATCGGCCATATTGAATGATGAATGATTCATGCCTTATGAAAGTACAATTAATGATTGATCTTTAGTTGTTTTCAGAGAGTACAACTACATTCCGGTCGAGACTTTCTTCGAGTGAGATAAAGGTTTCCGTTCTTTCAATGCCTTTGATTTTCTGCAACTCATCATGAAGCACATAACGTAGTTCCTGAATATCCTTGCATACAATTTCAGCAAACATGCTATAGTTACCCGTGGTATAGTTGAGTCTTACAATCTGTGGTATCTTCTTAAGTTCTTTGGCAACGGTATCATAAAGTGAGCTTTTTTCGAGGTAAACGCCAATAAAAGCGATCACGTCATAACCCAGTGCTTTGAGATCAACGGATAGTTTTTTACCTTTCACTACATTTAGCTCTTCCAGTTTTTTGATCCGTACATGTATGGTACCACCCGAAACAAAGAGTTTTTTGCCGAGATCGGCATAAGATATCTCTGCGTTCTCCATCATCTCCTGGATGATCTGGTAATCCAGTTTGTCAAGATTTAATTTGGCAGACATTTTCGGTACTATTTTTTGACAAAATCTAATTAATAAACAATATTATTGAATAATTTTTATATTTTCAAAATAATTATTGAAATATTTGTAACAAATAACCCATTTGCCTTAATATTGTGTTGTCAAACAAAGAAATAGTTCTTATATACTGTGGGGTGATGAAATTTTTGGCAGACATGCCCTCTTGTCTCGGGGGTGAGGATAACAGGACAAACGTAGTGTAGAGCCGGATCGGTAGCAATATCGGTTCGACCAGGGTCGACCACTGAACTTTGCGCTATAGCTAACTGCCTCGTGGAGGTTCGATCCCTCCCCCTACAGCAAATAAAAAAGCTGCCTCAAAAGGGTAGCTTTTTTAGCTTCAGGCTATGAGCTGCAAGCTACAAGCCAGAACTGCCAGATTAGATGATCTTCCCTTTAATAATCTTTGTTTCAGCTTTAAGTACCACAACCATCAGGTTTCCGAAATAGGATACCGGGTTTACGCTGTTTATTTTTTTCGCAATACCAGCATGATGGCTTTCTGTAACTGCCCTGCAAGTATTTCCATTTTTCAAAGAACTGTTGTTATAATCAAAGCTGCTAGTGGAGCAGGTTTCCGGGTTCGCATTCCCGGTTGCCTGAAGCGAAAACTCCTCTGTGAGCCGTTGATGAAACAAAAGTAGAACCCGTATACCGTGGAACATTCAAAAATGTGACACTGTTCTCTAAAACCTGGGACCTTCTTCTGGAAAAGCTGGGATAACTGGTAATTTCTCCTCGGAAATGATGATTTTACCACCCTCAAACCCAACAAAATCAGGGGTTTCATTTTTCGTTCTCCTCATTGCTTCCTCGGAACACCCCGTGGAACACTTGATTTTATTGACTTCACCCTCCATTTCTCCTCATTGCTACCTCGGAATCAGAAGAACAACCCTTACTGACATTGCGTTTCGTAAGAGCCGCTCCTCTTTGCTTCCTCAATTGAACCTCGGGCACCTTTCTGAAACCCACGCCACCACTGCGTTCTATTTTAGCTCCTCCTCATTGATACCTCAATGATACCTCTTTGCTACCTCTTTGGTACCTCGGAAACACCTCCGGCGGAAGTTAGGTTTTAGGGGTTAGGGGTTGGGTATTAGGGGTTGGGAGAAGTTAGGGATTAGGTGTTAGGGGGAATCTTGGCTTCACTACTTCCTCCTAACACCCAACCCCTAACCCCTAACTCCTGCCAGTACACAACAAGATGCCAAAAACAAAAACGGATGCGGTAATAGTCGGCATAAACGTGCACGGAGGTGGAAGAGAGGTTGAAAAGAGGTTGAAAGGAGGAGTTAGTAAGGGTGACAGGAAATACAACTATACTCTCCCGATGAGTTTTTCAGTAATTCCTCTAAACCACAAACATGTAACCTCATTAACTGATTGTCTTCGATACATATGCAACGCTGTGCTTCGCAGGATTTAGATCTATTTTGAAAGGTTTCAAAACTTTCAGCAAAAAAATATAGTTATAAAGTATGATGAAGTAAACTTAATACTTTATCTGAACGGAGGTAGGTCTTTTAGTGAGTATTTTGCTTCTGTCTCCTCTTGCATTCTGTATTTCTGTGGCAACTATATACAAATGAATCGCCACTGAAAGCACTAAGGAACACAGAAAAAGAGTGATATCACTGATTCTATAAAGACATCCCTTTGTTTCTCAATTCCCAATCCTGTTCCGCTCCTCACTGGCCGATTGATCAATTCGTTTGTTGCTGAATTTTTTACCTAAACTAAAATTATATGAGAAGATCAATGCAAAGTTTCGTGTTTGTCTTTTCTGGTAAAACTCAGTATGCGTTCCTAAATAATCTGTTTGTGCCGCTTCTCTCGATACATTAAAAACATCTGATACCAAGAACCTCAGTCTGGCTTTCCCCTTCATCATTCTGTGCGAAAAACCCAGATCGGTATAACAGAAATCTGCATTTCTTGAATTTGCATTCGCATATGCTGAACGGTATTCAGTTGTTACATCAATATCTACCACTTTGGGCCATTGAAAATTATGTATCTGTCTGATCGAAAAAGCCGTTCGCTTATTGCGGAAAGTCTGTATGGTATAATCTGCATGGTACAAAGAAAAACTATGGTTCATCATCCACCCTTTTATTATTCTTAAAGGCGCTTCCAAATTTATTCCGTAGCTGTTATTACGATCCAGATTGAGGTACTGGTTTTCTATTTTACCACCCACAGGCACTGTTAGTTGTGAAATAATATTGGTAGTGAGCGACAGGTAGGCGGTGAGCGACCAGCCCTTTCCTAATTGTGTGCCTACCTCAAAATTATGCGTGTATTGCGGCGTGAGGTTGGGATTACCAATGATGGATATAATAGTACTTAACTGTAAACGATAGGGATTGAGTTCGTTAAAAGCCGGACGTTGCAATCGCCTCGCATAGCTAAAAAAAATACCCGTGCCCTTTTGTTCATCCAATACCCTCGACAGAAATACAGAGGGAAATAACCCAATATAGGTTCTTGAAAAATCGGCTGCTCCTGTAGCAGACCTACCCTTCGACCATGTTTGTTCTGTTCTTAGCCCAAGCTTAATACTTGTTTTCCTGATACTTTTTTCAATAGTACCATAACCCATCAGCAGATTTTCATGATAGATAAATGGAAGCCCAGACACCCAATTATTTCTTGTAATACCCGCATACTTTACCCCGGCACGAAACTGCCACTGGTTTTCTAACACCTGCACATGATCGGCCTGCGCAGAAAAAATATTTGTTTCACTGGGTGTATTACTAATCAGTATTTCATCCAATGCCGGATCACTATATATTCCTGTAAAAGTATTCAGCTCAGTTCGTATACCCGTAGTATACTCTGCCTTTAGTTTAAATACTGAGCCAATTGTATCTGTCTGTAACTGACAGAGTGCATTGGTACTTGTATGAAACATTTTACGGAGCCAGTCTGTGTTATTAATACCGCTGATTTCCTGTCCGGCAGAGTTACGCTGCTGCACATCATTAAAAAATGCATGATGCATCTGCGTACCACCCATCACAGATTGCAGAACGAATGATTGTTTTGGTGTGATATCGTACGACATACTTAACCGATATTGCTGTCTGCCATTATCATTACGCCTGGTTCCTACACTATTGAAATAACTACCATCCGGAAAAATGGTTGCATTATCTCCATAAGAATTATTAAGATCCTGTATCAAAGACAAGCCTCCTGTTACATAAAAATTGCCAGACTTATAATCGGCTGACAAACCCGGACCATACAAAGATGTATGCCCCTGTTGGCGATACTGTGCAAAAACAGATCCGTTTAGCCCGTCTTTTCTGGCTTTCTTTAATACAATATGCACAATACCGCCGGCACCTGCTGCTTCATATTCAGCAGGTGGGTTGGGTATTACTTCAATCTTACTAATATCTTCTGCTCGCAGTGTTTTTAAATACTCAGCCAGTTCATCGCCCGTCATGCGTTGCACTACCTCATTTACCATAACTGTTACAGACTGGTTGCCTCTTATGCTTATGCCTCCATTATTATCAACCCATAATCCGGGCGAACGTTGTAGTACTTCCAATGCCGAATTACCATTAGCCAGAAAACTATTTTCTACATTAATGATGTAGCGGTCTGGTTTTCTCGTTACCAGTGGCTTGTTACTTGTAACAGTAACATTACCCAGTGTTAGCTGCTCCGGTTCAAGTATAATATTTGCAAGTGAAACAGTATCTGAATTTGTAATTATTCGTGTAATGGTCTTATACCCTACCAATGAAAAATGAATGGAAAAATGTGCAGCACTATCCGTTGTTACTGCTAAACGAAACTGCCCTGTTTCATTGGTAGCCGTAAAACCTACTCGCTGTTTGTTTTTTTCAAGTATCACAGATACAAACAAAAGTGGTTTACCATAACCATCAACCACTTTACCCGACAATATTACTTGTGCTGTTATTGACTGTGCAATGCAGAGTAGCAACCATAAAATTGTCCTTTTTTTTTGCATAAGTAGCCTGTTAAAAATGGGGACAGGATAGACATCCATCCCCGTACCAAAAAACCAGTTACGAGACTGGTATAATAAAAGTAGCGACAGGCATGGTTGTATAAAAGCAGGATTGAGCCATTGGCGGCTATGGGTGCGTAACCTGCAGCATCAGGTAGTTTTATTTTCGTGATACCAATACCTTGAGGAGTGTTTCTTTTTTTGAACGTGATACATCTACCGAGGACCCATCGCTCATTACCAAACTTCCACCTTCTCCTCGTATATAAGTGCGAACTTCTTCGAGATTTACGAGCGATGAATGATGTACGCGTAAAAAACGATAGCTCACAAGCATCTCTTCTACTTCTTTGAGCGTGCGTGAAATGGTAAGTGTTTGTTTGGCTTTGAGTGTAAGAATTGTGTAATTACTGCTCGAACTACAGTAGATTATATCACTTACAGCAATAATCTGCAAGCCTTCCATTGTGGGTAATGCAATACGTCCGGAACCAGCGTTATTTCCTGTTTGTTGAAATTTCGATAGCAGGATATCCAGTTGTTGTGGCAACGATGGCACAACCCTTTCTTCAAATTTTTCAACTGCCGCTTTCAGTTCATGTGCATCTACAGGTTTTAGTAAATAATCCAATGCACTGAAACGAATTGCCTGTATAGCATACTGATCGTAGCTCGTGGTAAAAATAACTTCAAAACTAAAAGGTCGTAAAGATTGTAATAAAGCAAACCCATTCATATGTGGCATTTCTACATCAAGAAAAATCAATTGTGGCTGATGTGTTGAAATGAGTTGTTTTGCCTCTCTCGGGTCGTTACAAATAGCAGATACAGTTACCTGCGGACATTGCCTGTCTAACAATGTTACCAATGCCTGACAGGCATATGGTTCATCGTCGATGATGATGGCATGAATCTGCTGTGTATTCATCCTTTTTTATTTTTAATAGACAGTATTACTTTAGTTCCGGTTACATTCCCGTTTTCATCTTTAACATCCTCCATTAAAAAAGAGCCTGATGCTTTTGTATCATTATTAAATAATGTGAGTCTTTCCGTGGTTAAAGCGAGCCCAAAAGAGCCTTGCTTTTCTGATACCTTTGTTTGAATGGCGGCGGCTCTGGCCATTCCAATACCGTTATCAGTAATAGTACAAACCATTACTTCATCTTTCATTGCCAGATCAATCACTAACAAACCCTTTCCTTCCTTGTGTAAGAGACCATGCCAGATCGCATTCTCACAGAAAGGTTGCAGAATAAAAGATGGCACCTGTATCATAGACGGTTGAATAGCTGCATCGTAGCGTATATGATAATCGAATGCATCTTTAAATCGAAGTTGCTCCATTTCAAGATACAGTTTCAGCATATCCAGTTCTTCTTCCAGACTCACCTGATTTTTTTCGGCGTTTACCAATACCAAACGAATGAGTCTGGAAAAACGGGTGAGATAATCAGAAGCTGCATCGGTTTCGCTTTTCAGTATAAAATGATTGATGGCACTCAGACAGTTAAAAATAAAATGCGGATTCATTTGTGCACGAAGTGCCTGCATTTTTAGCTCATCTGAACGTTGCTGTAATTTTAGTTTTTCATGTTTATGCCGTAGTATTAAAATGAGGATAACAAAAGCTGCCATTAGCGTTAACAATAAAATGCCCCATTTAAGCAACCGCAATTGTGTTTTTTGACTTTCTTCGTCTGCATTTTTCTTAAACGAAAATAGTTTACCTCTGAACTGTTCAGAAAACAGTGAATCTTTCAGAGATACATACCGTTGATAATAAAAAAATGCACTATCACTGTTTTTTTGTTTGGCATAGATATCTGATAACAGCAGGCTGGCATTTTTTATATTAGACCGAACATCTCTTTCCGTCGCTAATTCAAATGCGCTCTTGGCCATCAATAAAGCAGAATCCAATATTCCTCTTGCCAGGTATATTTTACCCAGGCCAATCATAGTAGGTGTAAGAATCGGCACATCACCTATCTCCAAAGCATTCGGATATACATCATGTAAATACTTATATGCAGTATCAATTTTTCCTTGCAATAGATAACATTCTCCAATACGCAGGTAAATATTTCTGCGGGATGGGTGACCAGGCAAAGCCAGTCGATAATGATATAATGCCTGATCGAATGCGTTTCTGCCGGCATACAGCAACCCCATCTGTCGGTGCAGCTCACGATAAGGATACCCTGTTGGAATAGGGTTTAACCTGTCTGCCTGCTTATAGTATGTCATAGCCGTAGCTGAATCGCCAATTCTGTTATAAAGAGCTCCAAGTTGCACCAATGAAAGCACTTTATTTTGTCTGTCATCATTTTTAAGTGCTATTTCAACTGCTTCTGTTACAGCTTCAAAAGCTTTAGTATAGTTACCTGTTTCATCATACAAATTGCTAATAATCCGGAAAGCCGATGACTGTTCCCAATTGTCTGCACCTCCTTTGCGTAAATAAAAAACAGCTTTTTCCATTGAGTCAATCGCCCTTGAAAATCGGCTCATGTACCAAAGCGATTGCCCGCTGCCCGATAAGCTAACACCCAACAGGGCATCGTTATTGATTTTTTTTGCCAACTGAATAGCTGTGTCGAATTGTACAAAAGCCAGTTCTGGTTTAAACTGACGAAGGTATTGATGTCCCAAATTTTTAGCCTCCACACACTTGTCTCGATAATCCACTGCTGTCTGCCCATATAACAATGAACAGCATATAGTGCAAAACAATAATAGCCACAGCTTACGCAACATAAATGAGGTCTCTTAAGTTGCTAAACTATACATATATCTGTTAGCTTGCTACTATGGATGAGTAGTTGACGGGTTTGAGTGAGTTATCTGGGTAAGAACTTGAAAAATATAGCGCATTTTCGCCCATAGCTCCACCTCAGAATATGTTTGATTGTAACAAAATAATTACTCCGGCTACTGTTTAAATAACCCTATTATCGCTTGTGCACGCATTTCCGATTCAGCACTATCGAGCAAATGATAAAATTGTTCAAGTTCTTCGGTACTCATCATTAACTGTATACCATCATATGGCGTTGGCAAAACCCTGTTGCGTACATGTTTATTATCGCATGGTTCGGCACAACAAAGCGATAAATAACTATGCAAGGAGCGAAAACCTCCTTCGGTAAGGTTCAGTAACAGAAAGCCAAATCCCAGTTGTATCTGATCGCATTGCATACAACGAATTACATAGCCTTGCTGTGGGTGATGATATAAGGTTTGGTACTGACACATAAAAAAGAGAACAAAAGTTGATGTTACACTTCTGTTCTCTCAAAATTAAATGCTGCTTCCCCTCCGTATTTACCTATTCGGGAATGTTGTTATCGCAATAGGGAAAGAAAAAGCCGATAATTACTGCGCTTGTTTGGTTTTCTTTCTCCGCCCCCACCAAATGATAAAACCTGTTACGGGTAAACTGGCTGCAATTAAACTTGCAAAGAATGCGAGCAATTTAGTGGGCAACCCTCCAATTGCACCAACATGTACATCGTAGTTCATCCGATAAATTTTGTCGGCGGCAGATGTGTTTTCAAATCGACCAAACGGATGATCTACTTCCATTTCTGCTAAACTGTACTGGTCATAATAAGTATAATCTACTTTCCAGTAAGTACCGGGGTTAGGGTTTATAGCCAATGCCACAGCAGAACTGTCTGTTTCAGGAAAATGCACTTCAACAGTTTTGCCTTTTGTTAACTCAGGCTCAGCCATTCTGTATAAAGCATCTACTGCTGAAAAAGATGTATCAATTGTTACCTGTTTCTTCGATAAGGGTTCATAATAAGCTTTGGGTGTTTTGCCTCCTGAAGTAACTGCATAAAAGGAGTTGGCAAACCACTGAAAACCCATAACCAGTCCGGTGATGGCAATAAAAATGGCTACCCAGCTCATATAAAACCCAAGTACATTATGGAGATCATAATTCTTTCTTCTCCAGCGAACATTCCACTTAATCTTGAACCGCTGTTTTCTTGCTGCTTTATTTTTGGGCCACCAAAGTACAATACCCGTAATCATCAGTATTAAAAAAATAAGCGTGGCACTTGCTACAATAGGCTGGCCAATTGTAAGAGGCAGCCATAACTGGTAATGACCAATAATAATGATCCTGAAAAAATCAAGACTCATATCTTTTGTCTTCAATACATTACCGTTGTAAGGATCTACATACACAAGATTGTAATAATCATCACCATAAAAAATTACTTTCGCCGCCTTCCCCTTTTCATACAATACACTGTGTGGGTGTTTTCCGGGAACCTGTTTTTCTGCAATGGGTTTTATCACCGATGGAAGTAATACTTTTTCATTACGCTCCTTTACATATTGATAAGGTTGCGTAACAGATTCAATCTCCTGCTGAAAAGCCAATATACATCCTGTAATACCCAGAAATACCACCACAAGCCCGGACGATAGTCCGAGCCAGAGGTGTATTTTACCGATCCATTTTTTAAATCGCATGTAAATAGTCTTGTTTAGAAACGATAAGCAATACTGAAACGCACATTACGCGGTGCTTCTGTTTGCCAGTTGTATGCAGAGAGCCACTGATAGTATGATCCGTTATATAAATACTGGTTCAATACATTGAAAACATTCAGATTGAGACGCAGCATATCTTTCTCATAAGAAATACCTGCATCGAGTTTGGTATAAGTTGGTAATACTTTGGTGGGGTCGGGTGAAAGATCCCAGTAAGTATTGCGGCCATCAAGGAAACTCAATCCACCTGAGAAACCAAGTCCTTTCAATGTTCCGTCCTGTAAGCGATAAGTGAGCCAGATATTGGCAGTGTGTTTTGCATAACCCGGTACCACATCGCCAACTTTCATTGAGGTAACACCATTAGCTACTTTGGTAATTTTTGAATCGGTGAGTGCATAGTTGGCAATAAGATCAAGTCCTTCTGCAATGCGACCTTTCAGATCGAACTCAATACCCTGTGCTCTTTTTTGTCCCATTACAATACTCAATCCTGAAGCAGGTAGACTAAATGGATCAGCAGTTAATTCATTTTCTTTCAAAATGCGATAGAGTGTTACACCTGTATTCCATCTTCCACCAGCCCAGTCGCGTTTGAAACCGATCTCCATATTATTTCCTGTGATGGTTTTTACAGAACCGCCATTAGCCAGTTTACCTGCCTGCGGAATAAATGCCTGGTCGAATAAACCGTAAACAGTAGTTTGTTTATCAAGTGAAACACTTACGCCAATTCTGGGTGTAAAACGTTCAGCCGTTTTTGCTGCTGCTCCCCACTCAGATTGTGAGATAGTTGTATAACGACCTGCAATGGTTAAACGTAATCTGTTGTTAAAGAACCCGAGTTCATCCTGTAAGTAGATACCCGTGTTACGCATATCCATGGTGCCGCCGCCCGCTACTGCTCTTTGTTCAAGCGGTGTACTGAAATCGAATTGAGGATATCCGTTAGGAGGTCTGCCGAGATTAGGATTTCTTGTATCGAACAGGGCACTGCCCGTGTCGAGTAAATGATATTGACCCCAGTCTGCAAAATATTGTCTGTTCGACACATCTACACCTCCCAATATTCTGTGATGCACCTGTCCGGTGTTAATATTTCCATTCAGGAATACCTGTGCTGCGGTAATGCTGCTTTTCGCATCCCAACTGCTTACAGAACGTTGTATGGTTCCATTACTGTTTACTGCCGCGGGCCACATAGAACTTCCTTGTTGCTGGTAATTATTATAACTGGTTTGCGCCGTTAATTTCCAGGCTGCATTAAACTGGTGTTGCAGGTTCAATAAAATGGTATGATCGTTAATATTTGTACCTGGCAAACCAGCGGGCAAGAAAGTTGCACCAACAGGTAAAGTAGCAAAACCATCTGTTGAGAATACGTAGTAAGATCCTACATTACTCATTCGTGCATTTTGCCAGGTATATTCTGCTGTTAGCTTTGTTTTATCATTAAACTTATAAGCAATTACCGGTGCAAATGCATATCTGTCATTGTATTCATTGGCCCTGTGCGACTTTTTCTGCTGACCTGAAATATTTAATCGGTATAATAATTTTCCTTCCTTGTTAAATTTCCCATCAAGATCAAGTGTAGCGCGATACAGGTCGAAACTACCCATGGTAAATGAGGCTTCGCCTTTGGTATGTCCAGTTGGTTTTTTGGTAACAACATTGTACAGCCCACTCGGATCTCCGCTCCCTAACATAAAGCCTGCAGGACCTTTTACAAATTCAATATGATCCACAAAACTCATGTCTTCTGTTAACGGACCCCAGAATGAGTTTACCATATTAATACCATTACGAAACGCTTGTATTTGCGAACCCCTTGCGGTGATATTCGTGTACATATCAGCCCAATGTTCCATTCTTACAGCACCACTCACATTTCGAATGGCGCCATCGCTCATACTGATTACCTGCTGATCGGCCAATGCCTTTGCGGTTACCACTTGTATATTCTGTGGCATTTCCAGTAAGGGTGTTTGCACACGAAGCGAAGAAGAAACAGTTCCGGCTTTATAAGAACGGATGCCGCTTCTGATGATTACTTCTGTAAGTTGTTGTTCGGTAAGTTCTAATTGTATGGATACCGTATTGGTTTGATTGGCTGTAAGTGTAAGTTTTCTGTTTACTTCTTTATAACCTATCAGTGAAATTTGCAACTCGTAGTTACCGGCATTCAATCCTTTGATAATAAACTCACCGTTCTCATTGGTAATTGCACCTTTGGTTAATCCTTTTAACTGAATACTTACATCTACCGCGGCTTTTCCTTCCGTAGTCGTAATTTTTCCTTTAATCACACTATTTCCTTCGGGCTGTTCGCTTGCAAAAACAAATGAGAAAGCAAACAGACCGATCAATATTGACAAAATTTTCTGCATACAAATTGTTTTGAGGGCGCAAAACTATTTGTGTAGCAAGTAGATGCTTGTCTAAATGAGGAATTCGATTTACGGAATCAGAAATAACTGTCCATTATTGTCATGCAAATGTCAGAGAAGGATGTATTTATGTACAATCAACGATTTTAGTGCTTTATCATTTCACTTCGCGTAACATGTAATAGTTCAGATGCTATAACCTAAAGCGGTTTCTCTGGCCAGAAGTCTTTGGGAGAACAATTAAACAGCTTTGCTATTTCGTTAAGGTGTGAGGTCTTGTATTTGGTGCGGAAATTAGGGCTCTCCACCTGTCCTATAAAACCTGATGATACATCCAGATGAACAGCAATATCAACCTGAGAAATGCCTAATTCATTTCTGATCTCCTTGATTTTGTTGATCACAAACCAGTCCACTTTATTTTTCAGATTGTTACTCACGATTCACCTGCAATGACGGGAAAGAAAAAAACCTGTCCACTTAGTCATGACTAAGAATATTTGTTATATTTGGATAGGCTTTTTACTATACTGGTGAATAGCGCATCATTAAAATATTTGTATAGAACACTGCAGGAAAAACTTTGAAAATCAATACCTGCAAGGCTTTTATCAATAAACAGTTAACAATAAAACATGCAAACCCAGCATACAAAAAGAGGTTTATGGTTGGAGTTCACCATTGTTTCAAAAAAAACAATGGGTTTTGTTCTGCACCATTTTCTCCTGAACGGGGTTTGTGAAGCAAAAAACGCCCCCCGGTTTTTTTGCTTTCGATTTGGAAATCCTGACCCATGGCATTCCTTTAATATGAAAAACCAGCTCACCCACATTCATCCTCTTGGCTCCGCCTGGTGTTTATTGCAGACCCAGTATGCCAAAAAGCCTAAAAACCCGGTATAGTTTCTATACCCATCTCACACACTTAGCGAAACATCTATTTTCTCACCATTCTTAACTGCAAAAAATGCGAACATTTTGCTTACTGGTATTCCTTTGCCCATGGCTCAGCTTTGCACAGGTTTCACCACAAAACGCCTCTCTGTTAAAAGGGCAAATAAAATCTGCCGGCAATGCTGAAAACATCGCCGACGCATTCCTCTACCTCACTTCCAAAGGCAGTCGCGTACTCTCCGATAAAGAGGGCCGTTTTCAACTGTCTGTTCAATCATTTCCCGACACACTTGTAATAAGTCATACAGGATATATTACCCGTCGTATCAGGATCACCAATGCTTCTTTTCTCGATATCCGTTTAGAACCTTCTTCCGATATGCTTGCTGAGGTTGAAGTACAAACCGGTTATCAATCCATACCAGCAGAAAGAGCAACGGGTTCATTCACAAAAATTAATTCCGAACTGTTTAACCGTAAAGTTGGTGCGTCAGTTCTTGACAGGCTTGATGGTATTGCTTCGGGTTTAATTTTTAACCGCAACCGAACACCCAATGCCAACGAATCGGCCATTCAGATTCGTGGTCGAAGCACTATCCTTGCCAATACCGAACCTTTAATTGTGGTTGACAATTTTCCTTTTGAGGGCGATATCAACCAACTCAACCCCAACGATATTGAATCGATCACTTTACTGAAAGATGCAGCCGCAGCTTCTATCTGGGGTGTAAGGGCAGGTAATGGTGTAATTATAATTACTACCAAAAAAGCTAAACAGTCAGCCGCTCCTAAGTTACGTTTCAATACCAATATTACCATTGGAGAAAAACCCGATCTTTTTTACCAGCAAACTGCAGATGGTGCTTCTCTGGTAGAGATGGAATCCTTTCTTTTTAGCAGGGGCTATTACAATAACAGGATCAACCAGCGTTTTCCGGGCTTATCACCCGCTGTAACCATTTTCGATGACCGCAGGTCTGGCAGGATTTCGGCAGCAGATTCAGCCTCACAAATCCAGCAGCTTTTACAAACCGATAACCGTAACGATCTGTTGCGTTATTTCTATCGTCACTCTGTTGCACAGCAATATGCATTGAATATTTCCGGCGGCAGTGAAAGAGCACAGTATTATTTTTCTGCCGGTTGGGATAAACAACAACAGTCTCAACTACAAAGCGATATCAGCAGGGTTACACTCAGAAGTAAAACGCAGTTGCAACTGGTTCCGGGTAAACTTGATTTTACTGCTGATATGAATGTGATCATGTCGAACAGCAACAATCCTTCTACAGCATACCTGAATAGTTATCCGCTGTATCAACGCCTTGTAGATGATAACGGAAATGCTTTACCAATTTATAAAGACTACCGAAAATCATGGCTCGATACTATTGGTCAGGGGCAATTGTTGCCGTGGCATAATAGGCCTTATGATGAGATTAGAAACAGTAACAATACAACTTCAAGACTTGATACGCGCTTACTTACCTCACTGCTATGGAAAATTAAACAAGGATTAAATCTTCAGTTCAGTTATCAATTGGAAACAGGTAGCTCGGAAACAAGGAATCTTCAGACGATGGAGAATTATTTTACAAGAGATTTAATAAACCGATATACACAACCGAATTATGTTAACGGCGTTCCTACAAATGCAATTCCATTTGGTGATATATACACTAGCAGCAACCAACGCTTCATATCGCACAATGGGCGCTTGCAATTGTCTTATCATACTTCATGGAAACAACACCATGCATTAGATATTTTTGCCGGTGCAGAAATCCGCGACTTCTCTACAAGACGTTTTGGCATCAGGAGATATGGTGTTAACCAGGACAATGGACTTGATCTGGAAATAAATCCCATCAGCACATTTATCACACTTCCAAATGGTCTAGCGTCAAGAATCCCTACCAATGCAACAAACAGCCAAACACTAGATCGTTTCATTTCGCAGTTTACGAATGTGGGATACACATTCAAAAACAAATACCAGTTTAACATAAGTGCAAGAAAAGATGCTTCGAATCTTTTTGGAGTAGATGCCAATCAGAAAACAGTACCACTCTGGTCTATGGGAACAGGCTGGTGGATCAGCAAAGAAAAATGGTGGAAATCGTCTTTCATCAATAACCTTAAACTTCGTCTTACTTATGGTGTGAGTGGTAATATTGACAAGTCCGCTACAGCCTATACAACTGCAGGAAGTGATTTAACCAGCTTCTTTAGTCAGCCTGCAGCTTTTCTCATCAATCCCCCCAACCCACAACTCAGCTGGGAAAAGATACACATGTTTAACACTGGTATTGATTTTTCATTATTCAATGGAAAGCTAAATGGCGCTATTGAATATTATATTAAAAACGGCAAAGACCTATTTGGAGCGAGTCCTATAGCCCCTCAGGCAGGTGTTACGCAATTCAGACAAAATATTGCTGACCTTGAAACAAAAGGATTCGATATAACACTGAATGCTACTATTCTAAAACAATCGTTACGCTGGTCAACTCAAATTTTATTCAGTTATAACAGAGATATCATCAAACGTTATTTAGTTGCGCCGTCGCTCACAAAGTTTTATCTCACTAACATCACCAATAACCCTTACGAAGGAAAGCCATGGTCTGCCATTTTTGCTTATCCAATGTCGGGATTAGATGCAACCACAGGTAACCCTCTTGGCTCATTAAACAATACGCCAAGCACGAATTACAGTCGTCTTGTAAATCCGGCTTCAAAAGAAGAATTTGTATATATAGGATCTGGTCGCCCAGTTTTTTTTGGAGGACTGAGAAATGATTTAAGCTATAAAGGATTTTCGCTCTCTGTTAATATTGTGTATTCACTCGGTTATTATTTCAGAAGGCCGTCTGTTCAATACAGTAGTGCATTTATTTCTTCGCAGTCAGGCTCCACAACGATACACAACGACTATTCTAGAAGATGGCGAAATGCGGGTGATGAAATGTTTACTCATGTGCCATCAATGGTATACCCCGCTGTTCCGGCCCGTGATGAATTTTATCAGTATTCAACCACGCTGATAGAAAAAGGCGATCATATTCGTTTAAGAGATCTTAGATTAAGTTGGAATTTACCCTTACGTAAAAACAATTTACGTCAGCTATTATCAGGGAGAATTTACGTTTATGCCAACAATCTTGGCATACTCTGGAAATCGAATAAAGCAGGTATTGATCCGGATAATATAACAGGTTTTCCTACCCCACGCACTTATGCTTTAGGAATTGAACTTGATTTTTAAACAAAAAAAAGAATTGTATGTATACTTTCAAATGGTTCTTGTATTCGCTTTGCTGCGGATTATTATTAAGTGCTTGTCAGAAAGATGAGTTTCTTGAAAAAAAGCCCAGTTCTGCCATCATTATTCCTTCTACGCTACCAGAATTAAGGTCGCTGTTAGACAATACTCAGGTCTTTACTTATTCACCAGGGTTAGGTGAAATGGGAAGCGATGATTATTATATGACTGAACCCAATTGGCTGGCCTTACCTTTTATTGAAAGAGCGAGTTATACATGGGAAACAGATTTGTATGGAACCTTGTTGAATATTTCAGACTGGTCAATTCCTTACCAGCAAATACTTTTTTCAAATATTGTACTGGAACAACTGGAGAAAAATCCTCCTTCAACTCATACACAGACTGAGTGGAATAATATCAAAGGATCAGCTCTTTTTTTGAGAGGGTTTGCATTAAGCAATCTGGTACAACATTTTGCAGCTGCTTTTGATAGTACAACAATGTTAACAGCACCGGGTGTGCCAATCAGACTGAGTACAAGTGTTCACAATTATGTAGCAAGAAGTAACATGAAAGATTGTTACGATAGAATCTTTGCTGATCTTGAAGCAGCAGCTTTATTCTTATCAGACATTGTGCCTGTAACAGCCAAGAACAGACCCTCCAAACCTGCTGCGTTTGCACAAATAGCAAGAATGGCGCTGGCTTCGGGCCAATATGAGAAAGCTAAAAGATTTGCCGATAGTTGCTTAAACTTATACAATCACCTGACCGATTATAATTCAGTTAGTACAACTGCCGTGAGTCCATTTGACCGCTCGCATGCTGAAACCATTTATTTCTCTCAGGCTATCAGCGAGTATTCTGTTCTCTTTACCACTTCTACCACTGTTTTTGCTGATAGTTTATTATACAGATCCTATCATACAAACGATTTAAGAAGAAGTATTTTTTTCAGGGTGGCCAGCGGAACCAATATGGGTTTCAAAAGAGGTTATAGCGGAACAACCCTCCCTTTTACCGGAATAGCTACAGATGAAGTATTCCTGATACGCGCAGAGGCACTTGTAAAGACAGGGCAATGGCAGGCAGGTATTTCAGACCTCAACACATTACTAATGAAGAGATGGAGAACAGGAACTTTTGTACCCGTAACTGCCCTGAATGCAGCAGATGCAATTGAAAAAATAAGGTTGGAAAGAAGAAAAGAACTGGTATGGCGTGGTCATCGCTGGCCCGATTTGAAACGGTACAATAAAGAAGGACTGAATATTCAACTCACCAGAAAATTAGGCAACCAGACTTATACACTATCTCCCGGAAACAATAAATATGTTTTCGCCATTCCTGAAAATGAAATCAGCATGAGTGGTATTATTCAAAACCCCAGATAAAATAAATAAGATGAAAAAAAATATAGCCATTACACTTGCCTTTCTTTTGTGTAGCTCACTAAACGCACAAACAGTGTACAATAAGGGCAAAGCTATTATTGCAGGCAATCTTAATACAGAAAATGATACGATCTATGTAACGTATTATCCTTACAAACTAGGAACTTCTACGCTAGGGGGTATTACAACTACTTATTATACAACTGATGGTACTTTTAAAGCGGTATTACCCGTATTCGATCACCCTTATTACTGCTCAGTAAAATCTGAAAAATGGCCATCCTTAGATTTTACTGATCAACTAATAGAACCTGGCGATAGTTTGATGATTAGTAATAATCTTTCTGAGATTCAAAAGGCAACAAACGCTAATAATGAGTCTATTAAGATTACAGGATACAATGCTGCCAAAAACAAACTTATACAGGACTGGAATAATGCCAGGCTGAAAAGAAAAATACCGGGTATCGTTCTTTCTGTATATGGCCGCTATAAAAGTTTTAGAGATGAAATAAATGTTGTGGCAAAAAGACAAACGATTTATACACGCTATCTCGATAGTTTGATTGCCGCCGAGACTTCCCCTATTAGTGATACAGTAAAAAAGATGTTATATACAGACTTAAAATCAAGAGAGCTCATGAATATATTGTCTGTGTACAGGGCATTGCGTGATAAATTCATTAAAGAAGATTCAACTGGTTTGTCTTTGGCGCAATTAACAACTGAATACAAAGCTATTATCAATCCAATGATACAACAATTTAACAATAGCAATGATTTTGGTATTATATCTCCGGTTTATTTAGAGATGGCTATTAATAAAAGTATCATTGATGCCAGAATCAGTGCCGGCAATCAATCAGTTGTACCCGTGAACAAATACCTGGAAGTGGTTAAACAATTCCCAAGTCGGCACAAAGAAGTAATTCTAACAGCTTTGTTAGCTGACTTCTATCGTACAAGTGAAGAAAACATACCCACTGTTCTAACAACCATTGCTCCGGTTATTAAAAACCCGGAGTTGAAACCCATTATCAGTCATTTCGAACAAACTCTGTCAACTGGCATGCCTGTTTTGCCATTTACCTTAACAGGGTTAAGTGGCGAGAAAATAGATATTACACATTTTAAAGATAAAACCGTTGTAATCGATTTTTGGTTCACAGGTTGCCAGGCCTGTGTATTGCTTTCCAGAGCACTCAAAATAGTAAGGGAACGTATAGGCGATAGAAAAGATATTGTATTTATGAGTGTTTGTATAGATAAAGACAGAGCGTTGTGGCTAAACAGTGTTGAGAAAGGGATATATACGCATCCTGATTTTATCAATACCTATACCAATGGGGAAGGAGAAAATCATCCTTTGATCAAAAACTATGGCATTCGCGGGTATCCCTGGTTAATGATTATCGGAAAAGAAAATAAACTGGTAACCTCTAATGCAAGTTTTGGAAAAACACCAAATTGGATAAATGAACTGGCACAAACTATTTCATCTGGCACTAACAAGTAAGAAAGAGGGGGTAAATACCCCTCTTTCCCGTTAATTACTGTAGCACGAATTGCTTATTTGGCGTTTGTCCTGGCAGAGGTGTTCCATCAGGCTCATCAAAAAGGCAATAACTTGTACCCGCATCGCAACGGAAGGTTACGTTAATGTCCTCCGTATTTACCGGGTGCCATTGCTGGCCATCATTGCCATAGGCAATCTGCTGCATGGCTGGTTTAACAGTAGTAAAAGCACTGGCCACTCCCACCAGGAGTGCTGCCATTAAAAAAACTGAAATCTTCTTCATAAATCTTGCATTAAAAATGATTGAATGATTGCCTACTCGTTTGTACAGGTTTTCGGCTTTCCCTGTTCATGCATGAATATGTTTGTGCAGACGTATGGCTGCAATACTGATCAACAGAAAAAAAACATTAAACACCAGATGCTCCTTCCAACCCAATAATTCAATTACACCACCACAGGAACAGGGTATTCGTCCAAAGAAATTCAGTAACACGGCAGATACATAAGCCGTAAATAATGCCATTAACAATAAAGAAATATAGAGACCAAGCAAACGGGTACTGTTGATGACCAATAAAACAACTGTAATCATTTCTACAACAGGCAATACATAAGCCAGAAAATCGTTTAGCGATCTTGAAAAAGGCTGGTTACGCATGGCATACAGGTGAGCCTCTATATTAAGCCACTTGCTTACTGCTGTATAGGTGAATAGCAGAATCAGTAAAAAACAAAACAGAGAATAGAGTTTCGGTTTCATAAAGCCAAACTACCCCAGTCAATGTATGGGCATTACAGCAATTTGTATGAAATTTTCAGTCTGGCTTTTGCCGGCGCATCTGTGCTGGTGTTAGCTTATAAAACTTCTTGAATGCTATTGAAAAATTGGTAGCACTCCTGTACCCTGCTTTTTTTGCCACCATCTTCAATGGCAGATCGCTGGTAATCAATAAAGTTTTAGCCAGATCCATACGCCTGCTTAAATAATAACCATAAATAGTTTGGCCAAATAAAGATTTAAATCCTACCGTTAATTTTTGCCGGTTCATTCCACTATAAACAGCCAACGATGCTATACTATGGTGTTGTTGCAGGTCTTTTTCAATCAATACACTCACTTTGTGTAAAGCTTCCAGTTCAATATTTGCAAATTTTTCAGATGGTAGTTTCTCCCTAGTAGCATCATCTTCGGCTATTTTCAGAATACTCCGAATTAATTGTTCATGGAATGGTCTTGGCTGTGGGAAATAGGATGTTTGTGTTAACTGTAAAATATTATCCATCATTAAAGGAGAAGCCGTTGTCGGCTGTTCTAGTCGTTCTCCTGTCAAGGAAAAATAATTCGAATTTATAGTAACCATCACTAGTTGATTCATTCTTCCCGATGCCTGTAATGGAATACATTGTAACCTACCTGAAAAAAAGAGTTTGTATTGATTTTGCTTGATAATTACGTGTTGTAATTGATTAATTATCTGCCACTGTCCTTCGATACAATAAGAAAAACAATACGGGACTTCATAAACACCTAATTCTATTCTTTCAGCTGATCGAAGAAATACCCGGATTATTATTATTGAAAAAGTATTTATCGGGATATTTTCTATTAGAATAATCCCAGCTTTCCCTTCCCATGAATCAACATTGCTCCCCTTAAGGCGAACAACTTCCCATCCAGCAGGCACCTCTGGAGCCAGCTCAATACGACGATAATTTAAAGTAGTTATCATAAACCAGTAAACTAAAACTACCCTCAAGTAAAGCGCTATCCACTTAGTGGGTCTGAAATAGAGTATTTACCACCAAAAATCAAGTATTTACCACCTTTTTCTTAGCTATCCGCAATCATAGTTTGCATCCAAAACCTAAAACTATGATGCAACATCAAATTACACTGGCTCAGGCCATTGACTACACCTCTCGTTTCCGTGAAAATCCTGGCGAGGATATGCCCTACTCGGAAACCTATTTAGGGAGTTCCGTAAAAGCATTATTGGAACAAGACGAATGTCATTCTTTTCGTATATATTTAGGACGAAAAGCGGATAACCGTATCTGTAGTGTACTTGTAGCTGTCGATGAAAATGGTTGCGACATTCTTCCCCCAAACAATGTCGAAGCTACAAACGAGGATGAAGGAATTATTCTCGAAGATGCATTCCAGTGCCCCCCACTCTGTCCGCCTCCATCTCCTTTAAATGGATAGATAGGAATGAATTATTTTATGTTTGCAACTATATCAGCATTTTCTATTGCATTACCCAGTGCTTTAGGTTTAATTCGTTGTAAACATATCTACAGGAGATATAAACCTTTCATATTTGTTCTTTTCATTGGATTATTGAATGAAAGTTTAAGTCTTCTACTAATCAGGTTGCATAATAGCAACCTGATTAACTCCAATATTTATACGCTAATTGAATACCTACTGTATGTATTATTCTTTCAAAGAATCAGTGAATTTAATAGTAAAAGTCTGGTGTTTTTATTCACTATTGGGGTTTGTACATGGGTCATTGATAATTTTTTGTTCCATAATTTAGCGCAAAGCAATTCTTTATTCAGAGTAATTGCTTCATTAATCATTCTGTGGCTCAGCATCAACAAATTGTCCCGTCTTACGTTTAATGTACAACCTGATCATTTTAAAAAAACGGATCTCTTACTTTGTTTCTCTTTCCTTGCTTACTTTACTTTCAGAGGTTTTATTCATGTTATTAAACTCTTTTCCATTGGTTATACAACAGCATTCTACATTGATTTATGGATAATCCTCTGCATCCTCAATTTGCTGGTAAATATTTCATTCTTCATTGCCATTTTATGGATACCCAAACAACAACCATCTATTCAACACTTTTAGCGAGCCTGGCCTTTCTATCGATTCTGCTAGCAATGTTTATGTTCGCTCTGTTCCGTCAATACCGCTATCGGATTAAAGAATATGAATGGCAATTAGCGCGGGAAGTAGAACTCATTGATACTGAGAGAAAAAGAATGCACATTGATCTACATGATGAAATTGGTGCCGGCCTTGCATCTATCGGAATACTGGTTCAACAACTACCGGTTCAGGATCATACTATTCATACTAAAGTTTTGAAGCAGGTTCAGGGTATGCGAACAAAAATCAGGGAAATCGCTTACAACTTTATTCCACCATCACTCAGCAGTTTGGGCTTAAAGACAACCTTAATTGAATTGTTTGAAGAAATAAATTCTGGCCTTAAAATAAAAGTAAAATCAAACCTAGCGTTTGACGATCAAAATTTTCTTTCCAACAGAACCGTTCATGTTTACAGAATCATAAAAGAAATACTAACAAATACACTTAAACATGCTTCCTGCACAACTATTCACTGTACTTTAAAAATACAGCAGAAAATGCTCATCCTTTTCATCAGTGATAATGGTATAGGGTTCAATTCAGCAAGCAGAAATTGGATGAGTAAAGGAGCTGGCTTATCGCACATTTACTCAAGAGCAAAACTCCTACATGCAACTATTACACTTTCAAGTACACCTACCGATGGTACGCGTTATGAAATAGTCATTCCGCTTGATTCACTTTTAAATGAAAAGGAACATGGATAGTCAGATCCGTATATTGATAGCCGATGATCATGAACTATACCTTGAAGGTATTAAAGGCTTTTTCAGGAATAACGAGGTCTATCATATTGTTGGGGAAGCATCGAATGGAGAAGAATTGGTACGGAAAGCAAAACTGCTTGATCCACATGTTATTTTAACCGATTTAAGAATGCCTTTACTCGAAGGCTCTCTTGCCATTGAAAAAATTATTCAGTGGAAACCTTCTATAAAATGTGTGGTACTTACCAATTATGAAAACGATGTTTCCATAATTGAAGCGCTGGAAGCCGGAGCCATTGGCTACATCACCAAAAACATGCCCAAGTCTGAATTGTTTACTGCCCTGGAACAGGTTTGTAAAGGTTACCCGTATTATTGCAGAACCACCAATACTAAAATGATACGTTTGCTGGGGCGCAGCCATTTCAACCCTTACAAGTATGATCAATCCATTATTTTCTCCGATCTGGAGTTAAAGATTATTCACTTGATTTGTCTGGAAAAAACCAACGACGAAATTGCCAAAATACTTTTTCTCAGCAGAAGAACCATTGAAAACAATCGGGCATTAATCTATAAAAAAATGCAGGTGAGAACTTCAGCGGGAGTAGCTATTTATGCACTCAAACAAGGCCTGTTTTCATTTGATGAGTAAACATACAAACCCCTAAAAAGCAAAAACCCCGATGGATGCAGAGCAGCGCCAAACGGGGAATAACATTACAAATGTAATAAACTATTTGAAACAAAAAACAATTTCTCACTAAAAATATACTTCATTGAAGTACAGCAAGTTTGAAGCATTAATTTCGGCACAACGGTTAAATCGCTACAAAATTGCTTGCTCAAACGATACGCGTAGGACGATGCGCTTGTACAGAGGTAACATCAGGTTATCGCAGGCTTTTCTTGCAGCCATCAGCATATTTGAAGTTGTTTTGAGGAACAAAATCGACAAGCATTATAAACAACAGTTTCCCGCTACACCCGAAGGGCACGACTGGTTATTGGCATCCATACTTCCTGGTGGTTTTCTTACAAAAAAAAGTTGTCATAAAACTTTCAGCAAAATTGAAGCTGCGTACATTGGTCTTGGTGATAGTTATACACATGGCAAACTATTGGCAGAACTGAGTTTTGGTACCTGGAAATTTATGTTCGCAGGTAAACAGTTTCAGGCAGGAGGAAATAGTTTATTGAAAATTTTTTCTCACTTACCTCCTAATCATAACCAGGGCAATGTATATGCAAGGCTAAACCGCATTAATGCAATCAGAAACCGTGTGGCTCATCATGAGCCTATTTGTTTTGGCTACGGCAATACTATTGGTACCGGGTATGTTAGAAGTCATTTCCAGGATATTATTGATGTGTTTGGCTGGATGGGTATTAATCATTATGAAATATTATCTGGTATTGATACCGTTATAAAAGCAGCCGACTACATAGACAATATCTGATTACACATATAATAAAAAAATTCTTTCATGTAACAAACTGACAATAGAAATACAGCAAACAAGCCATTTTCATCCTTTGCGCCCTCTAATATTCACCCCTGTCCTTATTCACATTTTTCTGTCGGTGGTAAATCAAACCTTTAGGTTGCATAAACTTAAAACTGAACCGCATGAAAGAAAAATATACCCTTCTTTTCTTATTACTGTTCCTGATGGGTAAGGCATTTGCCCAATCTGCTCATTCTATTTCCGGCACTATACAGGATGAGCAGGGAAAAAATATAGCTTCTGCAACTGTTTCATTATTACAGCAAAAAGATTCTTCTCTTGTTAAACTGGCTGTAAGTAACGAGAATGGCCGGTACGAATTTATCAATATCAAACCCGGCAGATACCTGTTATCGGTAGTGCTTGTTGGGTATGGTAAAAAATGGTCGGCTCCTTTTGCTGTGAATACAGAAGCTATAACCGTTCCGCTTATCTCCCTTCAACCTTCGGCTCGTAACATGAACGAAGTAACTGTTACAGCAAGAAAACCATTTGTAGAAACAAAGATCGACAGAACTGTCATTAATGTAGAAGCGTCTCCTACCAGTGCAGGTTCCAGTGCATTGGAAATATTAGAAAAATCGCCGGGGGTAAGTGTAAGTAATGAAGGTAATATAAGTTTGCGTGGCAAAGCAGGTGTTATTGTTATGCTCGATGGAAAACCTACTTATATGTCGGCTACCGATCTTGCCAACCTGTTACGCAATATGCCTGCTGCAGAACTGGATGAAGTTGAAATAATGACCAACCCTTCTTCCCGTTACGATGCGGCTGGCAATTCTGGTATCATTAATATCAAAACCAAAAAAGGGCGCAGCAATGGTTTCAACGGTACAGTTACCTTGGGTGCCACTGCTTCTTTATTCAACCCTGAAAATGCATTGTATGTAATTCCTAAATCGCAGAACAGTTTTACATTCAATTATAAACACAATAAAGTCAATTTCTTTGGTAGCTACCTGCCCAATTTTTTTCGTGGTCGTCAAACCCTTAGCATTGAGCGCAATTTTTATGATGCCATGGGAAACAAAGATGGTTCTTCCGATTTGGTTACACGTTTTCGTTTTGGAAATTTTAATCAAACACTACGCCTGGGGTTAGACTATCAACCCAATAAGAAAAATATTTTCGGTATAGTCATGAGCGGTTTTGCATTTGAAGGACGACCCACTCCTACCAGTTCTTCTGTTATTAAAGACAATAACGGCAATACTCTATCTACACTTTTATCGAATACTAAAAATATTTCCAGTTTCAAAAATTTTACCGGCAACCTCAACTGGAAACACAATTTCGATTCTACCGGAAAAGAATTAACAACAGATATAGACTATGTAGTGTACAATAACACCTCCGATCTGTTACTTACTACCGATGTGTACAATGGTAGTGGTAACCCCGTTGGATCAAGCATATTGTTAAACGGGCATCTTCCATCAGCCATCAATATCTGGTCGTTCAAATCAGATTATGTACATCCTTATAAAGGTGGTCGTTTTGAAGCAGGTGTAAAGAGTAGTATTGTTGAGAATGATAATGAAGTGAATTACACCCGTCAGTTACCCGATAAAAGCTGGATACCCGATAATCGTTCCAATCATTTTATTTATCAGGAAAACATCAACGCTGTGTATATAAATGCGAATAAACAATTAGGTAAATGGAGTATCCAAACGGGGTTGCGACTGGAAAATACCATTGCAAAGGGCCGTCAGGTTTCAAATGATTCGAGTTTTAAAAGAAATTTTACCAACCTGTTTCCCAGTGTGTTTGTCAGCTATGCATTTAATAAACAAAACCAGCTTACCGCTTCTTACAGCAGACGTATTACTAGACCCAATTATCAGGATCTGAATCCGTTTACATTCTTTCTCGATTCATTAACCTACAGGGTGGGTAATCCTTACCTGTTACCTCAGTTTACACATAATGCAGAATTAAGTTATGCATTCAAGTCGAAATTTATTTTTACACTGGCGATGAATACAACCAACAATGTGATCTCGCAAATATTGCGTCAGAGCTCTGCAGATAAAATCACTTATAATACGTCTGAGAACATTGCCAGGTTCAATAATGTAAGTTTTTCTGTTACTGCCCCAGCAAGATTCACTTCCTGGTGGAATGCCAATTTCTTTGCCACTGTTTTCAATAACCATTATAAGGGCATTTACAATACCGACCCTATTGATATTTCCTTTACTTCTTTCAACATGAATATTACCAACAGTTTTGTGTTGAGCAAAACCAAAGGATGGAATGCGGAACTCAGTGGTTTCTACCGCCATAAAACGGTTGACCAACTGGCTGTTTTCAATCCGGTGTATTTAATGAGTATTGGATTGCAAAAACAGGTGATGCAGGGAAAAGGTACACTACGAATGAATATACGCGATCCATTTGCATGGCAGAAATTCAGAGCCACCACCAAATACAGTGATGTAGATGTAAAAACACTGGCCATACCCGATGCCAGACAGGTTACAGTAACTTTTGCTTATCGTTTTGGAAAGAATACCCCCGGCTCACAACCCCGCCGAAGAACCAGCGGCTCTCAGGAAGAGCAGAGCCGCGTGGGTGGCGGGAATTAGTGCTTCTGTTGATCGCTGATCAATAAAAGCGACTAATATCTCCTCCAACCCTATAAAAAATCCTCCGTTTAACAGACGGAGGATTTTTGTTTTCACCACACCCGTTCTCATTATCAACAGACGCCACGGATGGATTCGAACCATCGTAAGAGGTTTTGCAGACCCTTACCTAACCACTCGGCCACGTGACTATTTAGTTGTAAAAACTCTTTTAACAAGATTTTTTACAGGATCAAAGATAGTTATTTACATTTGTCTACTAAATTAGTAGGCTTTAAGTATATGAAAAAAATTACTACAGGCATGCGCTTTATTATAGCGCTCCTTATATTGGTTCCCGCATCAGGTTTTGCTATCGGTACAAATAACACTATTACTTCTTCCGACACACTTGCTATAAACAACCTACACCCTGAAATCATTACAGGAAAATGGAGAGGAGTTTTTAGTGTTCGCCCGGGGGTTGATGTACCTTTTCATTTTGTTGTTGAACCCGGTGGTGAAGTTTTTTTATTAAACGGAGAAGAAAAATTTGCTGCGGGCAGTTTTAAAATAACCGATGATTCGCTCTTTATTCCCTTTCCACTATTCGAAAATGAACTGGCTTTAAGCTATGAGAATAATATACTGAAAGGTGTTTTAAGAAAACAGAATTTAAAAGGAGTTACAACCCTTGTTAAAGCACAAAAAGGAATCGCCGATCGTTTTTATGAAACTGGGTCATCACCTATAAAAGATATCAGTGGTACTTATGATGTGGAGTTTGGAGCCGAAGAAGGTAAAAAGGAAAAAGCTGTTGGCATTTTTCAGCAGAAAGGAAATCGTGTAACCGCAACTTTTTTGCGTATTACTGGCGATTCTCGTTTTCTGGAAGGAACTATTGAAGACAACCAACTACAACTATCCTCTTTTATTGGCTCATCTCCTTCCTATTACAAAGCAACTATACAAGCCGATGGCAGCCTGAAAGGAGAAAATGTAAATGCAAGAACAGCAGTTCCATTTACAGCATCGCTTAACCCTAATGCGGCTTTACCAGATGCTTATACTCTTACCAAACTGAAAGAAACAGGCAGCGCTTTTAATTTTAGTTTCCCTGATGCCGATGGAAAAATCATCCACTCCACAGATAGCAGGTTTGCAGGTAAGCCATTGATTGTAACGATTGGTGGTACATGGTGCCCCAATTGTATGGATGAGGCAAACTTTCTGGGGGTCTGGTATGAAAAAAATAAAGACCGTGGTATTGAAGTGATTGCTTTGCAATATGAAAGACAAACCGATGCTGCTTATATCAAAAAAACCTTTGACAGATTTAAAAAACAGTACGGATTAAAATACACACTTCTAGTAGGTGGCATTGCCGACAAACAGGTGGTTACAGCTTCATTACCTGCTTTACAGAATTTTGTTTCTTTTCCCACAACCATTTTTATAGAGCGCACAGGTAAGGTTTCAAAAATTCATACCGGGTTTTCTGGTCCGGCAACAGGTGAACATTATGATGCGTTTATCAAAAGTTTCAATATTGAGGTTGATCGGTTACTGGCCCCTTTGAAATAGAAGCACAATCATTTGAGTGATAAAAAGATACCAATCCCTCCTTATGGCCTTGCTTCAAAAGCTGGCTTTTATATTTAATTAGCTGAAAATCATACTCTTACAGTTTATATAAGAGAAATCCTGTCTTTCATTTTATATTTTTTTTCACAATCCAGAAGTTACATGGCCTTATTCTTGTGTGTCTATAGGTGAGCTAAAAACCTAAACCATGCATCATTACACGCTACAGACACGTTTTGTAAGCCAGGAATCGGAAGGCAATAAACTATTAAATGTGCTCACCAACATTTATAATAAGATTGCCTATGCACACGGCTGTCATCTTTATCTTATTAATCAGGATACAGAAAATACCAATCATATTTTAGTTACTGAACTATGGGACTCTGCCGAGAGCCATGCCATTTCTCAAACACTGGATGGATGTAAGGAATTGATGTCGCAGGCCACACCGCTGCTTGCCACAGAACCAGAAACAAAGGTGCTGAAAGCTGTAGCCGGGAAAGGGCTATTGTAAATAAGGAACAGAGAAATAAGGAATAAGAAATAAGGAAGTTGGGGTACCCCTTTCTGATTTCTTATTCCTTATTTCACTGTTCCTCTGTTTCCTATCTTTGCCCCTCATGGGACAGAAAAAACTGATACGATTCGAAGCGATTAAAGGGTTTGATAATGTGCTGGAATACCCTGAAAATATGCAGGGTAAATGGAGGGATTTTTTTAGAAATGAAAATCCGCTGACGCTTGAGTTAGCCTGTGGTAAAGGTGAATATGCTGTTGGGCTGGGCCGTATGTATAGTAACCGGAATTTTATCGGTATAGATATCAAAGGCAATCGTATATGGCGTGGTGCCAAAACGGCTTTGGATGAAGGTTTATCCAATGTGGCTTTTATCAGGTCGCATATGGATAAAATAACCAATTATTTTGAAGCCAGCGAAGTAGCCGAAATATGGATCACTTTTCCAGATCCGCAACTGAGAATTTCCCGGGCTAAAAAGAGACTTACGCATCCGAAATTTCTACGGCTCTATCAGCAGATTCTTAAAAAGGATGGGCTGGTACACCTGAAAACAGATAGTCCGGATCTTTACCAGTTTACATTACTGGTTATTGAATTATACGGTTTGGATCTGCTGGAGCATTCGGATAATATTCATTTACTGGAATCTGTTAAACCAGAACTGTTGATTAAAACACATTATGAAGGCCTCGATATTGCACAAAGCAGTCGTATTCATTATCTCTGCTTTAAATTGAATAAAGATTTACCGGTTGAGATTGATGAAACATTAAAACAAAGCCTGCGTGAACCATCCATTGATTAAGGATCAAGATTTTTATTATGATGAGAATGGTTATGTAGTATTCACTGAAGCCTACCACATTGCCAAAGGGTATTGCTGTGGGCATGGATGCAGACATTGTCCTTTCGAGTATGAATCTGTACCTGAACCTAGGAGAACAGAATTAGTTGAGAATAAACTAAAAGCTGGCAAAGCTAAATAATGGCTTTTTAATAATTGGATAAAGCCATCCTCGTATCTCGCTCGTATCTCTGTCGTATGTTTCTGGTATTTCCCTAGTATCTCTCTCGTATCTTGCTCGTATCTACCTCACGACCCACTCGTGTAGTAGTAGCGTACCAGTTGTAAGGAAATCATACCGTTTACTAGGGTATATCGTAACCTGCTACTCAACATTGCTTTTCCGTGATAGCATTAACACAAAAGCGTAAATTGCCTGTATAAATTTTTTCCGGTGCCTTCTAAAAAAATTACAGAAAAACCCCGTTCCGTTTTACCTGGTGGTGGTAAAGACATTTCATTTTTTGAGCAGGTATATGATGTAGTTCGTCTTATACCCAAAGGCCGTGTTACTTCTTATGGCGCTATTGCTGCGTATCTCGGCACCAAAATGAGCGCACGTATGGTTGGCTGGGCCATGAATGGTTCTTTTCATGTACAACCAAAAGTACCTGCTCATCGTGTGGTGAACAGAAACGGCATGCTCAGTGGTAAAGCACATTTTGCAACCCCCACCATGATGGAGGAATTACTAGCCAAAGAAAAAATAAAAGTAAAAGATGATCAGGTAGTAGACTTCGATAAAAAATTCTGGGATCCTTCGGAGAATTTGGAAATTTGAAAATATGCCAATTTGGAAATGAAGGGTTGATCTAATTTTCAAATTAGCACATTTCCAAATTTTCAAATTAAGAATAGTAAGGGCTGATCATAAAGTACACCACCGGTCCTGTAACCGCTACATAGAACCAGAGGGGCCAGGTAATTTTAGCAATTTTACGGTGTTGTGCGTATTCGCCTGTGAGGCCGCGATAGGCAGTGAACAAGATAAAAGGTAAAATAATTGCCGCCAGGAAAATATGGGTGATCAGTATAATAAAATATACTATTCTTATACTTCCTGCTGCGAGTTTTTCAGCCTCAGTTACTATTCCATCATGATCGATATCTCCAAACTTTGCTTCTCCTGCCAATAAGTGATGCAGAATGTAGGATACAAGAAAAGCAACTGATAATAACAATGCTGCCATCATTAAACGCTTATGCGCTACATAGTTCTTTTGCTTTACCATCACCAATGCTGCCACCAGTAATACTGCAATAGCTGAATTGATAAATGCGTTGATGGTAGCGAAAATATGTACATCGAAATTTACATCAATGTTCAGTTTTACTTTACCGAGTATAACTACTGCTGTAAATACAACAACAGAGAAAATACAAATGAGCCAGCGGGCTTGTTTATCG
This sequence comes from Chitinophaga pinensis, assembly GCA_943372605.1. GTDB lineage: Bacteria > Bacteroidota > Bacteroidia > Chitinophagales > Chitinophagaceae > Sediminibacterium > Sediminibacterium pinensis_H. The sequence continues at coordinate 372,492 of CALRZI010000002.1, read as the reverse complement.
TTTTTGGGGAGTGAAGGTTGGAGCATAATTAGTTTAATTTATTGCGACAGTCCAAAGGACTCCTATGGAGAAAACACAGAGTTACACTGAAAAGTTGATGGGTTTAGCCATTTATTTTTCTTCGCTTGCGCATGTATAAGACAAAAAAGATAACGAGCATTACAATAATGAGCCATAACCAGCTCAGATCAATGATCTGCATGAATACTGTACTTTTCTTTTTTTCATCTTTCTCCAGCATCAATAAACCAATATCGCGTGCGAGTTTTGAGAGCGATGAAGAATCCAGACCATTATAATATCCTCGTACATAGCGATCCTTATCAAGCAATACAAAACGAGTGGTGTGCACAAAATCGGGACTCATGGGCTCTTCGCTGAACTTATCTACTTTCAACTCTTCAAAGGCAAACCGATAAATAGAATCTTTACTACCGGTAAGCATCCACCAGTTATCGTGGTTTACCCCAAAACGGTCAGCATAATCTTTAAGAATATTTACTGAATCGTGTTCCGGGTCTACGGTAAAAGAAACAAACTGTACAATTGATGTGTCGATCTTCTTTCTCACATCACCTCCTTTCAGAAAAGACTGTTGCAGTTTCACCATGTTTCTGGTAAGACCAGGGCATATGCTTCTGCAACTGGTGAAGAAGAAATCAACCACCATGATCTTTCCTTCTTTATCGTAGAGGCTTACGGTATCGCCCAGTTGGTTCTGTAATGTTATATTGGCTGTTTTATGCCATATGCTATCTGTTATCATTTTACCATTCTCTACCCGTGTAACCACGGTATCGAGTAGGTATTTACGCGGCATATCTACTGCATTGCTACTTGCGTACTTCAGTACGAGGTAACAGAATACAGGAATAAAAACGGCCACCATTAAACCCAGTATCGCTTTCTTATTCATATTCGAAGGGTATAAAAAAACCATCGCCACATGAGCGATGGTTCCCTGTTAATATTGTATAACAACCTGTTTTCTTAGTGTTTGGTTTCCACCGCTTCTTTGGTCTCATGTGTTGTATCGGCATGAGCTCCGGTTGCAGCACCATGTGATCCATGTGCTTTCTTTTCTACCTTGATGGTACTTTGCTCCTTGAAATAAGGATCGTAGGTATTACGAAGGTTTCTGAATGAATTACCATCTGCTAGAAAAGCAATGATAAACCATACAAATAATGCCAGTGGCACTACGATGGTCATGATAAGGTTTTTGATTTCATGTTTCAGGTGCATGAAATATCCAACGATATAAAATGCTTTTGCTAACATCAGAATGATGATGGCTCCCTTGATGGCGAGAATCAACCCTTTATTTTCCATACCAATCATCCAGAAACCAAGCGCCAGTTCAATGATGGTTAAAACAGAGAGGATGATGGTTACTTTTTTGATCTCACCGGTACCGCCGCCGTGTGTTTCTTCGTGACCTACTGTATGTGACATATCAATATCTTAATTAAATGAATGAATGTTGATTAAACTAAGTAGAAACAAGTGAATACAAATACCCATACCAGGTCTACAAAGTGCCAGTATAAACCAGCTTTTTCGATCATCAGGTAATGCCCGCGCTGTTCAAACTTATCCATCAGTGTCATAATCAGCATTACAATATTGATGACTACACCCGAGAATACATGGAAGCCATGGAAGCCGGTGATGGTAAAGAAGTAGTTGGTAAAGTTGGTTGATGAAGCTGTTCCATCTGCATTCAGGAACGGATTGCTACCCCACCATGCGCCTTCATGATGTAAATGACTCCACTCCCATGCCTGGCAACCCAAAAATGCAATACCACCAATAATGGTCCATACCAGATTTTTCACCACGCCTTTTTTATCCATATTATGACCGGCGTGTACTGCCAGTACCATGGTTACAGAACTGATGATGAGGATGAACGTCATGATACTTACGAATACCAGTGGTGCATTCATTCCTTCGGGTGCAAAAGGAAAACTTTTGAACACTTCATTTGGGTCAGGCCATCCATTGGTTGAGAAACGGATGGTACCGTATGAGATCAGGAATGCACCAAATGTGAAGGCATCACTCATGAGGAAGTACCACATCATTAGTTTACCGTACTCCACATTGAAGGGACTCTTTCCGCCACCCCACATTTTGGTCTTAGTTACAGTTGTTGTTGTTGCCATGATCGTTCTAAAAATTTCGTTACAAAAATATTGGCTGTTGTTCAAAAAAGCTCCATAAACCTTAACTTTTTCTTCAACTATCCGATCCAGTTATAAAAGATGAAAAGATAGATCCAGAGTACATCTACAAAGTGCCAGTAGGTTCCTACAACTTCTACCGGAACACTACTGTAGGTCTTTGTTTTAGTACTGTAAGCACGTATAAACATCACCAGCAAAGCAATTACTCCTCCAAGTACGTGCAACATGTGTAAACCGGTAATAACAAACAGAAACGATGCCGCTGAATTGCTTTTAGGTCCAACCAGCGCAATATTGTTTGCTTCGAGGTTTACAAAACCGAGATACTGTAATACAATAAACAATACGCCCAATGCGGCAGTTACTGTCATTAAACTGCGGTAACGCCCCATTTCCCTCGCTTTAAAAGCCTTTGTTGCAAGGTGCATGGTTACACTGCTGAGCAGTATCACCACGGTTGAATACCAGAATACCATTGGCAGGTCGAATTCAAGCCAGCTACTCTGGTTCTTTTTTACAATATAAGCACTCGTTAATCCTGCGAATGCCATCACAATACTTCCCATGGCCACCCACATGGTAAATTTATGGGGATGGATACGTTTGGGCTCGTTGGTCTGCACAGTTGTCATCACGTTCACGTTAAATAGTTGATTATTTTTTAGTGAGAAGTGAAAAGTGAAAAGTGAAATATTATCTTTTCACCTTTCACTTCTCACCTCTCACGCAATCATTTTCAATTTTTCAAATTCTCAAATTACCTGATCTTATCCGCCAGCAACGCCAGCAACACTATTGGCAAATAGATATAGCTGCTGAACATTACTCTTCTTGCTGCTTTTACATCCATGTCGCGATATAAACGCAGGCTTTGTATTACCATTGCAATATTTGCTGCAATCAGTATCCACATACTTGTTTCGCCCGTGAGTCCGAAATAGTAAGGCAAAATGCCAACGGGTATCATCAGTACAGAATACATGACTGCCTGTAGTGCCGTGAATTTTGTTGGACCCAGATCTGATGGCAACAGTTTGAAACCAGCTTTACTGTAATCGCTATGTGCTACCCAGGCAATAGCCCAGAAATGTGGGAACTGCCAGAGAAACTGAATACCGAACAATATCCATCCACCTGCACTAAAATCATCGTTACCAGCTACCCAGCCTATCAGACAGGGTAATGCCCCCGGAAATGCACCTACCAATACCGCAATTGAATTGATTTTCTTCAAAGGTGTATAGATATACGCATAGAGAAACAAACTGAAAGCAGATAATAATGCCGATGACAGGTTAAAGAAATACCACATCATAGCAATGCCCAGCAAGCCTGCAATTAATGCAAACAAGTAGGCTTCCTGTTGCTTCATTCTGCCATTGGCCACCGGTCTTTTACCGGTACGTTTCATCATGGCATCCGTATCTTTCTCAACAGCCTGATTAATGGCATTGGCACTTCCTGTTACCAACATTCCCGCAATAAAAAGAACTACAATCATCCCCAGATCATACTCCACCACTTTTGGAGCCAGCAGGTAACAAACCACACATGAAAAAACTACCGTAAAACTCAACGTGAATTTGATGAGCTGAAAGTAATCTTTCACTTTGGCCGCTACCGAATACGATGTCGATTCATTTGTATCTGCTGTCATTAAATCTTATTATTCTCCACAAAATCAATACCCAAGCACCACGATCCCATTTCTTATTCCTTATTTCCTGTTCCTTATTTCTTATTCTCTTCCTTCCGAGTTTAAAAACAATGCTCCCGATCATTCGGGAGCATTGACATTATTCAGATCCTGTAACTGTTACCAGTTGTACAGGATAGTTAATCAATTAATGATGATCACTTTCATCTGCTCCCACCGGTGTTGTTTGCGGAATAAATTCCTTCCCATCTTTACCATAATCATATGCCCAACGGTGTACTTCAGGAATTTCTCCCACCCAGTTACCATGACCAGGATGAATTGGTGTAGTCCACTCCAGTGTAGTTGCTCCCCATGGATTGAGGGTAGTTACTTTTCTTCCTTTGAAAATAGAGTAGAAGAAGTTAAACAGGAACAATAACTGTACAGCAAATACAATCATAGCAACTGTACTAATAAACCTGTTCAGTTCTACGAATTGTTTAAAGCTCTCCCAGATGCTGTAATCGTAATAACGACGTGGCATACCGGCCAAACCTTCATAGTGCATTGGCCAGAAGATGAGGTATGCACCTGCCAGAGTTACCCAGAAATGGATATATCCCATGGTATTGTTCAGGTACTTGCCATACATTTTAGGGAACCAGTGGTAGATACCCGCAAACATACCAAACATAGATGCCACACCCATTACAATATGGAAGTGTGCAATTACGAAATAAGTATCGTGCAGGTGAATATCCAGTGCTGAGTTACCCAGCCAGATACCTGTTAAACCACCAGAGATAAATAAACTTACAAAACCGATTGCGAACATCATACCCGGAGTGAAACGGATATTACCTCTCCATAATGTTGTTAACCAGTTGAATACTTTAATGGCTGATGGTACGGCAATTAACAGGGTAAGTAATACGAATATAGAACCTAGGAAAGGATTCAATCCCGTTACAAACATGTGGTGCGCCCATACCAGGAAGGCCAGGATGGCAATGGCAAATAATGATCCGATCATTGCCATATAACCAAAGATTGGTTTACGTGAGTTCACTGATAATATCTCTGAAACCATACCCATGGCTGGTAAAAGAATGATATATACTTCGGGGTGGCCCAGGAACCAGAATAAGTGTTGATAGAGAATAGCGCTACCACCTTCATTTGGCAATGCACCTACTCCATTGATGAAGATATCTGACAGGTAGAAACTTGTTCCGAAATTTCTGTCGAAAATCAACAGGATAAAACCTGAGAATAATACAGGGAATGATAATACACCCAATACAGCTGTAAAGAACAATGCCCAGATGGTTAATGGCAAACGTGTCATGCTCATACCTTTGGTACGCATGTTCAATACTGTGGCGATATAGTTCAAACCACCGAGTAATGATGATACAACGAATAATGCCATTGAAATAAGCCACATATCCATACCCACTTTAGAACCCGGCGACGCATCACCCAAGGCACTTAACGGAGGATAAGCTGTCCAGCCACCACTGAAAGGACCTGTTTCTACAAACATAGAAGACAGCATCACAATACTGGCTGCAAAGAAGAACCAGTAGCTCAGCATATTCATAAAAGGCGATGCCATATCACGTGCACCTATCTGTAATGGAATTAAGAAGTTGGCGAATGTACCACTCAACCCTGCTGTTAATACGAAGAATACCAGTACGGTTCCGTGTGTAGTTACGAGTGCATAATATGCTTCAGGTGTAATACGTCCACCTTTGGCCCATTTGCCCAATATATCTTCTAACCAGGGGAATGTTGCATCCGGGTAACCCAGTTGTAAACGGAAGAGTACACTCATCAAACCTCCCAAAACAGCCCATACCATACCGGTAATCAGGAACTGTTTGGCGATCATTTTATGATCCTGGCTGAATACATACTTCGAAATAAAAGTTTCATGATGGTGATGTTCATGATGATGATCGCCATGACCGTCGTGTGTGGCCACTGCCCCATGTGCATGAACTACTGCTTCGTTACTCATAATCTTCTTTTATAAATTTCTATCAATGATAACAACCGCTTCGTATTTCGGTTGCACAATGTTTTACAATTTAGCTACTGCTTTCTTCGCTGGTTCAACAGATTTTACAGCAGCGGTTTTAGCGGTGTCGGCTACAGCTTTTGGTGCCGCTGAAGGATCTTTATCAGGAAACTGCTGTACATAGTATGGTTTTTGTTTCACCATCCATGCATCATATTCTTCCTGATCTACTACTTCTATTACACCTTTCATAGAGTAGTGTCCGTTACCACACATCTGGTCACAACTGATTTCATACTGGAAATCGGGGTTCTTGGTCATTTCCTTCATTTCTTTGGTGGTATACTTAGGAGTAAACCATAAAGTAGTAGGAATTCCGGGTACCGCATCCATTTTCATACGGAAGTGAGACAGACCCACGTCATGTATTACATCTCTTGAACCGATGATTAATTTAACGGGCTTACCTTTTACGAGGTACATGGTTTGTTCCATTACCAGATCATCATGACCCAGTTTATCTTCCCAGATCAAACCCAGACTATTGGTAGCGTTGTCAATATTCTTGTAATATTTCTTACCGAATGAACCATCTTTTCCAGGATAACGGTAGATCCATCCAAATTGTTTACCGGTTACTTCTACCACCATCGCGTTCTTTGGAGGCTCACCTGTAAACAGGAACCAGTTACGTAAACCAATTACTACCAGTACAGTAAGTGCAATAGCAGGAATAACAGTCCAGATAACTTCCAGTTTAGTGCTGTGTGGGAAGAAATATACTTTACGGTTTTCTTTCTCCTGGTATTTGTATGCAAACCAGAACAGAACAATTTGTGTAAGAATAAACACTACACCAGTTACTGCCAGTGTAACCCATAACATAGAGTCAACACGCGCACCCTCTACACTGGCTGCATCCTGTACCAGGAGTGTTTTCCCATAATACAGTTCATTACAGTACCACACACCGAAAAGACCCAACACCAAAAATCCGATCATCAGGAAACCATTGATCTTGTTGTTTTGCTTACGGCTTACTTCTTCTCCTTTCAGTACCGATACATATTCACTCGCTTTAGCGATCTGAAATATCACTACGAAAATCAGTACAATTACGGCTATGGTTAAAAACATTGTCATAATACTATCAGTATTTAATCAATTTGAAAATGTGCTAATTTGAAAATTTGAAAATGATAACCAGATATCATTCTCTTATTTTTCAAAGGCCACAACATTTTCAAATTTCCAAATTTTCAAATTTTCAAATTCTATACCTGGTGAATCACGCTTTCTTTCAGGAAAGGATGATATTTCGGAACCAATGGTTTTTTCGTTAATGCTTTACCTACTCCCAGAATCATCATTCCCACAAATAAACTCAGTATACCAAAGTCGAACCAGCCCAGTGTTACATGTTCTTTCGACAAACTTCCCATTACCATCTGGTAAAAATCGATCCAGTGACCAAAGATGATAAGTACTGCCATAAAAGTTATTAATGTATAATTTCTCTTAGCAGAACGTTTCATCAGGATCAACAAAGGACATAAGAAATTAATAATCAGGTTCAGAAAGAAAATGCCTTTGTATGGCCCCTGTACCCTGTGTTTGAAGTAAACGGTTTCTTCAGGAATATTCGCGTACCAGATCAGCATATACTGAGAAAACCAGAGGTAGGTCCAGAAGATAGAGAACGCAAACATAAACTTACCAATATCGTGCAGGTGTTCCTGTGAAGTTAATTCCAGGTAGCCTTTATTTTTCAGGTAGATCACCCACAATGCGATCAATGACATACCCGATACAAATGAACTTGCAAATGTGTACCAGCTATACATGGTAGAATACCAGTGCGCATCGATACTCATCATCCATAACCATGGAATGGTTGAACCAACGGTTAAGGCAAACCATACTACGAAAAGAGCAGCACGGATGGTATTTCTCCAGATAAAACTTGCACCTTTCTCAGCATCCATCGGAGCTTCATCTGCTTCACTGCTCAGTTGACGCATTCTCCAGCCCAACAAACTCCATAAACCAATGGTGAGGGTTGTCCAGATGATAAAGAATACAGGATTCAGGAAACCTGCTTTTCCTTTTAAGATAGGATCATTGGCCACTGCTTCGCTGTCTAACCAATGGTAAATATGGTGTTTATGACCTACTACAACATAAATCAATACCGCAAATGTGATGGCTCCGAAGATGGGCACCATGGTTGATATAGCTTCAGGTATACGACGGAACGACTGCTGCCATCCACCCATTGCCATTGTTGTAACGCAGATAAAGAACATACTGGCATTACAAACGAGGGTCCAGAAAATGGTATTATACATCAATGTACCCCAGAACTGAGTCTGTTCATGTTCATCGGCGCTGAAACCTTTGATGACCAGACCTGCGATCAGTGCCACCAATCCTACTCCAATCAAGGCATAGGACCATGTTTTCATTTTGCCGGGTATCTCAAATTGCGTTTTGATAGATGCCATTTTTATTCTTTTAATCTCTCCGGATTAAAATCCGGAGCTAGGATTTAATACTATTTATTTTGTTGCTGCAGGTGCCGACGTAGCTGCTGCTTTTGCTTCTTTTTGTTTGTTCTTGATGTATTTAATCACCATCCAGCGTTGTTGACGGCTTAACTGTGATGCATATGAACCCATCATGTTTTTGCCATAAGCAACTGAATAAAACATTTGTCCATCAGGCATTGATTCATACTTGGCATCTCCTACCAGTGTAGCAGGTTTTGCTGCATAAGGTCCGTCACCACCTTTGTACAAGGGGCCGTTACCATCGAGTTTATTACCATGACAGATTCCGCAATTAATCTGATACAAACGCTCAGCTTCAATGGTTTCTGTTTCACTCATAGAATCAACCGGGTTAGGTACCTGGCGTGATGCGTAGTAATTAGTGGTATCGCCGGGTGCATCTTTAGCAATATGAAAAGGCATTTCAGCACCTCTTGCCATGGTTCCTTCTACAGGCATTGCTGTGTAGTGGATACCCTTCTCCGTGAGGTTGCTATGATCTGCATAAGTTTCATAGGCACGGCTGTATGCCATATCAGGCATATAGATTTTACCTGGTGTACGCTTTACATCGCTACAGGCTACAATGGTGGTAGCAGTGGCAGTAACAGCTATGATCAATAATTTCTTCATCTTCTTAGTATTCAAAAATTAAGCAGCAACGATTTCTTTGTTTTCAAACATCATTTCTTCTTTGTCGTAACGACCTAACCACCACCCCTCTTCCGCAACCTGTACATCTGTTTCTACAGCGCCATTGCTGCTCAGAAATGCTTTCAGGTCATCTACATTGGTCTTATCGGTACACTCAATTACCATTACAAACAGGTCATCTGTTGCGCGGGCATGGAAATGGTGTTTTTTTACAAAAGGAGCCAGTTGGCAGAGATAACAGAAAGTAAGCACCATACCTACTGCTGCAAACAATACTGTTAACTCGAATATAATGGGTACCCAGGCTGGTAAAGCGAAATGTGGTTTACCACCAATATTCAGCGGCCAGTCGAGTGTAAAAATCCAACTGATGCAACTCAGGGCTGTAGTGGTACCGGTGATACCATAGATAAAACCTGCAGTATGCAAACTGGTTTCTCTCATTCCCAGTGCATGATCCAGTCCATGTACCGCAAATGGTGTGTACACATCATGAATCTTGTAACCAGACGTGCGAACTTTTTTCACCGCAGGAAACAAAACTGCTTCGTCATCAAAACAGCCTACTACGAATTTCTTTTTTGCCATGTTTATTCTAATTAGATAATTAGATAATTTGAAAATTTGAAAATGAAAGCAGTGCTTTCTTGTTTTCAAACTTCAACCTAATCAAATCATCATTTTCAAATTTTCAAATTTTCAAATTAGCACATTACTAGTGGTGCTTCTGATCATGCACAAAATCTTCCAGCTTCTGCTCTTCAATATTGCCCATCTTGTTTTTATATCCTTCACCGGTTGTTTTCAGTACATACTTAATCTCTGCAATCGCAATAACAGGGAAGTATTTTGCAAAGAGGAAGAAGCAGGTAAAGAATAAACCGAATGTTCCTGCATAGAAACCAATCTCCCAGATGGTAGGGCTGTAATACACCGACCAGCTTGAAGGAAGGTAATCGCGGTACAATGATGTAACGATGATTACAAAACGCTCGAACCACATACCAATGTTCACGATAATGCTCATGAAGAAGGTTACAAAAATGTTTCTTCTCATTTTACGGAACCAGAAAATCTGCGGACTCAGTACGTTACATGCCATCATACCCCAATAGCTCCAGCCATAAGGACTGAACAGGTAAGCGCGGCTGTACCAGAAAGTGTATCCTTCATATTTGTTCTGGCTGTACCATCCCATGAATAACTCAGTGAGATAGGCCACACCCACAATAGAACCAGTTAATACAATTACTTTATTCATCGCCTCAATGTGACCAATCGTAACATAGTCTTCCATCTGGAATACTTTACGTACAATCACCATCAGTGTTTGTACCATCGCAAAACCGGAGAAGATGGCACCCGCAACGAAGTAGGGCGGGAAGATGGTGGTATGCCACCCTGGAATTACTGATGTGGCGAAGTCGAATGATACGATCGTGTGTACCGAAAGTACCAGTGGTGTGCTCAAACCGGCGAGTACAAGAGAAAGACTCTCATGACGCTGCCAGTGTTTGGTAGAACCAGTCCAGCCAAAAGATGCAATACCATATAAACGTTTACGCAATTTGGTGAAAGCGCGGTCACGAACGGTTGCAAAGTCAGGAATCAAACCAGAATACCAGAATAAAAGAGATACAGTAAAATAAGTAGAGATCGCAAATACGTCCCACAACAGTGGTGAGTTAAAGTTTACCCATAAAGGACCACGTGTGTTAGGATAAGGAAGTACGAAGAAAGCCATCCATACACGACCCATGTGGAAGATAGGGAACTGACCCGCACACATTACCGCAAAGATGGTCATCGCTTCAGCCGCACGGTTTACACCTGTTCTCCATCCCTGACGGAACAGTAACAGGATCGCAGAGATCAGTGTACCTGCGTGACCAATACCCACCCACCATACGAAGTTGGTGATATCCCAACCCCATCCGATGGTTTTATTCAGGTTCCACTGGCCGATACCGTAAGTTACCTCACGATAAACGCTATACACACCAAACAACAATAGGGCAACAGAAATATAGAAGCCGATATACCACAATTTAGTGGGCTTGGCTTCAATTGGTCTCACGATGTCTTCGGTTACCTGATGGTAATTTTTGTCACCGTACACCAACGGTTCCCTGAGCTGTGATTCGTACTTTAAATGCATCTGGTCTTTTTTTGGTCCATGGGCCAGGGTTAGTGGTCCATAGTTATTTTAGATCGATTGAATTCAGTGAAAAGTCAAAGGTGAAAAGTGAAACTACTTTCACCTTTGACTTTTCACTTTTCCCTCTATGCGTGTTCCGCTTCTTTTTTCGCTTCATGCTTTCCTTCACCATGAGCCGATTCTGTATTACGTACTTTGGCTAAGTAAGTAACACCTGGTAATACGTGCAGTTGCTCCAGCACATAAAACTGACGGTTTGGATTCTCTGTTCTCACCATGGTGATGGCGCTGTGTTTATCATTCGCATTACCAAATGTAATAGCGTTGGTAGGACATGCCTGCTGACATGCTACTTTGATATCGCTGTCTACCAATGGTCTGCTGTCTTTCTTCGCTTTCAGTTTGCTTTCCTGTAAACGCTGTACGCAGAATGAACATTTTTCAATCACACCACGTGAACGAACGGTTACATCCGGATTCAGTACCATGCGGGTGAGATCGTCATTCATATTCAGTACCACATCATTCACTTCTCCTACCTGGTTATCGCCAAAGCTGTCAGAACCGGTATAATCAGCCCAGTTAAAACGACGTACTTTATATGGACAGTTGTTCGCACAATATCTTGTACCGATACAACGGTTATACGTCATCTGGTTAATACCTTCTGAGCTGTGGTTGGTAGCAGCTACCGGACAAACGTTCTCACAAGGAGCATTGTCGCAATGCTGACACATTAATGGCTGGAATACCACATTCGGGTTATCCATATCGCCACTGAAATATTTATCGATACGTAACCAATGCATTTCATGGCCACGTAATACTTCAGGTTTACCTACTACTGAAATGTTGTTCTCTGCATTACAAGCCACAACGCAGGCACCACAACCGTTACAGGTATTCAGGTCAACACTCATACCCCATTTAATACCTGGTCTGTCGTACACAGGATACATGGTACCCTGGCTTTCAAACTTCTCCAGTCCACCCCATGGTTTTAATTCATGGTCGCGCTCTTCGCGGATTTCAGTTGGGTGTTTTTTATAATCAGCCAGTGTCAGTTCTTTCATTACCTCGGTACGGTTACCCTGAGTGGTATCGTAACGGTTATGAGTTTGTGTTAAGGCTACAGGATATTTTTCACCTGTTACAGAAACCTCTACACTACTGTTGCTATAGCTTACTACGCCATTGCTGAGTGTGGCCAGTGGGAAGGCATTTTTACCAACACCCGCTGCTGCTTTACCGATATTATTGCTACGGCCATATCCTACAGCGATACCGATGGTATCAGGATGTGTACCCGGGATAATCAATACAGGCAATGAAATTTCTTTTCCACCTACAGAAACCTTCACTACTTTTTTAGGAGGATTTACTTCATAAGCATCCGCCTGACCACCATTATTCAGGTCAATATCTAAAATAGCTCTTGCGAGTGCAGGAGATACAATTACATAGTTATCCCATGTTGCACGTGTAACCGGATCAGGTAATTCCTGCAACCATGGGTTCGAAGCACCCTGACCAGCACCGATACCTACTTTTTCGTAGAGTACCAGCTCATATTTACCACCTTTTTTACCTGAAGTAGCGGCAGCAACTGCAGCACCTACAGCGGCACCATTAAAGGTTCCGGGTTTGGTAGCCGATTCGCCGATGCTGATAACACCATCCTGCAGGGCTTTATCCCAACCAGATTGTCCACCCAGTTTAGCGCTCCAGAAATTTTTCAGGTAAGCGAGATAATCAGATGTATTACCACTCCATTTCAGCAGGCTGTCTTGCCACTGACGGGTTTTAAATAAAGGATAGATAGTAGGCTGAATGAAAGAGAAATGACCTGTTTTTGCTTCCGCATCACCCCAGCTTTCGAGGAAATGATGATCAGGAGCAACAATCTTACACAGTTCAGCAGTTTCATCCACTTTAGCAGCAAATGAAACAGTTGTTTTTACTTTTTTCAGTCCTGCTTTGAATTTATCAGCATCAAACCAGCTATAAGCAGGGTTAGCGCCATAAACGAGGAGGGTATTCACCGCACCTGCATTCATGTCTTCTACCAGTTTCACAAAATCAGCATCCACACCGGCACGCTGGTTATCCAACACACCCCAGTTTATGGTAGTTCCACCAGCACCAATGGCGTTATTGATGGCGTTTACAATCACCTGAATATTTACATCATTACTACCGGCAACTACCAGTGCAGCACCTTTGTTTTCATTCAGTGCTTTGGCAGCTTTCTCGATACCTGCTTTCAATTTCGCATCGCTGATACCAGCAACACCCTGACCATTTACTGCACTTAATAAAGCAGCAGCAATAGCAGCAGTTTCAGATGGACGGTGTAAATATTTTTCGTCGGCGTTTGATCCGGTCAGAGAAGCAACAGATTCAAAATGAATGTGCTTGCTCATGGTTGGATTCTTCTCGTCGATTTTCTTACCGGTAGCATATTGTTTCGCAAATTCAACAGGGCTCAACCAGGTTCCGAGGAAATCGGCACCCAGGCTCACGATGGCTTTTGCATTGTCGAAACGATAAGAAGGAATACCACGAACACCGTAAGTAGCTTCATTGGCCTGAATCATAGCGCTGTAAGAAACAGCATCATATGTTACATGGCGGCTACCAGGATATTTAGAAAGGAATTCTGCAATTACTGCTTTGGTTGAAGGAGAAGTAATGGTGCTGGTAAGAATTACCACAGTGCCACCAATACCCGCTGCAACCGCTTTATCAACTGCTTCAAAAGTTACTTCCTTATCATCGATGGTAGGGAAACGTAAACGGGCAGTATCATATAAATCCAACACAGAAGCCTGTACGCGGGCAGATGTACCACCTTTTGTAACAGGACTCATGTCATTTCCTTCAATTTTTATGGGACGGCCATCGCGTACTTTAGCCAGTATGCTTACTACATCACCATCCTGAACATAGGTAGTGGCATAGTAATTAGAAATACCGGGTACAATATCTTCTGGCTTATTAGCAAAAGGAATCGCTTTTTTAACCGGCATCTCACAACTCGCAGCTACAGCAGCAGCAGCGGTGCTGAAACCCAGGTATTTCAGGAAATCTCTGCGGGGAGCAGCAGTTTCCATGAAACTCTTGCTTTCATCGGCTACAAAAGGCAGTTCTTCTTTAAACTCATCTTTTACCTCTTTATTGTAAGCCTCAGACTGATTCAGCTCTCCAAAACTTTGCCAGTACTTTTTTTCCATCTTGTTAATTTGAAAATTTGTCCCGACTAAGTCGGGATGAAAATTTGGAAATAATCATCCTCCAACCTGTCAAGTTTCTTTCGTTACAATTTCAATATGTCAATTTGAAAATTTGAAAATTTGAAAATTTGAAAATTTTCAACCCTCAATCTTCATTTTTCACTGCTTACTTAATGATTATTATTTTAAAAACCGAAGGTTTTGAAAATCTGAATTGCTTTCATTTTCTCTAAATGAGTCCTGCGGACAAATTTTCAAATTCCTACATTTTCAAATTAATAATGACATTTCTGACACTCCGTTCCGCCTATCGCTTCTACGGTAACACCTTTGGTGCTGTCCATTTTTCCGCTCTTCAGATCCTGATGGTATTTCTCGTAGATGCTATAGAAACCATTGTCTTTAAACTGAACCTGTGTTTCGCGGTGACAGTTGATACACCAACCCATGCTCAGGTCGCTGAACTGTTTTACTTCACCCATTTTCTGGATTTCACCATGACAGGTCTGACACTCTACTTTACCCGCTTTCACGTGCTGTGAGTGATTGAAATAAACGTGATCAGGCAGGTTATGAATACGAACCCACTCAATTGGTTTTGCTTTGGAAGGATCCCAGGGTTTACCGGGTTCGAAACCTGCGTATTTGTATAATTTCTGAATTTCTGCAGTACCATTTACCTCTTCACCACTTTCAGTGTAGATTTTCTCACCGGCATACTCATTGATCGACATGTGACAGTTCATACACACATTCACTGATGGAATGGTAGCCTGTTTGCCCTGATAAACACCGGTATGACAATACTGACAGTTGATCTGGTTGATACCAGCGTGTACTTTATGAGAATAATAGATCGGTTGTTCTGGCTGGTAATCTTTGCTGCGACCCAGCGCCATAGCTCCTTTTGAAGTAAGATAACCTCCTACCACAAACAGGATAACCGTAATCATGGCGATATAGCTCTTATTTCTCCAGAAAGGAACAGGCTCAACTGAGGCGTGACCTTCACGCTCATCGGCCAGTTTTTTCAGGTTGGCATTCACCTGTAACAGAATCAGGGCTACAACAGCCAGGATCAGGGTAAGGATACCAAACAGTAAGGTATTGTCGCTCTCAGCAGCGGCAGCAGCATTAGGGTCACCTGCAGCACCAGCAGCTCCGGCGGCACCTGGAGCAGGTACTGAATTAATATAAGTAATGATAGCACCGATTTCCTCGTCAGTCAGACTAGGAAACTGGTTCATCGCCACCTTATTGTATTTGGTGTACAGATCGTTTGCGTATTTGTCGCCTGTTTTCAGGAAAGCGGCACTGTTCCTGATCCAGGAGTAGAGATTGGCTTTATTGGGCCAACGGTCTTCCACACCTGCAAGGGCCGGACCAGTTGATTCCTTATGTACATTGTGACAAGATGCACAATTAGTGGTAAAGAGGGCTTTACCGTCTTGCGCCGACACTGTATTCACTGTTGAAAAACCCAAGAAAAGGAGTGCACTGAGCAGGCAGGTCTTGGTTATGCGTCTAAAAGATATCATATACACAAACGTGGTTCTTGGTGTGGAAAAATATCCGTGAACGGCTGCAAAAATATGACACGATGCTGACAAAAACCACACCTTATGGAATTTTTTTTATCCTTACCAGGCTTGAGTTTCAGCGAATTGGCGCATATAAGGCATGACGAATGTCATACTTTTAAACAAATTCATTGAATGAAGTTCAAAATCATAAAATTGATCTTCATGCAAACAGACAATGTTATAAACAAGCCACAGATTCACAGATTAAAAAAGAAATCTGTGAATCTGTGGCTAAAAAATCACCTATCGCAATTTTCCTCCCCTTTTTATCGCATTTTTGAGCCATGTTTCGTCGCCTGAAAGAAAAATGGGGGCTTAGCTGGCCCCGCTTTGTATTGGTTTTTTCAACTTTTGCCCTTGGTGGCAGCCTTTGTGGCTATACCGGCAAACGCCTCATGGGTTTTACCTCTATTGAAAAAGGGGCACTCTATTATATTATATATATATTACTGGTAACCCTTATCTGGCCCATTTGCGTGTTAGCGGTCAGCATCCCCATGGGGCAATTCCCCTTTTTCAGGAACTATCTGGCGAAAATGTGGAGGAGAATTGCAGGGAAAGGTGAAAAGTCAAAAGTGAAAGGAAGAGGAGGAGAGAATAAGGAACAAGAAATAAGAAATAAGGAACAGGAAAGTGGTAGGGAGCAGAGGGGGGATGAAAATCCGACATCCGACATCAGACATCCCCAAATTAAAATCGCTCTTTTCGCCTCCGGCGCAGGCACAAATGCCGCAAAAATCATAACCCATCTAAACAATCATTCCTCTATCCAAGTTGCTTTGGTTGTTTGCAATAAACCTGGTGCTGGTGTTATTCAGGTTGCAGCAGCTAATAATGTGCCTGTATTAATGATTGAAAAAGAGCGGTTCTTCCGCGGTAATGCCTATGTAGATGAAATTAAATACCGCAGTGGCATTGATTTTATTGTTTTGGCAGGTTTTCTCTGGAAAGTACCGCTGGCGCTAATAGAAGCCTATCCCAACCGGATCATTAATATACACCCAGCTTTATTACCGAACTATGGTGGCAAGGGTATGTATGGCATGCATGTACATGAAGCGGTAATAGCCGCCCGGGAAAAAGAAAGTGGTATTACCATTCATTATGTAAATGAACGTTTCGATGAAGGCGAACATATTTTCCAGGCCCGCTGCGCAATAACAGCAGAAGACACTCCAGAAACACTGGCGCAAAAAATTCACGCCCTTGAACACAGGTATTTTCCGCTGATAGTTGAAGAGGTAGTTGGGAAGACCGAAAGTCCGGAAGACCGAAAGTCCGGAAGTAGATAGATTCAAGTCAACCCTCCGTGTAACTCTGTGCCTCACTCCTTTACCTCTGTGTTTAACCACGGAGTTTCACAGAGTAAGGCACAGAGTTACACAGAGATTATTTGTACTAAGCTAACCGCTCACCCAAAAAAACATTCTTCGGACTTCCTGACTTTCCGGACTTTCGGACTTCTCACCTCCTTCCTTGCAAATACCAATTATTCTTCCGAAATTTAAGAACAATCAGGTCTTACCATTGCCAGGCATTTTCCGATCGCATGAGGTAGTACAGTTTTTATAACACTAAAACCTTTCGATATGGAAACCGGAACTTCTCCTTACCAGTACAGTATGGCCACCCGTGGTATATTGGGCGGATTATTTGTGGGTATTGGCACCACCGTTGTTAATCTTGCTTTTGATCTGATTTACCGAAAGATTACAGGATATGAATTTGCAGAGTGGGTAAATATCAATTCTATTATTTACTTCACCATTCCTACACTCATAGCGGCAGGTATTGTATATGCCGCCATGGTAGAGTACCTGAAAAAAGGTGCTGTGCTTTATACCTTACTCTGTATTTGTCTTGTAACGATTGTAGCATTTATTCCCCTCGGTCCGAATATGATGCCCACCGGCAACCCCATGCCAGCCAGTGCCAGAGGTCTCACCCTCGGTATAGAAATCATTACCGGTCTTTCGGGCTGTTTTGCACTCCCCTATTTTGCAAAGCACCCGGATGTGTGGGGCTAGGAGAATAAGAAATAAGGAATAAGAAACATGAAATGAGAAAGTAAAGGAGTATTCCACTTCCTGATTTCTTATTTCATGTTTCTTATTCCTTATTTCTACAGCTCTACCCTCCGCATTTCTTCTGTAGCAGATTTCTGGCGGGTTGTTTTGCTGCTTTTGCCGAAACGATAGGAGAAAGATAATGTGAACACACGGCTGTCTCGTCTTACAATAAAGTATTCTTCTGCATCTTTAAAATCAGTCAGCCCTTCCATCCAGTTTGTTTTAAAAATATCGCGGGCAGAAAAGCGCAGTGTGCCATTGTTTTTCATTACCGGCATCGATAAGCCGGCATTTAACTGACCGAATGGGTACAACAGTTCCTGTAAATCGTTACGTGACCGACCTGTATATGAACCCGAGATTTCACCACTTATTTTTTTACTGATGCGAAACTGATTGTTCATATTCAGTGTAAGTTGCGATACATCGGAGCGATAATTGTTCCACACATAACCAATTAGTTTTTTATAGGTATAAATAGCTTCTGTATTCAACGACCACCATTTGGCGGGTTTAATGGTAAGCATGGTTGAAAAAGTATAGTTGTGCATACGCCCTACATTACCCTGTGTATACACCAGCGTACCATCAGGATCGGTCAGGAACAACTGCGAGAAATAGTCTTTGATAAGTGAATAAGAGAACGTTGTATGCAGCAACTGTTTATACTGGTGTGATAATTCAAAGTTCCAGGTAAACTGTGGTCTGAAAAAAGGATTGCCTCTTTCGAGCGTGTATTTATTGATAATATTTACAAATGGATTTAGTCGCTGAAAATTGGGACGGTCAATACGGCGGCCTACAGAGAGTGAAAATGTATGTATGGAGTCTGCTTCCCAGGTAACAAAACCCGATGGAAAGAACCCATCATAATTTCTGCTGAACGAAGAATCTTTTACCACAATATTACCCAACTGATGTGCGTCGTAATGTGTGTATTCATAACGCAGGCCTGCCTGTACTGTCAGCCTCTTAAACTTTTGTTCATACATACCAAATGCCGCATGTATTTTTTCACCATAAACAAAATGGTTACTCTTCGCATAGTCTGGTTGCCATAAACCGTTGTTAATGCTTACTGCATAACCGGCATCATTGTCGGTATCGATCTTCGAAGTTTTAACACCTGCTTCCAGCTTCCCGTTTCTTCCCATATCCTGTGTATAATTACTGTTCACAGAAAATATTTTGATGAAGGAAGGAATATTACCCAATGTACCAATGGTATAACCCTGTGCGCCTGGCCGGTTGCTCTGGAAATATTGTTCGTTGTTTAAATCGTATCGTGCTGCATCGGCATCGATGGTTAGTTGTTGTGTTTTCGAAAGTTTGTGTCGCGAGCCGATACTAATGGCACCAGTTGTAAACCTGTTCTCCGAATTAGAAGACGTATATATAGAAGAATCGATGGTTCTGGATGGCGATAACCAGTCAGCGGTAGCTGTATTACGGGCTTTACGGTTGATGAGTGAACCAGAGAAAGAGAATACAAAACTGAGTTTATCGGTTGCCGCAAATTCAGTTCCGTATTTAATGGTATTGTTCAGGTTCGTGTTATTGAAAAAAGTAGGCTGTTCAAGAATGGCGATAGGAGATCTCGCTGCATCAAAATAGGTGCGCAGTGCATAGATGGGCATTCTTGTTTTGGCATAGTTGATACCGTAGGAGAAATAATGAATCCATTTATTCTTCCTGTAGTTGAGTAAAAGAGAATTATTGGTACGCGGATGCATACCCATTGCAGCAGCCATGGTAAGATTACCATTAAAACCGATCTGTTTAATTTTTTTTGTTTTGATATTGATGATACCTGAATTACCTGCTGCATCGTATTTAGCTGAAGGACTTGTAATCAGTTCTATTTTTTCAACCTGCGAAGTATTCATGGAACTGAGCAGACTGATTAAATCGGCTCCTTGCAGATAAGTAGGTTTGTCATCAATCAACACCAACACACCCGATTTATTCCGAAGGCTGATACCGTTGTTACGGTCAATCATAACACCGGGCGATTTCTCCAGTAATTCTACAACAGTGGTACCATTATTGGTGGGAGATGCATCAGGATTTACAATCAGCTTTCCCTGCTCACGCTGTATAAAAGGTTTGGAAGATTGCACCGTAACCTGTGCCAGTTCAGAAACAATTGGTTTTAGTTTGATATCGAGATACAGGTCTGCATTTTCAACCACTACATTCTTTATTCGCTGAGGTTCATACCCTGTAAAAGAAGCCGCAATTTCATAAGTACCAGCTTTCACATTCGCGATAAGGGCTTCACCATTTTTTTTACTGATGGCAGTACCTGTTTTATTTTCTTTCTCAAACAAATCCACCACAGCACTTTCTATTGGTAGTTGTTTTTCATCGGAAACTTTGATGATGATATTGTAATTCTGCGCCAATAAAGTTATTGAAGCAACAAAAACACCCAGTATTAAACCAATGATTCTTTTTTTCATACCCTGCATAGAAATATCCTGTTTGTTTTTACAGTTAAGTAGCAAAACAAATATCCTTCAATTAAAAAGCCCAGAGAACAGAAGATAGACCATTGTCCCTAATCCATGATATATGGTAGAAGCGAAGCCAGCAGGCACCCTGGAGAAGTTTCAGGCCTGTCGTTTTCTTACATTAGCAGCGGAGAAAATAAGGAATAAGAAACACGAAATAAGAAATCAGGAAGTGAAATACTCCTTTACCTTCTCATTCCTTATTTCTTATTTCATATTTCTTATTTCTTTCTCCCACAGCTATTGATGCCGAATATGGCATACAGGGGGCAAAACCCAATAACAGATACCATCAGAAATACGCCGCCCAACACCAGCAATACAGTTCCCCAGGTACCGGTTATGGTTCCGGTAAAATACAATACTGAACATACAATGGCCAGGATAACGCGAATGATTCTGTCTGTGTTTCCCATGTTTATTTTCATATAGAGAGGGTGTTTGATTTGATTAATAAAACAAGGTACTGTTCTTAAGGGATGAATTTCATGACTTTTGTCACATCTGAGAAAATATAAAAGTCCGAACAGTTTTTTGTCTGCAACAAATGAATTGCACTTACTTTTGCAGCGCAATGAAAAATATATCCATATTGCTGATCGTCATTTCGGTTGCGCTGCAGCCGTTCAGCCGTTGGATACATACCATTGCTTTTCAGCAACTACATTATACCATTTCTTCCGAGCAGGTAGTAAAAGACAGATCAACTGTATTCTGCGGTAGCACCAAAGCTGTATTTCAGAAAATGCAGGAAGAAGAAGATCAAAAACAGCAGGAAACACGTATTCAATTCTCCACTGAATACCCAGTGTACGCAGAAAACTTCGACTTTACATTTTGTTTGATAGCACGAAGCAGCACACCACTCTTAATGGCACCTCAACAATTTTATTTACAGGAAATCAGCCGCTCTTTTTTCCACCCACCTTCCTGCTAATTCTTTTTAAGAACCATCTCACTTTCTTCACAAATTTCCATTGATTCAATCATCAAAGGCTTAATGCGTTATGCCTTTCCAAAACTATTATTATATGAAACATATAGTTATTTGTCTTGCATTTATACTTACTCTTTCTGCCTGTAAAAAAGATATTATTGAAAGCACTGATCCTGGTGAATTAACTGTTGAATTTGACAATATTGTTGGCGGACAAAACCTACAACTCAATACAGGAACATATACCAATAGCTCAGGAGAATCCTTCAGTATTGATCTGCTACAGTATTATATCAGTAACATTCAACTGGTAAAAGCCGATGGCAACATTTACACTGTGCCGCAGGACAGTAGTTATTTTCTGATTAAAGAACAGGATGTCACAACACATAAAGCAAAATTAAAAGTACCCGGAGGCGAATATGTGGGCTTACGCTTTGTTCTGGGGGTCGACAGTCTTCGTAACACCATGGATATTACCAAAAGAACAGGTGTATTAGACCCATCGGGTGGTATGTCTAATGGAATGTACTGGAGCTGGAACAGCGGTTATATTTTTTTTAAAATGGAAGGCTTATCTACTTTCGCCCCCGCCGATCCTAATGGTAATAAAAAAATCCGCTATCATATTGGAGGCTTTGGTGGATATAGCAGCCCCACCATTAACAATATAAAAACCATTCAACTCGATTTAAAAACAGCCGGAACTGCAAAAGTGAGTGCTACCAAACGCACGAACATTCATCTGCTCGTAGATATTGCAAAAATGTTTACTGGCACAAAAGATATTTCTATTGCAGCCAATTCAACTGTCATGTTTGGCGCAGTGAGTACAGATATCGCCAATAACTATACCAGCATGTTTCGTCACGATCACACTGAAAACTAAATACCATGTCACTACGCCAGATTTTCGTTTTGGGAATATTGGTATTGCTGATCATGGCCTGCAACAAGGAGGTTATCGAAAAGATAGCCTCCTTCACAGGTTTTCAGCAAGCTCCGCATTTCCCAGCTCCTGTTTACAACATAACAGGTAATAAACCCACACAAGCAGGTTTTGAACTTGGAAGAAAACTGTTTTACGATACCCGGCTTTCCCGAAACAATACCATCAGTTGCGGAAGTTGTCATATTCAATCTGCGGCATTTACACATCATGGACACGACTTAAGCCATGGTATTGAAGACAGATTAGGCACACGAAACAGTCAGCCAATTATGAATCTGGCCTGGAATACCCATTTCTTCTGGGATGGAGGTGTTTTCGACCTCGACCTTCAGCCCATTGCCCCGATCATTAATCATGTTGAAATGGATGAAACCGTTGATCGGATTCTTGACAAACTTCGGGTAGACAAAAATTATCCGGCACTTTTTGAAAAAGCATTTGGCAGCCAGGAAATAAACGCTGTGAAATTTCTGAAAGCCCTATCGCAGTTTATGCTGATGTGCATCAGTGATAAATCCAAGTACGATAGTGTTCAACAGCAAAAGGCTTTATTTACAAAAGAAGAAGCTGAAGGATACACTGTTTTTAAAACACATTGTGCCAGTTGTCATAAAGAACCGCTTTTTACAGACAACAGTTTCCGCAATAACGGATTAAGTCCGCGAAGTGTACCTGATGAAGGAAGATCGCTGATTACACTACAGGCATCTGATCAGTTTCGTTTCAGGGTTCCGGCTCTGCGCAATCTGTCATACACAGCTCCTTATATGCATGACGGAAGATTCTACACACTGGAAGCAGTGCTGGATCATTATGAACGCGGAATACGTAAAAGCAATACACTGGATAGCATTTTACAGCAAAATAGCAAAACAGGTATTACGCTTACGGCCACTGAAAGAACACAGTTATTGACTTTTTTGAAAACACTTGATGATAAACAATTCATCACTAATCCAATACTCGCAGAACAATGAAAAAGATCATTTATTGGTTGCTGTTTATACTCGCTACAGCTAACAATACAGCAGTTGCCTGCGATATTTGCGGCTGTGGCATTGGAGGTAATTACACCGGATTACTCCCCCAGTTCAATAAAAAAATAATGGGCGTGAGGGTACAAAACAGAAATGTAAGAACACATCTTGGAGCTGATGGAACAAGCTCTTATCTTACTGCTGAAGAAACACTAACTAGCCTTGAATACTGGGGTGTATGGAACCTTTCTGGCAGAGCCAGAATATTAGCTTCTATACCATGGCAGTTTCAAACCACACAATCATCAGAAAGAAAACGTTCACAAAATGGCCTGGGCGATATATCACTCATGACACAATGGAATCTTTTGCAACGCAGAAAAACAACTAGCATCAATCGTATCTCTATACACCAGTTATGGGCAGGTGCCGGTATTAAATTGCCTACCGGCAAAAATGTTTCATCTGATAATGCTGCATTTGATCAACTCGGAACGGGTAGTACAGATATATTATTGAACCTGATGTACGACTATCGCTTACAAGATGCCGGCATTAGCGCTACACTTCAATACAGAATGAATACTGCCAATGAATATAAGTATCGTTTCGGCAATCGCATAACCAGCAGCATGCAGTTGTATCACAAATTCAGACCACACCCATCCATTTCACTGGCACCGAATATAGGACTCAGTGCAGATTTTTCTGCTAAGGATAAGACTGATAAATGGATCTTGACTAATACAGGCGGGCATTTGTTACTCTTTACAACCGGGGTAGAAACAGTATGGCGAAAATTAGCGATAGGAATGAATTATCAACATCCGATTCATCAGGATATCTGGAGTGGGTCGGTAAAAGAAGGCTCCCGTATCATGTTCCATACAAGCATCCTGTTATAAAAGGACACAGAATACTGTATTTTTGTTTTTCTGATGAGCAGGAAAAAGAAATACAGTATTCTTCCTTTATTAATCGCTATTGCGGTCGTATCGGCACTTGTGTTGCTGCTTACCAAACAAAAACAAATTAAAGATTTACCTGTATTGGGAGAGCCGGGTCACAAAACAGGTTCTTTTGTATTAACGAACCAGGATGGGCAATCTTTTATAGCTGAAGAACTAAAGGGCAAGGTACATGTGGCGGAATTTTTCTTTACCACGTGCAAAGGAATATGCCCACGCATGAACAAAAACATGCAGAAAGTGTACCAGCAATTCCTGGGTAACAACGCTATAAGATTTGTTTCTTTTACAGTAGATCCGGCTCACGACACAGCACCCGTACTTAAACAATATGCGGATTTGCTTAAAGCTGATATAAAACAATGGATTTTTCTTACGGGCAATAAAGACAGTTTATACAAAATTGCCAGAGAACAATACCTCTTATCTGCCGCTGATACAGCTATTGCGGAAGCTGCAGAGGAGTTTATTCACACCCAGTATTTCGCGCTGGTAGATCAACAAAACAGGATTCGTGGATTTTACGATGGCACCAATGAAAAAGAAATGATAAAGTTGATTGCTGACATTCGAAGTCTTTTATAAAATAATCCTATTTAAAACCCTCCGTGCCACTCTGTGCCTTACTCCGCGTAACTCTGTGGTAAAAATTACCCATTCACCTTTCTGCTCCCCCAACCACCTATTTTTTGAACATAATTCAGCACTTATCTTTTATATTCGACATTATTCATCACACCAATTACTGCTTACTATGAAAAAAATCATGCTTGGTTGTGTTGCACTATGTGTAGCAACCAGTCTTATTGCACAACGCCCTACTGGTAACAATCCCGGTGGCGGTGCACCTCCCACCACACCTTCCTCATCCGGTTCAAGTGATCCGAGACTGGCGTCCTTTAATATTCCATTCAATCCCGATGCTACCGTTGTATCGGAACATGAAGCAACCATTAAAGGAGTACGTGTTCCCTATAAAGCAACAGTAGGTACCATGCCCGTTTGGGACAAAGACGGCAAAATTGAAGCCGGTGTATTTTTTACTTATTACGAACGTACCGATGTTAAAGACAAAGCCACACGTCCATTATTAATTTCTTTCAATGGCGGACCTGGTACGGCTGCCTTATGGATGCAGATTGGTTATACCGGTCCACGCATCCTCAATGTAGATGATGAAGGTTACCCTGTTCAGCCATATGGCATGAAAGACAACCCGCATTCTATTTTAGACGTTGCCGATGTGGTGTATGTAGACCCTGTTAACACCGGTTTCTCACGCCCCATCAGCAAAGACATTCCCACCACCCGTTTCTTTGGTGTACGTGCCGATGTGCAGTATCTCGCTGAATGGATCAACACATTTGTTACCCGCATGAACCGCTGGGCATCCCCCAAATACCTGATTGGTGAAAGCTATGGTACCACACGTGTTTCAGGACTGGCACTCGAATTACAAAATGCACACTGGATGTTTCTCAACGGTGTAATACTTGTTTCACCTACTACATTGGGTATTGAAAGAAGTCCGAGAGAAGCGGCGGCACTGCGTTTACCTTATTATGCTGCTACTGCATGGTACCATAAAAAATTACCTGCCGATCTGCAGAAAAAAGACCTGACCGATATGTTGCCAGAAGTAGAAGCATTTACCATGAATGATCTTATTCCGGCTATCAATAAAGGATGGTTACTCGACGACACCAAACGCAAAGAGATTGCCGCTAAAATGGCGCGCTTTTCTGGTATCAATGAAAAAGTAATCTTACAGAATAACCTTGATGTATCTACTTCTTTATTCTGGAAAGAATTACTGCGCGACCAGGGTTTTACAGTTGGTCGTCTCGACTCACGTTACAAAGGCATCGATAAAAAAGATGCAGGTGAATCGCCTGATTACAATTCAGAACTGTTATCATGGGAGCATTCATTCACACCCGCTATCAATATGTATTTACGTGAAGAACTGAAATACAAAACAGACCAGCGTTATTATGTATTCGGACCCGTTAACCCATGGGATCGTACCAACGACAGAACAGGCGATAACCTACGTACTGCTATGGCCGAAAATCCATTCCTGCATGTGTTGGTACAATCAGGTTATTACGATGGTGCCTGCGATTATTTCAATGCCCAATACAATCTCTGGCAAATGGACCCCAGTGGTCGCCTCAAAGACCGCATGAGCTGGGAAGGCTACCGTAGCGGACACATGATGTACCTCCGCAAAGAAGACCTGGAGAAAAGCAATGATAATTTGAGGAAGTTTATCAAGAAAAGCATTCCGAAGCCGGGCACACCAGCGAAATACTAGTTCGTGAGAATCGTGAGACGTGAGAGAAGGGAAAAGTGAAAGGTGAAAAGTGAAAGGGATATTCTCCTTTCACTTTTCACCTTTCACTTTTGTCTTTATAAACCTCCTCCCTCTCACGTCTCACGATTCTCACGTCTCACGTTCCATATACACCACTCCCGGAAGCGGATTATCATAATAGGCATTAATTATTTCAAACCCGTATTCTGTGTACAGCTTGATGGCGGGTTGCAGGCGATCGAGTGTGTCGAGACGCATTTTAGTATAGCCCATGGCTTTGGATGCTGTCAGCAGTTCTTCCACCAGTTTGCGGCCGATGCCATATTTTCTGAAAGCGGGTTGTACATACAATCTTTTCATTTCGCATACACCCGTTTCTGATAATGGTTGTAGGGCAATACAGCCAACGGCTTTATCATTCCAGTAAGCAAGAAAAATAACCCCGTTGGGAGGTCCATATTTTTCCAGTGGATGACGCACTTCAGCATCAAAACTCTGGAAGCACAGGTCTTCCTGCAATTCTGCCGCATACTCCAAAAAAAGCAGCCGCACGGTTTCCAGTGCGGCATCTTGAGTTGATATCTTTTGTATCTCTAACATCTTGTTATATCGCTGAGGTCGGATGTCGGATATAAAAAACAAATCAGACATCCGACATCAGACATCAGATATTTTACCCCGGGACGCGCGAAATATATTTCTCCACTTCCTTAATCTGATCCACCACCTGTTTAGTGGTTGGTTTGCAGGCTTTGGCTTTGCGGAAGAAATCTTTGGCGGCGCGGAATTCTCTTTTGTTCATGAAAATCTGGCACATGGTAAGATAGGCTACAGCTTCGCTTTCCTTATCGGGAATACCGGCACGAATGGCGGCACGTATATAACTTTCGCCCTGTTTCAGATCGCCTTTCTGCATGGCCATCATACCTAATTGTAATTTATTGGCACCTTCTGCTTCGGGCATGGGAGAACCGAGTTCGGTACTTTTTTTCAGGTGTTTTTCGGCAGAGTCGAAATCCTGTTTCATCATGGCCAGATTACCCTTAATGGTAAAATAGGTGGAGCGAACAGGTTTGTATAACAGGTTGGGAAACCAGATACCATTTAGAATTTTTTCTACCTCTTCTATATTACCCGATTCCATGGGTTCCTGAATCAGGCGAAGCGGACCAATAAAAAAGTGACTGAGTAAGCCAATGAGTGCCACAAAATAAATAGGAAATGTGGGCCAGAAACCGGTACCCGTCATATTCAGTGCTACCCCACCCGCAATCAATACCAGGCTGAGCCAGAAGCGGTATTTGATGATAATATTGTAAAATTTCATAGACGGCAAATATAGGAAGGAATGGCAGATGTAAGATGTCTGATGTCGGATGTAGGATGTCTGATATGGATTGAATACCGATTTAAATCCGACATCAGACATCAGACATCAGACATCAAAAAATTACTCCTGCGCGTCATTCACCTCAATCCAATATCCATCCGGGTCGCGGAGCCAGATTTGGTGAACGCCGTCTACGCGGGTGGTTACGGCGCCGGTTTTGCCGTTTACATCTTCATATACAATGCCGGCGCTTTTGAGTTTGGCCAGAAAAGCATCCATATCCGATACACTGAAACAGATATGGTTGTTTTTATAGTATTCTTTCTTTTCGGGGGCACCGGCAATCACATGCAGGGCCATGGCCGGACCAATTTTAAACCAGGCATGTTTGCCTATTTTAAAGGGTTCGGGAATAGAATCGAGCCCCATTACTTCCCGGTAAAAAGCGGCCGACTGTTGCAGGTTGGTTACATAGATGGCAATATGGTTGAGCTGTATACGGGGTGTTTGTTTTTGTGCCATAATGGAAGTGCTGGTCATCAATAGAAAGAGGATAATACCAATTTTTCGCATGTACTAAAGTTGAACCCTAAAATACCCCTTTTCCTGCCATCTCAAATCCCCTATTTTTGCCCTCCCGTGGGGGGAGCTGTTAGCTATTAGCTTTTAGCCATTAGCTTTGATTCCCGGAAATATTGACATTGGATTTTGGACATTTCTTATTCCTTATTCCTCTGTTTCTTATTTTCTCCCCGGTCCCGTAGTTCAATGGATAGAATATCCCCACAGTATTGTGGGGACTAAACTTTGAATACAAGTTCTTATAAAAACAGAAAATTGGACATTGGATATTTCTTATTCTTCTGTTCATCATTTTCTCCCGGTCCCGTAGTTCAATGGATAGAATAGGAGTTTCCTAAACTCTAGATGCAAGTTCGATTCTTGCCGGGACTACTTAGCCTGCTTCTTTAGTGAAGTGGGCTTTTTTATTTATAGCATAACAGCCCTTCAATGGATAGAATATCCCCACAGTAGTGTGGGGACTAAACTCTAGATGCAAGTTCGATTCTTGCCGGGACTACTTAGCCTGCTTCTTTACTGAAGTGGGCTTTTTTATTTATAGCATACCACCCCGTTCAATCGATAGAATATCCCCACATTGCTGTGGGGACTAAACTCCAGATGCAAGTTCGATTCTTGCCGGGACTACCTAGCCTGCTTCTTTACTGAAGTGGGCTTTTTTATTCCCCATCATAACAGACCGTTCAATGGACAGAATATCCCCACATTGCTGTGGGGACTAAACTTTAGATGAAAGTTCGATTCTTGCCGGGACTACAGAGCCTGCTTCTTTATTGAGGTGGGCTTTTTTATG
Source organism: Chitinophaga pinensis (assembly GCA_943372605.1). Lineage (GTDB taxonomy): Bacteria > Bacteroidota > Bacteroidia > Chitinophagales > Chitinophagaceae > Sediminibacterium > Sediminibacterium pinensis_H. The sequence continues at coordinate 343,023 of CALRZI010000002.1, read as the reverse complement.
CACCGTTGTTTGTAACCTGACCAATAATCTCCGACAAATGCTCAAACCCCTCCAAAAGTTAACCCTCAATAAAAAATTATCCGCAGCCAAATGTTCTTATTTTTTAGGTAGTTTTGGCTGACAATAAAAAATTATCCGCAGCCAAATGTCTTTACTATGGAACCGCTAATCGGGAGAACAGAAGAGAAAAAGATACTGGAAAATGCCCTGTCAAATACAGGAGCTGAATTAATTGCCGTGTATGGTCGCCGCCGGGTAGGCAAAACATTTTTAATCAAATCTGTTTTTGAAAAACAACTGGTATTTGAAATTTCTGGTGTTCACAATGCCGATATGAAAGAACAGCTCGAAAATTTTAGCGTGGCTTTACAAAAAGCAACAGGAAGCACGCTGAAACTTGCTGTACCTGAAAACTGGTCTTCTGCATTTCAGTCATTAGAACAGTTTTTGGAACCTGTTGTCAAAAAAAAGAAAGTGGTGCTGTTCTTTGATGAATTTCCATGGCTGGATACACACAAATCGGGGTTTTTAAAATATTTTGGGCATTTCTGGAACACCTATGCTTCTACCCATCCTAATCTTAAAGTAGTGATATGCGGCTCTGCGGCATCATGGATGATACAAAAAGTACTGAACAACAAAGGGGGACTACACAATAGAGTAACTACGCGACTAAGCATCAGGCCGTTTACACTCACAGAAACAGAAGCCTATCTCAAAAGCCGTTCAGTAATACTTGACCGATACCAGATGCTCCAGCTTTATATGGTAATGGGAGGAATACCCCAATACCTCAAAGAAATTAGAAAGGGGGAAAGCGCTACCCAGACGATTGACCGGGTTTGCTTTGCGAATCATGGCCCGCTTAGAGATGAATTCGATAAGCTATATGGTTCTCTCTTTGATAATGCTTCTCATCACATATCAGTAATAAAAGTTTTGTCAACGGTGAGCAAAGGACTAACGAGGAATGAAATAATAGACAAGACAAGGTTAAGTTCGGGAGGCACAACAACCAATGTTTTATCAGAATTAGAAGAATCGGGGTTTATACTTTCATACATACCCTATGAGCGAACATCTAAGGAAACCGTATTCAGGCTCTCTGATGAATATTCACTTTTTTATTTGAAATATATCGGGAAAAGCAGGGCATCGGGTACGGGAACATGGGAGCGCCTGAGCGAACAGGCCTCCTGGAAAAGCTGGAGTGGGTATGCGTTTGAAGCTGTTTGCTTCAAACATATCCCGCAAATTAAAGCAGCACTCGGAATCGCATCTATTTATACGGAAGAATCCGTGTGGCGGTTTATTCCCGTAAAAGGACAACCAGGTGCACAGATTGATCTCCTGCTGGATCGCCGCGACTATTGCATCAATATTTGTGAAATGAAATTTTCTACAAATCAGTTCACCATCACAAAAAAATACTCAGCGGAATTGGTTCTAAAGAAGCAAGTATTTATAGATAAAATAAAACCAAAGAAAACTGTTTTTATTACCATGATAACAACTTACGGCGTAGCACCGAATGCCTACTCTAAAGGAATAGTGCAAAGTGAACTGACAATGGATTCCTTGTTTGAGTGAATGTATGAATACCTACAACCTGCGAGACTTTACTGTTGCAGCTAAATAAATTCTGAAACCGCTTTGAAACAACTTTAGGAAAGTTTCGGAACTTTCCTAAAGTTAACCCTCAGGTTTTTTATGCGCTAAACTTCTTTAGCTTAAGTACACGTTGCATAGAAAAAAATACCCCCTCTGTGCAACTCTGTGCCTCACTCTGTGAAACTCCGTGGTTAACCACAGTGTTCACAGAGTGAGGCACAGAGTTACACAGAGAACCAATCACTCCCCCTTTTCACCTTTCACTTTTCACTTTCCCCCATCTTCTCCTCCACCTTACTCTTCTCCAAAAATCCTTTATAATCGCTGAGATGAAGCATATCGTAGATCGCCTGTTTTTTGTTGCTGGCTTCTTCAAAATAGGCTTTACAGATCTGATAGCCTACCCAGTAACCCAGATCAGCAGGCCAGTCTGGTCTGTTCTGACTGCTATTGGCAATCCAGTTACTATACCTGTCGAGGTACATTTCTTTTTTAAAGGCATCCCAAATGCGTTTCTCATTTCCTTTTGCCCAGTTGATCTGAAACTCATTGGCAGTTTTTCCTGAGATCAGTTCACCTATAAAATCGGCCATCCCTTCTACAATCACATATTTGAGCAAAGTGGTATCTGAACGCATGGCATTTTGCTGTGCATGAATTAATTCATGAGCCACTACATATTTCAGGTTATTGAATAGAACGGAATTATTTTTTTGCCAGTCATCCAGTTCCGATTTATCGGTATCTGCATTGTTGGCATACATATCGGCACCCACATGTAATCCGTAATCTGATACGGTACCACCCGAACTCCATCCACCAATATGAAAACTGAGTGTTGGAAAAATAGCATCAGGATACCATTCTTTCAGTTGCTGATAAATAATGCGAATACTGTCTTTAAGTAATGCAACCTGCTCTGTATTTTTTCTGATGCCTGCATAAAACTTAGGCATTTTTTTCATGTTGCTGGCAAATCCTCTGATGCCTCCTATATTCCTTGTTTTTATCCGGTAATATTCCTGTAAAGCATCGGTACCTTTTTCAAAATACTCTTTTAAAAAACGATCTGCTGCCTGTGATGTATCTTTTATAAAACGGTCATATACTTTCCAGAATAAGCTTATATCGCTGGTATTGATTTTAGCGGTAAGCGGGTTCTTTTGTGCCGCTTCCTTTTTTTTCAAGCGGCTGATGAGTTGTTGATACAATGGTTTATGAGCAAGCGAAAGCATAACACTATCACCTGTTAAAAACTCCAGACCGGTAAATCTATATTTCCGTGTTGCCAAATCAAGTGCATATAAAGCACTATCGGGCATTTGCACCATGCCATAATAATAGGCTGCATTTACAAGTGCCGACTTCCTGAAAGGGTTCATGGTTCTGGCTGCAAACTCTTTCATGTATAAACCGGCTGCTGCCCTATAGGCATTTTTATCAGCCAAACTATCTGCCGACACCTTCAATGCAATAGCTCTGGCATTATTATTTTGCGCACTGGCATTGTTCGTGTAACAAAATTGAACCAGGGTTAGCATCAGCAATAAAAAATACACAGAGAATTTCTGAAACATAGGGATGAATTTGCACAACAATATTAAGATAAAAAAAAGGGGGCTATTCGAAACAAGATTTGAAAAGTCTCAGAACTTTCTAAATGTTAGCACTCATTCTTTTTGGTCCCGTAGTTCAATGGATAGAATATCCCCACAAGGCTGTGGGGACTAAACTTTAGATGCAGGTTCGATTCCTGCCGGGACTACGAAGCCTGCCTTAATTAGGTGGGCTTTTTGTTTTATCAGGTAGCTGGTCGGGCTACCAACTACGACGAACGTAGTTTCTTACTTTAGCTTTTTTTTAAAGAAGACTTTTTAATCTGTAAAAGTATTCGGAAACCCCCTCTTTCATGTGTAGCCTTAGTGCAACACTCCGTCGACTTTGTAACAATTCCCGACAATGTTTCCATGTTGCAGGTATCAAAACAAAACCAAACAAACCAGTCGGATTGCCTTGGTGACCGATCATCCAAAAAATTGACCGTTCAACAGTCTCATAAACCAAACAAGGTATTATGTATTACAAGATACAGTATTTAGACTATATCTTTGTTATGCACATGAATGGAAAGAAGGCCTAAAAGGGAAAAAAACATACTATCAAAAACAAAATGATTTCTGTCGTAGGCATCAACTTCTACTGCCTAAAATATTTGTTATGAACAAATTACAAATCAAAAACCTGAACAAGACCTACCCCAATGGAGTAAAAGCCATCAACAACATTTCATTGGAAATAAGCAATGGTTTGTTTGGATTACTGGGACCCAACGGTGCGGGGAAATCATCGCTCATGCGCACTATAGTTGGACTGCAAAATGCCGATAGTGGCGAGATCATTTTCAACAACGTAAATGTTGTAGATGATCCTTTCTTCCTTAAAAAACAGTTGGGATTTTTACCGCAGGACTTTGGCGTGTATCCGAAAATAGCTGCATACGATCTGCTGAACCATCTGGCTATTTTAAAAGGAGTTACCGACGCCCATGAAAGAAAGGAACAAATATTATCTCTACTGCAAAAAGTGAATCTATATGCTTATCGAAAAAAAGAAGTACATACTTTTTCAGGTGGCATGAAACAAAGATTTGGCGTTGCCCAGACTTTATTGGGCAATCCGAAGATGATTATTGTAGATGAACCCACGGCTGGACTTGACCCTGAAGAGCGCAACAGGTTTAATAGTCTGCTCAGTGAACTGGGAGAAGACATCATCATCATTCTTTCTACACATCTCGTGGAAGATGTTCGCAATTTGTGTTCGCAAATGGCCATCATTAATAATGGATCTGTTTTGAAACAAGGTAATCCCAATGATCTTATTGCAGGCCTTCAGGGGCGCATCGGACGAAAGCAAATAATAAAGCAGGAGCTTGACAGTTATAAAAGAGATCACAGGGTTATATCCTCACAATTCATAACAGGCAATCTGAATATTCATATCATGGCTGATACGATGCCTGCTGGGTTCCAACCCATAGACCCCACACTGGAAGATGTGTATTTCTCTATACTTAACCAGAATTCAAATTAATTATGGCTGCCTTATTCTTATTCGATATAAAGCGTTTCTTCAAAAGATGGAGCTCCTATGTATTGTTGACATTGATAGTTGCATTAGGCATAGTGGCAGGGAAAGATGCACATTTTACAATAAGTGAAAGCGTCTATCAAAATTCTCCTTACCAAATTTCTTTTATCACCGCACTCTTCAGCTTATCAGCTATTCTGTTTTCAACCATTTTTGTAGCCACACATGTGAATAAAGAGCTGGATCATAATTTTCACCAGATATTTTTCAGTACACCTATCTCGAAAAATCAATTTATTGCAGCAAGGTTTGCATCATTATTAACCATCAGCTTTCTATCCACCCTTTTATTTACAGGTAGCTTTTTACTTGGTCATTCTTTATCGGCTACCAACTTACGGAAAGAGCATGTTTCATTGCTCTATTATATACAACCTATTCTCCTGTTTACTTTCATCAACACAGTTTTTATAACGGCTGTGTTAAGCTTTGCCGGATGGATCTCAAAAAACAAACTGATTATATACGTTAGCGGCCTGATGCTATATATGATATATATTGTCACACTCATTTATTCAGGCTCACCATTAATGGCAGGCGCATTGCCACAATCGGAACAAGCCAGGTTTATCAGTGCTATTGTAGACCCATTTGGGATGTCCGCATATTTTTACCAAACATCTTCCTGGACTGTTGAACAAAGAAACGCACAACTGATTTCATTGAAGGGATTGTTTTTGTTGAATAGAATAAGTGTTGTACTTATCTCCCTATTGTTGCTTTATATAAGTTCCCGAAAATTTAGTGTTTCAAAAAAACAAGCAAAGCTTCCATCCAAATCGAAAGAAAATACCCCCGAGCATAATTTAGACTTCAGCTACAAGCGCACAGCTACACAACATAACGCACGCGCTCAGTCAAAGGCTTTGCTTTCTTTTTCTAAAATACATTTAACTTATATCGTAAAAAGCATTCCTTTTATACTGGCTTTATTGTACGTGCTTTTTGGCGTAGGTATGGAAATGTATGCAGCAATTGAAAAGGGCCTCAGAATTCCCCAACAATATGTAAGCTCCGGATTAATGACCAATACCATTATTCAGCATTTTTATGAATTAGGATTGATCATTGTATTGTACTATGCATTTGATATTTTTTGGCGAAGCAATAATGCCCGTTTTAACCTGATCGAAAACAGCACCGCCAATACCTCCACCGCTTATTTTGCTAAGTGGATCTCATTAGCAGTAGTAGCATTCATATTTACCCTTGCGCTAATTGTTGAAGGAATTGCTTTCCAATTATTATACAACTACCCTGCCATTGAATGGAAAGTATATAGCTACCTCTTTCCCTATATCACGTTACCATTGATAGTAATGAGCGGGTTTCTTTTGTTGATTAAAAAAACAATCAACCGTAAATACGTAGGGCTGGGTGTTGCAGTGCTGTTCGTTTTTATAATGGCAACATCTATTGGTAAAAATTTTATCACCCATCCCCTGGCGAAAATATTCTATGTCATTAGGGTGAGCTATAGTGATATGAATGGGTTTGGCATATATGGTTCTGCATATTTAAAAGGAATTTTCTTTGGACTTTGTTTACTGATTACCTTACTCAGTATCACATACCTGGTAAAGAAAACCAATAGAAGATGGCAGTTATGGCTGATGTTAATTGGGTCTGTCTCTATATCTTCTTATATCGGCATAAAATTATTGGATGGATTTAGACCAAAAAGCGAAACAGCCGGTTTAACGGCACAGGCAAATTATGAAACCCTGTATCGTAAATACAGCAACCGTCCTCAACCAACTGTTACCAATATAACTACAACTGTAGATTTGTTTCCGGAAGAAAATGCCTACCATATAAAAGGCACCTACACACTGGAAAACAAAACCAATTCAAACATCGACAGTATCCTGGTCAATTTTGCAGATGATTTTAAAATAGAAAATGCAACACTTCAAATTGCTGATGAAATAATTACAGTCAAAGATCAGTACCAGGTTCTTGCACTTCAGAAAGCGTTAATGCCAAATCAAAAAGCAATCTTTCAATTCAATATTTCTTACCAGTGGAAGGCGGTGAATGGTCATCAATCATTTAATGCCATTGTTGAAAATGGTTCCTTTATGCGCATTAGCCGATACTATCCGCATTTTGGATATGTACTGGAAAATGAAATTGAAGATGAAGCAATCAGAAAAAAATACAAGCTGGGAGCCCAATCAGCACTTACTGCATTTGATGCACCAAAGACAGCCAATAATGATTTCTTGATGCTTGATATGACGATTTCAACATCCCGCAATCAAACAGCCCTTGGCGTAGGGGAGTTAACCAAAAACTGGAAACAACAAAACAGGAATTATTTTCAGTACAAGACCAATGATCCCATTCCGTTTCGATTTGGTATATCTTCTGCTCAATACGCAGTAAAAAAAGAAAGCTATAAAGGTAAAAGTTTTGAGATCTATTATCACCCAACACATGCAGAGAATGTAGATCATCTCATGAATAACGCACGGTTAACCATGGATTATTGCGAAACAAACTTTGGCCCCTATCCATTTAAAACCATCCGGTTTGCAGAAATATCGGGCTTTACCAGTGGTTTTGCAGCTACTGCTTATCCTGCAACTGTTTACATGACGGAAAACATGGTTTTTCACTCCAATATTAAAGCAGATAAGCAGCAGGATGTGATCAATGAATTAGCCGGGCATGAACTATCGCATTTATGGTGGGGCAATAGTCAAATAACTCCTGATGACAGAGATGGATCGACCATGCTTACAGAAACGCTTGCCATGTACACTGAAATGATGTTACTCAAAAAAATGCATGGCAAAGAAAAAATGCTGGATCGCATAAAATTGCACCTCGATATTTATTCCTTCAGCAAAGGCTTTTCAATAGAACAACCTATGTATAAGGTTCGGGCAGGAGAAACTCATCTATCATATTCAAAAGGAGCCGTGGTTATGTATCTTTTAAGTGAATTAATAGGTGAGCAAAAGACAAATGAAGTACTGAGAAGTTTTATTGAGAAACATAAATTCCCAAATCCAAAACCTGTTTCAACAGATTTCTTAACGGAGCTATACCGTTTAACGAACCCTTCAGTTCATGCTAAAATAGATACATTATTCAAAAAAATTGAGCCGCTAAATGTAGGCTTGCCATTAATACCGGAAAACGCTGTCAGGCAATAGTGTGTTTTTATACATAATGTCCATCATTCTCCGGTAATACACTTAACCCTATTAAATCCAGCAAAATCTGGTTCGAGTCTTCAACCCTTGGGGTTACTTAGCCTGCCTTACTCAGGCGGGCTTTTTATGGGCCAAACTGTTGAGTTAAGTAAGTAATTACACCTGCCCATCAACATTATTGGTTGCCAAAACCCGGTTTTAAAACACAGTTTTGGCGACCAATAATAACACTATGACCCCACCATCATAGGCTGCGACAATGAAAAAAACATCCTTCATTATTCTGTGGAGCGCATTCTTTGTTTGATTAAATACACGAGGCATAGAAAAAATGATCCTCGTTTTTACTCATCTGCCTCCTCGTCTTTATCGTTCAAATGATCAATCAACCATTGAACCACCACGGCTTTATCATTCCCCAGACTTGTTTTTTTTGTTGCTGATAAACTTCCGTATTTTTCTTTGAGACCTGTGCTTTCAAATGCAATGTCGAATAACCTTTTTGTAACGCCTGCCGGTATATTGGTAATTTCTACATAGCCTCCATCGTAGTGGGCATTGGGCCAGCAGCGTCTGCTGATTAAATCGAAGATGCAGCGTTCCATCTTGTCTTTTTCTTTGGTTCCTACCGCACCTGGTCGCCTGAACTCTACATAACGGGTGGGTGCTCCATCATCTGTGGCATCACCGGGTAATAACCCCTTTCGATTAGAATGCCAGCCTCCCGTTTTATTATCCTGGTATTCCAAACCCGGGAAGTACCAGGCACTCCAAACCGGATAATCTCCCCAACTGGCTGCATTGGGCTCATCATCGGCCTGTATTAATTCTCCAATTTCAGTATTCTCGGCTGCTATTGTATCTACTGCTGCTTTTTGGGCCGCTTCCAATGCTTTCACATCAGTTTCATGATTCGTGGTATTAGACACATCGCCCGCCCATTTCCTGATAATAGCTTCCACTTCAGGCTTGGCTACATAAGTGTCGATCCATGTATTGAGGGCATCTCCTGTTTTGGGATCTCCATTAACGATGAATTGACCCTGAACCACCTTGTTATTATTGTTGGGGTTGTTTGGTGGAAGGCGCTCAGCCAATCCGCTTACATGTGCATTGGCCATTAACTGAATAGCTTCCGGATCAAATCCAAACTGTTTCGAGGCAGGAAGGGTTTTCACCCCAACTGCAGCTTTATCATGGGCATTGCCCATTGATTTAGCTCCAACCGTTTGCAGGATATTTTGCTGTTCAGCCATGCATAACAACTTGATGAAGTAAACGGGCTTCGTTTGAATTAGAGGGGATAATAAATATAAGCAAAAAGCGAAAGACTTAGTTCCTTTTATGCTCAGCAAAGTCTCTTCTTTGCAGATTTAATGCAGATATTGCTTGTAAAAGAAGCTGCGGCAACTCATGCATAAGTAAGTGACTGATTCATGATCGCACTCAAATTTTCTGTACAGAGTGGATAAACCTAAAGTAAATAATAGACGCTGGATGTGTAACGCGCGGAGTCACTTCGTTCTTCAGGAGACATCTGCGACAAACTCCTTTTGGTTAAGTAGACTCTGCGTAGAATAAACAGGAGGAAACGAGCTGTGATTCGTTGCAACCGGCTAGTATATTCAGATTGTAAAGTTATTTTTGGGTTCGGCATAGCCATACCAATAAAGCTTTAAGGTTGGTCATAAATGTGACTCTGCCTTAATTGAAAGAACGTCTGAAATCCACGGGCGATATCCTGGTTTTAAGTTTGAATAATTTACTAAACGACTGGGGATGTTCGAAGCCTAATTCATAAGCTATCTCGCTTATCGAAGCCTTGCTTGTGGATAAACGTTCCTTTGCTTTTTCGATCAGATAATTATGAATGTGCTGTTGTGCGTTCTGCCCTGTGAGGGATCGTAGCATATCACTTAAATAATTGGCGCTGACGTTTAATTGACTGGAAAGATACTGGACAGTTGGAAGACCCTGCTTTTGCGTGGCTTCTGACTGGAAGTAGGCGAGCAAAATTTCTTCTACTTTTTGCAATAAGTTACTACTCACGGCCTTACGGGTAATGAACTGGCGGCTATAAAAACGATTGGCGTAATTCAGGAGCAATTCAATCTGGGAAATAACAACATCCTGACTAAAATCGTCAATCCTGCTTTTCAATTCTTCTTCGATACTTTTAAAAACTGTAATGATGGTGGCTTTCTCGCTCGTCGATAAGTGCAACGCTTCATGGATTGAATAGGAAAAGAACCCATACTCTTTAATCTTTTTTGCCAGTTCGTAACCGAGTAGAAAATCGGCGTGAAAAAGTAAAGTATAGCCAGACTGATCACTGAGTGATGTATGCCCCCCGGTGATTTGATTCGGCGAAACAAAGAACATTCCTCCTTCATCGAAATCGTAGTAATGCTGTCCATATTTAAACTTTCCCTGAAAATTCATTTTATAAGAAATCTTGTAGAAGTTCAGAATATGCGGATTGGGCAGTTTTCCTAACGGAACAGTGCCTTCTGAGTTATTGATCAAACTTACCAAGGGATGCAAAGGCGCTGGTATATCCAGCACCTTATGCAGCCTTGATAAGGAATTAATTCTATGGCCAGAGATTTTGTCCTTCATCTTTTTTGTTTATAATCTACTATCAATTCTACCTTTTGCACCTGGGACTCCATTCAATGATTTTTTTGCTTTTTCCCAACTGTGATCTTTCGGATTGAGTGCACTGTGAAGATACGCAAGGATGGATTCGCAAACGAAGGCTACTCTGTCTGGGTTTTCATCACTTGTCTCCAGGGCATCATAGCCTGATATCCCGCCAAAAATGTGTTCAGCTCCAAACACTGTGAGCAAGTCTTTGGGGCCGGTACTTTGGTAGTATGCGTCAGCGCGCCAATTGTCCACATCGGAAAACATGAGGTTTTTATCTTTGTCGCCATTCACAATCAGTGTTGGTAAAACCATGGTTTTGAAATTGACTCCAGCCAATATGGGATAACGCTGTCTCGCGGCTCCATTAAATCCTTCAGGCCCACCTGACACGCCAATTAGTACCCGGGCTTTCAATCTTGGTTCTGCAGCATTCACTATTTTACCTGTTGCCGAATCAGTTACCTCCATGCCGGCCAACATGGCTACTGTGTGGCCGCCCATGGAATGGCCAATGGCAGCAACTTTGGTTTTGTCAACTCTCCCGCTTAAACCTGGTACTGTGGAGATAATTTCGTCCAGATGATCCAGGATGTATTTCATGTCCTCGGCGCGCGAATTCCAAAATAATGGCGCTTCGGAAATGGAAGGGTCAAGCGTTAGTGTTTTAGAATCCTGGTGCGTCGGCTGAATGACAACAAACCCATGCGAAGCAAAAAAATCAGCAACGGGGCCATACCCTTTATAAGAAGAGAGAAAGTTGGATGCGCCATGACCGTGGGAAATAAGAATGACCTGAAGGTTGTTTCCGCTTGCAGGAGCAGAAACTTTCATTTCAAGCGGTACATGACGGTTGGGAACCGCTGATACAACTGGACTAAAGGCGATGATGGGAGTTTGAGATTGTTTCATTTTATGATTGGTTTGATTTTGAATTATTGGAGAGAATGCAGGATCCTGCGAAGCAGCACTGATTGAAATCAGGAAAAAGGCAGTGATCCAACAGGCTGCTTTCGATATTTTGAAAAACAGGCCAGTACCTGATTCTTGTGTCGGCTGACTTTTAATGGTTGTTATGTGTGACATAATTTTTTGTTTAATCAAAGATCATAAGCCATTTACTCCCCGATGTAGTCAAACCGGGGCAATACTTAGCCAAATTCAGGAAACGGTAGTAATCGCCGACAAAGAGTTGCTGGTAGACGAAGGGTTGCCGGTATAGAGAATGTAAACAGGCTGCAGTGAGACAATGCCTTCAAGACTTAGTTTACCACTTATTTTGGTAGCATCGAAAACGCCGTTAGAGTAAGGGGATGCGGCAAGATGAGGATAGAATCACCATGGTTTTAGCTACGATTCTTCTCTGCAGGGTTTACATTATTTTCTTCTCCGGAGAGTCTGCTTTTCTTAAGCGTTCCACTTAGATGTTTCTCGTAAAGAACTCTGCGCACGCTCACACATAGACAAGATAAGAATAAGATGATTACGCACGAATACCTGTTAGTGATACAGATCATCTAAAAGTAAATGAACCAACTTGGCTGTGTAACACACAGTCCACCCTTCATAGAAAAATACATCTTCTGAAACGCTAAGACCCAGGCTGTACCCACTTATCTCCTTAAAACCATCTCCATAGCTTCTTACTGTATTACTTCACTCCCCTCCCGTGTTATCTCAACTATTGTCATTACTCAAAGCCCTATTAAAGCCCTATCTAAGCCCTATCAAATAGCTATTAACGCCCACCCTTTAGAGGTTGGTTGTTTATAGGTTTTTGGTAGTTTTTTATTTGATTTTATATATTTTTTACATATATTGTATCTGCGAGTCTCCCCCCTACTAGCTACGGATCAGCTATTCATTAACCACTAAATACATTCTTATGGCTGTACTTAAGAGCCTTTCCGAGTTTGAGGGAAGCATTGGCAATATCACTGCCTACAAACGCCACGACAGCGAAAAAACATTTTTACGTACCAAAGGAGGTGTCAGCAAAAAGAAAATTAAGACCGGTAAAAACTTTGTACGTACCAGAGAACTGAACGCAGAATGGAGTGGCTGCGCCAAAGCAGCGGCTATGGTTCGCGATCTTTTTCATCGTCAGCAGTCGGTTGCCGATTTTAATCTTTCCGGCCCGCTTACGGCTATTGCCAAAGAAATACAACTACGCGATCCGTTGCACAAACGGGGCGAAAGAGCTATTCTCTTTTCACGGTTCGGACATCTTCTGGAAGGCTTTCAGTTAAACCGTAAAAACACTTTTGAAGCAGTCATCAGGGGAAATATTGATGTTCAGTTTCTGAGAGCCGAGGGTAAAGCCATTGTGCAATTACCAGAACTCATTCCAGATATCAGTTTCTTACCACCGGTATCCTTACCTGTCTATAATATCAGATTAACACTGGGTACCCTGCCCGATATGCTTTTCATAGATGATCATTATGCCATTGCCGATCATACTACCGAACATTACCAGCTCGCTACCAATCACGCTACTCCCTGGTATTATACAGGCGACCGCATTCCTGCTCAAACCATTGAAATGGTTTTTCAGGATACTACAAAAATGCAGCCGCACGATCTGCTCGTGCTTAGCATTTCTGTAAATTTCGGCACACCTGTTACCAATGAGCTGGTGAAAACGAGTAAACATACGGGGGCGGGGAAAATTATAAAAGTGAACCTGGATGGGGTATGATGGGATGGATAGGTATGATGTAGAGGAGGATGATTGATGGCTACAGCTTTTCATGAAAATGCGTATTTACCACCAAAAAATCAGGTATTTATACGCTTGTGCCGATCAGGAAATATAGCTAGTATAGCAGATTATCTTTTTAACAAATAAAAAGGTAATGATGATGCTACTACTATTTTATCCATCTTCTTAAAATCAAGACTTGAGTTATGGCGCGAAAATTAATACAGAAACCTAATAGCTTGTTTTCAAAAATTAAACAGAGTGATGACAACGGAAACGAATATTGGACAGCCAGAGACTTATCAAAAGCGCTGGAATATTCAGAATATCGTCATTTTATACCTGTTATAGCAAAGGCAAAAGAAGCCTGTACCAATAGCGGTCAGCAGGTAGAAGACCATTTCGAGCAGTTGCTCGAAATGGTACCCATTGGCTCCGGTGCTCAAAGAAAAACAGAGAATATTAAACTATCCAGGTACGCATGTTATCTGATTGTACAAAATGCCGACCCGACTAAAGAAGTGGTAGCATTAGGGCAAACCTATTTTGCAGTACAAACCCGGTTGCAGGAAATACTGCAAACGGATACATATAATCAACTAAGTTCAGAAGATGAAAAACGATTGTTTCTTCGTAACGAAATAGCCAGGCATAATACACAACTGGCAGCCGCAGCCAGAGATGCCGGTGTTATTGAACCATTCGACTATGCCATTTTCCAAAACCATGGTTACATGGGTTTATATGGCGGTTTAGATGCAAAAGGCATACATACCAAAAAAAAATTAAAAAAGAGTCAGCATATACTCGATCATATGGGTAGTACTGAACTGGCAGCTAACCTGTTTCGTGCTACTCAAACCGAAGAAAAACTGAAACGGGAAAATATTAAAGGAAAACAAACAGCCAATAAAGCACATTACGAGGTTGGAAAAAAAGTAAGAAAGACCATTCAAGAATTGGGAGGAACTAAACCTGAAAACCTCGCTGTTGCAGATAGCATCAAAAAGATTAAAAAAATAGAAAAGAAATAAACATTAACAAGAAACAATGCTGTACAGAGCTTCTTTTATGCTAAGGCTGGGTTTCTTTTTATTTGCCTATATAATACAAACCGTCCTCTAGTAACTCGTGAAACATGTATGGCGAACTTCTTTCATTCCGTAAGGTTTGCGAGGAAGAAAAAATGCCCGTTCCAGTAGCAATCAGCAAATAAAAAACCATTCCGAGCAACCCCGCGGTATGGTATCCGTTAGCTCCGGCACCGAAAGAAAAACAAAGCATAAAAACTATCGAAGCAGGTATGTTGCCTAAGAGATTTTTGTAGAGAAAGGGAGAAGCATTCTTACTAATTTTATACGATGGCAGTAAATAAAAAAAAGGGGAAAGCTGCAAAACGCTTTTGAAAAAAATCGGACTTCTCAAGTCTGCGTTAATACGAAAAGTAAATAGTAAATCATTACTATTCGTTTTCTAGCAATGCCTTTATCAGTAGCGATCAGCAAATAAAAACCATTCCGAGCAACCCCGCGGTATGGTATCCATTAGCTCCGGTGCCGAAAGAAAAACAAAGCCTAAAAACTATAGAGGCAGGTATGTTACCTAAGAGATTTTTGCAGAGAAAGGGAGAAGCGTTCTTATTAATTTTATACGATGGCAGTAGATGAAAAAAGGGGAAAGCTGCAAAACATTTTGAAAAAAATCGGACTTCCCAAGTCTGCGTTAATAGGAAAAATAAATAGTCAATAATCTCTATTCATTATCTAGTAATGCCTTTGCCAGTAGCGATCGGCAAATAAAAAACCATTCCGAGCAACCCCGCGGTATGGTATCCATTAGCCTTGGTGCTGAAAGAAAAACAAAGCATAAAAACTATAGAGGTGCGTTTGATGCCTGATCGTTTTTTGCATATTTTTCTGCACGCTACTGTAGGTTGGGCTCATACTGTTCTTATATAAATTGCTACGTGATATTATAAGCAAAGCCCCTGTTACAGTTTTCGTACAACAGGGGCTTTGTAAAAAAAGTAATAATTATTGTATCACCACCGTGTACGTCTTCACCACTCCCTTATAATCAAACTTCACTACCGCTTTTCCCGACAGCGAAGCGGCTTGTGTTACCGTTATTTTTACAGCAGGGTTATTAGATGATGCCGCTACAACCGGTATAGCTGTTGTACCCGCAGCAAGTTTATACGTTGCCTCATATTCACCATAACCTACCAAACCATTGGTATTGTTTGAGCGAACAGGTGTTTCAGAAAGGGTGAGTGCTGTTCCGTTCACTGTAATCTTTACCGTGGGTGGAACGGGTCTTGTAATTTTCTTTTTCACTGAACTGAAACCCAGGCCCTGTAAATCGAAAAGTAATTCCGACTCTGCACCTTCGGCTACCAGGTAAATGGCGTGTTTTTTATCGAGCTGGTCTACAAAAGAAGCTACATCAATCGTGTATTGTGTGCTCTCCTGTTTCGCATTTTCAGGAACAACAATTTCGCCGATCTTTTTTCCTTTCCATGTTTCATTATCCCATGGACCATCCAACCAAATATTTACTTTAAACGATTTGCTTGTTTTGGGTGTAAGGAAAAGATGGAAAGCGGTTTTATTTCCTTTTTTGGTTCCTTCAAAAGCGGGTAGTCCTTTTTCTGTTTTGGCATGACCACCAAAACCAAAATATTTATAGCCGATGATATGTCCGTCTTTCACTTTGGTAATGGGCATATGGTTATCCCATATATCCCATGAATCCTGTTGAATGCTATTGTCTGATAAATAGCAGGCATAACCCGCAGAATAGTAGCGATAAGGATCAAGCCCATAAAAATGAAAACCTTCCGATGTTACTTCTGCGCCTTTGTATTCTTTTCCTGCACTGTCTTTCACCACATGTATTTTGTCTTTTGCAAAAGGATCAAATGCACGCATGTACACCATACCACCTTCTGCAACCAGTTTTTCATCCCATGTAATCGTTATGGGCGCCACCATGGCCTGACGTGCAAAACCAAATCCGCGTGGAGGGCGGTGATAAAACACATACCACTGTCCATTGATTTCCTGGATACTGCCATGTGTATTGTGACCCGCATTGGTGGTTTGTATGGCGCTTCCTGTTTTATTTAAAACGGGTGCGCGGGAATCAACCAATACACCACCACTTTTCCAGGGACCTAATGGTGAATCGCCTACCACATAACGCAGGGTTGAGTTAGAACTACCTACTCCATATTCCGGTCCGGAATAACCACTGTAGATCGATACAAACTTATTACCCACTTTTCGAATAGAGGAGGCTTCAAAAAAATTGAAAGTACCTAAATCTTCACCCGGATAAATCTGCGGATACACCGTACCCTGCGGATCACGAAGCATTCCATACCTTGAACTGGCGGGTAAAAAACGATCGATGATTTTGGTGCCGGGTCTGAGTGAATACATCGTATTCTGATCTAACTGCGCTGCGAGTGATCGCTGGAAGCCCCAGTAAGCATAAGCGCGAAAACCAATTTCATAATCAGGATCTTTTGGGTCGGTCACATATTCAATATATACTGCGGGGTCGAATCCTAAAATACTGCCGGGTACGGTACGTTTACCGTCTTCGGTAAGGTTTACGGGTGTAAAAGGTCCGTCGGGTCTATTTGATTTTGCCACCAGTGGCTCTCTGTTTGGACCACGGCTATGCGGATAGAGATAATATTCTTTCTTACCGTTTTTTCTTTTCACTTCCACAAGATCGGGTGCATACATTACATCCCACTTGTCTTCCGACTGATAAGTGAATACAGCACCTTCATCGCGCCAGCTCGATAAATCTTCCACCGGTGCCGACCATATTCTGATATCAGGACCACAATAACTGGTAAAACGCAAATCGTGCGAACCTATAATATAGGCGCGGTACTTGCCAGGTTTATCAGGATCTTCAAAAACCCTTGGTTCACCATCGGGTAAATGTTCCCACAAGGGCAGGTAAGGATTACCCATGGCCTGGTGTACAAAACGCTGATTTACTTTAGTACCTGTTGCTTCATTTTTCTGCGCCTGTGTTTCGCTTGGGGCAAACAGGAGCATAGCCATGCATAATAAAACCGTGTTGATGATTTTCATGACTGGTTGTTTCTCTTTCATGATGGATCGTTCATTGTTTGTAGCGTTTTAGTGAATAGAATATTTGTGGTTGATGATAAAAATAGGGCTTATCGGTAAATAATTTTCATTATTACGTTTATCGTTTTAGATAAAGTCACCATTATTTGTCTGCGGAATACCCCCTGCACATCTGATCACCATACAAATACCTGTTAACTAAAAATTTGTACTTTACACAGCATACGCACTCCTGCTATCATTCAAATACAAACCACCATGCGTTACCTCTCTGTATTTGTACTTGTACTGGTAATTGTTCTAAGCTGCCAAAGCAACAGACAAAATGCTGTGAAAAATATTGCTGCTGATAAAAAAATCTATTTAGACTCGCTCCAAACAGAATTACAAGCCATTGCCGACAGCAGTATTATTCCGGGTTTTGCAGTTGCACTGTTGCACAACGATCAGGTATTGTTCAGCAAGGGATTTGGGTATGCAAATATGAACAGCAAACTGCCTTTTACGGAACAAACCATCAACTCAGTTGCTTCCATTTCTAAAACATTCATCGGGCTTGCTATTATGAAATTGGCAGATGAAGGAAAACTTAAATTAGATGAACCTGTTAACCAGATACTTCCTTACAAAATAGTGAACCCGTTCTTTCCCGATAAAGCCATTACAGTGCGTCACCTTGTTACACACACATCGGGTATTAGCCAGGAATTTGATCCGGAAGATGCAGGTGAATCTACCATTGTATTAATAGATAGTTTTACGGTTGTTCCGGAAACGCCGGATCAATTGAAAAAAGAAATGGCTTATTACAAACTGGGGAAACATATTTCCATAGATCAACACATCAGAAAGTTTACACAACCTTCAGAAAACTGGTATTCGAAAGATAATTTTTTACCCGCCGCACCCGGCAGTAAATTCAATTATACCAACCTCGGGGCCCTGATAGCTGCCCGCATCGTTGAAATTAAATCAGGACTTTCATTTACTGAATATACCAGACAAGCGATTTTTGAACCCTTGCAAATGAAAAACACCGCCTGGCATTACGAGGCATTGAACAAGCAATTGTTTACAACGCTTTATACAACTGATGACAGAAATAAACCTACAAGCGTAATAGAACATCCCCGATATGAAATGACCGATTATCCTGTTGGTGGACTCAAAACAAATATGGAGGATCTGACCAGGTATTTATCAGAAATCATACAGGGATATAGCGGCAAAGGCAGACTGCTGACACCACAGTCTTATCAGGTATTATTAAATCCACAATTGGCAGACTCCTGCTTTGAGAGCAGGAACGATTATGTATTCAACGATCAATACAATACAGGCATTTTCTGGGCTATTTCTGCCCCGGGTTACAGAATGCATAATGGCGGCACTATTGGTGTTTATTCATTTCTGTACTTCAACCCTAAAACAGGTATGGGAGCATTGTCGTTTTGTAATCTTCCGCATAGCGACTTCGGAAAAATCAGAGACCTCGTACATAAATATGAAACCTTAATAGGTAAATAATAGAGGTTTGTATTCAACCGTTTTACAGCAACAAACATGTTTGGTTATTTGCAAAACAGTTGAGTAATTTCTTTTCTTCTTTCGCTGTGTTGTTTCAGACAAAGAATACCTATTTACCATTGTACACAGGTAAACACACATCTTATTACCCTACGCTTTACACTTTGAGAAAAGAGCCTGTTATTGTTGTCTGAGTTGCACATACTTTATAACAGCCCGCTTCGCCGTGTACACTACATGTATAGTATCAGCGTCATCAACAATGATCGCCGGATAACTGTATTCTCCTTCTTTATGCTCTTCCAGTGTGTACACATCTCTCCAGTTAATGCCATCGGTAGATGACGCAATCTTTAATACACTTCTTCCCTCCCACCAGTTGGCACCTGCTTTCAGTGGATTGTACACCAGCAACTGTGTTCCGTTACGCATACTCACTGCATCAATACCAGAATTAGGATTGGGCAAATTGGTGGCTGTTGGTACACTCCAGTGTTCACCTTCATCGGTTGACCAGCTCTGTACAATTACATGCTCACGGCTGCGAAAAAGTGCCTGTATGCGTTTGTCTTTGTATTGCAGTAAAGTGGGTTGAATAATTCCGAATGTTGTTGGTGGCAATGTGTAGGTTCTCCAGTTCAACAAATCAGCCGATGATTTTTCCATATGTGCTATCCAGTTGTCATCTTCTTCACTTTCGCGGCTGGAGGGATAAAGTATATCTCCATTTGCCAATTGCAGTGGCTTGTTTTTGATAGGGCCTACTAAACTATCCGGTAATTGTATAGCATCAGACCAGTTACGCCCTTTGTCTGTTGAGCTTTTATAAAAGCCCAGCCAATTCCGCGGATCGGGTCCTACTTTGTAATGCAGATAGAGGGTTCCTTTTTTATCTAAAAACAATACAGGGTTCCAGCAGGCATATTTTTTTCCATTGAGGGTGCCTGTTGCTATTTTTTGGGGAGCCGTCCATCCATCCTTATTACGAATAGCAGACCAGATAGCCACCGATGTATCGCCTTCATAATTACCACCAAACCATGCTGCCATAAGTTCTCCATTATTTAAAGAACAGATAGTGGCTGCGTGGCAGGATTTGAAAGGAGCTTTGGTAAAAATATCTTCTTCAGTTACAAGACGCAGTTCTTCCTGCGCATATAATGCAGCAGTGTTCATCAACAAGAATAATATACCAATGATTTTTCTGAGAGCTAAAAGCATAACGTAAAAATAAGTATTTGCATTGTGTTATAAACAGCATTGACAAAAAGTGCATATACCGAAAAAGAGCCGGGCAGTACCGGCTCTTGGTGTATATAAAATCGAATCGGGGGGTTATGAATACTTGTCAAGTAATTCTTCCAGTGCTGGTTGAAAAGTTATGCCAATGGGTATGTTCTGACTGGCAATCTGAATTTCTTTTCTTCCTACAATATCAATTTGTCCGACTGCTACAATATAGGAGCGATGTACCCTGATAAAATGGTCTTCCGGTAAACGCTCTTCAAAATATTTCAGGTTTAATAAAGTAGTTAATGGCGATGCCTTCCCTTTCAGATGAATCTGTGTATAGTCTCTTAATCCTGAAATAAAAAGTATATCACTCAGCGATATCCTGATCCGTTTGTATTCTGATTTGATAAACAAAAAGTCTGTAAGAGTCGGTTGTGTAGTAGTGTCCAGCATAAGCAAATGCAGTATATGAATGTAAAGACAACTCAAAACTATCTAAACGCTGTTTGGGCAAGTGTGAAAAGCGATGAATGATGATTTTTTGTAGACCAGCGTGTCTCTTTAACAGATGATTAGCAAATGACTTAAAGCCGGTTTAAAAATACATAGCTGCTTTATCAGCTAGGAGCTGCGAGCTATGAGGCAGTAAGGATTATTTCGAAAACAATAGGAGTTGAAAAAAATCAAAACCATAACCACCTCCCGATTTAATAATTTTATAAGGGCACTTATTTACCCAGAACTGAGGTCAAATGTATTCTATGGCTATCGCTGATGGGTAAAACTGTTTGCTGATCAGTTAATAAAACACTGTCTTTTCGAATCACACTGATCGATTTCAGTGTGATAATATAGGAGCGATGAATTCTTACAAATTGCGATGCTGGTAATATCTCCATCATACCCTTCATCGTATTTCGTGTCATCAATACTTTTTTAGAGTCGGCAAAATGAATCTTTACATAATCTTTTACCCCTTCCAGGTATAAAATATCTGACAGCACTACTTTTACCAGGTTATACTCCACATTAATAAAAATAAATTCAGGTTCATTGGATACCTGTTTCATATGATAGCTCGAAAAAGAAAGTGCTTTATTGGTTGCCTGCAGGAAACGTTCAAAAGAAACAGGTTTCACGAGATAATCTATTGCATCTGCATTAAAGGCTTTCAGAGCGTAATTATCAAAAGCAGTAATAAATATCACCAGTGGTTTGGGCGACATATTCTCAATAAACTGTAAGCCATTCATACCCGGCATCTGAATATCGCTGAAGATCAAATGCACCTGGTATTGACTCATGGCTGCTGCCGCTTCTGTTGTATTCTTACAGGAAGCCACCAGATTAAGATAGGGTACACGGTTAATATTATCAGCCAGTAATTCCAGCGCATATTTTTCATCATCAACAGCTATACAGTTTAGTTTCATAAGGTGGTCTCCAATTTTATTTCCAGTGATACGGCAAAACGGTTATCTTTTTTTTGTATCGTCAACCGATGACTTCCGGGATACAATATCTCCAGTCGTTTGGCCACATTTGATAAGCCAATACCAGATGCTTTATCAGCCTGTGTATTTGCCGATTCGCAATAATTGTTGGTTACTGTAAAATGCAGTTGGTTCTCCTGCACATGAAGCGCAATATCAATAACCGATTCAGCACTCTCTACAGCTGCCGTATGTTTAAAAGCGTTTTCAACAAAAGGTATCAATAACATAGGAGCAATTACCGCTTGCTCATTATTATTCTGAAAAGAACTCTTCACCCGAAGATCATGATACCTGAGCTTTTGTAACTCAATATAATCTGTCAGATACCTGATTTCTTTGTCGAGCAAAGTACCATCTACATCTGTCTCGTACAACATATACCGGAGAAGCGATGACAGTTTTATGAGTGCAGGCTCCAGTATGACTGATTTTTTCCGGGCCAGAAAAGTGAGCGAGTTTAATACATTGAATAAAAAATGTGGACTTACCTGCGATTTCAAAAACTGTAGTTCCGATGCCAGTGATACCAGTTTCAATTCCTTCTTTTGCTTATCGAGTTTTAAGTTTTCGAGTATATAGTAAAAAGCCAGACTGGCCGTTACTGCCAGAACAAAAGGGAAAATTGTGACCCAGTTAAAGGGTAATGGTCTTCTTCTTACCCGTTGATCGAACTCCTGCCCCGGTCTGATAGCCGGTAAGGAGTCCTCCAAAGGAAACATCACAAGATGCTGCGTTTCTATGAGTTTAGTAAAAGCATATTCTACCCCCGTCATATACAGATACAATAACCCGATTTGCAGCAACACAAAGAACAGCCAGCCTTTGACGGATTTTGTTTTGGGCAGTAAAAAATATACGTTGATATAAAAAACAACTGCTAGTACCAATACACTCACTGCCCTGAAACTCATTAGAAAAGTTTTGTCGGGTCCCCTGTTCGGGCGCAGACTGATACTTTCCAGAAAAAATATAAGCGAAAAAATGCCCGCCCATACAGCAATATGCAGTACAATATTTCGGGAAGTAGTATTTTTTTGTAAAACCATTTTCATCTGCGAAATTCAACTGATTAGTGCTAAACAAATCATAAAATGAGATGAACTGCTCTTTTTTACCGGCGACTGAAAAAATTGGGGGAGCAAGACTACTCCCCCTCAACCTTATTCAATACTAAGCCTGGCTGTGTTACAACCAAGTATTTTATATGCGGCTGGCATTAATCATATCTTCTGCCCAATGTGTACCAGAAATCGCGATAACTGATGGTGATATTAAATGATGTGTATTTTTCTTTAATCAGACCATTGTTTACATTTCCTCTGGTACCCAGTTCAATGGCACCAGCCAAACCCAACCCACTTCTCGTAAGCTGTGTACCCGCCCCGAGTGTAATACCATATTCTGTTAGTTGATGGCCTTTATAATTCAAATATGTTTTGTTCTGAAACAAACCTGTTTGTAAATAGTAGGGGTCATATGTTATATTACGAAATACCTTTTTGGGCGCATACTCAAACCCTACTGAATACTTGTTACTATTACTCAATTTGTATCCGAAGCCTTGATAGTTTAATCCACTCCATGGCTGAGCGCTGTAATCGAATGCCAGCGTGTAGGCTTTTTTATATGTAAAGGCTACACCACCTGCATAGGTAACAGGAATGGTAAAATAATCCGGCCGATCTTCTTCTCTTTTCAGTATCTGTGTTTCTCCCTCCGATACTTCTAAACTATACACTGCATTTAAAGTTGTTTTCCCTGAAAAAGTAGCCCCTCCCGACAATAACATATTCTTTCCTAACTGCTGTTGCCACTGCCAGCCCAGTTTAAAAGATGGACCACTCATGAAAATATTACGTTTAGTGAGCAGTGAAGCTGATATATCACTCAATACTTCTTCATCTTCATTTTTTTGACCAAAAAAATAAGAGAGTTCAACGCCTACCGACATATTCTTTCTGATCTTAAACGCATTGGCCAGGTATACTTTATTCAAACTTCCCGATCCTTCATAATAAGTGCTCGCTATCTGGTTACTTCCCTGAATATTTTTATTGCCATAAAAAGAATAATTGGAACTGCTTACCGGCATTACGCCAAAACTTGCTCCCCAATTAGGTTTTAGCTTTATGGCCAATGCCGCTTTTTTAAACTGCATATCAGAAGAGCTTACATTGGTACCATCGGTTATTGCATCGCCCGAATAGCCCATAGAACGATAACGTGTAGACAGCTCAAAATGAAAAAACCGGTCTTCCAGATAACTATAAGATGCCGGATTGGAATGATTCAGGTACCGATATGATGGAAGTGCCAGACCTGCATGACCCATACCAGTTGTACGGTCGAAATAACTTTTTTCAATATCTCCAATACCTAAAATAGAATATGGCGATGTATTGTTTTGCGAGAACAGATTGCTGAATAAGAAACAGGTCAGCAAACACAATATCAGTTTACGCATGAGCATTCTATTTAACGGTAGCATAATAAATCTGCAATTCAATTTTATTGTCAGGATGTAATCGGTCACCAATCAACAGTCTTTTGAACTCATTGATATAGGCGGGTGCTGGTGGTAATAACAATAAGCCGTCTCTGTTTTCTGTTGCTGTAGCCAATACTGTTTGTATATAATTGGTTACGTCATACGTGTACTGTGTAGTTCTGCCATACAGAAAATCTATTTGCAGGTTTCCTGTTTGTGCAACATTTTCACCGGAACTGTTCTGAACAGTAAGATCGGCCCCTATCTGGTTCAGCAGGTTTGTCTGAGCCAGCCTGAGAGATGGTGGCAGACTATATACACCTTCATAAGTGCCATGTACAGGCCGAACCACCAGTTTTGCCTGCAATATTTTTACAAAATAAGGCACTTTCAATATGTCTCTGATAGTAGGAAACCGAAGTTTCGTCATTACACCCGATGCGTATTGTATATAAGAAGTGTTTCCTGTTTGGGTACTGGATATTTCATTGGTCTGGCTATTCAGTTGTTGTAAAGCCGTACCCGTTCTGTTTACAGTGATGTTATTAAAGTGATGTGCTGTATTGTTAAGTGCAAAATCGGTAAACAGTTCCTGTTTATACAGACCCGGCTTGGTATAATGCAGCCGCATTTTCACACTGTCTTTATAACCAACCAGTAATTGCCTGGCAGTTGACGAAACACGTAATCCTTTCATATATTCTACAAAGCCCGCCACTGAATTGATCTCAGGATCATTCGGTTGTTGCAATTTGGTAAATAACGCTCTCCCTAACTGGTCGTTCAAACGAATGGAAATTGTATCGGCCCGTAAAGGCCTTACCCACACACTTGCCTGTGCAACAGGTGTTGTAAAAACAGCAAACTGTTGTGTATTGTACATAACAGCACTTTCATTATAGGCAACAATGGGTTCAGCCAAACGGTGTACACTCATTTGAATCGGTGCTGTTGTGTCGCCAAAATAATACTGATTGGGGGTGAGAATCAGTTCAAGTGAATCGTAGGTTGCATCCTGATATATATCATTGTATGTCTGTAATGCCAGTTCGAAATAATTAGAAGCTGTGATTTTACCAAACAGCGGATCATCGTACCCTCCTATCAATGAAATACCTGAGCCCGATGTACCAAATGAGTCGATATGAATATTGGCAAGTGCTACCTGAAAAGTATCATTCATAACGATCTGTGTGTTGCCGTTATCAAGGTATTGATCGCCAAACCGGATATCGACTTTGGTACAGGAAACAAAGATTAAGAGACAAGCAATCAATAAGGTGTTTATGCGTGTGTGAAACATGAGGACGGTGCTTGATAAAAAATCAATAACAGGCACAATGTTAGATAGCTATGCTGTTACAGAATTGTTAGTATAGACAGTGAAGGCTGATAATACGGTGAGCTTGTTTTTTCTTTCTGCAAACACTATTAAGCATTAAATCCTGCCATTTTTTTTGCAAACAAATATGGTTTTAATACGTCGAACAAAACCTACTATTCATCTATGAAAAAGAGGACTAAATCCATTTTAACGATTTGTGCCCAACGCATACCAATAATTTCAGCAAAATTTTTTCCATGAAACGACTGAAGTATTATTTTCTCTTACCACTAAGTATGTTGTTATTAATTGTATCCTGCACCAAGAGTAGCGATGACAGTGATGAAGAGAGTGGCAACTGGATTAAACGATCTGATTTTGAAGGTAATGCAAGAACAGAAGCAGTATCGTTTGTAATTGGCGACACTGCTTATATAGGAACCGGTTTTGATGGCACCAATCGTTATACTGATTTCTGGGCCTATGATGCAGAAAAAAATTTCTGGGTACAGCGTGCACATTTTCCAGGTAAAGCCAGAAACTCGGCAGTGGGTTTTACAGTAGGCAATAAAGGATATATAGCAACAGGTTATGATGGTGTTAACCGGTTAAAAGACAACTGGGAATATGACCCTGCAAGCAATACATGGATACAAAAAGCAGATTTTGGCGGAACAGCAAGATATGATGCAGTTGGTTTTGGCATCAGTAATAAAGGATATATCACCACTGGCTTTGACGGTGGTTACACAAAAGATTTCTGGGAGTTTACGCCAACAGGCGGCCCCAATAACCTGGGCGTATGGACGCAACTGATTAGTCTTGGTGGCACTAAGCGTTCTGGTTCTGTAGCCTGGGTTCACAATAACAAAGCATATATAGTGGGTGGTATTAATAATGGTGCTGCTATTAATGAGTTTTGGGTATATGACCCTGTAGCCACCAGTTGGCAGGAGTTAAGGAAAATATCAAACGTGAGTGATGAAAGTTATGACGATGATTATTCTGATATTCTTCGCTATAACGCTGTTGGTTTTGTGCTGAACAATAAAGGTTATCTCTCTACAGGTGAAAATGGTTCTTATACAAGCAAGAGCTGGGAATATGATTTTGTAAACGACTTATGGACTCGCAAAACCAGTTATGAAAGAGCCGAAAGAAGTGGCGCTATTGCTTTTGCCGTAAAAGGCAAAGCCTTTATTGCCTGTGGCAGAAATAACTCTTATTATTTTGATAACCTCGATGAGTTTCAACCGAATGTCACTTATAATTCAAACGATTAAGCGAAACTGGGTGTATATGTTGTTACTGATGGCGATTGCCATTTTTGTACAACGCTTCTGCTTCGCTGCGAAAAAAAACACCAGTTATCAGGTATTCCCTGTTGCGAATGGATGGGGTTATCGGATTTTGCTTGACAATACTGTATTTGTTCAACAGGAACAAATACCTGCAGTTCAGGGTTTTGCCTTTTTCCAGACAAAACAAGATGCTGCAAATACGGCAAAACTGGTGATACAGAAAATGAAAAAATATGAACTGCCCATGGTAACGGTAACTGAACTCGACAGTATGGGCGTGAAGTATTAATTAAAAATACCCGGAATGTTGATTCCGGGTATTTTTATATCACTCACTTATCTCCACCATTAATTTTTCCGCCATCGGAAACAAATGATTGTTCTCCAAATGAACATGTTTATGTAGGTTGGCTTCAAAATCTTTTAACATGGTAAGTGTTAGCTGAAAAGTGGTACAGGTATTTTCAGGGGGGGTGTAATCCAGCGTAAGTATCCTTATCTGTTCCATCAGGTCGCCAGCTTCGTTGTGTTCGGCTAACATTTGTTCAATTACAGGTTTAAACGGAATTGCCGCTGTCTGTTCTGTCTCCAATATCTTCATCGCAGGAAACAATATCTTTTCTTCCTTTTCCATATGCGACAAAAGTTCAAAAGACAACTCACGAAATAAAGCTAGCACACGGCTCATTTGCGGAAATCTGTCGCCATGTTTGTCTTTAATTTTTTCCAGAAATCCCACTATTTGCGGTGCTGTTTGTTTAACAAAAAAATGGTGATGCATCAGGATGTATTGAATAAGTTGCTCCGTGTTCATGTCGGCAAAAACAACATTCTTCCTGTAAGCCCCGCTAATAATTTCTTCCAGTTCCTGTTCTACTGTATGAATATCCAACCCCTTTTGCTCGCAGGCTGTTGCCAGAGTTTGTTTTCCTTTGCAACAGAAATCGAGGTGAAACTTCTCAAATAAAGGAGCGGCCTGGTAATGATTACTCACAATAGATGCGAGTGTTTGAGACGCATAATTCATATCAACTATTTTGATACAAAATTCCCACCTCGTTTACCAACAAATTATGCGTCTACGCATAAACAGGTTTTCGATAGCCGAAAAATATCATCGCAGCTCCGGTAAGCAAGCCCAGCGCAACCAACAACAATAGTTCCTGGATACCGGGTAATGATATATAAGCCATCGCACAAACACCTTGCAGCATCAATACTATTTCATTCAGTAAAATGCTGCTTACAAAAACGGTTATGCCCTTCCGCATTAAAGGCAATTGCTGTTGTTTGGTGAACACCTGTAATACCGTGAGTAAAAATAAACTGATGATGCCCAGTAATACCAGGTGCAGGTAACCAATTACAATGGGTCTGAAACCAAAAGCCAGGTCGCTGAGTGATGGAACTGTTGAAAAAAGTTGTAATAACAATTTTATCGTCAGTGCCAAAAACACTAATAAGCCTGTTCGTTGTGCCATCAATGGCCATTCCCTTTTAAAATAATTTTTATTTGCTACGATCGTTTTCCACAAATAAAAACAACCAACCACCTGCGCCATGGCAGCTATTGCAATGAGTATATACACCCATAATGGTAACGAAAGCCAAAGCACAGATAAACAATAGGCTGGCAAACAGGCTAAGGCAAAAAGTTTGAAAATTCGTTGCTGGTATTTCAATACTGGCAGATGCTGGCTAAGCATGGTAAAAAACAACCCCATACAGGCAAAAAAGAACCAGCCATTGTATTGAAAATGAAGAAAGAAATACACGGCTGCCAAATACCACTGCTGGTTGATCCAGTGATTGGCCATCATTATCGATAACCCGAATGCGCCAAATGATGAGATTATCAGGAAAAACAATGCTGCCTTAAACCAGTTAGCTGCGGGCAGCAACTGCTGGTTTACATCTCTCCAGAATAGCCAGGCAAACCAATACGATACCAGTATAGAGGCAGTAGAAAAACCAATCGACACCAACCCATATCCCTGAAACGGGAAACTCAATAACATACCATAGGCAGTAAACAGGTTGGCTTTCAGTATCGGCTCGTACCGGCGCAATGCCCGTTCTTTTTCCTGCAAACAAGACACAAGGAATATCATCAGCAACTGTGTAAGCCATCCTGAAAAAGCAAAATGGGAATGCGCATGTAATACATGTTTCTGATGTACCCAGGGCAGGGGGTACACAATTTTGTAGCGCATGATAAAACCGAGCAGTGCTACCAGAAAAAGATTAAAAATGGCGATCCGCACCCATTTGTGGTAAGCATTTCCCATTTACCGGATTTTGGATGCAAATTAATCGGGTAACCAAACGATTCTTATGATTCAAATCATATTAACAGTAAACCTTTCCCTTATCAATCATCAACTGTCCTTTTTTGTGGAGGCTGCGGATTGTTCTGATGACTGTTTCAACACGCATCCCGGTCATATCAGCAATTTGCTGCCGGGTTAATTTAATGCGGTTACAATCCGGGCAAATATTTTTCTTCCGCTGTTTCATATAGGCAAACAGTTTCGATATACAGTTTTCTGGATCATGCTGTGCCAGTTCTTTGATTACATAAAATTTAAAACGCACGCGCTCTATCATCAGTTTAGTAAAAGCAAAATGTACTTCAGGATTTTCTTTTAGCAATGAAAGAAATACTTCTTTCTGCAATCGTATAACAACACTATCCTCATTAGCTATGGCGCTTGCTGCATAAGGCTGCCCGTCGAACAAAGGCAATTCACCGAATGATTCTCCGGGCTCTATCATCACCTGTAGAAACTCGCGTCCTTCTTCATTGATGTTGACCCATCGAACGCTGCCACTTACCAACTGGTGATAAAAAACAGCGGAACCGCCTTCCTGAAAAATGAAATCGCCCGCATTTACTTTTTTATAAACCGCTCCCCAGGCCAGCAATGTATTAATATCAATAACCATAGCCATTCATTTCAGTAAAGCTATACAGTAAAAACAGACTGGCGTATGATTTTGAACAGGGTGGAACATGATATATGTCATGTTCCGGTTTTAAAGAAGTTGTAAATGAACTAGTTAGAGATCGGCTTTCAAAAGCCATACAACCAATATGATTGAACGCATAAAAATTGAAAAGATTCATAGGTAATCTTGTATTCAATTATTGACTCAATGCTTAAAACATCAACTATGAAAAAACTCATTGCAATTTTAACCATTACTTCTATTGTTGCTGCCTGTGGCGGCGGCAATTCTCACGCTCCTGCTGCAACAACTACCAGTACAGAAAACAGTAGCACAGCAAATGGCAATCCATCCTATGATCCGAACAGGGGTGAGGGCAAATTCAAAGATGTACAGATAAACCCCAAACTCGATATTACCCTTGCCAATGCAGGTGAGAAAGTGTACAATGTAAAATGCAGCAGTTGCCATAAGCTCTCTGAAGAAAAACTGGTTGGACCCGGATGGAAAGGTGTTACCTCCCGTAACCAGGCTGCCTGGATTCTCAACTTCATCACCAACACAGACGCCATGCTGAATATTGATCCCAAAGCACAGGCTCAACTGGAAATATGTTTGGTAAGAATGCCCAATCAAAGTCTTACAGATGATGAAGCACATTCACTCTATGAATTCATGCGTAAAAATGATGGCGTTAAATAATTGATCTCTCACAAACTAAACTGATATATAATGACACAGTTTTCATGTAAACAATGGGCATTACTGATAGGTTGTTTAAGCCTCAGCATGTTCGCCTGTAAACCTAAGAATACAGGTAGTGCCGTGGGTGCAGATGCCGCAGCAAAAGCATATGTTGCACCCGGACAATATGACCAGTTTTACAATTTTGTATCTGGTGGTTTCAGCGGACAGATGAGCGTTTATGGCTTACCCTCTGGCCGTTTACTACGTGTAATTCCCGTATTCTCTGTTGATCCTGAGAAGGGATGGGGCTACAGCGAAGAAACCAAAGCCATGTTAAATACATCGCATGGTATGGTGCCATGGGATGATCTTCACCACACAGAACTTTCTCAAACCAATGGAGAAATTGATGGTCGCTGGGTATTTGGCAACGCCAATAATACACCAAGGGTGGCACGTATTGATCTTACTACATTCCGTACTGCGGAAATCATTGAACTACCTAACAGTGCAGGTAACCACAGTTCTCCCTTTATTACCGAGAATACTGAATATGTAGTAGCCGGTACCCGTTTTAGCGTACCACCCGATGATGTAAATGGCGATGTGGCCATTGATACTTACAAAGACAATTTTAAAGGCACCATCAGTTTTATCAGCGTAGATAAAAACGATGGTAAAATGGACATTGCTTTCCAGTTGCAGTGTCCTGGTGTAAACTTCGACCTTAGCCATGCCGGTAAAGGAAAATCGAATGGATGGTTTTTCTTCTCCTGCTACAACACTGAAAAAGCCAGCACCCTGCTCGAAGTAAATGCTTCACAGCGCGATAAAGATTTTATTATGGCCGTGAACTGGAAGAAAGCAGAAGAATACATTAAAGCAGGTAAAGGTAGAAAACAGTCTGTAAAATATGCCAGCAACCGCTACGATGAAAAATCACATACCGCTACTTCACAAATAAAAACAGAAGTGCTGGTATTGGATGTGAAAGACTTTAAAGACATCTGTTATTTTATTCCCTGTCCGAAATCGCCACACGGATGCGATGTAGACCCTACCGGTGAATACATTGTAGGCAGTGGTAAACTGGCTGCACTGGTTCCTGTATTTAGTTTCGATAAAATACAGAAAGCCATTGCTGCAAAAGATTTTATTGGTGAGTTTGATGGCTTACCCGTAATCAAATACGAATCTGCCTTACATGGTGAATTGCAAAAACCAGGTCTTGGACCTTTGCACACTGAGTTCGATGGTAAAGGCAATGCTTATACTTCTTTCTTTGTTTCTTCTGAAGTAGTGAAATGGAATATCAAAGACCTGAAAGTGCTGGATCGTGCGGCTACTTATTATTCTATCGGTCACCTCACCATTCCTGGTGGCGACAGCAAAAAGCCTGATCCCAAATACCTGATTGCTTATAATAAAATTACCAAAGACAGGTACCTGCCTACCGGCCCTGAATTATCGCAGAGTGCTCAGCTATTTGATATCAGTGGTGATAAGATGCAACTCATTCTCGACTTTCCCACTATTGGCGAACCGCACTATGCACAGGCCGTAAGAGCCGATCTGATAAAAGACAAATCGGTAAAGATTTTTAAAATTGATGATAATCAGCATCCATATGTAGCCAAAGGTGAAGGTGCTACTAAAGTGGTAAGAGAAGGCGGTAAAGTGCATGTTTACATGACCACCATTCGCTCTCACCTGGCTCCTGATAATATAGAAGGTATTCAGCAGGGCGATGAAGTGTACTTCCACATTACCAACCTTGAGCAGGACTGGGATGTGCCACATGGCTTTGCCATTAAGGGCGCCAATAATGCAGAGTTGCTGATTATGCCCGGCGAAACACAGACATTGAAATGGGTAGCCGACAGGGTTGGTATTTATCCTTTCTATTGTACCGATTTCTGTAGCGCATTGCACCAGGAAATGTCGGGTTATGTGAGGGTTTCACCCAAAGGTTCAAAGGTTCCGCTGCAATTCAGTACCGGAAAAACTGCTCCTGTAAGCAAGTAAGTTGTATGAGTTGGTTTTATAGTTTAGGGAGCAGGATTGCAGCCTGCTCCCTTTTTGTTCCGTATAAAGTATTACTATGAAAAAAGTACGCCTACAAAAATTTTCCAGAATTGCACTGGGTGTTTGTGCCGTGTTGTTAATTGCTGTTCTCTTTTTTCCGCTCTGGCGCATTGATCTTGTGGCACCACAATATCCTGAAGGGCTACGATTGCTGATCTATACCAATCAATTAGCAGGTGATGTAGATATTATTAATGGTCTTAACCATTATATTGGAATGAAAACACTCCACACAAAAGACTTTGTGGAGTTTAGTGTGCTGCCCTATATCGTTGGCTTTTTTGCACTTGCATTTATAATTACTGCGCTGCTGAATCAGAAAAAATACCTCTACCTCCTTTTCCTGTTATTTATCTGTTTTGGTATTTTGTCGATGTATGATTTCTGGAGATGGGAGTACAATTATGGTCATGACCTACAGCCCGATGCTGCCATTGTTGTACCCGGCATGTCGTACCAGCCCCCACTGATAGGGTTTAAACAATTACTCAATTTCGGCGCTTACTCTTTTCCGGATATAGGCGGATGGATATTTATACTGGTAGGGCTGACTACATTTCTGCTGGTTATAGTTGAATGGAGACAAAAAACAAAACCTGCCTTAAAACCTCTTATCCTGATATTTTTCCTGTCTGGTATGGCATCCTGTAACAGCGGCCCTGAAGAAATTATAATTGGAACAGATCATTGCAGCGCCTGTAAAATGCGTGTTACCGATCCGAATTTTGGAGCAGAGTTAATAACCAGCAAAGGAAAAGTGTACAAATTTGATGATGCCGTCTGTCTGAAAAATTACCTGGAACAGAAAAAAAAGAGTACTGTAAAAAATCTTTACCTGACCCTGTATACCGGCTCTCACCAACTGATTGAAACAAATAAGGCAGTTATTGTTCAGGATGAATCTATCAGGGGTCCTATGGGCGGTAATATTGCCATTTTCGCTCATGCAGACAGCATACCCATTGGCTTGAAAACCACAGGAAAAATAATCAACTGGAACGAATTCATGCGACCATGAAAACCATACTGTCTCTTGTTTTTGTATTGTTATTGACAAATGTGGGGTTTGCCAAAACCATTGTTGTGGGTAAACTGTCAAATATTAAAACCATACAGAAAGCACTCGAACTGGCGAACAACGGAGACACTATCAGGGTAACAGAAGGCCTGTACAGAGAAAAAGGGTTGGTGATAAAAAAACAGGTTGTATTAACAGGCATTAACTACCCGGTTATTGATGGCGAACATCGATATGAAGTAATTGCCATCAGAGCAGATGCAGTTGTGGTGGAAGGACTAAAAGTGATTAATTCCGGCATATCAAGTATGGATGATTTTGCGGGTATTAAAATTTACAATAGCAAAAATGTGATCATCCGAAACAATATCCTATACAACACTTTCTTTGGTATTTATGCGCAGTTGGGCAGGCATTGTATCATTGAAAACAACCAGCTTATTGGTTCCTCTAAAAATGAACAACAGAGTGGCAACGGTATTCATTGTTGGAAAAGCGACAGTATGCAGATAAAAAACAACCAGATCAGAGGACACAGAGATGGTATTTATTTTGAGTTTGTAACCAATTCCATCATCAGCAAAAACAGGTCTGAAAAAAATCTCCGCTATGGTCTGCACTTTATGTTCTCAAACAACGACAGTTACCTCGACAACCAGTTCCGGAACAATGGCGCTGGCGTTGCCGTTATGTTCTCGCACCATGTAACCATGCTGAACAACCTGTTTACACAAAACTGGGGTGATGCAGCTTATGGCATACTATTAAAAGAGATCAGCGACAGTAAAATCGAAAAAAATCAGTTTATTGAAAATACGGTTGCCCTATTCCTTGAAGGTGCCAACAGGATTGATATTCAAAGAAACAGCTTCAAAAGCAATGGCTGGGCCATGAAGATACAAGCGAGCTGTATGGATATTAATGTAAATGCCAATAATTTTCTGTCGAACACATTCGATGTAGGCACCAATGGCAGTCTTGTACTAAACAAATTCCGTCAGAACTATTGGGACAAATACGAAGGTTATGATCTCGATAAAAATAATAAAGGAGATATTCCCTACCGGCCCGTAAGTATGTATGCCGTTATTGTAGAACGAAACCCGACTGCCATGATCCTGTTCCGCAGTTTTATGACCGCCTTGTTTGATAAGACAGAAAAATTGATTCCATCACTGACACCGGAAAATTTGAAAGATGATTTCCCATTAATGAAACCTTTGAAATTATGATCATCGCCACCAACGCATCGAAACAGTTTGGTAAACTAAAAGTGCTCGACAATCTTTCAGTTACCTGTAACAAGGGAGAGTGTATTGCCCTGATTGGCCCGAATGGAAGTGGCAAAACCACACTGATTAAAGCCATTCTAGGTATGGTAATTTGCGACAGTGGCTTCATTACATTCAATGGTCATAATATTAAAAATAACTGGCTGTATCGGAAACAGATCGGTTATATGCCCCAGATTGGCAGGTATCCGGACAATATGAGTATTGATCAGTTGTTGACTATGATGAAAGACATACGCACTGGCAACGACAATGGCATTGATGATGAACTGCTGTATGCTTTTGGCCTGGATAAAGTGCTTGATAAAAGAATGCGTACACTCTCAGGCGGCACACGTCAGAAAGTAAGTGCCGTACTCGCTTTCCTCTTCAATCCACAGGTAATTATACTTGATGAACCCACCGCAGGACTTGATCCTGTAGCGGCAGAAATACTGAAAGAAAAAATTACCAAAGAAAAAGAAAAGGGAAAGCTAATTCTTATCACTTCACATATCCTGAGCGAATTAGATGATATGGTTACACAAATCATTTATATACAGGATGGAAAACTTTGTTTTCAACAATCAGTGGGTGAATTACAGAAAACAACCGGGCAGACAAGATTAAGCAAAGTAATTGCCACTATCATGACCCAAAAGAGTTTAGTACCATGAGAAAGATTATCAAATATGTGATCATAGATCTTCTGCGGAATAAAATTATGCTCGCTTATACCCTTTTTCTACTCCTTTTATCTTTTATGCTATTTGGTCTTGAAGACAATACCACCAAAGGGCTATTGGGTTTACTCAATGTATTACTCATAATTGTACCAATGGTATGCATTGTTTTTTCTACCATTTACATGTACAACAGCAGCGAGTTCATAGAATTACTGGTGAGTCAGCCACTCAAACGTATCAGCATCTGGTTAAGTTTGTTTACGGGTATTGCAGTTTCTCTGTCGCTTGCGTTCCTCATTGGTATTGGCATACCTGTATTGTTGTTTGTACCTGATGGAACAGGTTTGATGATGGTGATTATTGGCTTATTGCTTTCCATCATTTTTATTGCCATTGCCATGCTGGCTTCGGTTAAAACACGCGATAAAGCCAGGGGTATTGGTGTTGCCATACTATTATGGTTGTATTTTTCTTTATTATTCGATGGAATTGTACTCTTCCTATTGTTTCAGTTTGCTGATTACCCCATGGAGAAACCCATGATTTTCATCAGCGCCCTCAATCCCATAGATCTCGGCAGGATCATGATTCTTTTAAAAATGGATATCTCCGCATTAATGGGGTATACAGGTGCTATCTTCCAGCAGTTTTTTGGAACCGCCTGGGGACAACTGGTATCATTAACTGTTATGTTATGCTGGATATTTATACCGGTATGGCTTTCCGTTCGCAGGTTTACTCATAAAGATCTTTAAACATGAAAAGACATATTGCATTACAACCACTTTCAAGAGAACATCATAGCGCATTGCTTTTGGCGCAGCTACTTCGCAATGACGCACCTGATTATGCGGGCCTGCCGTCGGATAATGATGGCAAAACCCTGTATGCTGTAAACTTTTTCACTGAAACATTACTGCAACATTTTGAAAAAGAAGAACTCATTTTTAACCAGTGCAAGGGTTTGGTGCATGATTTAGATACAATGATCGATGAAACCATTGCCGAACACCATGTATTAAAACAGTTATTCAGTGAATTGAATACCCTTCCTGTAAGCAACAATCAGTTACACCAGACCGGACTATTATTAAACAGCCATATACGAAAGGAAGAAAGGATTTTGTTTCCCTTGCTGGAACAACATTGTTCTCCTGAATTATTGGAGCAATTCAGATTATTGCTTTAAATGTGCTTGTATGAAAAAAGATATTACTACGAAAGTTGACATAGAAAAAATGGTAATACTCTTTTATGAAAAAGTAGTGGTTGATCCTATACTCGGTCCGGTTTTTAATGGTGCAAAAAAAATAAACTGGGAATCACATATTCCTCTTATGTGCGATTTCTGGGAGAATGTGCTTTTTTTCAGTGGCACCTATACAGGAAATCCCATAAACCTTCACCAGCATTTGCATAAGGTGATGCCTCTAAGTCAGCAACATTTTCAGCAGTGGAATGTTTTATTTGTAGAAACTGTAGATGAACTCTTTAGTGGAAAAACTGCATTGCTGGCGAAACAGCGGGCATTGAACATTTCTATGATTATTCAGGAGAAATTATTCTCCTGAATAGTATTACTCACTTATCTCCACTATTTTTTTATTCCGCAACTGCTGCATGGCTTTAGGCACCATTTGCAGTATCTCCTCTTTCAGTGTTTGAATGAGTTTGGTTTTGATGTGATCGCGATGGGTTACCAGACTCACTTC
The DNA here is from genome assembly GCA_943372605.1 of Chitinophaga pinensis. GTDB lineage: Bacteria > Bacteroidota > Bacteroidia > Chitinophagales > Chitinophagaceae > Sediminibacterium > Sediminibacterium pinensis_H. The sequence goes on along the minus strand of CALRZI010000002.1, from coordinate 305,856 downwards.
TCTTGCCGGGCTTGGGTCTTTCAAACGTTTCACCAGTCTCATCTGTGTTTTGTTGAATTCCATCACTGCGAGTTCAGGCAGAATGGTGAGACCATCACTTTTATCTACCATCCGTTTCAGTGTTTCAATATTGCCGGTGGCATATTTAAAATGCAGGTCGCCGCTTTTTCGCAACTCGCATAAATTCAATACCTGCGACCGGAAACAATGCCCCTCTTCCAATAACCATAACTGGTTCGGGTCTATATCATCTGCCAGCACATATTTCTTATCGTACAAAGCATTCTTTCTCGACACATACACAAACAACTCTTCATAAAACAATACATCTTCCTTTATTGATACATCTTTTAAAGGTGTTACCACCAGTCCGCAATCGAGCCGGTTGTTTTTTAGTTCGTGTATTACTTCTTCCGTAATCGTTTCCCTGATCACCAGTTCGAGCTGCGGATATTTTGCACGCACCTGTTTAAACAGCGTTGGCAAGAGGTATGGCGCCAGCGTAGGAATGATGCCAATGCGAAGTTCACCCGTCATCACATCTTTTTCATCATTAATCAGCTGTTTGATCATTCCCGATTCGCGTAATACTACCCTTGCCTGTGCAATAATTCTTGCCCCAATTTCAGTAGGTATAACAGGCTGTTTGGTGCGGTCAAAAATTTTCACGCCCAGTTCTTCTTCCAGTTTTTGTAACTGCATGCTCAGGGTTGGCTGGGTTACAAAACATTTTTCTGCTGCCAGTACAAAATGCCGGTAGGTATCTACCGCTATCATGTATTCTAATTGCGTTAATGTCATAGATTAAATCTATATTATCATAAAGATAATCAATTTGAACTATCGACTATTTAAGTGTAATCTTGCTGCTCAAACAAAACCCGTTTTCATCATCCAATAACCTTTTAAAATAAATCAATATGGAAAATAATGCTAATGGCGACATCAGTAAATGTCCCTTTCACAATGGCAGCCTGAAACAGGCGGCAGGCGGTGGTACACGCAACCAGGACTGGTGGCCCAACCAATTAAACCTGAATGTACTCAGACAACATTCAAGTTTATCTGATCCAATGGACCCAGATTTTGATTATGCTACAGCATTTCAGTCGCTCGATCTGGATGCGCTGAAAAAAGACCTTACAGCACTCATGACAGACTCTCAGGACTGGTGGCCTGCCGACTATGGTCATTATGGTCCTTTCTTTATCCGTATGTCATGGCACAGTGCAGGTACTTATCGTACCCATGATGGTCGTGGTGGCGCAGGCGCAGGTATGCAACGTTTTGCACCATTGAACAGTTGGCCCGACAATACCAATCTTGATAAAGCACGTTTATTATTATGGCCCATCAAACAGAAATATGGCAATAAAATTTCCTGGGCCGATTTAATGATCCTCGCAGGTAATGTGGCACTTGAATCGATGGGCTTTAAAACATTCGGTTTTGCCGGTGGCCGCGCAGATGTGTGGGAACCCGATGAAGATGTGTACTGGGGTAGTGAAAAAGAATGGGTGGCTCAACACAGAAACCCTGAGAGCCTGGAAGCGCCACTCGGTGCAACAGAAATGGGATTGATTTATGTTAACCCCGAAGGGCCGGGCCGCAACCCCGATCCAATTCTCGCAGCAAAAGCCATCCGCGAAACCTTTGGTCGCATGGCTATGAATGATGAAGAAACCGTTGCACTGATTGCAGGTGGACATAGTTTTGGTAAAACACATGGTGCCGCCGATCCGGGCAAATATGTTGGTAAAGAACCAGCCGCTGCCGGTATTGAAGAACAAGGTATGGGCTGGACAAACACTTATGGATCTGGTAAAGGTGCCGATACCATTACCAGTGGACTGGAAGGTGCCTGGACAGTAACGCCTACCCAGTGGAGCAATAACTTTTTTGAAAACCTGTTTGGCTATGAGTGGGAACTCACCAAGAGCCCCGCTGGTGCTCACCAGTGGCAACCCAAAAACGGTGCAGGTGCAGGACTGGTTCCGGATGCACACGACAGCAGCAAACGTCATGCTCCATTTATGCTGACCACTGACTTGTCTTTACGTTTTGATCCTGCTTATGAAAAAATATCCAGACGTTTTCTTGAAAATCCTGATCAGTTTGCAGATGCATTTGCCCGTGCCTGGTTTAAACTTACCCATAGAGATATGGGACCACGTGCGCGTTACCTTGGTAAAGAAGTTCCTGCTGAAGAACTGTTATGGCAGGACCCTATTCCCGCTGTTACACATGAACTGATTAATGAATCGGATATTGCCAATTTGAAAGCTACTATTTTGTCTTCAGGTTTATCTGTTTCTCAGTTGGTATCAACTGCATGGGCTTCTGCTTCTACTTTCCGTGGATCTGATAAGCGTGGTGGTGCCAATGGCGCACGTATTCGCCTGGCTCCGCAGAAATTCTGGGAAGTAAATAATCCGCAACAATTGTCGAAAGTGCTGGATACATTGGAAAGCATTCAAGAAGCATTCAATGCTAATGCCGGTAAAAAACAAGTATCACTTGCAGACCTGATTGTACTGGGTGGTTGCGCCGCTATTGAGAAAGCCGCAAAAGATGCCGGACATAATATCACCGTTCCTTTCACAGCAGGCCGTACCGATGCTTCACAGGAACAAACTGATGTTGAATCATTTGCAGTGCTTGAACCAAAAGCCGATGGTTTCCGCAATTATATGAAAGGAAAACAAATGGCTACAGCAGAAGCATTGTTAATTGATAAAGCACAACTACTCACATTAACAGCTCCCGAATTAACCGTACTGGTAGGTGGTATGCGTGTACTGAATACCAATTATAACCAGTCTAAACATGGGGTATTAACAGATAAACCAGGTGTGCTCACCAACGATTTCTTTGTTAACCTGCTCGATTTTAGCACCACATGGTCTGCTACAGCCGACAGCCACCAACAGGAATTCGAAGGTCGTAACCGTGTCAGCGGAGAAGTTAAATGGACCGCTACACGCACTGATCTGATCTTTGGTTCTAATTCAGAACTCCGTGCTATTGCCGAAGTATATGCCTGTGCAGATGGTAAAGAGAAGTTTGTAAAAGACTTTGTAGCAGCATGGAATAAAGTGATGAACCTTGATCGTTTTTAACTGATCTAACTTTCATCAGTATTTGAAAAAGGGTGGCATATTTGATATGTCACCTTTTTTATTAACCGACGTACTTATCATCCATCCGCCTGCTAATCTTCATTTGTTTTAGCATAAAACGACACCGGTTAACCATTTTTCAAAAAAATATTTGGCATTATAAGAGCTATTCTCCTAATTTTGCCTAACAGTGTTAGATTTTAAACCGTATAAGAAAATTGTCCAGTAAGGATCGCATACAAAAGATTAAGGAAGACACGAGGCATAATATACTTCGTGCCAGCCTTGATATTGTGAAAGAGGAGGGCTGGGGTGCACTTAGTATGCGTAAAATTGCCGACAAGATAGATTATACAGCACCGGTTATCTATGAATACTTTAGTAACAAAGATGCCATATTAAAGGAGTTAACAAGGATTGGCTATGTAAAACTTGCCGGCAAAATGGAGGAAGCCCGGGAATTGAGTACCACGCCGGAAGGACAACTGGAAGCTATGTGGCTGGCTTACTGGCATTTTGCTTTTGCCTACAAGGAATTATACCAGGTGATGTATGGGGTGGAAATGAATTGTTGCTCGATGGAAAACAGTTGCCCGGATTATGTTCGCCCGATGAATATGCTCTGGGACAAAATTGAAGAAATAACACCGCCTGAAAAACGCTCGGAAGAATATATTGATCGTAAATACTACTCTTTCTGGAGTGTGGTGCATGGATTGATTTCGATAAACCTTACAACCCAGATTAACCGGGATGAACTAAACCGGGAAGTACTGAAAGATGCCATTAGCGGCCTTATAAACTCTATTAAAAACTGATAAAACACAATACGATGAAGTAAGCAAAGCAGAAAGTACTGAGTACTTTTTTTTAACTGATCTAATTAACACTGTTAGATAAATTACCAGTGTTTCGATCTTTTTCAAGCAACAGGAAATGTTGTTTTTTTTCACCACAAAATCTAACACTGTTAGAAAAACTAATTACGTTATGAAAAAGCTATTTACCTATCTTCTTTATGCAGGTATATTATATGTTGCTGCCTGCACCGGCAAAGCCGCTAACCAACAGGCACCGCCACCACCGGCTTTACCTGTTATAAAACTTGAAATCGGATCGGCCACAACCTGGCAGTCGTACCCCGCAACCGTAGAAGGAACCACTAATATTGATATACGCCCACAAGTAAGCGGTTATCTCGAAAAAATTTATGTGGAAGATGGTAGCTGGGTTTCACAAGGACAGCCGCTGTTTCGCATCAATCAAAAAGAATATACTCAATACAGTAAAACAGCAGAAGCGAATATCAATCTGGCGAAAGCAAATGTAGAAAAAGCACAGGTTGAAGTTGACAGGCTTGAACCCCTTGTTGCCAACAAAGTAATTGCTGAAGTGCAATTGAAAGCTGCAAAAGCAATCCTGCACGAAGCCCAGGCTGGTTATGCGCAGGCGGTTAGCGGTAAAACGAGTGCAGATATTACGCTCGGTTATACCGTAATTAACGCACCGGTTAGTGGTTATGTTGGCCACATAAACTTTAAACAGGGCAGCCTTATTGGCAGAGGGGAGCAACTTCCATTAACCGTTTTAACAGAAGTAAGCAACGTGCATACTTATTTCAGTATGAGTGAAGCAGAATTTCTTCGTTTTTCCGAAACCATACCAGGTGCCAGTATGGAAGAGAAAATAAATAACCTCCCACCTGTTGAATTAGAACTTGCCGATAACACCATTTATCCTGAAAAAGGAAAAGTAGAACTGGTACAAGGTCAATTCAACAGAACATCTGGCAACATTTCTTTCCGTGCGCTTTTTACCAACAAACAAAAGGTACTGCGCTCCGGTATCAGTGGCAGAATTCGGATTCCTTTCCAGCAGAACAATAAATTATTGGTTCCGCAACAAAGCACTTATGAGTTGCAGGATAAAATATATGTATTTGCAATTGGCGACAGTAATAAAGTTGTTTCCAAACAAATTAAAGTGGTTGGCAAAAGCGGCAGCAATTATATCGTTGACAATGGAGTTACAAGCGGAGAATCGATTGTTTTCAGCGGTATTCAAAGACTGAGGGATGGTGCTGTAATAGTACCTCAACCCACTTCTATCGACAGCGCGCTTGCTGATCATTCACCAAGTAAACACTAATCATCCATAATATTACCCTGAAAAGCACTTGCTTTTTATACAGCCTCATAGCTGGTAAGAGCCTATTGCCTTATCAATAACACAATTACCTTTTATGCTACAAAAATTTATTAAACGACCGGTGCTCTCCACCGTAATATCCATATTACTTGTGTTGTTGGGTATTGTTTCGTTGACCAAACTACCCATTACACAGTTTCCAGATATTGCGCCTCCGGCAGTGCTGGTTACTGCAACTTACCCCGGTGCCAGTGCAGAAGTAGTGGCCCGCTCGGTAGCAACACCACTGGAAGAAGCCATCAATGGTGTGGAGAATATGACTTACATGACATCGAACAGCAACAACGATGGTACAATGACGCTCAGCGTATTCTTTACCGCCGGTACTGACCCCGATATCGCTTCCGTAAATGTGCAGAACCGGGTTGCTAAAGCCAACAGTCTTATTCCTGCCGAAGTACTGCAGGCCGGTGTTTCCACACAAAAGCAACAGAACAGCATCATCATGGCGATAGCACTGTATAGTGATGGCTCTTACGATGAAACTTTTTTACAGAACTACGCCAAAATAAATATCATTCCGGAAATTCAGCGTGTGCATGGTGTAGGGCAGGCTACTATTTTTGGTACAAAAGATTATGCCATGCGCATCTGGCTGAAACCAGACAGATTAGCGAGTTACGGACTTTCTACACAAGATGTGCTGGCTTCTATCAGGGAACAAAACCTGGAAGCTGCTCCCGGAAAATTTGGAGAGGGCAGTAAAGAATCTTTTGAGTATGTGATCAAATACAAAGGAAAACTGAACTCGAATGAAGAGTATGAAAATATTATTCTCAAATCCAATGCAGATGGTTCTATTATCCGTTTGAAAGATGTGGCAAGGGTTGGTTTGGGTTCTTTTAATTACAGCTCTGAAGCTAAAGTTGGTAAGGGGCCATCTACCGGAATACTCATTTATCAGACCGCCGGCTCCAATGCCAACGATATTCTTACAGAAGTAAATAAAATCATGGAAAGGGTGAATAAGGATTTACCCAAAGGTGTAATGACGTTTGTGCCCTATTCATCAAAAGAATTTCTTGACGCATCCATTGAAAAAGTAATAGAGACTTTGATAGAAGCGTTTATTCTTGTATTTATCGTTGTATTTCTTTTTCTCCAGGATTTGCGTTCTACCCTGATTCCTACTATTGCCGTACCGGTTGCCATTCTGGGAACTTTCTTTTTTATGCAGCTATTCGGTTTTACGATTAACCTGCTTACATTATTCGCACTGATACTTGCAATCGGTATTGTTGTAGATGATGCAATTGTGGTAGTGGAAGCAGTGCATACCAAAATGGCCAATGAACATTTGCCTGCCCGTACTGCTACACTAAAAAGCATGGGAGAAATATCGGGTGCCATCATTTCTATTACACTTGTAATGGCGGCAGTATTCGTACCGGTTGGTTTTATGCAGGGGCCTGCAGGAATATTTTATAAACAGTTTGCCTTTACGCTGGCCATTGCCATTCTTATTTCAGCAGTGAATGCACTTACGCTAAGTCCGGCATTATCAGCTTTGTTACTTAAAAACAATCATGCTGCCGGAGAAAAGCCTAGAGGTATTAAAGACAGGTTCTTTAAAGCGTTTAATGCGGGCTTTGAAAATCTGACCACCCGTTACGGCAACAGTCTGCGTTTTTTAGTTAAAACAAAATGGATTGCTTTATCGGCATTGGTGCTGATTACGGTAACAACCGTAGTATTGGTTAAACGCACACCCACTGGTTTTATTCCTACCGAAGACCAGAGTATTTTTCTGTACTCACTTAGTATGCCACCAGGTGCTTCGCTTGAGCGTACCAAAAAAGAAGTAGCCAAAGTAGACAGCATTATTGCAACTGTAGAGGGTGTTGAAAAATCGTACAGTGTTGCGGGTATGAACATTATTACAAATGCATCGAGCCCAATTAATGCACTGGCTTTTACTAAATTGAAGAAACCAGGCACGCGTGGAAAAAATGAAGACATCAATGCCATACTCGCAGAAGTAAACCAGAAGCTATCTGTTATTTCTGCGGCTGATCTGTTCACTTTTACATTACCCACAGTTCAGGGTTTTGGTAACACAAATGGCTTTGAAATGATACTGCAAGACAGGGCTGGCGGAAAACTGGAAGACCTGAGTGCTACCGCAAACGGTTTTATCGGAGAACTCATGAAGCGCCCTGAAATCATGTATGCGTTCACTACTTTCAATACAGGCAACCCTCAATACAAGCTAAATATTGATGAACAAAAAGCTAAACAGCTGGGTGTTTCCATCAGCGACCTTTTGCAAACATTTCAAACTTTCTATGGCAGTCTTCAGGCGGGAGATTTCAATAAGTTTGGCAAACAATATAAAGTTGTTTTACAGTCGGATGTTTCTTATCGAATAGATCCCGAAACACTGAACAATGTACAGGTAAAAAATAATCTCGGCGAAATGGTACCCGTTACCGGCATCGTTTCACTTGAAAAAGTATATGGGCCTGAAACTGTAACCAGAAATAACCTGTTTAATGCGGTTACCATTAATGGTGTACCGAAACCAGGTTATAGTTCGGGTGAAGCATTAAAAGCTGTGGAAGAAACGGCTGCTGCATTTCTTCCAAGAGGTTATGCGTACGAATGGGGAGGACTTACACGTGAAGAGCAGCAATCGGGTTCACAAACAACTTTAATCTTTTTAATGTCTGTTATATTTGTGTACTTTCTGCTTGCTGCGCAATATGAAAGTTATCTGTTGCCTTTTGCGGTTATTCTTTCTGTACCAACCGGACTACTCGGCGTTTTCCTCTTTATTGGTTTTGCAGGTATTGAAAACAATATCTATGTGCAGGTAGGGTTAATTATGCTGATTGGTTTACTTGCCAAGAATGCCATATTAATTGTTGAATACGCAGTACAAAGAAGAAAAGCAGGACTTTCTATACACCATGCCGCTATTGAAGCATCGCGTCTTCGTTTGCGTCCTATATTAATGACTTCCTTTGCGTTTATAGTAGGTCTTATTCCACTTCTTTCGGCTACAGGAGCATCTGCCATGGGTAATCGTTCTATAGGAACAGGCGCGGTAGGTGGAATGCTTACCGGTGTATTGCTTGGCATCTTCATCATTCCTGTTCTTTTTAGTGTTTTCCAGTTCTTACAGGAAAAAGTAAGCGGCAGAAAAGCCGAAGAACACGATGAATGGATTATGGATAAACTCGATCTACAAAAAAAATAATCTTACAATAATGAAAATTGTACAACCATATCTGCTACTATTCACCGTATTGCTTTTCAGCGCCTGTAAAGTATCAAAAGATATTGTAACGCCTGAACCTGTAGTAGCAGCTACCTATCGAAATGGCAATACAGCAGACACTTCATCAATAGCCCGTATTCATTGGAATCAGTTTTTCCTGAACAATGAGTTAAAGCAATTGATTGATAGTACCATTGCCAGAAATTATGATATGCAAACCGCTTTACAAAACAGGGAAGCGGCGCAATTGCTCATCAAACAATCAAGGCTGGAGTATTTACCCGAAGCAAGACTGCAGGCGTCAGGCGCCATCAACAGACCATCAGACAATAGCCTTAACGGTCTCAGCCTTAGCCAGTTTCTCCGTAAATCTTATGTTGAGGACTATTCTGTAAATCTTACGCTTAGTTGGGAAGCGGACATATGGGGTAAAATAAAAAACCAGCAATCAAAAGCACTAGCAGGTTATTTGAAAACAGCTGAGGCACAAAAAGTTATTCAGACTGATTTGGTGGCTACTGTTGCCAAAGGCTATTATCATTTACTAATGCTGGATGCGCAGTTGGGGATTGCGAAAAAAAATCTGTTGCTGAGTGACAGCACTCTTTCCATACTGAAACATCAGTATAATGCCGGACAGGTTACCGTACTTGCCTTGCAGCAAGCGATGGCTCAACAGCTGGTTGCGGCTGAATTGATTCCGCAATTGGAAAAAGAGATTGCATTGGAAGAAAATCACCTGAGTGTGCTTTCCGGTATCACACCCGCTTCTATTAAACGTAGCGGCTCCATTTATGACCCGGTGTATTCCGGTGAGCTATCTGCGGGTATTCCATCAGCACTATTGGCAAACCGGCCCGATGTTAAAACAAAAGAACTTGATATTACCATTGCCAATGCAAATACCGGAATTGCCAAAGCAAGCATGTACCCTTCTTTAGGTATTACCGCTACGGGAGGTATCAATTCCTTTTTGGCCAGCAATTGGTTTAGTGTTCCCGCTTCTTTATTTGCTACAACGATGGCTGGTATTACACAGCCTTTGTTTCAAAAGGGGAAATTAAAAACCCAATACCAGCTTTCTCAGGTAGACAGAGAGAAAGCCGTAATTGCATTTCGTCAATCGGTATTACATGCTGTAGGTGAGGTTTCAGATGCTTTGATTAAAGTAGACAAATTAAAAGAACAACAGTTAATTGCACAATCAAGGGTATCGCATTTACAGCAGGGAATTGGCAGCGCGCAAATGTTATTTGCAAATGGCATGGCCAATTATCTCGAAGTAATTACTGCACAAAGCAATGTATTACAGGGAGAGCTGGCGCTGGCATTATTACAAAAAGAACAATCAGCAGCAGTGATAGAATTATACAAGTCTTTGGGTGGAGGATGGCAGTAATCGGGGATTTAACCGAATTAAGTAGTATCACTTACTATTTTATAATAAAAAGGGAGACTTACTAAATGAGTCTCCCTTTTTGCAAAACACTTATATCTAAAATCGAAAAAGCCACCTGTAGGTGACTTTTTCTTTCTTGCTAAAATCAACGCCTGCTAAAGAAACTATTTTTTGGCAGCAAATCCAATGCGATTGGTAATAACCCAGGTACCTGATACTGATGTAACTCCATCTGCAGGGTACAGTCGGAATGCAAATTCTGGATTAATGTTCTGATTGAGTGTATTAAACGCTGCCGGTATCCTGTATGAACTTAAATATGCGTTGTTCAATAAGTATAACGGGAAAGTTGGTGTTTTTTCAGGATACTGATAGATAAATGCAGTATCGTTTATTACTTCAGGATAATAAGGGGCAAATTGTTTGAATACATAACGCGGTGCCGTTGCCGTTCCTTCTCTTGGTAAGACCTGACCTTGTTTTGGATTAAATGCCACACCATTCTGATCAAGAAAGCGAATGATGATCTGATTAGGGCCTGTTCTTCTTTCGAGCGTAGTAGTAAAATTAGTCTGTGTTGTAAAAACTGTTTCCTGACCTACAGCAGAGCTATTGGCAAACTGTCTTACCAGTTGCGAAGGAACTGCGGGTGTTAACTGTATTTTTGCTACACTGTTGATCGTTTTTGCGCCACGGATATTACTCACTTCAATATCGAATGTATATAATCCTGTATCAACCATAGCAGAGGCGGGTGTTAGTTCCAGTCTTCCTCCGATTGAATTAATATTAAAAGGCTTATACATAGCTGTACTCAGTTTTGCAGCTAATAGCTGTGGGGTTGAGTCCTGAGGTGTTACTTCTCCTTTGTAAATCGGAATTTCGTATTCTTTGGTTAAAACATCCGTTACCTGACCAGCACGGTTGCGCACCTGTAATAGTTTTACATACAGAGGGTTGGTTGATCCATCTGCCTGGATGGGTGCAGATGTAACAATTCTTCCCTTGGCACCTATAAAAGGATTTGAGAGATAAAAAAATGTGCGCCCAAGAAATCCTTCTGAAGGTTTTTTGGAACATGCATAACCAGTTACCAAAATAATGGCTGCTGCACTGATATATTTATAAATAGGCTTCATAGCATTTTATTTTAGTGATCTAGAATCTTACAAATGTGTGTGGATTAACAAGTACATGCATGGTTGTGGCACCGTTGGAAGTTTTAATTCCCGTTGTCTGGCATTGAACCGTAATGTCGTTTTGGTTAACTGGTGGCGTAACACCTGGCTGATCAAGCGCTCCTCTTACTTTTACAAAAAATAAAAGGTAAGTAGGTGCTTGCGTTCTTTCGAGATAGGTGGCATTTGTTTGTACCTGTTTCAATACACCCATCGTTGTGTTACCTGCACTTGTATAAGTAGCCGGCACTAGCTCTGGAGCAGTCTTTAACTCAACGGTTTCATTCAGGATATACTGTCTCACAGAATCTTCGTTGATATTGCTGATCAAACTATCGAGTGTGTATGTTGCCAGTGGGTTTAGCTGTTGCTTTTGCTGCAAACGGAGGTTAATCATATTTAGCACAGAATAGTCGGTAAAGGCAAAAAAAGTTTTCGCACTATTTACCTGAGCTGTTAATCCTAATTTTTCAATTACGACAACGGCAGTATCAAAAAGTTTGAAGGAGTTACTTTTCAGGTAATCAATATTATTCAACGGCGTTACCTCCTGATGCAGACTTCCACCTGTTAAATAATCTTTTTTACATGAGCCAAGCAAACATATAAATATGAATGAGGCTATTATACATTTATATGACATACTATGTTTTTTGTAGTTCATGAATATTACATTTTATCTGCCCAGAAAGGTGTTTGTGCCAGAAGTGGGTTCAATGCCATCAGAATAGGTTCTACAGGCCAGTAATATTTACCCTGATTAAAGTCTGAAATCGTCATTCGAATTACAGTACCTGTACCATTAAACCTGATAATATTTGTTTTACGGGCCAAACGTACCAGATCGTAAAAACGATGACCTTCTATAAATAATTCTCTCCCTCTTTCCTGAATTACTTCTTCAAACATGTTTGCATCAGTAGCTGTAGTAGGTCCGAGGCCAGCTAATCCACGAATTTCATTGACGATGGTTCTTGCACCTGATGGATTATTCAATGCTGCCAATGCCTCGGCTTTCAATAATTTAATATCGGCCAGTCTGAACACCAGTATATTGTTCTGGCTCAGTGGCGACGTATTATTAGGTCCGGTGTAAAGAATATTGGCATACTTGGTACAGATAGGATCAGTAGTTCCCCAGAAATCAAAACCATTCCTTCTTCTCAAATCAACACTATCAGCGTTATTAGGGAACAATGTAGTGAGTGTACCTGCATCTAAGGTAAAGAGTGAGTTACCCAACTGTGTAAGTAAATAAGGGGCTTTCAACGTTCTTGCAGCAATACTGTTATTGATATCACCATATGCGGCCGTAATCAATGAACCTTCGTTAGAAGCATTTTGAGAAATTTCAAAAATGCCTTCTGGTGAGTTTCCTTTGAACATCGCCGTATAAGAAGCCCTGGTAGCTCTGCTTACATGCGAATATCCTCCATTCAGAATAACTGAATCGGCTGCAGGTCCAACTTTATCATACTCACCTTTCCATGCATAAATATGTGATAGTAATGCATAACATGTTCCTCTGTTAGCGCGGATAGGTCTGTTAACAGTTGGAGTGGTTACATAAGGCAACAACTTAATGGCTTCCTGTAAATCCTTTATACACTGATCTAATATCTCAGACTGCTTGGTTCTGGGAAGATTAGGTTCTTGTGCTGCGTCCTCTGCTGTTTTCAAAACCATTGGTACATCTCCCCAAATTCTGGAGATATAGAAATAAGTAAACGCCCGAAGGAAGTAATTCTCGCCGATCAGGGTGTTCTTAGCCAACTCCTTATTAACGGATGTAAACTCAGACAATGGAATAGTTGGTATGTATTTTAAACAACGATTCTGCTGATCAATGGTACGATAGAAGTTATCCCAGCGACGTAATTTAATCAGTCCGCGGAAGGTTTGCGATGGAGCAACAAAGGTTTGCCATTGAATTTGAGTAATAGCAGGGTAATCTTCCCCATTCGTTCTGGCAACAAACTCGTCTGTTTGTGTATCACCATAGTAGTAATGCGCCATTCCCATTTCATTCATGGCTGCACGAAGTGTAGCATAAGAACCTGCTACTGCACCATTTGCTTCAATTTCATTTTTCCAGAAATTACCATCTGTTGGTGCATTAATTGGCACTCGCTCTGAGAACTTTTTACTACAGGAGATAGTCATTGCAACAAGTGCAGAGAGACCCAGAAAGTGTTTTAAATATTTATTTGTCAGTTGCATGATTTCGTGTTTAAGAATTAAAACTGGATATCTAATCCTATGGTGAATTTCTTAGGAGTAGGATAACCGTTTGCTGTAGTAAACCCATCTATACCGATCGACTCTGGATCAGGCAGGTTTGCACCATAGAATACTTTCAGGTTATCTGCTACACCGTATAAGCGTAACATACGTACCCCCATTTTTTTCAAACCTGCACTTACAGGAATATTGTATGAAAGGTTAATGGTTTTAATACGGAAGAAACTCGCATCTTCTACGAACATAGATGAACGAATGGTCCATGGGTCAGTGGCACTAAACAAACTACCTAGTGTAGCTACATCTCCTGGTCTTCTCCACAAGTTCAAATCATTGAATTCAGCAGCAGGTCCCGATCTTGTTCCAAAGAAATTAGGGGGGGCATTACTAGCTGATGCGAGCTTATCTGACAGATAACCGTTCCATACACTTCTACCCAAAATAAAAGTTGACAGAATTTGTACAGAGAATCCTTTATAGGTTAAGGTATTGATGAACCCACCATAAATTTTGGTGTTGGGGTCGCCTTGAACAATCATGTCATTGTCATCCACATTATAATCACCATTGATATCCTGTTTGGCATTATCGCCTCCACTAAATTGTGTGCCACTATATATACGGGTACGTAATCCAGTTAAAGGATCTACTGGTACATCGGCTGTTGTTGGATAAACACCATTGATTCTGAATACCTGGAAACCGTACAATGGTTTTCCGATGGTTAACTTTCTCGATAAGAAAACAGGACCATACACAAAGTCTCTGTTACCATCAGGCAGTTTTGTAACATAGTTATCGTTGAACGCTACATTTAAACTGGTCTGCCATTTCAATGGACTTTTTTCAGACAGGTTATTAGTGGTTAAAGAGATTTCGATACCACGGTTAGCAATATCCACGAAGTTATTGGTAGCCGTAGTATAACCAGTGGTAATAGGAACAGGTATATTAAAGATGAGGTCTTTACTTGCTTTATGATAAAGATCTACACTCAAACTAAACCGATCTTTAAAGAAATTCAGATCAATACCAAAATTTGTTTGAGGTGCTTTTTCCCATGTAATATTAGTTGCAGGAGCTGCACCGGCATAGTTAGGCGTAACGGCAGTAACACCTCCGTAGGTAACAATATTTCCCGCCGCACCAGCACCAAGTGAACCAGTTGGATAACCAACGTTGGTAATTAACTGACGATACTGTGCATAATAACCTCCCGGACCACCAGGATCACGACCTGTAACACCATAGCTGAATCTCAACTTAGCAAAAGAAATAACTTTGTTGACTTTTTTGAAGAAAGGCTCATCTGAGATATTCCACCTGGCTGAGAAAGCCGGGAATGTACCCCAACGACTGGTAGGTGCATAACGGGAAGATGCATCTCTTCTGAAGCTGGCATCAATACCATACTTTCCTTTATAATTGTAACTTGCCCTTGTAAAATAAGACATCCTGGAGCGGTCTTCAAAGGTTGTACCTACACTCAGATTAGGTCCTGTTGGTACCCCGGCAATTACCCGAATGGCATCGAATGGAATACCAACGGCACTGGCAGTAGTTGATTTTACAACTTGCTCTTCCACACCCGTACCAACTAATACGCTCACATTATGATCCATTCCTTTACCAAATGATTTAGTCCAGGTAGCATAATTTTCTAACTCATATCTACTGCTATTACTTTCATTTAAACTGGCAGTAGATACATTATTGGTTGTAGTTGTTCTATCACGCAGGTAATCTCTTCTTACAAAACCCAGGTTATAGGAAAGAGAACTTACAAAAGTTACATTCTCCAACAATTTCCAGGTGAGTCGCAGGTTACCATTGATGCTGGTTGTACGTGCATCATCTCTGATTTTATCATTTTTGCCTGCATAGTTATTACGTGTTACATCATCAATTCTCCAGAAAGAAGATGGGAAAGTTTGAATATTATAAGGCGTAACATTACCTGTACCATCGCCACGTTGTTCTTTCACAAAACCCAAATAAGTGTCTGAAGTAAACTCCATATTCTTGGAAGGTTTCATACTCACATATAATCTTGGTGCCAGTCTTTTGATATAGAAACCTGGTTGTAAGCCATCTTCCTGATAACTATTGAGAGACAAACGATAAGACATACCCTGGTTAGATCCTGCCACACTAAAATCAACGTTACGCAGTATTGCATCTTTAAAAAAGAGATCCTGAAAATCAGTTGCATTATTAAATGCGGGATTCAGGCTATCTGTAAGAAACTGAGATAACTGGCCTTGCTGTAAATAAGTAGCCTGTTCACGGAGGATATCCATTTTGAGTCTTCTTTCTTCTGCCCCAATGATTACGGGTTTAAAACTCGGTTTTGTAGTAAGTCCTACATAAGACGATAACCTGAATTGAGGTTTGCCACCTTTGGGTTTTATTGTTTTCACAATGATTACACCATTGGCTGCTCTTGCTCCATAGATGGCTGCAGCAGATGCATCTCTTAATACATCGATCGATTCAATATCATTCGGATTGATGGCTGCAAGCGGGTTACTGTTACCATAAGCAGTACGTAAATCACTTACATCAAATACCACACCATCAATAACATACAAAGGAGCTGAAACACCTGTTGCTGTGCCCGCACCATTTGATCCTGCCACACTACTATTACCTCTGATATTTACAATACCGCTTGCTCCAGGTTCAGCAGATACTGACAATACATTCAACCCTGCTACACGGCCCTGTAACATGGCATCGAATGTAGGATAGGGTGTGTTTTCAATGTCTTTACCTTTTACACTCGAAATGGCCGCAGATGTAGTTCTTCTCGTAGCATTCTGGTACCCGATGATAACTACATCATCAATACCTTTTACGTCTTCATCCATCGATACTTCCACATTTGTTTTACCAGAAAGTTTTATTTCCTGTGTCGTAAAACCCAATGAAGAAATAACTAGTGTTGCGTTCCCGCTTTTTACATTCAGGGTGAATGTTCCGTTCTCAAGAGACTCGGTACCATTGGTACCGCCCTTTTCAACAACAGCAACACCAGCAAGCGCTGTGTTTGTTTTCTTATTCAGGATTTTACCGGTGACTTTTACCTGTGCCTGTGAAGCTATACAGGTGA
Source organism: Chitinophaga pinensis (assembly GCA_943372605.1). Classification (GTDB taxonomy): domain Bacteria; phylum Bacteroidota; class Bacteroidia; order Chitinophagales; family Chitinophagaceae; genus Sediminibacterium; species Sediminibacterium pinensis_H. The sequence continues at coordinate 289,379 of CALRZI010000002.1, read as the reverse complement.
AAAACAACAGCATCAACATGAATAAGTGCCTCCGGATAATGAATCGTGTAGCTTTACTCATAATGTAGGGTTGATAATGAAATGTTAGTTGGTTATTAAAAGATCAGTGTATACATCATATTATATGGACTGCATTTACAGCCTTACCATTATCCATCTTGTAAAAGGAATTCAACGCTTCGATTGAAGACAAAAGAGTAGCATGCACTGTACAGGAGTACAATGCCGACAAGGCAACGTAGCATATGAATCGGTTTTTTGTTTCTTACTAAAAACGCTCTAATTCAACTGGTAAGCTATAATTGTATTTTTGACATTTATTATTTTTACCAATGATTAAATGTACTCATCGAATAAAAAAATCCGTTTGCGGATTTTATCTCTATGTAGAAATAAATTAACATCTTGTTATTGCTTGTTTAGGTTTTTATTGCCGAAGAAGATGTATTACCTGAACAGTTCGTATATATCCGCTAAGTGAATCCTGCTTTTCGGGTATGCTGATTCACCAGATTTGCATTGTATTTTTGCAAAAAAAAGAATGGAACTGGGTATTGGCATGTTTGGCGATTTGCATGTAACGGAGCACGGAATAACTATTCCAACGGGGCAGCGATTACGGGAAATGATGGAAGAAATTAAGCTGATGGATGAACTGGGGCTTGACTTTTTTGGTATTGGAGAGCATCATCGTAGCGAATATGCCGTATCGGCTCCCGAGATTATTCTTGCTGCAGCTTCAACGGTTACTAAAAATATCAGGCTGGGAAGTGCGGTATCGGTATTAAGTTCTGCCGATCCTATTCGCCTATACCAACAATATTCAAGCATCGACTTGCTGTCGAATGGCCGGGCAGAGCTCGTGGTTGGACGTGGCAGTTTTACAGAATCATTTCCTTTGTTTGGTTATGAACTTGCCGACTATGATATATTATTTGAAGAAAAACTCGACCTGCTACTTCAGATTAACCAGCAACAACCAGTAAGCTGGAAAGGGAAATTCAGAACACCATTGGTAAAACAGGATGTATTTCCCCATGCTTACCATGAATTACTTGATATGTGGATCGCTGTTGGTGGTACTCCCGAATCGGTATTACGAGCCGGCAAATACGGACTGCCGGTTATTTTCGCCATTATTGGTGGAAGTCCGGCACAATTCAAACCACTGTTCGATTACTATAAGAAAGTGTATGAACATTTTAAACACCCTGTAGAGCAGCTTAAAACAGGCGTACATATGCATGCTCTTTTTGGTGATAACAGCAAAATAATTGCAGATCAATATTTTCCACAATATGCTGCACAAATGAATCGTATTGGCAGAGAAAGAGGCTGGCCTGCTTACACACGTGACCAGTTTGAATTTGGAAGAGGGAAAGATGGCGCTTTGATTATTGGTGAAGCCAATGAGGCCATTGATAAAATCTTACATCTTCACGAAACATTAGGCTTTAGCCGTTTTGCAGCACATATGGATGTTGGTGGCCCTTCACATACACAACTGATGAAATCGATTGAAATATTCGGAACTAAAATTGCACCTGCTATTAAAAAAACTTTGGGTTGATTATCTTTAGTTAAATAAGTAATATGTCTTTAACATTGGATACTGTTTTGTTATTTGTTTCAGATATAAATAAGATGAAACAATTCTATCATGAAGTATTTAGTCTAAACATACTTGAAGAAATATCCGGTGAATGGGTATTACTGTCGGCCGGTTCTGTAAAAATCGGTTTGCATAAAATAGGAGAAACATACACAACAACAACAACAACTCTAGCACCAGTTGAAACCAATACCAAACTAATTTTTGAAACTTCTGAAAATATTCATTCCTTACATTCTATACTAAGCTCTAAAAGTGTAGCTGTTAAGGATATTACCAGTTTTGATAACTATCCATATCTTTTATTCATGGGTAATGATCCAGAGGGAAATGTATTTCAGGTAATTCAAAAAAAATGATCTTCGTTTAAATACCTAGCTGTACTTTGAGATATACTGGATGTAAACATATATTCGCTGCGCAAACTCAGCGACTCTCCTCGGTACTTATTTAAGTAAGTTCACCGCAGAGCCGCAGAGGAATAGGAGTTTAAGCAGAAACTTCACTAATCAAACGTCAGCTTCATTGAATGATAAGCGTAACTCATCAATGCCGGTTTTTACTTTCCGGTAGCTTATACCAGCCCTGTCTAACATTAATTTAGATGCTTTGGATGGATCTGTTCCATCATACTTATCAGAGAGATAAACCACTTCGTTGATACCAGCCTGTATTATGGCTTTAGTACATTCATTACAGGGAAACAATGCAGTGTATATTTTGCATCCTTTTAAATCCATTCCGATATTATTAAGTATGGCATTTAGTTCAGCATGGCATACATAAGGGTATTTGGTTTCCAGAAAATCACCTTCCTTACTCCAGGGAAATTCATCATCATCGCAACCAATTGGCAAACCATTATAACCGGCTCCTACTATTTTATTCTTTTCGTTTACAATACAGGCACCCACCTGTGTATTAGGGTCTTTGCTGCGTTTGGCAGACAAGAGTGCAACCCCCATAAAATATTCATCCCAGGAAATATAGTTTTGCCGTTTGGTCATGCTGAAAAAGATTAACGCTTGCCTTCAAAAAAGCCCTGTTCTTTTAAAATTGCTTTCAGGATATTCATTCGCGCTTCCATCATTTTCGCATCTTTTGGTCCTTCAGTGTTCAATACAAAAAAATAGGGGTGTTTATTTTCTTCGATCCAGCCAACGACCCAGCCAACCAGGTTTCCATTTTCCTTAAACCCGAGACCGGTTTTATATGCCAGTTGATAATTGGCATCGTTTTCTCTGATCATCATTTTCTTTACAATCTCCTGTGTTCTTTTCTGAAAAGGAAGTTGAGCGAAATACAAACGTTTTACAAGTCCCATCTGCTCATCAGCTGTAACTTTCAGAGTATTGTTGATCCAGAATGAATCTACAGCAGTACCAATTTGTTTATTGCCATACTGCAGGCTATCAATCCATCTTTGCATAGTGTCTTTACCAATTCTCCTTGCTACTTCCTGATAATAGGGTAATGCAGATGCGGCGAAAGCCTCTTCCATCGTAAGGTCACGATTCCAGCCATGTGCTGTATCACCGCCGGGTAAAACATTCACCCTGCCATTCCATTTGATGACCATCTTTTCATTTGTTACCCTTCCTGTTTCTATCCCAATCAGTGAATTAACAATTTTGAATGTTGACGCAGGCAGGTAAGAGGAATCTTTAAATCGAGTCAGGTTATAGATTGTAAACTGTCCTGTACCATTATCGAAGAGACCAAATGTGCCTGTTACTTTATACTCATCAAAATATTTTTTGAACCCATCCTCCACTTTTACGTTATTGGGTGAGCAGGCAATGAATAATACACTGAGTACACAACCAAGTGAAAGGATATTTTTTACTGACGACATCTTATTTGTTTTAATGACCAAGAAGAATTGTTCTGTTTATGCTTTTAATACACCCAGTTCCTTACCTACTTTTGTAAATGCTGCAATAGCTTTATCTAAATGATGTTGCTCATGTGCTGCACTTAGCTGAACACGAATACGTGCTAACCCTTTGGCTACTACAGGGTAGAAGAACCCGATTACATACACACCTTCCTCAAGTAATCTGGCTGCAAAATTTTGAGCCACTACTGCCTCATATAACATGATGGGTACAATAGGATGATCGCCCGGCTTAATATCGAATCCCGCTTCGGTCATTTTGGTGCGGAAATATTTTGTGTTGTACTCCAACTGATCTCTTAACTGCGTAGTTTCTGTAAGCATATCCAGCACTGCTATAGAAGCGCCTACGATAGATGGTGCTACTGTGTTGGAGAAAAGATAGGGGCGGCTGCGCTGGCGCAACATTTCAATGATTTCTTTTTTACCCGATGTAAAACCACCACTTGCGCCCCCCAGTGCTTTACCAAGTGTTCCTGTTATAATATCTATTCTGCCCATTACACCACGATACTCATGCGTACCACGCCCTGTTTTACCCAGAAAACCTGATGAATGACATTCATCAATCATTACAATGGCATCGTACTGATCTGCCAGGTCGCAGATTTTATCGAGTTGTGCAATGGTACCATCCATACTGAATGAACCATCTGTAACAATGATTCTGCTACGACAGCTAGCGCTTTCTTTTAGCTTAGCTTCCAGATCGTCCATATTATTATGCTCGTAGCGAAAACGTTGTGCCTTACATAAACGAACACCATCAATAATTGATGCATGATTCAGCGCATCACTGATAATGGCATCCTGCTCATTGAATAAGGGCTCGAAAACACCACCATTGGCATCAAAAGCCGCAGCATATAAAATGGTATCTTCTGTACCGAGGAAATCGGCAATCTTTTTTTCGAGTTCTTTATGAATATCCTGTGTTCCACAAATAAAACGAACACTGCTCATGCCATAACCATGTGTGTCGATAGCCTTATGCGCCGCTTCAATTACTTTTGGATGCGATGAAAGACCCAGGTAATTATTAGCACAAAAATTAAGCACTTTCTTTCCGTTCACTACAATTTCAGGCCCCTGTTCACTGGTAATTACACGTTCTTTTTTAAAAAGTCCCGCTGCTTCTATCTCCCGCAGCTCCTCCCCGATCCGGGTAACAAATTTTTCATTCATGGCTTGGCGATTATGAGGAGCAAAGATAGCAGAATGTAGAACAGCAGAACAGAGGAATGTCCAATTTTCAAGTAGGAGTAAGACCTTATTTGGAAATTGGACATTCCTCTGTTCTGCTGTTCATTATTTTTACACTACAAACCGATACCCCACCCCTTTTATGGTAATAATTTCCAGACTGGGGTCTTCTTTGAGATAGCCGCGGATTTTGGTAATGTAGACATCGAGGTTTCGGCTGTTAAAAAAGGAGTCGTTACCCCAGATATGATTCAGCAGTTCGCGGCGATCGATTACTGCATTGCGGTTTTGATAGAGGTATTTAATTAGTTCTGATTCGCGATAAGACAATTTTCGCTCGCCGGTACCATTGTGCAACACCTGTTTATTGAGATGAAAATTGTATTTCCCCATTACAATACTGTCTCCTATATCGGCTGGCAAATCTTCTTTACGTACCCGAAGTGCATTTTCTATACGCACAATAAGTTCTTCCATGCTAAAGGGCTTGCGTATATAATCGTTACCTCCAATTTTAAAGCCCTGAACCACATCTTCGGTTTGTGTTTTGGCTGTCAGGAAAATAATGGGCACATCATCGTTAAGTTTGCGGATATCTTCTGCCAGTTCAAAACCACTCCGGTTAGGTAACATAACATCAAGAACACAGATATCAGGTTGTTCATCTTCAAATGAACGGATTACATCGGCTCCATCTGATTCCATGATTACTTCAAACCCTCTTGTCTCAAGCGTTTCTTTTACAATCTTACCAAGAAATAATTCGTCTTCTACGTATAAAACTTTGATGGGCATGGATTAGTTTGCTTTTATTGGTCTCTTACAGGAAGTTCTACTATAAATGTACTGCCTTTCTCCGGTTCGCTTTCTACCCGGATACTTCCTTTATGGCTTTTCACCACTTCTGCCACATAGCTAAGGCCCAGTCCATAGCCTTTTATATTGTGCTTATTACCGGTTGGTACACGGAAGAATTTTTCAAAAATCTTCGTCTGGTGCTGCGGAGCTATACCAATACCATTGTCTGCAATGCTCAGTACAATTCTCTCTGTATCAGGCATACTCATTTCAATATGTATTACTGGTTTGTTACCCCCGTATTTGAGTGCGTTATCGAGGAGGTTGTAGATTACACTTGTCATGTGCAGTTTATCTGCCTCAATCATATAACTATTATCAGATGAAGTAAACTCAACAGTTGCCTTATGTTTGTCGAACTGCAGTTTCATAATCCGCAGGTTCTCTTCGATTAATTCTTTCAGATCGAAGGGTTCTTTGTTAAGCTCTATCTGTTGCTTCTCGAACATGGATAGTTTCAGCACCTTGTCAACCAGTAAACTCAGTCTTTGCAATTCAGCAGCAGAAATATCAAGGTATTCTTTAGTTTTTTCGGGACTCTGTATCGCATTAAAATTTCTCAGTGCTTCAATGGCCACACCTACTGTTGCGATTGGTGTTTTTAATTCGTGCGTGATATTGCTGATAAAATCATTCTTTATTTCAGCCAACCGTTGTTGTGCCATCAGGTTGCGATAGAGTATGATAAAAGATCCTGCTACCAGCAGGAGCAATAATATGGAGCCTCCTATCTGCATCTGCATTTTACCCAATACATACATTCCCGTTCCTTCAAATTTTGCCTGGTAAGCGTATGGGGTATTGTATCCTACAAATACTTTATCGGTAATTACCAGATCTGAACTATCTCTTCTGAAATTCCATTTACCCGGAATACTGTCTTTGAATGATTCAAAAAGAATCGTAAATCGTAATTTTTTATTGGTCTTTCCCAGTTCGGCTCTATATGCTGAGTCTAATTCTTTAACCGGAATTGAATCGTTGATAGTTTTATTATTCGACAGAAAACGGATGATCGGAGAAGCAGTTACAGCACCCGAGGCCGGTATATTTTGAGTAAAAAGAATTTTATCGGCCGGCTGAACAGACATCTTCTTTGCACTATCGGTTCTCTTCATGCTCGCCTGTAAACTCCTTGCGGCCAGAAGCATTGGATGCTCCCTTACCTGCACCATTTCTCTTTTGAGACTATCCTTTCCGAATGGCAGATGTCCGCTGTCTTTTTTTGTATTGATCGTGATGGTAAAACCTGATGACCGTTCATTAACTCTATTCCCGAGTTCTTCCTTGAAATTTGAGTCAATCCTGAAAATAATCCTGCTGGCAGAATCCATCTGTCCCTTTGCCTGTTTCATGATCAGTTCAATCAATGCTGGGTTGGGCGCCCCTTTAAAACTAAAACCCGATTTGTATACTGAAACAGATTGAATAGAATCTACGGGGATATTTCTTAGTGCCACCGGGCTGTTAATGGTCCTGTAAACGACATTTGACGGGCCGCCTTTTTTAACTGTATCCAGTTTTAAAGACTGTGTAAATGTAGCTGTACCAGTCACTTTCGGGGGCGGCAACACTACCGTTCGGGTAATGAGTGATGTGTCTTTTTCGAATCGGGATAACTGCAGTTTATTCATGGTTTCCCTGAAACTCACATCCACTTCTTTTTTTAATCCTGCATGTTCATCTTTATACAACTTGTGCAGCCAGTAGCCCTCAAATGCTCCCAGCAGGAGCACGGTGGACATCATTAATACCAGTGAAAGCTGTAATTTTTTCATGTTGTATAATCTCGGTACAAAGGTAAAGGCTTCTGTTTGCAGCGGTGGGTTTTCATTAACCTAAATTAACCTTTGAGCAAGAATGCTTAACACAGGCTGCTATTAGCTTTGGATGGTTTATTAATGAGGCGCAGGCCTATTTCAAGTTATTACTATAAAATCTATTACATGAAGAAAGCATTTTTTCTGGTTGCAGCTGCCATCAGTCTGGGTTCTGTTAAGGCTCAGGTTAAGCAGGGTACCATTGTGTATGAACGAAAAATCAATTCACATCGCACCATTACCAATGAGCAAATGAGGGCTATGGTCCCTGAATTCCGCATCAGCAAACACATACTGATGTTCAGCGACAGTATTTCTCTTTACAAATTAATACCTGAAAACGAAGCCCCAGACCCTTTTGCAGGTGGAGGTGGTGGAATGAGGGTGATGAGCATCTCTTTCGGAGGTTCTGATGGTGGTGACCTTTTTAAAAATTTCACTCAATCTAAATCGATACTGAGTTCTGAACTGGCTGGTAAAAACTACCTGATTGTTGATTCTATTACTCAACAACCCTGGAAATTAACCAACGAAACTAAACAGATACTGGGTTATACCTGTTTAAAAGCCACGCGAAAATTAACCATTCAGACAGCTCCGCAAAGAATGATGGTTTTCGGTGGTGCCGGTGCCGCTCCTACAAGAGATACTACCCGCCCACAGCCTCGTGAAATTGAAGTTGTAGCATGGTATGCACAGGATATTATCAGTCCGGTTGGACCTGATAGTTATGGTCAGTTACCAGGTGTGATTCTTCAACTCGACAGCGATAACGGCGCACTGGTTTTTACTGCGCTGGAAATAAAAAAAGAAGTAGACCAGAAAATGCTGAAAGAGCCTAAAAAAGGAAAAACGGTTACTGCTGCTGAGTTCAATAAAATGCGGATGGATATGATGCAGCAACAGATGCAAGGTGGTGGCGGTAGTTTCCGCATTGGCGGCTAATACTCTCTTATCTCTCCGGATTAAAATCCGGAGCAGGGATTGGTAAGATTGCGAATATTTATTTTATTGCTCCGGATTTGCATCCGGAGCAATTTTTATGATACCTGTTTCCACCAGTGTGATAACCCTGTTGGGCTCATCAAATTGAGTTTTTGTCCGATCATTGGCGTCAGTACCTTTGGATCATTTTCCTGCACCGATTTCAGTAGTTCAGTTACAGATTCATCCCATGCATGATTGGCCAGTGTAAACTTTGACCAGTGTACAGGTAATAATTTTTTTGCTTTTAACTCACGTGCCGCAGGCATAATCTGGTTGGGCAACATATGAATGTATCTCCAGTTATTATCGTACTGCCCGCATTCAAGCACTGCTAAATCGAAAGGCCCGTATACTGCACCTATTTGTGCGAAATGATCATCATAGCCACTATCGCCACCCAGATATAATTTCATGGAAGGCATTTGAAAAGCAAATGATACCCATAAACTCTGGTTACGTTTAAATCCACGACCTGAGAAATGTCTTGCAGGCAATGCTGTTACTTCAATGCCTTCAGACAAAACTCTTTTTTCATACCAATCCAGTTCAACTATTTGTTCTTCACTGTATCCCCATCTTTCAAAATGTGCACCAGTTCCCAGACCCGTAATTACTTTGGTTGTTTTATTTCTTAATAAACGAATGGTTGCAAAGTCTAAATGATCCCAGTGGTCATGTGAAATAAACAGGTAATCTATATCGGGAAGGTCTTCCACTTTATAAACATCAGATCCTTCGAAGGCTTTTGTAGTAAAGGATATAGGTGATGCCGCTCCACTCAATACAGGATCAACCAGTATTTTTTTTCCATCTATCTGCATAAAATAAGATGAGTGTCCCATCCAAACCAACACCTGTTCATTTGGATCAAGTTGCCGGAGAGATGTTTTAAGAGAAGGAAGCATAACCTGCGGTTTGGGTCTTTCTTTTTTCCTGAAGAAAAATTCCATCAGCACGCTATAATAACTGGCGTCTTCTGCCAGATCGGGCGTATGATGAAGATTTTGGAAACGGCCCTCGCGATAATGAGGTGATTGCAGGATACGCTCTTTTCTTTTCCCATATGAGAGGCTACCAAAAGGTTCAGTACGTACAAAAGCATAAACAATTAATACAAAAAAGATGATTATACCCGCAAAAAGGATCATACAAGTTGAATTTTCTATCCTTAAGACGTATCAGCGGGTCAGATATTGCATAAAAAAATCCCCTCCTGGAAAGAAGGGGATGACTGATAAATATGAGAAAAAGAAAACCTATTTAGAAAGTTCTGGTGATAATGCGTGCGCCGCCACTGGCTGCTGCTTTATTCAATCTGTATGTAAAACTTAACAGGAAATAACGCTGTAACACATTATAACGGGTATCTTCTATATAGTTCTGGTTGGCCGATCGGTTGATACCGATATTTTTATTCAGCAAATCGAATACACTCAACTTCACTTCGCCTCTCTTATTTTTCATAAAACCCTTGGCCAGTGATGCGTTCCAGTAAGGAATTTTGGTGTTAAAACCATCCGCACGACCAGAATTCACAGTATAATTAAAGCTGTTATTCATTATCAGGCCGAGTGGCAGGTAATTATTCATTTCAATATTGTATGTCTGCTGCAGGTAATTGGTATTGAGCATTGGTTGCAATGAATAGGTTGCTTTACTAATATTCAGTCTTGCTGTAGCATTGATGTCCATTAATCCATCCTTTGCAAAGCTGTATGTTAGAGATGGGCCTACACCGAGGTTAGATATATTGTTTCTCGCTCCATTCAGGAAAGCAATATTGCGCATATAGTTTGTGCTGATACCGATATCGACTCTTGATTTAATTTTCTTAATCGGAAAACCTGCATTCACACTACCGAAAATAAAGTACTGTCCATCTGCATTCACCGGCATTGACAAACGTGAACCGTTTGGTTGTATGGCATCAGAATTTACGATGGCATTATTTGTTTTAGTGGCAGAGATAAATGCAAACAGGTTTCTTTGTGTGTACATATTTGTTGAGAAAAAACTCAGGTTCACCGACTGTACATAACTACGTTTAAGGTTAGGGTTACCAGTTGATGTATTTAAAGGATCACTTACATCTGCAATTGGCTGTAACTGTGCCGTTGATGGTTGCGTAGTAGATGTATTCAGATTTAGTGAAAGGGTTTTAGATGAATTTAATCTGTACTGAATATTAGCACTCGGCAACAGATCTGAAAACCGTTGTTCAATTATATTACCATTGGTATTATTGGTACTTCTCAAAGTAGCAGCCTGGAATGATGACCCCACTGTTAACACCACTTTATTCATATTAGATCTGAAATTAAGTGTACCTCCACCATAATTATAGCTGCTGGTAAAGTCATTACTCAAGATGGTATTATAATTGTCGTATTTACCTGAGCCACTGTTATAATCATAAGTTTTACGATCACTTTGTCCGCTATTGGTATTATAGAAAGAAGATATTTCCAGTAACGACTTACGGCCTATTGGTTCGGTATAGGTAACCGTTCCACCAAAATTTCTGGTAATGGCATTACGCGTATTTTTCTGATTCGTGATAGAATCTCTCAATGGTACACCTGCAGCATAAAATGTATTACGCGTGTACAGATCACCTGTTTGTTTGCTGTCGTTATAATTCAATGTAAAGTTTCCTGAAATGGTTCTCCCTTTTTTCTTTAAACGCTGACGATATAATGCTGTGGTAGAAATATTCAATGCATCAGACTGAGTTTTACTGTCGCTGAAGCCGTCGTTTATTTTAAGACCATTCTTATTGGTAGAACTATAGCTGCTATATGTATTGCTGCTATTCTGTTGTGCTGAAACCTGTGGTGTTACTTTTAATGAAATCATACTATCGAACTTATGATCAATGCTACCATTCCATCGTTGCTGTTGCACTTTTCTTGCTGTATTACTATTGCTAACATAATCGAATGAATTACCCGGCAAAAGGTTCTGGCGATTGGTTGTACGATTGGTGAGTAGATCAATATCGCTAAACATACCGCTGGTATTCACATTCGACTTTTTGTTCCAGAGGTCGTTATAGTTTACACCGCCTGCATAGGTAGTAGCCACACCCTGCTGGTTTTGTCCAAGTCCTGTAACAGGTAAACCGTTATCTCCGCCCGGACCACCAATACTAATGCTTACACCTCCGCCGCCATTCCGCATTCCTCTTGCCAGATCGCCGGAAAAATTCATGATATCGTTCAGGCTAAACCCCTGCTTGTTTACATTATTGCCCATTCCCAGGAGCGACAGTTGCTGGTCGCCATTAAACCGGTTGATATTTGTTTGCGCATCATAACGCCCATCATCGCCACCTACTCCACCGGCGATCCTTCCAAAAGTAGATTTGTTCCTGTCTTTTTTCAGTTTGAGGTTAATGGCTTTTTCTGAATTACCATCATCAATACCTGTAAATTCGGCACGGTCACTTTTTTTATCAAATACCTGTACCTTATCTACTGCATCTGCATCGAGGTTTTTTGTTGCAATTTTAGGATCGCCGGTAAAAAATTCTTTCCCATTTACTAATAAACGATTTACACGCTGGCCGTTAACCCTTATGGTTCCATCGTTATCGACCGTAACACCTGGCAATCTTTTTAAAAGATCTTCCACAACAGCGTTGGGTTGTGTTTTAAAGTTTTCCGTATTAAATTCTACTGTATCTCCGTTAATCGTAACTGGTGCCCGACGTGCAGTTACCGTTACGTCACCACTTTTTAACACGTCAGTCAGTATCAATTGACCGAGGTCGAGTTCCTGACCGGTTTTTATATCAATCGATTTCCATACCGGAACATACCCCACATAAGAAGCTGAAATCAGGTAATTGCCTTTTTCAAGCGATTTAATATTGAATTTGCCTGTTGAATCGGCGCGGGTAAACGTTACAAGTGTTGAGTCTTTTGTATTTACAACAGAAACTGTTGCATATGCCAGTCCGCGGTTAGTAGCGGTATCAAATACATGTCCTTTAACTGTACCTGTATTTTGTGCCTGAACAAAAGCGGGAAGCAGAACAATGATGAGCAGTGTAGCGATGTATTTCAACATTACTTTTGGTTTTAATGCATCAAAAGTAGTGTCGCGTTCATGCAAAAGCGGTTAATGAACTTTGGGGAAAGGTTAATGAAGGTTAATAGAATAAAAAAGCCCTCTATGTTTTCATAGAGGGCCGAATTATCGGAAGTTGATGATTATTTTTCTATTGAAAGTAATTCTACTTCAAAAATCAGTGTAGAACCCGGGCCAATTTTTGGGCCTGCCTGGGCATCACCATAAGCAAGATCGGCTGGCACATAGAGTTTCCATTTGCTGCCTACTGTCATTAACTGCAATGCTTCCTGCCAGCCTCGGATAACGCCACCCACAGAAAAAACAATAGGTTCTCCACGTTCCACAGAACTATCGAAAACCGTTCCGTCAATCAGTGTACCATGATAATGACATTTTACCTGATCTGACGCAACTGGCTTTACACCATCCGGATTATTTTTTATCACTTCATACTGCAAGCCACTCGGAAGTGTTATTACACCTGAACGTTTTCCGTTGGCATCAAGAAATATTTTCGCCTGCTTTTTTGTTTGTTCTGCAGCAATTTTCGCCTGGGCCATTTTTTCTTCATTTGCTTCTGCTACAAAATCTTCAATACATGCATTTAAAGAGGCTTCCGGAATAATCATTTTCTTTTTCTGAAGCTGGTCGGCCAGTGCTTTTTGCAGGATGGATACATTTATTTTACCCAATCCCTGGCTTTCCAGATTTTGTGCTATCCTGATACCCAGTGCATAACTGGCTGAGTCCTTTCCATTTTTAAGTGGATTAGGCATTGTTTTTACTGCAGCCTTGGTTACTGTTTTTGGGCTGGCTGGTTTTACCGTTTTTGTCTGACCATAACCGGCACCTGCAATAAGCAACCCGATCATACATGGAAGAATAATTCGCATCATTTCTGGTTTAAGAGCATCAAAAAAACAATATTTTAGGGACTACACCAAGAAAGAAGAGCAGTACACTGCAACTTTAATTCTCCAACAACATCTGAATCGCTTTCTCTGCTTTTTCAAAGTGGAAGCCCGCAATAGTCTGTTGCATCATGGCACTAATCTGCTCGTTGCAAAGATTTCCTATACTGCCTTCATGTGTATGCTGTACTTGGCTGGCATCTGCTTTAAACTCCCCTTCTTCTATCTGCATACCCACCTGTTTATAAGCGTCTCTGAACGGCACTCCCTGCAATACCAGCTTATTTACTTCTTCCACACTGAATGCATAGAGGTATTTGGTATCCTGCATAATACCCGTTTTGATTTCGATGGACGACAACATTAACTGCGCCATCTGCAAACACTGTCTGAGTGTGGCAAATGCAGGAAATAAATGTTCTTTCAATAACTGAAGATCTCGATGATAACCCGATGGCAAATTGGTAGTCATCATCATTATTTCATTGGGCAATGCTTTGATGCGATTAGCATGTGAACGAATGAGTTCGAACACATCAGGATTTTTTTTGTGGGGCATAATGCTTGAACCTGTGGTTAGCTCTGCCGGAAAACTCACAAAATCAAAATTCTGGTTCAGGTATAAACACATGTCCATACTCATACGGCTTAATGTGTCGGCAATATTAGCCATAGCCATGGCAGTTACCCTTTCTGCTTTGCCCCTTCCCATTTGCGCATATACCACATTATAATTGAGATCATCAAATCCTAATAGTTGTGTGGTTAATGTTCTGTTGATGGGAAATGATGAACCGTAACCCGCCGCTGACCCCAGCGGGTTTTTGTTGACTATTTTATAGGCAGCCTGTAATGAAATCATATCATCTACCAGGCCCTCCGCATACGCGCCAAACCATAAGCCAAATGAAGATGGCATGGCAAGCTGCAAATGTGTGTATCCGGGTAAAAGATGGCCTTTGTATTGCTCGCTTTGTTGTTGTAATAATGTAAACAACTTTTCCGTTTCTGCTGCCAGTAACCTGATCTCATTTCTCAGGAAAAGTTTGATATCTACCAACACCTGATCATTCCTGCTTCTTGCACTGTGAATTTTTTTTCCTGCTTCACCTATTTTTTCGGTGAGCATGAATTCTATTTGGGAGTGGATGTCTTCTATTCCTTCGCGAATGGTAAATGTCGCAAGGACTCCTTCGTGAGGTGAATGGTGAATACTGTGGTAAATGTTTCGCAGTTCTTTGTTTACCTGTAACGTTTCTTCTTTTGTGAGCAGACCTACTTCTGCAAGCATGGTTACATGTGCAATAGAACCTAATACATCAAAAGGTGCCAGGAGCAGATCCATTTCACGATCCTTTCCTACCGTAAATGTTTCTACGGTACCCGATACTGTGGTATTCTTTTGCCAGAGTTTCATGTGCTAATTTTATTGATTTTGGTCACATGTAATGGCCAAAAGATGCTGTCATTAGATTCGAAATATCTTAATGGCCATTTCATGTCGATTGCTTTAGTATGAGTTGATCCAGTATTGCGATATAAAGTTCTATTCCTTCTTTAATTTCATGCAGATAAATAAATTCATCTGCACTATGACTTCTTGCCGAATCTCCCGGACCTATTTTCAAAGTTAGAAAAGGCATCAATGCTTTATCGGACGTGGTGGGTGAACCATACCAACTTCTCCCCAACTTCTTTCCTGCCAGCACAAGCGGATGATCTAATGGAATGGAGCTCGATTTCATCCGCAGACTTCTTGGCTGAATAGCTGACTTTAAATTCGACTGGATGGTATTGATCACTTCTTCAAAACCATAACATTCATTTACCCTTACATCAATTACAAAATTACAGGATGAGGGCACCACATTATGCGCTTTGTTTTCTGTTTCAATAACAGTTACCGTCATTTTTACCGGACCCAGCAGCTCGGACACTTTATCAAACTGATAATTTTCAATCCACTGTATGTCTTTTACTGCCTTATATAAAGCATTATCTCCTTCATTGCGTGCTGCATGACCGGGTTTACCGGTTGCCACGGCATCGAGTACAAGAAGACCACGTTCTGCAACGGCCATCTGCATTTGTGTAGGCTCTCCTACAATGCCATATTCAATTGCAGGCAATTGAGGCAACAATGCTTCAATACCATTCTTTCCAGATATTTCTTCTTCGGCTGTTGCTGCATACACAATATTGTATGCTAGGTTTTCCTTAGCATAATAATGCAGAAACACTGCCAGCAACGATACCAGTGAGCCTCCGGCATCATTACTACCCAATCCAAAAAGTTTTTCATCTTTTTCTATTGGTGCAAATGGATCCAGTGTATATGATTTATTTGGTTTTACCGTATCGTGGTGTGAGTTGAGTAACAGGGTTGGTTTGGCTTCGTCAAAATATAAATTAGCAGCCCAAACATTATTGAGATGCCTGTTTGACTGAATATTCCGTTCTTTGAAAAATACTTCTATACAATCAGCCGTTGCGGACTCTTCCTTACTAAATGAAGGAATAGCAATCAGTTTTTTGAGTAAGCTGATGCTGTCGTTATATAATATGTCTATTGAATGCACCATTTTATTGTATCGTTGTACCGCTTGATGCATTTACAAGTAAAGCAAGTTCTTCGGCCTCGCCAATAATTACCTTACCAACACCTGCTTCTATTGCAGCAAATGCATTATCAAGCTTAGGTATCATACCTGCAAAAATTTTTCCTTCTGCTTTTAACAACAGGTATTGTTCTCTGTTCATGGTAGCAATAACCGATGTGTCATCATTCACATCCAGCAACACGCCTTTCTTCTCAAAGGAATAAATTAATATCGTCTGATATAAATTACTCAACGCTTTGGCTATCTCCTGCGCAATAGTATCAGCATTCGTATTGAGCAGTTGCCCTCTGCCATCGTGTGTAATAGGTGCCACTACTATCGCAGTATTTTGCTCCAGTATCTGGTGTAATAATGCAGCATTTACTGCATCAATATCACCCACATATCCATAATCAATAGTATCGTGTTGTCTTTTATGTGCCAGTATACAATTGCCATCAGCTCCAGTTATACCTATTGACGGCGTTCCTTTTGCATACAAGCTGGCAACAATATTTTTATTGATATAACCCGCATATACCATCGTTACAACACGCAGTGTGTCTGCATCTGTAACCCTTCTTCCTTCTATCATCTGTTGCGGAATGTTTAACTGATCTGCCATTTTAGTAGCCAGTTTGCCACCGCCATGTACCAGTATTTTCTTTCCGGCCAACGATGAAAACTGCTGCAGGAAAGCATCAAGCCGCTGCTCATCATCGATGATATTTCCACTGATTTTTATGATATAGAGAGGTTCAGACATATTTTATTTTGTAGTAAGAATTTCATGTAATACTGCTTGTGCTGCCCATACACGGTTGCCTGCCTGTCTGGTTACGAGACTATGTGTACCATCCAGTATTTCATCACTTAATTCTACATTTCTTCTCACCGGCAAACAATGCATCACTTTCGCCTGGTTAGTGGTGCTCATTTTTTCTTCTGTCAGCATCCAAGCTGGATCATTTTCATATACTTTACCATAATCGGTAAACGTACTCCAGTTTTTTACATATACAAAATCGGCACCAGCCAATGCCGCATCCTGGTCATGTGTAATAGTAGCCCCTCTTGTAAACTGTTCAGACAATTCATAATCCTGTGGGTGTGTAATCACAAAATCAGCTTCACCCCATGCATTCACCCATTCTGCAAAACTATTGGCCACACATTGTGGTAAGGGTTTGATATGCGGCGCCCATGTTAAAACAATTTTGGGTTTCCGTTTCAGTGGTTTTGTTTTCAGTTCTTCTGAAATGGTTACCAGATCGGTTAATGACTGCAGTGGGTGTAATGTGGCACTTTCTAAACTTACTACAGGCACTCCGGCATATTTAATAAACTGATGGATAAACATTTCACTATAATCATCTTCTCTGTTTTTGAGTGACGGGAAAGTGCGAATACATAAGATATCAAAGTATTGTCCCAGTACCGGTGCTGCATCTTTCACATGTTCAACCGTATTACCACTCATGATAGCTCCTTCTTCGAACTCCAATGCCCAGCCTTCTTTATCTACATTGAATACAATGGCTTCCATTCCGAGGTTGCGGGCTGCTACCTGTGTACTCAGTCTTGTTCTCAAACTTGGATTCAGAAACAATAAACCAATACGTTTCCCCACACCCAACTGCTGATACTTCAGCGGTTCTGCCTTGCATGCTATTGCTTTTTTAATGAGTGCATTGATATCGGCTACATCGGTTACGGATATAAATTGTTTCATAATTAGATTTCTGGGTTGAAGTTCTATATACTCCTTGCGGCCACCTCTGCGCTCTCTTATTCTCTGCGGTGGGCATTCGAGTAGTTTCACCGCAGAGAATAAGAGAACACGGAGTTTACGCAGAGTTTTTGTTTAGAGCCATTATGGCCTGTTTTAACGATTGCAGAAATTCATCTATTTGTTCTTTCTGTAATGCCAATGATGGCAGGAGTCTGATTACATTGGGTTTTGCTTCTCCTGTAAAAACTTTATACTCCTGTAACAATAGCTTTTTCAGGTCTTTTATATTCTCAGGCACATCAAAACCAATCATCAATCCTTTCCCTCTTACGTTTTGCAATTCAGGAATTGCTTTTAACTGTTCAATCAAGTATCTGCCGTTTTCAGTAGTCTGCGTCATTAATTTTTCATTCTCCATTACTTCCAATACTGCTAATGCTGCGGCACATGCCAAATGATTACCACCAAATGTGGTACCCAGCATACCATGTTTAGGCTGAATATGTGGTGCAATTAAAATACCACCAATCGGGAAGCCATTACCCATACCTTTTGCCATGGAATAAATATCTGCATCTACACCTGCATGATCATGGGCAAAGAATTTTCCTGTTCTTCCATAACCACACTGTACACTATCGGCTACAAACAAAGCGCCATACTGGTTACAAAGAGAACGTATGGTTTGCAGAAAGAGTTTCGATGCCACGCTAATACCACCAACGCCCTGTATACCTTCTGTTATTACTGCAGCTATGTTTTTTCCTTCTTCCACAAAACACTCATGCAAGGCATTGACATCGTTAAAGGGAAGAAAAATAATATTGTCTGTCTCATTTACCGGTGCCACTATCGACGGGTTGTCTGTTGCTGCCACCGCTAATGATGTACGACCATGAAATGACTTTGTAAATGCAATGATTTTTTTTCTGCCGGTATGAAATGAAGCCAGTTTTAATGCATTTTCATTCGCTTCTGCGCCACTATTGCAAAGAAAAAGCTGGTAATCAGTTTTACCACTCACTGTGGCCAGTTTATCGGCCAGTTGTTGTTGCAGAGGAATGATAACAGAATTGGAATAAAAAGCAATCTTATTTAGTTGCTCTTCTATTCTTTTTACCCAATGCGGATGTGTATGACCTATACTGATTACAGCATGTCCACCATACATATCGAGGTAACGTGTTCCCTTATCATCCCATACATATGAACCATTCGCTTTTTCTATGGTAATATTGTTCAGTGGATATACATCAAATAGTTTCATAGATCAAAGATTTATCCCGCCGCTTTTGGTTTAAAAATAATTGGCCTTTAACTGTAGTCCTGTTTTTTCATCCAGGCCAAATAAGAGGTTCATGTTTTGTATAGCTTGTCCACTGGCCCCTTTCAATAAATTATCGATGGCGCTGTGCACCACCAGCTTGTTTCCCTGTTTCTCTACATGTACCAGACATTTATTGGTATTCACTATCTGTTTCAGATCGACCATCTGTTCACTGTAATGAGTGAAAGCAGCATTCGCATAATATGCACGATAGATATTTTTTACTTCTTCCAGCGGAAAACTACAGTCGATGACTGAGCTTGTATAAATACCTCTGGTAAAATCACCCCTCCAGGGAACAAAATGTACACCCGGACCTTCCCCACTTTCAGAAAGTGGGGAATCGGTTTGTAACTGGTTTAATGAAGCCGTGATTTCTTTGATATGCTGATGGCTTAATGATTTATATGCCTGTATATTATTGGCACGCCAGCTAAAATGAGATGTATTGCTGAGCGATTGACCAGCTCCTGTTGATCCGGTGATGCCTGTTGTATAAACATCACTTAATACGCCTGCTTTGGCGAGTGGTAATAAAGCGAGCTGTATGGCTGTTGCAAAACAACCGGGGTTGGCGATGTTTTGAGCAGTAACAATTGCTTCTTTATTTATTTCGGGTAAACCATAAACAAAAGTTCTTTCCCTATGCACAGCTGTTGCCGGTAAACGAAAATCCTGTGAGAGATCAATGATTTTTGTTGTGTAAGGAATGCTGTGTTGGTCTAAAAATTTTCTTGCATCGCCATGTCCCACACAGAGAAATAATACATCAGCCTCGGTATATGGCTTATCACTGAATAACAGATCGGTCTCTCCCAGAAGGTCTGCATGAACAGAATATAGAGGTTTCCCTGCATTACTGGTACTGTGTATGTTTACCAGTTCTGTCTGCGGATGATTCAATAATAGCCTGATCAATTCACCACCCGTATAACCTGCGGCACCTGTAATAGCTACTTTTATTTTTTTCATGGCTGATCCGCTTTAATGCTATGGTAAATAGCTGTCTGGTTACCAAATATTTTGGAGAACCCTCTTACATCTTCACCTGTCCATCCGCTGTTCATCTCACCATATTTCCCAAACTTGCTGCTCATGAGATCATTGGGCGACTCTATACCGATTACAGTGAATCGATATGGCATGAGTTGTACAAACACATCACCTGTTACCTGTTGTTGTGAATGCTGCAGGAAGGCTTCAATGTCTCTCATCACCGGATCGAGTATCTGTCCTTCGTGTAACCAGTTACCATAAAATTGTGCCAACTGGTCTTTCCAGCTTAACTGCCATTTGGTGAGTACATGTTTTTCGAGTGCATGGTGTGCTTTGAGAATGACCATCGGTGCTGCCGCTTCAAAACCTACGCGGCCTTTGATACCGATAATGGTATCGCCCACATGTATATCTCTTCCAATACCAAATGGACCGACAATAGACTGCACATACTGAATAGCTTCGGAAGGATGTGCGAAATGCTGGTCGTTGACGCGTTTCAACTCTCCTTTTTCAAAACCTAATTTTATTTCTTCTGCCTGCGATTTGGTTACCTGTGTAGGCCATGCTTCTTCGGGTAACATACCTTTCGAATGCAATGTTTCTTTTCCACCTACACTGGTTCCCCACAACCCTTTATTGATAGAGTAGGCTGCTTTTTCAAAATTCATATCCACACCCTTCGATTTCAGGTAGCTGATTTCTTCTTCGCGGCTCAGTTTCATGTCGCGGATAGGGGTGATGATTTCTACACCCGGTATCATGATATGAAATACCATATCGAAACGCACCTGATCGTTACCTGCACCTGTACTGCCATGAACTACTGCTTTTGCACCCAGTTTTTTTGTGTGTTCTGCAATATGTAATGCCTGGCTTAACCTTTCCGCACTTACACTTAATGGATAAGTATTGTTTTTCAGTACATTTCCATAGATCAGGAATCGAATGATGCTATCATAATAACTTTTCACCGCATCAACAGTTGTGTGCGATTTTACACCCAGTTTATAGGCATGTGCTTCTATCTGCTCCAGTTCTGCTGCGGTGAAACCTCCGGTGTTTACAATTACACTGTGTACTTCATAGCCTTTTTCATCGGTCAGGTATTTTACACAATAAGAAGTGTCTAATCCGCCGCTAAAGCCCAATACTACTTTGGTGCCGGCAGGAAGTGATGTAGGTAAATTGCTCATACGATTCTTTGCTTATTACGATAACCCTGAGAAATCAGAGATTAAACAGGTGATGAAAAAATGATTTTGGCTTGATGCTTGTTCCGCCATTTTCTTTTTTACGAAACATCCGCAACAGTTTGTGCTGTTTCAGTTTCATAAAACGTTCATATATTTTTGATTTCTTACTGAAATCCGATGATGTTTCTTCGGGCTCATAATGATCGGTTGGATCGTATAACATGGCCGTGCAAAAACAATTCTTCCTGTCTTTACTCATCAGCACTTCATAGTTCACACAGCTTTTACATCCTGCCCAGAATTCTTCATCATCAGTAAGTTCACTATAGGTTACCGGTTCATACCCCAGATCGCTGTTGATTTTCATTACAGCTAAACCTGTGGTAAGACCAAATATTTTTGCTTTAGGGTATTTTTCTCTTGATAGGTTGAAAATGGTTCTCTTGATCAGCTTGGCTACACCGCTTTTTCTGAATGGAGGCGATACCACCAATCCACTATTGGCCACAAATGAATCGTGACCCCATGCTTCAATATAACAGAAGCCTACCCATGTTCCGTCGGGTAATAAAGAGATGACGGCTTTACCTTCTTCCATTTTTTTTGCCACATAGTCGGGACTGCGTTTGGCAATACCTGTACCACGTGCTTTTGCTGATGACTCCATTTCATCAGTAATGGTTTGTGCATATCGGGTGTCGCCACTATTGGCTACACGAACAATGATATTTTGTTCCAACTTAAATAAATTAAATAACGTAAAGGGAACGACAGCTATCTGTCAGAAAAACAATTCCGGGGATTTTTCCACTGATAGGGGCAAGTGCCAGTTGCTCGTCCTATCAGCAACCACGTCGGGGTCGCGGGAGAAAGTTAAAAGCAGCTTCCATTGAGAACACCTGACGGGGTGAATTCAACAAAAGGGATAAATAATTTGTCAGTATCTGCTTCACTTTAATAGTTAATTGTGCTTTGAGAGTGTAAAAGTATAACAGTTTGAGGTTATAGTGGCTAAGTTTTTTATGAAAGGATTATTAAATTCTGTTGTAAACTTACGGTCGTTAGCATAGAAAAGCCGTCCCGCTTAAGACAGGACGGCTCTCGTTATCATTTTCAGGTTTTCTGAAGATTATAATTTACATCCCCCCACCTCTCATCATCCTCATCTGCTGCATGTTTCCACCCGGCATCATCATATTTCCGCCGCGCTGCTGTTGTTGCTGGTTGGCACCAAAACGACGCAGGTTATATGTAAAGCTCACCATAAAATATCGGGTCAATACTCTTGTTTGAACATCCTGAATGGTATTACCGGTAATGTTTCTGGTAATGCTCACGTTCTGGTTCATTAAGTCGAACATATAGAACTTCAGTTCACCAGCTTTGTTCTTCAGCATCTGTTTTGAAATACTTGCATTCAACAAAGGAATGCTGGTATTATAACCGCTACTTCTTCCTCCATTATAGATATAATCAAAATCAAGAGAAAACACCCACCCGCTTTTTGAATAGGCTGTTGCTTCTGTAGAAACAGTTTGTGTAAAAAAGTCGCCATTTTGTTGTGGTTGTAAAGTATAACGAGCCATACTGAATGATGAGTTGGATGAGAAGTTCATATCAAACCCCTCTTTCAGGTTGGTGGTCCATGAAACGGTTCCGCCTAAAGTGGTATTTCTTGTATAGTTGCTGGCATTGTTAATCAATGTCTGCGACTGGTTACGCGATACATTCGCAATCAGGTTCAGGTTGCTCTTTGGTCTTTTCAACGGGAAACCATAGTTAAACACACCATTGATGCTGTAGGTACCACCCAGGTTCACCGGCATGGTTAACTGTGCACCATTTGGCTGGAATGTGGTTGCATTCTGGATATCGTTCTGAATAAAGTTGGCATTGATGGTGGCAAAAATCAGTTTCTGCGTAAACACATCAAATGAATTATACAGGAAACGAACGCTATGTGTAAACTGTTGTTTCAGGTTAGGATTACCTGTTCTGATGTTTAACGGATTACTGTTATCTGCTACAGGCTGTAACTGTTCTGCACTTGGCTGCGAGGTACGACCATTGTAAAATATACGCAGACTTTTTGTTTTGGTAAACTCATAACGGAAATTAGCCGCAGGAAAAAGGTTTACAAAATGCTGTTTGATTATTGTGTTTTTGGTCACATTATTACTGGTAAGATCACCTACCTGTACACCCGATCCGATACTGAAATTGTATTTCGCATTTTGAAGACGATAGTTCACCGTCATTCTGTTTGAACTGAACGTATTTTCAAATGTGTTGGTAAGGTTTACAACAGGCACATCATATTTGCCAGATCCTGAATTCATTTCCATTGTTTCTCTTCCTGAATTATTCAGGTTGTAAGAATAGTTATAGTTGAATTCCAGTTGCTGGTTTTTGGCAATAGGTTCTGTGTACGAAAGCGTAGTGCTGATATTTCTTGTATCGCGATTGGTGGTGTACACCTGGTCAATTGTATCGATGTATGCGGGACGGCTATACTGATTTCGTGAGTAGTTGGTACCTGTTCCGTCATTGGCACTTCCGCCTGTATTGATGTTGATTGAATAGGTACGCCCTCTTTTAGGGAAACGGTGACGGAATGTAGCGTCAATGTTTCCATTAAAACCATTGTTCTTGCGAATAGATTCAGCATTGGAACTATTCAGCGCTGTAACTTTTCCTTTCGTAGAAGCAGTCTGTTGTAATGACTGCGACCAGGTATCCTGAAAGCTGATATTCGGACGTATGATGAGTGAATTTGCTGAATCGAAATTGTGTTCAATATTAAAATTGATCCGATGATTTTTATTGTATGTTTTTGATGACTGCGTCTGGTCATTGAAAATAGATGAATCTGGCGCTCCAGGAATCAGATTCTGTACAAAACTTTTCTGGTCGCGGTAAGTTTTCTGGTCGTTGTAAAAATAGCTTCCTGAGAACTGTGTTTTGGGACTCCATGTATCGCGATAGTTGATACCACCGGCCCATGTATTCACCAGTCCTCCGCCACTACCACTGCCTGTTAAACCTTGAATGGCACCACCACCTCTGTTTCCACCACCGCCTCCACCAAAGTTGCCCCCACCAAGTGAGCCCAACATATCCTGAACAGAGAAGTTCTGTTTGTTTACATTATTGGCCTGACCGGTAAATGTAATCTGACGATCGCCATTAAAACGGCTGAGACTAAAACTATTATCATACAACCCCTCATCGGCATTGGCACCGAAACCCAGGGTTCCACGGCCAAAATAACCTTTGCGTTTGTCTTTTTTAGTGGTGATATTGATGGTTTTCACACGATTACCATCATCAAATCCTGTAAATGCACTCTGATCGCTGGCCTGATCAAATACCTGAATTTTGTCGATTACATCGGGAGGTAGGTTTCTGGTGGCCATACGTGGGTCATCGCCAAAAAATCTTTTCCCATCCACCAATATTCTTTGTACCTGCTCACCCTGAGCGGTGATATTACCACTTTTATCTACCTGTATACCCGGCACTTTTTTCAATAAATCCTCTGCTACCGCATTCGGTTTTGTTTTAAAAGCAGATGCCGATACTTCCATCGTATCGTTTTTCATCCTGATCACCGATTGTGTTACGGTTACATTACCAAGGTCGTTGGCCGCAATTTTCATATAAATATTCCCCAGATCAACCGTACTGTTTGCTTTAGAGAACACAATTTTTTTGGAAAAAGGCTCATATCCCTGAAACTTGATGTCAACAATCATTTCCCCGAATGTGATATTGCTGATGAGGAAACTGCCATCTGCTTTGGTAAGACCAAAAACATCCAAAGTAGAATCTTTGGCATCTAATATGGTTACAGAAGCGTCTTTTAATGATTGTTTACCGACTGAATCCACCAGTTTACCCTTTAATGTGGCACTGGTTTGTGCCGTTGCCGTATAGGCAATAAAAAGGAGTACAAAAGCGGTTAAAATTTTGGTCATGCTCAAGTTTATTATGAATTACGAATCTATTGCGTGTGTTTGACTGCCCGCAACACAAAAAGATTAACGGAAAGCTATAAGGATGATTGGAAAGCCTACTGTTAAAATCGGTGAAGCATAAGACTGCATAGGTCGCTCGGCCAATACAACGCTGAGATCTGCATACTCATTGCATGAATCACTTAAAATTAGCTGAAAAGATATTCCACGTCTTCCCTTGTCAGGTTCTTCACAAAACCCTCATCATCAGTAATCAGCTCACGGGCCAGACTTCTTTTACGATCCTGCAGTTTTAAGATTTTATCCTCTACGGTATCGGTACAGATCATCCGGTAAGCGAAAATATTTTTGGTCTGACCAATACGATGGGTTCTGTCGATAGCCTGTTGTTCTACTGCGGGGTTCCACCATGGGTCTACAATATAAACGTAATCGGCTGCGGTAAGATTCAGACCTACACCACCTGCTTTCAATGAAATTAGGAACACACGGCAACTATCATCATTCTGGAAACGCTGAATGGCTCTTTCTCTTTCCATGACCGTACTGCTTCCATCAAAATATTCATATTCAACACCCAGTTCTTTCATTTTCTCTTTAATCAATGCAAGCATGCCCAAAAACTGTGAGAATATGAGGGCTTTATGATTACTGATATTCTCTGTAATTTCTCTTCCGATCTCTTCCAGTTTTACAGATGCATTCGGAAATTTTTCTTCGTCTTTGATGATGGCTGGACTGTCGCATATCTGACGCAGTTTCATCAAACCCTGTAAGATGGTCAACTGCGATTTTTGTATACCTTGGTTATCTACTACTCCCAAAATTTTATCCCGGTAATCGTTTCTGAAAGCGTCATAAATACGACGCTGTTCATCGCCCATTTCACAGAATAATACCATTTCCTGTTTCTCAGGAAGATCTTTAGCAACTTGTTCTTTTGTTCTGCGAAGAATAAACGGGAACAATAATTTTCGCAGGTGATCCTTCTGTTCCTTCTCTCCAAATTTGTCGATGGGAATAGAGAACTCCTGTTTAAAAAACTCTATGCTGCCCAGCATACCCGGATTCAGGAAATTCATCTGTGCATAGATATCAAATGTATTGTTCTGCAATGGCGTACCACTTAAGCAAAGTCTGTTCTTTGCTTTAATAAGGCTAGCCGCCTTGGTAACTTTGCTGGAAGGATTTTTAATAGCCTGACTTTCATCGAGCACCACATAATCAAATGCCACTTCCACAAATTGTTTGATATCACTTCTTAACGTACCATAGGTTGTGATGATGATATCCGCACCGTTTGCTGCAAGGCTTTCACGTGTTCTTTGTCCGCCATGATGCACATAAAAACTTACTTCGGGTGTAAATTTCTTGATCTCATTCTGCCAGTTAAACATCAGTGTTGTTGGACAAACCACCAGTGCTTTTAATGAACCATTTTCCTGTTTGAGGTGATAAAGAAAACTTAGCGCCTGTATGGTTTTACCCAAACCCATATCATCGGCCAGTATACCACCCCATTGTACTTCTCTTAAATAATTAAGCCACTGAAACCCACTTTCCTGATAGGGTCGGAGAATAGATTTTAAGTGTTCGGGAGCCGATATTTCTTTAATGGAATGATTCTCTTTAAGACGATCGTATTTTTCTTCGAGTTGAAAAAACAGTTCCTCTTCATCACGCTGCATATACAGCTCTTCTACCACACTGAAATGGTATTTACTGAGTTTCATGGAACCCGATTTGCCTTCACCAACCCTGAAGAGCAAAGAATATTTCTTAATCCATTCTTCCGGTAAAATACCCAAAGTGCCATCACCAAGTTGCACAAACTGCTGTTTGTTGCTTAGTGCTTTTTTCACTTCATCCACCGTTACCTTCTGTTCACCGAAATGAATTTCCACTTTTGCATCGAACCAATCGGTATTACTGCTGATATATATTTTGGTAGATGGCTTGGCTGTATTGAAACGGAAATTTTTCAGTGCCTCAAAACCAAATACCGGGATATTCATTTCTTTTACTGCATCTACAAATAAAAAGAACCAGTTATTGCGCAGCACTTCTGTTCCCTTTAAAGCCAGCACATCTCCTTCAGCAGGTCGCACAAACTGTGAATGCAATGATTCTATTTTCTGCACAAACTCTCTCTCTGCTTCCAGGTTTCTTTGTATCACCAACAACTTATCTTCAACCGGAATGATGATTTTTTCTTTGTCGATAGAACGAACATCATATCCTTTATAATTGAACACCGGCTGAAATAAAAGATAATCACCTTTTTCTTTCAATAATACTTTTACTTCCGGTTTTATATCTTTTACTTCTTCTTTCTGCACATTGCCAAAATGCACATTGAATTCTTTCGACAGTGGCAGGATGAACTGTTGCAACTGCGTTGACCAGTCTTCTGCGGCAATAATAATTTTTCCGGTGGGAAGAAATTTTTCCAGTACCAGAATATCTTCTGTTCGTTGCCAGGTAAAAAACTGGTTATGGTATTTGAATAATAGTGATGAATTACTTTCGTTTTCTGCAATATTCAGATCGGCCAATGGTAGTTTTACACGACAATTGATTTCATATTGACCTTTCAGGTAACTCACTTCAAACTCAGGGCTGATAAATGTTGAAACCAATTCTACAGGCTGAAGATTGGCTGTTGTAAAGGGTTTGCGCTCCGGCAAACTGAAAACAAACCTGCTTTCAGAAAGATCAGTAAATATTTTTTTAATCTTTGGGTGCAGGTATTCATTCATCAGGTGCCTGGTTTCTTCAGGCAGCTCATCATTGTGTTGTTGAATAATATTTTCCCAGATACCACTAAAAGGAGAATTACGATCAAGATACCGGCTCACTTCCGATGGCATGAGTTTTCTTAACTGTTGCAGCGTACCCTTATCGTCTTCATCAAACACTTCCGTATTCACAAACCTTGACAGATCTATTTTGCTTACTTTGCTTACATATGCAGTGCGATTTTCATCTGCCTCACCTTGTACCGCTTCCAACTGAACATAGGGATATTGTTGTTCATTAAAAGTTACTACTACTCCGAGTTTTAATATTTCTTTCTCGCGTTCTTCCAACTCTTCAACGAGTGTTGCCGGTTTTACCTCCTCCTGTTTAGGCTTTGCATCTGCTACCGGATTTAGAGAAACCCTTTTAATGCTCGTATCAAGCACTCTTAAGAAAGGTTTACCATCTGTATACGTAAACTCAAATTTGCCTTTGAGGTCATCACTTAATGAATACCCGTATAAGGCAAGTAATTTATTTTTTTCTTTATCCCAGTTGCGGATACTATCGAAGTAAACAGGCCCATAATTGTGGAGTAATTGTAACAACACAATGTCTTTGTGTACACATAATGGATGATCTGTATCGGATGCGCAGTTACAACTGGTATCAAAATTTCTTTCTTCGTTCTTTTGAAGAAGCACCCTGAATATTTCTCCCTGGTATTCGAGTTCTGCCAATACCCGCTCATCTTTAGCTTCGAGGATATTAGATCGGCTGCTGCGCAAAAAATCTTCCGCTTTTTCTACATTTTGTTGTGATGATAACATTTTGATCAGTTTCAGATCAAGCTGTTTCATTTTAACCACGGTATGTTTCTGATCGTAACTGGTTTCTTTTTCACCTAATTGGTTTCGATCCAGTAAATCCTGTAAATGAAAAAGCGCACCGGCTTTATGGCGACAGATTTCTGAAAGATTATAAGGACAGGAACAACGGAGAGATAATGTTTTCGGATCCTTAAACTGGTTGATATGAACTTTATAAAAAGTGGAGTACCCGTCATCTTTCACACGAAAGACTACATTGGCCATTAATTCATCATATTCCACCAGTTCTACATTGCCCAGTGCATGAATTTTTTTTCCCCGGCGAATCACTTCTTCGGTGCCGCTGTTATAAATGTGTTTAACCAAATAAGGAAGCGCCATACATCAATCAGTTGTTAGCGGTAAACAGACGGGTTGACAATTGGTCGAACCACAGCCAGCTCACCCCTTGAAAAACAATATTGCCGCTTCGAAAAGGGCAATTTGCAAAAGTAAAGGAAAGCAACTGAGTTTATGAAGAGAAATGAAAAGAATGTGGATGAAATGTTTGTTAAGAGTAGTTAATGGCCGATGGTCTATGGCAGGAAGTTGATTGCTATGGACAATAGACCATAGTCCATAGTAAAACAAGAGTCATGTTGACAGGAGTAGATTTCTGGTCACTACTATGGTCTATCGACTATTAGCCATAGACCACTCCTCTATCCACAAACGAGATCACCATTCTTATAAATGGGCAGTACGTTGGCCACATCCGGGGTTACGCAGTATTCGAGGTCAGACTCCAATCCATATGATGCAAGCCTGTGCCAATGGGTGGTTCTGCGGATAAACTGGTGCATATCGTTCCGATGAAGTCTGTACATATCGGCTGCCATCAGGCTGCTGTCGCAATGAATGGTAAAATGTTCCTGCACCCGATGAATGACTGCACCTGCAAACATGGCATCTTCGAGATTGAAACGGTCTTTCCAGGCTGAACAACCCAGAATTACATTTTTGTTTTGTTTCACGAGGTATTCACAAACGGCTGATATATTTGGAAATGAGCCTGTTATTACTTCTGCTGCACCTTTGTTCAATGCCATATGCAGGAGCTTTGTACCATTGGTAGTGGTGAGTACCAATGTTTTACCTTCTATAAATGAACGTGGATATTCGGCTGGAGAGTTTCCATGCGCGAGTCCCGGAATTATTTTACCATCTCTTTCGCCGGCAGTAATACCTCCTGTTTGTAAACCAATTTCAATACACTTATCTACTGCATCAACAGGAATAATTCTTTTGGCTCCATTGTACAATGCGGTTGCAATGGTTGATGTTGCCCTGAAAACATCAATGATCACTACTACACTATCAGACACATCGTAAATATCGAGCAGCCTCGGAGACAAAATGGTATATAAAGTAGGTTTTGTACTCATGGGCTGCAAATATACGGTCAATCTGAAAGCTCTGTTACAGTAAAGCAACGGCCAGCCTAGACAAGCCAGCCGTTTTTTTGAAAGAAAGGCTACTACTTATTTTTTGGGGTAATAATCAGCATTTCGTGAACGTGTATTTCAGTTACATTTCTTTTCGCCCCTGTTTTATCCGTATAGCTGCGGTTGACCAGTTTACCATCCACTGCCACCTGTATGCCTTTGACCAGATATTTTTCGGCAAACTCTGCCATTTTACCCCAGGCTATCAATGTGTGCCATTGGGTTTCACTTACTTTAGCGCCGTTGGCATCCTTATAATCCTCATTGGTTGCCAGACTTATATTGGCTTTCTTTTTACCCGCTTCAAATATTTTTATTTCGGGCGATTGTCCGAGATAGCCAATCAACTGAACTCTATTTTTCATCATATTCATGTTGCATGATTTAAGCATGATTAATATGACACGAATATCTCACCACCTCTCACCATTAGCCGGAACTTATCCGTTTACTTCCGATTAAAATCGTTTATCACAAACTGTGTCTCAAACGATACAGGCAGGGCGGGTTTTAAAATAGATCAGGTATAAATACTAGAAAATAGCTAGTACAATTACTTCATTTTCCAAAAAGCATGTGGCATATGCATACAATAACACATGATTCCGGTTATTTTCATGACGAAGAAATTTTTTACCATGCCGAATGATAAAAGAAAATGTCTCGCCTGTGAACGTATCCTGCATGGACGCGTCGATAAAAAATTTTGTGACGATTATTGCAGGAGTGTCTTTAACAACAAAAAATACCTATCGGATCGGGGATTGATCCGCCGCGTTAACTATTTATTACTGAAAAACAGACGGATACTTGAATATTTTTTAAAAGGTACTCATTCCACTGTTACCATCATGCGCAAATCCTTATCTGCAAAGGGTTTTCAGTTCGATTTTTTTACGCACACTTATCATACCGTTGATGGCAAAACATATTTCTGCTGTTACGATCATGCTTACAGCGAATTGTTTAATGAAGAATTACTGATTACACGCATGGCCGGCAAAACAGAAACCCAGCTTATTCCTTATAACGAATACGAACTGGTATAAGGGTATTAATACTCGTATCTAATTTTTTCATGGCCGCTTTACTCAGTCCTATCGCGTGCCCCACACCAATCGGACCACGATCGATAATTTTCACGGTAACCGTTGCACCTGTTACCGTATTTGTTACCACCACTTTTGTTCCGAATTTCAGTTTCTTATGCGCACCGGTAAATTTTGAGCCGTCGTATTTATCGCCATTCGCCGTGGGAAAACCTTGTAACTGATCTGAAATCAGGATGGCTTGACCTACTTCTGTACCGATAGAGCCTATATCATGTACACCCGGTGCCGTATGCTGTGTGGGTTTGCAAGCAAATACAAACAGCATAAATAACAAAATACCATATCGGGTTGTAGTTAACATTAGGTTCTAAAAATACGGTTTAGTCTGCAATGTACCCTGCGGACTACTCTGCGCTCTCATGTTCTCTGCGGTGAAAATTCGAGTAAGTTCACCGCAGAGAACATGAGAACACAAAGTTTACGCAGAGAAGGATTACAAAAAAGCCGTCCCGCCAAAGGCGGGACGGCTTTTCAAATTAATTCCGGGCGATTATGCAAAAGGGAATTTTGACACTTTTGCTTTTACCAATGTGTTTCTGATATCAATATAAATATCTGTGTCTACTGCTGTAAAAGCTGTGTTTACATACCCAAGACCAACTGCTTTATTGAGCGATGGCACTTGTGTACCTGATGTTACTTTACCTATTGTATTTCCTGCTGCATCTTTAATCAGGTAATCATGACGTGGAATACCGCGGTCGATCATTTCAAAACCCACTAATTTGCGGGTTACGCCTTCTGCTTTTTGTTTTTCAATGATTGGTCTTGCCGTAAAATCTTTAGTAAATTTGGTGATCCAACTCAGTCCACCTTCGAGTGGAGATGTGGTGTCATCAATATCATTACCATATAAGCAGTAGCCCATTTCTAAACGGAGTGTATCTCTTGCACCAAGACCAATTGGTTTCAATCCCTGTGGTCCTCCAATTTCAAAAATGGCGTTCCATATTTTATCAGCAGCACCATTGCTGTCTTCAAAATAAATTTCTACGCCGCCAGCACCTGTATAACCGGTTGCACTTACCAATACATTCTCTACTCCTGCAAATGTTCCTTTGGTGAATGTGTAGTATTTGAGGTTCATGATATCCATATCGGTAAGTGGCTGCAGCATTTTCGATGCATTGGGCCCTTGTATTGCGAGCAGACAGGTCTTATCGCTAATATTGTGCATCTCTACATTTTCTGTATTGAAACGACTGATCCAGTTCCAGTCTTTTTCAATATTCGATGCATTCACTACAAGCATGTACACTTTGTTCTCTTCAATACAATACACAATCAGATCGTCTACAATACCGCCTTGTTCATTGGGTAAACAACTGTACTGCGCTTTTCCATTGGTGAGTTTAGATGCATCGTTGGAGGTAACACGCTGAATAAGATCAAGGGCTTTATCGCCTTTCAGAATAAATTCTCCCATATGACTCACATCAAATACACCTGCATTTTTGCGAACGGCGGCATGCTCATCATTAATACCTGAATAACTGATGGGCATATTGTAACCGGCAAACTCGGCCATTTTTGCACCTAATGCAATGTGTTTCTCTGTGAAGGGCGTATTTTTCATATGCTTATTTTATCGTGGCGCAAAAATAAGCGAAAGGATGATGGAAGCATAAAATGTTTTGAAATCAGCATTCCTCTGCGAAACTTCGTTATCTCTCGTTCTCTGCGGTGAACATTCGAGGGAATTCACCGCAGAGAACGAGAGATAACGGACTTTACGCAGAGCGAGCTATTTGAAAGATGGGGCTACGCAGTACGCATGGCTGGAGCCGCATACTACGAATACCCTTTCGCCTTTTTTAGTAAGTTCTTTTACAGCTGCTACCAATTGCCGGTTACGAATATCGTTTGATGTGGCCATGAGTTTTGCGAGGTAACCGGGCAATTCATATTCATCAGAAGTTTCGCGCCAGCCGGGACCTGCAGGGAAATATTTTTCCCAGATACGATCTACATCGGCCACTGTTTTAATACTGTCTTCCAACCCTACATGTGCTGCACGTTTTACATATTCTTTGATATAATCATCGGGTGATGATGGCTTTCCAAAACGGAGATTGCCGAAATAAGGATTGAGTATTTGCTGTAAAGCAATTTGTTCACGGGTAAAATAATGCTGTAGTGAGTCTGCCAGTGCTTTTTTGGAAAGATCCCAATTCATAATTTTCACGCCATCTCTATGGGCCAGTGCCTTTACCATACCACCTTCTCCTAATTCTTTCACTGGGTCCATGAAAGATGGTAGCAGAAAACCCAGCCTGCCTTCTACCAATGCTATGGTAGGTTTAAATTCAGTCCAGCGATCGTCCATTTGTGGAATCTGCGGATCCTTATTGTCTTTAGTATGTGTGGCACCAAAAATCAGTGCCGTTTTTGTTTCTATTATGAAAGGACGCTCGTGTTCGCCTGTGTATTGCAAAAATGGCACGATACTGTCTGCAGCATTATAAGCCGTTTGAGGAACATAATATTTAGGTGATTTCCATGCCATCAAATAAATGATAGACAGAATAAGTGCCATCGCAAAAACGGAGCGAACTAATAATTTTTTCATACAGATGATTTGTGGTGACATGTTTGCAGGGCATAAGTTTATCCCTCCACCATCCCACCGGGTTAAGAACCGGTTGCAAGTGGGTGCATCATCCGAAAGCAATAAATAAATTGTCTATTGAAGTTGTGCCTGGCTGGTATGTATGGTAGCTTTTATTTTATCGGTAAGATCCCTGACCCTTTCGTAAGCGGTTTCACTATTCTCATCTTTATCAAACCTGATTTTGAGACGGCCCGAACGAAGTCTTACATACACACGTGAATCATCTTCCAGAGAAATAGTTCCATCAAGATCATCGGTTTCAAGGGTATTATTGGCATCAAGCATCTGGTCGATTACCCTTGCTACTTCTTTTGTTTTTGAGCGACTGAATTTTGCATCTACCCTGTATCGACGGTCACTTTCTTTTACAGTAATTGAAATATTGCCTTCCCTGATCCGCTCAGAATGATAACGTACACATCCCGTTAATAACATAATGCAGATAGCGATGGCAACAGTGTATTTCATTTTCATGCAGTTTGTTTTAGGTCTTTTTAAATGAGAAGGGAAGAACCCCCTCGTGAGAACAGGACGGGGTTCTTTTTTCCCAACTTCAACCATCTTTAATAAACCATTTGCATCATCAATAACCTCGAGGCTTCAAAAGGCACATGGCTCTCTTTGCGCTCTTCAATTACCGGTTTTGTTTCCGCTTCATTCATGGCGGTTGCCTTTTTGTAACGGTAACGGGTTGTATCAACTGGTTTATCTAATTCTTTTTTCAGATCTTCTGCCTCACGCTGCTTGCGCTCATATTCTTTCTGTAATTCTTCCTTACTCTTTTTATATTGCTCAACTGCATTTTCTGAATCAGCTTCACGATCCTGGTCTCTTTGCCTTCTCTTTTCTTCTTCAATATCTTCTTTTGTTTTAACTCTTTCCAAGCCACCGGGCGTCATGATATATTCGATATTAGAATTCCAGTCTTCATTATTGCTATTCCATTCTTCATCCCACTCCCAGTCGTAGCCATTACCGACATGGAACCAGTTGAGTCTGCGTGATACCGTTCTGTCGATCAGGATTCTTTTTCCAACAGGAACTTGTATGGTTAACTGTACACCCTGGTTACGGAATTTTGTTCCTTTTTTCAGTGAGAACCCACGATCTAACCATACGGTGCTGTCTGACTGGTTAATGTTGTATGATATCTCATGAATATTTTTTACTGCTGCTCCTTCATCTCTTCCACTGCTGAATTTATGTGAGTAAATATGATAAGCCGAATCTGGACTCTTTACAATACGCAGACGTACATTATTCAGGAATAGACTATCATCGTTCATACTCACAATGCCATC
Organism: Chitinophaga pinensis; assembly: GCA_943372605.1. GTDB lineage: Bacteria > Bacteroidota > Bacteroidia > Chitinophagales > Chitinophagaceae > Sediminibacterium > Sediminibacterium pinensis_H. Next base: position 254,112 of record CALRZI010000002.1, on the reverse strand, counting down.
CATTTTAAACCAGCGACCATATACTTTCACTTTACTATCAGGCACTTTTACAATCAATTTTCCTGTAGATGGCTGTACAATGCTGTATTCATGCTTCTCTCTTGCTGTTGCATCGAAATTGCGAACGATAGAATAAGTAAGTATACCTCCGCAAACCAGACCGATAAACCATAAACCTGCAAAAGTGAATCCGAGATAACGGTTACCAGATTTTATACCCATGATGCGGCGGATAAGCCAGGTAATAAATGCTACTACCGGTACGCCGAGGAACAATAAAAGTGTGGCCCATGCGAGGAAGTTTTGACTGAACCCTTCGAGGAAGAAGTTTTTCAGTGGAAATACGCCTACGCCTGCTACCATAAAGGCAAGCAATGTTACCAATAAAGCGAAAGCCAGTATACCTGCAATAAACAAGAAGAATGCTTTGAACAGGATAGCAATGATACCACCAAGTCTTCTACCACCTCTTTTCATAGCCGAACCTGTTTCTGCACCAAACTGCTGGCCTTTTTGTCCTACAGTCTGACCGAATTCCTGTCCGAATTGTTGTGCTTTATCTTTAAACTCACCACCCCATTTTTCTGCCCGGCTTTTAAAGCCTTCGAGATCTTCCTGGATGGTATTTTTAATGGTGTTGAGGTCTACTTTTTCGCCGCGCATTTCCAGTTTCTCTGAAGCGCTTTTGGCTTCAGGAATTACGGCCCACAATACAGCATATACTACAAATAAAGTACCGCCAAATGAACCGAAGATGATGCCGGGGAACGGATCAACGTCCATCCAGAATGCACCCCTGAAAATAGATGTGATGATACCGAGTACCAGCGGAAAAGCAAAGATTAAGCGCGGTACCCATACGGCGATATCGAAATAAGATGCGATACCACTGGCCACACCAGCAATTACCCTTTCATCTGGATTACGATATAATCTTTTGGTGGATGAAATGCCTTCCAGTGGTCTGGAAGGAAGAATGATCCACAATAAAATATACAGGAGGATACCTGAACCACCCATAAAAGTGATCAATGCAAATACCAGTCGTACAATGGTTGGATCGATACGGAGATAGTTGGCCAATCCACCGCACACGCCACCCAATATTTTTTCATTATCATCGCGATACAATCTGCCACGGGCAGTTGTTTCACCGGCGGTGGTATTGTTGAATTTGTATTCTTTCTCTTCTCCACCCAATTGTGAATGTACATTCGATTCTTCACCTTCGAAATCTTCAGGGCGACCCATGCTGTTGATGATTTCGTTCACGGTATCATCTGTAATACAGGTAGCACCTTTTTTCAAGCTGTCGCCAAACAATTCAGCGATACGTCCTTCGATATCGTTAATGATTTCGTCACGTCCCTCCTCGTTGGCAAAGAACTTTCTCAAACTTTCCACATACTGCTTCAGCATGTCGTAGGCAGATTCCTCGATGGGAATTACCCTGCCCTGGAAGTTTATATTGATTACCTTTTTCATTTTCTGTTCAGTTTTGTTGGTTAAGGTTGGGTTGGGGTTTCTTCGTGTACCGATGTAACTGGTGGTTGTGTGAGTGCCTGTACGGCGTCGGCCAGTTCCTGCCAGGTTCTTTCGAGTTCATTATAGAACTCTAAACCTTTGTCGGTCATCACGAAATATTTACGGGGCGGTCCGCTATTACTTTCCACCCAACGGTAGGTCAGTAAACCTGCGTTTTTCAAGCGTGTCAGGAGCGGGTATAAAGTACCTTCCAGGATGTGCAGATTAGCAGCTTTCATTCGGTCCACGATATCACTGGGGTAAACCTCACCCTGCCTGATGATGGATAAAATGCAAAACTCCAATACACCCTTTCGCATCTGACTTTGTGTGTTCTGAATGTCCATAGCCGGAGTTTTTGATTGTTCCCTTACGTTTCGGGGGGTAAGCAGAACAATGGTTTATAATAATTGTTTCTGTTCAGTTTTATTAAGCAACAAGGTGTCTTCTTACGATCCTTGTTTTACGGTTACGCTGCATCTTCCAGTAATCAACGGCACCAAATGCGTTTTTGTTGTTCATGTGCAGATCAGTCGCAACAGTTTCTTTTACTTCTTTCACGAGGTTATTCAGGTGATCCTGACCCAATTGCTGGAAGAAATGTGTGTTTTGCGTTTTCATGATTCTTTATTTAATAGTGTTTTAAATCTTTTCTTTTCTGAAAGGTTCGAGGTGTTTCCTTTTCCTTTCATAACACAAAGATGGGGGTTTTTTGGTACTATGCAACACATAGTACCAAGTTTTTTTAGGTAATGGGCAGAACTTAATAACTGGTAAAACTTAATTAACTGATAAACAATTAGTTACGACATTTTCACTTTTTTGAAATAGGATGAATGGCGCTATTTCGTGAGAAACGGCGATTCTTTACATCGGCCTCTATATAGCAGCTCCGGGATCAAAAAATATTTATCGTTTTTGTACGATAAAAGAAAAAAAGGTGCTTACTTTGTCTTATCGTATAAAAACGATAAGCAATGGCTACACCAAAAACAGAAGCGTTTTCAAAAAAAGAGCAGGACCTCGCAGCATTTGCAAAAGCACTGGCGCATCCTGCACGTATTGCTATATTGAAAGTGCTTGCGCAAAACAATGAATGTATATGTGGTGAGATTGTTGAAGTATTACCACTGGCACAGTCTACTGTATCGCAACACCTCAAAGAATTAAAAGAAGCAGGATTAATTGATGGTAATGTAGATGGTCCGCGTAGTTGCTACTGCATTAACTGGAAAGCATTTGAAAAATTCAATGCAGAATTTTCTTCTCTGTTTCACAAATTAAAAGACCAGCAGGCTAAATCATGCTGTTAGTGATCATCACTGTATGCGGGCCATGGATTGCATACAATAGTGATCACGAACAGTTTTTATCATCATAAAAAACAAAAAACATGCAAACAGAAACAGCCTTAAAGGCATTGGTTAAAGAAAAGTATGGCGAAATTGCCGATCAGTCACGCGCCGATAATGCAGCTTCCTGCTGTGGTGCAGGTGGTTGCAGCACGGAAGTGTATAATATTATGGCAGACGACTATACACGTCTGGCAGGTTATAATCCCGATGCTGATCTTGGTTTGGGTTGTGGATTACCCACAGAATTTGCAAAGATCAAAAAAGGCGATACAGTCATTGATTTGGGCAGTGGCGCAGGCAATGATTGTTTTATTGCCCGGGCACTTACTGGTGAGAATGGCAAAGTAATTGGTATTGACTTCACCGAGCGCATGGTGGAAAAAGCAAGAACCAATGCAGAGAAATTGGGTTTCAATAATGTAGAGTTTCGTTTTGGCGATATTGAACAAATGCCGGTATCAGCCAATGTTGCCGATGTAGTAGTAAGCAACTGTGTATTAAACCTCGTACCCAATAAGTTCAATGTATTAAAAGAAGTGTACCGTGTATTAAAACCCGGTGGACATTTCAGTATCTCCGATATTGTACTGGAAGGTGAACTGCCATCCAAACTGCGTGAAGCTGCGGAAATGTATGCTGGCTGCGTATCGGGCGCTATACAAAAAAATGTGTACCTCGAACTGATACAGGCTACGGGTTTTAAAAATGTAACCATACAAAAAGAAAAAAGCATATTGCTGCCTGATGATATCCTCAGCAATTATTTTTCAGCAGAAGAAATTCAGTCATTCAGAAACAGCAATGCAGGTATTTATAGTATTACTGTATATGCTGAAAAACCATTAACAGAAGATGCGCCCTGTTGTGCGCCTGGTTGCTGCAACTAAAATTGATATCGCATGAAAAAGAAACTCCTTTTTGTTTGTGTTGAAAACAGTAACCGCAGTCAGATGAGCCAGGCTTTTGCCATTATTCATGGTGGTGAAAACGTTGAGGCTTTCAGCGCAGGTAGTAAACCCAGTGGCATTGTAAATCCGAAAGCCATTGCTGCGATGAAAGAATTGGGTTACGATCTTAGTGCTCACGACAGTAAATCCTTGCAGGAAGTGGAAGCCTATGCCCCCTTTGATGCAGTGGTTACCATGGGCTGTGGTGATGCCTGTCCGTGGATGCCTGCCAAACAATTCATCGACTGGCAAATTCCCGATCCTAAACATATGGAATCAGAGGAGTTTAATACAATCAGAGATTTAATTAGCGGGAAAGTGAAAAACCTGATTGAGTCATTATAATCTTTAAACCCTCTGTGTAAACTCCCCGTTCTCTTTTCTCTGTGGCCCCTTCCTTCGTCAGGGTGATATGAGGAACCCCACCGCAGAGAAAAGAGAACGGGGAGTTTACACAGAGATTTTAGTTTTCCTGTTGTTCGCCCCCTCGCCCGAGGATAGCTTCGATGACAGAAGATACAAATGATACGAGTAAGCTAAAGAACAATGCCGCCACCCATCCATCAACTGTAAAACCTGGAACAATTGATGCCGCCCATTTTACAATGATGATATTGATGACAAAGAGGAAAAGTCCGAGTGTGAAAATAGTGATGGGAATAGTCAGTAAAATAAGAACAGGTTTTATAAAACTATTTAATAACCCGAGCACCACAGCAACAATTAATGCCGTGAGCGGATCTTTCACATCAATACCGCGAAGAATATATGCTGCTAATAAAATGGCAAGCGTACTTGCTATTGTTTTTGTAAAGAAACGTCCCATATAAATAGTTACGTTTCAAATTAGTAATTATTTTCTGATTATTAGTGGTATTCGAAATTTTAACACCCCATGTCCCCTGCTCCGGATTTAAATCCGGAGCAGGGAACATGGGGTCTGTATTATACAACAACCAGTTCGTAGAAATTATCGGGATGAAGATGTGTTTGCGCAAGGGCTTGTAGTTCTTCGCTACTTACGGTTCGAATGGTTTCTATGCTTTTGTAGAAATATTGTTCATCAAGTCCATTCAGCAGATATGTTTTCCAGCGACTGATGATCTGGAAGGGACCATCAAGATCACCAAGCAATGACCCGATCATATAGTTACGAACCAGATCGAGTTCTTCTTTTTCCACTGGTTCATTTCTCAGTCGCTCCATTTCTTTATATACTTCCGTCAGGGTTGCTTCACAAACATCTCTTCCCGCTTCTGTACTAATCATCCAGGCACTATGGTGTATATGATTTTGAAGATAACTGTGTATGCCATAAGTATAGCCCTTGTCTTCACGAATATTACTCATGAGTCTTGATCCAAAAAATCCACCGAAAATATTATTCAGCACCTGCACTTTCGGAAAATCGGGATGATGCCTGTTAAAAAAAGGTTGCGCCAGTCTGATGGCTCCCTGCACACCTTCTGCATCGTTAATGATTCGGTATTTTTTTTCTGTTGCCGATGCAAGCGGATATTCCACAACAGGCAATGCATTACTGTTTAACGGAAGTTTGCCAAATACTTTATTGAGTTGCTGGTCTATATCTGCCGGTAATTTTCCTGCAGCAAATACCATACAGGAACCATTTTTATAAAACTGCTCATAAAAAGCCAACAGCTCTTCTCTTTGCAGCGCATCATAATCCAGGGTAGATGTGTACTTTCCGTAAGGATGATGAAAACCAAATACATATTCATCAATCAAACGGTTGGCTACAAAATCGCATTTCTTAAGATTTACCTGTAATCTTTGTTTCTGGTTCTGTTTGCAAATGGCCAGTTCTTCTTCAGGGAAAATACTTTCCGTTAATATTTCAGCAACTACCGGCAATAACTCATGCAGGTGTTTACTTAAACAATGTAAAGTGATGGTGGCTGTTTCATTGTAGCAACTGCGGTTCAGATAAGCTCCATAAAATTCAAAATATTCATTAATGGAATAGGCATTTCTTGTGGCAGTTCCATTCTTCAGCAAAAAGCTGGTCGTACCTGCTACAATATTTTTCTTTTCGTACCAGTTACCTGCATAAAATACCCACTCTACCATCACCACATCCTGCGCGCCGGCATGAATGGCATACACAGGTGTCTGGTTATCGAGTGTATAACGGTCGCAGGGTTTCAATGATAAATTGAAGGAAACTGCATCAATGATGGGAGGAGCTGTGGTTCTGTTGATCATAAATAAAATCTCACTGTTCAATAGCTACGGCCTTTAACCGCAGCCAAATATTAATTGGCATGATAGAATAAGGTGTTGCTGTTTTCTTCCCGGAATATTTTTTTACAATATGTCTGGATATCTTCTACCGTAATAGCCTGGTATTTCTGTAATTCGGTATTCATCATTTCTGCATCGCCGAGTAATTCATATAGTGCAAGACTATTGGCCCTGCTCATGATACTCATATCTTCAAATGCAATAACGCTTTCTGTTTTGTTTTTTACTTTTTGCAGCTCCTGTTCACTGATAAGGGTTGATTGCAGTTTATTGATCTCTGCATCTACCGCCGCCGCCGCATCTTCCATTTTCACCCCTTTTACCAGTTTTCCTTCCACCGTAAGTAATCCTGCGTCTATGCTACCAAAATGATAACAATCGAGGTTGGAGAACAATTGTTTTTCCTTTACCAGCGACTGATATAATCTCGATGATCCGCCACCACCCAGAATTTCAGTAATCATATCAGCAGCATAATATCCTTTTTCGAGTCTTGAATCCATATGCCATGTTTTTACAAAAGAATCGAGTGGTACTGCTGCATGTACTTCCAGTTTTCTTGACTGGGTTTGTAATGGTTCCTGTGGTAAATGACGTTTATATGGATCTCCCATAGGTATATCACCAAACCATTTATTGGAAAGTTGTTTTACCTGCTCAGTAGTAACATGACCCGTTACTACCAGGATAGCGTTCACTGGCCGGTAATGTTTAAAGAAAAACTGTTTTACATCATCAATATGTGCATTCTCCACATGACTCAGTTCTTTACCAATGGTCATCCAGCGATAGGGGTGTTGGGTATAAGCGAGCTCGCGCATTTTATGCCACACATCGCCATATGGTTTATTGAGGTAATGTTCCTTGAATTCTTCACACACTACTTTTCTTTGTACATCAAGGCTTTTTTTACTGAAGGCAAGGCTTAACATACGATCGCTTTCGAGCCAGAAAGCGGTTTCAATATTTTCAGCAGGTACCTGACAATAATAATTGGTGAGGTCGTTGGTGGTATACGCATTGTTCTCTCCTCCTGCACGCTGTAATGGCTCATCATAATCGGGTATATTAATACTCCCGCCAAACATGAGGTGTTCGAACAGATGGGCAAACCCCGTTTTTTCGGGGTTCTCATCGCGTGCACCTACATCGTATAAAACATTCACAACAGCCATGGGTGTTGAATGATCTTCATGTACCAATACCCTGAGTCCATTATCGAGCACAAACCGGTCAAATACTATCATAGAAAGAATTGAAACAGCGAAATTAAGTGAAAAGCGAGTAGGATATTGTTTATTAGCCTTCATGAGTCATCAGAAGTGCTACATTTCCCGAAAACATAAATATACTATCTGTTCCGCCTGATGTCTTTTATCATCATAGTAAGCACCAATGGTTTTTGTTCCCGGAAAATAATTACACGCACCCTTCCGATTGAGTTCTGGAAAAGTGTTTTATAGGTCTGGATATTTTTAGTGTAATTGTTTTCAACTGAAAAAATGATATCTCCGGGTTGAAAACCGGCTTTATCGCCCGGCGAGCCTTTTATAATATCAATTACCCTTATCTCACCATCAATCAGGTATATACCCAGTCCGGTATAGGAATAATCGAAACTTTCAGGAAAATGATTATTGGGTTTTATATAGATACAGCGATCAGGATAATTTAAAATAACATTGAAACGGCGCATGATATCATTTCCTATTAAGCCACCCAGCATTGGGTATGATGTTACATTGTATTCATCATCAAAAATATGCACCGGCACATTTCTGAATTTATACGGACCCAGTTTTACTTCTTTTGCTACTGTAATATCCATCATCTTCTTCCCTCCCAATCCTTCTGCCTGCGTTGGATAAAACTTTCGTTTACGTTTAAAGAACACACTATCCGACACAAATTCTTTCGACAGGAGGAAAGTAAGACCCGCACCTGTATCAAAAATAAATCGTGCATCAATTGTTCTTTCGTCTTCAATTGTTGCCATCTGTAATGGAAGCGTAGAGAAATCAGGATGTAATAAATACCCCCCTTTCGGATACCTGAACCTGCCCGGTGAATACACTTCCATCACCTGCTTATCATAATCAAGATTGACGATATATCTTCTCAAAAAACTAAAACCAATGATGCCATCAATCTTTATCCCATAAACACTTGTCAGCAATTCATAATCGTTGATGTGGAAATCAAGTTTATCAACCGACAGTCCGGGCAGTTTGAGTGTATGGTTATAAGCAAACTCTACCAGTTTAATTCCCGCAATACCCCGTATTGTTTTATCGCTTAGCTCTTTTTTAAGTCCGAGGTACTGAACAGTGAGTGAATCGAGTGAAATACCGCCACTACCCGTATCAAAAACAAAATTGAGTGTATCCTCGTGTTCATCTATCTGAGCCTTTACAATAACAATACCACCACTTAATTGCGTAAAAGGGAAACGGGTAAGCATTTTTGCCTCGGGCATGATAAATTCTTCCTGGGCATGAGCAGGAGACATGGCACAGAAGAGCCACAGAAGGAGGATGGCAATCGTTAAACGTTTCATGCAGATTGAAAATAAGCTCATTTGGCCATTACCTCCGCTTTTTTGTTCTATTTCCGGTCAGGAATGATCATTGGCTCTTTACATGACAATCGAACTCCCGTTTTTGATGCAGCTATAATCAACCTTATCATCCTACCTTTGTTGTTTACAAGAAATTTCCTCTACATGCAGCTAGCTGATTTGTACCAACGGGCATTGAATTTTGAGTTTTTAAGTATTGAAGAAGGCATGTTTCTCTTTGAGCAGGCTCCTCTCTCCGAACTGATGCATGTGGCCGATGAATTGAGAAAAAAACAGGTCCCACATGGCAAAGTTACCTGGCAGATCGACCGCAACGTGAATACCACCAATGTGTGTATTGCCAATTGTAAGTTCTGCAATTTTTACCGGATACCGGGTCATACGGAAGCCTATATTACCGACATGCCCACTTACCGCAAAAAAATTGAAGAGACCCTGAAATATGGCGGCGACCAGTTATTGTTACAGGGTGGACATCATCCTGAACTGGGTCTTGACTTTTATACGAATACTTTCAGACAGATTAAACAGGAATACCCACACCTGAAACTGCATGCACTCGGACCTCCCGAAGTAGCGCATGTCTGCAAACTGGAAAAAGCGAGCCATCATGAAGTATTAAAAGCCTTACAGGAAGCGGGTTTGGACTCTTTACCCGGTGCCGGGGCTGAGATACTGGTTGACAGGGTTCGCAGGCTTATTTCGAAAGGAAAATGTGGTGCCGATGAGTGGCTCGACATTATGCATGAGGCTCATAAACTAAATATTACCACCAGTGCCACCATGATGTTTGGGCATGTGGAAACCCTGGAAGAGCGTTTTATTCATTTAACCCGTATCAGGGAAGTACAGAGCCGTAAACCGGAGGAGGCAAAAGGGTTTCTGGCTTTTATTCCGTGGACCTTCCAGGATGTAGATACCCTGCTTACCCGTATCAGGGGTGTTCATAACCTTACCACTACCGATGAATATATCAGGATGATTGCCATCAGCCGTATCATGCTTCCCAATGTGAAGAATATACAGGCTAGCTGGCTTACAGTGGGTAAACAAACGGCCCAGATTTGTCTGCATGCCGGCGCCAACGATTTTGGTTCTATTATGATCGAGGAAAATGTGGTAAGTGCCGCCGGCGCCCCCCACCGTTTTACCTATAAAACCATGCAGGATGCCATCCGCGAAGCCGGTTTTGAGCCCCAATTACGCGGCCAGCAGTACAACTGGAGGGAAATTCCGGAAAGTATACAGGAGCAGGTGATAGATTATTAGTTAGTAGTGAGTACGGTTAAAACTCACCACTGACTACTCCCTATTCACTTTTTAACTTCATTTAACGATAAATCCTTCTTGTTTAAGATTCTTGTATATAACTTTACCATTCCTTAAACCCGGCTTATGAAAAAAAGATACCTCTTTCTACCAGTGGCAGCCACTGTTGTATTATTTACAGTCGGGTATATTACAGAGAATTACAGCAACAAAAAGATCTGTGAGACTTCTAAAAACTGTCCGTTAAAGCAGAAAAAACAGATTACCAAGCCTCAGGGCAGTAGTCCGGATGAAATGCATTATGGCGGATTGAACCGTTTAATTGTCTCAACTTTCCGATAATCATTGATCCTGCGCCATAAACGCAGGATTTTTTTTCTTTGCACTGTAACAAAAGTCTCCGCCAGCCGTATAACCTGTATACAAGGCAATCATTTGAATTATCGCTGCTGTTTATGACCGAGCAAGAGTACAATAACTGTGTGAACCAATACGCCGACAACGTGTACCGCTTCATCGTGAAGAACCTTCGCCATGAAGAGGATGCCCGCGATATTGTTCAGACAGCTTTTGAAAAACTCTGGCGCAACCGGGAAGCAGTAGAAAACAGTAAATCGAAATCTTACCTATTTACGGTAGCCTATAACCAGATGATTGACCATATCAGGAAGGTGAAAAGAATTCAGTTAAAAGATGAATTTCATGAAGATGGCAGATCGGAACAGATGGGTACGCATAAAAACAATGTGAAAAAGATACTGATGGAGGCATTGAACAGACTGAACGAAACACAACGCAGTCTGGTGATGCTGAAAGATTACGAAGGATATAGTTACGAAGAAATTGGACAGATCATGGGACTGAACGAGAGCCAGGTGAAAGTGTATCTTCACCGGGCAAGGCTTACACTGCGTAATTATCTCGTGAGCCCTGAAAATGTTTTATAATCATTCATTACAATAAAATGATCAACATCAACAGACATAACTACGAGGAGTTTTTCCTGCTCTATACAGACAGGGAGCTTTCTCCTGCAGACAAGATGGCTGTTGAACAGTTTGTTCAGGAAAACCCTGACCTCGCAGATGATTTTTTTGCACTCCAGCAAACAATGCTTCCCGCAGAAGAAACATTGTTGATGGATAAATCAATGCTCTACCGCAATGCAGGTGAGGAAATAGGTGTACACAATCATACTGAACAGTTTTTATTGTATGTAGATGATGAACTCTCTTTACAGGAACGCGAGGCAGTTGAAACCTTTGTATTACAACATCCAGTATTACAGGAAGAATTTGTTCAGCTCAAACAAGCAAAACTACCTGTTGAGCAGGTGCTCTTTCCCGATAAAAGCAGTTTATACAGAACCGAATCGGAGAGAAGACCTGTTGTTTATATGCGCTGGATGAGAATGGTTGCCGCTGCTGCTGTCATCGGCTTTGGATTTTTCCTCTGGAACATTGCTGGCAATAACGACAGTTCAAATACAGGCAACGATAACCAGCTCGCTTCCCTTACTGATAAAAAAACAACGATTCCCGATAATACCAGCAGCCCTTCTGTCGTTGAAGTACCAGTTGAAATAAATAAGGAGAATACCATTCGATCGGGCCAGATAAATGTAGTTGATGAACAAGATGCTGCGGCGGCTTTACAACAATCTGTAGCTGTAAATATTCCAATGGTGAATACCCGTGAAGAACTGAAAGTAACTCCTGAACCGATCATTGAAAGACAGAATACCATCACCGCAGAAGACCCCGTAAAACCCGCATTTGACACAAAAAGATTTGCCGGTATTACAGCAAATGCAGCCATCAATGAGAACGAAATGATTAAGACAGCAGTGAGTCCCGACCCGGAAGAAGCAACAGATAAAACAGCATTGGCTCAACAGGTGGTTTACAAAGAACTCGATACTGAAACCGACAGTAACAATAAAAGTTTATTAATTGGTTCGGTTGAAATTAATAAAGACAAACTTCGTGGTCTTTTCCGTAAAGCTACCAGTATATTCAGGAGCAAAAAATCGGAAGAAACCGAAACCTCAGGCGTAAGTCCTATCCGATCGTTAAAATAAAAGCGTAAATAAAGCACAATCGTATGAAACGTTTAGCCATTGTAACAGCAGCATTCCTGCTTTCAGGATCGCTGTTTGCCCAGACAGACAGTACCAACAACAATTCCGACACAGTGAAAGTGGGAAATTTTATCATCATCAAGAAAAACAAAGACAGCAATAGCAGTTCTGATAATAAAAGTATCTGGAAAGACTGGGATCGTAATTTTGATATCAGGATTGAACGCAGGAACAGAACCAATAGAAATGTTAGCACCAACTGGTGGATCATGGACCTTGGTTTTACCAACTTCCGCGACCAGACCAATTATGCCAATGCACAGGCAGGTGGTTATTTCAGAACTTTCCGACCGGCCGATGGCGCGGTTAACCAGAACAGTTTTAAACTGAACACAGGTAAATCAACCAACGTGAATATCTGGTTCTTTATGCAGAAAGTAAACGTGGTAAAACATGTGGTGAACCTGAAATATGGTCTTGGCTTGGAGATGTATAATTTCCGTTACGATTCGCGCATTAGTTACCGTAAAGATGCCACGAATCCTTATGTGTACAATGATTCGATTAGTTTCTCGAAGAATAAACTGTATGCAGGTTACCTCACTGTTCCTTTCATGATCAACATCAACACCACACCCAATAATAGAAGAGGTTTTAGTATCAGTGCGGGTATGAGTGCCGGCTACCTTATCAGCAGCAGAAACAAGCAGAAAAGCAGTGAACGCGGAAAACAAAAATCGCCCGGCGATTTCAATCTCGAACCATTCCGTGTAGCCGCTATTGGTGAAGTAGGTTTAGGTCCGGTACGTTTATACGGCAGCTATAGTATTAATAAATTACACAAAGATATTACCAGGGTTGAGCAGTTTCCTTATGCATTTGGCATCAGGTTTAGCAGATGGTAGCTGCAGCGGGGCTGCAAGCTACAAGAGACAAGGAACAAGGGCGCAAGGTTCAGGAGAATTTTCTTGAATCTTGTGCCTTGTTTTTTTGTAGCTTCTGCCCTTTCCTTGTAGCTTGTAGCTTGCAACTTGTAGCTTTCTTTCTCCTCCCTTAACATAACGTTTGTTAACCAAAATTTTTGTCAATTAACCGGAGTACAACACCGGGCCATGCAGCGGAATTTTAGTTTCGGGTTCTCACCAAAAACCTATTTGTATGAAACCCCTCATGTATGCTCCCTGCCTGTTGGTCATTTTAATTGGCGGTACTTCTTTCAGAAGCACCCATCACCTCAACACAGAACATGCTACTAAAAACACTTATTACATTCTCGTTGTAAAAACGAAGTATGAAATGAAAGTGTATGATTCTACCGGCGAATGTCTCGCAACGTATCCTGTTGTATTTGGCAATAAAGATATGGGTGATAAAATGATGCAGGGCGACCGCCGAACCCCCGAAGGAACTTTTAAGATCAGCTTCAAAAGAAAACATGAAAAATGGAGCCGTTTTCTGCTGATTGATTATCCGAATGCAGAAAGTGTAGCCAAATTCAAACAACGAAAAGAAGCAGGACTGATCCCAGCAGATGCCCAAATTGGTGGCAGCATCGGCATCCACGGCACCTGGCCCAATGAAGATTATGCGGTTGACGGATTACAAAACTGGACTGAAGGATGCATCAGCACCAAGAACAGGTATGTGGAAGAAATTTTTGATGTACTGCCGGTTGGAACGAGGATTACGATCAGGAAATAGAGAGCGTGAGAGGTGAGACGTGAAACGCAGGAGATTTTCCCCTTCATTTCTCACGTTTCACGTCTCACGCCTCACTTTTTTAGCATTTTTGCCTACTTATTTAGAAAAAAGCTCATTACAGACACCCATTTCCCCGTTTCCTTCTTAAAAAGGCTCTCATGACCACTCTGAAGATATTTGATCATCACCTTCTCGTGACTGGAGATATTGCTGAATAAGGAGTTGGTTTCATCTTCTGTAACACGCAAATCACCGGCTCCCCATTGCAGTAAAACAGGGCAGTTTACTTTTTTGGCATATTCTTCCGGACGGTGGTTAAATGCCCAGGAACCGATTTCGGCCCCTCCCCAGAATGTGAGTAATGTACTCAGCGGCTCGGTGGGCAGACCCATGGTTTTCATTCGTCCCTGTACGGCACTGTGTAAAGAACCAAAAGGCATTTCGAGAATGAGCTTACTGGGTTTAATGCCAAACTCATCGATGGCTTTGAGTGCGGTGGCTGCTCCCATCGATATTCCCCAGATAATGATGTTCTTCTCCCCTTTTGCTACAATATAATCGTATACCGCTTTTACATCGCGCGATTCATAAATACCTATCGATGTTGTATTGCCCTCACTGTTACCATGCGCCCTGAAATCGGTGAGTATTATATGATAACCCATTTCATACAGTTTGCGCGCTTCTGCAATGATGCCGCTTTTACTGCTGCCATGACCATGAAACATGAGTATAGTTCCTTTGGCCGAATCGTTTTTGGCATACCAGCTTTCGAGTTGAAGACTGTCGGTTGTTTTTAGCAACACAGTATCGTGTGGCAGTCGCAATGAATCAACTACTTTGCTTTTGGGATAACGTATACCAAAGAAAATGGCTTTTAGTTTTTCTCCACCACTCATCTGTTCCGGCTTTTTTACCGGTGCTGCATTGCTGTAAAAATGCGTGAACTTATAGGCGTGAAATGCAGCAATAATATTCACTAAAAGGAATAGTATCAGCAGGATGTAACCAATTCTTTTGAACCACTTAGCAAGCATAACTTATCAGTTTAAAAGAATCAGTTGATAGATGCCGCTCCAAAATAGGGCAATAAAACTGCCGGAAGCTGTATCCCTTCTATAGTCTGATGATTCTCCAGCAAGCAGGCTACTATTCGCGGCAGCGCCAATGAACTTCCATTGAGTGAATGTGCCAGTTGCATTTTACCGTTGCTGTCTTTATAACGACATTTCAAACGATTGGTCTGATAATTCTCAAAATTGCTTACACTGCTCACTTCGAGCCAACGTTCTTGTGCAGCGCTAAATACTTCGAAGTCGTAGGTAATGGCACTGGCAAAACCCATATCACCACCACATAATTTCAAAATACGATAAGGCAGTTCGAGTGTATTCAGGAGTTTCTCTACATGCAATACCATTTCTTCCAGTGCAGCATGACTTTTCTCCGGTTCTACAATTTGTATGATCTCAACTTTCTCAAACTGGTGTAAACGGTTGAGTCCACGCACATCTTTTCCGTAACTACCGGCTTCTCTTCTGAAACAGGGAGAATAGGCGGTCATTTTCACCGGAAAATCTTCTTCTTTCAAAATTACATCGCGGTACACATTAGTTACGGGTACTTCTGCTGTTGGAATCATATAAAAATCATCTTCCGGCATATAATACATCTGTCCTTCTTTATCAGGTAACTGTCCTGTACCCATGGCAGATGCGGCATTTACCATAAAAGGTGGCAGGTATTCGGTATAGCCCGCAGCGGTATTGAAATCGAGAAAATACTGGATCAGTGCACGTTGCAGTTTGGCACCCTTACCAATATATACCGGGAAACCGCTTCCGGTAATTTTATTACCCAGCTCAAAATCGATCAGGTTGTATTTTTTGGTAAGGTCCCAGTGAGGCTGCGCACCTGCATGCAATGTTGGTTTTACACCCCCTTCACGAACCACTATATTTTCTTCCGGTGTACGTCCTTCCGGTACTTCTGCGGTAGGCAGGTTGGGTAATTGCAATAAAGTATCGAGCAGGGTTTGTTCCACCACTACCATTTGTTCTTTAATCGGGTCGAGACTGGTTTTCAAACCTGCCACTTCTGCTTTCATGGTTTCGGCCGCTTCTTTATTACCCTGGCCCATCAGTTTACCTATTTCTTTCGATGCGGTATTGAGTCTGGCCTGTATGGTATCGAAATCGAGTTGCAGTTTTTTACGCTCATCATCCAGCCCGATAATGGTATCTACCAGTTCTGGTTGTTTGAAATGTTTTACGGTCAGTCTTTTCTTCACTTCTTCCGGATTCGCTCTCAGAACACTCACTTGTAACATAAGGGTCAATTTGCGGCAAAGATAAAGGCTATGGGCTGATGAAGAAAGGCTTTGAGGGTTTACCTTTGCCCTATGCAATATATAAGTGATGATTTGCAACAACGCTGGTGGGCACTGGAAGCTGAACTGGTAGAACGTTTTGGCAAGAAACCCGACCTTGAAGCCGTTCTTTTCCTGATAGGTTTACAGGAAACAGGTTTTATACGTGAAAAAGTATCGAAAGAACAGAAACAGGATCTTATGCATGTGGCCGTTTGTACCGTACTGGCACAAAGCGGGTATTATATACTGGAAGGGAACGATGCAGATGGCTGGCCCCATTTTAAACAGGTAAAAGAATTGCCACCCATGCCCCTGCCGGAACAGGAGAATTTCATTAAGGATCATGTTTTGCTTTATTTCCAGCATATGGCTAATAGTTAATGGCGTATAGCCGATAGCAAGTGTTTTACTATTGACTATAAGCCATAGGCCATAAGCCAAGGAATAAATTTTTCATGTTCCGGAATTAATCAATATTTGCAGCAGAAATAGTCCATGGTCCATCGACTATGGACCATGGACTAAACACTTTAAAAACTACGCTATATGAACTTCCCAGCCGAATTACGCTACACCAAAGACCACGAATGGATTAAATTAGAAGGTAATACTGCTACCATTGGTATCACCGATTTTGCTCAACATGAGCTGGGCGATATTGTATATGTTGATATTAATACCACAGGTAAAACTCTGGCGGCTGAAGAAGTTTTCGGCACAGTAGAAGCGGTTAAAACCGTGAGCGACCTGTTCCTGCCGGTTGCAGGTACCATTCTGGAAGTAAACAGTCTGCTTGAAAAACAACCTGAACTGGTGAATACCGATCCTTATGGTGATGGCTGGATGATTAAAATGACCGTTAGCAGTGTGGCTGATGTAGAAGCACTGATGAGCAGTGAAGCCTACGCAGCACTGGTTGGATAGTTTCCGAAAACCATCCGAACTATTTCCCCGTATATTGGTTAATTAACCTTGTACAAAAACACTCAACCTGCTTTTGGAAGTAGCCAAAAAATACAGCGAATCCGAACTGGTCCACCTGCTGCAACAGCGGAGTGAACAGGTATTCAGTTACCTGTATGATAACTACTCGGGTGCCCTTCTATCGATTATTTACAATATTGTGAAGGATGAAGAACTGGCCAATGATGTATTGCAGGAAGTATTTGTAAAAATCTGGCGCCAGGTTGAAAGTTATGATAGCAGTAAGGGCAGGTTATTTACCTGGATGCTCAATATTGCCCGTAATGCTTCTATTGATACCATTCGGAGTAAAAGCTACCAGAACAGTCAGAAAAACCGCGAATTGTCTGAAAACGTATATAGTTCGGCAGGTGTTTCTCAATTACATGTTGACCAGATAGGCCTACGCAAGCTGGTGCACAAGTTAAAAGAGGAATACCGTGTATTGATTGACCTATCGTATTTTCAGGGATTTACGCAGGATGAGATTTCCAAAATGATGGATATACCTTTGGGTACGGTAAAAACAAGATTAAGAACAGCATTAATTCAATTAAGAGGCATTATTCAACCATAAATGAATATACAGGCATACATAGAAAGTGGTATCATCGAAAGCTATGTTCTGGGCATGGCCGATGAACATGAGCGTGCCGAGCTGGAACGATTAAGCCAACAGCATCCCGAAATAAGGGCTGCCGTTGAGGCTTTTGAGTTATCGCTTGAGCAAAATGCCATGGCCAATGCTATGTCTCCTGCACCGCGTGTTAAGTCTGACTTGCTTGCACAACTTGAAAATGAATTCAAACCTATTGAGCAGACCAAACTGGTAACCATGCCTGTTTCAAATACAGGATGGCTGCGTTATATGGCTGCTGCATCTGTTATTTTACTGGTAGTAAGTGCTGCTACCAATGTATATTTCTATAACCAGTTTCGTGAAGCATCTAATCAATACCAGGCCCTGCTTGTTGAAAAAACAAGTTTGCTGGCACAAAATGAAGCCTTACAAACAAAAGGACTTGATTTATACAATGGCATGCAGATCATGAGCGATCCTGCTTATACCAAAGTATCGATGCCCGGCATAAAAGCTGAAGAAAATAAACTAGCCACAGTTTTCTGGGACAAGAAAAAGAATGAAGTGTACCTGCTGGCTAATCGTTTGCCACAAACGAGTACCGATACACAATATCAATTATGGGCTATTGTTGATGGGAAACCTGTTGATGCCGGTATGATTGATGGCTGCAATGGTTTGTGCAAAATGAAAAACATCAGCAATGCTTCCGCATTTGCCATTACGCTTGAAAAACGTGGTGGAAGCCCCACACCTAATCTCCAGCAGTTGCAGGTAATTGGTAATGTAGCAGGCTAATATTTTTATTCGTACATCAACTTTCTCCAATAAAAAACCAGGTACACTTAAAAGCATACCTGGTTCAACAACAAATCGGATTTTAATACCCTGGGTTTTGTACCATATTCGGATTGGCGTCAATTTCAGCCCTTGGAATAGGCAACAACCTTCTGTCAAAAGGATAAGCAATGGTTCTTGCGGCAGCAGGATAATCATTACTTCTATTGATGGTTCGTTTCAGTCTGTTCAGGTCATGAAAACGATGCCCTTCAAAAGCCAGTTCTTTCTTACGCTCTGTAAGGATATCTTCCAGCAATGTTGTACCGGTTGATGCAAATCCTGCAAAAGAAGGATCTCTGCGTGTAGCTACTGCGTTCAGGTAATTTCTTGCATCTGCTTCATTGGAAGACAAACTGGCTTCCGCTGCTATCAGGTAAACATCACTTAACCTTAATACTTTTGTATCATCGCGGTCGGTAACAATATTGTTGTATTTATTTACAAAAACTGCTGGCCCCGATCTTGTACCTGGTGTTAGCAACGATCTTCTGACATCGGTTGCTGAATAGGCTGTATAGAGATCTGATGCGCAGATCATATCGCCATAACCACCTTGTGAGTAGATATAACCCAATGCATCAAATCCCAGATTGGCTATCCCATCTGAAGAAACTTCAAATAAGGTTTCCAGTTTGTTGGTAAGCGGTGCAGGGTTTTGCCAGTAAGAAGCATAATTACTACTTCCCAGTAAAGTATATCCGCCATTATTAATCACATCCAATGCAGCAGTGCGGGCATTGGCCATATCGCCTTTGAACAGGTGTACTTTAGCTTCCAGTGCCTTTGCCGCATACTTACTGAACTGCGACGAGTTGGTCGTCTGTGTCATCAGGTTATATGCTTTCGTAAGATCATCGAGAATCTGTGTATATACTTCTGCAATCGTATTTCTCCTGGGTTTTACAGTAATATCAAACGAAGTGATAACGGGTATACCGTTGTTCGTTGGATTATCGGTAAACGGTTTGGCAAAAAAACGAACCAGTTCAAAATATACCAGTGCACGGATAGCATGTGCTTCGCCTTTGTATTGACGGGCATTTGCTGTACCGTCTATAGATGTGCTCAGAATATTGTTCGCACGCAAAATGGTCTGATATCCTGCGGTCCACATACCAAGTGCATTACCGTCTACCACAGGAATAGCATATTGGTTATAAAAAGTATAGCGGTTGGAGTTGCTGGCCGACTGATATGTTACATCTGCCATCAGATCTCCCAAAACAGGTATGGTTCTGCCATAAAGATCCACGTTACGAAGACTTGCATAAGCACCACGCAGTGCCACCAGCATATCAGCTTCGGTTTTCAACGCATCTTCAACGGGAAGTGCATTGTATGGTTTTTTTTCGAGGAAATCCTTTGAGCAGGATACCAGAAAAAACAAACAACCTATGAGATAATATTTCATTTTCATTTTAAGATGGTTTTAGGTTAGAATCCAATGTTAAGACCAGCAGTAATGGTTTTTGGAATGAACACATTCAGGTTGGTCTGGCTCGACACTCCCTGTTCAGGATCCCAGGGAAGCTGTTTGTCTCTTACCACTGTAAACAGATTGGTACCTCGCACATAGAAAACTGCAGAACTGAGTTTCAATTTCGATGCAACAGCAACTGGCAACTGATAACTCACTGTAATATCTCTCAGTCTTATATAATCTCCTTTATATAAATACAATGAAGATGGGTTTTGGGCAAGCCTGTTTCCGCCATGAACATAACGTGGCAGTTTTGCATTATCGCCAGGAGCCTTCCAGCGCTCATTGTATTGGCGGAATATTTTGTTGAAGGCACTGCCGTTTCCACTACCCATATAAAATCCTGCCCATGCATCCTGCACCTGGTTACCGCCACTGTAATAGAACTGTGCATCAACAGCAAATCCTTTATACTTAAATGTATTGGTAACACTACCAAAATAGGTGGGTGAGGCAGAACCCAACATAACCCGTACCGCATCATTAAATGAATTGGTAGTTTCTTTTCCTGCTGCATCTTTATACCATAAAGGATCACCATTAGCCGGATTAACACCTGCCCATCTTGGCGCATAAAAAGACTGGTAATCTGCACCTACTCTGCGAATAAAGATTCCTGCAATAATATCCTGGTTATTTACCAGCGACAGTATCTTGTTTTTATTATTGGCATAGTTAACATTCACCGACCACTGAAAATTTTTCGTGCTAACAGGAATGGCATTCAATGCAATTTCAAACCCCTTATTCTGCATGCTGCCGATATTATCGCGAATGGTTGAAAAGCCGCTGGTTCTCGACAGAGGCGCATCCAGTAACAGGCTGGATGTTTTCCTGATATAATAGTCGGCAGTAAATGTGATCCTGTTGTTCATCAACGATACATCTAGACCTATATTCAACGGTTTATTGATTTCCCAGGTAAGAAATATGTTACCAATATTATTGGGTGCACTACCTGGCTGCTGATTATAATTGGAGCCATAAGAATAGGTTGGTTGCCAGTCGTAATTGCCAATGCCAGCGTTACCATTGGCTCCATAAGAAGCACGGAGTTTTAACTGGCTGATCAATTTCATATTGGCCATAAACGCTTCCTGATCAATATTCCATGTAGCGCCTATGGACCAGAAATTACCGTAGCGATTATTCACACCAAATCGGCTTGAACCATCTCTCCTGAAACTACCCGTAAGAACATATTTATTTTTATAGTTAACAGAAGCAGCAGAAAAAGCAGAAAGAAATGAGTAGTCAGATCCTGTGGCTGTTGCCTGTGTAGGTGTTGCCGCTACTACAGGAAATGTAAGTTGTGTTGTTGCAGGAAATCCGGTTACTGCAACATTACTTGTAAGGGTTCTTGAATCCTGCGCCTCATACCCTACCTGAGCCGATGCTGTAAATGCTTTTGTTTTACCAAATGAGGTTCTGTAATCGAGGATATTGGACCATGTATAATTAAACAACCTCGTATAGAAAACAAATGCACGTCCTCCTACAGATTGTCCATCACCATGAAAAGGATTGTTGTATTGTTCTTCCTCCAGCACATTATAGTCAATACCATACCTGCTGGTAAATTTCAGGTTCTCCAGTATTTTGTATTCAAGCGTAAGTCCGCCCCTTGTACTCAGTTGTTTCAGGAAACGGTTATCCATTTCGGCAGTAGCTACTGTATTGTGTAAACTACCTGGTCCAAAATCCGGCGCTGTAATATTCAAGGAGCCATCTGCTTTTCTTGCTGCTCTTGAGGGTAACAGAAAATAAGAACTCAGAACAGGGTTACCGAATGAGCCCCCGCTCAATGGCGCATTTTGTTGTACAAAACCTGCATTCAGCGTAGTGCTGATGGTTAAACGATCTGTAGCTTTCGATACCAGGCTGATGTTTCCGTTCCATCTTTCAAAATCACTTTGCAGACTAATCCCTTCCTGTCTGAAATATCCTCCAGATAAATTGTAAGTGGTTCTGTCGTTACCACCGGAGGCGCTCATATTGTATTGTCTTTGCGTTCCTTTTTTTGTTACAGCATCCAGCCAGTTAAAATCTACATTATTACCAAAGCCCCAGTCTGCCAGATTTGCGGTAATAGTAGCTGGTGCCAGACCTGCATTCACCATACCTTCTCTTGCCAGTTCAAAAAATTCATTTGCTTTTAATGGTCTGTACTGATCATTGAAATAAGCAATATCACTGTATCCAACTTCCGTATCGAAACGAAATTTCGTTTTACCTGATTTTCCTTTTTTTGTAGTTACGAGTATCACACCATTTGCCGCTCTTGATCCATACACAGATGATGAAGCTGCATCTTTCAATACAGTAATACTTTCAATATCATTAGGGTTTAAGGTACTCAGAAGGTTAGCAGTAGTTGTTAGTCTTGATGCATCACCTGTATTTACCGGAATACCATCCAGTATCCATAATGGTTCGGAGCTGGCATTCACAGAACCAATTCCTCTTATCCTGATTTGCTGTGCGGCTCCAGGTGTTCCTGAACTGGCTACAGATTGCAGGCCCGCAACAGCACCTTGTAAAGCACGGTCTACCGAGGTGAAAGGTTTGTTCTCAAGGTCTTTCGATTTTACGATACCCATAGCACCAGTGATCTCCGGTTTTTTTGTGGTACCGTACGCCACCACTACTACATCGGAAAGGTTATCTGTTACTGACACCATTTTTACGGTGATAGGTGATGTGGTTACCGACTGTTCTGCTGTTCTATAGTTCAGCAGTGAGAAGATGAGTGTTTGTGCCGATGAAGGAACCGATAAAGAAAATGTACCGTCAACAGAACTCACTGTTCCCAGCCTTGTTCCTTTTACCTGTACACTTACATTAGCCAATGGTACTCCATTTTCATCCTGTACTTTACCTGTAACGGCTCTTGTTTGTGCATACACCCACACAACCGATACAAGCATGTACATCAAAAGCAAAGTTTTCTTTTTCATAAGCTTGTTAAATTGATTGATAAACTGTTTACAGATTTGATAAACAGTATCGAAAATTAATTGTACACGCTTACTAGAAAGAGGAACTGTCGATGGAATACCAGCGTTAGAATACAAACAACAGGATTCAATGAAAAATGCGGGATATAAAAATATCCCGCATCACCTCTAACAAAATGAACATTGAGAAATGTACACAAACCTGCAACCAAACTAACCGGAACCGGTGATATTCACATTAATAACTCTACCAATAACAGGTAATAGCATACAAAAACACTATTGCCTTATTAATTTTTTGTATGACTTAAGATTGATTGAGCTGAGAAAGCACCTGCTCTTTATAATTTCTGCCAATAGGTATCTGTATCGCATCCAGATCGACCTCAGTTGAATTATACGCTTTAATTTTTCTTTTTGAAACAATAAAGGATCGATGAATACGAATAAATGCTGCGTTATCCAGTTGTTTCTCTAACTCGCTCAGTTGAATTTTGGTTAAAAACGCTCCGTGTTGTGTAACAATACTAACATACTCGCGCTTACTTTCTAAATAAACAATATCGCTGTACAGTATTTTCTGACGCTTTCTACTCACATTTACAAAGAGATGATCTTTTAACTGGTTCACCGGGTCGTTGGTATTTGCCAGTTGACTTCTTTCTGTAATCTTATTTACGGCCATCAGAAAGCGACTGAAGGCAACTGGTTTTAATAAATAATCAACAATATCCAGTTCATATCCTTCTATTGCATACTCTCTGTGGGCTGTAATAAATATTACAGATGGTTTTTTAACCAATGAACGCAGAAAATCAATTCCACTTAAACGAGGCAGATTGATATCGAGAAACAGGATATCGATTGTTTCTGTTTTTAATACCTGTAACCCGTCAATGGCATTCGTGCAAACTGCTATAAGCTCCAGGTGCGACAACTGCTGAATATACTCGCTGATGACTTCTGCAGCAAGCGGTTCGTCTTCAATAATAAGACATTTAAAATTCTGCATAATGATGTAAGTTGATAGAAAGGCTGGCCATAAAACTGTTTTGTATTTTCTCTGTAATTAGCCGGTGGCCGGGATAAGATAATTCGAGCTGGCGTTTAAGGGTTTTCAGACCAATCCCTTCATTTTTACCTCCGGTCTGAATATCACAACTATTTCTGATTACAAAATCAAGTTGGCCATTTAACAGTTTGATCTGAATATTAATGGATGAATCTTTTAAAGCCTGCGCAGAACCATGCTTAAACGAATTTTCAATCAGCGGAAGTAGTAACAATGGCGATATCAGTTGTGCATCATCATCAATAGATGTATCAAATTGGAAATCCAGTCTTGATCCGTAACGCAGTCTTTCCAGTGTAATATAATCGTTGATAAAACCCATTTCCTGCTTCATCGTAATTCGTCCCTTGCCCGATTCATACAACATGAAACTCAGCAACTCTGACAATTTCAGTATAGCATCTGAAGTAAATTCAGATTTCTTACGTGAAAGAGAATAAATATTGTTCAGTGTATTAAAAAGAAAATGAGGGTGTAACCTGTTTCGCAGTAATGATAGCTCAGTAGTAAGCTTATCTCTCATCAATTCCTTTTCTCTCTGCAGGTTGTATATTCTGAAACTCAGGAATTCAACAGCAATACTCACCCCGATAGGGAATGAAAGAAAAAGCATACTGGTAAATAACAACCTGAAATCGAAGATATTGGCAATAACAGGCGGGCCCGATTCATAAATCAGTGGTTGTGTTACAAAAACAGATAACAGCCTTTTTACAAAGACCGTAAGGGTGTACATGACAACCAGCTCAACTATTTTTCCGGTCTTGAGTTTATTTGAATCGATTATTTTTTCGAGCCAGAAAAAAATCAGGTAGTAAAAAAAGAGTATCTGTACACTGATAAAAATTGCACTTGCCAGTGCGGTTTTTTTGTACACAGTAACCAGTGGCATATCAGGAGAGCCTTGGCGTAGCCATTCAGCTTCTACAAATACCACTACCAGATAATAAATAATCCATAGTAGTACATAAAAGCCATTCTTGCGCATCAAAAAGTATTTATTGTAAAAATACGTTTTTGTGTACGCCCCGGAAGGAATCCGGCAATTGTCTACAAACAACAGGTTAAGGTCTATGAGTGCAGTATTTTGATGAATATCAGGCTATTTTTTTCGCAAATACATCTTCGCTAAACCATACCATAATAAGTGAAACAATAATGAGTACACTGTATTCCGATCCATTTCTTCCATATCCTACCACAAACCATCCTTCTTTTGCATGAACCATTATCAGCCCCAGGATAATTTCAGCGAGGAAAACAGGAATGATCCATTTACTGAATACCCTGAGTGCCAAAAGACATCCACCAATGATTTCAAAAAAAGTAAGTGTGTACGCTATTACTGTACCAGCAGGAATACCTTCGCTACTTAAATAAGCACCAAAGTGAGGTGCTCCGCCAATCACCAGTCTAACCACCCCGTGAATAATCAGCAATAAAGACAATAGCACGCGGAATGAATGAAGTACGATAAGAAAACGACCGTTTACCTGTTGCATATAATTCGTATTAAGAACACCAAAATAATTTTTAGTATTGAATCATCCTAGCATTTATCTATTAAAAACGGTATATCAGCTACAGACAGCTCTACAGGCATGCAACGTTTTTGGTTAGCGTGTAACAGCCCGGCTTACAGCTCAGTAAAAAGTTGATTGGATTATTTTATGTCAGATCAAAATGTGAAAACCAGTTGGCAAAAGCATTAAAGAAAGGAATGTTCCAGTTATTCAAAATTGCGAGGTGTATCAGAATATAAAAAACAAAAACGGGTGGAAAAACCCATCTACCTTCTTTGGTTTTTCTTTCGCTTATCATGATGAGGATAAAAATACTGTAAATAACGCCCATCACTAGATACATAGCATAGGGCCATGGCAATAGATAATTTGAAAAAATGCGTACCAGTACAGGCTCCAGAAAAACCAGACCGGTTAACAGCATGCCTCTTGCATGTAACAAGACTCTTTTTTTGTGATACAATGCAATTGAAAAACCATAGATGGCAATGATGATATCTTTAAATGGAATAAGTAACTGAACTTGTTCCGGAGCTATTGTAGTGAGGTATCGGTAATGTGCCAACAGTATAATCGATACAATCAATAAAGGAAAAAACAAATAAGAAAGTTTACCTAGTTTTCTGTGCAGTACCAGCTTTTTTTGCCGAAAAAGAATAGGTTGAACAATGAGCAAAACCAGCCAGCAGACAGCAGCAACTACATGGAAATGAAAGTAGAAATGAAAAGAGCTATGATTCGTCAGTAATCCGGAAAAATAGGTTTTCCAGAAAGCAAGAACGGCTAAAGGCACCAGGGCAATAAACAGGTAGCCAAAATACAATTGCTGTATTTTCTTCAGGAAATTTTTCATGCGGGCTGGTGAGTATCTTGTTTGAAGCACATGGTTGGCACAAAGAGTAACGCAACTAAGATAATAGCAATACCGCAGTAAAGAGCGTATGATCTACCAAATGAATCATGCGGCGCATAAAATCATAAGAACAGGGCATATACTACAAGAATTTTAACCAATTAAAAACAGGTCATGGGTAGTTCATCAATACATTTGTGTTCATCTTACCTATAAAACAGGCTTATTGAAACCACTACGATTTATTCCGGCATTTATTTTTCTTGCTATTAGCATCTATTTATTGTGTTTGCCTGGTAATGGCTCATTTCCGGCAAGCTGGTGGTTCAGAAAAATTCCCCAGTTCGATAAACTGGTGCATATTGGCATGTTTGGTTTGCTCTGTTTTTTATTTCATTTCCCTGCCTGGAAAAGCAGTTTACAAAATGGAGCCCGGCAACGCTGGTTCTGGCTGGTAAGTATTGTTACTATTGCTTATGGCACAGGAATGGAATTCGTTCAACGGGAACTCATTGTAAACCGTTCTTTTGAGGAAGCCGATATTCTGGCTGATGCAGTAGGTGCACTTGGGGCGCTGGCCTTATCGCAGACATTGTTTTTGCGAAAAACACCCACCACCGTTTAAATATTGATTATCAGCAGCTATATAAAAAAATTGTCCCCCGTGGAAACGGGGGACGCAACCAAAACTAACTGCTTATGAGAAAATTGACTACTTGCTTATATCTGTATTAACGCAAATTCAGTGCCAAAAGATTATTCGGATTTGTTAATCCTTTCTAAACAAATTCTGCTTTCTTTTTAACAGATACCTGTTCTTCTTTCACTGTTGCCTGATGCAAAGTTCTATAGTAAAGACAGAAATAAATGTCAATGGTTTAACAATGATTTGTTAAAGGATTAGTGACAGGATACCGTATCAGCACTACGTTCGGAGATAAATGGGCTCAGGTAAGGAATATTTAGATTCAAGCCTCTGATTATCAATAAAATAGCTGTTAAACCTACCACATAGGGCACCAGTTTACGCATAGCCTGCCTGTTTTGCCAGCTTAAACGGGTACCCCAGAATGCCAGTGAAAACAATGCTGGTAGCGTACCCAGTCCAAAAACAAACATAAAAAGGGTTGCACTCAAAATAGTGCCGGTGGCCATGGCCCCGCTAATGGCTATATACACCATACCACAGGGCAGCAAACCATTAGCCGCTCCCATTAAAAACATACCCGAAAAACTATGACGCCTCATTGACCATGCAATGAGTTCTGTGATTTTTTGATTGAACCATTTCCAACCCTTCGCCTTTTTAAAAAATATACTACTCAACAATAAAAACAGCATCAACACCCCCATGCTTATAGAGAATACTTGTTGCCAACCCGCCACACCAATGCGCCATCCAATTAAACCTGCCAAAACACCTAATAACATATAAGTGCCTATTCGGCCAAATTGATATAACAGTATACCCAGTAATTTTTTGGGCTGTGGCAAATGCTGCACCGGCACACTCATTACCAATGGACCACACATACCAATACAATGCAGACTGCTTGCCAACCCCAACAACAATGCCGATATAAATATGGCTACACTCATTGAACAGCGGGTTCTATTTCTTTTTCGAGATAATATTTTTTGTCAGCAGCTTCCCAACTTAGTTTCAGTAGGTATTTATCTGCACGTAATTTTTCTCTTGTAATTATTTGTCTGCCATCTGCATCAACAGCAAGTGGCAAACGCAGGTCTTTGATTGCATCTGTTTTACAATAAAACCAGGCTTCACCTTTTATAGACAATCCTTCCATTTCTTTTGGTAATTGTAATACGAGATTTTCTTTCGTAGCAGTAACCACAATGGCACCAATGGTAGCAGCATTTGCCTTACCGTCAATTTTATCTTGATACCTGAGCTCATCCTGATAATATTCTTTGCTCACCAGTTCATAACGGGTATTGACAGCTTTATACACCAATGTGGCCATCAGGCCCGCAAATCCAATGAACACGAGTATTAATTTGTTTCCCCAATTCATAAAAACTATTTTTAGTGATATTGTATTTCTTCCAATTTTTATTACAAAGCCGGTCCTAAGAAATTGGTCTTGGCTGTTACCAGTTCCTCCCCATTACTGTATAAAACCAATTTCAACATGGTTTTTCTTTCTTTGATTGCCGATTTAGGTAAAATGATAAAAAACGTACCGGATGCCTGCCCTTCTTTCTTTATATCAATTGCAGGTTTTCCTGCCATTTGTATATTTCCATGCCCGTCCTGTAACGCAACTATAATAGAAAGATCCTTTGTTGTTTTATTGATCAGTTTAATATTATACAGGTTCGATAAACTGTCTGCCCCTCTTTCCTGGTACAACATTCCTGCGGTTCTGATAACAGTTGCATCAATGTCTTTTCGCGTCATTAATATCACAGAAAGAATAGCGAGTAATAAAAAACACAAACCTGTGTACAATTTCATTCGAACAGTATAACGCAAAGGCTCACCATTGGCAATACTGTTTTCAGAAGCATACCTGATTAATCCTTTGGGTTTTCCGATACTACCCATAATATGATCACAGGCATCAATGCAGGCCGTACAACCCACGCATTCCATCTGTACACCGTTTCTGATATCAATTCCTGTAGGACAAACTTTCACGCAGAGATGGCAATCGATACAATCACCTAAATTTTCTGTTGCCTGTTTTTTGAAATTCCCACGAGGCTCTCCTCTTTTGTAATCATAGGCAACAATCATGGAATTTTTATCGAGTAATACACTTTGCAAACGTCCGTAAGGACAAACAACGGTACAGGCCTGTTCCCTGAAGAATGCATACACGCCATAAAAGACACCGCTGAATACAAGAATAGATGCAAAACCCACCACATGCTCAGTAACAGGTTCAACAATAATTTTTTCGAGTTCTTTTATACCAATGATATATGCCAGGAAAAAATTTGCGATGATAAAAGACAACAGGAAGAATAAAACATGCTTCAGGGTTACTTTAGACATCTTCTTACCTGTCCAGGGCGCTGCTTTCAATTGTCGTTGAGCAGGTGCATCACCCAATACCCAATACTCTACTTTCCTGAACATCATTTCCATGAAATTGGTCTGCGGACAAGCCCATCCGCAAAACAATCTTCCGAATGCTGCTGTAAAAAGAATAATAAAGAATACAAAAGTGACCATGGTAAGACCAAAAATGAAAAAATCCTGGGGCCAGAATATCTTACCAAACAAAATGAATTTTGCTTCCGGAATATTAAACAGAAAAAGTGGTCTCCCATTGATCTCTATAAAAGGCAGTCCGAAAAAAATAGCAAAATAAAACACACTTAATACTGAACGGATATTATACAATCGCCCTTTGGGTTTATAGGCATAAATCCATTTTCGTTTACCAGACTCATCCACTGTTGCTATCCTGTCGCGGAAAGCATCGGTTTCGATTACGTTGCTATGTTTTATTTCACTCATCTTATTATTTCACTCCCTCTTTTACTACTGGTGCTGTTTTTGTTGTATCACTTGCCTCCTGCTCCTGGTATACTTCACCTTGTGGTTCTTTTGCAGTAGCAGGTTTTGTTCCTTTCAGCGATTTAATATAACTCGCTAACTGGGCTATCTGTGCAGGTGAATAATCATCTTTCCAGCTCTTCATACCTTTTTCGGGCCAGCCATATTTGATTGATTTAAACACATCTGAAATACTTCCTCCGTGTAACCAGTATTCATCTACCAGGTTTGGACCAACTGTTCCGCCACCATCTGCAGCGTGACATGCGGCACAGGCTGTTACAAATATTTTTTTACCGGCATCGAGTGCAGATGCATCGCTGAGATAGGTTACTGTATTTTCATTCACATTGTTGGCTGCTTTTTTCAGATAGTTTTCTTTTTCTGCTTCTGCTTTTTTCATAACTGCAGCTAATTCTTCAAGGCTTGAAGGAGCAGTATGTGTTACATGATAACGCCAGAGATAAATACAGGCGAAAATGATACAGATATAAAATCCATACAGCCACCAGGGTGGTAAACGGTTATCCAGTTCGCGAATGCCATCGTAATCATGTCCGAGATCAATATTCGCTTCTTCCTGAACCGGTCTAAAATTATTGGCCTTACTCCACCATCTTGCAAACAGAGATTCCTTTACTACTTCCGTTTCTCCTACTACAACTACAGATTCTTTCGCCAACAAACTTTTTAAATGATACAGCAGCCATAATAAAACAAGCAGCTCAACACCCACAACAGAAATCAGCGAATAAAATGCAGTGGGCGACAGTCCGCTGATTGTTTGATTCACAGCAACTGTTACCGGTTCATCCGCTGCAAATGCAACTGAATTCATCAATAAAAAAACTAGCACACTTAATATTTTGGATTGTGTAGCTGCTGTTTTTTTGGTACGGAATTCTTTCATTTTCATTTCTGCTGCTCCAAGTACAACGTGGGCCAGTAAAGCGATTGCCAGTAATAAAGCAGCAATGATCACCACCAGCACTTGCGCAAGTGGATTTGCCATAGCAGATGGTTTGGGTGGACCTTCGGCCCATACACTGGATGGAAACAGTGTACAAAAAAGACCAATCATGCCTACACCGAGGTATTTTATCCGTTGAAAATTACGCTGTTGCATTGCGATTCGTTTATAAGTCAGAAGGTTAGTTGTCTAAGGGTAAATGACTGATTTCTTCTATCAGTTTTTTATCTGCTTTCCATGCCCAGAGCGTCATCAGCAGAAAAAAAGTAAAGAAGATGGAAAAAGAACTGAGTGCATAGATATCTACGCCAATAATTTTTTCCAGATAATTGATAAATTTCATGTCTGTTTCTTTTATTGTTTGGCTGTTACTGGTTGTGATCCTTTAATATCTACACCAATCCTTTGCAGGTAAGCGATCATGGCAATGATTTCTTTATTCGGTGCAGTTTCAATTTTATCTGCTTTCAAATTTTTACTGATTTTTTCTGCCTGTGCCATCAGTTCTTTATTGGCAATCTGATCATATCCTTTTTCATAAGGCACACCCAGTGTCTGCATGGCCCTGATACGTGCAGCAGTTGTTGCAGTATCGATGGCGTCATCCAGTAACCATGGATATGATGGCATAATAGAACCCGGACTCATACTTTGTGGTTCGAGCATATGGTTATAATGCCAGCTATCCGGATATTTTCCACCAATACGTGCCAGATCTGGACCGGTGCGTTTGCTACCCCACTGGAATGGATGGTCGTACACAAATTCACCAGCTTTACTGTATTCACCATAACGGGCCACTTCATCGCGGAATGGACGTATCATTTGTGAGTGACAGGTATAACATCCTTCACGTACATAAATATCGCGTCCATGTAATTCGAGAGGTGTGTACGGTTTTACGGCGGCAATGGTTGGCACATTACTCTTCACCAGAAATGTTGGAACTATTTCAAGTATACCGCCAATAGCAACTGCTACCAGGCTCAAAACCAGCATTTGTATAGGTCTTGCTTCAATCCAGCGGTGCCAGTATTGTTTACCATGAGTAACAATTTTCGCTGGCAGTGGTGGAGCTTCAGCAGCTTCGTTGGCAACCAGTTTACCAGCTTTTACAGTCTTCACAATATTGTACACCATAATAAATACACCTACGAGGTATAACAGACCACCAATACTTCTTGCTACATACAGTGGAATAATATGTGTAACAGTTTCGAGGAACTGGAACTTGAGTGTACCATCTTCCGTAAACTGTTTCCACATCATGGCTTGTGTAAAACCGGCCCAGTACATAGGAATGGCATACAACACTATACCAATGGTACCAATCCAGAAATGCGTACTCGCCAGTTTGGTTGAATACAGCGGTGTATTGAAAATTTTAGGGATAATCCAGTAAAGAATACCAAAAGTGAGGAAGCCGTTCCAACCCAATGCGCCAACGTGAACGTGTGCAATAGTCCAATCAGTAAAGTGAGAAATGGCGTTTACGTTTTTCAGACTCAATAAGGGTCCCTCAAAAGTGGCCATACCATAACAGGTAATGGCAACCACCATAAATTTCAGGATGGGGTCTTCCCGAACTTTATCCCATGCACCTCTCAGTGTAAATAACCCATTGAGCATACCACCCCATGATGGTGCAATTAACATTACACTAAATACCACACCCAGGCTCTGCGCCCAATCGGGTAATGCCGTATATAATAAGTGGTGCGGACCCGCCCATATATAAATAAAGATGAGCGCCCAGAAGTGAATAATGGAAAGACGATAACTATATACAGGTCTGTTAGCTGCTTTCGGCAAAAAATAATACATGATACCCAGATAAGGCGTAGTAAGGAAAAATGCTACAGCATTATGACCGTACCACCACTGTACCAGCGCATCCTGCACACCTGCATACCAGCTATAACTTTTCAGAAATGTTACAGGAATTTCGAATGAATTTACAATATGCAGCATGGCTACAGTAACCCATGTGGCGATGTAAAACCAGATAGCTACATATAAATGACTCTCTCTACGTTTCAGGATGGTACCAAACATATTGATACCAAATACTACCCAAATCAGGGTAATGGCAATATCGATGGGCCACTCCAATTCTGCATATTCTTTACCGGTGGTATAACCAGCCAGCAGTGTTAATGCTGCAGCTACTATAATCAGTTGCCATCCCCAGAAATGTATTTTACTGAGTGTATCACTGAATGTACGTGCCTTACATAAACGTTGCAGTGAATAATACACACCCATGAAAATGCCATTACCCACAAAAGCAAAAATCACCGCATTGGTATGCAGTGGTCTCACCCTGCCGAAAGTGGTAATAGGCAAATTAAAATTGGCCGCCGGCAAGTATATTTGAATGGCAGCGAGTAAACCAACCAGCATACCTACCACACCCCATAGAATGGTGGCATACGCAAAGAGCTTTACCGTTTTGTTGTCGTAATAAAATTGTTCTGATTGCATGAATGGTCGTTTTATAAAAGAGAGTTAGTAACTATTTTTTATTAGGATGTTGATCGAAAAGCATACGAACCGAAGGAGATTCTTCATCATCATACTGTCCTGTTTTCACGCTCCAGATAAAAGCTCCCAGAAATAAACCGGCTACACTGATACTTGCGATTAAAAGAAGAATGATTACACTCATAGCTGTTGAATAAACACTGTAAAAGTATTTTCACCGCATGGGGTAGCCTATGATATTACTCAAGAGAACACATGATTTTAGTCATGTTTTCGTCAGGCCAGTTTTAATTTTCTGGAAGCGAGATTACTTAAGCCAAATGTGATGAGCAGAATACTGATACTGCTACAGGGCATTAATATAGCCGCAATCATGGGCGATAATGTACCCTGCACCGCAAAAAATAAACCAGTAATATTATAGAGAATGGATATAACAAAAGCAGCCATAACAATGGTACGGTTGAACCTGCACAACCTAATGAACTGGTAGAGTTGTGGCAGGCTTCCTGCTTCTATAATAGCATCGCTGGCAGGTGTAAAATTGTTGCTGTTGTCTGTAATGGCAACACCTACATCGGCCTGTTTTAATGCGCCGGAGTCATTTAAACCATCGCCAATCATCATCACTTTTTTTCCTTCCTGCTGCATAGATTTCAGCACTTCCAGTTTGTCTTCCGGCTGTTGATTAAAATAGAGTTCCGAACGCAGACCCAATAATTTTCTCAGGTAAGGTAATTCGCCATCGTTATCGCCACTTACTACTGCTACATAAAACCGTTCCTGTAATTGTCTCAACAACATAGGTACAGATTGCCGGTAATGATTTCTAAAGCGGAATCTTCCGAGCAATTTTCCTTCTACCGAGAGGTACACTACCGAGGCCTCATCGTTTTGGGTTCTACCGGTGATGAAAAGAGCCGAGCCAAGTGCAATAAGATCGCCATCCACCATTCCTTCAATTCCTTTTCCCGGAAATTCTTCAAAAGCCAGAAACGGGTCTTTTAAAGGCTGTCCGGCCCAGGCAGCAATACCTTTACTTAAAGGATGTGTTGATTGTGCAGCCAGTGTGGCTATTTTTTTCCGTATCTGCGGCGTAATGGGCTTCCCATCGTACACCACTTCCATTTCCGTACCGGCAGTGAGTGTTCCTGTTTTATCAAAAACAATGGTATCTATATCGGCTAGCTTTTCAATAACAGTAGCATGACGCAGATAAAAATGATTTCGGGAAAGGATACGCAGAATATTTCCGTTGGTAAATGTATTACTCAACAACAAAGCACATGGACAGGCGATGATGAGTACGGCAGTAATTGCATTCCAGCTTCTGCTCTCATCCTGCCAAAACCAATAGGCTCCTGCAGCGATAGCTACTGCAAATACCACCCAGGTAAACCAGCGACTCAACCCATGTACAAATGAGTTTTCATTATTGGCTCCATTTTTAAATACGTCTTTGTTCCATAACCTGGTAAGATAACTTTGCGCCACTTCTTTAATCACCAGCACTTCAATATTTCCACCTACCTGTTTACCACCAGCATATACAATTTCACCCATTTCTTTAGCCACAGGTAAGGTTTCGCCGGTTACAAAACTGTAGTCAATAAGTGCACGGCCACGGGTAATAATACCATCTGCCGGAATCAGTTCCTGATGATGAATCAGCAGGGTATCATTTAAACAGATATCGGGTAAGGTTACAGTAGATGACAATTCATCCTTGATCCTTGTTACAGCAACGGGGAAATAAGAAGTATAATCACGATCGAAATTCAGTTGTCGATGTGTTCTGTCCTGTAATACACGACCAGCCAGCATAAAAAATACAATGCCGGTCATCGAATCAAAATAACCACTTCCTGTACCGGTAAACACTTCATATAAACTGCGCGCAAATGTTACCCAGATAGCCAGTACAATAGGTGCATCTATATTCAGAAATTTTTGTTTGAGTGCTGTCCAGGCGCTGCTGTAAAATTCTCCGGCGCTATAAAAAAATACGGGTAAACTCAGTACAAGATTGAGGTAACGGAAAAAAATCAGTAGTTGTCCTTCCCTATCATCAATACCCAGGTATTCAGGAAAACTCATGAGCATGATGTTCGCAAAACAAAAACCTGCTACACCCAGTCTGAATATTTTTTTCCGGTCGGCTACTGGCTTTTTCTTGCCCAGGTCGTGATAACTGATATAAGGCTCATACCCTATTCCTGTCAACAGTTCTGCAAGCTGGCGCAGGCTCATCAGTCGGTGGTCGAAAACAATATCAGCCTCTTTTCTCTCAAAATTTACTTTACAGCTTATCACACCCTCTTTGAGTTTGTACAATTGCTCTAACAACCACAAGCAACTGCTGCAGTGCATTTGTGGCAGGTAGAAACTAATATGCGTATGTTGTTCATCTTTAAAACTGATCAACGATTGCTGTATGGATATATCTTCAAGGAATGCAAACTTGTCTGAACGAATCATGATCTTTTGCGACTGACCCGGATTCTGGTTCAGGTCGTAATAAGCACACATTCCATGTTCGTTCAGTATTTCATAAACCATCTTACAACCTTCACAACAGAAATGTTTGTCGTGTGCCTGAATATCTGTATCCCTGCAGGTTTCACCGCAATGATAGCAGACCAATGTTGTTGATTGTATAGACCCGTTTTTACTCATGCTGTTTTGTTTGTACAATGCTGGTCCAGTAACGGGTATAATGTACTCTGCTCAAAATGAACCCATCTCAATACATGCGTTTCCAGCAGGAACATTTCGTTAATACAATTTTTTAAAGAATCAGGCCAGCTCGGATGCGTTACATAATGGTGCATCAACTGACGCAATTTCTGCAACAATTCAATCAATACCTGATGTGTATGCAACATGGTATCTACCACTTTGGGTTGAAGCAACACCTTTTCTTCACCCATTTGCTGTTGTATATAAGGGAAAACAATACCCGTTTCCTTTCTGAAAGAATGGGTTAATTCATCTTCAATTTTCTGAAAGACAAGCTGTACAATTTCAGAAACAGGTTCAGTTAATTCTGCGATGGAAGCATGTTGATCGAGGTACATACGTATCCTGCCACAAGAATCGAGGATAGGCATATGATAAGTAGAAGGAATGGTTCTGCAGATTTCTCCGATTGAACCGGCACCCGGAAATATTTGGCCACCCGCCTGCAACAACATGATACGTGTAATTTGATTGCAAGGTAGGGGCGCCCGAAAGACTCAACTATGATGATACTCAACTGCAAACATGATTTTTATCATGTTTAATCTTGTAAGTTGGCAGTCTGGATCAGTAATTTATGCTGGAGGATTTTTATTTTTTTACCATCCAGTTCCACCATACCATCTTTTTTGAAATCGGATAATAAACGTATGGTAGACTCTGTGGCAGTACCTACAAGGTTGGCGATTTCTTCTCTCGATAAACGAACATTCAAGGTAACACCGTCTTCTTCAAAACCATAGGTTTCTTTAATAAAGAGTAATGTTTCTGCCAAACGTTCCCTGATGGGCTTTTGTGCAAGATGGGTGAGTTTTACTTCTGCCTTATGTAATTCATCACTCAGCAATTTCATCATCTCAAACGCAAGACCTGTATCGTTTTTAAGAACGGTTACAAATATATCTTTAGGAATAAAGCAGACTTTTGTGTCTTCCAATGCCACAGCAGATGCGCCATACCTGTCGCCACTCAGCAATGCCCTGTAACCCAACACATCACCTGATTTCAGCAAACGAATAATCTGCTCTTTGCCATCATCGCCCTGATGCGACAATTTTATTTTTCCTTCGTTGATACAATAAACACCAAAAGGATATGCACCTTCATTAAAAAGCACTTGACCTTTTTTGTAGGTATTGCATATTTTTTGTTCATTAATTGCATTAACATATTCTTCTCTGGCTTTACAGAAAACAGAGTTGAATCGCTGCGCACAGGATTGACAGGTTGCGTAGTCGTGGTTAAATTGCATCTGAAGGATTGAAATGCAAAAATAAAGTTATTTGTGCACTGTTTTCTATTAAAAGATGCCAAACCGGTTAAGGAATCAATATTTGTTTAAATTTTAGTGAATCCCCATTGAACACATTACAGTCTACTTTTGATCTGATACCATTAATACTACCCTGCTCGCTGTGCTGCCAGAATTGCCATGAACGGTTAATTCTTGGCTTATCAGGCTGAAAATAATGTGCTACCCAGAGAGGGTACTGTTCAAACTCATCGCCAAGATGGCGTTCATAAAAATCGGCATAAGTATAAATAATGGGTTTTACCCTATAATAGGATTCTATTTCTTTCAACCATTCTTTTAATCGTTCCCGCATCAACGCCGGTTTAACACCATATAATTTTTCAATATCTACCACCGGTGGTAAGTCTCCTTTTTTTAGCTGTACCTGCTGAATAAATTGCAAAGCCTGTTTTTTTCCGCTTTTTGTTGCCAGAAAAAAATGGTACGCTCCCCGAATCATACCTGCTTCTTTTGCGTCATTCCAGTTTTTGTGAAAACGCTTATCAGTATCATTTAATCCTTCGGTAGCTTTCATAAATACAAAACCCATCCTTGTTTTCTCTTCCTTCATTCCATAAACAGAGGGCCAGTGAACTGGTCCCTGGTGAACACTCACATCAATACCATGAATGCTATAACCAGGCGGAAGCTGTATACCAAATGCTTCATAGCGAACAGAAGAGATCGTATCTTCCTGTTGCTGTTGCCACTTATTCAGTAAAGTGAAATAAAGAATCAGCGCAAAGCCACCCACCAGTAATATCAACCATAATTTCTGTTCCCTGCTTAATCGTTTGGATCTCTTTCTTGACATATATCCACAAAAATCGGGAAAACAGCATTGTAACTTTCAATACAACATAGTTTTACCAGTTTTCCCATCCCGCTTTTTCCTAATTTTACACAATGGGTTATTTTAACTGGAACGACAGTGTCAATTTTCTGGGTAAACTCACGGTAAGAAGAGTCTGGAATGCTTTGAAAGTGTATGGAAGTTACCAGGTCAGCCGTTTTAACAAAAAGCCCGTTCAGTGGGGTTTCCCTATCTCCATTTCATTTGAGCCCACTACATCCTGCAATTTACGTTGCCCGGAATGTCCGAGTGGATTACGTGCTTTTACAAGACCTACGGGCATGTTACAAAAAGATTTTTTCAGGGAAACCATCGACGACATCCATAAAGACCTCTTATACCTGATCTTTTATTTCCAGGGTGAACCCTATCTTAATCCGGATTTTCTCGAGATGGTTAAATATGCGCATGATAAAGGCATTTATACAGCCACTTCTACCAACGCCCATTATCTCACGGATGAAAAAGCAAAAAAAACGGTGGAGAGTGGCCTCGACAGGCTCATTATTTCTATCGACGGCACCACACAGGATGTTTACCAGCAATACCGTGTAGGTGGCAAACTGGATAAAGTGCTGGAAGGTGCCCGCAATATTGTAAAATGGAAAAAAGAACTGAACAGTAAAACACCTTTTATTTTTTTCCAGTTTTTAGTGGTAAAACCGAACGAACACCAGATTGAAGAGGTAAAAAAATTAGGTGCTGAAGTTGGTGTTGATCAGGTACGTTTTAAAACGGCACAGGTATATGATTATGAAAATGACCCACATAACCTGATCCCTCAAAACAATAAATACAGTCGCTATAAAAAAGACCGCGATGGAAATATGCAGGTAAAAAGCGGCTTAACCAATCGCTGCTGGAAACTCTGGCATGCCAATGTAATTACCTGGGACGGACTGGTAGTACCCTGCTGTTTTGATAAAGATGCCATGCACCAGCTCGGCAATCTGAAGAACCAAAGTTTCAGACAGATATGGAACAACGACAATTACCAACAATTCAGAAAAGAGCTGATGACCAGCCGAAAAAATATTGATATCTGCGCCAACTGTAGTGAAGGACTGAGTGTGTGGCAGGACTAGGGAGTGAGAACGTGAGACGTGAAAGGTGAAAAAAGGGAGAACGTTCATTGATTATCAAGTAGCATCTTCTCACGTTTCACGTCTCACGTTTCACGTCTGTCTCACGTTCTCAGTTTTTCCCTACATTTACAACTATGGGTATTGAAAAAGATATACAACAACAGCATTTCAGGAATGAATACCAGAAGGCTTCTGTGAATATCATTTATTCTGCCAACTGGTTGAATGAAAAAATCAAAACCATGCTCGACCCGGATGATATTACACCACAGCAGTATAATATTCTCCGTATCCTGAGAGGTTGTCAGCAACCGATGAGCACCTTACAGATTCGCTCACGCATGCTTGATAAAATGAGCGATACCAGCCGTATTGTTGAACGTTTATTAAAAAAAGGACTGGTAGAAAAGAAAGTGTGTTCTGCCGATAAGCGTCTGGTAGACGTGAGTATCTCCAAAAAAGGATTAGCACTGCTCGAAAAACTAGATAAGAAAAGCGCAGAAATTGACCAGCTAATACAGGGACTTTCTGAAACTGAAGCAACCGCTTTAAACAAGCTACTCGACAAAATGCGTGAAGAGTCTGCCTAATTGTTAATTTCTGTAGCCGTTTTCTCAATTCTTCCACATCAACAGCTTTACCGTACCTGCTGATTTATCTTTGAGGCATGAAAGTATTGCTACAATTCTGTCTTGCACTGGTTCTGTTTGTTATTACGTCTTCTGCACAGCATTCACCAAATTATGAGTTTCGTGCGGCATGGGTAGCAACAGTGGAGAATATTGACTGGCCCAGTAAAAGAACCCTGTCGGTTGCAGAACAACAGGCTGAATTCATACGCATGGCAGAAATGCACCGTCGAAATGGCATGAATGCCTTGATTGTTCAAATACGTCCATCAGCAGATGCTTTCTACCTTTCTACGCTCGAACCCTGGAGCGAATACCTGACGGGTAAACAGGGACTTCCACCCACCCCCTATTATGATCCGCTGGAATTTATGATCAGTGAAACACATAAACGCGGAATGGAATTTCATGCCTGGCTCAATCCATACCGCGCTGTATTTAATATTCTTCGCTCGTCGGTGGCACCCAACCATATTACCAAACAGCACCCTGAATGGTTTCTAACCTATGGCGACAAAAAATATTTTAATCCCGGATTAACAGAAGCACGTAAGCATGTGGCAGAAGTAGTAAAAGATATTGTAATGAGGTATAGAATAGACGCCATTCATATGGATGATTATTTCTACCCCTACAAAATCCCGGGTCGCGAATTTCCTGACCAGGCTACTTTTTTACAGTATGGTAAAGGAATGGCCAAAGATGAATGGAGAAGAAGTAATTGCGACAGCATCATTGTATTACTTCAGCAAACCATTAGAAAAGCAAATCCAAAAGTAAAATTTGGTATCAGTCCATTTGGTGTATGGCGCAACAAAAGCCAGGACCCTATTGGTAGTGAAACCCGCTCCGGACCTACGAACTACGATGAATTATATGCCGATGTATTGCTCTGGTTACAGAAAGGATGGATAGATTATATAGCACCGCAACTCTATTGGGAGAGAGGACATCCACTCGCCAGCTATGATATTTTATTGCGCTGGTGGAACGAGCATAGTTATGGAAGACACCTGTACATAGGTCATGGTATTTATCGCGCCGGATCGAATACAGCCTGGAAAAACAGGAACGAAATACCCGAGCAGATAAAAGCATTAAGAGGTTACGAGAATACACAGGGTAGTATTTATTACAGCAGCAGTATTTTCAACAAAAATCCCAATGGCTGGAACGACAGTTTACAACAAAACTATTATCGCTATCCGGCATTGGTACCGCCTATGTTCTGGCTCGATAACAGCATTCCGCCACAACCATTGGTAGAAAAAACGAATGAACATACTTTCAGACTGGTGTATAAAGGAGAAGAAAGAATAAAGGGGTTCGCCGTGTTTATGAATAATGGAAAAGCAG
The DNA here is from genome assembly GCA_943372605.1 of Chitinophaga pinensis. Classification (GTDB taxonomy): domain Bacteria; phylum Bacteroidota; class Bacteroidia; order Chitinophagales; family Chitinophagaceae; genus Sediminibacterium; species Sediminibacterium pinensis_H. The sequence continues at coordinate 212,815 of CALRZI010000002.1, read as the reverse complement.
ACCCTGATTTTGGCAACAGCCAGTTGATTGAATTTATAGTTGGAGATAAAACCGCTATTGTCGATCTCAATAAACATCCTGAAGCCAAAGGGAAAAAAATACTCGTGGCTTCGGTAGATACAGATAATAATGTAAGCCCATTGAGACTTTTATACTGATTAACTGAATTTGATTTTTTTATCCTGCTCAACCGGCCATTTACCAAACCGTTGTTCAACAGCGGTAAAACGATAGTCGAATATCTGTCTGAGCTGGCTACGCACCATAATGGTATTGGCTATATCGCCAAGTATCCATAAAGGCAGTTTATAGTGAACAATATCTGTCATTTCAACCCCACCCTCAATTGCTTTGAAATGATGCTGGTGGTGCCAGAGACTATAAGGACCAAAACGCTGTTCATCTACAAAAAACTGCTGATCTGCCACATGTGTAATCTCTGTCATCCAGTATAAAGGAATACCAAGTATGGGGCTGACTTTATATTCAATTACCTGCCCCTGGTACATACAACTGCCATGATGCTTGCTAATAATATTAAAGCCGAGGTTAGATGGTGTAATTTCTTTCAGATTATCTGGATTGCTGAAAAAATTCCATGCATCCGCTAATGAAATAGGTATTTGCTGAACAGTTTTTAAGGAATATACTTTCGACATGAAGCTGTTTTAACTAATAACAGCATATCAACTAAAATGTTCAACTCACCCAGCCCTCTCTGTTTCGCAAAGAGGACGATGGATAGTCTGAACTGTGGTGTAATATTTTATTTATTAGACTGATTTATGTCCCCTCTCTGCTTCGCAGAGAGGGTTAAGGTGAGTTGAATATTGGATATTCAACATTCTGCTGTTCTGCTGTTTACTCTATCTTTATTCCATGATTACCCGTGAACAACAACTGGCGCAATTCAAAAAAATATACGACGGACTAAACGAACAGCAACAAAAAGCTGTTGATACGCTTGAAGGCCCTGTTATGGTTATTGCGGGTCCGGGTACCGGTAAAACACAGATCTTGGGAGCCAGAATTGGTAAACTGCGACTGGAAACCGATACACAACCCGAAAATATTCTTTGTCTAACCTATACCGATGCAGGTGTGGTGGCCATGCGCAAAAGACTGCTGGGGTTTATTGGGCCTGATGCCTATAAGGTTAACATCTGCACATTCCATGCATTTTGTAATGATGTAATACAGGACAATCTCTCCCTGTTTGAAAAAACATCCATGGACCCTATTTCTGATCTGGAGAGAATTGCCTTACTCAAAGAACTGATTGATGGGTTTCCAAAAAATCATCCTTTAAAAAGATACAGGGGTGATGTGTATTACGAAATCAATAACCTCCAACAACTGTTCAGCACCATGAAAAGAGAGGGTTGGACAGCGGAGTACATCAGATCGCGAATTGATGCGTACCTGGCCGATCTGCCCACCAGACCCGATTTTATTTACCAGCGAACCAGTGGTCCCAATAAAAAAGGCGACCTCAAAAAAAACAAGATTGCGGAAGAAACCGAGAAAATGGAAAAGTTGCGTGCAGCAACAGATGAATTTTCCCGTTTTCAACAGATGATGCGTCAAAGAAACCGATACGATTTTGATGACATGATCAATTGGGTAATTGATGCCTTCAACAATAACAAAAATTTACTCGCACGCTACCAGGAACAGTACCAGTACATTTTAGTAGATGAGTTCCAGGATACAAGCGGTACACAAAACCAGCTCATTCGCCTGCTTATTAATTATTGGGAAGTTCCCAATGTGTTTGTGGTGGGAGATGATGATCAGAGTATTTATCGCTTCCAGGGCGCCAACGTGGAGAATATGGAAGCATTTGCCCAACAGTTCAGCGAATCTTTGTACACGGTTATCCTAACCAATAATTACCGATCTACTCAACCCATACTTGATGTTTCCAAAACACTGATTGAAAGAAACAATGAACGACTAGTAAAAAAACTCGATGGGCTAAACAAAGAACTGATTGCCGCAAATACACAACTCAATCACCTGAAAGAACTGCCACAGGTTTTCGAATATGAAAATCCGCGACAGGAAATGATTCATATTACCCTGCAGGTAGAGGCTTTAATTAAACAGGGAGTTCAACCCGGACATATCAGTATTATTTACCGTGAGAATAAATATGGTGAAGAACTGGTGCGTTATTTTCAACAAAAAAAGATACCTGTTTACAGTAAGCGCAACGTAAATATTTTACAGGAACCATTGGGCAAACAACTTGTAGAAGTGCTAAGATACCTCGCTGCAGAACACGATATTTCATTTGGTGGTGATGAAATGTTGTTTGAGATTTTACATTACAACTGGTTTTCCATTCCTTCAATCGAAATTGCCAAACTGAGTGCAGAAGTGGCAGACAGAAGATTTGGCGACAAAAAAATATCACTCCGTCAACTTATTGCAGAAAAATTACAGGGGCCATTACCCGATTTATTCAGCAAAGAAATACCCGGGCTCAAAAAAGCACAATCGGCAATAGAACAACTGATTGAAGATGTACCCAATGTTACCCTCCAGCAACTATTCGAGAATATGATACGTGAAGTCGGTGTGTTAACCTATATCATGCAAAGCACGGACAAACACTGGCTCTTACAATTGCTGACCGGCTTATTCGATTTTATTAAAGAAGAAACACACCGCAATCCATTACTCAGCCTGCAACAACTCATCAATATTTTTGATTTGATGGAAAAAGAAGGACTTGCACTTCCACTGGTGAGAGTAGGTGGCACAGACCAGGCAGTAAATTTGTTAACGGCACATGGTTCTAAGGGACTGGAATATGAGTATGTATTTCTTGCCGGCTGCAATTCAACCAACTGGGAAAAGAAAAGAAAACCAGGCGGCGGTTATAGTATGCCCGATACTATTTTTTCATCGCAGCCAGCACATAATGAAGATGAGGAACTGCGGAGATTGTTTTATGTGGCCATTACAAGAGCCGCAAAACAATTAAACATTTCTTTCGCCAGAACAAATAAAGATGGAAAAGAAATAGAACCTTCCATGTTTATTGCAGAGATAAGAGAAGAACATCAACTACCATATTCAACCATCAGTCTCGATGAAAACACCATCTCTGATTTTGCAATGCTGGCACTCGAGAAAGAACAAAGGCCCGAGATTGAAAAAATTGAAGCAGATTTCATTACCCAGATTCTCGACAAATTTGTAATGAATGTTACGGCATTAAATAACTATCTGAAATGTCCGCTCCAGTTTTATTTCAATAACCTTGTCCGTGTGCCATCAGGCAAATCGGAAGCCACAGAGTTTGGTTCTGCCGTTCACCATGCATTACAATCACTGTTTCAGAAAATGCAACAGCGCGAACAGGTTTTTCCGGATACGCAGGAATTTATGGCCGATTTTAAATGGTACATGAACCGTCATCGTGAAAATTTTACCAAAGAACAATTTGCACGCAGAATGGAACAGGGAGAGCAGGTATTGCTAGAATACTACAATCGCTATATCAATGAATGGAACAGAATTGTAGCGATAGAAACCAATATCCGTAATGTAATCATCAAAGGCATTCCACTAAAAGGCAAACTGGACAAACTGGAATTTGATGGCAAACAGGTTAACGTAGTAGATTACAAAACAGGTGATGCAGAAAAAGGTATCAAAAAATTAAACCCTCCCAACGATAAAGAGCCAAATGGTGGCGATTACTGGAGACAGGCTGTTTTTTATAAAATACTAGTTGACAACTATCCCTCTAAAAACTGGCAGGCTGTAAGTGCTGAATTCGATTTTATTGAACCTGACAAAAAGAAGGGGTACCTGAAAGAGAAAAGGGTAATCACAGACAGCGATATTACAACCGTTACCCAACAGATAGAAACAGTTTGGGGCAAAATACAGGCAAGAGATTTCTATACCGGTTGCGGCAAAGAAGACTGTCGCTGGTGCCAGTTTGTAAAAACCAATGAAATGGCCGTTGCGTTACATGAGCCTGATGAAGAAGAACATGATTAACAGGATTTTTCAAAAGAAGGGCTATCCACTCCGTGGAAAGCCTGTAAGTTTGCAGCATTCATGAAAGCAAAGCAGCACTTTACATCATTCTTCCGGTTATTGGTTATACTTATATCGGTAATAACACTGGCTGGCTCCTGTGCCAACATTGTTCCACCCAGTGGCGGCGACAGAGATAGTTTACCTCCTCGGCTGGTGTTGGCTTTACCAAAAGATTCTGCGGTAAATGTAAAGTCGAAAAATATCACCCTTACATTCGATGAGTTTGTATCATTGGATAATCCGATTGAAAACATCATCTATTCCCCTGTTGTAAAAACAATGCCTTCGGCTGATTATAAATTACGCAATGTTACCATCCGCTTCCGTGATTCGCTCGAACCCAATACTACCTACTCTATCGATTTTGGCAACTCTATACAGGATGTTAACGAAAGTAATATCGCCAGGAACTTTCGTTATGTATTCTCCACTGGACCAACCATTGATTATAACAGCTATTCAGGTAAAGTGCTGGTAGCTGAAACAGGTAAAGTAGACAGTACCTTATGGGTAGTACTTCACCGCGATCTATCTGATTCAGCTATTCAAAAACTTCAACCCCGGTTTTATACAAGACTGAACGGAAAAGGTGAGTTCTCATTCAAAAATCTTCCCGCAGGTAGTTTTGCTGCTTATGTGGTAAATAAGGGCAGTTATAATAAAATATTCGACAGTACCGAATTGTTTGCTTTTCGGAATGGTCCTTTAACGATTAATGGAAATGCAACAGGAGACACATTGTATGCATTTACTCAATCGCCCAAACCAGTAAAAACTTCCAGTGACGCAGGTGCGGCGCTGCCGCCATCTCTGCGCGACGACAGGCGTTTACGGTATTTACCGGTTCTGGATAACGGTCAGCAGGACCTGTTGGAAAATCTCCCTTTATTTTTCAACCGAAAATTATTCGCAGTAGATACTACTAAAATACAATTACTCGATACCAACTTTAGGGCGATAAATGGTTACACAGTTCAACTTGACACAAGCAGAAAAAAATTAACCATTGGTTATCCGTGGAAAGAAAATACGGTTTACAAACTTCTTTTGCAGAAAGAAGCATTTGCAGATACCAATGCAGTTACACTTCCAAAGACGGATACATTGACTATTACTTCCAGAAAAGAAACAGAATATGGAACTGTTCGTTTTCGATTCACCAATCTTGATATAGCCCAATATCCAGTTATTCAACTGGTGAAAAACGATGAAATTGCTGCATCTTACCCTATCACTATCAATGATTTTACCATCAAAAGGTTCAAACCAGGGGCTTATGATGTAAGAATATTGTACGACAGTAATAAAAATGGTAAATGGGATACCGGTCATTTTTCTTCCGGCAAAAAACAACAACCTGAACGCGTAGTCAGCATCCCCCGCACACTGAGTATAAGAGCCAACTGGGATAATGAGGTTACGATTGCGTTGCAGTAGGAGATAAGCTGCAAGCCACAAGCCGCTTGAAACTTACCCACAGGGTAGCTATCTTTGCCCCATGCAACTTCCTTCCTCCTTGCTTGAAAATGCAGTGGCGCAGTTTGCCAAATTACCGGGTATTGGCAAGAAAACGGCTTTGCGACTTGTTTTGCATTTACTCAAACAAGATGTGAACGATGTACAGCATTTTGGAGAAACCATTGCAAGGATGCGGAGAGATATTAAATTCTGCCAGCGATGTCACAATATCAGCGATGGCGATATCTGTTCCATCTGCGCCAACTCCATGCGCAACCAGAAATTAATTTGTGTGGTGGAGAACATAAGAGATGTTATTGCCATTGAAAGCACACAACAATTCAATGGCGCCTATCATGTACTCGGTGGCATCATTTCTCCGCTGGATGGTATTGGTCCGGACCAGTTAAGTATTGAGTCACTGGTTTCAAGAATAGAAAAGGAAGAAACGGAGGAACTCGTATTTGCACTCAATCCGAATATACAGGGTGATACTACGATTTACTATATCCAGAAAAAATTGACCCATCTGTCCTGCCGGGTCACCACTATAGCCCGGGGTATTGCTTTTGGCGGGGAGCTGGAATATGCCGATGAAATGACCCTCGCACGCAGTATTGCCAACCGTCTGCCCGTTCAGCAGTACGTGAAATAACAGAATTTTAAAGGTTAAGCAACCTTTGAGACACTTATCCGTAATTGCTGGTATCAGAGGGATTGTTTAAATTGCAGTTTAAACATTGAATGTAGGACATCTCCTTTTTGTATCTTTAAAACAGGTACAGAAAAGATTTTGGTTCTGTTCATGCATCTAAATTAAATACTATGGAATTTGCAGGTATTGTTGCAGGATTGATTTGCACAGGCATCATTTGGGCAGTCATTCTGATCTTGGCTTTGATACAGATTTTTAAACGAACAGATCTGGAGAGTAATACAAAGGTTTTGTGGCTGATTGCCATTCTGCTCTTTCCATTTTTAGGTTTGTTTGTTTACATACTGGCTAATTTTTCTAAAGCGAAAAACCTGCTGTGGTTGGGTTTAATTGGTATTGCGCTTTCAGTGAGTCTGACTGTGTATTTTGTTTATGCAAGAGAACACAGAGATGTTAGTAGTGAAAAGGGAATCCAGGTAACTGCCCAGCAGTTATTTGAAGCATTTGCAGCAGATGAAACAAAGGCCAATGCCTTATATCTCGATAAAGCCATTCAGATTACAGGTGAAGTAGTAAACGTATCAACAAACCAGGATGGCAATATTGTCGTAGATTTTAAAACCAATGATCCTTTTTTTGTGATCAATTGTACATTTAAAACCGATCCCGGTGCTTTGAAAGCAGGTGATAGTATTACATTTAAAGGTATTTGTACTGGTTATATACCAGATGCAAATGTGGTAATTAACGAAGGAGTATTAGTAAAATAAGAAAGGAAAATAACTATGAAGCAGATTAAAGTTTTAGCCATCCTCGTAACATTTTTGTTCATCGGATACCAGGCAGAAGCGCAAAAAATATTTGGCACACGCAATGGAAGGATCACATTCGAATCGCCAACCGATGGCGATGTGAAAGCAGTAAACAATGAAGTAACCAGCAGAATAGCCGATAATGGTCAGCTTACTTTCAGTCTGCTGATGAAAGGGTTTAAGTTCAAGCTGGCAGAAATGCAGGAGCATTTCAACGACCAGTATGCAGAAAGCACCAAATTTCCCCGTGCCGATTTCAAAGGGAATATCGCGAACCTGAAAGAGGTAAATTTTACAAAAGACGGTAGTTATAAAGTAAGTGTAAAAGGCGATCTCACCATGCATGGTGTAACAAAAAATGTAACCGTAAATGGCGTTGTGGAAATTAAAGGAGGCAAGCCTGCTGCACGTGGTTCTTTTGTTATTAATCTCAAAGATTTTAAGATCGACGCTTCATCTGTAACCGAAAAAGTAGAGGTAGAGGTAAGCTGTCAGTACCAGTAATCATTTCACCCATATAAAACACCTGTATGAAGACCCTGTTAAAAAGGTTCCTGGCATTTTTTTGCCTTACCTGTACCACCATTTTCGTTCATGCACAGCAAGTAGATCTGTTTAAACTGCAGGACAGTGCCAGTGCCGCAGAAGACAAAAACAAAACCGAACGAACGCTCAACACATTCTATTCTACCAGACTGGTAACCACACAAACCGTAGAAATTACCGGTAAGGGAAGCATGGATTTCCGCATCAATCACCGCTTTTCGCCCTTAAACCAGGGGTTCTATAATCTTTTTGGATTAGATTTTGTGTCTGCCCGTATTGGTTTCGATTTCGGTTTATCTGATAACCTCATGATCGGTATCGGAAGAACAGGTACCAATAAAGAAGGAGATGCATTTTTAAAGTATCGTGTATTACGCCAACAGTCCGGTGAAAAAAATGTGCCGGTAACCATTTCCTTATTGGGTGCTATGGCTTACCGTGGTATTCGTTATTCAGACCCTACACTGAATGTAAAAACAAAAGACAGGATGTATTATACGGCTCAGGTAATGATTGCCCGTAAGTTTAATGAGCACACTTCATTACAAATATCTCCTACTTATACCCGTTATAACAGAAAACTATTTTTAACAGGTGGTTCACAGGATTTATTCTCCATTGGCTTTCTGGCCAGACAAAAAATAAGCAAGCGTGTAAGCATCAATGCTGAATATTTTGTACAGACGCAACGTTTTGATGGCACTTATAATCCTTTGTCAATTGGCGTAGATATTCAAACAGGAGGACATGTGTTCCAACTGCATTTCACCAATTCAATTGGCATGAATGAACATACTTTTATTCATGAAACTTTTGGGTCATGGGGGAAAGGTGATATCAGGTATGGCTTTAATATTTCCCGCATTTTTACATTGGGCGGAAAGAAGAAATAAAAGACTACTCCCTAACATTGACCCCGGCAGTATCGCCGGGGTTTTTTATTGGTTTTTATCTATCTTTGCACCCTGCACAGGCGGATTTGTTTATTGTTCGGCCTGTCATCCCGATTTTATCGGGACAAAATCGAACTAATAAACGTACAAGAAGCCTTATCAATCTTCCCTATACGTTTCTTAGTTCACCAACGAACATCGTTTATTGTTTATAAATGAAAGTAGTATGAGTATTCGTAAAGAACTGGAAAAAAGAATTTTAGTGATCGACGGAGCCATGGGTACGATGATCCAGCGTCATAAACTCACGGAGGAAGATTACCGTGGCGAAAGATTTAAAGACTGGCATTGCGATGTAAAGGGTAATAATGATCTTTTATGCATTACACAGCCCGATATCATTAAAGGTATCCATAAGCAATACCTAGCAGCTGGTGCCGATATTATTGAAACCAATACTTTCAGCAGCACCACTATTGCCATGGCCGATTATGATATGCAGGAACTGGCATATGAACTGAATGTGGCCGCTGCTAAATGCGCCAAAGATGCGGTAACAGAATTTATGGCCGAAAACCCAGGTACCACACCAAAATATGTGGCAGGAGCCATCGGGCCACTCAATAAAACACTCAGTCTTTCACCCGATGTAAACAATCCCGGTTTCAGAGCCGTTACTTTTGATGAAGTAGTAACAGCTTATAAAGAACAGATCAAAGGTTTAATTGATGGCGGTGCCGATATACTATTGATCGAAACCATTTTCGATACCCTCAATGCCAAAGGAGCCATTTTTGCTGCCAAACAGTTTTTCCGCGAAACAGGAACACCCGAAATACCCATTATGATCAGCGGTACTATTACCGATGCATCGGGCAGAACGCTGAGTGGGCAAACACTTGAGGCTTTCTATACCTCCGTTATGCATGCAGAACCTTTAAGTGTAGGATTAAACTGTGCTTTGGGAGCCGCTGAAATGCGCGCGCATATTGAGGAACTGAGCCAGATTGCCTCCTGCTACACATCTGCTTATCCGAACGCAGGTTTACCCAACGCCATGGGTGAATACGATGAAGCCCCACATGAAACCGCACATTTTATTGAAGAATGGGCCAAACAGGGCTTTGTAAATATTGTAGGTGGTTGTTGCGGAACAACACCCGATCATATCAAACATATTGCCGATCACGTTAAAAAAATTACACCGAGATCACTTCCTGTTGTGGAAACATCATTGGCTTAATTCAAGATATATACATGAGCGATACCATTACTATCAAGCCTTATCTCAGGTTATCCGGATTAGAACCATTGGTTGTTCGTCCCGAAACCAATTTTGTAAATGTTGGTGAACGTACCAATGTAACCGGCTCTAAAAAATTTGCCCGTCTTATTCGTGAAAACAAATACGAAGAAGCATTATCTGTTGCACGTCAACAGGTAGAAAGCGGAGCGCAGGTATTAGATGTGAACATGGATGACGCCCTGCTTGAAGGGGTTTCAGCTATGACCACTTTCCTGAATCTCTTACAGAGTGAACCAGATATTGCGCGTATTCCCATCATGATCGACAGTTCTAAATTTGAGATCATTGAAGCAGGATTAAAATGTGTGCAGGGTAAATGTATCGTGAACTCTATCTCCATGAAAGAAGGAGAAGAAAAGTTTATTGAGCAGGCATTTATCTGTAAAGCATTTGGTGCGGCTGTAATTGTGATGGCTTTTGATGAAGTGGGTCAGGCAGATACCAAGCAAAGGAAAATCGAAATCTGTCACCGTGCCTATAAAATTCTTACCGAAAAAGTAGGCTTCCCTCCACAAGATATTATTTTCGACCCCAACATTTTTGCCGTTGCCACCGGTATTGAGGAACACAATAATTATGCAGTAGATTTTATTGAAGCAACAAGAGAAATTAAGAGACTAATGCCACTCACTAAAGTAAGTGGCGGTGTATCGAATGTTTCTTTCTCTTTCCGTGGTAATGATCATGTGAGAGAAGCCATTCACTCTGTGTTTTTATTACATGCTATTAAGGCAGGTATGGACATGGGTATTGTAAATGCAGGTCAGTTGGTGGTATATGATGAGATAGAACCTACGCTTCGTGAACTTTGTGAAGATGTTTTACTGAATAAAAACAACGACAATAACGAAGCCACAGAGAAATTGATCGCTTTTGCAGAAACAGTAAAAGCAAAAGGCAAAGTAGAAGTAAAAGATGAAGCATGGCGCAATGAGCCGGTTGAAAAAAGGTTATCACATTCACTTATCAATGGTATCACTGATTATATTGAAGCAGATACTGAAGAAGCACGATTAAAATATCCGCAACCCCTCGATGTAATTGAAGGGCCTTTAATGGATGGAATGAATATTGTAGGCGACCTGTTTGGTGCAGGTAAAATGTTTCTTCCACAAGTAGTAAAGAGCGCACGTGTTATGAAGAAAAGTGTTGCTGTTCTCACACCATACATTGAAGCCGAAAAAGAACAGAAAAGACTAGCACATCTTGCGGCTGGTACAGCTAATACAGAAACGGCAGGTGCTGCAAAAATTTTATTGGCTACAGTAAAAGGTGATGTACACGATATCGGTAAAAATATTGTGGGTGTAGTACTGGGTTGTAATGGTTACGATATTGTTGATCTGGGTGTAATGGTACCCGCCGATAAAATTCTTGATGCCGCACAAAAGGAAAATGCGGATATCATTGGCTTGAGCGGACTTATTACCCCTTCACTGGATGAAATGGTGCATATAGCCAAAGAAATGAAGCGTAGAAATATGACGCAACCATTGTTAATTGGTGGTGCCACTACATCGCGCATGCATACAGCGGTTAAAATTGCTCCTGAATATCAAAATGGTGTGGTACATGTACTCGATGCTTCCAGGAGTGTTACGGTTGCAGGTTCATTATTAAGCAAAGAACAAAAAGAACCTTTCCTACAATCCACTTCAGAAGAATATATTAAACTGAAAGAAACATTCGATAATAAAAAAAGTATCAAACAATACCTTTCTTATCAGGATGCTTTACAGCATAAAGCCAATATAGACTGGGCTAATTTCAACGCTACCAAACCTCAGTTTACCGGCACCAAAGTTTTTGAAGATGTTGACATGAATGAGCTCAGACCTTTCATCGACTGGAAACCATTTTTCATTGCCTGGGAAATGCATGGCAACTTTCCTGAAATATTAAATGATACGGTTGTTGGTAAAGAAGCCACCAAATTGTATAATGATGCCAACACATTACTCGATAAAATCATCAGCGAAAAATGGCTCACGGCCAAAGGAACCATCGGTTTCTGGGAAGCTACCAGTAATGATGATAATGTAACGGTTAGTCACGATGGTTCAACTACCACTTTATCATTCCTGCGTCAGCAGATTAAAAAAGCACCGGGGCAACCAAATTTATCACTCGCCGATTTTATTGCACCTGAAGCAAGTGGTAAAAAGGATTATATCGGTGCTTTTGCAGTAACCATACATGGTATCGACACCCATATAAAAAACTTTGAAGCCAGCCATGATGATTATAACAAAATCATGTTACAGGCATTGGCCGATCGATTCGCAGAAGCATTTGCTGAATACCTTCACCTGAAAACAAGAAAAGAATACTGGGGATACGATCAAAGTGAAAACCTGAGCAACGAAGAGCTGATCAAAGAAAAATATATGGGTATTCGTCCGGCACCTGGTTATCCGGCTTGTCCTGATCATACAGAAAAATATAAACTCTTTGCGCTCTTACAGGCCACAGAAACCATCGGTATTGAACTTACTGAAAGTCTGGCCATGTATCCTGCCTCATCGGTTTGTGGCTGGTATTTCTCCCATCCGCAAAGCCAGTATTATGGTGTAGGGAAAATACAACGCGACCAGTTGGAAGACTACGCTAAAAGAAAAAACATGCCACTGACCGAAGCAGAAAGATGGCTGAGTCCGATATTAGAATAAGAAACAGAGGAATAAGAAATAAGGAATCAGGAAGTGAATGACAGTCTTACTTTCTGATTCCTTATTTCTTATTCCTCTGTTCTCTATCGTTTCTCAAACAACCACCACAACCGTCTCCTTGGTTTTACTTTGTAATTCTTCCGCACATAGGTTTGTATATAATCCATTGCCTCATCAATATCATCTGTGAGGAAAATGAGTTTTTTATCTTCTGGTGAAATGGTTCCGTGTTGCGCCATTTCATCGATACTGTTTAATAAGGGTTGGAAATAATCTCTACCAAACAATACAATTGGAAAATCGTTAATCACTTTGGTTTGGGCGAGTGTAAGGGTTTCAAAAAACTCATCCATAGTACCAAACCCACCTGGCATAATTACAAATGCATATGAATATTTCACCAGTAACACTTTCCTGATAAAGAAATAATCGAACGTGATCCACTTGTGCATATATGGATTGGGGTATTGTTCAAACGGCAGTTTAATATTACAACCAACCGACTGCCCCCCATTTTCAAAAGCTCCTTTGTTGGCTGCTTCCATAATACCGGGGCCTCCGCCCGTCATAGTGGTAAAACCCAATGCAGCAATCCGTTTTCCAAATTCAACAGCGGCTTTATAATAAGGGTGATCCTCTTTAAATCTTGCAGAGCCAAATACCGTGATACAAGGGCCTACAAAGTGTAGTGTTCTGAAACCTCTGATAAACTGCCGGAAAATCTGCCAGGCAAAAGCCAATTCATTGATCCTAGGTTTGGGGCCATCTAAATACACCGATTCCTGTGCCGGAATGAATCTTTCTGTTTTCTCCATTTCGTCCTATATTGATAAAAAATTCAAATTAGCACAAAATTTGCTGTCATAGTGGATAGTCAACCATAGTTAACAGTTTTATGAGAAAAATCAACCTGCTCATTTTATTGCTTGCCTGTTCCCTTTTTGCAAATGCACAAAGAAATATTATACTCGAACAGGTGCGTACCTTCTCCATGCTTGGTCCGGTCATGAATTATTTCTCACTACCCGACACACGCACTGTATTTATAAAACAGTTGAATGATCAATTATCATCCAAAAAAAATGCACGTATCAGCGATACCACCTTACGTATTGTTGCGATCGATCAATTAAGACAAAACAGCATTACCAATGTGTATTTCACCGAAGCTGATACCAATACGCATCATTTGTACATCGACATGTATGAATACGAGCCCAATACCTTTTATTACAGCCAGCCACAGTACCTGCAGGATTCACTTTTATTCAAAAGAGTAAAGTCTGTTTTCCAATTGGTCGTATTATTTTTAAATCATGAAAAAAGAGTTATTACAAATGAGGTACTCACCATTTGTATAAGTAGGGGTAGTAGCAATGGTTTTGGCATTATTCCTACCACGCTGGCAGTAACACCAAAAGGATTTACGGATATACTCAACCTCGGTATCGGGCGTTTGCTGGATGAGCAGAATAATACTGATTTGATTGAAATAAAAGCTCCGCCACCTTTTTATGCAGATAATTTTATTTTACCTGAAATCAGTAAATATCCTGTTATACAGACTAAATCGCAGAAAGATATTTTTTCCTACGAGCGCAATGGTGAGTCGGAGATGATCAGACTGGGTAATACTTTTTATGAAGAACTAATTGCAAAAGGAAAGAATAAAAACATCCCTAACAATTCTGAGCTGTCAAATGCCATTAACGCAACAGGCAACCAGGGTAGTTCAGATTTTGTTCAGTTAAGACAGGAATGCAGAGATGTATTGCGCGATAAAAACTATACACTGAAATTGATTACTGAGATTAACCCCAATTTCAGTTTTATTTCACAGGCAGATGTGTTTACCCAGTTCTTGCCTGGTCTGATACATGTATTATTAAAAGACAATGACACCATTGCCCGTTTCACCATTAACAAAAACATCGGGATACCCGAGAAAAAAATTTTCGTAAATAAGATAAGTAATGGCTACGACAGCAGTTCAGTTATAAATATTGGAGGCTCAACAGTACCAAGAAATGTGCTTTTCGAATACCAGATAAATGGTTTAATGGGAGAGCAACCTTTTGTTATTCGTTGTGCCGACAGGAATAGTTTAAAAGAAATACGGTTTAATGATAAGGAAGTTGCCATAGCAAGTGGCTCTTTTTTACCCGAACGGATTGCGGTTTTTGATGCATCTTTAGATACTGAAAAGCTCAACCAATTACTAATGATTGCTTTTTCTACATTTTTCCACTAACAATTAGTTAATCATGCGTATCATATCGTACAATGTGAATGGCATTCGTGCCGCGATAAAAAAAGGTTTTACAGACTGGCTCGCTACCAATCCTGCTGATATTATTTGCCTGCAGGAAACCAAGGCCACCAAAGAAGATGCCGATGTGGCAGCCATTGAAAAATTGGGTTATGAAACGTTCTGGTTTTCTGCACAGAAAAAAGGGTATAGCGGTGTGGCCATTTTTACAAAGATCAAGCCCGATAATGTTTTATATGGAAATGGTATTGAACAAAGTGATTTTGAAGGCAGGGTAATACGTGCCGATTTTGGAGATATTACACTCATTAACGCCTATTTCCCATCGGGTACAAGCGGCGATGAAAGACAGACTTATAAATACCAGTGGTTGGATGAATTTTTTACTTACCTACAGGAACTTCGTAAAACACGTAAAAAACTAATTGTAACCGGCGATTATAATATTGCACATACTGAAACAGATATTCACGATCCCAAAGGCAATAAAAAATCATCTGGTTTTTTACCGGAAGAAAGAGCATGGATGGACAAGTTTCTCGCCAGTAAATGGACGGATACATTCCGGCAACTGAATCCCGATGCCAAGGGGGCTTATTCCTGGTGGAGCCAACGCTTTCCGTCCGTAAGATTACAGAATAAAGGATGGCGGATTGATTATATCAGTATTACCGATACGCTGAACGACCAGCTAAAAGCTGCGGCCATCTATCCCGATGTTAAACACAGCGATCATTGTCCTATTTATGCTCAGCTATCCTGATCTTACTCAATAAATTGTATAGACATGTATATCTATAATGTTACCATTCAGCTCGCATGGTCCATTCATGACAATTGGGTGGATTGGATGAAAAACAAACATATTCCGGAAGTAATGCAAACAGGATGTTTTTCAGATTTCAGGTTTGTACGCGTGCTGGAAATTGATGAAACAGAAGGACCTACTTATGCAACGCAATACATTGCTGCAAACCGGGAAGATTATGACCGGTATATCAGCGAGTTTGCTGCTGCACTCAGACAGGATGCATTTAACCAATGGGGCGATCAGTTTGCCGGTTTTCGTTCCCTGATGCAGGTTGTGAATTGAGTGTGGATAGTTTTGCAAATTCATTTTGGTAATGACAAAACTTCGCTATATTGCTCTGAAACCCGCTACGGGATTGATTTTCAGCGAATATCTTCTGAAAGCATTGAAAACAAAGGCTTTCAGTGGAACACGCTGTTGAAACATCATCCTTTCATTTGATAACAATCGGCTGAAATCCTTTACGGGGCAGGGTTTTATGAGTTCCTAAAATCAAGATAAAGTTTGAAAAATATTTTTCTGTTTGCCAAAAGCGAATAAATTTGTTTCTCTTATTAAAATACATCTAAAAACACATCTATGAACAAAGCTGAATTAATCGCACAACTCGCAGAAGATGCAGGTATTACAAAAACTCAAGCCAATGCTGCTCTGGATTCTTTTGTTGATACTGTAACCAAAACACTGAAAAAAGGTGACAAAGTTACCCTGGTAGGTTTCGGTACTTTCTCTGTATCTAAGCGTGCTGCTCGTACAGGTCGTAACCCTCAGACTGGCGAGACTATCAAAATCAAAGCTAAAAAAGTTGCCCGCTTCAAAGCTGGTAAAGAACTGAGCGCTAAGATCTAATCTGGGCGTAAAAAAAGAATTGAACCCCGCTTTCGCGGGGTTTTTCTATTTTTGCAACTCACTATTGTTCATTTAAAAAATAACTGTACCATGGGTAGAGGCGATAAAAAGACCGCAAAAGGTAAAAGATTCAAGGGTTCATTTGGCAAAAGCCGCCCTGCAAACGCTAAAGCAACTGCTGTAAAAGCAAAGAAAGCTGCTGCGAAAGCATCATAGAGATGGCAGATGTCGGATCTCAGATGTCGGATTTGTTTTTATATCCGACATCTGAGATCTGACATCCTACATTTTCTTCTTAGAGATTTCCTCCAACGCAAATACCAACTTATCCAGATCCTGGAGTTTGGTATACACATGTGGTGTTATACGCACACAACTGATATTCTCCCAAACAATTCCTACGGTATGTATTTTATAGGTATTGAATAATGCCTGATCAAGCTGTGCGGGTGTTAGCCCGTCAACCGATACGCCGCAAATAGCGCAGGCATATTCGGGTTTAAAGGATGTGTGAATTTTTACACCGGGTGTTTCTTTCGCTTTTCCTGCCCAGTAATTTTTAAGATAACGTATCCTCTCCTCTTTTCTTTTGGCACCTATGGCATTATGAAAGTTCAATGCTTCTCCAATACCCTGTTCTATCGGAAAGCTCCTGGTACCAATGGTTTCAAACTTCCGAATATCATTGCTTCGCGGCTTATCGTTACATACCAGTGGCCATATTTTTTCAATCTTCTCTTTTTTAATCCACAACATACCACTACCAATAGGCGCACTTAAAAACTTATGCAGACTGGTGCCAAAATAATCACAGTTCAGGTCAGGTATTTTAAAATCGAGTAAGCCAAAAGAGTGGGCACCATCAACAATTACTTCAATACCTCTTTTATGCGCCATCTGTGCAATCTTTTTTACTGGTAGTATTTGTCCGATCCAGTTAATGATATGTGTGAGATGCAAGATTTTCGTTTTGGGAGTAATCGCTTTTTCAAAAGCAGCTACAATCGTATCATCGTTTTCAATCGGAAAATCGAAACTGATCTGTGTGTACACAATTCCTTCCCTCAATGCTCTCTGGCGCCAGGCCTGAATCATATTTGGATAATCCTGTTTGGTTCCAATCACTTCATCCCCCGCTTTCAGATCAAGACCAAAAATGACTGTGTTCAGCGCTTCCGTAGCATTGCGGTTCACTGCAATTTCTTCGGGTGAACAACCCGCCAGCGTCGCGAGTTTGTACCGCAGCGGTTCACGACCCTGGTCGAGAATACGCCACATATAATATGAAGGCCCTTCATTCGATAACTTATTAAAACGTTCTACTGCTTCCTGTACTATCCGTGGTGAAGGGCTAACACCCCCATTATTCAGGTTAATCAGGTTAGGATTTACCGTATAACCCTGCTGAATTACACTCCAATAATCTTCATCTGTAGCAATTTGTTCGGGCGATAAAGAAGCTACCCTTGTATGGGCCGCCTCCCATTCGGCAGCATGTGCCTGCTCAAAAAGACTATTCGCGGAAAAAGCCCCCGCCAGCAAACCCATCCGTTGTAGAAACTGTCTGCGTTGTTGCATATGTAGAAGTTGAACAAGAAAGATAAGGAAAACAAGGAACAGAGAAATAAGGAATAAGAAATGAGAAAGTGAAATATTCCCTTCCTGATTCCTTATTTCATGTTCCTTATTTCTCTGTTTTATACTCCTATCTTTGCATAAACTCTCCAGGTATGAAGCAGGTATGTAAGATGATGATTTGTGCAGGTGTTTTATTGCTGATAAGCCAGGTTGTTGAAGCACAGTGTTCGATATGTACCAAAACTGCTTCACAACTGGGTGAAGGACCTGCGAAAGCGTTAAACTCTGCCATCATTTACCTTGCCGGTGCTCCGCTGGCTATTATGGGTTATATTGGATGGAGATGGTGGAAGAAGGAGAAAGAAGTAACGGCGCACGAGAACGATATCAAGCACTAATCCCCGCAAAATTCATGGATCAAAAAAATCCTCTGGTTTCAATTGTCATTCCCTGTTATAACCATGGGGCTTATATACAAGAGGCTTTAGATAGTATTGAAATTGATAAAATAGTCTATCCGGTTGAAATCATTATAGTAGACGATGGCTCAAGTGATCCGAAAACACTGGAAAAGCTGGAGTCACTTAAAGCAGATGGGTATCAGGTTATTTTTCAAAAAAATGGCGGACCTGCCAGTGCTAGAAATACAGGTGTTAACATGTCGAAGGGAGCATATATTCTTCCACTTGATGCAGATAATAAAATTTCACCCGACTATATCAATAAAGCAATTCCGCTGCTCTTAGAACCTGGTATTGATATTGTTTATGCAAAACCCATTTTTTTTGGGGACCTCTCTCAAAAAAAGAGACAATATAAAGTGAGGAAATTTGATGACCTCGATATTGTAACCGGCAACTTCGCCGATGCATGCGCTCTTTATAAGCGTACCGTGTGGGATAAAAATGGAGGCTACGATACCAATATTCCTTATAACGGATTCGAAGATTGGGAGTTCTGGATCAATGCTGCATCGAATGGGTTTAAATTCCATTTTCTGAATGAGCAATTATTTTATTATCGAATCGTTCAAAACTCAGTCATTACAGGCTATTCAAACGAAGAGAGGATTACATTAAACAAACAGTACATTGCCAAAAAACATACAGATTTCTACCTGCAAAAATTAATACGGCTTTCTTACATAAAAGAACGTTATGAGGTAGACATGCTGCGTTTTATCATTACACCTATTCTTTACCCTTTGTATTTATTAAAAATCATCGACTCGCCGATTATAAGATCAAAGAAAAAGTTCCCGGAAAAAGGGCATGAGTAAATTTCTTTTTCATCTGCTATACTTTCACAATGACAAAAGAACAAATAGAAAAAGTTTATATTAAGCCTACCTTAAAACTTGGATATGGATATTACCTGATTCAGCTTTCTTTGATTGAAGCTGTTCAGGATCTTAAAAAGAAAATAGCAGGACGGGTATTAGATCTTGGTTGCGGTGTTATGCCTTACAGGGATTTCTTGATTGAATCGGGCAATATTGAAAGTTATATTGGTATGGATCTGCAATACTCCGAATACCATAATAAAGTTGTTCCTGATATGTATTGGGACGGTTATTCTATACCACTGGATGATAATAGCATGGACTGGATTATTGTTACAGAATTTTTAGAACATTATTATGATACCAATGCCATTCTCAAAGAAATGAATCGTGTATTAAAACCGGGAGGTAGTATTTTCTTTTCCGTTCCTTTCATATATAGTCTTCACGAAGTGCCGCACGATCATCATCGTTTTACTCCTTATGCATTGAGTAAACATTTTTCAGATAATGGTTTTTCTAGTCATTCAGTTTTCCCGCGCGGTGGTTTCAATTACAGTTTAATTATTATGATGAGCCTGTGGGCAAAACAGGCTGGCAGTAAAGGATTGATTCGCCTGATCGTAAAGTTTTTCCTGTTTTGTTTTCACAAACACCTGATTCGTAACGACAAGAAATTCTCTACCTATAGCAAAGGATTTACCTCCTTCGAAAATCACACCATGCCATCGGGTTTATGGGGTTATGCTACCAAGTAGTCAACAACCTAATATAAGGACCTGTATATTTCAAGGTATTGCTGCGCTGTGGTTAACCAGTTGAACTTTTGCGCATGAGCAATAATGGCTGCTCTCATATCATTTTGTTGATAGAGATGAAGACCATTTTCTACTACTTTTTGCATTGTACGGGGTCCAAAATCCGGAAAGTAAAATGCTGTATCTCCGCCTATTTCTGGAAGACTGGTTAAATTGGACAGAAAAACAGGTTTCCCGAACGCCATTGCTTCAATAACCGGTAAACCAAACCCTTCTGCAATGGAGGGAAAAACAAAAGCTGTACAGTGCTTATAATACCACTGTTTATCATTCTCTGATACAGCACCTGCAAAATGTATTCTATCTAACACTCCCAATCGACCCGCTTCTTCAATAATCTTCTTTTGATAATTCCTATCCTGAACCACACCGGCAATAAGCAGGTGAAAGTTGTTATTTACCAGTAATCGGGGAAGAACATGAAAATTCTTTTTTTCAGCAATGGTTCCAATGGTAAACAGGAATGAGCTTTCCATTGAAACTGCAGGGCGAACTAAAGCAGGCAACATGGCAATATTACAGCCGTTATAAATAACGGAAACCGGTTTTTCGGCTGTATCAATATGTTGACACAGATCATCCAGTACAAATTTTGAAATGGTTACCAAATGATGTGCATTATTGACCTTTTGCTGCAGTTTCTTCAGGTATGCTTTTTGTTTAACCGAATTTTTCAAACTGCCTTTTAAAAAGTTCAAGTCATGAATGGTTAATACTATGGGTATTTTTTTTGCCGAAGGATGATACATACTATGCTGGTGTGTTACATGCCAGACATCAAATTTCTTTAAAGACGGCAGCATCAGTTTATGTATCGGTTTTTGCAGCAGATACTGTTCTTCTGCTCCGAATATCCCTTTATTTGTCTGATCTGTATAAAATGTAACCGATTCATTTGATTGCCTCGTTTCAAGTAATGCTTTTCCCAATTGCAGGCAAAAATGATACAATCCTGTATGAGGATATTTCATTCGTTCGCAATCAAATATGATCTGTTTTGTTGCCTGCATTTTTATTGAATCGTGAAAAATATTTTAATACAATAAAGCCATCTTCGTACCAGATTTCTTCTCTTGTAAGCCATAATGCGCTTATTGTATCTGAAGAACAAGCACATTCTGTTAACATTATTCATCAGTGAAAACGACTGGTAATATTTATTACAACGCCGGAGTACTTCTTTCTCTTCCTCCATACTTGCAGGGCACTTATTGTACATCAAAGCCACTCTTTCCTTGATTGCGTCCAGGTTTTTGCTTTTTTTCTTCCGTGATGTTTTTACTTCTCCATCTGTATTATTCACTTTAACTGCACCAAAAACGCTGCTGTTATGTTGCCTGTAATAGACCAATGGTGTATCAATAAATTTAATTCCACTATACAATGTAGCTACAAAACCCAGCCAATGATCGTGTGGAATCATTGGTGCTAATGGAACAGCTTTTTTGATGAATGCTGTTTTAATCAGCATTGCATGTCCTGCCGCTGAATTTCCTACCAGAAAACTCAAACAGTCATTAAAATCAGTAAGTCTTTTTATATCTGATAGTTTTTTTCCTATCGGCTTACCGGATTCATCTATTAAAACAGAATCTGCATATACAATGGTGGATTCATTAATAGCAGCCACAAGTGTTGCAATTTTTTCCGGAAACCATATATCGTCATGATCGCTTGGTGCTACATAGCTCCCTTTAGCCAACAACAATCCTTTCTCAAAATTTTTAACGTAACCTAAATTAAAATCGTTGCGAAACAATTTTACGCGCTTGTCTTTTGTGGCATAGGTTTCCAGTATAGCACATGTTTGATCGGTTGATCGGTCGTCAACAACAATAATCTCAAGGTTTTGATAGGTCTGAGAAAGTATGCTTTTTATTTGTGCTTCAATAAAACGTTCCCCATTATAAGTAGCCATTACAATGGATACCAATGGACTATGCGTGTCTTCTGCTGTAGGATTATTCACTTACAATTTTTATTAGAAGTATTGTTGAATGAATGTAAACAAATTGAAGTTGCCTTTTAAAAGGTTACTTTCAATCTGCTCTTTAATGTGATTTTTTGAGATACCATTCATCCTATGTCTTTGTATAAGCTGGTAACCTCTTTCTGTAAGTAACCATGCTTTTCTGTCTGAGTGATGTACTTCTGCCTGGTGTTGTTCAATAACAGATGCCAGTTCTGGTAAACCTGTTTTAGTTGTAGCAACCGTTTTAATAACCGGTATTGTTGTTTTGGTATGATGAAAAGCAGGTGCAAGCATCATACGCAGGTTTTTTACAAACAAATCTGCTTCTGGTCTGTCGCTTTTGTTCACCACAAAAATATCAGCAATTTCCATCAACCCGGCTTTCATCGTTTGTACTTCATCTCCGGCTTCTGGCACCACTACTACCACTGTTGTATCTGCAAGACCTGCAATTTCAATTTCACTTTGCCCAACCCCAACTGTCTCCACAATAATATGATCAAAACCCGCGGCCTGCATTACCGCAGTAATATCAATAATATGTGGGTGTAACCCACCCAAAGCGCCTCGGGTAGCCAGTGAACGGATAAAAACATTTGGATGATTATACCATTCACTCATACGAATCCGGTCGCCCAGCACCGCACCCAGGTTAAATGGCGATGATGGATCTACACATAACACACCCACTTTTTTATCTTTTGACACCCATTCTGCAATCAACGCATCCACCAATGTGCTTTTACCTGCACCCGGTGGACCCGTAATACCGGTAACAGCAGCATGACCGGCGGGTAATTGCGAAAGGAAGTCTTCAAAGCCCGGCACTTCATTTTCCACGTATGAAATACTACGTGCCAACGCTCTTTGTTCCTGCTGCTTAATGCCTGTTAATAATTGCTGCCACATAATGCAATGCTAGACGTAAATTTAATTCTTGTTCCTGCAAAACAAAGTAATTGATGCCAGAGAATCGCAGAATAACTATGATATCATGAAAAAAGAATGGCTCATTTCAGGTCTATTTATTGTTTCACTCGCAGGATTACTGTGGAGCAGGGCCATTTTATCGATGTCGATGGGCCTATGGCTTATTTTTTCGCTCTGGCATTTTCGTAGCTGGATCAATAACTGGCGCAACAACCCAATTTTATTATGGGGAATAGCACCCGTGTTCCTTGCACTACTCGGTATTTGGCAGTCTCCTGCTGCAAGCGCCGGTTGGGATCATTTACTCACCCTGGCCACCTACCCGGTTGTAGCATTAAGCGTAACCAGTATTGCATCAATAGATACACGCCTGTTTCGCACACTTAGTTTTTGCTGGATTATTGTTGCCTTATTGGCTGTATCATATCCATTAAGCTGGTACCTGTTCAATACTATGGCCGCGCATGAAAGGTATAGTAGTGGTCAGTCGTTACCTGTTTTTATGGATAATGACCATGTACGTTTTTCCATTTTTTTATCCGCCGCCGCCTTACTCGCGTGGTTCAACAGGCACACGCATAGGTGGGTATTGCCTGCCTGTATTTTTTTACTACTCAGTATTATTTTTTTATCGGCCCGCACCGGTTGGGTAATGATTTTGGTAATGGGTTTGGTTGTTTCCATTCATACCGCTTTTAGCAAAAAAGGATTGAAAAAAGGAATCTTCATGATGGCCTGCTTACTTGTTGCTTGTGTTTTGGCCTGGTTTCTTTTTCCAACGGTACAACACAAAATTGGTTACAGTTTATACGACTGGCAACAATATAGTCCTGGTAAATATGATCCTACTTTATCGGATAATACCCGTTATGCCATTAACAAAACAGCCTGGAATGCTATACAATCAGGCATGCAGAATATAGGCTGGGCCAATATTCCTGAAACATTACAAACGCATTTCAAGCAATTATTTCCAGCATATACAACAGGTTTTGGCTGGCCCTTTAATCAATGGTTATTCTGGTGGATGGGTAGCGGCTGGTGGGGTATGTTATTGTTCAGTATCTGGTTATTCTTCCCGGCATATCTGGGTTTCCGGAAAAAAAATATAGCAGCAGTATGCTGGACTTTCGCCATAGCAGCTTCCTGCTTAGTAGAAACCAATCTTGGGTATCAGTATGGGGTTTGGTTGCACTGTTGGGGCTTAATTTGGAAATTTGAAAATTTGAAAATTTGAAAATGGAGGAAGTATTGATGTTATATGGGCATTTTTTCAAATCAAGTACAAGTTTCTCATTTTCAAATTGCCTAATTACCGAATTTTCAAATTACCTTATAGTTTCTAAAATCAAACAACCTGATCCCTGTACTTTTTTCGAAGTGGTAGAGGAGTTTGTCTTTGAAGGAGAATTTCTTTTTACTGATATCGAGTTCTGTTTTCCAGTTTTGTCTGGCTATTCTTTCATGCATTACTGCAGGGTGTGTTCCGGTGAATTTTTGTAGCGAATCGAATTCATCGTAGTTCCAGAAATCCGGCGCACTCATGAGTTCTTCCAGTGTTTGATCGGAATGCCAGAGTTTGCTGAAATTTTTCATTTTCTTCATCATCTGCTCAGGGCTTTTTACCCAGCCATAATGGTACACATAAGCATCAACTGGTTTTACTTTCAGTTTCTGCTTTCCCACCCTGAACCCCTGGGCATCTTTATAAGAAGTAATTCTTTTATCGTTTCTGATAACCCTTACTTCATGATCGTACCATTTTCGGCTGTCTCCCACATAATCGTATGTGCCATAAAAATGCAGGTACTTAAAAACAAGACCCTGTACCCGTTTATCGTCTTTGTAACGTAAACAGGCTTCTTTGATGGTTTGATGGTATTGTTCATGAACAGCTTCATCGCCCTGTATATAAAATGCCCAGTCACTTTCTGGATCAATCAACTGGAATGCTTTGTTGGTTTCCACTGCCAATACCGTTCCGCCTGTACGCAATGCGGGGTCCCATACTGAATGATGGATTTTTATTTTAGGGTCACCAATTGATTGCATCAATCCAATCGTATCGTCATCGCAATCCCCAATCAAAACAATCATTTCATCCACCACAGGAAGTATGGAACGAATGGCTTCAACGATTGGATAATCATTGATTACTGCATTTTTGATGATGGTGAACCCCGATATTTTCATACAACAAAGTAAACATGAAAACAGGATACGAGGTAACCATTTTACTTTTCCGTTGTTGATTTATTCTGTGCTTTTATTTACTTCGTAGTAGTATTGCTGTTTCTATGACCAATTTTATTCCCCTTTTTCCTTTAGGCATCGTTGTGTTCCCCGGCGAACAGGTTAACCTGCACATTTTTGAACCCCGTTACAAACAACTCATCAATGATTGTTTTGCTGCAAAAAAAGCATTTGGCATTCCTATTGTTGCAGAAAATGCCGTTTCTGAAATGGGTACGTTGGTAGAAGTTACCGAGATTGTTGCTTTACACGCAGATGGTAAAATGGATATCCGTACCCGTGGTGAGAAAATTTTCCGGATACTTGAACTGGTAAAATCCATTCCCGATAAACTATATAGTGGTGCTATTGTTCATTATCCCGATAACGATCAAAAACCTCAGCCGCTGCTGCTGCAAAAAGTATTATCAGGCATCCGTGAATTACACCAGCTTATTGGTGTTTCCAAAGATTTTAAAAAGCCGGATAACAGTCTTTGCAGTTACGACATCGCACATCATGCAGGTCTTTCTCTCGAAGAAGAATATGAATTCCTGGGTCTGCTGCATGAATTGCAGCGGCTTGAGTACCTGAAAAGACATCTTGCTAAAATACTTCCTGTTGTATCGGGCATAGAATCGCTTAAAGAAAAGATTCAACTGAATGGTCATTTCAGGGAACTGAAAGGCTTTAACTTTAATGTATAATCACCATTATGCAAACCAGCTTATGTTTTGATTTTGGCAATACCCGTCTGAAATGTGCCGTTTTTTCGGGGCGCGACCTAAAAGAGGTGGTGGTATTGGAGGATGACAGTAATGCAACCATTACCGACCTGATCAATAAGTACCAGCCTCAGAAATCGATCCTTTCTTCTGTTATTAAGCATAATCCGGAGCTGGAAACGCTTTTATTGGGAAAAACGATGTTTCATAAGCTGGGGCATACCAGTAAACTTCCTTTCAGTACCCCGGTTGGCAAGCCAGAAACCATTGGTGCCGACCGGCTGGCCATTTGTGCGGCTTCAGTTGACCTGTTTCCCAACCAGCATAACCTGGCCATTGGGTTAGGCACCTGTATCACCTATAATTACATCAATAAAGCCCATGAATTCTTGGGTGGCAGTATTTCCCCGGGTATGACCATGCGATTCAAAGCCATGCATGAACAAACGGCTTTATTGCCCATGGTGGAGCCCGATCGTTACTTTCCACTCATTGGTTACGACACCAAAACCAACCTCCAAAGCGGTGTACTCCTCGGAATGGCTAAGGAAATTGACGGAATTATTGACGCTTATGCCTTGAAATTCAACAACTTTAACGTGCTGTTAACCGGGGGGGATATGGCTTTTTTTGCGCCACATCTAAAAAACAGGATATTTGCCGACCCTTACTTAATATTTAAAGGCCTGTATGCGATCTGCGAGTACAACACTAGTCAGACTTAGTCTGTGTTTTTTGGTTACCGGATTTACCCTGCTTAATGCTAACGCACAGGAAAATTCTCCATTTACCCGTTATGGTTTGGGCGACTTTTATAATGGTCATAATGCCATCAGTCGTGCCCTGGGGGGGTTAGGCGTTGCCTATTCAGACGGAACCAATAATAACGTAGGTCAGGCCATTAATTTCATGAACCCTGCCACTTACAGTAACTTCTTTATGGTATCGTATGATCTTGGTCTTACGATTGACTCCAGAAATTTAAGAAGTGAAAATCCATCCGGTAAATTCAGGTCGAATTATTTCTACCCTTCTTACCTCGGTGTTGGTGTACCGCTTAACAGGGCGAAGGGTTTGGGTATGGCATTTGGATTAAGACCATTGAGCCGTATCAGTTATTCAGTTGTAAACCGTGAGAGAGTAGCTGGTGATAGCCTTGCTACTGTATATGAAGGTTCTGGCGGATTGAATCAGGCATATGTGGGGATAGGAAAAAAATGGAAGAATTTCAGCGTAGGTTTTAATACCGGTTTCAATTTTGGAAGAAGGGAAATTGCTACAAAAAAGATTTTTATCAACGACTCTACTTTTTACTACCAGTCTAACTCATCAACCGTTACCAATTTCAATGGCTTGTTTTTCAACCCTGGTTTTCAATATGAGTTTTCGGTAGGTAAAAAAGTGAATGAGCAAACCAAAACAACCAGCAATTACCTGGTACGTTTGGGAGGTGCTGCAACACTGGCACAAAACCTGTCTGCATCACAGGATCAGAAAAGAGAAACTTATACCGAATCGCAGGCTGGCGATATTACCATCGACAGCGTATCAGTTGTAAATGGAATTAAAGGCACTATACAAATGCCTTCTACTTATGCTGCCGGTATTACATTGCATAAAACAGCCAACAATAACCGTGGTACTTTTGAAATGTGGTCTATTGGCGCAGAGTACACAGCTACTCAGTGGAGCAAGTATCGTTTTTATAACCAGGCAGATCAACTGGTAAACAGTTGGCAGTTAAAAATAGGTGCGCAACTTTGTCCAGATCCTCTCACCGGGCGCAGTTACTGGAGTAATGTAAACTATCGTGTAGGTGCTTTTTTTGGAAAAGATTATGTTGATGCAGATGGTAACGGATTAAAACATGTTGGTTTCTCAATAGGTGCTGGTTTACCAATTAAAAAATGGAACAATTATGATCGCCAGTTTACCGTTTTAAATACGGCATTACAGTTTGGCAAAAGAGGTTCTGGTGTTAACAATATCACAGAAAGTTATGTGCAGTTTACACTGGGAATCAGTTTAACCGATATTTGGTTTCAGAAACGCAGGTATGATTAAAATTCCTTCACATATAAAAAATATACTAGCAGCCTGTTTTATGGGCTGCTTTTTTATGTGGGGTTGTGAGAATGATGTGAACGATGTAAAGGAACTCAGCAGAAGGGCGCCGGGGATAGAGGAAGGGAAAGATATTGAGAGCTATATCAGCCAGAGTGGCCGGATAACAGCCAAACTTACTGCACCATTATTATTACGTTACCAGGGCGACAGTATGCGTAAAGCAGAGTTTCCTAATACACTGCATGTTGACTTCTTTGATTCTACCATGAAAGTTGAAAGCCAGTTATTTGCAAAATATGGTCGTTACCTCCAAAATGAGAGTAAGGTTTTTCTGAAAGACAGTGTGATCATCTTTAATACCAAGGGCGATACTTTATATAGTAATGAACTGTACTGGGATCAGTCTTTGGGACAGTTTTATACCAATACCCCTGTTGTACTTGTGCAAAATTATCCCTATAAACAAAAGGGACGTTATGCAAATGGCTTTCGTTCAAATCAGGATCTTACTGATATTACTTTCTTCAATATTCAGCCCGGTAGTTTTGCCATTCTGCCTGATAGTACATTGAACCAGTAAACTACTTATAAAAAAAATATTTAATCGGAGGCAACGATTGTCTTTCACCCGGTGTCTGTACACCGCCCCCCCCTCACTGTTTACGGGAAACAAGTATTTCTTCTTCTGTATAAATGCCCATAAAACCAATATTTTATGCGTATAAGCAAGCAATTTATGTATGTACTGGGTGTTAGTGTAAGTTTAACGGCCTGTACTATTGCAAAACAATCGGCACATGTTATCGTTAACAATGAAAGTAGTGAACAGATTTCCATGCAACTGGTGATCAGCGATCAGGAGAATGGAAAAACAAAAGAAGAGATCAATTATTCTTTAAAACCAGGGTTACAGCATGTACCAGTTCGTAAGTTTCCGAAAGGTTCTTATGCCATCCAGGTAAATGCCAATAATGGTACTGTTTGCAAGAAATATCCGCTGGCTTTGGATACAGATCGATGGATTATGGTTACCTATATGCAGGATGATTCGCTACGGTTACAGAAAAAATATGGATATATAGATACCAGTGAACTCAAAAAAATCAACGGTAAATATGCGGGCCTTAATCTTTACGTAGAAAACAGGAGGCCACCTAATTTGTAATATAAACTATTGATAGTAAGTAACCCATATTCATCTCAGAGGGAGGTGTATATGGGGATTTTTTTTGTTGTCATATTCAATCATGTAAATTTTACAAGCTTCAATCGAAATAATTAAATAAATTCATAGCTCCATTGCTTATCAACCAATAACCAACTGATTGCTATGAAAAAGAAAGACCTGAACAAAAAACAGGAAACAAATCTTACCGACGATTCAAGAAGAAAATTTCTCCGAAACAGTATGACAGCCCTCGCCGGGTTTTATATTGTACCACGCCATGTATTAGGTCGTGGTTATGTTGCCCCCAGTGATAAACTACGAATAGCAGGTATTGGCGCTGGTGGTAAAGGCGAAAGCGATTTGTACAGCTTCTTTATGAGTGGCAAAGCCGATATTGCTTTTTTATGTGATGTTGATTCGCGGATGTCAGCCAAAAGCCGTGAGCGTTACCCTAAAGCGAAAGTGTACGAGGATTATCGCGAAATGCTCGATAAAGAGCATAAAAATATTGATGCAGTATCTGTATCTACTCCCGATCATATGCATGCCGTTCAGGCCATGGCTGCCATGCAGTTAGGTAAACACGTGTATGTTCAGAAACCACTCTCACACGATATTTATGAGGCCCGTGTAATGACACAGGCTGCTCATCGTTATAAAGTTGTTACGCAAATGGGTAATCAGGGCGCCTCCGGTGATGGAGTGCGTCAATTGATCGATTGGTACAATGCCGGTTTAGTTGGTGATGTACATACTATTTATTGTTATACCGATCGTCCGGTTTGGCCACAGGGTATTCAGTGGTCGAAAAACACATTGCCTGTTCCAAAAGAACTCAACTGGGATCTATGGCTGGGTACTGCTCCTTATAAAGATTATGTAGACAACCTGGTACCTTTTAACTGGCGTGGCTGGTGGGATTATGGTACCGGCGCACTCGGCGATATGGCCTGTCATATTATGGCACCGGCATTTGCCGTATTAGGACTAGGCTATCCTTCATCTGCAGAGTGTAGTGTAGCTAAACGCTATGAGAGAAACTGGAATGCTGTATATGCACCTGACTGTGGTCCACTGGCTTCGCACATCATTCTGAAGTTTAAAGGACAGAATGGGAAACCAGATCTCACCATGCATTGGATGGATGGTGGCATTCAACCAGAACGTCCTGAAGAACTTGGTCCTAATGAAATGATGGGCGATGGTGGTAATGGAACCATCTTTATTGGTACCAAAGGAAAGATGATGTGTGGTACTTATGGCGCTATTCCTAACCTGTTACCAACCAATCGTACCAAAACAACACAGGTTGCACAAACCATTAAACGTGTCCCCAATGGCGACAATGGCCATTATGCTGCATGGGTAGAAGCTGCCATTGCCGGTTATGGTTCAGAAGCTGCTAAAACACTCAGTTCTAATTTCGATGTAGCCGGACCGCTTACAGAAAGCGTACTCATGGGCAACCTCGCCATCCGCAGTTACGACCTGCAAAAGAAAATGGAAGGCGGACGTATCGCTTATCCCGGCCGCAACATAAGGCTGGTATGGGATGGCCCGAATATGAAGATCACCAACTTCGACGAAGCCAACCAGTTTGTAAAACGCCAATACAGAGAAGGCTGGAGTCTGGGGGTGTAAAACAGAAGAATAATGAACAGAGAAATGTCCAATATCCAATTTTAATTCGAAGTTGGGTATTGGACATTTCTCTGTTGGATATTCGAATATATTCGCTGCTATATTTGAAAACGGCTCATATACCCTGCATTTGCCTGCGCGCTTTCCATGGGGTTGGTGCCGGTAAATGCTTCCTGTTCTACGATAAAGTTTTTCAGGCCATATTTAGAGCCTTCTCCTAAGATTGATTTGAAATCAATGGTGCCTTTACCGATCTGACAGGATTCACTGCCTTTGGCTGTTTTAGTAAGATCCTTCACATGACATAAACGGAAACGGTTCGGATATTTTTTGAACCATTCTTTGGGATCTTCGCCCGCAGCTACTACCCAATATATATCCATTTCAAAATCAACCAGATTTTTATCTGTTCCTTCCATCATTACCACCTGGGGCACTTGTCCATCCAATACTTTGAATGAATAATCATGGTTATGATAGGCAAAACGTATTCCGCTCTTTTTGGCAATTTCACCCGACTTGTTGAACTCGTCGTTAAACCGTTTGAAATCATCAATTGATTTTTGTGGTCCTTTCCAAGGACAGATCAGGTACGACATGCCAATCTCTGCCGCTTCTGCCGATTTGCGCTCAAATTCAACAGTATTGTTGCAGTGTGATGATACAATTTTCATACCCAGATCATCCATCAGTTTTTTAAACTCGGTATTCTTCATACCCCAGAAAAAACCTTTTGGACCTTCAAAACTCTCTATTTGTTTGTATCCGTAAGAAGCTAATTTGGTCAGTGTATCTTTTGCATCGGCAAACATGGCTTCTTTTACGGTCCATAATTGAATACCAAATGAACCCAGCGGTTTGTACGCCAGCTCATCCAGTAAAGATGATTTACCCGCAAAAGGAATAGATAATGCCGCTGCCGCAAAACCCGTATTTCGAAGAAAGTCTCTGCGATTGATTGACATGGTTGATGGATTTTTGGTGAGGAGAACGTGAGACGTGAAAAGTGAGAGGTGAAACGTGAAATGGGTTTCCCCTCCTTTCACCTTTCACGTCTCACGAAAAAACTACCCCCAGGCTTTATCGCCAGGTGTATAAGGAATACAACCCTCGTATTTACCAGGCACAGCTACATAACGCAATGCTTTGGTAGCGCCTACTTCTGATGTAAAGAAACCAAACAAGGTTAGCTCTTTATACATCCTGAAATAATGATTAGGGTCTTCCTCTTTTTTGTTTTTCTGGTATTCTTTTGCTTCTTTGTCTATATCAACCAGCAAAGCATGTTTTTGTTCCGGGGTGCTTTCAAGGAAGGTCTTATTGTTTTTCTTTTTACTGGCTTCATCCAGTTTTTTGAATCCTTCTTTAAAGATTACCTGGTCTTTGGCTTCGTAACAATCTTTTACATATACAGACATAAATTCACCCACTTTGGCTTCTTTGGCGCCGGGTGTACTGGTAGCAGGTAAAATGGTTTCTCCTACTTCATTCAAAAAACTGATTTCTTCAGGAGAAAAACTGATACCACTATCTGTACCGCTGGTTTTACAACCTGTAAGAAAAGCGGTAGAACCGATGATTGTTCCCCCAAGCAGCAATGCTACACTGGAAAGGGCTTCTCTTCTATTCATGGTGAGGTGTTTTTGAGTGAGTAGTGAATAGTCAATAGTGAGTTACATTCTACCTTACTCACTACTGACTATTCACTATTGACTGTTATAAATTTTGTTTTTTCAATTCAGTCACTGCATGGTCCACTGCGCGGGCAGTAAAGGCCATATACGTGAGTGATGGGTTTACACAGGCAGATGAAGTCATAAATGCACCATCAGTAACATAAACGTTTGGTGCATCCCAAACCTGGTTAAATTTATTCACCACCGAAGTTTTAGGATCATGACCCATACGGGCAGTACCCATTTCATGGATACCACGACCCAGTACGCCATTGCCTTCATAACCGTTTACGTCTTTAACACCTGCATTGGTGAGTATTTCAATGGCATCCTTCTGCATGTCTTTTCTCATTTTGATTTCGTTTTCTTTCAATTCGCAATCAAACGACAATACAGGCAGTCCCCATTTATCTTTTACATTTTTATCCAGTGTAATTTTGTTGCTGTGATCGGGTAATACTTCACCAAAGCCCATCATACCAAAGGTCCAGCCTCCTGGTTCTGTAAGCGCATCTTTAAAATCTGCACCAATACTCAGTTCAGCCACATCACGTCCCCATCCTTGTCTTGATGCACTTCCCTGGTAACCAAAGCCACGTAAATAATCGCGCTTATCTCCATTAATATTCTGGAAGCGTGGTATGTAGATACCATTGGCACGGCGACCAAAATAGTATTTGTCTTCATAACCTTCAACACGTCCACCTGCACCTACTCCTAGGTGGTGGTCCATAATATTATGACCCAACTCACCGCTGCTGCTGCCCAAACCATCGGGCCATACATCAGTTGCAGAGTTCATCAGTATCCATGAAGTATTCAATGCAGAAGCATTAAGGAATACAATCTTGGCATTGTAAGTATACGTTTTGTTGGTTTCTGCATCGATGATTTCTACACCGGTTGCGCGTTTTTTGTCCTTATCATACAGCACTTTTGTTACAATTGACCATGGACGTAAAGTAAGGTTACCCGTTTTCATGGCAGCAGGTAAGGTAGATGACTGCGTACTGAAATAAGCGCCGAACGGACATCCCAGCCAGCATTTATTCCTGTACTGGCAATTGGTACGGCCTTCATGTTCCTGTGTAAGATTGGCCACACGACCAATGATCATGTGACGCTGGTTCTTATAATATTCCTTAACGCGTTTAGCAAGATCTTTCTCTACGCAATTCAGTTCCATGGGTGGAAGGAAATCACTGTCGGGCAAATGTGGTAATCCTTCTTTGCTACCGCTGATGCCTGCAAATCTTTCTACGTATGTGTACCATTTTTCAATGTCTTTATAACGAACGGGCCAGTCAACGCCTACCCCGTCTTTTGCATTGGCTTCAAAATCGAGATCACTCCATCGATAGCTTTGGCGGCCCCACATCAATGAACGCCCACCTACATGATAACCACGGAACCAGTCGAAACGTTTTACTTCCGTGTAAGGGCTTTCTTTTTCATTCACCCAATAATCGAGGTTGGTTTCATTTAAAGGGTAATCGCGTTTTAGTACCGGATAATCATTGATCATCTGTTGGGTTCTTCTTCCGCGATGGGGGTAATCCCATGCTTCTTTGTTGGCGTTCACATAGTCCTTAATGTGTTCTATGTTTCGCCCACGTTCGAGCATGAGCACTTTAAGCCCCTTTTCGGTAAGCTCTTTAGCGGCCCAACCGCCACTGATTCCCGAGCCTACAACGATTGCATCATAATTTTGATCGGCCATGGTCTGTTTGTTTATGAAGGTTTGTGGTTTGAATGTTTAGGAGCTTATGGTTCATGGCTAATAGCTTAACTATAGGCCATTAGCAATTAGCTTCTCACACGTCACATATCTGAATCGCTTTCCTCAATGAACCTAGTTTATCATTACCTGTTGGTATAAATTCCTGCGCTACATATTGTTTAAACCCGGTTTCTACAATAGCTTTCATAATAGCTGGATAATACAGTTCCTGCGACTCATCTATTTCATGACGACCCGGAACACCCGCTGTATGATAATGCCCGAAATACTGGTGATCTTTTTTAATAGTTCTGATGATATCACCTTCATTGATCTGCATATGATAGATATCGTACAATAATTTGAAATTGGGTGAACCCAGTCGCTTACACAATTCAACTCCCCAGGCAGAACTATCGCACATATAATCCTTATGATCTACTTTGCTGTTAAAGAGTTCCATCTGAATAACCACTCCTTTCTTTTCTGCCAGCGACATGATTTGTTTTAGTCCTTCTACACAGTTCTTCAATCCCGTTTCATCATCCATCCCATTCCTGTTGCCACTAAAACAGATAAGATTGGTATAACCTGCTTTGGCTACCAGTTCAATATGTTCTGTGTAATTTTTGATGAGTGTTGCGTGGTATTGAGGATCATTCCAGCCTTTTACCAGACCTATTTCAGCGCCATTACACATGGTAGAGATAAGATTGTGTTTTTTAAGAACATCCCACTCTTTTGGACCTACCAGATCAATTCCTACCAAACCCATTTCTTTTACAATAACACATAACTGATCGAGTGGTATATCATTGTAACACCAGCGGCAAACGGAATGATTGATATTTCCTTTTAGTGCCATAGGCGAGGTGTTGGTTGATTGATCA
Organism: Chitinophaga pinensis; assembly: GCA_943372605.1. Classification (GTDB taxonomy): domain Bacteria; phylum Bacteroidota; class Bacteroidia; order Chitinophagales; family Chitinophagaceae; genus Sediminibacterium; species Sediminibacterium pinensis_H. The sequence continues at coordinate 177,786 of CALRZI010000002.1, read as the reverse complement.
GATGTAAAAGATGAAATAGCCGTTCCTGTTGCCAGCATGGCCGACCCAGCCAGCAATTGTTTGATCGTTTTCCTTCTATTAGAATCTGTTGCCATTTTTATTTTTCCTGAGTTATGAATGTAAGCATTAATGTTTAACCAATGTTTGGTGTCGGCGAATTTGCTTTGTTTTTATTGCGCATATAAAACAAGAGTCCGGCAAAGGCAACAGACAGAATAATTGGTATAACGAGTGTTGCATTCAATACCTCGGGGCCGGCCAGTTTTTTTGCTTCACCAAGTGCATTGGCCATTTCTGTTCCGGCTGCTGCATTGGAATAATCAGCTAAGCTGGCACCTGCAGGAAGTTTTGCTGCCAGCAGATTATCATAATATCCACTCATGAAAATCATATATACCGAAACAGCAAACATACCGGCACCACCCATCAGGTTTAAACCAACGGCACCTGTTTTTGGCAAGTTCTCCGAAACAAAACCCAGCATGGTAGGCCAGAAATAACAAACCCCCATACCAAATACAATGGCACCCACAAATAACATATTACCTGTAGTATGTCCCATCAGATACAAACCTATGGCCGATAAAATAGCCGAGATCAATAACACACCTACCGGTGAAAAGCGATGTACCACAGGCTCTGCAAATGCACGGCCCAGTACCATGATACCTGTTTCAATGGTTAATAAAAGGATGGCATTATCAGAAACATTTTTCAGGAGTACATCAATCCACTGACCGGTAAAAAGTTCGGTGATAGCAGTACCAAACATCAGGATGATCATAAAAATAAACAAGGGGTTCAGCAGCGATTTATACATTTCTGCCGTTGACACGCCACTCGCCACCCTTTCGGTAACCGGGAAACTGAGTTTGCTGAAGAGGTATCCATAGAGAACCGTAGGAATTAGCATAAGGCCTACCTGTACCTGCCAGCCAATACCAGCTTTATCGAGGAAATAAACAATGAGTGTACCAATTACAATGCCACCTGGAAACCATAAATGGAAATGATTGAGTTTGGTTGTTTTATTATCGGAATAAATGGTAGCCACCAACGGGTTACAAGCCGCTTCAACGGTTCCGTTAGCAATACCTACACAAAGCGTTGATATGAAAAGTGTCCAGTATCCGCCGGCAAAAATGGTTAGTACAATGCCTGCTAAATGGAATAGAAATGCAATGATGAGTAACTTTTTCATTCCAATCACATCCACTACAAAACCACCAATTACTACTGCAAGCGGGAAACCCCAGAAAGCGGTGGCGGCAATGGTTCCTAATTGTGCGGCATTCAGTTCAAACTCTACACCCAGGCGACCTAAAATACCTGCACGAATACCAAATGAAAGAGATGTTACCAATAATGCCAGACAACTGGCAACAAACAATTGTTTGCGTTGGGGAGTGGCTTGCATATCGTTTTAAGTTGTTGGTTGAAATAAGCCACTAAATGTAATTTTATTTTCAAACAAAGAGTGAAAAAATTTTGCCGATTTGCAGGTTATTTCACCAGTTTTTCCGCAAACGTTTGTGTTGTTTTACCTGTCTCAAAATGATAAAATTTCTCTGGCGTCCATTTTTTTAATAACCTTACATTCCTGAAATCATTTCAGTAATAACCTGAACCTATAAAATAAAATCACATGAACCGAAAACTCAGGATGGGTATGGTAGGTGGTGGTAAAGATGCATTCATCGGTGCCATTCATCGACTGGCCGCCAATATGGATGGTTTGATTGAAGTTTGCTGCGGAGCCCTCAGTATTAACCCTGATATCGCAAAAGACTCCGGCCGCTCATTGTTTCTTCCCGAAGACAGGATTTACCTGAACTATGAAGAAATGATCACCAAAGAAAGCCAGTTACCTGCCGATAAACGCATGGATTTTGTAACCATCGTTACACCCAACTTTGCGCATTTTGCTCCGGCCATGATGGCACTTGATCATGGGTTTCATGTGGTAATTGAAAAACCAATCGCCTTTACACTCGATGAGGCTCGCCAGCTTCACCAGAAAGTACAGGAAACAGGATTAATCCTTTGCTTAACGCATACTTACTCCGGTTACCCCATGGTAAAACAGGCCCGCGCTATGGTTGCGGCTGGTGTATTGGGTAAGATCAGAAAAGTGTGGGTGGAATATCCGCAGGGATGGCTGAGTAAATTATCTGAAAGAGAAGGTAATGCACAGGCCGCCTGGAGAACAGACCCTAAAAAATCGGGTAAAGCCGGTGCCATGGGAGATATTGGAACACATGCTGCCCATCTTGCAGAATATATTACCGGTGCAGAAATTACGCATTTATGTGCCGATCTGAATGCATTGGTAGAAGGCCGTTTACTCGATGATGATGGCAATGTATTGCTTCGAATGAGCAACGGAGCACGTGGTGTATTAATGGCTTCACAGGTTGCTGCCGGTGAAGAAAATGCACTCAAGATTCGTGTATATGGAGAGAAAGGCGGATTAGAGTGGGCACAACATGAGCCCAATACCCTACTGGTAAAATGGCTCGATCAACCCACGCAAATTTTACGCGCGGGTGGGAATTATGGCGACCGACTCAGTTCATTCGCTACTCATAATTGCAGAACACCGGGCGGACATCCAGAAGGATACCTGGAAGCATTTGCCAATATCTACCGCAATTTTGCATTAACCTTATCTGCCCACATCGATGGCACTACCCCAACCGCAGAAATGCTCGACTTCCCCAATACCAATGATGGTTTGAGAGGAATGGCATTTATTGACAATGTGGTAGCTTCTGCAGCGTCGGATGTTAAATGGACGGAATATAAGATATCGTGAGAGGTGAGACACCGTGAGACGTGAAAGGTGAAAAGATAATAACCCTCTCACGTTTCACATCTCACGTCTCACGAATCTCTCTTTCACTTTTGACTTTTCACCTTTCACTAAATTTTACCGCCATGACAACCATAAAAGGTCCCGGTATTTTTCTTGCGCAATTCATGGGAGATACTGCGCCGTTCAATTCTTTGGACAGCATTTGTAAATGGGCAGCATCACTGGGTTTTACTGGTGTGCAGATTCCTACATGGGATGCCCGTTGTATTGATCTGAAAAAAGCGGCCGAAAGTAAAACTTATGCCGATGAAATAAAAGGCATCGTGGAAGCGGCCGGTTTACAAATCACCGAACTGTCTACACATTTACAGGGACAGTTGGTAGCTGTTTATCCTGCTTATGATGTAATGTTTGATGGTTTTGCGCCTGAAAATGTACGTGGTAATGCCAAAGCAAGAACCGAATGGGCCGTTCAGCAATTACAGTACGCCGCCAAAGCATCTGCCAATCTCGGATTGAATGCTCACGCTACTTTTAGTGGCTCCTTATTATGGCACACAGTATATCCCTGGCCACAACGTCCGGCCGGACTGGTAGAAACAGGTTTTACAGAACTCGCCAACAGGTGGAAGCCTATATTGGATGTGTTTGATGCCAATGGTGTTGATCTTTGTTATGAAATACATCCCGGTGAAGACCTGCATGATGGTATCAGCTATGAGATGTTCCTGGAAAAAGTGAACAACCATCCCCGTGCCTGTCTGTTGTATGATCCATCGCATTTTGTATTGCAGTGCCTTGATTACCTCAGTTATATTGATCATTACCATGAACGCATCCGTATGTTTCATGTAAAAGATGCCGAGTTTAATCCAAGTGGTAAACAGGGTGTGTACGGTGGCTACCAAAGCTGGATCAATCGTGCGGGACGTTTCCGTTCATTGGGTGATGGCCAGGTTGATTTTGGTGCCATCTTCAGTAAGCTCGCCGCATATAATTATAAAGGCTGGGCAGTAATGGAATGGGAATGTGCCATCAAACATCCTGAAACAGGTGCAGCAGAAGGCGCACCCTTTATTAAAAAACACATTATTAAAGTAACTGATAAAGCATTTGATGATTTCGCCGGAACAGGATCGGATGAAAATTTCAATCGCCGAATTCTGGGAATCAATGAATAACTTTGAACGTGAGAGGTGAAACGTGAGACGTGAGAAAAAATATCCCTCTCACGTCTCACGTTTCACCTCTCACGTAAAAAAACGCATCTCTAATCGCCAAAACCAAAAACCGTGAAAAAGTATTTAGTATCCTTCTCCCTGCTGGCCCTCATGGCAGCATGCGGAGGCAGTGAAGAGAAAAAAGACAACGCTTCAGCACCTGCTGCAACAACTGCTTCTGATGACCTAAGCAGCAACCCTGATTACACAAAAGGACTGGAGTTGATTGGCAAATCAGACTGTCTTACTTGTCATAAAGTAAGTGATAAACTCATCGGTCCTTCCTACAAAGAAGTAGCGGAAAAATATGAAAACACAGATGAGAATATAACCATGCTGGCAGGTAAAATTATTAAAGGAGGGCAAGGTGTTTGGGGTTCTATTCCCATGACTGCACATCCTGCCATTACAGAAGATGATGCCAAAGCCATGGTAAAATATATTCTACTCTTAAAGAAATAAAAAATGTTGCAAAACTGGCTAACCACAGCACTGTTAAGTGTGTTTGTACTAAGTAATTCCGTACCGGAACCAACTTCAACTGTAAACACAAACAACACGCTTCAAAAAAGGGGCTGGATTTCTTTGTTTGATGGTAAAACAACCAAAGGCTGGACCTCTTATGGCAAGGACACATTGGGTGGTTGCTGGAAAGTAGAAGATGGCAGTTTACACCTGGATGCTTCTACTAAAACAGGACGTGGAGATATTATTCATGAACTCGAACTGGAAAATTTTCACCTGAAGCTCGACTGGAAAATTTCCAAAAATGGCAATAGCGGAATTATTTTCTGGGCACAGAATGATCCATCCAAATACAAATATGTATGGTACACCGGTCCTGAAATGCAAGTATTGGATAATGATGGTCATGCCGATGCAAAAATCAATAAACACCGGTCTGGTAATCTTTACGACCTGGTAGCCGGCAAAGAAGGAGTTACCAAACCTGTTGGAGAATGGAACACAGCCGAAATTATCAGCAACCGCGGTAAACTGGAGTTTAAGCTCAATGGCGAATCTATTCTCACCACTACTTATGGTGATGAAGAATGGACCAAAATGATTGCCAACAGCAAATTCAAATCAATGCCCGCATTTGGTAAAAATTTCAAAGGACATATTGCTTTACAGGACCATGGCGATCATGTATGGTTCAGGAATATTGTGGTGAAGAAACTTTAGCAGGAGTATACGCCGCAAGCTACAGGCAACAAACTACAAGCATACAGGAAGAAATAAAGAATGAAAAAGCCGCTTCGTATATGAAGTGGCTTTTTCATTCCCCCTCTTTTCACATTTCACGTCTCACGTCTCACATTTTCCCTCTTTGACTATTGCAATTATGTAGAAATAATTTTATATTTATATCCCCTCCCCCTGAAAATTGAATCCGACATTTCATTCATTTAAACAATGAGCCATGAATGCGTATGCAAATAAATCGGGACAGCCTGTAGCTAAAACACCATCTGCACAGGAAGAATCAGATAAAAAGAATGAGGCAGTAGCTGCTAACGATAATCGCCCGGTAGCCAAACAGCAGAGTGCTTTGCAGGGTATTGCGAATAGCAGTACACAAGTGGCCCAGTTGAAGGCTTACCAGCTCATGTCAAACCGTGTTATTCAGAAAAAAGGCATTAACTATGAAGCAGGTACGGGAGAAGACTGGCATGTCCATAAAGATCATGTAAAGTATGATGGTGATAATAGTTCCAGGATCAACTTCACGGGCAAATCAAAAACACAAATCAAAAAAGCCATGCAGGAATATCACAATAGTTTAGGACATAGTCCTGAACGACAAACCACTTATCTTGCCTGCAGGAGATGGATAAGCAAACATTTATAACATCCCCGCCGGATTAAAATCCGGCGCAGGGTTTAACCCCCTTTTCACTTTTCACGTCTCACCTTTCACGTCTCACCTTTCTCACCTTTTCTCTCTACATTAGCCTATGCCCACCACCGATCCACGGATCGACGCATATATCAGCAAAGCTGAAGTGTTTGCAAAGCCCATTCTCACACATATCCGCAAGCTGGTACACAAAGCCTGTCCGGATATTACCGAAACCATGAAATGGAGCTTCTCGCATTTTGAATATAAAGGTGTGGTTTGCAGTATGGCATCTTTCAAACAACATTGTGCATTCGGGTTCTGGAAAGCATCTATTATGAAGGACCCTGATAAAATTTTACAAACCAAAGACAGGGGTGCAATGGGGCATTTTGATCGTATTACCAGCATTAAGGACCTGCCTGCAGATAAAATCATGATAGCATATATAAAAGAAGCAGTGGCGCTTAATGAAGCTGGTATTAAATTACCTTCCAAACCCAAAGTTGATGCTAAAACCCTGGAGATACCTCCATATATCATCAACGCACTGAAGAAAAATAAAAAAGCAAACAGTACTTTCGAATCCTTCCCCTACTCACATAAAAAAGAATATGTTGAATGGATTACAGAAGCCAAAACAGAAGCCACTCGCGAAAAACGCATCGCTACTATGCTGGAATGGCTGGAAGAAGGAAAAGACAGGAACTGGAAATACAAATAGATGGCAGATGTCGGATTTTATGTGTGATTTGCTGATCTTTGATGTTTCGATTTCTTTTTTTTTGACTTTTGACTTTTGACTTTTGACTTTTGACTTTTGACTTTTGACTTTTGACTTTTGACTTTTGACTTTTGACTTTTGACTTTTGACTTTTGACCCCTCCTCCCCCATGCACGCCGAAACCCACGAATACTACATGCAACAGGCACTAAAAGAAGCACAACTTGCTTTTGATGCCGACGAAGTACCTGTTGGAGCTGTTGTAGTAATGAACAATAAAATTATTTCACGGGGACATAACCAGGTAGAACTCTTAAACGACTCTACCGCGCATGCTGAAATACTCGCGCTAACTTCTGCCTACAGTAGTCTCGGAGCCAAATACCTGCCCGAAGCCACACTGTACGTGACTCTTGAACCCTGTTTAATGTGTTGCGGGGCTTTGTATTGGGGTAAAATTGGTCGCATTGTATTCGGTGCCAGTGATGAAAAGAATGGTTTCAGAAAACATATCAGGGAACAACAGTCTCCCTTTCACCCCAAAACAGAAATCATCAGCGGCATTTTGCAGGATGAATGTGCCTGGCTGATGAAGAACTTCTTTCAACAAAAACGTTGAGAATAAGTTTCAAGCTACAAGCCTTAAGAAATGGGTTATTTCAACTTGTAGCTTGTGGCTTGAAACTTACAGCCCGTAGCTTTATTTCGATTTAAGAAACAATTCATCTCCATTCAACCGAAGCGTAGTAAATTTGTTGACTAGTCTTTAATCATTTAAAAAACATAATTATGGCATTTACATTAGCACCCTTACCCTATGCACATGAAGCATTGGAACCACATATTGATACTACTACCATGCAAATCCACCATGGTAAACACCACCAGGCTTATGTAGATAACCTGAACAAAGCCATTGCAGGAACAGAACACGAAGGCAAGAGCCTGGAACAACTGGTTGCTGTAGCAGGATCTATCAGTCCGGCTGTACGTAACAATGGCGGTGGTCACTGGAATCACACATTTTTCTGGGAAAGTCTGGCACCCAATGCTGGTGGCACACCAACAGGAGCATTGGCTGATGCCATCAATAGTGCTTTCGGTTCTTTTGATGTATTCAAAGAAAAATTTGCCAACGCTGGTATGACCCGTTTTGGTAGCGGTTGGGCATGGCTGATTGTTAAAGACGGTAAACTCGAAGTAAGTTCTACCCCTAATCAGGACAATCCGCTGATGGATGTTGCTGAAGTAAAAGGAACACCTGTTCTCGGCGCCGATGTTTGGGAACACGCTTATTACCTCAAATACCAGAACCGCCGTGCAGATTATCTCGCTGCATTCTGGAATGTAGTGAACTGGAATAAAGTGGCGGAGCGTTTTAGCGCATAAAGCGCAAGTGCAAAGCAGCAAGCCACAAGTTACAAGCTACAAGGAGAATTGGTATTCCAATACTTGTAACTTGCAGCTTGTGGCTTGTAACTTATAGCTTGTTCCCTTAATTTATATTTACTCCTAAACTTTATTTATGAAACTCATTCTCTCCTGTTTAACCGCCTTACTCCTGCTATCCTCCTGCTCTTCCGACCAGAAAAGAGTAGTGGTATTTAGTAAGGGTTCGGTGGATGTAAATACCGATACCAAAACCATTAAAGCCACCGATGGTGCCGGACATGAAGACAAAACGGTTGATTTTGTTGGGAAGAATGTAGAGCTTACACTCAATACACCATCAGGTGAAGCTAAGGTTACGCTTACCGAAAATGGTTACTACGTTGTGAATGTAAAAAATGATACCATTATCGGCAGCCAGGTAAATTATACCGATCCGCAACTCAGCAACCAGGTAATTACACAGGAAGCATTGCGTTTTAAAATCGATTCATTACACAATCTGGTGAATAATAAAAATGTTGGTAAAGCCAACCGTAATTTTTATATCCTTCCCAATTCGGCGGTACATATCACCGATAATTTCGATGCCATCATTGTTGGACCTTTTCATAACATGCGTTCCGCAGAAAGTAAAGACGGTAAAGCCCCTGAAGTATATCGTTTCTACAGCATCAAAGAAATCCGCGAAACCATCGCCAAGCTGGAAGGGATGACAGGCGGGAAGAAAACAGAAGAATAAGGAACAGAGAAATAAGGAATGAGAAAATGATATCTTGTTCTACTTTCTTATTCCTTATTTCTCTTTCCTGTTTCTCTGTTTTCTATGGTACCGGATCATGCCCATGACCGCCGCCGGGGCGGCATTTGCTGATGCGTTTGATGGCCAGCCAGCCACCTTTCAATAATCCATGTTTTTGTAAAGCAATTACTGCATACTCCGAACAGGTAGGTGTAAACCTGCATTTAGGACCCATAGCCGGGGATATTACGTATTGATAAAAACGTATCAATAATATAAAGGGGTAGCTGAGGATTTGTAGGAGGAGCTTCATGGGCGTGAGACGTGAAAAGTGAGACGTGAAAGGTGAGACGTGAGATTATTTTAACTTTTCTCACGACTCACCTTTCACGTCTCACGATCAACAGTTTTTTTCATAAGTTTTTCAATAGCGTCCTTCATCTTCCCTCTCAACACTTCATAGCTGGGCATTTCTTTATCGATGTATAGAAAGAAAATAGCAAATTGCTTTTGTTGTTCATTGAGTTGTTGGTGCAGGATTTGTTTTTCGAGGCGATAGGCTTCTCTTAATAATCTTTTGATCCTGTTTCTATGTACCGCTTTTTTAAAATGCCTGGCACTTACACCCACTCCTGCTTTTACCCTTTCTGTTTGAGTAGCATCTGCTTCCAGAAAAAATACTTTGATGGGAAATACAGAAAAACTTTTACCCGAAGCAAAAATGGCTTCGAGTTGTGTTCTGCTTTTCAGCTTTTCCTTTTTATTATAACTAAATGGCTTCATGAACTGGCACTAAACTAAAAAAGTCCCGCCGTAAAGCGGGACTTTATATTTTTCTTCATCCTCGTTACGCCAAAGGCGGGCGAGATGGAAATGGCTTATTTTAATCCTTTCTCGCTGGAAACAGTCAGTTTCTTGCGGCCTTTCGCTCTGCGGCTGGCCAATACTTTACGACCGTTGGCAGTTTGCATACGCTTACGGAATCCGTGAACAGATTTACGGCGGCGTTTATGCGGTTGAAATGTACGTTTCATAATTACGTTTTTTTAGCTAACCCAATAATCTTGTTTCATTTCATTACGGCAGTCACCATACTGCTGTCTGTGAAAGGACGGCAAAACTAAGGAAAAGCAGCGAAAAATAGTGAAAAAAACCGTCTTGATTTTTTAAATGATTGATTATCAGTATAAAAATGGCCTATATAGAAAGCTCTACATGTTCAGATGACACAGGTTTTCCAAAAAATATGCTGGCATGGTTATCAAAATCTGCTACAGAATCGGTCGTAAAAAACCTGCACCCGCCCTGTTGAGTAAACAGACTTGCCATAGCTGAATGTCGATCAAGGTAATCCTTGAGACTCCTGGCTACAATTTCGCCTTGCGATAATATGGTAGTGCCTTCCGGTGCAAATGTTTTGATTTTATGCATCAGCAACGGATAATGGGTACAAGCCAGCAAAAGGGTATCGATATCTGTAGAACGATTAAACAATTGTTGCAGGTGTTGTTGTATAAAATAATCAGCACCCGGTTTATCATATTCATTGTTTTCTACCAATGGCACCCACATAGGACATGCTTCCTGGTACACTTTAAGAAATGGGTAGAATTTGGCTATTTCTATTGGATAACTCTCGCTCAGTACCGTTCCCGTTGTACCCAGAATACCTACCGACCCGGTTTTACAGTAGCTGCCAATTACTTCTGTAGTGGGTCTGATAACACCCAGTACACGTTTGTTGGGATCTATTCCGGGCAGATCGTTTTGTTGTATGGTTCGCAGGGCTTTAGCCGATGCTGTATTGCAGGCCAATATGACCAACTCACAACCCTGCTCAAAAAACCATTTTACACATTGCAGGGTGTATTGGTACACTGTATCAAAAGATCGTGGGCCATAGGGCGCACGTGCATTATCTCCCAAATAGAGATAATCATATTGTGGAAGGGTCTTTACAATTTCTTTTAAAACCGTAAGTCCACCATAACCGCTGTCGAAAACCCCGATGGGTTTTGTTGTTGTCATGCACCAAAGTTAATGCTTCTATTGCGTGGGTTTTTCCAATTCTGTTTTCAGTTTTTTTGCATCAGCATATTGCGGGTTGAGTTCCAGGCTTTTATTTACTTCGGCGGTAGCTTCTACCTTCTGTTTGTTCATGTACAAACTCAATGCTTTATTATAATGAGCAACTGCTTTATTATTGATGCTTTTATACGTTGCTGTACTCTTCCCAAAAGTCTCAGCAGCTTTTGCGTAATCCTTTTGTTGATAATAAGCCGTTGCAAGATCATTTATCACTGCAGAGTCGGAAGGATTAGCCTGTATACCCTTTTGGTAATAGTCGAATGCCTTGGTATAATTGGGTATGGTTTCGCCGCGCATTTCTGCAAAACCCAACCAGCGATACACAATAGCCAGGCTGTCTTTTTTCTTTTGATAAAGATCAACAGCTTTCAGAAGATGCGATTTTCCGGTATATATGCGTTTTAGCTGCAGATGCGTAATACCCGCATATAAGCGAATAAGGGCCTGATTACTGTCGATTGCAAATAGTTTATCAAATGCCTGCGAAGCATTTGTGTAAGCACTTAAACCATAGCTGGGGTTTTTAGATGCTGATTCAAAATTACGTATGCCTACAAATTTGTACACCTGCATAGCCATATCTTGTTCTGCTCCGAAACTACCGCTACTAAGTATTCTCGACCAATAATTATATGCCATTGCTGAATCTTTTTTACTCATTGCCATCGCGCCCATAAACAAGTTGGCATCATGTGACGTATAGTTGAGTTTAATTACTTCTTTAAAATGAGCGGCAGCCGTTGCCGTATCATTTTGTGCATAAGCAATTCTCCCTTTCATACTTAGTGCAAATTGCTTAAACAAAACAGGAAACTTATTGGGAATACTCTCCCACCTGTTAATACTATCGCTGGCTTCTTTGTATTTTTTTTCTTTGATCAGACTTTTAATAAAACCAGCGCCAATATAATCTGTTGGCGGAATACTAGCCTGTACAGCAAGCCTGTAATTACTCATTGCTTTGGGTTGCTGTTTTGCCTGCTCATATAGCATTCCTGCATTATTATACAACCAGGCCAGTTCAGTTTGCATTCCATATAATTTATACCCCGCTATCAGTGAAGGTATCATACCCTCAAAAGTTTTAAGATCATTTCTTCTAATCACAAGTACATTCAGCAAATTTGTAATCTGCTCATTTTCGATATCATATTTTATAATGTCGGCCAGTTTTCGAACTGCATTCAGGGTATCTTTTTCGTTAATATAGGTATTCAATAAACCCCTGCTCATATCTCCTATAAAAATGCTATCACCTAATCGTTGTGGTTTCTGGTTCTTTGTTTGATCAATTGCCAGTTGATACATTAGTCTGGCCGAATCGTTCTTTTTTTGGTTTATATAACAGTCACCTATATAACCCAACAGATTCCTGTCTTTGGGATTATACTGTATAGCGGATCCGTAAGACTGAATAGCAATGGCATAATTACGCTGATTATAAAATGTTTCGCCGATCATTTTATGCGCATAGCTGATAGAACTGGAATCTTTAGATATGGTCAATAATTTTCTAAACTCTTTTTCAGCAACAGTATAATTTTTAAGTGAAAAATAAGTACGCGCTAAATAGGTTTGTGTGTTCAGGTCGGTAGAATCAAGTTTAAAGCATGTATTAAACTGTGTAAGTGCTGCAGTGTAGTTTTTCCCCAAAAAATAGGAAAGGCCAGCGTAGTATGATGTACTTTTTTTGTTCTCATTGGTTGTTGCCAATCCATACGCCCGAACATAATAGATAGCCGAAGAATCGTATTTAAAAGTGCTATAGTGCGCAAAAGCCAGTGACCAGGTAGGATCGAGTTCTGTTTTTTCCTTTAATGCGCGTAAGAACCATACTTTGGCTTCTTCAAAACGTCTCATATTGTTCAGACAATACCCAATTCTGAAATAAAGAATATTCTTCTGTGCGGAAAGATTGGCCTCATAACCTTTCATGTAGTTATCATAAGCACAGGTATAATTTTTCTGGGTATAACATGCGTCACCCTGTTTCAGGTAATCCTGGGCATGAGTTGTATACGCCATAAATATGGCAATAGCCGTAAGCATTAGTTTCATTAGTAGGTATTTGCACTAAACTAAATATATCATTTAAAACTCCATATTAGAATCACTATAAAATTTACGAAAAAACCCGCCTCGAGGGCGGGTTTTCAATATTCACTAAGAAAAATATGAATTAGTTCTTTTTAGGTGCCTGTGTGGCCGGTTTTGTTCCAGCACCAGGTATTGTTCCTCCTGCTGCTTTCCATGCATCAATCCACTGCTGTGGTAATTCCATCTTAAGTTTAATAGCTGTACGAATCGTCAGGTTATCCAGAATACTTATGGTTGGATCTACATAAGGAGAAATAGCTTCCGCTTTTAAAACAAGTGTGTATTTATTCTCGGCTACAACCTGCTGCAATGCAGCAATCATTTGTTGACGGTAAGGCGCCAGCAAACGATCCATTTTATCCTGCTGCATTTCCTGAGAGTATTGCTGCCAGTTTGCTATTTTATAGTACAATTTATTCAGTTCACTAACTGCCATTTCTCTTGCTTTTGCAGGCATGGTAGCAGAATCTTTTTTGAAGAGGCTGTCTCTGCGCTGGTATTCAACTACAGAATATTGGTATTCTACGTTTAATGAATCTCTTACATAAGAATTCATCAGCGTATCAACTTTTTCGATACCAGGAAAAAGGCTCAACAGGGTTTGCTCATCGAAATAACCGATCTTAACCTGAGATTGAGCATTGTTGGAGAACAGTAAGCTGGCCGCTACAGTCACACACACAAGTAATAATTTCTTCATTGTAGAGAGGGTTTGTGAAAATTTGGTTTTAGTTTTTGTTCTTATTTAATCCCCAGTTCTTTCAGGATATCATCGCTTTTATCCAGTTTGGGGTCGGCAAATATAACGGTAATTCCTTCACTTTTATCGAGTACAAAATCGTAAGAACGGGCCAGGGCCATTTTCTGAACAGCATTGTATACCCTGTCCTGTACTGGCTTTATGAGGCGCTGACGCTCTTTAAACAGGTCGCCCTCATAGCCAAAACGTTTTTTCTGAAGGTCGCGGATCTCTTTTTCCCTAACAAAAAGTTCATCTTCACGTTTCTTTTTCAACGCTTCTGTCAGCATAAACTGTTCAGCCTCATAGTTTTTATACATTTTATCGAGCTGTACCTGTTTATCATCAATCTCTTTTTGCCATTGCTCGCCTACCTGCTGTAGTTTTTTATCGGCATCACGATATTCCGGAATACGCTCCAGGATATACTTTGTGTCGATGATGGCATAACGTTGTTGTGCTTGTGTTGCGAAGGCCGTACATACCAATACCAGTGCAATGAGTAAGGTTTTTTTCATAAACTTTTTTTTAGGGTTCAGGTTTATTCCGGTTCAAAGCCCAGCATAAAGGTAAACCTTGCTGCATCTTTCATTGAACCATTTGGTGAAAACCTATCCAATCCTATGCCATAATCAAATCCGAGCAGTCCAAACATAGGCAGGAAGAAGCGCATACCCAGTCCGACAGACCTCCGGAGCTTAAATGGATTATAATCTTTGATGTTAAACCAACCATTAGCAGCCTCATAGAATGCAAGCCCATAAATGGTACTGCTGGGGTTCAGGCTCAACGGATACCTGAGCTCCATGGTGTATTTGTTAAATATTGTAAAATATTGTCTGGCCGTCTGCTGATCGGGGTTCACTTTGGGGTTTGAGTTATCGTAAACAGGATAACCACGGTGTGCAATGATATCGTAACCCAACAATGCAAACTGGTTACTCAAGCCTGCATCACCCACCTGGAAACGCTCAAACGGAGATATCTGCAGGTTCTTGTTGAACTTGCCCAGGAAACCAAATTTCGCAGAAGCACGCAATACAAATTGTTTGTTCCTGTCTTCACCATGTGGACGGCCCAATGGCACAAACCATTCGCCATTGAAACGCCATTTATGGTACTCCACCCAACGATAAGGGTTGGTAGCAGTAACAATATTTTTATTGATAAGTGAATAAGGCGGTGTGATAGCCAGACTCAGCATAAAGTTTGAACCCGAACGCGGAAACAATGGCTGATCCACAGATGAACGCTGCAATGCTACCCTGAAGTTGAAATTGTGTACATTACCATTATCGAAACCAGGCAGGTTAATCGGATCGATGGCGTAATTACTCAACTTATACCTTGTAAAGTTTAAACCCAGCGACAGGGAGAAAAAGTCATCCGGCCATTTTAACTGCTTGGCCAAACTGATGGTTGCTCCTGTTGTAGAGATAAAACTCGTATTGGAATAATTTGGATCGAAAAGACCTGTATTCGGATTGAACGTTTGTCCGAAACGGGTATTGTAAATACTGAAGGTCAACGCATTTCTTTTCTTACCACCTAACCAGGGTTCGGTGAATGAGAAGTTATAAGAACGGAATGCTTTACCATTGCTCTGTACACGTAAACTCAGTTTTTGACCATCACCCATTGGCAATGGATCCCAGGCCGATTTCTTCCAGATATTTCTGATGGAGAAGTTATTGAACGATACACCCAGTGTTCCCGTTAAACCAATTACACCACCCCAACCCGCACTCAATTCCAACTGGTCGCTCGATTTTTCTTCTACACTGTAGTTAATGTCCACCGTTCCGTCTTCAGGATTGGGGATCGGGTTAATACCAATTTTTTCCTGATTGAAATAGTTCAGCTGTGCAATCTCACGCTGTGAACGAATAAGATCTGTACGGCTGAATTTCTCACCCGGAATCGTTCTCAGTTCACGACGAATAACGTGTTCTTTCGTTCTGTCGTTACCACTGATGCGGATATTTTTAATGGTGGCCTGTGGACCTTCAATAATCCTGATTTCAAAATCGATGGTATCGTTGTACACAGCAGTCTCTACAGGATCGGTACGGAAAAACAGGTAACCATCATCCTGATAAATACCACTGATATCGCCTCCATCGGGTGAAGCAGACTTACCTAATTTTTTATTCAGCACCTCCAGATTATAAATATCTCCTTTTCTGATACCGATGATGGCGGTAAGTACAGAATCGGAATACTTGGTATTACCTCTCCAGGTAATATTGCCAAAATAATAACGGCGGCCTTCATTTACTTTCAGATCAATATTGAGGTTGCCTGCTTTATTGTAGTACACGGTATCATTTTCAATTACCGCATCACGATAACCTAATGAGTTATAATATGCCAAAAGGCTCTCTTTGTCTTCGCTGAATTTTACCTTATCAAACTTGGCAGATGATAATTTGAAACGTGCATAAGGGTCGAGTACTTTTTTGGTTTTGCTGAGTGTAAGGAACCCTCTTTCTTTCAGATACTGGTCAAAGTTGTAACGCTTTACGGTTACAATCTGACCACTGTCGAAACTAGGGTTAAGTGTTAACCTCGATTTCTCTTTGGTACCCTTTAGTTGTTTTTTCAGTTTTGTTGCTTCTACCGTATTACCACCAAAGTTGATATTGTTGATTTTTACTTTCGCTCCTTTATTCACTAAAAATTCAAGGATCAATGTGTTTTCAAAAGTAGAATCAACTCTTTCATCAATTCTCACAGATGCATTCTGGTAACCTTTTTCGGCGTAGAATTTCTTGATGGCTTCTACCGCAGAAATTTTCATGTTCTCTGTGATAACCCGGTTGCGTACCAGACCGGTTTTACCTGTGAGGTCTTCTGATTCGCCTTTACGCACCCCTTTAAAGAGAAAGTTTGCTAAACGTGGGCGTTCGGTTACGGCTATTTCAATTTCAATTTCTTTATCGACCAGTTTAGTGATGAATATCTCCACATCACTGAAATATCTTTCATTCCAGAGTTTGGTGATGGCTTTTGAAAACGCATCGCCACCCGGAATAGCAACTTCATCGCCTATATTGATATTCGCAATGGATATGAGGAGGTTTTCATCAAAGGTTTTATTTCCTGTAACCCTTACAGCTGCTACCTTATATTTTTTGGGCGTGCGCTGGTTAAAAATATTGAGCAGATCTGCATCTACTGAAGTGATGACGGTATCCTTACTTGTTGTTTGTGAATAAGCAATGTTGCCTACCAGCGATGATACTAAAGCCAACACGAAAAATTTGTACACTTTCTGCATCCGGATTCTGTTTGTTCTTCAACTGGCTGATATCATGTTACAGCAGTCTCTGCAATGGTTTTGGGTTATCTAAGCGGGGCAAATTAACGGGAATTATTAAAAGTCTTTGTTAAATCAACCACCTTATTTTGTTAATGAAAGGGATTTACCTTTTTCTTAGGCAAGGGTTGTTTCATTCTGTATCTGCTGACCTGTTTTTCCAAACCTGCGTTCCCTCATCTGAAAATCCAGAATGGCCTCATATAAATGGTCTTTCCTGAAATCGGGCCAGCGGGTATTGGTAAAATAGAGTTCTGCATATGCCAGTTGGTATAAAAGAAAATTACTGATCCTGTATTCCCCGCTGGTACGTATCATCAGTTCCGGATCGGGTAACTGGCTGGTCGACAGGTATTGCTGGAGGGTATCCTGGTTAATGGTTTCGGGGTCAATTTTCCCGGCTTTTACATCAATCCCTATCTGTTTTACCGCATTCACCAGTTCCCAGCGGCTGCTGTAACTCAATGCCATCACTAGGTTCAGCCCGGTATTGGTGGAGGTCATTTCGAGTGCCTCATTCAATTCTTTACGGGCGAATTCGGGCAGCATCTTCATATCACCAATCACATGCAATCGAATATTATTCTTGTTGAGAGTAGGCACTTCTTTACGGATGGTGTCCACCAGCAGGGCCATTAATCCTTCCACTTCCAGCACCGGGCGATCCCAGTTTTCGGTACTGAATGCATACAATGTAAGATAGCCGATACCCAGTTCGGCACAGCCTTCCACGATATTACGTACACTTTCTACGCCATGAAAATGGCCATACAATCTTTCCTGACCCTTTTCTTCTGCCCAACGGCCATTACCATCCATAATGATGGCAATATGTTTTGGCAGGCGATCTTTATCAATTTGTGCTATAAGTGCTGACTCCATGGTCGTTCCCTACGGTATTAAGGCTGCGAAATTAACAAAATCAACGGGTTAGAGGGATTTAATTGACAGAAATATACCCCTTCCGCTCTTTTACAGCCTGAAAAACAGCTTATCGGGTGGTGGCAGTAGGACATTTATACGATTGGAGGCTGAATGATACCCCTACTTTAAAAGTGGCAAAAGCATCTTTTTGCAGGCTATTCCCCCGCTGACGGCCTTTGATACCAATTGAAGAACCTGTTTCATAGCTTCTGTCCTGTAGCAGGAAAGCCGGTGAAGGCGAGCCATCGGGCAGGGGCGGGAAAGCATCCGGCGCATACAAACCGCTTACATCATCGAGATAATCGGTATTGGTAAAGCGATAAGTGAGTTCCCCAAACACATTCATCTGCTCATTCAGTGCATATTTAAACCCAACAGTGAAGGGAATACTGATTGCGATAGGATTATACGGTTTCAGATCAGGATACAAAGAACTGCCCTGTCCTTCTGTACCTAATGGACGAAGCTGTACTTTTTCTCCATTCAGGTAGGCGTAGGGATCATGGGAGAAAACCCCCACCCCTATACCTACATAGGGTGTATAATGATAGCCTTTAAAACCGGGCTGAAAACGAAAGAAATTAAAATCACCGGCCACAGACAGTTCCCATACATTACTGTTGAAACTCAGGTTACGCCTACGTTGTGCTGCATTATCGCTGTACACATCCGAATAGCCGAGCATGGCATAATCGGCCGATACACGTACGCCAATATAGTTGCTGATCTGTTTACGGAAAAACAACCCCGCGGCAATTTTTCGACGGTTTACTTTGATATTGGGATTGAGGTCACCAAAATAGTGAGCGGCACCCACGGATACACCTACTTCACCTTGGTGAACAAAGCTCTCCATCAGTTGTGCGTTTGCCTGCTGCAAACCCATAAACAATGCTGCGGTAACAATTGCTTTTTTAAACATAGAACGATCAGGTGCTTACATCTCTGTAAAATAGCATCAAAAAATGTTACTATAAAAGTTAATTTCTCTGTATTTCAATGAAAGATATTACTACAAAAGGCCGGCCAAATCACCGTTATCCAGTCAAAATCTTAAAAATAATCTTTCTTTCTCAGGAACAGATAAATAAATAATGGGCAGCGTTGCCTGCATCCTGCCCTATTTTGGGCTGTGAGCTGTGGGCTATGAGCCGTGAGTGAGTCCTGAGGATTGCAGACAGATTTTAGCAACTATCCATTACCCATCAACTCACAGCTCACAGCTCATGGCTCAAAGCTCATCGCTTATTCACCGGCATCAATTTCTCTTATCCAGTCCCCAGGTAAGTTTACTGCGTAATGTCGACAGGAAACTGTTTTCATTCAGTCTTACCAGATTTACAGTGAATTTTTCCCTTCGCACCGCCAGTTGTACCGTTTTATCTACTATTTCCCTCCTTGCATCAAGGGCACAGATAAACTGATCGGCCCTGCCTTCTACTTCAAATGAAATAACGTTGTTATCGGGTACAATAATGGGGCGTACATTCAGGTTATGTGGCGCCACCGGTGTAATCACAAAACTGGCCGACTCTGGAAAAAGAATTGGTCCGTTACAACTCAAATTATACCCGCTCGAACCAGTTGGTGTGGACACAATCAGTCCATCGGCCCAGTAACTGTTCAGGAACTCTCCATTCAGGTAAGTATGAATTTTAATCATGGGCGAAATATCGCGCTTGTGAATGGCAAACTCATTTAAGGCAAATGGTGCATCACCAAACAGTGGCTGATTGGAGTCGAGATGAATCAGCGTACGCTTATCAACCACAAAAGTGCGGTTGATCAATGCATCAACAGCACTTCCCAGTTCTTCCGGACTGATGCTGGCCAGAAAACCCAACCTGCCAAAATTGATACCCAATATGGGAATACCGGTATCACGTACCAGTGTTACTGCATCGAGTATGGTCCCATCTCCTCCCAGACTTATCAGACAATCGATTTCATCATTGAGATCGGCAGAACTATAAAAAGGAACCATTTTTTCAGCCTGTTGCAAAGGCACTTGCATGGTAGCAATTAATGGCTGATAAATGTATACCTGGGTCTCGTAACGTGTCAGTTCCTCCAGCAATACCAGTAAAGGATTGCCCATATCTGCATCAAGCCCCCGGCTATAAATGGCAATTTTCATGTTTGTTTGTTTAGACTGTGGTTTATCTCAGACATTCCATTCACACTTTAATGATAAACCTATTCAACAGGAACCAGTATTAAAAATCGTTCCTGCTCTGTAAATATAAGCCATTGCGGCCCAGTTGATTAAAGCTGTATTCAATTTTAAACACAAAATCATAGATCGAAACAATATCAAGTCCAAGGCCCCATGTACGCAAAAGTTTATTGTTCAGTGTATTGGATGGCAGCAGGTTGGTATGATAACCATAACCCAGATCACCATAGGCTTTCAGAAAAAAGCGAATGGGAATTTTATCATGTGTTTTACTCGGGAACGGATTGCGAAGAATAAAACCAAATACTTTTTTGTGAATGCTTGTTTTTAAAATACCCGCGGCTACACCATCTACCACATTGTATTCCAGTCCACGCATCTGGTTGAAACCATAACCAATCAATCGTTGGTTGAAATAAACATTATTAAATGGCAGCTTCAGTATACCCAGTCCTTCGAAATGTAAAAAGCTATTTTTTGAAAGAGGTGTTGCGTATACCGCCCTCGCACTGGTAACCCAGAGGTTGGTTTTTTTAGTGACACCTCTTTTATACAGGTTTGCTTCCAATTGAAACCCTTTGGTTGGGTAAGGTATATAATCAACATTATAATACTTATACTGGTAATTGAAGTCGATGTACTGAAACCTCGAAGCACTATCAGGAAAATACCTTGGATTGAGTTTGAGAATGGTATCGGCCACCTGTTCACTATTATAGGCCACTTTCAGATAATGTCTGTTACGAACGTCGGGACGATAGGAATAGGTAAAATCTAAACGGGTAAATTTTCTTACGATAAAATCCTGTCTGCTGAACAACTGTTTATTATCGCCCGTTGCATAATTCAGTTCTTTTTGTGTGGCACGAATAACACCTACATTAAATCCCTGTTTCAGTTTTCTGTCAAAAAAGGGCCGGTCGTATCTTACTGTGAACTGTTGAGTATACCCGTTAATGAACCAGATATCAAGGTTATCATTTCTTCCGCTTACATTATTCTGTATAAACTTCAATCCATAATTCACCCGATCTAAACTTCTTTTCTGCTCCACCCACCACTGGTTAAAATTTCTATCCACCAGTCTGAAATAAGGTAATGGGAAAAAATACCAGCGTTCTTTTACATCTACATTAATGATGACTACATTTCCTTTTTTGGCAGCCACATACACATTTACATCTACAAACAGCAAAGTATTCATCACCTGCTGTTTGGCCAGTGTCAATACTTTTTCCAGGTCGCCGGCTGGTAATTTGTCGCCTTTTTTAAAAGGCACTTCCCGAAGGATGATGTGTTCTCTGGTTTTTTTGTTGCCGTTTACTTTTACTTCACCAACCAGCTGAAAAATACTTTTTGAGGCAACCAATTCTGAAAGACTTCTTCCTGCAGCAACTGTAGTATCCTCATCCTGCGCCAATAACGAACCGGTCATTAGTATACAACAATAAAAGAAAAATAGCCTCATGCGCATCCCGGTTGTTACAATCAGAAGTTGTAAAAATAGGGGAATCGATTATTAGAGGCCGTTTAAAAATTAAACAGGCTTTTACGGGCTATGAGCTGTGGGCCTTGAGCTGTGAGTGAATACAGATTTTAATTAATACGGTTATACAAATGGCTGATCGATGGATGGAGATGGTTGTGAAAACCATTTTGGACCAGTTTCCGTCATATATACACAGTCTTCATGACGCACACCAAATTCACCTACAATCGAAATATTGGGTTCGATACTGAAACACATACCTGTCTGTAACAATAATTTGTTTCCCTTTACCATATTACCCCATTCGTGGCCATCCATTCCAATTCCATGTCCGGTGCGGTGTGGTAAACCGGGCAGCTGGTAACCCGGACCAAAACCTGCATCGGTAATTACTTTACGCGCAGCGGCATCTACATTTTCGCAGGGTATGCCGATCTGTGCTGCTTTATAACCAGCAGTTTGTGCGGCTTTTTCGAGGTTCCATATTTCCTGCTGGCGGGCAGTAGGTGCCGCACCAAATACAATGGTTCGGCTGATATCGGACGAATATCCTTCTACCCTGCAACCGCAATCCATCAGCACAATATCTCCTTTCTTCAATTTTTGTGGTTGTGTGCTGCCATGTGGGAAGGCTGAGGCTTCTGCAAAATTCACCATAGCAAAATCGCTGCTGCCACCGAATTTATTCTGTGCCGCTGCAACAATATCTGAAAACTCTTTTGGCGACACGCCTTCACGTAAACTACTGATACCAATTTTCATAGCGGCTATGGTAATATCAGTTGCTTTCTGCATCAATGCAATTTCAGCAGGAGACTTAATTAATCTGCATGGAATAGTAACAGGGTCACCACTCACAAAACTAAATTGCGGTGCCAGTTTCCGTACACCATCCATGATGAAAAAACGGATCGATTCTTCTACCGCCAGTGCCCCGCCATTTACGCCTTTCGATTGTAGTGACTGTATAATTAACTGGTATGGACTTTCATCTTCCTGCCATGCATATACATCTTTCCCAATTTTTATGAGTTCGCGCAAACGGTTTTCTTCAAAACCCGGGCATACATAAAATACTTCGCCTACAGCAGGAATAACAGCTACCATGGTTCTTTCGCTTCTTCCCCAACGGATACCGGTATAATAGACCATGGCTGTACCGGCATCCAGTATCAATGCCTGCATCTTGTTTTCGGAAAGGAGTTGTTGTGCTTTTTTTATCCTTGTCTGGCGCTCTTCCAATGTTATGGGCTGCACATCTTTTGTCATGGATTGCAGGTTATCCAACACCTTACCCGGATCTTCATTACCGGATGATGTTGTTGAACAGGCATTCAATCCAATTACAGCGCCGGTACCGGCAGTTACGACAGACAGGTTGATAAAAGCTCTTCTTTTCATAATTGATGATTAGGAGGATTCAAGTTACCAGAAGGTCGGTAACCCTTTGTGCAGAATATTGATCGAAGGTTATTAAATCTTACCCGAAATAAGATGGTTGCTATTTTTTAAGTTTGCAACATAGTTTGGAAATCATGAAGCTCTACATTAAAAATATGGTTTGCAGCCGTTGCAAAATGGTGGTAAGGTCGCAACTGGAAAATGCAGGCCTGACAGTGCTGTCTATTGATTTGGGAGAAGTTGAAATTGAAGAAAACGTATCAGCCAGTAAACGAAAAGAGCTGGACAACATACTGCGATCGGTGGGTTTTGAGTTAATCGACAATAAAAAAAGTCAGACCATCGAAAAAATAAAGAATGCCATTGTACATCTGGTACACCATTCAGATCAAGATATAAAAACCAATCTCTCTACTTATATCAGTACAAAAATTCATCAGGATTATAATTATCTCAGCAATCTTTTTTCCGAAGTAGAAGGCACAACCATTGAAAAATATTTTATCAGCCAACGGATTGAGCGAGTAAAAGAGTTATTAATTTATGACGAACTTTCTCTCTCACAGATAGCTGATCAGTTGGGGTATAGCAGTGTTGCCTATTTATCGAACCAGTTTAAAAAAATCACAGGTTTTACTCCCAGTTATTTCAAAACACTGAAAGAGCAAAAACGAAGGAATATAGAAGATCTGTAAATATTACAAGAGCTTTACAAAATTCCATAACAACAGCCGCTGTGTGGGTATCTAATTTTGTGTCAAACATAAATACCATGACACATACTTATACCATTACAGGCATGACCTGCGGCAGTTGCGAAGCAAAAGTAAAAAGCAGTTTACTGATGCTGCCGAATGTTACAGCAGTAGAAGTATCAAAAGAAAACAAGACTGCTACTATTTCAATGGAAAAACATATTGCACTCTCTGTTTTTCAACAGGCGCTGGATAAAAAGTACAGCATTACCGCTTTGGAACATTCTGAAATAGCTGAACAAACCAAAAACTGGTTTGCCACTTACAAACCCATACTACTCATCTTTGGTTACATAACAACCATATCTGTTATCGGTGCCGTTGCTAGTGGTTTTAACTGGTTACAAGGTATGAATGTATTTATGGCGGGATTCTTTCTTACTTTTTCCTTTTTTAAAATGCTCAACCTACAGGCTTTTGCAGAGAGTTATGCCATGTACGATGTTGTAGCTAAAAAAGTAAAAGCCTGGGGATATATCTATGCATTTGTTGAACTGGCCTTAGGTATTGCCTACGCCACCAATTTCGAGCCGGTAATAACGAATACGGTAACACTGGTAGTAATGACAGTAAGCATTATAGGGGTATTAGAAAGTGTTTTTAATAAAAGAAAAATTCGCTGTGCATGTCTCGGGGCAGTTTTTAACCTACCAATGAGTACTGTTACCATTATAGAAGACGCACTGATGATAGCTATGAGTATTGCAATGCTAGTAATGATGTTATAATATATATCTTTATACCGGTGAAGAAATTTTTTATCATATTACTATTGCTCATCTATGGTTCAACAACCATGGGTGCTACTATTCACCTGCATTATTGCATGAATAAATATGTGGGTAGCAGTCTCTGGCATGGTAAGGATGATAATACCTGCGGCAAATGCGGGATGAAAGAAAAAAAAGATGGCTGCTGCAAAGACGAGCACAAACAGGTAAAACTCACCACTGACCATCAGAAAAGCACTACCAAGTTTATTGAACTGCCCGAAGCTCCTGCTCCTATTCATTCTTTGTTTGATACTGCGGTAAGCATACCAACAGTATCAATCAGCCACCCAACTTCAAACGGACCACCAAAAATATTTCGGGGGCGACTGTATATATTGAACTGCGTTTTTTTAATTTGATACTATAAGGAATTCATCTACATCAACCCTATTAAGGGCATTGGTGACATTCAACCTATAGATCATATCAAACAATTAAAAAATGAAACCAGTAATATCATTGGCATTTGCCATAATCTTATTCGTGAATAGCAGTTTCGCACAAATAGACAATTCTGTTACTGCAAGCGTAAAAATATCAGGCAACTGTGGTATGTGTAAAAACGCCATCGAAAAAGCCGCAGATAAAAAGAAAGTCTCCAAAGCAACATGGAACGAAGAAACCAAAGTTGCGGGTATTACTTACGACAGTAAGAAAACCAATCTGGATGCGGTTTTAAAAGACATCGCCTTAGTGGGCTATGATAACCAAAGTTTTCTTGCGCCAGATGATGTATATAACAAGCTGCCGGAGTGTTGCAAATACAAAAGAGAAAGCAAACAACCGCTGTTGGCTTCCTCTCAACAGCAGGGTCAATCTACCCATCAGAATAGTGAAGGACATAATCATAGTCAAACCACCGTAGATAATACAATACAAACAACCAATCAGTTGAATGCCGTATTCGACAGCTACTTCACCTTAAAAGATGTACTGGTAAAAACCGACGGAAACCAGGCTTCTCTTAAGGCAAAAGAACTAAAAGCCGCCATTACTGCAGTTAAAATGGACAAACTTGCTATGGATGTTCATACCGTTTGGATGAAACTGGTAAGTGGTTTAACAGAAGATGCCGAACACATCAACGAAACAAAAGACATAGCACACCAGCGCGACCATTTCATGAGTCTTTCAAAGAATATGTACGAGTTAATTAAAGTTGCCAAAACCAATGACCCCGTGTACTACCAGTTTTGCCCGATGGCCAATAATGGTAAAGGAGCCAACTGGTTAAGCAAAGAAGCAGGTATTAAGAACCCATACTACGGGGCACAAATGCTTACCTGCGGCAAAACTGTGGAAATTATTAAACAGTAATCACAAACTGCAGGCCTCATATGAGGCCTGCGACTATTAAGCGTACATAAATGAAATTTCTCAAATGGCTATACAAAAAGTTATTGGTAAAAAGCTGTTGTCGCTGACAACCATTTTTACTTTTGTCATAAGCACAGGCTATGCACAAAAACTTGTGCGATACGACCTGTATGTAAAAGATACACTGGTAAATTTTGCAGGAAAAGAAAAACGGGCCATCGCCGCAAACGGACAGATACCCATGCCTACACTCAGTTTTACTGAAGGCGATACTGCTGAAATTCACGTGCATAATTTATTAAAGGAAGAAACATCATTACACTGGCATGGATTATTTCTGCCCAATAAAGAAGATGGCGTTCCGAATCTTACGCAAATGCCCATCAAACCTGGGACTACGAACGTGTACAGATTTCCAATCATTCAACATGGAACACACTGGTACCACAGTCATTCAGGATTACAGGAACAAATTGGTATGTATGGGTCAATGATCCTCAATAAAAGACCTGCAGATATTGAAAAAAGAAAAGAGGTTGATGGCTTACCAACTGTTCCACTCATACTAAGTGAATGGACAAACTATAAACCAGATAATGTGCATCGCATGTTACATAACGCGAGCGACTGGTTTGCATTAAAGAAAAATGCAGTTCAGAGTTATGGCGAAGCCATCAGAGACGGTCACTTCAAAACAAAACTCAGGAACGAATGGAAGCGAATGCTGGCCATGGATGTGAGCGATGTGTATTATGATAAAATTCTCATGAATGGGAAACCGGAATCCGTTATTGAATCTGTTGACGGAAAAAAGTTGAAAGCGGGTGATAAAGTACGGTTAAGGATTTCGAATGGTGCAGCTTCCTCTTATTTTTGGTTACGTTATGCCGGCGGTAAAATTACCGTTGTAGCCAATGATGGCAATGATGTAACCCCCGTAGAGGTTGACAGGTTGATTATTGCGGTTTCAGAAACCTACGATATTGTATTGACAATACCTGCCGCCAGTACATCGTACGAGTTACTAGCCACAACAGAAGACCGTACCAACTCAGCATCAGTTTATATTGGCAATGGCATCAAACAGCTCATCTCTCCGTTACCCAGACTCAAATATTTTGAGGGGATGAAGATGATGAATGACATGATGAAAATGAATGGAGATCTTGACGATATGGGTATGAACATGAGTCTGAACCAGATGGATATGAATGTGGTGATGTACCCTGAAATTACCGGAGAAGCCAAGCCCAAGCAGAAAGATGATGACCCCGACCGGTATAATGCCAATGCACTATCAGACATTGTTACACTCAATTATGCGATGTTGAAATCGCCAGAAAAAACAACCTTACCCGATGCCCCGGTAAAGGTTTTGCAATTTGAGTTAACAGGTAACATGAACAGGTATGTGTGGAGCATGAATAACAAAGTGGTTTCTGAAACAGATAAAATACTGGTGAAGAAAGGCGAAAATATCCGGCTCATTATTTACAATGGTTCAATGATGCGCCACCCGATGCATTTGCACGGACACGATTTCAGGGTGTTAAACGGACAGGGTGAATATGCTCCGTTAAAGAATATCATTGACATTATGCCCATGGAAACAGATACACTTGAATTTAATGCCAATGTTGAAGGCGACTGGTTTTTTCATTGTCATATTTTATACCACATGATGAGTGGCATGGGCAGGGTATTTAGTTATAAGGACCAACAACCCAATCCGTTAATACCCAATCCTAAGCTGGCACAGCGTAAACTGTTTGCCGACGACAGAAAAATGCATTTTATGTTTCAGAACGATTTCGCCACTAATGGTAACGATGGTGAAATGATGCTGCAAAATACCCGTTGGAGTATTGGTAGCGAATGGCGCCTTGGATATAATGATATGCATGGCTACGAAACAGAAACACATATTGGTCGCTATATCGGAAAAATGCAATGGCTCATGCCTTTTATTGGTTTTGACTGGCGATACAGGAACATGGCACTTCATGCAGAAGAAAAAAACATGTTTGGTCAAAGCAATACCAAGAATAACAGGGCTGTGGTAAGTGTAGGTTTAAACTATACTTTGCCGATGCTGATACGTTTTCAGGGAGAAATTTTTACGGATGGCATTGTTCGCCTGCAACTGATGCGGGAGGATATTCCTTTTACGAAAAGACTTCGTTTTGCGTTTATGGTGAATACCGATAAAGAATACATGGCCGGGTTCAATTATATTTTTAGCAGGGCAATTGCTTTACGGACACATTATGACAGTGATATGGGTTTTGGTGTTGGATTAACTTTTGGCTATTAATTAAAAAGTCGGGTTGTTTATTTATTCGTTTATTAAACAACCCGGCTTCTTTTATAATAAGACTAGAAATAATTTGATAGAAATTTTGGCCACAGATTCGCAGATTACATGTTGAGATAGGATAGAAGATGGTTGTAGTTTTCTTTGAGTTCATTGGCATATTGTTCTTCACCAAAATAATACCGAACAATATAATCGTAACGTTGGAAGGTGGCTACAATATCAGACACTTCAATTTTGTTGATCTTGATGGTTACAATTACCAGACCTGTATCACTTTCAGGATACGTATTGAGCTGGGTAATATATGCATCATTGGTTTCTACCAGGCGGCTGATTTCACCAAAAGAAAAATGTCGTTTGTCGGTTTCAAGTACAATGATTCCACCCTTTTCATCATTCCCAAGGAAATGAGATACGTGTGCAAACAAAGATTTAGCCGGAATGATGCCTTGTAATTCGTAGTGCTCATTAATAACGGGTAACATACTCAGTTCATTTTCTGCTACCTGTTTTACAGCAACCAGAAAATGTTCCTCTCCTTTTACAAAAATTTTTCTCAACGATTGTTCAAGCGATGCCAGCAAACCATCTTCATCGGCATCCAACAGGTCATCTTTTTCAACGATACCTGCAAATTTTTCTTCGCTGAGAACAGGGAGGTGCAACAGGTCATAATCTTCCATTAACTGAAGTGCAAAAGATACCCTATCAAAAAGATTAATTACCGGGAAACCAGTGTTGATAAGCTGCGATGCGAGCATAACAAATCCTCCTCTTACAAGATATACGCTTCAATTCCTTTTAAGGTTGCGGCGCAATACTTAATTTATTCAAAAAACCGTCCAGTATCTGGTTAAACTCCAGTGGCACTTCCATCATAGGCGCATGACCACATTTATCTACAAAATGTAATTCACTGTTTGGAATCAGGCGATTGAATTCCTTGCCTACAAATGGCGGTGTAATGGTATCATTATTTCCCCAGATCAATAATGTAGGTTGTTTGATCTGGTTCAGTTCTTCACCCAGATTATTACGGATGGCACTTTTTGCCAGTGCAATAATTTTAATGACCTTAATACGGTTATTGGTAATCTCAAAAACCTCATCTACCAGTTCTTTGGTAGCCGTATTCGGATCATAAAAAGTAAGCTGTGTTTTCTTTTTAATGTACTCATAGTCACCACGTTTGGGATAGCTATCACCCATACCATTTTCAAACAAGCCACTGCTACCTGTAAGAATTAACGATTTGATCTTTTCCGGATGCTTCAGAATATGCACCAACGCCACGTGACCACCCAAAGAATTACCCAGTAAATGAATACCGGTATAACCACGGACTTCAATAAATTTCTGTACATATTTCTCCAGCCCACCCACAGAAGTATGAAAAATATCCAGATCGAACAGTGGCAAAATGGGCACTACCACTTTGTATTTGGGTCTGAAATGTTCAATAAGATCTCTGAAATTACTCAGTGCCCCGAATAAGCCATGCAGTAATAACAAAGGCTCTCCCTCTCCTTCTTCTATGAACTTAAATTTATCCTGTTGTTTGATCTCGTAATTCATTAGGTTAGTTTCTTATGCAAGCATTATGACCGATACAAATAAAAGGAAAACCCTTCATAAATTCAGTAACGTTTAAACCAGGTGCCAGATTGTTTTCTTTCTTCGCTAAAATACTGATTTAACTGCAAAAACGAATGTTTAAATACTTGCAGATATTAATGTGCAGCTTCCTGTGTCTTACCCACAGTTTCAAAAAAGCCGGTCAGACTCTCGAACATATCGCTAAATAAAGGAATAAGTTTCCCGATTCCATCAATTGTTTTGGGTCCCCAGGGTTGTATAAAGCCATATACTTTTGATGCTGCAATAGTATTTGCATCAAATAAATGGAGTTTCTCAGCAAAAAACAACAATACACTCAGTACCAGCATATACAATACTGCATACAATACTACCCCTGCCAGTTTATTGAGCCATCCCAACAAAACCAGTTCTGCCATTTTTTGTAAGGCAGAAGCTCCTAGTCTGATTAATATCACCACCGCAATCATCACCAATGCAAATGAAATAAAAGGCAACCATGACTGCGATACAGAAGTGTGCTCCCCTAACTGTTTGGCTACATATACCGATAGTTTCATTGCAGCGGCCAATCCCACAATAATCGCCACCAAAGAAAACACCGCCACAATTAATCCATTTCGGTAGCCTTTAAAAAGGGCGAAAACCATGCAGATGATGAAGAGGATGTCGATGATCATGGGAGGAGGGTGAGGGGGTGAAAAGGGAGAGGTGAAACGTGAGACGTGAGAGAAAATACTCCTTTCACGTCTCACGAAAAATCAATTGCCTGCAAGCAACTCCTTCACCACTGCCGAAATAGCTTTGCCATCTGCCTGGCCGGCGAGTTGTTTGCTTGCTGTACCCATTACTTTGCCCATATCCTGCGGCCCTGTTGCTCCAAGGGTAGCTATAATACCGGCAACTATTTTCTTTAGTTCCTCTGTATCCAATTGTTTAGGGAGAAACTGCTCTATCACTGCAATCTCTTCCTGTTCTTTCTGAGCGAGATCAGTACGATTCTGCTGCTGGAATATTTCCAGCGAATCTTTTCTTTGCTTCACCAGTTTCTGTAACAGTTTCAGTTCACCATCTTCAGTAACCTGACCATTGGCTCCCGGTTCAGTTTTGGCTTTGATGATTTCTGCTTTGATGGCACGAAGACCACGTAGCAATGCTTCATTTTTCGACTTCATGGCTTCTTTCATACCCGCCATTACTTTTTCTTCTAAGCTCATATCGGTAAATTTTATTGATTTTCTTTTATCTGACTGTCGCGGAATTTTTTATAGAAATCTTTGGCGAAATTTTTCATGTCATCCACCAGTTCTGTTTGCTGGGTAGCACGCATATAAGTGTCTGCCATACCCATGAGGGTCTGGTAGTAGAAGTCCGCCATTTCATCCACCATCATATCCTTGGTCCAGAGATCAATACGGAGCGCAGATTTATCGGCTGCATCCCAAAAAGCCACCATCATGGCCCTGGCTTGCTGTGCCATATCTGCGGTACTATCTGTTGCCTTCCATTCAATATTCTGCGGCACTTTATTCTCATCCAGGTGTACGTCAATACTTATTGTTGACTGATGCATAATTTTCAAGGTATAAATGAGGCGCAAAAATAGGATTAATCGGAGAGATATAAGCGCTGTGGCTTTACTATTGAGGCAAAACAACTTGTTGCAACTCCCGGTAAATGGCAGCAGCAGTTGTATCCCAACTAAATGACTGCGCCCGTTTTAACCCTTTTTCGATAAATGCGTTTCGGATGCCCTCACTTCGATACAGGGCTAGCATTTCTTTACCAATTGCATCGTGATCAGCCGGATCAACAAGCAAAGCCGCGTCTCCTGCTACTTCAGGCATACTGCTGGTATTGGAGCAGATAACGGGTACTCCTGCCTGCATGGCTTCAAGTATGGGTAAACCAAAGCCTTCGAACCATGAGGGATATACCAATGCATAAGCTGCTCCAACCACTTTTTGCAGTTGTGCTTCAGGCAGGTAATCGAGTAATACCACGTCATCACGGTATTTATAGGTCTTTATTTTTTCGAGCAGTTCGTCGTATTGCCAGGCCAGTCTTCCTGCCACCAGTAATTTCATATTACTGTGCTGCCATTTTTTAAAATGCGAAAATGCTTTGAGCAGGTTCATCAGATTTTTACGCGGATGAATACCTCCCACAAATAAAAAATATTCCCTTCCATCTGCATTACCGTCTTTCGCTGCCTGTTTCTCATCCCATTCAAGCGGAACAAAACCAGTTCTGGCCGCTCCCGGAATAACTGTTATTTTTTTTTCAGCAGTTCGATAGGTTTTGCTGATATCATTTTTTGAAAACTGGGATACCGTAATAACTTTTTTCGCTTTTCGAATAAAAGCAGGTGTAAACCAGCTATAATATAAACGCTGGTGCCAGCTTATGTATTGAGGATAATGTTTAAAAGCCAGGTCATGTATCATCAATACCTGCGGTATGCGACTGGTCAAACTACAAAAGCCATAGGGTTGAAACCATACATCTGCTTTCCATCTTTTAACTGCGGCGGTTGCTTTTACATCGTACCAGTATTTAAAACTCAGTGGATGCCGGGCCGCAGGTGTTACCAGCAGATGGGTAACATTTGCTTGATTGGTAAAATCACTATCCCATGGCCGGTCGTACAATAACAGGAACTCATCTTCAGGATGCAGGTCAATTATTCTTTGAACTATTTCAGCAGTATAATGGCCATAACCCTCCATTGGATTATTCTGCAGAAATATAGCGTTGATGGCGATGCGCATGTGAGGCAAAATTAGTGGCATTAAATGTTAAAATATCTTTTCCGCTTGACACCATATTTATTTTTACATATTATTGTATTCATCTATGCGAACCCTACTCCTTATTATTCTCTGTCTAAGCAGTTATACCATCAGTCATGCATCTGATTCATTGGTAGTGGATATCAATAAAACCAATTTTAAAAAAGGGGATACGATTGATTTCAGTTGTATCATCCCCAATTTCGAGCAACATAAACTCAATGCAGCATCTCTGCATGTATGGATTGATAATATCAGCACAGGCACAAGATGGAAATTTCGTTACCCTTTTATTAATGGTGAAGCACAAGCTGCGATTGTGGTAGGAAAAGAAATTCCGAACGGACACTATGCTATTAATTTCCTGGTACAAAAAGGATATTTCAGGATGACGGGTGAAATAAAAAATCATCTTAAGTCGGAGACACAGATCAATTACATGATGGTTCCAAAAAATAAGCGTACTTATTTTGAAACCATTGCTATCAATGCCGATGGACAGTTCAGACTCAAAAGCACTTTGTTTGAAGACTCTGCTTATTTTGTTTTTACTCCTGTAAAAAAGAATGAAAGAAACACCTTGCATATAGGCATTGAAACGCCGCTTGATTCTTCTTTTATTCCGGCCATGGAAAACAGAACATGGATCACAATAGGTAATACAACTGCACGTATCAATAAAAATGATTCTTCCGGTTATGTATTTAACATGGAAACCACTTCGGGTACCGATCTCTTACCCGGTGTTACGGTAGTTGGCAAATACAAGAAAAAAATTGATCAATACAATGAATTCTATTCCAGCGGCCTGTTTCAAAGACCAGAAGCCCTGATCTTCGATGGTATTGAAGACGAAACCATGTCGCGCTCTATGAGCATTCTTCGTTTTCTTGAAGGAAAAGTACCTGGCCTCATTATAGAAAAGGACCAGGAAAGCATGACTGAACTGGCCAGATGGAGGGGTGAGCCGGTAGAGATTTATTTAGATGAGTTCAAAGTTTCTACACAGGATATCTGGGTGGTTTCACCTTCTGATGTTGCCATGGTAAAAGTGTACAGACCACCTGCAATGCTTTCTCCCCTATCAGGCTCTGCCGGTGCCATTGCCATTTATACCAAGCGTGGGGAGTTTCGTAATAAAGACAGGTTCAGGCACAGCTTTACAGTAAAAGGATATACAACGGCAATAAGTACCTGGCAATAATTTTTTCCTTGCCCGATATTTAAATATCGGGCAAGGAAAAAATTATTGTTTAGTAGCCCATACGTCCATTTTCTTCTCCAGGACTTCCAGTGGTAATGCTCCATCTTTCAGAACAACGTCGTGAAAAACATTTACTTTAAACTTATCACCCAACTGCTGTTCATATTTTGTTCTTAACGCCCTTATTTTTAATGCGCCGATTTTATAGCCCAATGCCTGTGCAGGTATAGCCATGTATCTTTCAATTTCTGCTACCGCACCTGCTTCGCTGATCTGTTCATTCTCCATCATGTATTGAATGGCTTCTTCTCTTGTCATTCCTTTTGCATGCATGCCTACATCTACTACCAGACGTATAGCCCTATGCATTTCATCGCCCAATGCACCGATGTACTGATAAGGGTCTTTATACAAACCCAGTTCATTACCCAAACTTTCGCAATACAATGCCCAGCCTTCTACATAGGCGTTGTTACCTCCAAAGCGCCTGAACCTGGGCAGTTTTGTATTTTCCTGTTGCAGGCTTATCTGGTAATGATGTCCGGGTATAGCTTCATGCAAAAACAAACTCTGCATGCCACTGGTTATATTGAATGTGCCGGCATCGAGAATAGGTACATAAAATACACCTGGTCTGTTACCATCGGGCGTTCCCTGCTGGTATTCTGCACTGGCACTTGCTGCACGGAAGGCTTCTGTTTGTCTGATTTCAAATGCTGTTTTGGGTGTTTTGCTAAACAGTTTTTCCAGACTGGGTTGTATGAGTTGCTGTATTGATTGAAAAGCCTCAATCACTTCTGTTGCCGTTTTGTAGGGTGTGAATTTTTTATCGGTGTTGATATAACTAAAAAATGCTTTCAGGTCGCCTTTAAAACCTACGGCTTCTTTTGTTTTCTCCATTTCGGCTCTTATACGCTTAACTTCAGCCAATCCTGTTTCGTAAATTTCATCGGGTGTAAATGTGGTCGTGGTTTGTTGTTTTACCAGAAAACGATAATACTTTTCTCCATCAGGAACAGCGGCAATACCCGTTGATGTTCTGGTCACTGGTAAGTATTCGTTCTGCAGAAAATCGGCCATTTTTCTGCATGCAGGTGTTAGTTGCTGATTGATGAGTGTAACAAATGCTTCTGCCAGTCTTTTTTTATCTGCAATTTCAAAAGCAATAGGCATGAGGTTTACGGGACCGTAAAATAAACTGGCCGCTGCTGTATCTGTAACAACAGAACGAAACTGTGGAATCATGCGTTCTACCAGTATCTTAGGTAATACATGACCCGAACTCATTCCTTTTCTAAAATATACAATGGCACTATCGAGATAGGCAGGAAAAACAGCCGCCCGTTTTAGCCAGTTATCATAATCCTGTACTGTTTTAAATGGCTGGTACACCTGGCCGCTGCCCATTTGCATAAACACCAGGTGTGTACTGGAGAACTGGTTCAAAGGCATATAATTATCCTTAAACCCTAATGCGTCGATATTCACTTCCAGTTCTCTCATCAACACATCGTAACTCAACTGGTCGTTACTGTTCAGGTATTCACGATCGAATTTGGTGAGGTATGTGAGTTGTTCTTTGTAAAATTTTTTCAGCGTTGACCTATGTTCATCTGTAAAGTCAATCAGCAAACGGTCGTTGTATCTTTCATCGCCATTAATGGTTGCTTCAATAGGATAAAACTTTAATCGCTCTTCATAATAGGTATCCAGAAACACAGCCAGCTCTTTATTGTCATCGCCGGTAGCATTACTATTATTTAACTGGCAGGCTGAAAACAGCAGAACAAAACTCAACCCAAGAAAAAGATATTTCATACAAATTGATTTTGAGAACAGGACAATAGACTATAGACCATGGTCTATTGACTAATAACTATAAAACCCTTTCCCTGTTTTTCTTCCCAACTCTCCTGCTTCCACTTTCGCACGTTGAACGGATGATGGTGTTAATCGAACTGGTTTACCTAATGCTTCCCATACAATATTACTTACACCATAATTAATATCCATGCCAATCAGGTCCATCAGTTTAAACGGTCCCATTTTAAAACCGCTGGCTTCCATTAATTGGTCAATGGTGGCAATATCTGCCTGTTCTTTCTCGACAAAACGCATGGCTTCGAGATAGTAATGCCGTGCTACCCTGTTTACAATAAATCCCGGTGCATCTTTACAAAGTACAGGTGTTTTCTGCATTTGTTTTGTAACTGCAATGGTTTGTTCTATTACAACCGGTGAAGTTCTTGCTGTTTCAATTAGTTCCACCAGTTTCATTAATGGTGCCGGATTAAAAAAATGCATTCCCAACACTCTTTCCGGATGCGGAACCGCTTCTGCAATTTCGGTAACGGAAATAGATGAGGTATTGGTAGCCATTATGGTTTCGCTGGTATTAATGGCCGATAGATTTTGAAACAGGTTTATTTTGGCTTCTTTTTTTTCGATGATCGCTTCAATAATCATATCAGCCACACAGTCTTTTAGTTCGCTGGTAAATAACATACGGTTCATGATGGTTTCCTGCTCCGCTGTCGTTAATCTTCCTTTTTCCACCAGCTTAGCAAGACCTGTACTGATTGATTGCCTGCTTTTTTCTACCATTTCCGGGTTCAGATCGAACTGTATGGTACGAAAACCTGCCTGTGCTGCTACTTGTGCAATACCGCTTCCCATGGTTCCTGCCCCGCAAATACAGATGGTTTTAATATTGTTCATATAACGCCAGCTTTAGATTAGTGCAAGATACTTACATCTTTTCCACTTTAACTAACCCACATAAGTTACTGCTTTACAGATGTATTACTTTTATGCCATGCAACAGCCTCTTCAACAACTCGATTTGTTTGGTATGCCCGTTGAGCCGGTTTCAGCACCTGCTAAAAAAAAGCCGGTTGTTAAAGAAAAAACAGCGGAACCATTACCTGTTATTACTGAAGTAGTAGAAGGGCCAGCGCCCATTGTTGAACAACCTGCCGCTATAGTTAAGTCAGCACCTTTACCAGAACCAGTCATTGAAAAACCTACTCCTGTAACCGATCCGGTGGTGTTTGCAGACGAACGTATTGTGGTGAAAATTAAAGCCAAAGTACCGCAACCCCAGCCTGTTATTATTGAGCAACAGGAACCCGAAACACCAATCCTTACCACCAGTTCCGATACTAATTCCCGACAGCCCGGTAAACGCGGACGCAAATCGTTTCGTGAAATTGATACCGAAGTTGATCTGATTGAAGTTCCGGATGAAGAAACACTCAAACAAAAATTATATTATTCCATCAGTGAAGTGGCGGGATGGTTTAAAGTAAATACATCGCTGCTGCGTTACTGGGAAAATGAGTTTGACGTGCTTCAGCCACGTAAAACACGCAAGGGCGACAGGTTATTTAGGGTGGAAGACATTAAAAACCTGCAACTGATTTATTTTCTGTTGCGTCAGCGTAAATTTTCTATTGAAGGAGCGCGTAATTATCTCAAACAAAACAAGGGCCAGGCCGATGTACAGTTACAACTGGTACAATCGCTTACCAAATTCAAATCTTTTTTACTCGAACTGAAAGCAGGGCTTGGAAATTAACGCTTTTTCCCTTGCCTCTGGACAAGTAAAAAGGAGGTAAACAAACTATTTATACTTGCTTTACCGTAACAGATGTATTGGATGCTGCAAGTGCAACACCATGTTCTTCCATCCAGTTAATGATCTGCAGATTTGTTTCCTGTCGCAACTGGTTAAATGCTTCTATTGGCTGCTCGGCACTGGTAAAAAACTCTATCGTTATAATATGTGCATTCTTCCCTGTTTCGCCTAAAAACACTACTTTATTTTCAATCTCAGCAACAGTAAGTATTTGTTTAATGGCATCTGTTAGCGACTGAAGTTGTGCAGCAGTTGCAGCCAGGTCTATCTCCAGCTTCAATTCTGCTTTACGTTGCGTTCGTAAACTCATGTTGTCTACTATACTGTCTACCATCTGTTTGTTCGGAACAGAAATATAGGTTTTCTCAGTGGTTCTGATTCTTGTGCTTCGCAGTCCTATTTTTTCAATATTACCTGTAAAGCCATTTACTTTCACAAGATCACCAACCGCAAATGGTTTATCAAAGAAAATGATAAATGAAGCTATCAGGTTCTCCATGCTTTCCCTCGTGGCAAGCGCAATAGCCGCACCCACAATACTCAGACCTGTAAGCAGGTTGCCGATACTTTTATTAAAGGAAAATTTCATCATCAGCAGTATACCAATGATAACGAGGATTACTTTGAAAAAATCTTTGAAAAAAATAATCAGTTGATTATCCGTCTGGTCTTTGGTAAGGTTTGCTTTTTCTTCGAGGATGGTTGCAATAAAATCAATTATCCGCAAACAGAGACGTATAAAAACAATCACCATCACTGCATTGGCAATAGATTCTATGAGTTGTTTGGATGTAATACGGTATATTTTAAAATCCAATACCCCGGGAAACCTCAATTTATCTACAGCAATAATGGAAATAGATAATAAAAGGAATAAACCTAGTGGCTGTACCACGAGATCAAGAAATGATTTTCTGGCAGTCTGGTTTTTTTTGTTGGCAATCATTTTAAACAACTGCTGTGCCAGGTATTTAGAAATCAGCCGCTTCAGTAATAACATCAGCAATATGGTACCCACTACATAGAGGTACGATTCAACCGTATTATCAAATACTTTCTGTTGTAAAATACGATCCATCATTACAATTTATAAGCGTTACTGCTCCCATTTATGCAATTGCATATTGGTGCCATCAAAACTGGCATAGGTATAGTTTCGAATCCAGTCGCCCAGATTAATATAGCGACTTTTCGAAGTTAATGCAAAATCAATCGGGTAATGGCGGTGGCCAAATACCATATAATCGTACTGCTCTTTCTGCAACAATTCTTTACAATAAACAATCAGCCATTCCTTGTCTTCCCCTAAAAAATGTTCATCTGCCGTTCCGGT
Organism: Chitinophaga pinensis; assembly: GCA_943372605.1. Lineage (GTDB taxonomy): Bacteria > Bacteroidota > Bacteroidia > Chitinophagales > Chitinophagaceae > Sediminibacterium > Sediminibacterium pinensis_H. Next base: position 139,099 of record CALRZI010000002.1, on the reverse strand, counting down.
TTTCTCTCGGCTCTTACGGCTGAAATAATTGGCCAGACCAATGCCCCATGTTGGGTGCAATTGTCCAAACAGCCACTGACACAAAGGATTTCTGAACACTTTCTTCAGGAATTTGTATCCATGATCACCTGGACCAAGTCCATCGCCATGACCAATATAAAATCGCTTTCCATTCCACTCAAAAACTTTGGGGTGATGATATACAGGGATATTCAGTTCCTGTTCAAAATATCCACTCATCCACATATCATGGTTGCCAATGAATACGCGTACATCAATTCCACTATCTGTGAGCTCTGCCAGTTTTCCCAGCAAACGCACATAACCTTTGGGTACCACTTTTTTGTATTCGTACCAGAAATCAAAAATATCACCTACAATAAATACTATGGCTGCATCTTTTTTGATATGATCAAGAAAAGTAACTACTTTTTTTTCACGAACAAGACTACTTGCATGATCGGGTGCACCCAGATGAAAATCGGATAAAAAATATATTTTCTTTTGAGGTGTAATCAATTCCATCCGCCGTAAAAAGGGGTTATGATTTTTTTTGTTGCTGTATGTAAAGCAGAAGATCACCACAGTCAATTTTTGGTTTTCCTTCCACTGATCCATTGAACCAATATATCCATGCTGTTACTGGTTGCCCGTTCAGGAAAACTGTTGTTTTATCTCTTCTGTAAAGCTGTGGCTCGTCTGGTTCTCCATTAATGCCTTCATAATCGTCTAACTGACCAATGGCCCAAGAAAACTCTTCTTCTTTCTGAATAGTGTACAATTCACCCGTAATCCATTTTTCTTCGCCTGACGGAATAGCGGTAGGATATTCTCCCATATCATATAATTCACCACGAACAGTAGCTGTTCCGCTCAAAGAAAAATAGCGGCTGATATAGGCATAGGCGGGATGCTGAAAACCACTTCTCAGCGAGCCATACACAAATAAGGGTAGAATTTCAATTGGCATATGCAGATCATCCGTTTCGTTGTACTAAAAAACAAAATACTTCTTTGGGTCCATGTACACCAACCACCAATGTTTTTTCAATATCAGCAGTTCTGCTCGGACCCGTTGCCAATGTAATCATGGAAGGCAGTTGTTCTCCGTATTCTTCTTTTAATGATAACAATGCCTCTTCCACATCGTACACCAGTTGATCGGTATAGGCAATACAAATATGTATCGGCGCATACACACTTACGGTTCTGCCGCTTTCCTGAGCACTCGACATAACCATACTTCCGGTTCTTGCCACCAGGTATTCGCAACCGGTAATAGAAGCATCACAGCTTTCCACATCAGTTGCCGTCATTGCATTAAAGCCTGCCTGTTGCAGATTTTGTTTCAACTCTTCTTCCCTGCAATACAAAGCCTTCCATTCGCGCTTGATGAATAACATATTCAATTGCGATGCCAGTTCTTTTTCATTCTCACAAAAAGCAAAACGCCCCTGTAACTGTGTAAAATTTTGTGCAAACAAAACTTCCAGATCATCTGATGCAGGCTGAAATACCGATCCTGTTTCTTTTAACCTTTCAGGAAAGGGAACAGGCACTGGTTGAACCAGTGCCTGTTTTATTTTTTTCAAGATATTTTCTCTTGCTGTTTGTGACATTAGGCTATTGATATTGAACCTGTTTCTGTTTCGTTGTCATCTGTTTTTTCTGGTGCAGGAGCTACCGTTTCTGTTACCTGCTCAGTTACTGGTGTTTCTTCTACCTCCAGTATTTTCTTTTCTTCAAACGGGCGCTTACCAATCAACAGTTCCACATCGCTCTTATGCAATACTTCTTTATCGAGTAATTCTTTTGCGAGTTTCTCTACTTCTTCTTTTTTCTCTGTCAGCAATTTGATGGTTCGCTGATAGGCTTCATCAATAATACCTCTTACTTCCTCGTCGATAATCTTCCCGGTTTCTTCACTGAATGGTTTGGTGAATGTATTTTCCTGTGTAGGATCATAAAAACTTACGTTACCTACTTTACTGTTCATACCATATGCAGTTACCATGCTGTAAGCAATACGTGTAATCTGCTGAAGATCATTCGCAGCACCTGTTGATATTTTACCAAAGAAAATCTGTTCTGCTGCACGGCCTCCCAGTGTCATACAAATCTGATCCATTAACTGATCGGTATTGTACAGATACTGTTCTGTTGGCGTGTATTGAGCGTAGCCCAAAGCCGCTGTACCTCTTGGTACGATGGTTACTTTTAGCAGGGGATAAGCATGTTCAAGGAACCATCCACAAACAGCGTGTCCGGCTTCATGATAAGCAATCACCGCTTTTTCATGTGGGGCAATAATTTTATTTTTCTTCTCCAGTCCACCAATCACACGGTCAATGGCATCCTGGAAATCGCTCATATCAACCGCTTCTTTTCCTTTACGTGCCGCTATCAGTGCTGCTTCATTACATACGTTGGCAATATCGGCACCGGCAAATCCGGGTGTTTGTTCAGCAAGTTTATGCAGATCCAGTGTCTCAGAAATTTTGATCGGCATGAGATGTACTTTAAAAATCGCTTCACGACCTTTTACATCCGGACGATCAATGGAAATCTGTCTGTCGAAACGACCTGGTCTTAACAATGCAGTATCCAATACATCGGGTCTGTTGGTGGCGGCAAGGATAATAATACCTGTATCGCCACCAAAACCATCCATTTCTACCAGTAACTGGTTCAGTGTATTTTCTCTTTCATCATTGCTCATGATGGCATTTCTACCGCGGGCTCTACCAATGGCATCTATTTCATCAATAAAAATGATACAAGGTGCTTTCTCTCTTGCCTGCTTAAACAAATCACGTACACGACTGGCACCTACACCCACAAACATTTCCACGAAATCGCTACCGCTCAGGCTGAAAAATGGCACTTGTGCCTCGCCTGCCATGGCTTTGGCTAATAATGTTTTACCAGTACCCGGAGGACCCACCAGCAATGCACCTTTAGGTATTTTACCACCGAGCGAAGTATATTTTTTAGGATTCTTGAGAAAATCTACAATCTCCATCACTTCCACTTTGGCTTCATCCAATCCAGCAACATCTGCGAATGTGATATTTACTTTAGCGCCTTTATCAAATAAAGTTGCTTTTGATTTTCCGATATTGAAAATACCTCCCGGACCTCCGCCTCCAGATGGACCACCCATTTTACGCATGAGTAATACCCACGCAAATACGATAATGAGTAAGGTAAACACCGTTTGCAGCAATGGACCGAACCACTCAGGGGCTTCCACTACTGTTGTTTCTACCTCTGCAATATTATTTTCTTTACAAAACTTTTCTAACCTTTCTTCAAAGACTTTCCAGTCTACAATTTTGAAAGAAAACAAAGGAGCGTTACCTACTTTTTTAGGATCGAGTTTGCCTTTAAATTGTTTTACATAAAAATCTTTGGTCAGTACCCCTTTTTTCACGTACACATGTACCTGTTCCTTGTTTTTAACAAGATCCAGTTTTTGTACATCGCCCTGAACAAGAATATTATCCCTGAATTGTTTTTCAGTAATAACCTTTAATTCCGGGGAAAAATTGAATACCTGTGCAGATATCAGTACAATAATGATAATACCGTATATCCAGTAAATATTGAATTTAGGGCCCTTACGTTGGCCGTCTCCTTTTTCCATGTTTAATTTCGATTGCTTGTTTTCCTGTGACATATTCCTCTCTGTATAATGACGTTTCAGGATCAGTTATATTCCATGATCCTTAATTTTTTATTTATTCGTGTATTTGTGAAGCTGCATCGCTCCACATTTCTTCCAGTTTATAAAACTTACGTGCATCCGGATGCATTACATGTACCACAACATTTACATAATCGATCAGCACCCATTGCAATGCCTGTCTACCCTCATGTTTATAGGGCGCTTCTCCACAGGCTTTTTTCACTTCATCTTCCACAGAATCGCAAATGGCCCTGATCTGGGTGGTACTGGATGCCTGACAAACCACAAAAAAATCTGCCGCCGCTTCCGGTATTTTCCTCAGGTCAAGACTTATGATATGTTCTGCTTTTTTATCCTGAACAGCTTTAATAATGGCCTTGAAAATTTTCGAGTTGCGTGTAAGTCTCGTTACCGAGCTTTTAGTGCGGCTTTGTAAAACAGAAAGCGGTTCCAATAATAGATCTGATTTAAAATTTAATAATGACTCCGGGTATCTGTACCCTTAATAAACATCGGGTGTTTAACGGTCTCGTTGGTAACTTCGTCAAAAATAGTAATTCTTTGCCATCAGAGAACGTTAAACAACCAATTGGACAGCCGTTTGTGGAATTATCTGAGACAGATAGTACCAACATCTATGCCATGACCCATATTCAACACAATATGGCAACACATGGTTCGGTTTTTTTTGCGCACCGGCAATGGGCCGGAAAGGGTCAGCACGGAAAAAACTGGGTTACTGAAGCAGGGCAAAACATCATACTGTCGGCTGTAATTGATCCAAAACCACTGATCCTTGGACAACAATTCCGGTTAAGCGTGGCCGTTGCACTCGCCTGTTACGATTTTTTCAGTCGCTATGCCGGTGATGAAACTTCTATTAAATGGCCCAATGATATTTACTGGCGTGACAGAAAGGCAGGGGGTATTTTGATTGAAAACCAGTTACGCGGTCAGAATTGGCAGTGGGCTGTTGCCGGAATAGGTATCAACATCAACCAGGTATTGTTTAATGCTGCATTGGCAAACCCTGTTTCGCTGAAACAAATTACCGGAAAAACTTTTGATCCCGTTCAGTTGGCGAAAGAACTCTGTACCCATATGGATACAAGGCTTTCCGAATTACAAAACGGCTCTTTTGAAATATTGCTGGCCACTTATAATGAACATTTATTCCGAAAAGGTGAGATCATTCATCTTAAAAAAGACAACAGTCGTTTTTACTGTACGCTTTCAGGTGTCAATGAGCAGGGGGAATTACTGGTAGAAAACGGTCCTTCCGATCGTTTTCAGTTTGGCGAAATCAGTTGGATCATTGCGTAACTTATCTTGCATTGGTATGGAACCCGTTAAACTCACACAATTTTCGCATGGCGCCGGTTGCGGTTGCAAAATAGCACCGGCGGTGCTTGATACCATTCTGAAAACAACCCAGCCTTCAACGGCATTTCCGCAACTATTGGTAGGCAATGCCAGCAAAGATGATGCGGCTGCTTATGATTTGGGAAATGGCCAGGCACTCATCAGCACCACCGATTTTTTTATGCCGATTGTGGATGATGCTTTTGCCTTTGGAAAAATTGCAGGTGCCAATGCCATCAGCGATGTATATGCCATGGGTGGTACACCTATTATGGCCATTGCCATTTTAGGATGGCCCATCGATAAACTCTCCCCCGAACTGGCACAACAGGTTATTGAAGGTGCAAGATCTATTTGCGAAGAGGCTGGTATTCCATTGGCTGGCGGACACAGCATTGATTCACCTGAACCCATTTTTGGTTTATCGGTAAATGGATTGATAAATAAAGAACAACTCAAACAAAATAACACCGCTAAAGAAGGTGATCTTCTTTTTCTCACCAAACCTTTGGGGGTAGGCATTCTCTCAACAGCACAAAAAAGAAATGTGCTGGCGGAAGAGCATGAAATTTTGTTATTGCAGCAACTGATGGAACTGAATAAAGTGGGTGCGGCTCTTGGAAAAATAGAGGGAGTGCATGCCATGACAGATGTTACCGGCTTTGGATTACTCGGCCACCTGATAGAAATGGCGGAAGGCAGTGATCTTTCTGCTGAAATCTATTATTCAAAACTACCCATCATTGAAGCTGCAAAAACTTATCTCGCTCAAAGAATTGTACCCGATGCTACTTATCGCAACTGGAACAGTTATAGCAGTAAAACAGGTTTTGGGGCAGGTGTAAATGTAATGGAGGCTTTTAATGTACTACCCGATCCTCAAACCAATGGCGGGTTGTTGATTGCGGTTGCGCCGGATGCTGCATCAACTGTTCAGTCAATTTTGGAACAACATCACTTGCAACATTTTATTGAACCTGTTGGAAAGATGATAGCGAAAACAGAAAAAACAGTATTGGTGAATACCTGAATTTATTTAGCCTGTAGCCATACAGGCGCCAGCATAGCATTCAATCCTGCATCACCAACCGTTTCAATGGCTTCGAGCGACACTGGAATAACCTGCACTTGTTTACCTATCTGCTTTTTTTGTTCTTTGGTTAAAGAGGCCGCAGCAGCTTCTCCCATCAGTAATAAAGATTTTCCTTTTTTGTTCTTACAGGAAAAACTGTTCCCCATAAATAAAGTCAACTGATCGAGGTTAAAAGAAATGATCCGATAACCGGTTGATAATAACAATTGCTTTACTGCTATCAGATCCATATCATCAGTAAAAGCCTCTTCACAAAGCAGTACAAAATCTTCCCCAAAATGCATGATCATATTGGTATGCAATGGCGCTTTACCCGCCGTATTTCTTGCATTGAAGGTTATGGCTTTGTATTTGTGTGCTGCTGAAAATTTTTCAAGGATGGCAGTGTGTGTTCTGGGAGAAAGCGCGGCATAAATGAGTTTGTGCTTATGGTCCATTACCATACTGGCTGTGCCTTCCAGAAAAAACCCTTCCACTTCATATTCACTCCAGTCTTCTACATCTTTCAGCAAATATTTTTTCTGAATGGCATCCAGTATATCATCTCTTTTTTCCTCCCTTCTTTCTCTTCTGTGTATAGGTAATACCACAACAATTCCCTCTGGCAAAGTAGTGAGCCAGCAGGCAGGGTACAAAGCTCCTACGGTACTTTCACCAGACTGATTAAACAATACTGTTTTCACTCCCTGCTCTTCCAGTATGGTATATAATTCCTGAAATGCCTTTACAATGGCCTTCCCCATTTTTGCATGGGGCTTCATCAGCATGACGGTTGTGGGTAAGGTTGCCATACTATAAAAGTTTATCAATTCGTTTTGCGAATTGATGATCGAGATCGGTTACTACATCTCCGGCATCATGTGTACTCAGCCATATTTCAACAGTATTCCATACATTGCTCCAGTATGGATGATGATTCATTTTCTCTGCTTCAATGGCCACCCTTGTCATAAAAGCAAAAGCCTCCGAGAAATTGGCAAACTGAAATTTCCGGTAGAGCTTATTGTTCTCTTCTGTCCACATAAAAGATGATTTAGATTGGCTTAACTATTTCGACATTGAAAATTCAATGTTTCTCTGTTCCTCTGTTCTCTTTTCTTCCCGTATTAAAACACCATATTCCCTTTGTTCTTAATCTGCTCATTGGTAAGTTCGGCTACTAATTGCACACCAGCAAGGTTTCTGACCGATTGTTTGATCCAGTTGCATTTTGCATCATCTACAAGGTCGCCCTTCATGAGCCATAAAAAATCCATGTGCTTGAATTCGGGTAATAAATATTCACCGTCGAACTGGTTATGGTAGAGATAATGCACCAAAAAACTATTGGGTTCTTTGGATTCATAAATACCAAAATAATAACTTCTTTCTTTTCTGCGAAGATGTATTTCCAGTCCGGGATTGAGTCTGAACTGGTAACCCAACAGGTTATTCAAATGCAAACAGAACTGGTAATTTTTTACCGGTGCCGTTATACCCAGTAGCCGGGTATCATCAAAGAAATCTTCGTTGAGTTCCTCAATGTTCAGTCTTAATTTGGTTGTTGCCATGGTGGTAGCCCATAGTCCATAGTCTATGGTCCATGGGCTATGGACTATGAACTACGAACCCTTTTTTAGAATTGAATATCGTACTCCTTTTCTTCCGTTCCTCTTTTGATGCGGAGTTTAGTTTTGTCCCCTGATTTAAAGCTACTCAATGCTTCTGAATAGCTTTTTACATCTATAAATTTAAATGTTCCAAGTTGAATCAGCACGTCACCCGCCTGCAGACCAATTTTTTCTCCCAATTTTCCCGGACTCACACCATCAATACGCATACCGGTACCTGTGTATCCATAATCGGGCATTACACCAAGAGATACCGTGAAACGACGTGTTTGCCCCATTTGCGGCTCCGTGGTTTTAGCAAATACCAGTTTACCCTTTGTATCGGTTTGTGCAATCAGTTCATAAATCAGTTTTACGATATCGCGTTGTGCATGGTAGTTTATTTTATCTGCATCGTCACTGACCTTATGATAATCTGCATGGCTTCCTGTAAAGAAAAACTGTACCGGTATATTGGTACGATAAAAACTTGCATGATCGCTGGGGCCACTGCCGGTGCTGTCGAATTTGGTAATGAGTCCGGATTTAATGTTTTTCCATACTTCACCCCAAACTGGCGATGTTCCATAACCACCAACAGTTAATTTATGCGCTGTATCATACCTTCCTACCATATCCATATTAATCATGTAATTGGGCGCTACTTTAACCGTAGGATTTTCAAGCCAGTATTTACTACCTAATAAGCCCAGTTCCTCACCAGAGAAGTGCATAAGGAGATAGTTATTATTGGCGGGTGATTTTTCTTTCAGCAATCTTGCCAGTTCCAGCAAAGCCGCCGTTCCGCTGGCATTATCATCTGCACCGTTATGAATGGCATGAAAAGTATCCAATGCCGTTTTATCTTCTCCATAACCCAGGTGATCATAATGTGCGCCAATGATTACGGTGTTGGCCGCATTGTTATCTATAAAGGCAATGATATTTCTTCCTTTTCTTTTCTTTTCCGATAATGACACACTCAAAGCAACTTCCATACTGGCTTCTTCATCGGAGAAATATTTTTTCCATCCTTCTTTGGTAATATAAATAACAGGAACAGGCAATAGTGCTGAACGGTCATTTTTATTAAACTGAATATTGTCTGTAAGTGTGGAGCTGTTGTACACAAACAAAGCTGTTGCACCTTTTGCTACTACGGTTTCTACCTGCTTCTTAATTGCAGCTTCAAGATCGAAATGAGGATTGGCTTTCTGTTCTTCCAGTGTTTCTTTTACATCATAAAACCAGGGTTGGCCTTTCTCACTCAGTATCATGGCCGGTTTCCCTTTTACCTTTTTATTCGGGCTGTAAGGCAATGGGAAATAATCTTTGCGGATTGTGAGTGTTTTATCATCAATAACCAGACTGGTAGTGGCATCAATTTGTTTCCCTTCATTGATATCGAATACCTGCTCATAACCTTTTGTTCCTTTGGGAGTAATGCCCAGTTGTTCATATTGTTTGATGATGTATTGTGCTGCCAGTTCCTCTCCTTTGCTTCCGGTTAAACGGCCTTCTAATTGATCATCGGCCAGGTAATTCACATGGGTTTTAAGGTTGGTTACCAATGCGGCATTGGCTTTTTCTTCGGCAATTCTCTTCTTACGTTTACTCTGCGACCAGGAAAGAACAGGCACCAGTAACAACAAAAACAATAGTTTCTTCATAATATCTACTTAGCTGTGGCAAAAGTACGTTGCACAACAGGAGTATAACAAGCTGTTTTATAAATAATGTTTAATTTTAAACTACTGTTGGTTTCATTCATAACCATTCTGTTCCCGATCTCGTAACAAGTCACTACCCTTTGCCACTACTTTTGCACCTATCATTTGAGTCATAAGAATATACATATAGCCCTTGTAGGTAACCCCAATAGCGGAAAAAGTTCCCTTTTTAACAGTCTTACCGGACTGAACCAGAAAGTAGGCAATTTTCCCGGCGTTACTGTTGATAAAAAGACAGGCACCATTTCACTTGATGACCGCACCAACGCCGAACTGATCGATTTACCCGGAACTTATAGTCTTTACCCACGTCGCGCAGACGAATGGGTGGCCTATAAAGTATTGATGGGTGCCGATACCGATGTAAAAGCCGATGTTGTTTTACTCGTAGCCGACGCCAGTAACCTTAAACGCAATCTCTTATTCTGCAGCCAGATCATCGACCTGAAAATACCGGTGGTGATGGCACTCACCATGAATGATATCGCTGCCAAAAAAGATATTAAAATAGATATCAGTGGTCTGGAAGCCGATCTGGGTATTCCGGTCGTAGCGGTGAATCCTCGCAAGAACAAGGGTTTGAGCGAACTGAAAAAAGTGCTGGCACAGGTAGCGAGATTGGGAAATAACACTGCGTCACGCGATTTTATTGAGAATAAAAAACTGGCCCCGCTAGCCATTCCCGCTGTTCAGGAACTGGATAACCAGTTGAGTGATTATGCGGCGATACACTTTCTTATTAACCACGAACATTTCCCGCTCAGTAATGCTGTGCAGGATAAGATGGAACAGATAGAGAAAGAACACCAGTTCAATCCTACCAAAACCCAGGCAGAGGAAATCATGCAACGGTACACCCGTATCAGGCAACTCATGCAGCAGAATGTACTCGAGCCGGGACCACTGGAGAAAAAATTATTTACCGATAAACTCGATAACCTCCTGCTTCATCGTGTATGGGGTTATGTAATCTTATTGTCGGTGCTTTTTCTGCTCTTCCAGAGTATTTTCTGGCTCGCTGTTTTTCCGATGGATGGTATTGAATGGGGGTTTGCTGAAGTAAGCGGATGGTTAAGCGCCCATCTACCAGGAGCCTGGTGGAGCGATCTTATCATCAACGGACTCGTAGCAGGTTTAAGTGGTATTCTTGTTTTTGTGCCACAGATCATGATCCTGTTTGGACTCATCACCATACTGGAAGACACCGGTTATATGGCCCGTATCAGTTTTCTGAGTGACCGACTGATGCGTAAAGTGGGATTGAATGGAAAAAGCGTCATGCCTATGGTAAGCGGTTTTGCCTGTGCTGTGCCCGCTATCATGAGTGCGAGAAATATTGAAAACCGGAAAGAGCGATTATTAACAATTCTCGTAACACCTTTAATGAGCTGTAGTGCCCGCTTGCCGGTGTTCACCATTTTAATTTCTCTTGTAATTGACGATACTTATTATTTCGGCTTCCTCAGTTTACAGGGTTTAGTAATGATGGCGCTTTATTTACTAGGCACCGTTATGGCACTCATTGTTAGTTATGTGATGAAATGGTTTATCAAAATCAGCGAAAAGAGTTTCTTCATACTTGAGTTACCTATTTATCGCGCGCCACGCTGGAAAAATGTAGGCATTACCATGGTGGAGAAAGCCAGGATATTTGTGATGGATGCCGGTAAAGTAATTATGATTATCAGTTTACTACTCTGGTTTATGAGTAGTTACGGACCCGGAGATCGCATTGAACAAACAGAAGCTAAATATGCCACACTGATTCAGCAAGCACCCGAAAAAACAGACTCGCTCGAAAGACTGGCTTCTACCGAAAAATTACAAAATTCTTATGCAGGTATTTTAGGTCAGTGGATTGAACCTGCTATTAAACCACTCGGTTACGACTGGAAAATTGGTATTGCACTCATCACCTCATTTGCTGCCAGAGAAGTATTTGTAGGCACCATGGCTACGCTCTACAGTGTGGAAGAAAGTGATGACAGTTCATTGCGTGAGAAATTACAATCGGCCAAACATGCAGATGGCACTAAAGTGTATACACTTGCCGCAGCACTTTCATTGATGGTATTTTATGTACTGGCCATGCAGTGCATGAGCACACTCGCCGTAGTAAAACGTGAAACCAAAACCTGGAAATGGCCTATATTCCAACTTGTTTACATGACCGTTCTGGCTTATGCCATGAGCTGGATTACTTACATTGTTTTCAACTAATCTCTGCGTAAACTCTGCGCCCTCTCTTCCCTGAGGTGAAAACTCTACTTATAATATTCCCATAATAATTCAGACAGCTTTCTCGTCAACACCCATGCCTCATTATTCTTAGTCCAGCCCTGGTCTTTATTGTTTTTAGTACAGATACAAAATACGTATCGGGCCCTATCTCCATTCACATACATTACTTCACTCCTACTCGCATTTACCGCACCATTTTTACTCGCCACAAAAATGCCAGCAGGAATGGATGATAAGCCTTCTTCATCCCAATAATTTCTTCCTAACAGCTTCAGCATTTTTTCACTGGCAGAATCGCTGAGTATTTGTTTGGCTGCAATTCGCTCAAACAACTGCGCCATTTCTTTGGGCGTGGTTTGTCCCCAGCCATATTGCGTTCTGTAGGCTTCTCTGCCCGGTGTTCTGCTATTGACCCTAGTATCTTTAAAACCCAGGCTATCCATAATTTCGTTGATTCGTGTACCCATGCCCGCCAGGCTCTGTAACCACAGGCTGGCTGTATTATCGCTGGTAGTAAGCATCAGCATCATCACTTTACTGAGCTCTATCTTTTCATCATTTTTAAAAGAGCCCAGTATATCAATACCTGCATACAATAAAGAGTCTTTATAAGTAAGTGTCTGATGATAATCCAATTCGGCTTTACCTATTTTATCCATAATACCTACCAGTATCGGCACTTTTACCATACTGGCTGTAGGGAAAATACTGTCGGCATTAATGGCAACGGTTTTATTCTTATTCAGGTCGTGAACATAAATACCTATATCGCCATTAAAACCTTGTATAAGTTGAGATATCTGTTGTTGAAGTTTCTTATCGGTCTTTTGTGCTGATGGTTGCAGGCAACAGAAAAGTGCACATATAAGTAGTAAGCGTTGCATAAACGGATATTGATGCAACAAGATAGAAATTTTATCCCTGCTCCCTGCCCCGGATTTAAATCCGGGGCAGGGAGCAGGGATAAAGGAGAGAGAAAACTTATTTATTCACCCCATGCAGCCAACACCTCTTCTGCATGTTTTTTAGAAACAGGTTTTTGGATAATCTTCCTGATCTTTCCATTTTCATCAATCAGGAAAGTGGTTCTGATGGTTCCCATGAATTCGCGACCCATAAATTTTTTGAGCTGCCACACACCATATTGTTCATGAATCTTCAGTTTTTCATCCGCTATTAAAGGAAATGGCAGTTTGTATTTCGTTTCAAACTTTTTGTGCGACTTCATATCGTCACTGCTTACACCAATTACCTGGAAACCATGTTGCTTCAGTAAAGTATAATTATCTCTCAGGTTACAGGCCTGGTCGGTGCAGGTTGGGGTGTTATCATGCGGATAGAAATACAGGACTATTTTCTGTCCTTTGAAATCCGTCAAAGCAATCTTTTCTCCATTCTGATCAATCCCTTTAAAAACCGGGGCTTTTTTTCCTTCCACTGGTAATGCCATCTCTCAAATTTTACGCAAAGGTAGGATGGAGAAGCTGCAAGCCCCAAGCTATAAGCGGCAAGTTTTTATAGATTGTATATTTTCTTTCGCTATTTCTCCACTTGTGGCTTGCAGCCTGTAGCTTAGCACTAACACCCATTAGCATCTTCAAAAAATAATCCCCCCATAACCCTTCCTTCCTTACATTTGCACAATTTATTTTTTCGTCCCTATGCCTAAAGATCAATCCATCAAATCCGTTCTCATTGTAGGTTCAGGCCCCATCATTATCGGACAGGCCTGCGAATTCGATTATTCAGGTTCCCAGGCGGCCCGGAGCTTACGTGAAGAAGGCATTAAAGTTATTCTGATTAACAGTAATCCTGCCACCATCATGACCGACCCAATGATGGCCGATAAAGTGTACCTGCTTCCTTTAAATGTTGAAAGTATTGAACAGATACTGGAAGAAAACCAGATCGATGCGGTATTGCCTACCATGGGTGGACAAACAGCATTGAACCTCTGTAAAGAGGCCGATGAACTGGGTGTTTGGGAGAAATACGGCGTGCGTATGATTGGTGTAGATGTGGCCGCTATTGATACCGCAGAAGACCGAGAGAAATTCCGTCAGCTGATGGTAAAAATTGGAATGGCGGTAGCACCCAGCAGGGTAGCCAACAGTTTCCTCGAAGGAAAAGAATTTGCTCAGGAAATCGGGTTCCCGCTGGTAATTCGTCCATCGTTTACACTGGGTGGTACCGGTGGAGGTTTTGTTCACACCAAAGACGATCTCGATGCGGCACTGGAGCGCGGCTTAAAAGCCTCTCCTATTCATGAGGTACTCGTTGAAAAAGCAGTATTGGGCTGGAAAGAATATGAGCTGGAACTGTTACGTGATATGAATGATAATGTGGTGATCATCTGTACGGTTGAAAACCTCGATCCCATGGGCGTTCACACAGGAGATTCCATTACCGTGGCACCTGCCATGACACTCAGCGACACTGCTTTCCAGGAAATGCGTAATAAAGCCATGCTGATGATGCGTTCACTTGGCAATTTTGCCGGTGGATGTAATGTTCAGTTTGCATTGAATCCTGCAACTGAAGAACTGATTGCCGTAGAAATCAATCCGCGTGTAAGCCGTTCCTCTGCACTGGCTTCTAAAGCCACTGGTTATCCTATTGCAAAAATTGCCGCTAAGCTGGCCATTGGTTATAGTTTGGATGAACTGCAAAACCAGATCACCAAAACCACTTCCGCTTATTTTGAACCGGCACTGGATTATGTGATTGTAAAAGTGCCACGCTGGAACTTCGATAAATTCAAAGGCGCCAACGATACACTTGGTTTACAGATGAAAAGCGTAGGTGAAGTAATGGCCATTGGTCGCAGCTTTACCGAAGCCATTCAGAAAGCCTGTCAGAGTCTGGAAAATGAAGCAGTTGGACTCGGTTATTATGGAAAGAGTCTGATGAAAAGTGAGGAACTGGTTGAATACATCAAAACTCCGAAATGGGATCGCATTTTCCGTATCAAAGATGCGTTGATGCAGGGCTCTACGGTAAAATCCATTTCACAGGCAACCGGTATCGACCGCTGGTTCATCTACCAGATTCAGCAGATTTGTGTGATGGAAAAAGAGATTGCCAAATACAATATCGACACCATTCCTGAAGACTTATTAAAAGAAGCCAAGAAAAATGGCTTTGGTGATGCACAGATTGCGCATATACTTCATGGCGACTGTACCGATGAACAGGTATATGAAAAAAGAAAAGCATTGGGTATTACCCGTGTTTATAAAATGGTAGATACCTGCAGCGCCGAGTTTGAAGCAAAAACACCTTATTTCTATAGTACGTTTGAGGGATGATGATTTCGTGAAACGTGAAAGGTGAAACGTGAGAAGAAAAATTCACGTTTCACCTTTCACGTTTCATGTCTCACATTTATCCCCTTTCTTTGCAAGGACTTTCAAAACAAGATATAAGTATGAAACTAAAAGACATCCAGGTGCTCAATGAAAAAGAAACCCGCGGCGGTTTTGGAGAGGGCATCCATGAATTAGGAAAAGAAAATGAGAATGTGGTGGTTTTAACAGCCGACCTCGCAGGTTCTTTTAAACTCGGACCTTATATCAAAGATTTTCCGAATCGTTTTATACAGTGTGGTATTGCTGAGGCCAATATGATTGGTATTGCTGCCGGTTTAACCATTGGTGGTAAAATTCCTTATACTACCACTTTTGCCAACTTCAGTACGGGTCGTGTATATGACCAGATTCGCCAGAGTGTGGCTTACAGCGATAAGAATGTAAAAATTTGTGCATCACATGCCGGTTTAACACTGGGTGAAGATGGTGCTACTCACCAGATACTGGAAGATATTGGATTGATGAAAATGTTGCCAGGCATGACTGTGGTAGTGCCTTGCGATTTTAACCAGACCAAAGCTGCCACCAAAGCCATTGCCGATCTGCATGGCCCGGTATACCTCCGTTTTGGCCGACCCAAATGGCCCAATTTCACCAAAGAAGATGGCAGCGATTTTGTAATTGGTAAGGCTCAGAAAATGAGTGAAGGATCTGATATTTCTATTTTCGCCTGCGGTCACATGGTATGGAAAGCCATTGAAGCCGGAAGAATACTGGAAGAAAAAGGCATCAGTGTAGAGTTGATCAATATACATACCATTAAACCATTAGACGAAGCGGCAATTATTGCTTCTATCAGCAAAACAAAATGTGCCGTTACGGTAGAAGAACACAATATCATTGGCGGATTGGGTGATGCAGTTGCACAAGTAGCTGCAAGAAACTTCCCTGTGCCTATTGAATACATTGGCACCAACGATACTTTTGGTGAAAGCGGTAAACCCAATGAACTGCTGGCCAAATACGGACTGGATACGCCGTTTATTGTTGCTGCAGCTGAGAAAGCGATGAGCAGAAAATAAATGTACTTGACAAAAAATAGTTTTTAAAAAAGGAGCGCAATTCATGCGCTCCTTTTTTATGCTTTCATGTATTGCACCAACAGACGATCTACAGAAAACCTGCCCGATCCTGAAAATAACAATGCTACACAAAGGCCAATTACCAGTAGGTGGTACTCATACCCTTCTCCTTTTTGTGTACCAAACCAGTTCATAAAAAAACCAAACTTAAGATGTGAGGTAAAGATCATTCCGATAAACATGATCATGGTACCAAACGCCAGTATCCGGCTGCCAAAGCCCAGCAGGATGAGGAGCGCACCAACGGATTGCAGCATAATTACCATAAAGCCTATCAGCCAGGGCAATCGTTCTGTTTCTGTAAAAAATTTCATGGTGCTGGAAAAACCAAAACCTCCAAACCAGCCAAATAACAGCTGGCATCCGTGGGGTAGTATAACCAGTGCCAATGTTAACCTGATCACAAGCCCTGTAAACTGTTCAGCGCTTTCGAATAAAAAGAGAAAATTTTTCATGTCATTTTTTTAAGACACAAAAGTTCAACCTCGGCTAACAGAAAAAAATGAACCAGTTCAAGATTTTGACTTTCTCGTTTTATTGAACCAGTTCATTTTTTTCCGGGACACTCGTGTTGAGTTTTGCGGTCAAAATAATCTATATGAAAAATTGTATCATTCTTTTATACCTGTTCATCTTTTCAGGTGCAATTGCCCAACATTCTCCGGTTGAAATAATGGCAGGCCACCAGTATTTTAATTATCAGCATAGTGTTCACCGGAAATTAAATACGAACAGTAAGTTTGGATGGACTCATATCACAAACCTTATGAGAAGATATGTGAACCATCCGGAGAAAGGAGGTCGGCCAAATGAAATAATGAATCAGGTTTACCTGACCACGAATCTCAGTAACAAATTCATGGTAATGGGAGGTTTATTTTTTACGCCAGTAACAGATATGAAGATTTCTTTTGCGGGTCAATATGCCTACCGAACAAAAACGCTATCGCTGATAGTAAATCCACGTTTCGATCTCGGTGAAAAATTTACTTATGAATTATTTGGTCTGCTTGAATTTCGTCCCGCCATTGCTCCGACCATACATTTATATAGCAGGGTACAGTTTATGACCAATCATTCAAAACAAGGACATAACAGAAGTTATCAGCAATTGAGGGTAGGTATAGAAAGAAATAAAGTTCAATTTGGCGTAGGAAGCACTTTTGACCAATATGGCCCAAAAGCAATATCAACTGGCAATACAGGTATATTTATCAGGAAAATACTGTGATTTAATGTCCTCTCTGTTTTATCACAATTCTTTTTTTGATTTTACTAAGAAACTCAGCCGACATGCCCAAATAGGATGCAATATCTTTTTGTGATAATTGCTGGTCCATTTCCGGATAAGATTCCCGGAAGGCGATATAGCGCTGCTCCGCATCCATACTTAATGATTCGAGTACTCTTTTATGAAAGGCTGCGTATGCATTTTGTGTGAGCAGGCGAAAAAAACGTTCGAGGGCAGGTACCTGAAAATAAAGCTCCTGTAATACATCATATGAAAAGGATGATGTTTCAGTAGCCGTAAGAGCTTCCGTATAAAGAATACCTTTGGTTTGTGTAATAAAACTGCTGAAGTCGCCAACCCACCATTCCTGTATTCCAAGTTGTATAATATGCTCATGACCTTCTTGGTCTATATAATATACTTTCGCAGCGCCTGATGATATAAAATTAGTGTAGCGGTTTATCTCTCCTTCTTTGGTTAAAAGATCTCCCCGCTTAAATTTTCTTGTTACCTGTGCAGATAATATTATCAGCTCTTCAGCTTGAGTAAGCTGAATATGTTTTTTAAGATGGCTTAATAATAAAGCAGGCATATTTAAAATTAGTGATTTCCCAAAATACGATTATCGGTAAGGGCTGAAGAAAGCAAAATTGAGTATATTAGAATATACTTTTCTACGAGCAGATATTTATTGCTACTATTATTCCTTTTCCCATCGGTGATTTATTGCCAGGTAAGCATTGAGTTAAACAAGAACAATATATTATTAAATGGTTTTTTACTAAATACAAATCCTGACAAAAATGAATTGGATTCACTTGTGGGTGAAAAAAGTAGTGTTGGCTCCATTATTGGATCCTATAATCCAGCTACAAAAGAAACTGACTGGCAGAAAAGACGTTCTTTTCGTTTTAAAGGGTCTGGAATATGGATAGAATACTATGCTAAAGAAATGACTATTTATAGTATCACGCTATTCATGAAATCAAGTAACAGAAAGCCCGAAAAAGATAATCTAATAACATATCCGAATGTATTTAGAGACGGCTCTATTATATTAAACAGTAGTTCTTCAATGGAACAGGTCTTAACACTAATAGATCAGCAGAGTGTACTTGGCATAGGCATGAGACCTTACTCCACTATAAAAATTCCGAGTATACTTTACAAAAAAGATGATTTTTTGATAGAACTAATGTTTCATCCGGAAACTAAACGCATCAAGCAGATATTCATCAGAAAATAAATTAAGGCGCCAGTCTTTCTACTTTCCAGGTTTCATTTAACGGAGTATAATGAAACCTGTCATGTAACCTGCTGCTTCTTCCCTGCCAGAATTCAAAAGCAGTGGGTATTACCCTGTAACCACCCCAATGTTCCGGTCTTGGAATATCATGACCCGCAAAACGTTTGGTGTATTGTTCTACATTGGTTTCAATAATTTTTCTATTGGAGATAATAGCACTTTGTGGCGATGACCATGCACCTATTCTGCTTCCTTCAGGGCGCGAATGAAAGTATTCGTCGCTTTCTGCTGCGCTTACTTTCTCTACCCTTCCTTCAATTCTTACTTGCCGTTCCAGTTCTTTCCAGAAAAATACCAGTGCTGCGTATGGATTATCCTGTAGCTCTTTCCCTTTGGTACTTTCATAATTGGTGAAGAAGACAAAACCATTCTTATCATATCCTTTCAGCAAAACAATGCGGGCCGATGGTACACCTGCTTTTGTTGCGGTGGCCAGTGTCATGGCATTTACTTCGTCTACTTCTGCGGCTAAGGCCTCATTCCACCAACGATCGAATTGTGTGTAGGGGTCTGCGGCAACATCTGCTTCGTTTAATGAATGTTGTTTATAGTCTTTTCTGATATCTGCAATGGAACTTTTCATGGTCTGTTGATTCTACTGCAAAAATACGATACTCCATCAGCATACACATCAACAAAAAAGGATGAAAACTTTCGCTTTCATCCTTTTCGTAACAGATTGTTCAATATTTAGTCTGCTATATCTATTTTTTTCGCTTCATGTTTTCCTGAAATAAAAGTGTACACCGCAGGAATAACAAATAAGGTAAGTATGAGTGAGAACATGATTCCCCCCACAATTACAATACCCAATGGCATACGGCTGGTGGCAGCGGCACCTATACTCAACGCAATGGGCAATGCACCCAATGCTGTTGCCAGGCTGGTCATGAGGATCGGACGCAAACGCTGTGCCGATGCTTCAATAACCGCATCCCTTTTCTGTAAACCAAACTCTCTTTTCTGGTTCGCAAATTCTACGATCAGGATACCGTTTTTCGTTACAAGCCCTATGAGCATAATCATACCAATTTGAGAGAAAATGTTTAATGTCTGATCAAATAACCAAAGACTCAATAATGCACCTGCCAACGCTAATGGTACCGTTAACATGATGGTAAACGGATCTTTGAAACTTTCAAACTGGGCAGCAAGTACAAGGTAAATAAGTACCAGCGCCAACCCGAATGCAAATGTGGTATTGGATGAACTCTCTGCATAGTCTCTCGAAGCGCCGCTCAATGCAGTCTGGAAACTTTCATCCAGTAATTTATCGCCAATGGCCTGCATGGCTTTTACACCATCACCTATTGTTTTTCCTTCTGCCAGTGACGCGGAAATGGTTGCCGCTTTAAAACGATTGTAATGATATAGTGTAGGCGGATTTGAATTTTCTTCCAGTTTTACCACTGAAGTAAGTGGAATATTTTCTCCCCTGCTGTTTCGTACATAAAGATTCGAAATATCTCCGGGCTCCTGTCTGTCTTTTAATTCAACCTGAGAAATCACCTGGTACTGTTTACCATTCATGATAAAGTATGCCAGTCTTCTTCCGCTGAATGCACTCGATACCACATCGGCCACGTCTGAAATGGATAATCCTAAATCTTTTGCCTTGATACGATCGATAGTGAGCTGTAATTCCGGTTTATTGAATTTCAGGTTTACATCTACGTTGGCAAAAGTTTTATCTTTTTTTGCCTCATCCAGAAATTTCGGAATGACTTCTTTTATTTTTTCAAAATCAAGATTCTGCAGGATGAACTGAACAGGCAATGATCCTCTTGAACCGAGACCCACTGATATCGTTTGTTCTTCTACAGGAAATATCCTTGCGTTATTAAACTGTGGTAGTTTTTTACTGATGGCTCTTGCTATTTCGCTCTGGCTTCTGGTTCTTTTATCAGGATCTACAAAAGCAATCCTTGCCGTACCACTGTTTACACCGCCACCTCCACCAAAACCAGGAACAGCAGCAAACACAAAATCTTTTTCAGGAATGGAATCAGATAAATAATCAATCAGTTTATTTCCTACATCCACCATATAACTATAACTCGCACCTTCAGGACCCGACATTTGGAAACGTACACTACTTCTGTCTTCTAATGGAGCTAACTCACTTTGCAGGTTACTGCCTACGAGGTAAATACCGCCCAAACAGGCTGCTACAATTACCCATGCCATCCAGCGTACACGCAGAAATGCGGTGAGCATTCTTTTATATCCGTTTTCCATTCCACGGAAGAAGGGTTCGGTCATTTCATAAAACTTACCATGACCTCCATCTTTTTTATTCAGGTACACATTCAGTACGGGCGTAATGGTTAACGATACAAAGGCCGATACCAGTACCGCTGCCGCCACCGTTATACCAAACTCACGGAACAGACTACCCACAAAACCTTCGAGGAAAATTACGGGTAAGAATACCACTGCGAGTGTAATGGAGGTTGAAATAACCGCGAAGAAAATTTCCTTACTTCCTTCCAGTGCCGCTTTTCGTATAGGCAGGCCTCCTTCCAGTTTCCGGAAAATATTTTCTGTTACCACAATACCATCATCCACCACCAGACCTGTTGCCAGTACAATACCCAACAGTGTTAATACATTCACAGAAAATCCTGCGATGTACATGATAAAGAAGGTGGCCACTAACGATATGGGAATATCTATCAACGGACGAATAGCGATGAGCCAGTTGCGGAAGAAGAAAAAGATAACCAATACCACCAGGCTGAATGAAATCAATAAAGTTTCTTCTACCTCTTTGATTGACCTGCGCACATTTTTCGTTTGGTCAATCAATGTGGTCATTTCAAAATCACCTTTCTGGCTTTTTTTAATAGCTTCTATCCTCTTGTAAAACTCATCTGCTATTTTAATATAGTTCGCACCCGGTTGTGGAATGATAGCGAGACCTACGGCATTCACCCCATTCAATCGCCAGCTAAACTCTTCTGATTCGGGACCAATTTCTACTTTCGCCAGATCACTCAAACGAATAATACCTCTTGCATCTTCAAAAATGATGAGATCGCGAAAATCTTTTTCTGTTTGCAAACGACCCAATGCACGGATGGTCATCTCTGTATTCTCTCCATAAATTTTTCCGGAAGGTATTTCTACGTTCTCTCTGTTGAGCGCAGTACGGATATCGGCAAAAGAAATATTGTAAGCATTCAGTTTATCCGGATCAATCCAGATACGCATGGCCGGACGTTTTTGTCCGAATATATTGATGGCGCTTACTTCAGGTATGGTTTGTAATCTTTCTACCAGTACATTCTCTGCATAGTCGCTTAATTCAAGTAATCCTTTGGTACGGCTTTGTACAGCCATCATTACAATGAAATCGCTGTTGGCATCGGCCTTACTTACTACAGGAGGTGCATCAATATCCTGCGGAAGATTTCTTGCCGCCTGGCTCACTTTATCTCGCACATCATTGGCCGCGGCTTCCAGGTCTTCATTGATGTTGAATTCTACTGTGATATTGCTCGATCCGTTTGAACTGGATGATGTAATGGTTCTGATACCGGGTATACCATTGATCGATTTTTCCAATGGTTCCGTAATCTGGCTCTCCACAATATCGGAGTTGGCTCCAGCATAAGCAGTACGCACGTTTACAATGGGTGGATCGATAGCGGGGTATTCACGTACCGACAAAAATGTATATCCAACCACCCCAAACAATACGATGAGAATATTCATCACCGTTGCCAGGATGGGTCGCTTTAATGATAGTTCTGAAATGTTCATGCTGTATCCACGTTAAAGAAGTAAAAAGATAAAAGGTTATCGAAGCACATTATTGTTGTGTGCCCGCGAATTCTTCAATTTGTTTTACACTTCTGACTTTTAATTGTGAGTTAGGTCGAACAAATAATACACCTGATACAGCGATACTGTCACCTACTTTTAATCCGCTCAATACTTCTGCCATACCATTTACACGTAAACCGGTTACTATATCGGTGAGTTTACCTTTGCCATCTTTTACTACTACCACTTTTTTTGCTTTTGCATCGGGTATGATGGCGTTGGTTGGAACAAGAATGCTGTTATTCTGTCCGCCTGTTTCAATCAATACTTTTACAAAACCTCCAGGATTAATATCGGCACGGGCCAGTTCCGCTCTTACTTTCAGGTTACGGGTAGTGGCATCTATCTGTGGTTCTGTAGCAATGATCACAGCCTTTTTTGTTCCTTCCCTGCCATTGGTTTTAATATTCACTGTTTTGCCTTTTGCAATAAGCGTTGTATAAGCCTCAGGAATAGTGAAATCTATTTTAACCTTGTCTATCTGTTGTAAAGTAGCAAGAATGGTGGCCGGAGTAACATATGCACCCGGACTAACCATTCTTAACCCCAGTACGCCGGTGAACGGTGCTTTTAAAATTGTTTTATCAATCTGTGCTTTCAGAATGTCAAGATCAGCTTTTAATGTATTTACCTGATTCAGTACCGCATCATAATCGGCCTGATTAATACCGCCTATGGACAATAGTTTTCTTAAACGCTCTTCATTTTTTTGTGCAAGATCCAGTTGCACCTGTATTTTTTTTGTACTTGCCTGTAAGTCGGCATCATTAATGCGTGCCAGTACTGTGCCTTGCGATACTTTAGCTCCTTCGGGTAAATTGAGATAGGTTAAACGGCCACTCACTTCGGGTTGCAGGTTGGTGGCTTCATTGGCTACTACCGATCCGTTTACTTCCACAATATTGGAGATATTGTTTTTACCGGCTATGATAACATCTACAATCACTGCCTGCGGACCATTATTTTGCTGACGTGGTTCTTCTTTTTTGCTCTTGCAGGAAATTACAAATACACCGGCAAGCAACAAAGGATACATTCTTTTCAAGGCGTAAAATTTATAGCGGCTAAAGATAAAGCTAAATAGGCTCTGTTGTTGCTTCATGGGATGAGTGGCCGGGCTATGATTAATGACGGGTATTTGTTTTTTAGCTGTGAGCTGCGGGCTATGAGCTATGAGTATTTTGTGATCTTTTCGGAGAACGGATTCGGTTCAATAGATAATCTCTTCTGACACTCTCAGCTCACGACTCAAAGCTCATAGCTAATTACGCCGGGAATTATTTGCTTTTCACCGAATCTTTTCGCCTGATTACCCACTCTGCCTGGTGGTACTGATAAAGCGCCAGGTTATATTTCATTTGGAGGTCCAGAAATTGTAAGTTAAGGTGTACGCCTGTTCCTTTTTCTTTGCCTTCACTTTTACATCGAATAGTAAAATGATTCCATTCCTCTTCGCCCAGGTTAATCCTGAAATAAAATGGTTTTTTACCCGGCACAATATCATCTTCAATTAGGCGACCATTGAGCCATATGCTAAGCGTGTCCTGATCAATCAAACCATTGTCTACCAGATTACCATATACGGCTGGAGCATTTGTTACAAGGGTATCAAAGAGAGGTGTGGGTTTAAATTGACGTTCCGGTGCAAGTGCGGCTTCATTAATTTGTTGCTTTTTTATAAACCCATACCATAGTTCGGGATTAATAGTAACAGCGTCCTCAGATGCTACAAAAGCAAAATTGCCATACCTTCTTCTCCCAAATGGATCTTCCCATATACCCCGAAAAACTGTACCGGAATCTGTATGAATAAAACTACCTCTTAAATCAAATAAATCAGCTTTCCGTATGGTTTCATTTACAAGTACTGATTTAGCCTCTAAATGATATTTATAAAATTCTTTCGGAGTAGGTCTTACATAAAACTGATACATGGTTACCAGTTTATAATCATCACTGTAAGAAGTAAGTTGCGCCAGCATTCGTTCATCAGCTTCTATTATTTCCAGTTTGGCATTTGTAAGAAACTCAGAGGGAGCATTTACATAGAAACGCATGCCAGGACTGTTTTCATTGATGCGAACGGGCATTCGTCCGCCACTTCTTACTACACCTCCAATTGATGGTAATCTCGCGATCTTACTACTACTATTTTCTGGAGGGAAAAATGCTACAATACCTCTCCAAACACCTGTTTTTTGCTGCGCTGTTACTGGTGGAACTAAAAATACTAAGCTGATAAAAAATAAGATAATGCGCATTGGAAAAGAATAAATGAGCAATAATATATATTATAAATATACTAAATTTTAAAAAACTTATTTGCTTATTTACTTACTTGAAAGAACCGGGAAGGTGATTGATACCAATTAATCATCGCGCCTGCGCAAACCGCCTCTCCAGTTATACCTGAGCGATTTAAACTGTTCGTAACATTTGCCGATATAGTAGCCCAGTTCAAGATCATTCATCTGTGTTAACAGTTCGTAATCAGGGCGGTATCGTTTCATGAATGAATCTATTTCCGGCGGATTCAGCAAGGTGATTTCACGAACGAATTTTTTACTGAAGCGTCTGTCTATATACTTATCCTGCTCCTGTTGTAATAACCTGTTTTGCAGAAATTCCAGATTTCGGTTGCGGCGGGTTCTGAACATATTAATCAGCTCTACCAGGTCGAAACCTACGGTAAGTCCACCGGGATTATAATTGGGGTTATTACTCAACCGCAGTGTTGGCTTTTTGAAATCAAACACTTTGGCATAATCACGCCGGTTTTGAATGGAATCGAGTTTGTAATAATTGTTACGCACCCTTACTTCCGGCAAATCAGCAGCACGTACATGAATCATTACATTGAAATTGTCTACATTGATGATGGTATCTACCGGGTATTTCATCGTCGACTTTCCAATCATCGAAAACCAGATAGAATCTGTTTTTGGAACAATAATCAGGTAACGCCCCAGTGAATCGGTAATGGTTCCTCTGCCCGATGTACTCAATACAGCTACTGCTTCCAGCGGTCTCCTGGCACTGATATCGTAAACATTTCCTGAAATGGTGATGAACTGCGCATGCAAATCCCTGCTACTCCAAAACATGCAAGCGGAAAAACAACAAAGAAAAATCAGTAGCTTTTTTTTCAAACCCTTTAATTGAGCTGTAATATTAAAACAGGATTATGAGACCGCCTCAAATTTGCAGGGAATTAACGAGGTTTTTGCAGGGTGTATAGTCCATGGTAGATAGTCCATAGACCATAGGAGGAATTGTTTTACTATTAACCATGGACTATCGGCTATGGACCATTATCAAAACTTCACATCAATAATATAAGGCAACATCGTGCGCCAGGTGGGCCAGTCGTGGTTAATATCGGCTCCCCATACATCCAGATCGTACCAGATGCCTTTGTTGTAAAGTATTCCGGCAAAACGTTTCGATGCATTCGGGTCCTCATAAGAACCACTACCGGTATAAATATGGATATGATGACTTGACTTTATTTTATCGAGGTACCATGGATCATTGAGTGTGGGTATATAATGTTCCGGACTATTATAAAACACCTGTTCATCCCAGAAGCCTTTGGTATATTCCGACAAATCATATACACCACTCATACTAATGGCTCCATTGATAATATCGGGACGTTTTAAGAAAAGGTTCATGGCATGTAAGGCACCAAATGATGCACCACATGTATAAATCATGGTTTCGTTACTTGTATTAGTACGAATGAACGGAATCACTTCATTAAAAACATATTCATTAAACTGGTTGTGACGAATGGCTTTATGTGTTGGTTCCATCTCATTGTTCATCCAGCTTTCTTTGTTCATACTATCGATGCTGAATACACGGAGCTTGCCGCTGTTGATATAAGGCGATAATGCATCAATCAACTGAAATCTTTCATATTCCAGATAATCTGCTGCCGCAGTAGGTATGAGCAATAACGCAAAACCATAATGTCCATAAGATGCAATAGGCATTTCTTTTCCAAGGGCTGGGCTATACCATGATGATAAATGTCTTTCCATAATCCACAGGTTAACTTTAAAACCCTGCGAAACCTCTTTCCTGCCGGGGATTTAAATCCCCGGCAGGAAAGAGGTTTCGCAGAGATGTTATTCAATACAGGTTTTCCTGATTTCTTTCCACAGGTCGCGGTAACATTGTGCCGCATAACTGCTGGCGGCAAAGGTTTCCAGTGGTGCTGCATGCACACCCATTTTCTCTACATCGCTCAGGTATGGAATATAACTTTTCAGGAAAAATTTGTCTTTATAAAACTCATTCATCACTTCATGATGCAGATTTTTCCTGTGATCCACCATACTGAAGAAACATTTGATCTTCGAGCGGTCGAGGTCGTTTTCTTTAAAATAACTATCCACAGTTTCGTAAGAACGGATAGATAGTGTAGTAGGAATATTCGGCATCAACACCCAGTCTGCCGCTACAAAAACAGCTTCATGCAAAACGGATATACCGGGTGGACTATCCAGTATCACGATATCATAGTCTTTTTTCAGGGGCGCTAACAGCGAAAATAGTTTCCGGCGCGACTGTTTCATTTCATTCAGCAGAATATCTGCATGTCTGGCTGAGATGTCTGCCGGAATGATATCCAGGTTTTCATACGCAGTGGACTGAATGGCATCGGCCAATTCCATTTCACTGTTGAGTAGTTTCCGGGATTCATTTTTTACAGTGGCGCTGGCACCTAAATAAAAAGAGGAGGAACCCTGCGGATCAAGATCCCATACCAGTGTCTTATATCCTTCTTTGGCAAATAAATATGCCAGGTTGATGGATGCGGCAGTTTTACCCACTCCACCTTTGAGGTTGTAGATTGCTAATGTGACCATGGTCTAATATACGTTTTTTTTAGAAAGCCGATGGCTTGGGCTGTGAGCCATGAGCCTTGAGCCACGAGCTTCTAGCTTCTAGCTGCTGGCTACTAGCAATAAAGCATAATTATAGGATTAACCACTATATTATCTATCTTAATATCTTTTTTAGCTAGAAGCTAGAAGCTAGAAGCTAGAAGCTAGAAGCTAGAAGCTAGAAGCTAGAAGCTAGAAGCTAGAAGCTAGAAGCTAGAAGCTAGAAGCTAGAAGCTAGAAGCTAGAAGCTAGAAGCTAGAAGCTCGTGGCTCATAGCTCGCAGCTTCTCTCTCCTAATGCACCAGATACCCCAGCACCAGACATCCCAATACAATCACCGGGGCGGGTATTCGTTTTAGCTGCAGAAGGAAAAAAGTAAGAGCAATAATGAGGATATCCAGAAAAGCAATATATCGGCCCTCAAAAAGAGCAATCAGGAAAGTGTCTTTCATCAGGTAAAAGGTAGCACCGGCCATAATACCTACTACCGCTGCATTAATACCTTCCAGCGAACGGAAAATAACCACATATCTTTTCAGGTTGTGCCATACCGGAAAGAAGAAGAGTACCAGTAGGGCACTGGGCAGAAAAATAGCAATGGCCCCAATAAAGCAGCCCATCAATTGCCACCAGGCTCCCTCCTCTCTTAATACCATTCCTCCGGTAAACGCACCTATCGAGAAAACGGGGCCGGGAATGGCTCTCACCATACCAGAACCTGTAAGAAAATCTTCTTTCGACATCTTCAATACTTCCCTCCCTGTTTCCTGTATTCGTTTCGATTCGGGGCGGGTTACATATTGTTCATACATGAGGGGCATCATCACATCGCCGCCACCAAATACCAGACTTCCGAAGCGATAAGCATTCTCAAAAAGGTTAATGGCTTTCCTGTTTTCCCAGTTCTGTCTGGTAGCAGTTTCTGAAATATAACCTGCAATACCAAAGAGTACAAAGAAGATGAGAATATTACCCCATTTAATCTTTTTCCTTGGCTGATCTTTTTCCGGAATTCTTTTATCGCTGAAATTGGTGGCAATACCCGCAGCCACTATCAGGGCTGGAAATATCCATGGTGTTTTAAACAAAATAAAAGTGGCCAGTGATGCTACGGCCATGATTACCCTTGTAATGGTATTGTGTACAGCCAGCCCAAAAATGCGATAGGTTGAATAGGCAATAAACCCAATGGCCATGGGTTGAATAAACACGAAGAAATCGGGACGAATAGATTTGCTGTTAAAATATTCAAGCAGAAAAGAAAGTCCACCCATCAACACACAGGCGGGTGTAATCCAGATGAGCAGGGTTAGTACCGCCAACGGAATACCTCCTCTTTTGTATCCAATCAGCGTAAGTGTTTGTGTGGATGAAGCTCCAGGTAATAACTGGCAGAAAGCATTATACTCCATTAATTCCGCTTCCGATACATCTCTTCGCTGCTGCACAAAGGTTTTCATCATCATACCCATATGTCCCTGTGGTCCGCCAAATGCTGTCAGGCTATGCCATAATACAGCACGCAGAAATGGAATATGACGGAGAAGTATCAAGGGTTGTTCGGGGGATTAATGAGACCGAAAATTAACGAAAACCGGGGAAACTGAGTGAGTAGTCAGTAGTGAAACAGTGAGTATGTTGTACTTTTTACACTGCATCCCCAACAAGAACGCAGATTATCATGATTGTCATGATAATCTGCGTTCTGTTAAATGAGTATCAATTAGTGAGTTTTACTCCTTCCTGATTTCCTGTTCCTTGTTTCTTATTCCTTATTCTTTTATTTCTTCAACCCTATTTCCCTCAGTCTTTCATCCAGGTATTCACCTGCGGTTGCATCGGGGTAGGCTTTTGGATGCGTAGCATCGATACAGCTTTCGAGACAGGCCAGACTCATTTCACTTCTTGGATGCAGGAAGAAAGGCATAGAGAACCTGCTCGTATGCCAATGTTCTCTTGGTGGATTTACCACACGGTGTGTGGTACTGCGAAGTTTATTATTGGTTAAACGCTGTAACATATCACCTACATTCACCACAATCTGTTCTGGTAATGAGGTTACATTCACCCATTCTCCCTGTTTGGTAAGTATCTGCAAACCATCGGCAGAAGCACCTACCAGTAAGGTGATGAGGTTAATATCTTCATGTTGCTCGGCACGAATGGCGCTTTTGGGTTCGTTTGTTATGGGCGGATAATGTATACAACGCAGGATAGAATTACCATTGGCAATATGCGCATCAAAATAATTTTCATCCAGACCCAGGTAAATGGCAATGGCCTGTAATAAGGCCCGACCACTTTTTTCGAAATTGCGGTAAGCGTCGAAGAGTGTTTTATTCAATGGCTCTACTTCTTTTACCGATACATTATCAGGGTATTCACTTTTAATGGGGTCGCCATTTTCAACAGTTTGCCCGTACTGAAAAAACTCTTTCAAATCCGGCGCCTCACTACCCTTGGCATGTTCGCGGCCAAAACTGGTATAACCACGTTGTCCGGCCAGACCGGGTATTTCGTACTGTAATTTTTTCTCCAGCGGCAGGGCAAAAAACTGCTGAACATATTCATACTGATGTGCAATCAACTCATCGGGGATTCCATGGTTTTTTACAGCAACAAAACCTACTTCTTCATACGCTTTACCCAGCTCCTGTACAAAAGCTGCTTTACGTTGGGGATCGCCACTTAAAAATTCTGCCAGGTCTACTACGGGAATGGCCATAACACTCGTTTTTGTGTGAATAATATAAAACCGGTTATTGAACCGTCTGGAAAATTACAAAACTAGTTCGATTTATGGTAGAATGTAGACAAAGCCGTTGTTTCAGGTATTTTTATCAACTTTAAGGAATGAAATACACAGGTCTATTATGCTTATTGACAGCATTTCTGTTAGCCTGCAATAATGGCTATCACAAATATGTATCTCACTACAAACTTCCCGAAGCCTCTGTTTCGCCCGATTACAGCAATATTGATTATTGGGCGGCTCATCCGTATAAAAGAGACCCATCAGACAGTGTACCGAAGCCATTACGTAAACAATACCAGCCCGATTCTACTGTTGATGTATTCTTTATTCATCCAACCACTTATACCGATGATGCACGTCCGTTCGGTTGGAATGCGCCTATAAATAATGCCGAGCTAGCCGCTAAAACAGACTACAGCACCATTCTTTACCAGGCCAGTATTTTTAATGAAGCAGGAAGAGTTTTTGCGCCACGTTACCGCCAGACCAGTCTCAGTGCTTATTTTCCGGCAACCTCAGCAGATACAGCTGCAGCTCTGGCTGCTTTTGAACTGGCTTATACAGATGTAAAAACTGCTTTTTCCTATTACCTCGAACATTATAATGCCGGCCGACCTATCATCATTGCCACCCATAGCCAGGGAACCACACATGGCAAAAGACTGGTGAAAGAATTTTTTGATGGAACAGCCTTACAACAAAAATTAGTAGCCGCCTACCTTGTTGGAATACCCGTTGAAGAAAACTGGTTCACTCATTTAAAACCTTGTAATAATGCTGCTGAAACTAGTTGTATATTAAGCTGGAGAACGTTTAAAGAAGGTTACAAACCTGATTATGTATTGAATGAAAAAGAGAAAGCCATTGTTACCAACCCACTTACCTGGAACAGTAGTGATACGGTCGCCTCAAGGAAAAAAAATAAGGGTGGTGTGGTGACTAACTTTAACCAACTGGTAAAAAAAGTGGCTGCTGCCAATAATGCAAGAGATGTTATCTGGACCCACAAACCTCGTTTTTTTGGCAATATTTTCTTTACCACCAAAAATTATCATGTTGGCGATTACAACCTTTATTACCTCAGTGTGCGTGAAAATGTAAAAGAGAGAGTTAGCGCCTACAAAAGAAAATAACCCTGTTTAGTTCCTTGCGCCGGACTTAAGTCCGGCGCTGGGTATTATATTATTGTTTACTGAAACGAATGGCTTTAATGAATACATCGCCATTAAATGCATTGAGGATATAATTACCACTGGCCAGATCGCCGAGATTAATCACCAGTTGCTGTAAACCCTCACTCACATCTTCTACAATGGTTTTGGCCATATGTCCATCTACATCCAATACTTTCAGTATCAGGTTACCTGTACGTTCAGACATAACAGTTAAGTAGCTGTCTTCACGGATGATATTTGGCTGTAAGTGCTGGATATACATAAACCCTCCTTTTATTCGGTGATGAAATAATGGCTCAGGGGGATGTATATTATTGACACCAAATATGGTGCCAGTGCTGCATAAAATAGCGGAGATTTAGTGCGTAATGATAAATTATTAATTTTCTTATATGCAACTGATGCAGCGTCTTTTCTGTGTTACAAAACAAAGCAGGTTCGATAAAAGCATGAAATTCTGTGTACTTCTGTGTTCTCTGTGGCATTTAATTACCACTGAAGACACAGAAGTACACAGAATTTTTTTAGGCTTACTGCTAAATAATAATCATCGACCTTCCCATTCAGCAATTTTCGGGTTGTATTAACCTGCGGATGTCCGGAAATTAGCGTTCGATAAAGACATTTTATGAACGAACAACAGCAACTCAATTATAACCGAATTGCCACAGCCATTGAATACATCAACACCCATTTCAGGCAACAACCAAGTCTGGAGGAATTGGCACAGCAGGTACATTTAAGTCCTTTTCATTTTCAACGCATTTTTAGTGAATGGGCGGGTACTACACCGAAAAAATTTCTGCAATACATTAGTACAGAATATGCCAAAAAATTACTGAAAGAACAACAGGCAACTCTTTTCGATACTGCCATCGAATTAGGATTGTCCGGAACCGGCAGACTACACGATCTTTTTATTAATATAGAAGGTATGACACCGGCAGAGTATAAAAATGGAGGTAAACAACTTCAGATCCATTTCAGTTATGCCGAGAGTCCGTTCGGAAGCCTGATTATTGCATCTACTCCCAAAGGTGTTTGTTATATGGCTTTTGAAGAAAATGAAACAAAAGCACTGAGCGATCTGAAAGAAAAATTTCCAAATGCTACTTTCCAGCAAAAATTAGACACTACACAACAAAACGCCCTGTTCATTTTCCAGAATGACTGGACGCAGTTATCCAATATAAAACTGCATTTAAAAGGAACCGATTTTCAACTCAAGGTTTGGGAATCACTGTTAAAAATACCGATGGGCAAATTGTCTACTTATGGCAACATTGCAGCACAGATAGGCAATATCAACGCCTCCCGTGCAGTAGGAACAGCCATTGGAACTAACCCTGTTGCTTTTCTTATTCCCTGTCACCGTGTAATACAATCAACCGGGCAAATTGGCGGTTATATGTGGGGACCTATCAGGAAGACTGCTATTATTGGATGGGAGAGCGCAAAAACAGATCAAGTTACAACATAGCAATTTTCGGGTTTTATAACATTGCGTGCATGTACATCTTCGCAGAACAATAAACATGCATTCAATGAAAACATTTATCCTAGTTCATGGTTCCTGGCACAGTGCCTGGAACTGGCACAAAGTAATTCCTGTTCTGGAAGCGCAGGGTCATACAGCAATAGCAATTGATCTGCCGGGAATGGGTAGAGATAAAACCCCGATTAATGAAGTAACACTGCAAATGTCGGTTGACAAATTATGTAAACTGATTGATGAAGCAGAAGATAAGGTAATACTGGTAGGGCACAGTAAAAACGGTATCGTTATTTCGCAGGCAGCAGAATATCGTTCGCATAAAATTGAAAAACTGATTTATCTCGCAGCCTATCTTATTCCCAATGGAAAAATACAGGCTGAATATTCGGCGCAGGACACCGATGGTGTACTGAAACCTTATGTAATACGTTATCCCGAGTCGGGTTCACATACTTTACAGACAGAAATTTACAAAGAAGGCTTATATCATGATTGTGATGATGATATAACAGAATTGGCAAAACTGTTACTGAGCCATGAAAGTGTAGCCACAGGCATTACTCCCTTGCAATTAAGTGAAGAGAAATATGGTTCCGTTCGCAGGTTTTATATTGAATGTACAGAAGACAGGGCTGTAACTCCTTATATCCAGCAGAAAATGTATACTGAAACAACCTGTGAGAAAGTGTATCGTATGTCAACGAGCCATTCGCCTTTTTTTAGCAGACCAAAAGAACTGTGTGAAATTTTGCTGGATATAGGTAAACAATAATTTTTTTGTGAATTATTTATCTTCGGAACATACCGAACTGCAATAATTTACAGCAATGCCATTTCCTAAACTTTTATGGAAACCCTCTAAATCAATTTTCTTTTATGCCTTACTCATGCGTATCCACTTTTCGAAAGTTCCTAAACGTCAGAGAGTAAAACTAACCCAAACAACTTTTCTTGCTTTGCTGTTTATATCCTGATGCCATGTATAGAAAATCATGAAACAGGCAGATAAATTGTAAAAAGCTACCAGTCAGATAAAGTAGGCATACATATATGAATTATAAAACGATCTGCTCCCTGAATTTTTCACCTATCGGAACAGAATGACCATTAAGTATTAATGTCCCTTTTCCCATTTCAGACACATGTACTGTATTAACAAGGTAAGAGCGATGGGTTTGTATAAATTGTGTGGCAGGAAGTAATTCTATCAGCGATTTTAAGGTGAGCAGGGTTATAATCGGACCTTTTACAGTGACAATTTTAATATAATCTTTCATAGACTGTGCATATAAAATATCATTGTAAAAAACCTTGATCAGATTGCCATTTGCCTTTATATAGATATAGTTTTTTGTCGTAAACACCTTTTCTATTCCACTAATTTTTAAAAACTTATCAATACTTTTTTCAAAGCGTTCCAGGGTAATGGGTTTTAAGAGATAATCAACAGCATCGAGCTCATAACTCACAGAAGCAAACTCAGCATAGGCAGTGGTAAAAATAAAAGGCGGTGGCGCTTTTAAAGATTTTATCAGATCAATCCCACTGATGGCAGGCATTTGAATATCTAAGAAAATCAGATCAGGTTTTAATAGCTGTATAATACCATACGCTTCTTTGGCATTCATACAGGTTTTTTGCAGGTTAAGTTGCTGATGAGCCAGAATATACTTTTCCAGTACATTCCTTGCAAGGGGCTCATCATCAATTACGATGCAATTAATCATGACTAGTTAATAAAATAGTTAAGGTTAACTTGTAAATCAGCTCATTGTCTTCAATGGTAATGGCATGTCTGCCAGGATATAATAATGCTAATCGCTTTCTGGTATTCTCCATGCCAATGCCGCTAGTACTCCCATTTCGGGCAGCATTCACAGATTTTTTATTTATGGTCCTCAATGTTAATTCATTTTCATTCAAACAAATCACAATATCAACAAACCCATTATCTACTTCTCCTTCCAGCCCGTGTTTAAAAGTATTCTCAATATAGGGAAGTAATAATAAAGGCTCAATAAGAGCAGCCGGGTGTATACCCTGTGTATCAAAATGAATGGCAAACCTGTTATCGTAACGTACAGCCTGAACAGAAATATAGTTTTGCAGGAAAGCCACTTCTTTCTCTAAACTCACCTGATCATTTTTGGTTTCATATAAAACATAGCGCATCATTTCTGAAAGTCTGGCAACCATGGGAGCCGTATTTTCTGACTGATGCAAGGCCAGCGAATAAATATTATTTAAAGTATTGAAGAAGAAATGTGGCTGTAACTGGTGTTTTAAATTGTTTAGTTCCGATTGTAATTGCATGGCTTTCAGTGAAGCCATTTTTTCCTGCTGCTCCTTGTAATGAATAAAATAAGCCAGACCACACATCAAAACCATTTCTTTGAGCATATAGTTGAGGTTAAAATGAAAACTATATGTCTTATTCACAACCGCCTTACTTTCAGTAATTAACTCAGCCGGCAAAAAATACATCAGGCTGATGCATTTGTACATGAATCTGCTGTAGATATCTAAAAAGGAAACAAAAAGAAAAAATGACAGAATAAATAACAGGTACTTTTTGGGTATGAGTAACCTTTCTATGACAAATTTATAAAACAGGTAATAAGGAACAATTCTGAAACAACCCCACACAATACGACGTATGATACTGGCAGGATAAGATCCGTCATTAAAAGAATCCGGATGCTCATAAAAAGCATATTCCAGGTCAGAAATAAGGGGAGTTAAAAAAGTAAGAAAAATAAAAAACGCCACTTCAAATTTGAAGTTTTTATTCCCTTTCATAAATTGTTTGCTCAACTCCATCTTTGAAATTAGACTATTGCCTGATAGATATTCCCTTATCTTCTTTTTTTCGACAAAATCGTTTTTTTAAACGACGAAACCGGCTTTTGCATTTTTATCGATTAGTTACTGTGTTATGTCTTACAAAATAAGAGGGTTTTATACATCTCCATACTTTTATTCTAAAAATACAAGTATGAAAAAAACAGATACATATACACTGACAGCAGTTTTACTTCTGATGCAGAATTGCTGCTTACTCGCACAAACACCGATAAAGAAAACAGCCAATGATGTTATGCAGGAAATGGTTAGCGTGTTAAAAAAAAGTACAGCATATTCATACACTTATACCAGAGAAACAAAGTACCATGCAGATAATTACTATCATAAACGAACAGCTTCTTTTTATATGCAGCAATATGAACCCGGTGTTATAAACCTGCGATACCAGGCTAAAGAAGCAACCATGCATAGTGTTTTCAACGGGAAACAGATTTTTAGTATTGATCTTACAAAAGGAACAATAGATACTGCTTCTGTCACTTTCAAAGACATGAAAGGCAACAGCCACCTGTATCATTCGTTTGCAATGCTTCAACAAAGTCTTCCAATTGTAATGCAGGATGAAGGTTTCAGCAAAACCCTTTCAGATACTTTACTAGATGGAAAAAGTTACTGGAAAATCGTTTTTGAAAAAGCAAACAGTTATTTTGGCATTTACACCGGACTTGAATCGATTGATCCGAAGTATAATATAAGAAGACCCTATGAACTCATTGCAGATAAAAAAACCTATTTACCCAAGCTCTTCATCGCCAGATTTATCAGGGGGAATGATGACAGAGATTTCATTAAAATGACCTATGATAAAATAAAGCTACAACCAGCCGATCTACCCCGACAAACCTGGGAGTATGCATCGTATACCCAAAAATATAAACCCTTTGTACCAGAGTTGATAAATGAAGAAATTAAAGTTGGACAGCCGTTTCCCGGTTTTTCATTACCGGAATATAAGCCAGCCTCGAATGCACAGGTTTCTTTTACAAAATATCAGGGCAAACCCGTTTTAATTGAATTTTGGTTTAAATCATGTGGCCCCTGCATGGAAGCTATGCCCCATTACAAGGAGCTGCAAAACAGTTTTCCTCCCGATTCCTTTCAATTGATCACCATCAATGTAGAAGACAAAAAGGAAGACATCGCTTTTTTTTATAAAAAATACCTGCCAACATATCCTATGCTTTACAATGGAGCAAATATGTTCAGAGAACTGGGTTTCAGTGCCTGTCCCACAGCATTATTAATTAACGGCGAGGGCGTTATCGTAAAAAAGTATGCAGGATTCAATATTGATAAACTGAAAAAAGATATTTCAGAAATACTAAAATAAGCACTGCAGAAGAGTAAATTTTGGAAATTCTGGTACTTCCAAAATTTAGCTATCTCCTTGCAAGTTGTGTCTACCGCTGACTAAAATGACACTAAGAATTAATTATCTTCGATCACTGATCGATAATTAATTGCAATGCCATTCCTCAAACATTTATGGAAACCCTCTAAATCAATTTTCTTTTATGCCTTACTCATGGCACTGCTGGTATTTGCTTTAAAATGGATGCAATGGAAATACCTGATTGCCGATCATTCAGTAGATATTTATATTGGACTAATAGCTCTTTTTTTCACCATACTCGGTATCTGGGTAGCATCGCAACTTGCCAAACCAAAAATAGAAACGGTAGTGGTGGAGAAGGAAGTCTATATAGTGCCGCCTGAGGAATTTGTATTGAATGAAGCAGAGCTTAAGAAACTCAATCTTACTACCCGGGAATACGAAGTATTACAGCAACTATCGAAGGGACTGAGTAATGCCGAAATCGGGGAACAATTATTCTTATCATTGAGTACGGTAAAAACACATGTATCGAACCTGTTCTTCAAGATGGACGTTAAGAACCGCACCCAGGCCATTGAAAAAGCCAAGCGGCTAAAACTTACTCCCTAAATTTTATAACCACTTCTTTGTATCCCTGCCCCGGATTTAAATCCGGGGCAGGGATACAAAGAAGCGTCATACTTTGGTATGAAATACACCGGATTAGCCCATTTTGGTACTTTAGTATGAGACGCTCACTTGCGTGTACGGATAGATTTGCGTAAAATTATACAAGATGAAAAAGAACGTTCTCATTTTTGGTCTCATCCTCGGAGCTATTCTCATTGGCCATATGTTTTATATGGTAAACCTGCTGTACACCCAGCCCGATCTGCAAACCAATGATATTGTTGGTTATGCTGCCATGATTGTGGTATTCTCCTTAACCTTTTTTGGTACCAGAAACTACCGGAACAAAGAACTGGGAGGTTTTATTTCTTTGGGTAAAGCATTTAAAACCGGGGCACTCATTGCCCTGCTGGGTTCAACCATGTATGTTGGGATATGGTTGTTCTATTATTATCTGTTTGTTCCTGATTTTATAGATGTATATGCTTCACACGTCATCAGCACCTGTACAAGAAATGGTGATTCAGCTACTGTGCTTGCTGATAAAACAGC
This sequence comes from Chitinophaga pinensis, assembly GCA_943372605.1. Lineage (GTDB taxonomy): Bacteria > Bacteroidota > Bacteroidia > Chitinophagales > Chitinophagaceae > Sediminibacterium > Sediminibacterium pinensis_H. Next base: position 100,899 of record CALRZI010000002.1, on the reverse strand, counting down.
AGAGATGAAACAGTTCAAAGAAATGTACAAGAGCCCCTTTTTCGTAATATTGATTACTTATGCTGAAGTATTACCAATAGGATTGGTAGTAGCATTTATCAGCTCATTGGTACTTAGAAGAAAAGCAAAAGTGGGCGAAAATCAATCCTGAAACCATGCATAAAGACACACAAAAATACCATAAGGCACTTTTGCCAGAGGATAAAGCCATCTGCGATTTATTGTATGCCGTTATAACAGAAAGCCTGCCAGAAGCAGAACATAAAATATGGCATGCACACCCGGTATGGTTCCTCGAAGGCAATCCAATCGTTGGTTATGATAAACTGAAAAGCTGTGTACGCTTACTGTTCTGGAGTGGTGAAAGTTTTGAAGAGCCGGGACTTCCAAAAGAGGGAGGTTTTAAGTCGGCAGGGATTCGGTATACATCGGTGGATCAGATTAATAAAAAGAATTTAAAACGCTGGCTCAAAAAGTCGCGCGATATTCAGTGGGATTACAAAAATATTGTAAAGAGAAAAGGGGTATTGGAGAGGTTGAAATAAAATGTAAGCCACAGATTCACAGATTGTAAATAAATAATCTGTGAATCTGTGGCTTAAAAATCCTCCTGATTATGTTTTACATTTAACCAGGAAATGAAACCTGCACAACCAATTACCATAGTTCGATCCTTTTTCAGATGGTTATTAATATGCCTTATTGTAGGAACTTCCACAGGCACAGCTTCTGCTATTTTTCTGCAAACCCTTGATTGGGTTACCAGTTTTCGCGAAACACATGTATGGATCATTGCCTTTTTGCCAGTAGGTGGTTTGCTGATCGGCTTATTATATCATTATTATGGTAAAGAAGTAAACGCAGGAAATAACCTGCTGATTGATACCATTCACCAGCCCAAACAAATAATTCCCTTCCGCATGGCGCCCTTTGTATACATCGGTACCATGGTAACACATATTTTGGGTGGCTCTGCGGGAAGGGAAGGAACAGCTTTACAAATGTCGGGAGCCATTGCCGATCAGCTAAGCAAGCCCTTCCGGTTAAATGACGATGAAAGAAAAGTATTGATAATTGCTGCTATTGCCGCTGGTTTTGGTTCTGTATTTGGCACCCCTTTCGCCGGTATCATTTTCAGTTTAGAATTATTACGTATCGGTAAACTAAAATACACTGCATTCATTCCAGCCACAATATCTGCATTACTCGCCGATCAGGTTACACGCTTATGGCAAACACCACATACGCATTATACTGTTGCATCAATCCCGGAAATTACAGGACTTAATTTGTTGTATACTGCACTTGCAGGAATTGCATTCGGTCTTTGTGCCCTGATTTTTTGTAAGGGAATGAGTTTAAGCAGCCAGGTTTTCAAGAAAACAATTTCCTATGCTCCACTACGCCCTTTTATTGGAGGTCTGTTGGTAGCTGCTGCCATATGGCTAATAGGTACTACTAAATATATCGGTCTGGGTATTCCTACCATTGTTCAGTCTTTTGAGCAATCGATGCCAGCTTATGATTTTGCACTTAAAATATTGTTTACCATCGTTACCCTATCAGCCGGATACAAAGGCGGAGAAGTAACCCCCTTATTTTTTATTGGCGCTCTTTTGGGCAATGCCTTGTCCCTTGTGATCCCTGTTCCCTTGTCTCTTCTCACAGGTATAGGTTTTGTTGCGGTGTTTGCCGGAGCCACTAATACACCCATTGCCTGCACCATTATGGCCATTGAATTATTTGGCTTTGATATTACCCTGTATGCATTAATTGCATGTGTAATTGCATACCTTATTTCAGGTAACCATAGTATTTATGAAAAGCAATTGACCGGCGAATCGAAATACAATAAATGGAAAACATACCTCAACCTCGATAAATTATAATCGTTTCATTCCCTGCGCCGGATTTAGATCCGGCGCAGGGAATGAAACGATTAAATAACTATTTAACCAGTTAACCCTATTTATCAATTTGTTCAGGTTAAGTGGCAATATTTTCAGCTACTAAAATGAGTCCTCTTATGCTTAAAACAGGTTCTTCTTTCGTTGCCTTATTTATTTGTATCTGTTGTTCAGCCCAGCAAATTCAAATGTTCGAGCCGGGCTTAATATCAGACGGTGGTGTATTCGGACTCACCATTTCGCCCGATGGTAATACCGCATTATGGGTAAAATCGAATGGCAAAAGAGATACACTGGTTATACTTCAATCCAATAAAATAAACGGTAGCTGGACAAAACCCGTAACCGCATCTTTCTCAACTGCTGATGCGAAATGGAAAGACATTGATCCGATATTCAGTCCGGATGGAAAAACAGTATTGTTTCAATCTAATCGCCCCGTACCAGATCGTCCGGGCAGAACAGGATTTGATATCTGGGCAGTTGATAAAACGAGCAACGGCTGGACAGCAGCCTACCATTTAGGTAATATCATTAATACCGATGCTTCAGAATCTTATGCATCTGTTACCAGGAAGGGACATATTTATTTTATGAAAGACAATCCTGATAAAGCGGGTAATTCAGATATTTATGTATCGAGAAAAATGAATGGCACTTACCAGCAACCGGAAAATATTGGATTGCCTGTGAATACTGTACAGTTTAGGGAATCGAATCCCTTTATTTCACCTGATGAAGATTATATCCTCTATTTTTCATCCGACTCAACAGGCTTGGGAGAAGTAGACCTGTATATCAGTTTTAACAAAAAAGGCAAATGGTCACAGCCTAAAAATATGGGTGCAAAAATCAATTCATCACTAGCAGAATTTTGCCCATTCTATCATGAAAAAGAAAAACGCTTATATTTTTCCAGACAAAAGAAAGGAGACGGCAGAATGTACGAGGACTTATATTTTATAGAGATTGACCTGAAAAAATACGATAATTAGTATTTTAGTCAACTGCTTCTTTATTGCTGTTGTAGCACCCAAAAAACGATTGTATGCAGGTAGCTGTTTCTATTGGGAATGATATTTTTGCCGGCCGAAAAGCAAGAATCATTTTTTGCCTGACGGCTGCATCACTGGTAGCACTAGCCATGCTGCAGGATTTATTGCTGTCTTTAAGAAATAACAACAACTATTACTGGTCAGAATCATTGCTGTTCAATACTTTTTGGCTTTGGTTTATTCCGGTCATCTTTTATGTATGGAAAAAAGGGCAATACAAGACTGGGGCAAACCGAAATACAATTATGCTCCATTCAACTTTACTTATTGCTACGGCATTCATTAGTCATACTTTATTATATGCTTCAACGGTAACATTCGGCTCCTGCCTTCTGTTCGATCATACCTATGGTCTACAAAAAGTATTTACCTATACCATTGCCAATGATTTGTATAAATACTTGATTGTTTACGGTGCAGTATGTTTTTTGCGTTACCGGAGCGATGTATTTCTTAAAAAAACACCGGCTCTTGTACCAATACAGGCAAAAAAGAATGTTTCGGAACTGGTAATCGGGCAGGGTAAAGATCGCACGGTAGTAGCTACAGAAAACATCATTATGATTTCTTCTGCTAGTCCATATATAGCTATCTACACAGAAAAGAAAAAATATCTCCACACATCAACACTTCGCGCTATTGCCGAACAACTCGATCAGGAAGTATTTGTGCGGGTACATAAATCAACCATCATCAATACCCGTTATGTTGCCTCATATCGGTCAAGGCTCAATGGCGATTATGATATTCTGCTTCAGAATCAACAGGAAACCAGGTTAAGCAGAAATTATGTACCTGCGTTTAAACAAACAATGACCGCCAGGTCATCGGGTTAGCACATTTTATCATCAGGATAGCTTATCTGATTTTTTACCGGATTAAAATGACAGGAGTTTTGTTGAAAATACCTGTTATGTATCAATCATTATATCGTTTATTATTAGGTTGTTGTCTATGCTGTTTATTTATTTCCTGTACGGGTCAGCAAACAAATAATAACCGGGAAGTAAGTGGCGAATCAAAAAGAGTTGGTGGCAACTGCGAAGAATGCAATATCATGTATGCAGGCATGCCTGCCATTATCAATCATACAGATACAAGTGCCGGTTGGCATGAAAATGGGCAAAAATTAATGGTAACAGGAACCATTTTTCAGCAGGATGGTAAAACACCTGCCGCAAACATTTTGCTCTATTACTGGCAAACCAATGTCAGGGGCTATTATGCAGATGCCGCCGGACTCAACAAAAAAGCAAAAAGACATGGCCATATCCGTGGCTGGGTGAAGACGAATGATAAGGGGCAGTATACTATTTATACCATTCGCCCTGCTCCCTACCCCAATGATATTTTCCCTGCTCATATTCATTTTCTGGTGAAAGAACCCGGTCTGCCCAATGAATATTATATCGACGACCTCGTTTTTGATGATGATCCATTACTGATTCCATTCAAAAAGAAGTATCCTCTTGAAAACAGAGGTGGTAGTGGCGTAGTAAGAATATTGGTAAAAGGAGATGTACAGGTAGCTGAACACGATATTATACTCGGGTTGAATATTCCAGATTATCCAAAAAAACAACCTGAAACGGTATCGTCAGGTTTACCTGTTGGCTACGACCAGCCTTCTTTTATACCTTATCATGCTTATGGACCCGATAAGGGCTCACAGGCCTGTCCGGTTTGTAAATATGGACGATACCATGGTATTATATTGTTTGTAGGGAATAAACCTGACTGGCCAGCAATTAAACAATGGCTGGTTTTTCTGGAACAGGAGAGCGTAAAACGCAGGCAATACCTGAAAGCATATTTTGTTTATGGCAATTCAGATGGGTATGATTCAAAAAAACGACAGAAAGAACTGGAAAAAATTGGAGAAGAACTTCAGATAAAACAAATGGCGCTTTGTTTTGTTCCTTCGCTGACAGATGAGGAAACAGAAATGCATCTCAATAAAATTAACCCTTTGGTTAAAACCACATTGATCATTTATAAACACAGAAGAATTGTAGATAAACAAATCAACCTTAAGCCATCGGCTGATAATTTTCAACTGGTGTCGGATTTACTGGATAAAACCCGGGGCGATTATTTTGATTTGAAAGGATTACCACATCAATAATAAACCACTATACATAAGATTTAAATATTCTGTTGAGAATGATGGTGTTTGTTTAGTTGTTATATCTTAAGTACGTTTGGGTTATTAAATCTCAACAGCAATATTCACAATGAGTATCGGTTCCACAGCAGTTTTTAGTGAAGCAATGATTCAGCAGGAGTTGATCAGCTTTATATCAAAGTTTAATGTTTTGGAACCTGAGGAAATAAAAGAAATGGCGGCACATATGCATGCAAAAGCATTTGCCAAAGGCACCGTTCTTCTTAGTGAAGGTAAAAAAACAGAATCCTGCTTTTTTGTATTGAAAGGATTGCTCAGACAATACTATACAATAGATGGTATTGAAAAAACCACCCGGTTCTTTGAGGAAGAAGAGGCGGCTGTTTTGTTTACAGAATATATAAACCAGACAGCATCTAACAGTACATTGGTATGTGCTGAAGACAGCATGCTTATCATCGGCTCACCCGAAGAAGAAGGGGCTATGTATGAACAATTTCCAAAACTGCAACAGATTACAAGGCTGATGGTGGAACGCGATCTGGCGAAAACACAGGATGCTCTCACACGTTTTGTTGCCCTTTCACCTATAGAACGTTATAAATACCTGCTCAACGAAAAACCTTCGCTCGTGCAAAGAGCACCACAACACCAACTGGCCAGTTATATTGGCATTACTCCGGAATCACTTAGCCGCATCCGTAAAAGAATGACGGATACTTCCCGCTAATCAATGATCGCGCACAATCAGCGACACTACTTTTACATCTACCATTCCAAACGTAAGCAGGTTAACCCATAAATTCGATTTCGTTTCAATAGTGTACGCATTGAGTTTTAATGAGTCGGCCATTTTTTTCGAATTGCTGCTTCGCACATTAATGCCAAGTATATGTATGTCTTTCCCTTTGGCTACTTTTTTACCTGCAATTTTTTCACCCGTCAAAAATCCCCCGTTTTCAAAGGGTTGCACTGTTGTATTTACCGGAAAATGCTGTACAGAACAGGAAACAATAAACAGGGTTATGATTGCTACGGTGAGCAGGTTTCTTTTTTTCATAAAATGATATGATTAACATGATAATGAATGATTATTTGCCGCCTTTAACAATAAGCCAGCCCGCAAGTCCAAGCTCACCTAAAGCCATTGGCAGACTGATCATTTGTTCTACCATGTTTTTAATGGTACCGTAGTTGAACCAAAGAAGATTCAAAGAATGATGAATGCAGTATAAGCACCCGGCCAGTAAAGTAATAATGCTCCATACTTTAGGCACTTCCCTGCTTTTTTGTGTAAGCCAACCCAATGTCAGCAAATGAAGGCCGCAAATAATAAGTGCGAGTGACCACATGGAGTCAAAGCTGTTAAGGTAAAACATCACCAAATCAGAATTGATATCAGTTTGTTCTGTTGCGCTCAAAGCCATCAGCAGGGGAAGAAAAGCAGTGCCGAATATAGCAGTATATACCAGCCTGCTCCATGCACATAAAGAAGCAATGATTTCACTGGTTTCTTTAAAATAATGATATAAAAGCCAGGCTACCAATAAATCAAATACCAGTGCCATCAGGAAGAAAAAAATAAACCAGCGAAGTAGCCAAGGATCATGCCGTATAATTTCTGTAGTAGCTCGCGCATTACCGGGTATATAGAAATTACTGAAGAAAAAGCCATAACCCAACAGGGCGAAGATGGCAATCATACAAAAACTAATGCCTGCTGCAATTGCAATGCTACGACGTTTTGTAGCTGCGTATAACTGAAAAACCATTTGCTTTGTTTATAAAGCAAATATGCAGTGGTTGGTCGCCTGTTTACGTTGACTTTGGTTAAGAAATAACCCGGAACAATTTTATGAATCGGTTATACCCTATAACAAACCGCATTAATATTCATGCCTGCCCCAACAGAAGCGAACATAACAATATCACCAGTTTGTAAAGAATGATCATCAAGAACACCGCGTTTAACCAGATCGTATAATGTAGGAATAGTAGCTACCGAACTGTTACCCAACTTGTGAATGCTCATGGGCATAATATGTGAAGGCACTTCTTTCAGTCCATAGAGTTTGTACAATACTTTAATAAAACCTTCATCCATTTTTTCATTGGCCTGGTGGAGAAAGAATTTTTTTACTTCAGTTACATGAATGCCGCATTTGTCGAGGCAGTCTTTCATAGCTGCCGGTACGTTTTTAATGGCATACTCATATACTTTTCGGCCTTTCATTTTTATATAACGAACACAGGGATCTGAATCCGGCAAATTCGATTTACCCATATAGAGATAATAGGCTTCATCTATACAATGGCTTTGTACACTGGCGGCCAGTATACCGCTATCGCCTTCTTTTTCTTCAATGATACAAGCACCAGCGCCATCACTGAAAATCATACTGTCACGGTCGTAATGATCCAATACACGGCTCAGTGTTTCAGTTCCGATAACCAGACATTTTTTGGCAATCCCTGCTTTAATGTATGCATCGGCCTGGATCATACCCTGTATCCAGCCTGGACAGCCAAACAGAATATCATAAGCCACGCAGGAAGGATTGCGAATCTGTAATGCCTGTTTTACACGGGAGGCCAGTGCAGGTAATACATCGGTTTGAATGGTATGTTTTACCACGTTCCCGAAATTATGTGCAACGATGATCTGGTCGAGCGTTTCCGGATCAATGCCTGCATCTTCAATGGCATGTTTGGCCGCAATAACTGCCATATCTGAAGCATTGAATTCGTTGCCTACATATCTTCTCTCTTCAATACCGGTAATATCGCGAAATTTTTCAATGATGTCATTCGGGGCAGCTACAATACGCTCATGATCTTCCGTATAAAAATCCTGCGCAGTAAAATCGCGGTTGGTTTTAATGTGCGGAGGAATATAACTCCCTGTTCCGGTGATAACTGTTTTCTTTTCTGACATTGCTATTAGAATGGAGTAATGTCAAATCTACTGATTATCAGGGAACTTCGATGAAATTGTGGAAGTTTTCTGGAGGAGAAGTGCAGGCCACAGATTCACAGATTTCAATCTCACTAATCTGTGAATCTGTGGCCTGAAAATTTATTATAAATACTTGTCGCCTTTGTTTCTTTTTACTTCCGCCACATATTCTTTGATCGACTGCTCTTTTTCTTTCTTGCAGATGAGTAAAACATCTTTTGAGTCAACCACAATAAAATCATCAAGCCCCTGTAACACCAATAATTTTTCTTTGGGTGCCGATACCATACATTTAGTAGCATCAATTACAATAACATTATCGCTGGCTACTGCATTACCGAGATAATCTTTTTCAAGGTTATCATAGGCACTGTTCCAGGTACCGAGATCGCTCCAGCCGAAAGAAGAAGGTATTACATATACATTATCTGCTTTTTCCATGATGGCCACATCAATGGAAATATTGGTACATAATGGATATATGCGATCGATGGCTGCTTTCTCTCCATCTGTATTGTATGTGTCTTTAATACCCTCGAAGAGTTCAAACATTTCGGGCTGGTGTTGTTCAAATGCTTTGATTACATTTTTTACCTGCCACACAAAAATGCCCGCATTCCATAAAAAATCGCCGCTGCTGATAAAAGTTTTCGCCAGTTCGAGATTGGGTTTTTCGGTGAAAGTTTTCACCTTATAAATACCTTCTGCAACCGTCATACTATCGTGTTGAATATAACCATAGCCTGTATTCGGATGCGTAGGTGTAATACCCAATGTTACCAGCGATTTTATATGGCTTACAAAATCGAGCGCCTTCAGTGTAACAGATCTGAATGCTTCATTATCCAGAATCATATGATCGCTGGGGGCCACAATCAGCGAAGCCTCAGGATCTTTTTGCAAGAGCTTGAATGAAATATAGGCAATACAGGGAGCTGTATTCTTACGGCTTGGTTCTGCTACAATATTTTCAACCGGTAAATGTTTCAGTTGTTTCTGAACAATGGGCACATATTCATCAGAAGTAACAATGAAAATATTTTCATTCGGAATAAAACTGGCATATCGTTCATAAGTCCATTGTAACAAGGATTTGCCAGTATGTAAAATATCAAGAAACTGTTTTGGATAAGCCGTTCTGCTCATGGGCCAGAATCTACTACCAATTCCGCCAGCCATAATGGCTACATAATGATGTTTGTTCATTCCTAATTAGTTTGATCCCCTTTTCAACCCTGCAATATTACAGGCTAATTCCACAGCAGGATAAAATAGTTTCCACCCCTTGTCTCTTGTGTCTTGTCTCTCACCCCTTCCTTTCATATTCCTTATGTCTTATTCCTTATTTCTTATTTATATAATCCCTTCCCTCACCAAATCATGTATATGCAATACTCCAACATACTGCCCGTTTTCAGCAACAATAAGTTGACTGATATCATTTTCTCTCAACAGTTCCAGTGCTTCAACTGCAAGCATACCCGGTTCAACTGTTTTAGGGTTTGGAGAAAAAATATCAGCTGCGGTAATGGCTGTTAAATCATTGGTTTTTTCAAGCATTCTTCTCAGGTCACCATCGGTAATAATACCAGTAACCATATTATTATTGTCTACAACAGCGGCAACACCCAGTCTTTTCTCTGTAATCTCTACAATCACCTGTTTCAACCCGGTATTGGCTGATACTTTTGGCGCTTCATTGTTTTTACACAGATCGGCCACACGGAGGTATAAACGTTTGCCCAGATTGCCTCCGGGATGGTAACGTGCAAAATCGTGATCAGAAAATCCATTTAACTGCATCAGGCATACGGCCAGTACATCGCCCATTACCATTTGTGCAGTGGTGCTGCTGGTGGGTGCAAGGTTATTGGGGCAGGCTTCCTGACTAACCGTTGTGTTCAGGATAATATCGGATGATTTTGCCAGAAAACTTTCGGTGCTACCCACCATGCCAATAAGGGTATTGCCAAAATTTTTAATGAGTGGTACCAATACTTTTATTTCAGGGCTTTCGCCGCTTTTGCTGATGAGTAATACAATATCATCCTCCTGAACCATGCCCAGATCGCCGTGAATGGCATCGGCCGCATGCATAAACAAGGCAGGTGTACCCGTGGAGTTTAAAGTGGCCACAATTTTTTGTGCAACAATGGCACTTTTACCCACACCGCTGATTACAATACGCCCCTTACAAAGGGCTATCTGCTGAATGGCTTTATCGAAACCATCATCTATAAAAGCAGAAAGACCCGCTACAGAAGCAGCCTCCAGTTCAATGGTTTCTAAAGCCGTTTGTACAATCGTTTTTTTCATGTGTTCACTTCTATTGTCTCGGGTCACATGGAATTCGCCAATAAATATTCCCCTTGGTATCAAATTTTGATATGGTTCATTTCATGCGGCACAAAGGTAAACTTTAACAGCAAACTCTATGTAATCAGCCTATTCTTCGTTAACTTCGCCATCCTTTCGAAAAAAGCAGGTAGCTTCCTCAGAAAGGCCACCATGAACCGGTTCCGCCGGAAACACTTCCTCTTGGGCCGATTGGCAAATATTAAGTGAAAATTCCGGTAAAATCATTAACTTATATGGTTATAAAGGGTTCCGCCGGTGCGGTAAACTGATTGTATATACATGGCAACAAGCACAAAAAAAGCCCCGGTAAAAAGGGCTACAACACCCAAATCTGCCACGGCAGGCAAAAAGAGCACCACAACTAAGCTGGCAGATGCCGCTTTTGATATTCATGGGGCATTGGAAACCTATTTTGGCTTCAGAGAATTTAAGGGCACGCAGGAAAAATCGATCCGCAGCTTATTAAGCGGTAAAGATACATTTGTCATCATGCCAACAGGAGGCGGTAAAAGTCTTTGCTACCAGTTACCCGCCATGATACTCGATGGTTGCGCCATCGTGGTTTCGCCACTCATTGCACTCATGAAAAACCAGGTTGACCTGGTACGTGGATACAGCGAGAAAGACGATGTGGCACATTTTCTGAATTCCTCCCTCAACAAAGGACAAATTAAAGCAGTTAAAGAAGACCTCGACAGCGGTAAAACCAAACTGCTCTATGTGGCACCTGAAACTTTAACCAAGCAGGAAAACCTGGAATATTTTGCCGATCTCAAAATTTCATTTTTTGCGGTAGATGAAGCGCATTGTATTTCGGAATGGGGTCACGATTTCAGACCCGAGTACCGGAGGTTGAGAGAAATGATGGACATCATTAATCCCGAAGTACCTGTTATTGCATTAACGGCAACAGCCACACCCAAAGTGCAGAGCGATATTGTGAAGAACCTTGGGTTACGCGAGCCCAATATATTTATCTCGTCTTTTAACCGTACCAATCTCTATTACGAGATTCAGCCAAAAATAAAAAAGGACCAAACGGTTAAGCATATCGTAAAGTTCATCAGCCAGCACAAAGGTAAAAGTGGTATCATCTATACACTCAACCGCAAAACAACAGAAGAGCTGGCAGAATTATTGGTAGCCAATAATATTAAAGCTGTAGCATACCATGCAGGTCTCGACCAGAAACTGCGTGCCGACAGACAGGACCAGTTTCTGAATGAAGATGTACAGGTAATTGTGGCCACCATTGCATTCGGGATGGGTATTGACAAACCCGATATCCGTTTTGTGATACATTTTAATATTCCAAAATCAATAGAAAACTATTACCAGGAAACAGGCCGTGCAGGTCGTGACGGACTGGAAGGTATTTGTGTATTGTATTATTCTCATAAAGATGTGGCCAAACTGGAACACCTCATGCGCGACAAGCCTTTGAGTGAAAGAGAAGTGGGTGGTCAGTTAATTGATGAAACGGTGGCTTATGCCGAAAGTTCTGTTTGCCGCAGAAAAATATTACTTCACTATTTCGGAGAAGACTGGGGCGAAAAAAATTGTGGCAACTGCGATAACTGTCGCAACCCGAAAGAAAAAATTGAGGTTAAAGAAGAAGTAACCCAGGTATTGAAAGCGGTGAAGGCGCTGGATGAACGATTTGTAGCAGATTATGTGATCAGCGTTCTCATAGGCCGGCTTACACCACAGATCAGCATGTTCCGACACGATCAACTCGATGTGTTTGGCATAGGTAAGGATAAAGAAATTCATTTGTGGAACAGCCTGGTTCGACAAATGATGCTGGAAAACCTCATTAGAAAAGATATTGAAGAATATGGTTTGCTGAAGCTGACAGAAAAAGGAGAGAAATTTCTGAAGAAACCAGCCTCTTTTAAAATAGTATTGAATAACCTGTTTGAAGATGCCAATGCCGATGATGAAGAAGGAGAAGGCGGCACACAAACTGGCGCTGCGGCTGATGACAAGTTGTTTGAAATGCTGAAAGAACTGCGTCAGAAAGAAGCCAAGCGTAAAAACCTGCCTCCATTTGTCATTTTCCTCGAAACTTCTTTGCAGGATATGGCCACCCTCTACCCCACTACTTTGCAGGAACTGGAAAAATGTCAGGGTGTAAGTAAGGGTAAGGCGCTGAAATATGGTAAACCATTTGTAGAAATGGTGGCCAAATATGTAGAAGAAAATGAGATAGAAAAACCGGATGATTTTGTAATGAAGAGTGTGGCGAATAAGGCCAATAACAAAATCTATATCATCCAGAACGTAGATAAGAAAATTCATCTGGAAACTATTGCGCGTAATAAAAGCCTGCGTTTAGATGAACTGTTGGAGGAGATGGAAACCATTGCTGCCAGTGGCACCAAACTCAATCTCGACTACGCTATTGATGAATGGCTGGACGAATACGATCAGGAAGAAATTATTGAATATTTCAAAAACTGTGAAACCTCATCGCTGCAAATTGCGCAGCAGGAATTGAGTGAAAATAATTATACCTGGGAGCAGTTGAAAATAATGCGTATTAAGTTTTTAAGTGTGTACGGGAATTAGTGAGTCCGGAAGACCGGAAGTCGGAAAGACCGAAAGTATATCCTTCTGTGTTCTTTTCCGTAGGAGTCCTTTGGACTGTGTCTTCAGTGGTATTTATTATTGCCACTAAAGACACAGAAGAACACACAAATAATATTTACCACCTCTGTGAAACTCCGTGCCTCACTCCGTGAGGCTCTGTGGTTAACCCCTTAAAATATGAACAAGTTTTGTTTAGGCTTACTATCCTTGATCTTACTCTCCTTTTCTCCCAAAGAACCCATACGCATGCTCAGTTACAATATCCGCAATGCCAAGGGCATGGATAATGTAACCGACTATCAACGCATCGCCAACATCATCTCTCAATCAAAAGCCTCCATTATTGCTTTGCAGGAACTGGATAGTGTTACACAGAGAAGTAAAGGGGTTGATGTATTAAAAGAACTATCAGAAACAACAGGCATGTACGCCAGTTATGGCGCCGCCATTGCTTTTCAGGGAGGCAAATATGGAGTGGGTGTATTGTCGAAAGAAAAACCATTGACACAAAAAACAATTCCGTTGCCAGGTGCAGAAGAACCACGGGTATTACTGATTGTAGAGTTTGAAAATTATGTTGTTTTCTGTACACATCTTTCACTCACAGAAAAAGACAGGATTGGTTCAGTAAAAATTATTGAAGAAGCAATAAAAGCATACCAAAAACCCGTTCTGCTTGCGGGCGATTTAAATGATATTCCCGGCAGCACGATGATGCAATTGCTGCAACATCATTTTCAATTATTGAGTTCAAATGCTTTTAGTTTTCCTTCCGATAAACCCGATCGCTGTATCGATTATATTCTCATGCATCACAAACAAAAAGTATCGGTTCTTCAGGCCGAAGTATTAAATGAGCCTGTAGCATCTGATCACCGGCCGGTAATGGTTCAACTAAACTGGCAATAATTGCGTATGGAATACTGCCCTAAAATCATCTCATTTAAAACGACTGATTATGGCAGAGATTCAAACACCCGAAAGCAGGAACCGCAAAGGACTGCATCGCAACAAAAAATTATCTACCCGTGTAGATCTTACCCCCATGGTTGATCTGGGTTTTCTACTCATTACCTTTTTCATTTTCACCACTGCATTGAGTGAGCCAACGAGTATTCTTTTGCCCTTACCCGATGAAAGCGATACAGATAACCCCACAGTAACCGGCGAACGAAAAACCATTTCCTTATTGCTCGATGGTAATAATATCATTCGCTATTATGAAGGCAGTAATGAAAAAAATATTCAGCAAACAGATTACAGCAGTAAAGGATTAAGAACGGTTTTACAGGCCAAAATAAAACAGGTAAAAGCCTATTTTGGAAATGATGCAGAACCTGTTGTACTGATTAAACCATTACAGGCATCGAGTTATGGCAACCTGGTAAATGTGCTGGATGAAATGATGATTAATGGGGTGAAGAAGTATATGTTGCTGGATGAGAGCAACCCTTGACAGTTCTACGCTACTACGATACCGATTGTGTTAAATTCCAAACGGGTGCGTAGAAATACATCGTTTTTTTATGAATTAATACGCAGTTATCGGGGTATAGAGTTTTGTATGGCTTTAGGGTTGCAATTTCGATTTTCATCCATCTGAAATTGAGTACCAATAATGCCATCATACGAATTCAAAACCGCAAAGTTGAGTTAAAACTTACATTCGAATATGCAGATCATATGATGCATAATTTCATGTACTATAACCCACCCCACGATGTTTGTTTTCTTGACATACAACGAATTGCAAAGATTGCAGTTTTTCAAAAAGAACACGGTAGAATCTGGACCGGAGCGGCTCAGTTTAAAGGGAAGATTTACAGGATCGTAATTATTTTAATGAGTAAATTTGCTGTAGTAAAAACCTGCTATTATTACAAACATGTCTAAAGCGAAAAAGATTATATCAAAACAACAGAATGATTTTGTGGTAGGATTATTTGGCATTAAATATCCAAAAAACTATCGCTACAAAATATCTACTGAATGGGAACTCGCAGAAGTAAAATGGCTGATTAGTGAAGGAGACTTTGAAAGTATTGAAGAGTACGAAATATCTACGACCAGGTTGTTGCTTAATCAGGCGTAAGTGAAACAATACAATGCAATATCCTTCATCGAAGGGTGACAAAGAAGAATCTTCACCACAGAGAACGAGAGAACGGGGGGAGCGCAGAGAGTTTTATAGATTTCTAATGATTTGCATGAAGGCTTCCTGTGTATATACATACTCTTAAAGATTTGAACTCATTACTACAAATCCATTTTATTCTACCCCTTATTCCGGTAAAAAGCCTTTTCAGTGTTAATAATATTCAGGTGATGGCTAATCATCTTGTAATTCCTTAACAAGCTGTTGGCATTAAATATTGTCTTACTGAGTTCTATAACTATCCTATAAGGACAATATTGAACTAATATGATAATAATTGTACTAATAATATCTGTTTTTGTACTCTAAAGACTGTTATACAAAAACATCTTTTTGACCTTTGAAGGGTGAAAAAAGCAATAGGTCAACGTATCAGGGAACTTCGGAGAAGTAAGGATTATAGCCAGGAAAATATGGCTGTGGAGCTTGATATTACCCCGGGTGCCTATGCGAAAATTGAACGGGGTGAAACAGACCCGTCGGTTACAAGATTAATTCAGATAGCAGGCATACTTGAAGTAGATGTAGCCACTTTTTTCAAGGACCAATCGGTACATGAATTAAACATAGCAGCAGAAGCTCCTGTTCAATATACTACGCAACCCATCAGCCGGTCAGAATTTAAAGCAGTACTCGATACACTCAGTCAGCTAAAACAGGAGTTGCATGAGGTGAAAAAACAATTAGCGCGTAAATAGCAGCAGCATTTCCTTTTACGATCAAACTTCACTATAAGGATCAGAAAAATTCTGTGCTCCTCAGTGCTCTCAGTGGCATTTAATTGCCACTGAAGACACAGTCCAAAGGACTCCTACGGAGAAGAACACAGAAATGGGGTGCTTATTTTTTATTCCAGAGTTCAGTTCCGAGATAGAGCTTTTCTGTTAGCAGTTTTTCAATCAGTTTCATATCATTGTCTCCATTGAGAAAAATGAGCCAGCCATTTTTACTTTTTGGAAAAATAACAGCCAGTGTACTTACGCCGGGATCTTTGCCGCTGTGCAGCAATATATATTCATCGTTACTAAACCCTGTTATTTTTTCCCATCCCAAACCAAAATAATTCTGCTCCTTAAGTTTTACCTGACTGTTATGCATTTCATCCTGTACAGCTTTCGATAAACCGGCGCCTTGTAAAACATACACCAGAAAATTTCCATAGTCTTCAACAGTAGTTAACAGATTGGCTGATGCATTGGCTTTGTAATACCTTACGGTTTCGTGTGTATTCCCATGCTTATCGAAATTGTGTACATAACGCGTTGTATCCACAGCAGCATCCCACCAGAAATGGGTGTCTTGCATGTTGGCTGGTTTAAACACGAGGCTGTCTGCCAATTGTTCCAGGCTTTTCCTAAACTTTGCTTCCATTGCTTTGCGCAGGTATTCAAACCCTTCTCCGGAGTACTGAAATTTTGTACCGGGTTCAAATGCAAAACTTAGTTTTTTCGACTCGTGCATGTATCGCCAGTTAGGAAAACCGGTTTGATGTGAAAGAATGATTCTGGCGGTTAACTTATGCATCCATGGATGATTTCCGAGATCGGGATCTTTCCAGTATGTATCCAGGGGTTCATCTAAACCTAGCTTTCCTTCACTCACCAATTTCAAAGCTACTATTGCAGTAATAGGTTTGGTGAGAGAAGCTACTTTAAAAATGGCATTGTAAGGTGCGGGTCTTTCCTTATCGAGGGTTCCGAACACATTTATTTTCTGTAGCCTGCCATTTTCTATGATGCCCATTCCTAAAGCAGGTACTTTTTCTGCTTTGAGCCATGATTCAATTTCCTTTTCTACCGGAATGGCTGCAGTTGATTCATTGGGTTCTTTATGGTCATAACTCAATACTTCTTTCAGTAGCCATGTTCCGTTTTCCCATAACCAAACATGGGTAAACCTGGCCCTGTTGGTATGGCGATCTGCCTTATTGGGTTCCCGTGTATAAAAATCGTGTACCCCGTTTTGAATGGCCCCATAGAGTTTACCTTCCTTGTACAAGGGAAATACTTCGAGGCTGTTTTCGGTTAGTTTCCGGATGGGTTTCTGGTTGAGATTGCCGCAGATATTCTTTCGCACACTTTCCAGAAAATCCTGGCGGTTTTGTATGCCACCCTGGTCGTGGAAGAAGATTAGATCCTTATGAATGGCTTTGTTCAGGTAGTCAAGATCACAAAGGTTGAAGCTGCGTTCAAAAAAAATACTGTCCTGCTTTTTCATTTGCAGAAACAGTTCCGAGGTTTTGGCCACCTGTGCATGGCTAAGGCAGATGCTTAAAAGGGTAAAAATCAGGGCAAGAAAGCGCTTGTACATCATGAATTATTTTACGGCAAAGATTGGGGTCAGCATAGCTATTTTCCCAAAAAACGGCCCGCCAATAGGCCGCCAATTAGCCGTCAAAGGCTTGTCAGGCTTAGATTAAGCTAAATTTCAGCCTGATGGCAGGCTCTTTCTTTTTATCGAGGGAAATGGCATTCCAGAGAATGAGTATAATATTACTCAATGCCAGTAGTATCATCACAACTAGAGTAAACCCGTTACTTAATAATAGCCAGTTTTTGAGAAAAGCGGCCAGCATAAACAATACAAATGCTCCCACCGACCATAGTATCTGAACAGAGACCAGTTGCTTTGCCATGGGAACAGGGTCTTTTTTCAGGAGCATAATAACCCATGGTAAAATAATATTCAGGGGTGGTAAAAAAGCTACGGGGAGGGATGACAGGTTGATCAGTTTCAGGAAGCCCAGCGGTACAGGCGCCTGCTTTTCAACAGATTTTACCAGTTCGTCCTGTTCTACACTCAGGGTTTTGGCTAATATTTTGAGGGTGTAGCCTTTAGGATCAGTGCCCGCTTCAATGCGTTGTATGGTTCTTACAGATACCCCCGATTGTTCGGCCAGTTCTTCCTGGGTAAGGTTTGCCTTCTCGCGGACTGTTTTTAATTTCGACATACCGTTCGCTGCTTTTTACGCCCTGCAAAATAGATAAGTATTGGGTACCAGCGTATTTCTTGGTTTCTTGGTTTTTACTCTTTAGTCCTCTGAAAGGAAAATAATTTACAAACCCTGACGTACTGTTTTGCGGTACTCATTTCCGGGCATATCGCCACGTTTGAGTTCAAGGGTGTACTCGCCTGCCAGCCTCGTTTCGAGAATAATACGGTAGGGAAAACGGGAATAGTAGGTACTGTTGTTGATTTTTGTCCAACGGTAATACTTATCGGACAATATATTATCCAGAAACTTTTGGTAACAGCTATCACAGGTCAATACTTTTTTTTCTTTGTAACAACGGTTATTATTATCGAAGAAAAGAAGGAGATCGAAGTTTTGAACAGAAGAATCGCGCACCAGATAACTGAGTGTGGTATCTGATTCCTGCAGGAGGATATTCATATTTGAATTATGCGCTTTTGTTTTCTCGAGTTTCTTTCTGGCTTTTTCCCTGGTAAGATCAATATAGCCCTGCGCGAATGACAGTTGCAACATGCAAATACCCAAAAGGAGAAACAAGGTATATTTCATACAAAAAAGAACATGTTGATTTACTGTAGTAAGGTATAGAAATTTTAGGAAATCTTATTTCAGCTTTCGCTGTTCTAAAAGTTCTTCCAGTTCTTTCATTCTTTTCTTCTTCGGATCATTCACCATTCTATAAATAAGGTATAACGGAATAAGGGTGAACATACCCCAACTGCTTTTAATAACACTGTAGCATATGATGCCGATTAAAAAACCAATAAAAAAAGCATTGGTAATAAAAGATGATTTCATCTTTTTGGCTTCGGCTAATAATTCCTGATCGGTTAAGGTTGAAAAGTCTGTGTTTTCCATTTTATTGTGTAGTTGTTACGCTGATACTACCGGCTCTGTATTGAAATGTTATTTAGTACTATTAAATAAACGGATTTTTTGAAGATACAAAGTCAATTTTATATGTAGAGCAGTGTTCTCCGAACGAGTTCAACATATTGGTCAGAAATACCAACAGCCCTGAGAGGGCTGTTGGTTATTAAAATAGCGAGAAGTATTTAATTTTTAACTGGCATTTATTGTGCTTTTAAAAACTTATTTACATCGAGCCAATGAATAAATGCATCAAACCAACGATTACTTGTTCTGCCCGGATTTCCCAGTCCAAAACCATGACCACCATTCTGGTAAAGATGAAATTCAACAGGTATGCCGGCTTTAAACCAGGAATCAATAACGCCAAACTGTCCTCTGAAAAGAAAATCATCAGAAGCAATTACATTAAACATAGGTGGCGCATTTTTTGGTACAGTAACCGGACCCATTCCGCCGTAAACCGGACCAATAAAAGCCAGTTTCATGGTTTTTGAATTGAGTGTTGAATGCATGGTTAAACCTGCACCGGCAGAAAAACCAATCATTCCTATTCTGTTGATGTCAACACCCCATTCATTGGCACGTTTTAGAATAAGTGCATAAGCAGCTTCAGCATCGGCCAGTTGGTTAGAAAGATCCATCTGCTGCGGAGGTGCTGGTGTATTTCTTTTTGAAGTGTCTGCAGGAGGTGGTGCTGCTGCAGTACGCGGGCGGTTCATCCAGGCAGAGAAATCTTCCAGTTTATCTGGAGTAGGATGCAGACGGTACTTCAATACAAAAGCAGCAATTCCTTTATCGGCAAGTGCCTGAGCAACTTCCCATCCTTCGTTACCCAGCGAGAGCCATCGGAAACCACCGCCTGGCGCTACAATTACTGCTGCGCCATTGGCTGTACCTGGTTTGGGCAGAAAAGGAGTGAGGGTTGCTGTGGTAATATTTCTTGCCATTGGATCGCCCCACTGACGAAACCATGATTCAGATGCCGGCTGATCCTTTACACCACCAGTACCAAGCAATATGGCATTAGGCTCAGGAGGCGCTTTTAAAGGATAGATGGTTCCGTCCTGTGCTTTTGTTGTAACTGATAAAATAAGCAAGGCACACATTAGAATTGATGTAGAGAAGATCTTTCGTTTGCAAGTCATGAGATGATATTTTATGATTAAAAAGTAAAAGACGATTTATGGTTGCATAAAAACATTTTTGTGCAAACTCAATAATTACTCGCAACAGAAAAAGAGCAAGCAAAATGAATATAGCAGATCGTGTAGTGAAGCATTTCATTGTAGCTAACAGTTATTCAATAACATGTTCTCACTAATGAAAATAATAAAAGAAAAAATAAGACTTGTATAAAAACCAACACTGTTGGAATATAGCAGCAAGCTTTTTGTTGCAGGTGAAAGAATGGAAACCTTGCCTCCAGTAACAGTTAGGAAAGTGAATTACTGATTATCATTTTATTTAAATGGCAAAAGTGGTGTCATTCTCTGGATGCAAAAAACTACTATCACGAAAACGATTACTTGCGTGTGTATTATGGATGCGTAAATACATTACCATTAACCGTGTACGGAGCAGCATTAGGAGGGTAAACATCGAGGGTTTGCTTAAATTCTACGGGTAAATTTTTAACCGTTTTTGATCCATTCACTCTGGTTTCTCTTCTATTAATCTGCATTTTATATTCCACTGTATTACCATGACCATTACTAAGTTCATTATTGGCCCTGTTTTCAATGGTTTTATGTTTTCCATTCATGGAAGATGTGATCGGAACAATATTCGCGAAATCGCCTGTACCGCCCAGTTGATCATTTACCATATGGCCTCCAACCCAACTGCCTCCAAGAAAAAGAGCCACTTTTTGCGCTTCTTTTCTAGGCCCGTCATTTACTCCTGTAGCCATGTATACATGGTTTATTATACCAGAACTATACTGATCTGTTTTATTTCTAACAGTCATTACTTGTTTCTTATCCAATTTTACCGTTTTCTTCGTTGCCTTTTTAGCCTTGTGTTTCTTCTTTTTATTCTTTTTAGCAACTCTTTGTATGATGCCGGAATTATTATTATTAATTTTTCCTGCATTCGTATTGTTCTCTTTTGTATTAGCTGAAATTGAGTCTTTTGAATGTCGTTCTTCAGTATCAACATAACCTTCTGCCTCCGAAACAGTTTGTTTTTTTTGAATCGGTTTGGCATGCATAGCTGAATAATTGTCAGCCATTTTTTGATACGCATTCAGTTGTTTTACGCGGGGACTGTTTTCAATGAGTTCCTGTAGATTTCTATGCGTAGTACCAACAGATCTGCCTTCAGCAACAGACCGGCTCCTATTTTTATTGCTATGTTCCTGGTACGCATTCAAAGGATATGGTTTACAATGAAAACTGGTAGTTAAATATACAGAACCCTCCCCATAATATATGTAAAAAATATTTTATTGATAATCAGCAGATTATTGCAGCCGAATACTCATTAATGCATGAGTAAACCCCAAACAAATGTTACACGCTGTGGCACAGAACGCAACTGTCATCTAAAGAAGGCTTATCAACCTTCCTGCCCTGGGCAGGGTTCGGGAATACCATTTTCTTACTATGAAAGCATTACTGATGATGTAATAACAAGCAAGTTTTCTTCCTGTTTTGCAAATTTTTCTCTTTACTCAAAGCCCTATTAAAGCCCTATCATATCCCTATCAAAGCGCTATTAACTCCCACTCTCCAGAGGATGGTATATAATAGGCTTTTGTTCAGCATTTAATAGGCTAATGGTTTGTTTTACAACATATTATAACAGCAAGCAAACAGCCATCTATACTGTATGAAACTGAAATATGGGGTTGCAGGCTCGCGGGAAGCCGTTTTTTGGTTGGGTGCCTGGTGTAGGCTGTTAGCGGGTGTAGAAAAATGGCTATCGGGTTCTATGGGTGCAGCATGGTTCTGTGTAGTGGTTTAACCGACAGGAAGCAAGCTATCATCAGTAGTAATGGTTAGTTTTTTTGCTGATGCCTGTATGTTTATTTTCTGCCCTTGTTTAAAACCCAGTTTTTCTAACCACTTGCCTTTTATTCGAATATAGGGTATGGGTTCAGTTTTATACTGTGTTTCCTGGTGTGTATAGGATATCGTCATTTTTCTAACAGTCTTTTTCATTGTCATGCTTTAATATGACAAATATAATCAGTTAAATCAGATTGTCAATTAAAATATGACGCTATTTTTGATTTTTTTCTGCACTTTGTACAAGTGAAAAAAGAACTGCTTCAGAAAAAGATTGGGCAACGTATTATCGCATTACGCGAAGAGAAGGGCTGGACACAAGCCGACCTGGCCAGGGCTTGTAATAAAGACAGACAAGCCATTGAGATTATTGAAAATGGAAAAGTGAACCCTACTATTTTTTCGCTTTATGAAATTGCGAAGGCGCTTGAAGTTTCCTTATCAGAGCTTGTGGCAATTTAGCGTTAGTCTACAAAAGCTGATACTCATTAAGGGCGTCTGCCCAAATAAAACTTTCATTTAATGCTATGGTTTTTTTTACAATCTTAGTTAATGCTTCTTGGTCAAGAAGGTCGTTTTCAAGTATTTTTTTAAACTCGGCCGATTCAACTTTATTTAAGGCTGCAATATTTGACGTTAGTTCGCAACAACCGTAACCGTCGAATGAAATTCGCTTTAAATAAATCCAGCCATTGTCCAACTTATTGAAGTCTATGAATACAGATCCCTCCATGTAACCAAGGCAATAATCAGCCGGTCGAGAAGATGGCATATTTGCTAAGAAGAAATTGTTGTGTGTCATGATTTAATTGCTTCCAACGTTCAAGGCTTGACGTTGTCGCGGCATTCTGTGTTCCGTCTGCCAACAACTAAAGCCAATTAAAGAACAATGTACAAAATTTTACTGCTGTTCATCTGCGTTCGGTCAGCCGAAAATGAAGATGAATTGCGGTATATTGGTGATGCTGCGTTGGGTCAGCCGCCATAACGCCAAACCGATGTTACCTGCATGCCCTTTTTTCGGGTCTGTCACTATAACGTCTGTGTCAACCGAAGTTGGGTGTGCCCATGAAGCGTGGGAAAAAAGCACACGCATTTGCAAGTTGGCTTTGTATCAGGCTTCGAGAGCTTGCAAATGTGTGTCCTTTTGTGTATCGGCTTACTTGCCTCTATTTAGTCGTCTTGCTGATAACTTTTTCCAAATTGTATGAGCAAGTTTTACTTCCTTTTGTGTCAATCCGTAATGCTCTCTAAGTATAGTTTGATTTGTAACCTTTAACACTTCTTCAATATTTGCCTTGGTACGAATTAATTTGTCAATAGTTGGAAGCAAAGCACCATTGTCTAGATGATAAGGAAGTAAAACTCTTTCAGTCTCATTAGGCATTAGCTCTAACACTCCGCCGCCGTGGCTTCGACCACAAACTTCTGTAAAAGCAAGAGAAAGAGAGTTGTAATAACTTGCTGCAAATGCATCGAGTTTGGTTCCTGGCCTAAGGAAAACCCTATGCATGGTATCTGTCGTGTATGCCTTTGCCTGATTAATGATTAATCGAGGATATAAATTATTACGTCTGATAAAAAGGGCATCGGATATTTTCAGTGAGGGAACTACAAACCAATCATCACGAATTCCTGTTTTGTAGCCTTTGTGAATTCCTAAGGTTTCACCATGAGCAATGTATTTTACTGCTCCATTTTTTCTATTTAAATTTTTGCTGTCTGGAAAAACTAAAAGGTGAGCCTTTGCTTTTGAGAATTTATTTTTTGTCCAATCATCCTCTGTAAATATTATGCTATTTACTTGAACGCTTCTGCCCACCATCGGCTTTGCATAGTCGTGTAAGTCGTATTCTTCTACTATTGTTAATGGTACAGTAAAAAAGTCGTTTGAACCTGTTGTTATTCCTACTTCAACGTTTGCAAATTTTCCGAGAGTAGGGATATTTCTTTTTGCAGCAATGTTTTCAAGAAAGTCAATTTCCTCTTGCTCTAAGAAGTAAAATGTCCATTTGTTACTTTTAAAATCAATCTTCTTTTGAGGACTTTTTAATCTTGCCACATCAAGAGTTTGAAGTTCACTTGCATTGTGTAGTTCTATATGTTCAATGTTATGTGTCTTGCTATTATTTTTTTCACATAGCAATAGAACTACTTCTTGCTGAATGTCTGGAAAGACTAATTTCTCAAAAGAAATGATGTTGATTTTATTGTAAAAGTGTGCTATGAAATTTCGAAGTTGTTGGGCAAATGAAACTTGTAGAATTTCAGCAGGCAGAACAAATCCAATTTTGCCGCCATTTTCTTTCAGTAAAAGCGACGAACCTACAACAAAAGAAACCCAAGCATTCGTAAGTTTAGAATAGGTCAAACCAGCTTTTATAAAAATGTCAGCGGCTTCAACTTGTTGTACTCTGTCAAAAAACTGATACCGTATGTACGGCGGATTTCCCACTACTAAATCAAACCGTTGTAAAGTATTGTTGCAGTATGTATGGAAATCTGCATTTATTACCTGTTTGTTTTTAAGTTTAATCTTTTCGGCCTTTTGGGCTTCTTGCTCATCAAGTTCAATAGCGGTAATAGAATTATATTTTAGCTTGTGCTTTTGGATTTGCTCTAAAAAAACTCCGTCTCCGCAACTCGGCTCAAGAATATCATACTCACTACTTCCATTGATGCCCCAACGTAAAACAAATTCAGCAATAGGCTCAGGAGTATAAAAACCACCTCTCAGTTTTTCAGCAGATGCTTCTGTTATCAGTTTCATACTCAAGATTTCTTTTTGGTTTTTAAATACTTTACTTTTTCCTCAGCCACTTTAAAAATCTCGTTAGACAAATCTTCTTCATCCAAAACTTGGTAAGCTATTTCGTCGCTTAAAAAGGCTATAATCAAATCTTTGCCGCTAACCTTGAAGTATTTGGCGATTTTGCTAATTAGTTGCTTGGTTGGCTTACGGTTATTCTTTTCAATTTTACCAAGCATAGAAGTATCTATCTCCAATGCTTCTGCAACCTCACGTAGAGGAAGTTGCTTTTCTTCTCGGAGTTTCTTAACTGTTTCACCAAATGTTTTCTCTAGCTTCATTTTGGACTACTTCAGTCCAAAAGTATAAAGCATATTTGTATTGGCAAATAATTTTTTACTTGGGTTATTAACAATTGTGAAAAGAAGGGCTTGTCAATCAATTACTATTGTGTATTCACCATTATTAGGAGTATTGCCATACAGCTTAGCGCTCCTGCCAATTAGTTCTTCTCTTGCAATTATTGATTTTGCTTCACCCCAACTAATTGAAGTCATTGAATTTTTCTGTTCGTAGGAACGAGTGTCTGTTCTTGGATTATGTGTCAAGGTCAGAGCAAAAGTGCCATGGTCTTTCCCCATAACCACTATCCTGAATAAGGCTGCTGCTTTTTCCAAATGTGTTGAACCTGTTCTTGTATCAAATACCCAATTTAAGGATGAAAAAACCACATCACGGAAATAGCGCCTTTGGTCGATGTCTTCTGTCTTGCCCTTCTTGAAAAGCATTGAGCCAGTTGGATTGGTGGTTGAGCCTTTTGGAATATTTAAATCTCTTTCAGTAAGCGCTCCGCTCTCCCATAAAAGAGTTGTAGCCTCAATGGTTTTTGTCGACTTTGCTGATGCTTTTGCCTCACCCTTTTTGTCTGGGCGAAAATCTTTTGGTATTTGAGCAGCGGCTCGCTTAGGGAAAATCTTAGAAAGTATAGTTTGGGTTTCAGTTTTTGCAGACTTTTCTCCTTTGTCTTGCAGTTCCTTTCTTTCAGCTTCTGTAGGTACTATTTTGGCATTTACAAGTTCGGTAATTAACTCAGTGGTAAGGGGCTTTAAATTCGGGTCGTTATAGTTGAAAAGTCCACTGAAATACTGCTTCAATCCTTCCACAATCTTCTTGTCTGTGGCGTTTTGGTTGTCAACGCTGATAAGAATAGAAGCTTCGATATTCGTAAAAAGTCCATTAGCGGTGAGGTTTGATGAACCAATGATTAATTCCGTGGATTTCTCTCCTTCAAATAGGTAAATCTTAGGATGGAAAATTGGTGAAGGTGGCGGAACGAAAAATACATAGGAGTTAATTTTAAGTTCCCATAATGCTTCTAAAGCTTCTTTCGATGTGCCCTTCTGGTCAACACCTGTTATTATTGTTGCGTTTTCAAGATGCTTTGCATTTTCGAGATGCTTCCGAATACCATTGATACCAGCTAAACTTGTAAAAGCGGTAATTGCATGAAAACTATGAAAACGCTTTTCAGTCAAGAATTTCATCAAATAGTTTCCAACTGAGTTTTCAGAAGCAGTTTCAAACCCCTGTCCTAAGATTGTAATTGTCATGCTTTTGTGCCTTATTTATATGAGGGTACAATTTAATCCTAATGGTTGAAGTGACTGCCAGTTGCATTGGAGAATTTTGGCTCTTTTGCAAGGTTTGCTTCTGTGTGTCGGCTTTTGTGTGCCTTGCAAATGTGCCAAAACGTGCTTTGGCTGCTTGGTCGTCGTCCTGTCACCCCGAACAGGGAACGGATTGCCAATAGGGTTGCAGCTAACGATTAAATTTACGAAAGTTTATTCCCCCATAACAGTTTCGGCAATTTTTTATGTAACTGATTATCAAACTGATAAAAAATCTACTCGCTACTATTGGGTTTCATTATTTACTATTATCGGCTTCGTTGTGCATGGTGGGTCTTTTTATAAAAAATGTAACCCCAACATATACAATCCATACAACCGAAAATGCAATTAGTCCTTTTAAATTCGACAGTACATCTTCCTTATCGTAACGGCCATGTATTCGTTTACGGAAAAACTGATTCGAATACTCCTGCGCATATTCTATAGACATGCCCAGTAAATACAGGAAAGCAAATATGAGTATATGTCTGGTAAACTTATTTTTCGCGAATAACAGGTTGAGAAATGCGGCTGCTAAAAAATAAAATAATGAATGTAACTCTTTATCATAATGCCTGAAGGCCGATGGCAATTTTATCATAAAACCAATAATGGAAAGCACTAAGAAAAGAAAAGCCAAAAAAAGGTTGCCTTTTTTATTTTGGAATAATTTCATTTTGAAGTGTCTGCTTGTTGAATGTTTCAATTATCAGCACAAACTAACACTATTTGAAAAATGAGAGGAGAATTTTACAGGGAAGAAAGACCAGGCCGATTTGCAGACCTTTGTGTGCTTTTGCAAAGGAGTTCTTTTGACAGTGATATTTTATTGCCACTGAAGGCACAGAAAGACACAGAAAAAATGCGCCTCATTTCGTGAGACGCATTGGAAAAAATCAGGTTTACATCTAAGATTAATACCCCCTCACATTCTTCCCTTCAATAAAATTCAGAAATGCTTTATTCACCACTTTATTACCACCCGGTGTTGGGTAGTTGCCGGTGAAGTACCAGTCGCCAGTATTGGTGGGGCAACTGTCGTGCAGGTCTTCAATGGTTTGGTAAATAACTTCTACCGGTGTATCTATCTCAGGAGGGGTGATGAGCTGTGCTATCTTCTGCGAAATTTCTTCGGTGGTAAATGGTTTGTACACCTGCCTCACCACATTCTCTGTATGCAACTGGCCTGTTAGGGTTAGCTCTTTTATTTTTTCATGCACTTCGGTGAGTACATGTTCCATATTTCTTTCTTTCAGTAATGCTATAGCGGCACGGAAGGCAATAAAATCGCCCAGCTTGCTCATATCAATACCATAACAATCGGGGTAACGTATTTGCGGGGCAGATGATACCACGATGATTTTTTTAGGTTTCAGCCTCGCCAGCATGCGCACGATACTTTCTTTCAGTGTGGTGCCACGTACAATGCTGTCGTCAATTACCACCAGTGTATCTTCTCCTGCACGCACCGTACCATAAGTAATATCGTACACGTGTTGTACCATTTCGTTACGGTTGGCATCTTCTGTGATGAATGTGCGGAGCTTTACGTCTTTAATGGCAATTTTTTCCTGGCGAATTTTACGCGTCACCATTTCTTCAAGTTTCTCCGGCGTAAAATCGTTGCCCCAACTGAGTATGCGCTCTACCTTTATTTTATTGAGGTATTGCTCCATGCCTTTTACCAGCCCGTAAAACGCTACTTCGGCGGTATTGGGTATATAGGAGAAAATGGTATTTTTTAAATCGTTGTTGATGCGTTCCAGCACCGTCTGGCTCAGGTGATGACCCAGTGCAATTCTTTCCCTGTAAATTTTTTCATCACTTCCGCGTGAAAAATAAATACGTTCAAAACTGCAGGCCCTTCTTTCTTTGGGTTCCAGTATCTGTTCGATGGAATAATTGCCTTTTTCATCTACAATAATGGCTTTACCCGGCATCAGTTCCATCACTTCATTCTCACCTACATTAAAGGTTGTTCTAATGGCCGCACGTTCACTGGCGGCTACAATTACTTCATCATTTATATAATAATACGCTGGTCGTATACCATGCGCATCTCTCATTACAAAACTCGATCCATTACCTAACAAACCACCAATGGTATAACCGCCATCAAATAAAGGCGTAGCTTTTTCCAACACTTTTTTTACTTCGGCTGCATTGGGATTTACTTCATCTTCTTTCGACAGAAAATGATGTATTACTTCCATCATAGCAGCCAGATCACTCTGTTTCTGGAAATCGCCGGGACTCATATTGATCAGATCAAAGAGTTCATCGGTATTTACCAGGTTAAAGTTACCTGCCAGTGCCAGGTTTTTACCCGGCATGAGATCACGTTTAATAAAGGGATGACAAAATTCTACATTGTTTTTACCCTGTGTGCCATAGCGCAGGTGACCCAGCAACAACTCTCCCATAAAAGGCAGGTGGCCCTTCATGAGTCCGGGATGTTGTTTAATATCGGGCTGGTATTTCTCCAGTTCCTGTATTTCCTGTCCTATTTTAAAGAAAATATCGGCGATGGGTTGTGGCGCACTGCTTCTTAAGCGGTAGAGAAAGGGGTTACCGGGTTCTGTATTCAGTTTCACGGCGGCTATTCCGGCACCATCCTGCCCGCGGTTATGCTGTTTTTCCATCAGCAGGTACAGCTTGTTGAGGCCGTAGGTTACCGTTCCATGCTTTTGCTGATAATAGGAGAAAGGTTTACGGAGTCGAATATAGGCGAGCCCACATTCGTGTTTTATCTCGTCGCTCATGATATATTTTAAAAAGAAGTGGCGAAGTTAACAACTCCGCCACGTTTTATAAAGTTAATTGTAAGCCGTACTTAATTCCGGTCTCAGGGTTTCGGCCAGCCACAGGAACTCATTGGTAAACAGGTCTATAGACTTGCTAAAAGAACCATCTATCAATTCGCCCTCTTCGTTGAATTTCTTATCTACAAATGGCGTTACCAGCATATAAGGCGATGCAATACCAAAAAGAGCAGGTATCAGCAGCAATAATTGCTGGCTGGCCCTCATGCCACCCATGGCCCCGGTTGATGCCGTTACCAGTCCGAAAGGTTTATGGGCCTGTTTCGGGAAATGATCCATCAGGTTTTGTAATGCTGGTGAATAACTGCCATTGTATTCGGGTGTTACCAGAATAAAAGCATCTGCCGCAAACATTCTTTCGGCCAGGGGTTTAAATTCTGTTGGCGTTACATCAACCGATGTAAAAACTTTTTCGAGCAGGGGTAATTTCCAGTCGCGCACATCTATAATATTTACCTGATGCTGTGTAGTGGCAGTAAGGTGTTTTTGTAAGAACAATGCCAGCCTGTGTGTTACACTATTTGTTCTGGGACTTCCAGCTATTATTTCTATGTTCATTTTTTGCAAGTTTGGGTTAGCTCATGGCTTATGGTTCATAGCATATGGCTAGAAAATTTTCTACCATTAGCCATAAGCTATTAGCCATTAGCTCCTAATAACAACAATAATCTTTCTCTTCTGTTCAGTATGCAAGCTACTATACTATGCTGCTCAAGTGCCTGTTGCAGCTTATTTCCGGAAGATTCTTCCGTTTATCGAAAACTTCAACAGCAGTTTATTAATCGAGTGCTGTATTTATTTCAATACTTCCCGCCAGGGTTTTGGAGACAGGACAGAGTTTGGCTATTTGCAAGAGCCTTTCTTTCTGTTCAGTATCCAGATTGCCTTTGAGTGTAATATTGCGGGTGAAGACTGTTTTGCCATCTACTCTTTCGAGTTTTACTGCTACGTCTACACCATCGAGGCTCCACTGTTTCCTGTCGGCGTACATTCTTACTGTAATAGCAGTACAACTGGCCAGCGATGCTTCCAACAATTCATCGGGTGCCGGAGCTGTATCCTGTCCGTCTTTCGCCACGGGTTCATCCGCACCAAATAAATGCCTTCCGTTATCCAGTTGTACCCGGTATTTTGTTGTTGCAATGCTGGCCTTGGTCATACTTATTGTTTTTAGGTGAAAAGTGAGGGGGTGAAAAGTGAAAGGTGAAAAGTGAAAGGTGAAAAGGGGGGCTTTTCACTTTTGACCTTTCACTTTTCACTTTCCTACGCTTGCTTAATCATCTGAACGCCTAAATGCAGTTTCACTTCATCACTTACCACTACACCACCTGCTTCTGTTACTGCGCCCCAGCCCAGACCGAATTCTTTACGGTTTATTTTTCCGTTGATTTCGAAACCGGCTTTTGCCTGACCCCATGGGTCAACCATATTACCACCGAACTCTACTGTAAGGTCTACTGTTTTGGTTACATCGCGAATGGTTAAATCGCCGGTAAGTGTGTATTCGTCATCAGATTTTTTGGTAAAGCTCTTTGATACGAATGTAAGTTTAGGGAATTTTTCTGCAGCAAAGAAATCATCACTCTTCAGGTGACCATCACGCTGTTCGTTATTGGTGTTTACACTGTTTACATCTGCTTCAAAAGAAATCTTTGCATCGCTGAAATCAGCGGCTTCAGTTTCCATGGTTGCATCGAACTGGGTAAAGCTTCCAGTTACATTGGTGATCATCAGGTGTTTTACCTTAAAGGTAATTTCGCTGTGTGCTGCGTCGATTTTGTAAGTTGCCATTGTGTTTGAGTTTTTATTTTTTGTTTGATTGTTTGTTTTTTTAGTGAGTAGTCAGTAGTGAATAGTGAGTGTTAAAAATGTTACTCACTACCGACTACTCACTCCTCCCTTTTTCTACTCACCCCAGCCCTCTCTGCTTCGCAAAGAGGGAGTAGTGTTTTTTGTTGGTCGGCGACCAACAAGGGCCTCCTTTCATCTTTCACGTCTCACGTTTCTCACGCCTCCTCAATCAGCACGCCCATTTTCCCTAACTG
Source organism: Chitinophaga pinensis (assembly GCA_943372605.1). Classification (GTDB taxonomy): domain Bacteria; phylum Bacteroidota; class Bacteroidia; order Chitinophagales; family Chitinophagaceae; genus Sediminibacterium; species Sediminibacterium pinensis_H. The sequence goes on along the minus strand of CALRZI010000002.1, from coordinate 69,610 downwards.
ATAATCACGGAAGGCTTCCATGAGTTCGGTTTGGTTGTTCATTACAAATGGGCCATGCGATGCTACCGGTTCGTTGAGTGGTTCTCCAGTTCCTATGAATACGATACTGTCTTCTAATGCTTCCAGTTCAAAACCTGTACCATCGTTGTTAAATACAGCTACATATTTTCCGTCTACTTCTCCGTCACCTGTACTATTCAACTTTCCTTCTAATACATAAATAAATGCGTTGTGCGATTGGGGTATCTCGAAAAAGAATTTTCCTCCCTTACTGAATGTTGCCGTGAATGTATTTACTTCTGATAAGGTGTTGATGGGACCTTTCACGGTATTCAATTCACCCGCTACTATGTTTACCTGTACCAGGCCGTCTTCGCTTTTTACAACAGGTGTATCTGCTGCTGTAAGTGGCTGGTAAGATGGTACGTTCATTTTATGTTTGGCTGGTGTGTTTACCCATAACTGAATAAGTTCCTGGCGACCGCCTATTTCATGTATATCGGCCGGAGGTCTTTCGCTGTGAATCATTCCCATACCTGCATTCATCCATTGTGTGCCTCCTGCATATACTACATTATCATTCCCCCTGCTGTCGCGGTGGTGAACACCTCCTTTGAAAATAAAACTTACAGGTGAAAAACCACGGTGTGGGTGTGGACCCACACCAGCATGTTTTACTTCGATATGCGTAGGTACTTTAATATCAGCATGGTGCAACAACAGGAACGGATCTATTCTTTCTGCTTTTTGAGAAGGAAATGGTTGTCTGATGGGCATTCCACCCATATCCATGGGTGTTGCGTATAATATACTTTTAATGGTTCTGTTTGTTTTCATCTTATGCCTCCTTTATCTTCATCGGAACATCAATCAATAATATTTCTGCTGCGGTATCGGCTTTAATATTCAGCGTATCTGTTTCACTAATGCCTAAACCGTCTCTTGTATTCAGTTGTTGACCGTTAATGGTTACATCTCCGCTGATTACAAAAACATATACACCGTTTTCTTTTCTTTTTACTGTGTAGGTTTTTTCAATACCCGCTTCCAGATTTGCAAGTGAGAACCATGCATCCTGGTTAATCCAAACTGCATTGTCATCATCAGGTGCTACCACTGTTAATACTTCATTCAACCTGTTTTCTGGTTTGAACGATTTTTGCTGATAGCGGGGTTCTATATTTTGTTCTTTTGGAAATACCCATACCTGTAAAAATTTTACTTCTTTATCGTTGTTGGCATTGGTTTCACTGTGTGCGATACCGCTACCGGCACTCATGATCTGTACATCGTGTTGACGAATAATTTCATCTCTTCCGGTAGTGTCTTGGTGATGCAGATCGCCAGACAATGGAATAGAAACAATTTCCATATTGTCGTGCGGGTGTTTTGAGAAACCCATACCACCTTTTACGGTATCGTCGTTTAGTACGCGCAGTGCTCCAAAATGAACACGCTCGGGATTATAATACTGTCCAAAACTGAATGTATGGTAACTGTTGAGCCAGCCATGGTTGGCATGGCCTCTTGTTGCTGCTTTATGTACTATTGTTTTCATATGCTTTTCGTTTTTACAATACGTGTATATACATGTATTAGTTTAAAAAAAATCAATTTTCTTTTTCTCTTACTTTTTCAAGCAGATCATTGATGCTGGATGCCTCTTCTTCACTGATTGGCATGATGTCATCATAAACGGCATTCAACTGTTTGGTACTTGCTTCCAATACTGCAATCCCACTTTGTGTAAGTGAAATAACCGTTTCGCGTTTATCAGCCTCAGATGTTGCTCGTTTTACGAGTTTCTTTATTTCCAGTCTGTCAATGATCCTGGGTACATTTGAGCTTTTCTCAATCATGCGACAGGCAATATCTTTTACGCACATTAATTCGGGATGTTTCCCTTTCAATATTCTTAAAACATTGTACTGCTCATGTGTTAGTCCAAACTCTTTCAGTTCCCTGCTCATTACTGTCTTTAGCCACCAGGCTGTGTACAGTATATTCAATCCTGCCTTCTGCACTTCGCTTTTGAATTTTGTACTTTGTATGGCTTGTTCCAGTTTCACTATGCAAATATATATGTATGTACATTTAATTTCCAAATTAATTTTTACTTTCTTTAAAATAACTATTAATCAGCAAGTTATAGAGGTAATAATATCCTAAAAAATACATGTACCTATAAAAACAGGAATGCAGATCGATAATGATCTGCATTCCTATACTATCAAATCCAATATTTTCCTGTTTCTTTTTCGCCGGACTAAAGTCCAGCGCTGGGATTTAATGTTTTAGCTCCTATGCAGCAGTAAATAATGAATACAAATTACTTAAACTGGAAATTCGCTATTTCTCTGTTCCTTATTCCTTGTTTCTTATTCCTTAGTTTTTCCTGGCTTTATCTGCTTTGTCGGAAGCAGCTTTCCAGTCTTTAATGCTTTCGCAGCTTGTGAAGTCTTTATCGATAGATACGAAATAGGTTGGGATATGTTCTTTAAACCATTTTTCCAGCGCCTCATTCTTTTTGAATTCCAATGCACGTTGTGCAATACGGTTATAATCGTCCATCAGGTTTTCGCGATGGGGTTCTGTTCTGCGTTTAAGGTAAAGTAAACGAACCGCTTTTCTGTTACGTTCATCAGTATATACCTGTGGTGCAGAAAATTCGCCTGGCTTCATGTCTTTCAACGCTACTACCATGTCTTTATCCAACATATCGATACTCAGGAAAATATTACCATCCTGTCCGGAAGTAATGGCTCCTGCATTGAACTTACTGTTTTCATCTTCACTGAACTTGCTTACGGCTTCACCAAAACTGATGGTTCCTGCTTTCAACTGCTTACGCACCGAATCGAGTTTGGTTACTGCTTCTTTAATCTCATCATCAGTTACCGGCGGTATGCGAAGGATATGGCGAACCACTGCTTCATCACCAGAGCGTGACATCAACTGTATAATATGCAAACCAAATTTCGATTTAACTACCTGTGATACCTGGTTTTCTTTTAAACGGAATGATGTGGAGAGAAAAGCAGGATCCCAGTTGCGATCGTTTCTGTTGAGGTTGTATTGTCCACCGGCATCTTTGCTTCCCGGATCTTCAGAATATAATTTCACCAGTGCCTCAAATTTCTGTGCGCCACTTTCTATCTGGCGCTTATAATCGTACATCTGTTTAGATACATATTCTTCCACATCGCGATTGGCCTTGGGTATAATAACGATCTGGCTCAGTTCCACTTCACTCTCATAAAAGGGCAAACTGTCTTTTGGAATTTTATTGTAGAAGGCTTTTACTTCTGTTGGCGTAATCTTTACCGTTTCAATGATTTTGCCTTGCATTTGTTCTGCCAGCTTCTGCTCACGAAAAGTTACCCGGAAATCTTCTTTAAGCTGGTAAATGGTTTTACCTGCAATTTCTTCGAGAACATCTTTTGACCCATACTGTTGAATGGCTGCGCGAATACGGTTATCGATGGTTGCATCAATTTCTTCTTCGGTTACACTCAACGAATCTTTCTCTGCCTGTAATACCAATGCTTTTTGAATCAGTTGTCCTTCCAGCACCTGGCACTCTGTTGGAATAATTACATTTTCCTGTCCCTGATACTGGCGCTTCATATCGGAGATGGCATTCAATATATCGGAACGCAGAATGATTCTGTCACCTACCTGTCCAACAATTTTATCGGCCACTACTTTTTTGGTCTGCGCCATTACCGATATAACTCCGGTAACCAGCATTACAACTATCAGAAATACCTTTTTCATATTAAGTCTATGAACGTCAAATTTAGTTAATCAGGTGGTGTTTCCCTGATTGGGGGTTGGTTTTAACAAAAAGCTACAAGTTTCAAGGCGCAAGCCACAAGGGTTATTCTCCTTGAAGCCTGTGGCTTGAAACTTGCAGCTTGAAGCTCGTGGCTTGTAGCTTTGTTGTGCTCTACAAGGTTCTCTTCACTTCTTCTTCCTCAAATGCTTCCACGATATCTCCTACTTTCAGGTCGTTGAAATTTTTGATGGTAAGACCGCACTCCATATTCGATACTACTTCTTTCACATCGTCTTTGAAACGTTTCAGGCTGCCCAGTTCTGCTGCCTGTCCTTCGCCTTTCGGGTATTCAACGATACCATCACGAATGATACGGATCTTGCTGTTACGGCTGATTTTTCCTTCCAGTACAAAACATCCGGCAACAGTGGCTTTATCGAATTTGTACACTTCGCGTACTTCCACGTTGGCAGTAATTTTCTCCTGAATTTTCGGCTCCAACATCCCTTCCATCGCGCTCTTGATTTCGTCGATGGCAGTATAGATAATAGAGTACAGTTTAATTTCTACTCCCTCATTTTCAGATAGTCTGTTTGCCTGCATTGAAGGTCTTACGTTAAAGCCTATGATGATGGCATCTGATGCAGTTGCCAGCAACACATCACTTTCAGATATCTGACCCACACCTTTATGCACCACTCTTACAGCAATCTCTTCAGTTGATAATTTCTGTAAAGAATCGCTCAATGCTTCTACCGAACCATCCACATCACCTTTGATGATGATATTGAGTTCTTTAAAGTTACCCAGTGCCAGTCGGCGACCGATTTCATCGAGTGTAATATGTTTTCTTGCACGCAAGCCCTGTTCACGTAATATCTGTGCACGTTTGGTAGCTGTTTCTTTTGCTTCAGCCTCGTCTTCAAACACTTTGAATTTCTCACCGGCTTGTGGCGCACCATTCAGTCCTAATATTACTACCGGTGTTGATGGTGGTGCTTCTTCAATACGCTGGTTACGCTCATTGAACATGGCTTTTACACGTCCATAGTGCTGTCCGGATACGATCAGGTCGCCCTGGCGCAATGTTCCGTTTTGTACCAGTATGGTGGCCACATAACCGCGACCTTTATCGAGCGATGCTTCAATGATGGTACCTGACGCTTCCCTGTCGGGGTTGGCTTTCAGGTCGAGCAGTTCTGCTTCGAGCAATACTTTTTCGAGCAGCAGGTCAACATTCAATCCTTGTTTTGCAGAGAGTTCCTGGTTCTGGAACTTTCCGCCCCATGCTTCTACCAGGATGTTCATCTGCGATAGCTGCTCATATATTTTCTGCGGATTGGCTCCGTCTTTATCGATCTTGTTCACCGCAAAGATCATAGGCACATTGGCTGCCTGTGAGTGGCTGATGGCTTCACGTGTTTGTGGCATCACCGCATCATCCGCAGCAACTACAATGATCGATATATCGGTCACTTTCGCACCACGCGCACGCATGGCCGTAAAGGCTTCGTGACCCGGTGTATCGAGGAAAGTAATAGCTTTTCCGGTTGGCAGTGTTACCTCGTATGCACCGATGTGCTGTGTAATACCTCCCGCTTCACCCGCTACCACATTGGCATTACGTATATAATCAAGTAACGATGTTTTACCGTGGTCTACGTGACCCATGATGGTTACAATCGGGGGTCTGGTCACCAGATCCTCATCGCTGTCCTCATCCTGTTCATCATCGAACTCATCTGTTTCATCTACACCAATAAACTCTACTTCAAACCCGTATTCGCTGGCTACCAGTTCAATTACTTCAGCATCGAGACGCTGGTTAATGGATACCATGATTCCGAGGTTCATACATTTACCGATTACATCGGCAAAACTTACATCCATGAGGTTGGCCAACTCACTTACGGTAACAAATTCTGTTACCTGCAGTTTATTGTCTTCGCCCATTTCATTACCCATGGCTTCTGCGGCTTCATCGCGCTTGGCCCTTCTGTATTTGGCTTTCAGGCTCTTTCCGCGACCACCTGTTCCGGCCAGTTTGGCCTGTGTTTCACGGATTTTTTCCTGAATCGCTTTCTGATCTATTTCTTTGTCTTCAACTTGTCCGCCACCTCTTCTGTTTCTGTCGCGGTTACCTCCGCCGCCGCCGGTTCTGTTTCCGCCGCCACCCTGGTTACGATTGAATCCACCACCTCCGCCGCCCTGACTATTTCTGTTATTGGCGGGAACAATCGGTCGGTTTGGACCTGTTAACGGACGGCCATCCGGACCAACTTGTGGTGGTGGAGGTGCGCCGCCTTCTTTTTTGTCGACAGGAATACGTTTGCGTTTGCGCTTCTCGTCTCTTGCCGCAGGTTTAGGTCGGGTATCGCTATTTACGGGTAATTCAATTTTACCCAGGATTTTTGGGCCTTCCAATTTTTCTGCCCTGATATTTTCAATAACAGGTAGTGCATCTGCTTCTTCTGTTACAACAGGCGAAACAGGAAGTGCTGGTGGTTCGGGAGCAACAACCGGAGCTGCTGGTGCTGGTTCTGCTTTTTTTGCTTTAGGGGCAGGTGCCGCCTCTGCTGCAGGAGCTTCCTCTTTTTTCTTTGACGCTTTTTTGGGGCGTGTAGATGAATCGATAGTAGAAAGATCAATCTTGTTGATGACTTTGGGTGCCTCGATTTCAGGAGCTTCTACTTTTACCACTTCCGGTGTTTCAGCTTTTACCTCCACTACCGGTTCTGGTTCCACGGGCTTTACTTCTACTACTGGCTCTGCTTTTACCTCAGGTTTTGGTTCTTCTTTGGGAGCGGCTTTTTTCTCTTCTTTTTTTACAAAGGAGATTTCTTCCTCGTCTTTTTTCTTTTTGGCTTCTGCCTGTGCTGCTTTAGGTATTTCTACCTGATCGGCCTTGTTCTTTGCCAGCTTATCTCCCTGGAACTCTGCCTGCAGGGCATAGTACTGGTCTTCCGAAAGCTTGGCGGCTGGCTTCAGGTCATCTTTATTAAATCCTTTCTTCACCAAAAAGTCGATCAGGGTATCCTGACCAATGTTAAACTCTTTGGCGGCTGCTAACAGTCTTGGTAATTTCAGTTCTGACATTCAAATTTTTTTGGTCCATGGTCCATAGTCATTGGCCCATGGACTATGGACTATTGTCCATGGACTGATTTATACAGCTACCAATCTGACCGGGCTTTGTTCAAGTTACCCGGACAAATATAGCTTCTTAATAGCTGCTTATTCCTCTCTGTCGAATTCTTCCTGTAATATTCTTCTTACTTCTTCAATGGTTTCTTTTTCCAGGTCGGTTCTTCTTTCCAGTTCTTCTGCGGTGAGATTGAGGATACTGCGGGCTGTATCGCAACCAATTCGTTTGAATTCGTCGATTACCCATGGTTCAATCTCATCACTAAATTCATCCAGGTCAATATCAAACTCATCTACCACTTCTTCATCTTCCCTGAACACATCAATTTCATAACCGGTAAGTTCACATGCCAGTTTGATGTTTACCCCGCGGCGACCGATGGCCAGTGAAACCTGATCGGCTTTGAGGTACACTTCTGCATGTTTTTTATCATTATCCAGTTCCATATAGCTGATTTTAGCGGGCGTTAATGAACGCTGGATCAACAACTGGATATTGGTAGTGAAATTGATTACATCGATATTTTCATTTTTCAGTTCCCGTACGATACCATGAATACGGCTTCCTTTCATACCCACACAGGCTCCTACGGGATCAATACGGTCATCGTATGATTCAACCGCAACTTTCGCACGTTCTCCCGGATCACGTACAATTTTCTTGATGGCGATCAAACCATCAAAAATTTCAGGCACTTCAATTTCCAGCAGTTTTGCAAGGAATGTTCCACTGGTTCTTGAAAGGATGATTACCGGTGTATTGTTTTTCAAATCCACACGTTCTACTACTGCACGGATATTCTCCCCTTTTTTGAAATAATCCTGTGGTATCTGTTCAGATTTAGGAAGAATCAGTTCATTGCCTTCTTCATCCAGTAACAATACTTCTTTCTTCCATACCTGGTATACTTCAGCACTGATGATTTCACCAATACGGTCACCATATTTTTTAATCAGTACATTCTTTTTCAGATCGCTGATACGGCTGGCCAGTGTTTGTTTGGCGGCCAGGATGGCACGTCGGCCAAAGTCTACCATATCAACTTCTTCATAGAGTTCTTCACCTACTTCAAAGTCGGGTTCTATTTTAATAGCATCTGTATAACCTACTTCTGCCAGTGGATCAATTACCTCTCCATCTTCTACAATCATCCTGCGGCGAATGATTTCCAGGTCACCTTTCTCTGCGTTTACGATTACGTCGAAATTTTCGTCGCTGCCATATTTCTTACGGAGCAGGGTTTTAAATACGTCTTCCACCACTTTCATCATCGTGGGACGATCAATATTTTCTGCGTCTTTAAACTCCTGAAACGCTTCAATGAGGTTGATACTAGCCATATCTTTAGTTTTAGAAATTCCCTGCAGGAAGCTACGAGCTGTGAGCTACGAGCCACAAGCGATAAGAATTAGAATTTGATTTGAACTGTTGTTGATTTTATATGATTGAATGGTATAACCAATTGTTGGGTTACTGCTTTCTTGCCTTTGCCTTCTGTGTATTCTATAATGATATCGGCTTCGGCTACTTCGAGCAGTTTTCCTTCTTTTTTTGTGCCATCAGGAAACAATACCTCAATAAATCGTCCGATATTTTTTCGGTACTGGCGGTGCAATTTCAAAGGCTCATCCAAACCCGGTGATGAAACTTCCAGCGAAAATTCGCCTTCAGGATACATTCCTGTTTCTTCAATGAGCTTATACAGTTTTCGGTTGAAGGATACACATTTTTCAATGGCCAGCCCCTCATCGCCATCCAAAAACACTTTTATGTTATGGGTAGGTTTTATGCGTACCGATACCAGAAAATAGGCAGTTTCTTCCGCCAGCATTTCTGTAATCAGCCCCTCGATTCTTGAAAGTTCTGTTTCTGTTGACATATTTAAATAGAAGAAGGGAACGCTTCCGTTCCCTTCTGTTGTTCTTTTCCGAATGCAAATGTAGGTTAAAAAAGGGTTATGTTCCAAATTTCTCTCTTCCTTTCCTGCCCCGGACTTAAGTCCGGGGCAGGAAAGGAGAATGTTTTATTTTTGTGTGATGAATATTATTTTATGGGGTTTACTGATTTATTTTCTGTACAACCTGATTTTTAAGATTGTTGTTCCTACCACCAAAGTGGCTTCCCAGATGAAGGACAAAATGCGTGAAATGCAGGCGCAGCAAGAGGAAGCTCGGAAAAAATTTGAACAGCAGCAACAATACCAGCAACAGGCCGAAAAAGCCGCAGCAACCAGAAATGACAAGGATTATATTGAGTTTGAGGAAATAAAATAGTGAGTAGTCAGTAGTGAATAGTGAGTGGATGGCCTTACTCACTATTCACTACTGACTACTCACTACTCACTCCCCCTAAAGCCCCAATTCCTGCAAGGCCATTCCCGGTTGTAACCAGAGGGTTTGAAGACCTGCTTCTTTGGCTCCTGTGATATTTTTGAGGGTATCGTCTATAAAAAGGGTTTCTGTTGGGTTGAGGTTTTCCAGCTCCATAATGCGGGTATAGGAGGATGGATAAGGTTTTCTTAACCCAAGTTTATGCGAATAGTATGCTTTCCGAAAATAATTATTGAATTTTTTCCCTTCGAATTTCTGCTCGAAATTTTTCATAAAGCATTGATAATGAATTAAGTTAGTGTTTGAGTATAGATAAACCGGGTATTTTCTGCCCATTTCTTCTAACCATTCCAGCCTTTCGGCCGAAAAGTCGAGCAATAAGGCATTCCAGGCTGTTTCAATGGCCTCGTTCGTTAGCCCGGTTCCGGTTTCTTTTCTGAAACGATTATAAAAAACCTCCGGGTCAACTTTTCCTGTTTCCAGGTCCTCAAAAAGAGTATTGGAGAATTGTTGATTGAAGCGCTGATCAAAATCGGTGATGCCTAAATCAATAAATGCTTTTTCTGTTAGCTGGTAATTGATATCAAGAAAAACACCACCGAGATCGAAGAGAATATTTTTTACCATTTGCATACTGCAAATCTACTCGCATACTCTATATATTTTCAGGAAAAGGGTCTTTGTGTTTCCATCCTTTAAAGACCTGTGCTTTTTCTTCTTCTTTTACGAGACAGTTTTTTAAGTCATTTGTAATTTTTTCGACATCCATATCCTGACCAATGAATACCAATTCATTCATTCGGTCGCCCCAGTAAGCATCCCATTTTGATTCGATATAATTTTTGTTGTCTACAAATGCGCTATACCGTATTCTTTCTCCGTATGGCATCGAGGACCACCATACGCCCGCTTTCTCCAATCTTGAAGAACCACCAGCCTGACTAAAATTAATGGCATCAGAAGGTCTTGAAGCGATCCAAAAAAGACCTTTTGCTCGAATAATATTTTCCGGATAATCAGTATTCAGGTAATTCCAGAGCTTTTCTGGGTGAAACGGATAATGATGTCTGAATACGAAAGAAGCTATACCATATGTTTCTGTTTCTGGTGTATGATGCCCTTCATTCGCCAGTTCTTTTTGCCAGCCTACAGATGACTGTGCCGTTTCAAAATCGAAAAGCTTTGTTTGCAAAAGCTGTTCAGGCGCTACTTTTCCAAAACTTGTTTTGATGATTTTTGCATCCGGATTCAGTTTTTGTAACATAGCACTCAGTAACTCACTGGTTTTTTCAGGTACCAGATCTGTTTTATTAATAACAATAATATTGGCAAACTCTACCTGGTCTGTGAGCAGGTTTACAATATTTCTGTTATCTCCTGGTATATCGGTCAATGCCCTGTCTGTAAGTTTTTCTACAGAACCAAAATCTTCAAAGAAATTGAGCGCATCAACCACTGTAACCATGGCGTCAATATAACTGAAACGTGATAAGTCTATTCCATTTTCTTCATCCACAAAGCTGAATGTCTGTGCAACAGGTACCGGTTCACTGATACCTGTACTCTCTATGAGTAAACAATCGAAGCGATTTTCTTTTGCCAGCTTTTCTACTTCAATCATCAGGTCTTCCCTGAGTGTGCAACAAATGCAGCCATTACTTAATTCTACCAGTTTTTCTTCTGTCCGCGACAATGCACCTGTGCGTTCTACAATCTGTGCATCAATATTTACCTCACTCATATCGTTTACAATCACTGCCACACGCAATCCGGTCTTATTGTGCAATATATGATTGAGTAAAGTAGTTTTACCTGCACCTAAAAAGCCACTCAATACTGTTACCGGCAACTTATTATTTTCCACGACTAATTCTTTTATTGTTTTTATATATGAAATGAATCAGCGACTTTTTTTTGATCTTCTTTCTTTTAATCAGATAGTTATTGAGGGTTTGTGAAGCTCTTTGAAGGATCGAACTATCTATATAACCTGTACTATAACCTTTGGGTATTGCATAGGTAAAATAACCGGTACTACCTGCCTGTACAGGAATAGCAAAGAAGTCTCTTTCTACAAATTTTCCAGTGCTATCCTGTTTTTTACCTGCTTCTACAAAAAAATCAACTGCATATGACGGGTAACCAAACAGGTAACCATAACTTCTCCATCGGTTATATTTACTTTCATACTCAGTAACGGCTAAAATAGTTTCTGCTTTTGCATCAGGTGCCAGTCCGATAGTATTGTAAAAAACTGATTGTGACAGTAATTTCTTTTTTACCACAGATGGTCTTACTGCATAAATTTCGACGTACTTATTGTCTCCTTCATTTCGTTCAAAGGGTTGAAGAATAAAACGCAGGTCGGGAAACTGCATTTGTTCTGTGAGTCTGGTCCAGCTTGCTAAAGCTTCTCTCGCCGAATCTACTCTTTCTTTTGTTTTACTCAATAAAGGTAATTTGAGGAGTTTTACACTGCTGATGGGTTTTAAGGTATCAACCAAAGTGTACAGGGCTTCATGATCCAGTGCATATGACAATAAACTGTCGGCGTTTCTCAACTCTTCTTGTGTTAACGCCTTGTACGCTCTTGCGTGTTGTCTGCTCATTGTACAAGATGTGTACACTACTGATACGGCAAGCACTGTCATCAGTATGACCAGTGGTTTCCTTTTATTTTTTAAGATAGCTGACACAAGAAACATAGTATTAAAATTGTTTTAAGTAAGTAAGTTTGGTAATAACACTCTGGTTCCGCACTGCACTGCTCGATAGTGTGTTATCATTAAAAACAATGTATAAAAAACTCAATGGTGCAAATTCCCAACTACCTCTCAGGTTCCATCTGCCCCTCTTATCGTAACTGTTATATTGATAAAATCCATTCAGTTGAAGTCGTGGGTTGGCGGCAATTCTGCATCCTGCAGACCAGAGATTAATATCTTCATTCGCTTTACTGACACCCAGGTTTCTCACCTGATTCACCTGCATATTTCCGGTAAATGCAATACCTGGATGCGGCGCAAAACGAACACCCATATTCATTTCACGTAATCGACCATCATAGTAGTGGCCCCAGAAGTAATTGAAATTTAACGACAGCTTTTTACTTGCGTCTGAATTATAACGGACTTGCTGGCGTGTATAATAATAATTATCGGGTTTTACCTGAAATCCCAAAGGTGAAAAGAAAAAACGTTCCCAAGTAGGATAGATGGCATATTCAAAAACACTATTATCTCGGAAGATGATATACACAGGAAACAAATAAATATTCCCGTTCTGGAAACGCATACTTCTGGCATCCTGATAAGTTTCTATCAATACGCCGGGATCCCATCTGCGGATAAGTTTTGCAGCAAGCCCTTTCGATGGCCGCCATATATAATACCCGCCACCATTATTATACAAAGTATTACTGGCAGAAATAAAACCCATGCCGGGTAAATACTTTTCATCGATGTAAGTAGTCTTCCATTTCAGGTAATATTCATTAGGGGTGTATTCTACCCAGAAATTTCCTGCAAAACCAATACTATCATTACTGTTGTTTCGTGATGCTGTTATCAGGTATTGAATATTGAATTCATCTCTGGGCCTGATAAAGCCGTCGATGGTAAGTGTTGTATTATCTCTCTGTTTAAACCCTTTTGATTTATCTTCTTCATCTAAACGATGCGTAAGCATTACACCAATATTACTTTGTACACTATAATTTTTCAGATACCGCAATACACCAAAATTTGATGCTCCCTGTGTTGCAGTTCCCTGTTGGTGTACATATAAGCCAGCTACTGTTCGAGATTGGTTTCGGCTGGTGTACCTGATACCTGCATCAATGGCTACTGGATCGGCATTGAACTGTGTGTTTGATAATCCTATGGCCCGGCTAAAAAATGGCTTTAATCCCCGAACATCTGCACCGGCATAAATGCCACTGTTCTCCAGAAAAAATTGTCGTCGCTCCGGGAAAAGTACATTGAAACGTGTGAGATTATTTACCGCCATATCAACATCAGCCTGCGCAAAATCAGTATTAAACGTTAGGTCAACCACCGATGATGGATTTACAGCCCATTTAACTTCTCCACCAGGTTTAAAGCTCCCTGTTTTTGTACTGTTTCCTGCAACATCCCTGTTACTATTATATTGATAAAGACTATATGGTTGTACCCTCAGGTTAATGCCCGCTGGCGGAACCTTGAGTCCTTTTAGTTGTGCTGCATAAGTCATCCGGTATGGGCTATAGGTTTGCGGTATGGCAGGAAAAGAAGTTAATTCGTAATCTCTCCTTGCCAGCCTGGCAAATGTTACACCCCATGAAACTGAATCAGTTTTATACGCATACCTCAAAGCGTTAAAAGGAATGGCAAATTCTGCATAATAACCGCTATCCGTTATATGTGTTCTTACTTTCCATAACGCATCCCAGTCATTGTCGCGAAACGAATCATCAAAAGCCTGAAGATCGCGCTGGTTACCATAAGGCGTTGTTTGAAAAGAAACACAATAGCGTTTCAGGTTTTGCGGATCGAGTTGAATATAAAAATTATCATTTTCACCATAAATAAAATCGCGCCGCAGATCCTGCACCCTTGCTCCTTTTTTACCCAGACTGTCTTTACAGAAGACCCCAAAGTACAAATGCTTTTTGTCGTAAAGAACCCGTACATATGTTTTATACAGGTAATTCCCTCCCTGTCTGGGTTCCATGCGAAAAAAATCGCTGATGACCTTAGTCTTCTGCCAGGATATTTCTGTAAGATTTCCGTCTATCTTAATCGGCTCAGTTGTTTCTGTAGCAAATAGCTCAGGGCTCACCGAAGGTGGTGGAAAGTTCAGTTCCTGTGCTTTCACCATTTCTGAAAATAACATCACTAAAACAATTGCTATACCTGTTTTCATAAGCTGTTGTTCAGAGGTGCTCTTTTAAAATTGAAAACAGTAGCCAGATATATTACTGCTATAAAAACCAATATGGGCAGGAGCAGCCAGCTCCATACTGTTTTTGTTGTTTCAACAAAATAATTCACTTTAAATACCGACCAGTTTTCATCGTTTACCGGCTGCGACGAAAAAATTTTAGGATAGAAATACAATCTCATTTTTTCATGAAAGCGCGCGGTACTGTCTAAAAACAACAATTGATTTTGTAAACCGGATCTGCTTAAATCATTCATAGCCTGTTGTGTATGCAAACCAGGAACAAAAGCGGCCAGTGTTTTTGTTACAGCATTTCTTTTCCAAAGTTTGTTGTATAGTTCTGTGCTTGCGGCTGATGCATCGTCATCTCCCATTTGTTGCATGGCATAATACCATAACCAGCTAAATGCTTTCCTTTCCGGCACACCAAATTTTTCGAATTGCGGGTAATGTTTATAAAAACCACGCATGGTTATGGCTTTATCTATATCCCATTTTTGATGGTAGCCGTCTCTTTGTTTGAGCGCCACTTCCTGTGCCTCCGGTAAAGCATACCGGCTGTTGATATAATTATTCAGCGATGCAGGAATTACAATGGTCAGCATCACCCAAATACTCAATAAGGCTAAAGCATTGATATTGGAATTCTTTTTCCATGATACTACCCAATACGATATAGCAAACCAAAAAAGAAGATATAATATTGCCACAGCGCAAAACGCCATAAATCTTTCATTCAAAGACAAGCCAAGCCAGAAGAAACCTGTTATCAGTAAAATCAACAACACCATATATACAGCCATCATGCGGATACATAATTTTATTTGTAGATAGCGAATTGGTTTCTGCGATTGAACCAACCACAGTTTTAATGCCCCAACTTCTTTTTCTTCTGATAAAAGATTATATACAAATGCAATAATGACTAATGGAAACAGATAAATGAGTACAAACCCAAGGTCAAGATTTCCTGCATGCAAAGCAGAGGGGTTGGTGAGGTCGGTATCATACCGCTGTGCTTCCAGGTTGCGGATATTGATATTTTGTACCGAACTGTTTACATCTCTTTGTCCTACCGATAAAGCATTCAAAGGATCAGGTTCATTCACCAGTGCAAACCGAACATAATACATCAGTGAACCTAACTCAGTGTTATGGTACTTCACATTTCGCTGTATATGCTCTTGTTGTAATACAGCAATCCGGGCTATATTATCTTTCTGTTTTTTCAGTTGCTGTGTTCCGGTTGCCATACTTATAATACCGGCCAGCAATAGTATAATCAATGCTGTAACAGTAGATTTGGCACGGATAAATTGTTTGAGCAATAAGTAAAACATAATTAAACAACTTTCAGTTTTTTAGATAATAGTTGAACCAGTAATGCCAGTATTATAAGCCAGAATATGATGGCCGCTATACCCAGTTTTTCTTCACCCAATACTGTGCTGAGTTCTCTGTTTCGATACACAAAATCCGGTGTTTCCTGCCAGTGCTTACTGCTAATGGTGTAGGGTTGATCATCAGGTCCCGGTTTTTTGTTACTGATATATTCCATCTGCAACTCATTCATATGTTGCGCCAGTTCGTAACGGTATTTTTCTGCCTGTTGCTGAAAATCAGTGTACGTGCTAAAATCACTGCCTGCCAATGACATTGAGAGGTTTCGTACTGCCATAAATGGATTTACAAAAGCCGACCAGGCAGCTACTTTATTTTGTTTCTGATACACTTCCCACAAGCGGTTCTGGTGTTGACTGTAAATGATTGCACTTATTTTTTCTCCTTCACGCATTACAAAACCACTGTAATTGAATGGCAATTGCTGAACAGAATCAACGCTGTGTACTTTTAATACAGAATCTTTCAGGTGCTTGTAGTGTGGGTCATCAGGATTATGGCTGTCGCCCTGCTTTACAATATCTTCTTCAATAGCTGCTTCAAATGCGAGTTTAGATGGGGCTGGATACAACAAAGCCCCCAACGATTGCAACCCTCTTGGTAACAATACAAGTAAGAGTAACCATACACCAATTAGTCTTAACAGCGATTGCCTTGAAGTACGACTAATAGCAGAAATACAAACCGTAATCATTGAAAGTATCCATAAATACAAAACATACAACAATACCATTAAAGCTGTTCTGCCGGCAAGTGCTGCATCGTTGTTCGTATTGTTGGTACGAGATAACAGGATCGCTAATGTTATTAAAACAGGAACTAGGAAACTTAACATAACAGCATAAAGCCCCAATGATTTCCCTAATAGAATTTCTTTCCAGCCCGCACCCTGACTTACTAATACATTAAGGGTGCCATTTTCCCGTTCAGCAGCCACAAGACCAAAGCCGAGAAAAAACAAGAGTAGCGGAAAAAGTAGTTGCACGATAAGAGCCAGGCTAATTTCACCAAACCGCAGGATACCGGATGAGAATCCTGCCTCCGAAAAGTTTACCGTATTCTGTTTATGGGCTTCCAGAAAAACCGTATTACCTGTGTAGTTTTCAATACCCATGTCAAAAAAACTAAGCGGATGTTTGGGCCTGAATGCAAAAGAACCATAATGCGCCATCCTGTGCGGGTGCTTATCGGGATTCGATTCCCAACTTTCTCTTGCTTTTTGCTGGTAGGCAACAATGGTTGTTTGTTGTGTCTGGTAATACTGCCAACTGGTAACACCTGCGTACACTACCATGATAAGCATCAATACAAACAATACCCAAGTAGACCGGTTCTTGAAAACCGTTTTGTACACCTGCGCCGCAATTAAAATAGTGTTCTTTGCTTTCATGATTTTATATTAAAACTTATAAGTAGCGGTAAGCATCATACTCCTTGGTGTACCCGGAAACAAGCGCAGATAGTTCTGTGCACCAATCCAATGTGTAGTATTTGCTACATTGTTCATGTTCAAAGCCAACTGCATATTGCTTTTACCCGGTGTATAATAAAAAGCGAGATCAAGTAATGTATATGCAGGTGTTTCAAACGCACGGGTAAACCATGGTATCATACTTCCATTGTGTTGTAATCCAAGCCCAATACCGATGTCTTTTAAAGCATTGCCCTTGAAATTGTAGCGTGTCCAGACATTACCACTGTGCAATGGTGTATTTTGTTTGCGCATACCAACTAGATTAATATCTCTGTCGTTGGTAATGATGGCGTCTATATAACTGTAAGACGCATTGATTTGCCAGTTGGGAAGAATAAAACCTGCAATATCCATTTCAAATCCGCGGCTTCTTTCACCTCCTCTTGTAGTTAATGAATCTGGAAACGCAGGAATGTTGGCGTTTATTAATAAATTTTTCTGGTGTATCTGGTAAACAGCGGCATTCACACTGAGCTTTCCATTTAAGAATACAGCTTTCATACCTGCTTCTGAAAGATCGCTTTCCAATGGTGCAAAAACACTCGCTGATTTAGCTGTATTAAAAAACGAACCTGTATTAGGCATCAGTGTTACTGTATTGGATTGTGGCTGGAAGCCTCTTAAATATGTTCCATACACGTTCACGTTTTTGTTTACTGCATAGGTTATACCAATACGCGGTAATAAAACTTCATTGGTAAAACTCATTTCGCCGGGCGACTCGTGATTCGTGATATCCTTAAACCATTCCTGACGAAGACTTAACAACACCGTCCATTTATTCCATTGCAATTGTTCCTGCACATAAATAGCATTGGTAGTAGTTAGTGCTGCCGGTAATGCAGTTCGAACATTCATTACATAATCAGACAGGTTTCTGATGGTATATGATGGATTGTTAAGATCGAAATGATTTACATTGGGTCTTGGTAATGTTCTGCCGCCAACTGTAATGGTCTGATAATTGGCAGCATTGGCAGGTACAAAACTGGCAGCTACTGTACCATTATTCAACAAGAAACCACGGGCTGCATTTTGTCCACCGCCTTTTAATTTCTGCCAACTGTTTACATCATATCCTACCAATAATTGGTGTCTGGCTTTACCTGTTTTAAAATCGAAATTGAAATAACTGAGTAAATTATCTATGTTCCAGTTTTGTTTACGCTGAACAAACTGCATGCCTGCAAGACTTGTTACTGGCTGGTTATTAATGTCCACTGCAAAAGCGTTGGTAGTTCTGTGTTCCTGGAGGTCTTCTGTCCAGGTTTGTTTCATGTATGATGTATTAAAACTGATATGATCACTAAAGCGATGTGAAAATGTTCCAGTCAATATAGCTTCCTTTGATTTGAAAAAGTCGTTTGATGCGCCCAAGTTCAAACTAATAGGCGTACTGTTCAGATTGGTGGCTCCGGCTACTGCTCCAAATATGGGCTGTCCGCGATCAAGGTTGCCACTCATGTTACTAAAAATAAATTCAGCATTAATGGATGTTTTATCGCTGGGTAGATAAGTAAATGAGGGGGAAAGCAATACCGATTTATTACCCACCAGATCACGGTAGCTTTTGGCATCCTGATAAGCTGCGTTAACACGATATAACAATGTTTTATCCTCGTTTAGCGGACCTGTAAAATCGAGTGTTCCGCGCATGGTACTGAAACTGCCGGTACTAAAAGAAATTTCTTTTCTGTCAATCGCCAATGGTTTCTTTGTTACCAGATTAATACTTCCTCCCGGATCAACACTTGAAAATGTAGCACTTGCAGGACCTTTAATCACTTCTACCCTTTCAATATTGGTTGTTAATGGTTGCAGAAAATAATACTGTCTTGTTCGCATTCCATTGATAATCTGACCTTCTTCATTCTGGCTGATACCACGTATAGAGTATTGATTATAGTAACTGTTGGGAATAACGCCACTTGAAATTTTTACAGCATCTGCCAATTGAAAAGCCTGTCTGTCTGCAATCAGTTCTTTGGTTACCGTACTGATAGACTGGGGGATGTCTTTGTTTAATGCCGCTGTTCTGGTTGCAGAAAATGAATAGTCGCTGTTATACTTTTTTGCATTTCGCCCTACCACTTCAACTGTCTGCAATTCTTTATAGGAAGGTACCAGTTGAACCAGATAAGGTTGCTGCACATTTTTACTGCTGATGTTTATCTGGTCAGAAAATACTTCATAACCTAATACTTGTATTTCGAGTATATAAATACCGTTTGATGGCAGTTGAAAACCAAAACTTCCGTCTGGCTTACTCGTAGTTTGTTGATTGAATGTTTTGTTTCGGATGCGGATACTGGCACTTTTGATCACTTCTTTTGTTTCTGAAATTACTTTCCCTGAAAAAGAAGTTTGTGCAAGTGATGCAATAGAAAAACACAATAGTAATAATATAATAATTGACGGTTTCATTTGCTCTTCTTGGTTTAAATAGCGATGGTTTCGAGATAAAGTTGTTGTAACTGGTTAGCAGTGATATTGTTATTGTCTACGGTGTGCACCAGTGAACCCTGTTTCATGATACCGATTCTGGTTCCCACATTTACTGCATTGAAAATATCATGCGTTGCCATAAAGATGGTTCTGCCATCTGCTGCCAGTTCTTTACAGATAGCTGTAAATTCTGCTGTAGCTTTTGGATCGAGACCAGATGTTGGTTCATCCATAAGAATAGCATCTGCTTTTTTAGACAGGGCAATCGCTATCCCTACTTTTTGTCGCATTCCTTTTGAATAGGATGATAATGGCTGTTGGTGTGCCGACTGCTGCAGACCTGCTTTGGTGAGTAAAGCAATAAGTTCATTTTTCTGATAATTGAATCCTGCCAGGCGACTGAAGAAATCGAGGTTTTCGATACCGTTGAGATTGCTGTAGAGTTGAACAATTTCAGGGATATAAGCCAGAAAGCGACGGGTAGATGCTCCGCCACCCAACACCTGTTCACCATTTACATAAACGGCACCACTGGTTGGTTCCATAAAACCCAATAACAGGTTAATAGTTGTGGTTTTACCAGCTCCGTTCTGACCGAGCAGACAAAAAATTTCTCCTTTTTCAACAGATAAATGCAAATCATGCAAGGCAGCAATACCATTGTATTGCTTACCAAGCCCTACAGCTTGTAATACAGACATAGTGGTGATATAAAAATGAATAAATAGGTCACAGTAAAACCCACATAGGATTACTGTGCTACGAAATCAGGAAAGAATAAGTTTATGCGAGTGTGGGTGGCCCTTTGTTACAGAGGGTTGCATACACGCCATCAACAGCTGGAAGATCTGCAATGGTGAATGATAGAGATAAGACGAATGGTGTTGTAAAAACAGGCTCTGCAATTTCTAGCTGATAGCCACTGTATTTATGTGAGCAGATGGAACAGTTGGCCTCCGTATAACCCGAATCAGTATTGTACTGACAAACATAAGCCTGCTCAACACTTATTGCATCTTTTTCGGAATGCTGATGCCAGTATTGAACAGGTGTTACTACAAAGAGATAAAGCAACCCCAATAAGGCCGAAAGCAGTTGTTGATATGGGGTTGAGTGCGTTTTCATAATTGAAACAACGTTGCAAATATATGTTTTCTATTAAAACAAGCAAGTTTCATTTCGGGTACCTTAAACTCAATTAACCAAGTTCATACATATTTTAACCAAGAAGCTGTTTTGCCTAAACATGAAAGTCTTAAACAGTAAATTCATCGTCAGCCACAAGGAAAAATCCCTTTGGTATTTATTGTCAAAACAAGCCAACCATGTTAAGCAAGCAATTACTGAAAACATTTTGTCTGTTATTATTACCCGCCTGTATATGGGCCCAGGGTGGAAATAACGCACCTCCTCCCGAACCTTTTGCGCGTATTAAAAAGTCGGGAGAAAAAGAATTGTATATACCCGGCAAAGTATTCCGTATTCCCGACAACAATAATTATAACAGCGATACCAGCGAATTCAGTTATACGAGAATGGTAGAATCAAAAAATATTGTGGTCTTCTGGTCAAAGGAATTTGGTCAGGACCCAATGACCAATTCCGTTGAAGCAAAACGTTTTAATGTTCAGGATGCTGTGAAAGAGCTGGAACGCTTTTATGATTTCTATGTAAATAAATTGAAGCTGGTGGTGAAAGGCAAATCATTTACCGATCAGTATAAAATGATTCTCTATGTTATTGGCGGCAGTGGCGCTACAGCATTTGGAGGTGGTACAGAAAACAAAATCGGTTTATTGTGGACACCTGCTGCACGCATGAGCAAAGCCCCTTATGGTGCACTGGCGCATGAACTCGGCCATTCCTTTCAATACATGATTCGCGCCGATAATGGCCGCGGACCCGGTGGACCCATTTCTGAAATGTCGGCTCAGTATATGTTGTGGCAGGTGTATCCGGAGTGGATGACTTTTGAGAATTATCACCTCAAAGATTTTATGAAGAAAACGCATTTTGCTTTTCTACATCCTACCAATATGTACCATTCACCTTATGTATTTGAATACTGGTCGAATAATCGGGGTATTGAATTTTTTGGTGAATTTTCGCGCGCTACTTTAAATGGAGAAGATCCTGTAACCACTTATAAACGTATTACCAATCTTTCGCAGGAGCAATTCAATGATGAAATGTTTGATGCCTCACGCCGTTTCATTACCTGGGACATGAAACGAATTGAGCAGGTGGCCAAGCCTTATGCCAACCAACACTTCACTGTGATGAAAGCAGCCGCTGATGGCTGGTACAGGATCGACAGTACCGTTTGCCCACAGAACTACGGATATAATGGTATTCAGTTAAAAGTTCCTGAAGCAGGTACTACTGTTACGCTCGATTTCAAAGGACAGGCGGGTGTTAACGGATACAATACTGTTAAGACAGATAAAGCAGGATGGCGGTATGGCTTTGTTGCTTACCAGAAAAATGGTAAACGTGTATATGGCGATGTAGGAAAAGATGCAACCGGGACTTTGAAATTTAAAGTTCCTAATGACACTGAATTTCTCTGGTTAACCGTAATGGGTGCACCAACAGAACACTGGCCCATTCCGAGCAGACCAAGAAACCCGACTCCTAATATGGCTCCTGTTCTCGAAGAACAGTGGCCCTATCAAATTAAGTTAACAGGAACCAGTTTGGTAGATTCAATTATCAAATAATCAATCCTCCCGGCCCCCCCTTCTCCCTGTTAAAAAAATCCTTGCACTAGTAGGGTCAGAAAATCCGAAACTTAATTTAACAGGGAGAAGGGGAGAACGGGAGTTTACGTTGTATTGTTTACAGGATATTATTTGCTGTTATTACTTTTTCGATTGCCGCTTCTGTATCATTGAATGGTCCGGAAGCGGCAATTTTTATGGTGGCCATGGCGGCGGCGAAAGCGCCTGCATTACTTATTGATGCTCCTTTAATACGTTGATACAGGTAACCCGCCATATAAGTATCGCCACAACCTGTTGCATCTTGTACAACAGTTGGTTTATAAGCGGGTATTCTATGCAATAGTTTCCCATCGTAAATCAGCGATCCTTTACTGCCCGATGTGACGACTACTTCTTTTGCTCCCCAATCGAATAATTTTTTTGCAGCCGCCTCCATATTTGTTTCACCCGTTAAGGTTTGCGCTTCTGTTTCACTGGCTTTAAGAATGGATATATAAGGAAGTGCTTTTTGTTTATCGTTCCAGTCAATGGCAACTACTTGTTTGTTTATTACTTTCCGCAGGTATCCTTGTACATCCAGCGAGACCGTGCTTCTTTCAGCCAAATCAATAATCAGTTCGGTCGATATATCATTGGCCAATAAAGGTCCGAGATGAATATATTTTGACTGAATAGTTTGCAGGTCTTTTTGGCTGAAAGGATCTGCCTCATGTAACACCCTTTGTTCGCGATCATCACCGCTATCACGATAAATATTTTCAAAATAAACAGTGTGTTTACTGGGTAGAATAGTGCTGTTTATGCCTGCCGCTTTAAGATCATCGGTAAATGAAAAATCGTCGGGAGATAATGCTGTAACAAGATGATAGTTTAAAGGCAACCGCTTCACTGCATGTGAAAAATAAAAGGATGTGCCACCAGCCATATGTACGGTATTACCCGGTGTTACAATTTTATCGTGGGTGAGATGGCCGATGCAGGTGAGGTCGTACATGATCCATTAAAATTATTTTAAAAGATACTAACTAGTATTTAATTATCTGCTCCGTCCATGTTGGTCCTTTTATATAAAATCGTCCATCTTTATAATACACCGGTTCAAAACCCATTTGTGGGGTTTTCTCCCAGGGTAAAAATGTCTGGCTGTATGGATATGGCCTTTTTTCATACATAAAATAGTGACAGGAGCTCCAGAGTTGTCCATCCGGACCAATAAATAATGCGTTATGACCTGTTTCCTGATAGGTATCTTCGGTATCCTGAAATTCAAGATGTGCATAGCCTCCACCTCTTGCCAGTTCGGGGCGATATCCCTTTTTGCGTGTGCCGAATATGGGTTCTCGTGATACAAGTTCCCATGGTCCCAATGGCGATTTAGATTTTAGTAATCCTACTTCATACCCTCTCGTCCAGGTTGAGAAGAACATAAAATAAGTGCCTTCTTTTTTAATCACAAAAGGTCCTTCTATTCCCCCGACCATCCATTCCGGATATCCTGGCTGTTTTTTATCAAGAAATTTCTCTATTGGGGTAGTGAGTTTGCCAGACTTCAAATCAATCTTAGCCTGAAACAATCCATTACCGCTGCAATAGAGATAGGTTTGCCCATCTTCATCTTCGAATAATGTGGCATCATTATTATACTGTGGTGTGAGCGGTCCATTCACCAGTTT
This sequence comes from Chitinophaga pinensis, assembly GCA_943372605.1. Classification (GTDB taxonomy): domain Bacteria; phylum Bacteroidota; class Bacteroidia; order Chitinophagales; family Chitinophagaceae; genus Sediminibacterium; species Sediminibacterium pinensis_H. The sequence goes on along the minus strand of CALRZI010000002.1, from coordinate 45,718 downwards.
ATATGGCCCTGTTACCTGATCAGATGAAAATAACCATACACTATGTGTCTTCATTCCTTTCGGATCTTCTGCGGTTACTTTTCCACTGTTAACGATAAGCCAGTATTTATTCTGGATGAAATGTATTTCAGGTGCCCAGAAACGTCCGTTATAGGGGCAGTCTGGTGGTAATGTAGATGCATCAATCAGAAAAGAATGTTGCTTCCAGTTGATCAGATCATCAGATACCAAAATCGCACACCCGGATTGGGACCTGTCCATACAGGTTCAGAAGTTCCAACACAATACCATTTTTTATCTGCTTTAATAATAAAATGATCGCGCATTGAAATTGCCGAGTCTCGCGTAATGGGATTGGTGTACCTGAATTCACGGCCAGGTACTGCTGTTGTCTGTGCAGAGGCTTCAATATTCAACAGCATTATTGTTATCAAAACTAACTGCAACAGGTTTTCTTATTCATAAACATTATTAGTTCTGTTTTATTCAAATCGAATCCAGTCAATTTCAATTCCTTTTCCATCTTTCAACAAAACAAAAAGGTTTTGAATACCGTTTGTTTTTTTGATATCATCTGAGCCAACAATCATCCACTGGTTTGTTTTGCGGATGACTACTGTACTGAGTAAAGGTCCTGTTATACTACCCGTTCTTATTTCAATGGTACCATCTTGTTCTGCCAGCATTTTGAATATCACTTTTTCAATGGGTTGACTGCCAAAATCAACGGTATTGTACTGCACCCACGCGCCCGGCTCTCTGAATTGGGTCTTCCAACCTTTAAATGTATCTGCTGTATCCAGAAATGCTATTGAGGCCCGCTCGTCAATTTTACTATACCTGTCAATCTGAATATCAGTTCTAGCATCTGTTACACCCGCACCTCTTAAAGTAGGAATTACTTTTTGAATAGTTCCATCTGTGTTAAAGGATAAACTATCTAACCGTACTGATCTTGCTTTATCAAATTTTGGTGAGTAATCATTGTGATGATAAAACAGGTACCATTGGTTTTTATACTGAATAATTGAATGATGATTGGTCCAGCAACCTGTTGATGATTCATCCATGATAACACCCGTAACTTTAAAAGGACCCATAGGGTTATCGCCAATTGCATATTCAAGCCGCTCTGTTTTATTCTCAACATGTGGATAGGTTAAATAGTAAATACCATTCCGTTCAAAAACAAATGGGCCCTCTTTCAATCCTTTTGTTGGCAGATTGGGAATGGTTACCACTTCTGATGCCAGCTCTTTCATATTGTCTTTGAGCTTTGCTACATAAATATTTCCCTGCGACCAATAGATATATGCCTGGCCGTTTTTATCAATAAACACATTCGGGTCAATTCCCTTTACGCCTTTTATAGGCTCGGGTTCAGGTATAAATGGACCTGTAGGCTTATCTGCTACCGCCACACCAATACCAAAACTTCTGCCATACAACGTTGTGTCTTTAGGCAGTGTTGGGAAATAGAAATAATATTTTCCATTACGTTCAATACAATCAGGTGCCCACATGCTGTAACCTGCTGGATTGGCCCATGGTACTTTGGTCTGGCTCACAATCATTCCATGATCGGTCCACTCAGTAAGGTTAGCCGATGAGAACACATGATAATCTTCCATACAAAACCAGCCAACCCTTCCTTTACCGGGTTGTGCAAGAATATCATGTGAAGGATATACATATACCCTGTCGCCAAAAACCCTTGCAGTAGGATCGGCTGTAAACTGGTTACGAATAAACGGGTTTTGCGAAACACCAGGTTTTGCCAGCACGGTAAACAAAAGGATCAACAGTAATACACTCAGGTGTTTCACAGCTATTATTTTATGTAAATTTTTCATTTCGTTCATTTATTTATTGATGAAATCGTATCGGTAATATGGAAATAATCGAAATCAGCAGCACCTCCTGTTGTTTTTGTTGCATAATTGAATAACGCAAAACGATATCCAATAAACTGTGGAATCGTATACGCCATTTTAAGCTGTGTTCCGATGGCTGTCCATATTGTTCCATCCAGACTATAAAAGAAATGAGCGATGTCTTTTCTGTCTGTGAAATTGCATTCCGCTTTCAGATATACTATTGACTGTGTCAATGGTATTCTTGCTTCTTCTACCGGTTTCCCTGAACTGGCATTAATGAGTACGATTTCTTTTTGATGACCATTTATCTGTACACCCAATTGTCCGAAGTTTTTTTGCAACAAACCAAGTCCTGCAAAATCACCATCTTTCATATTACTTACATCAAGCAATGTTGACCCTGTACATACAGGGCCAATGGTTCTTTGTGTAAGTGAATTACGTGCAAGTAAAAAACTGGTATCTATTCTGCCTGTTTTTAAACGCAGGTATCCTTTTCTTTCTGTTAGAGACCATAAACTGTTTTCGGGATTATGGTTCCACTGCCATGCTAACGGCAAAGCAGGTTCTCCCTTTTTTCGTGTAAACTCATCTGATGCCACTATACCCGGTATCAGTCCCTTACCCGCAGGCAGATCGAGCGTTGCTGGTACTTTACCTTCTACTCCTAAAACCGGCCATCCATCTTTCCATTCAACAGGTACCAGATAAGGAATACGCCCCACAGCTCCATAGTCGCGAAATAAATAAGAAAACCATCTGCCATCAGGCATATCAATCAACCCTCCCTGTGCCACACCCAAATCCTGTAATGCCAGTTTGCCTTCCCATGGTCCGGTTAATTTATCTGCTCTATGAATCACCACCGTGCGCATTCCGCCACGTGGCCAGGTAATATTGAAGAGATAATATTTACCATTTACTTTAAACAGTTGAGAACCTTCTCCCAAACCACTGTTGCCAACAGACTGACTCGATGCTGTTACATCTTCAATGACGGCCTGGTTAATTCCTCCTTCTTTTATGCCGGTAAGATCATCTTTCAATTCAACCAGTATGAGTTTACGGTTACTATAAAGCATGTACACTTTACCATCGTCATCAAAGAATAAAGAATGATCGTGCAGGCTGGGTTTAAATGACCATGATTTCCATGGACCTTTCTCAATATTTTTTGTGGAATAAATATGAGTTCTACCTGTAGTTTGCGCAAAAGTAGTTACATAAAATGTTCCTTTATGATAACGTATGCTACTTGCCCATGAACCACGTCCATAAGTGCTTTTACCATTGGTTAGGTTTAACTCATCCATGCTTGCCAGTGTATCATAAGCATACCCGATGGTTTTCCAGTTCACGAGGTCTTTCGATTTCATGATGGGTACTCCGGGACTCATATGCATGGTTGTACTACTCATATAATAAGTATCTCCAACCCTTATCATCGACAAGTCGGGCACATCAGCAAATATGACAGGGTTAACCGCTTTGCTTTGTTGAGCAGACAATATATTTACGCCAGCTACAAACAGAATAGCATGAATCAGTACTATTTTTTTCATTGTCAATATTTATAAAGTTTTGACTAATGTTAATTTGATATTGGCTTTACGCCTTCCTTTGTCTGTATAATTTTCTGAATGGTTCCATCTTCATTGTAATACATATAATCTACACAAACCGATCTTCTGTAACTGCCACCAGTGGGTAAACTTCCATTGTGATAAAAAAAGTAAGACTTCCCTTTATAGTCAATGATGCCGGGATGTGTTGTAAAACTATTGGGTACATTTTCCTGAATAATACCCTGATAATTCCATGGGCCGGTTGGACTGCTTGCAGTAGCATATTCAATCATTTCTGGTTTGGTTCCCCTACCTGCATATACCAGGTAATACAATCCTTTACGTTTATACAACCATGGACCTTCGATAAAATTTTTTACCTCCACTAGGGTAATCGGACCTTCGGTTTCAATCATGTTTTCTTTTAGTTTTACCCATTTGCAACTTCCGTTACCCCAATACAGGTATGCCTGTTTATCATCATCAATAAATACAGTGGGGTCTATATCATCCCAGGCATGCGGTTTGTCTTTGGTCATTTCATTGGTAATTAATGCTTTGCCAATAGCATCTTTGAACGGACCTGTAGGACGATCGGAAACCGCTACACCAATAGCAGCTCCACCATTACTATTACTGTCTTTTTTATGAAATGTAGAAACAAACCAATAGAACTTCCCGTTTCGCTCAATGCATTGTGCTGCATAGGCATCACCCGTTGCCCATGAAAATGTATGCGGAGAAAGCAAACTGCCATGATCTTTCCAGTTCACCATATCTGTGGTTGAAAACAAACGCCAGTCGGGCATTTTGTAGTTGGTGGCTGTTACAGATGCAGTATCCTGACCCGTGTACAGAAATAATGTGTCTTTGTACACAATAGGTGAGGGATCTGCGGTAAATATGTGTTTGATGATTGGATTTTGCGCGAAAGAAACAACAGTTAAGCAAGTGGCAATACATGCTAAAAAGATCTTTTTCATTTTCATTGGTTTTACGGTATAACTAAAAATTGTTTAATCAATCTTAAATACAATTGATGTCTGGAATGCCATATTCGGAGGACAGGTAATCATTAATCCATCTTTACCCTGTTTCCATTGTAACTTACCTTCAAACCCCAGTAATTTTACACTGCTGACTACTTTACCCAGATGAGTTGAATCTGTACTAAGTGACTTAATATTTAATATTGAACCTGCTAATGGTACAGACATACAGAACGCATATAGTGATTTGTCTTTCCCTACGGTAAATCGAAAGTCTTGCGCATTAAACTCAAAATCAGCATGCTTTTTATTCAGTGCACCTCCTGGTAACATTTTCAGTTTTCCATTGACCTGTTCTCCTTCACCAGGTATTACCCATGCTTTACTTCCATAAACTGCATCACCATTCCGTCTCATCCAAACGCCTACTTCCTTTAACATTTTCAGGCTTCCTTCATCGAGCGAACCGTCTGGTAATATGGATACACACAAAGCTGCGTTACCATCTCTGGCAATAGCTTCAATGACATATCGAATCATCATATCAGAACTATAAGTGAACCCGGGTGCATAGAACCAATCACCTACAGGTGCTTCTGCTATCCATGGCTGACTGGTATTAATATTTGCGGGTACACCGAACTCTTCTGTATTTACCGTGCCATTTGTTTTATGCCTGAATTTTACGATGCTGAACGTATTTACCTTACCCCTATTTTTAAGCGTCCGGTTATAGTAGTCGGCCATTACATGCTGCATGGCATCCGCTTTTAATCCTGTACCTGTTCCATTACCTGTAAAAGGTCCTTGTACTGTACCATCGGTATAAATAAAATCAGGATCATAATGTTCAACTACATCCATCATTCGCAATGCCCAGTTGGTTGCATACCATTTTGCATAATCCAGGTGATTACTAAAAATACCCGCAGGTGCCGGCGACCAGTCTGAATGGGCTTTCTGATCAACACCTTTATACTCACGAAGGTTTATACCATATAATAGTTTGGGATCATATTCTTCCCACCATTTTCCCTTCCCATCTGCCAGTGTAAGGTTGCCATCATAGGGTATACCTTTTTTGTCTCCAGTAGTGTCGCTGCCGAAAGCAGTTTGCCACCACCACCAACTGTATTCATGGTGAAAAGTTACCCCGAAACGAAGGCCATCCTTGCGACAGGCTTTTGCCCATTCTCCAATAAAATCTCGCTTAGGTCCGATGTTTACGGAATTCCATGGTTGATATTGCGAATTCCATAAGTCATAGTTGTCGTGGTGTACGCCTTGTATCATCAGATATCGTGCACCTGCATCCTGGTAAATTTTAGTGAGTTTTGCAGGATCAAGTTTCACAGGATTCCAGTCACGAAGCACTTCCTTATATCCTGTTTCAGATGGATGCCCATATTTTGTCAGGTGTTTTTTATTTGCTCTTGAGCCCTGTACATATAATCGTCTTGCATACCAATCACCACTTTCTCCTGCAGATTGTGGCCCGAAATGCACCCAGATACCAAATTTTGCCTCCCGCAGCCATTCCGGCTCACCGGGGTAATTTTTTTCAATTGATTCCCAGGTAGGCTCAAAGGGGCCCGGTGCTATGGGAAGATTCAATTTGATTTCTGAAAATATTTTCCAGTCTCCCATGGGCTCGCTGTTCACAGGTTTTGGTGCCGGAACCTGCGGTATTGCGACAAGCGTTTTTTTACCTGAAGGTTTTTTCTGGGCATTCAGTTGAATAAATCCCACTAGCACAGAAACGGCAATTAATAAAATGCGCATCTGGTATTATTTTAGTTGTATCCTAATTACTGTCAATGACATTGACGGCGTTTTATATTCAAATTGTTCCCCAACTTTTATCGTGCCCATTACTGGCATAATGGTATTCGGTTCTTTAAATGAGTTGGCAGCAGAACCAATACCTTTAATTTGCGTAGTAACCGCATCTGGAAAAATCTTGCCAAACTTTGACAGATTAAGTTGAAAGTGTCTGTTTTCATTACTTGCATTCACCAGCTTGAGAATAATATTTCCCGCTTTACTATCGTATAAACAAGAGCCTGCCATTAAGGAATCAGCTTTGTTGTTTGAGATTACCCCATCAACATAATAATCACCGCTGTTTGTACTGAATATTTTTTGTACATAGTAATTTGGTGTGAGGTAATAACTGCTATTGTCAAAGAAAATCATATCGGTAGACCATTGCGTAAAATTATTCTTTGCAAATAGTGGCGCATAAGATGCCATACTTACCACATCGCCGTTACGTTCCAAACCTATCATAAACAATGCTTCGGTAATAGCATTGTATAGTTTATTTCCCCATGATGCATATTCTCCCAAATAAACTTTCCCCTCATTTCGGTTATAATTATCATAACGATACTGGTTTGCAATCAACCATTCAGGTTGTACATAATAATGTTCATCCACCACAGGTACTTTCAGATCATTGGCCAGTTTCCAGCCTTTATCAAAATCTTCTCCGCTATGGAATGGACCACTGGTTCCAATTAGTATTATTTCAGGATATTTTGCTTTAACTGCATCATGAATCATTTTAAAACGCTGTTCGAACTCCGGGGTTATTTTGTCTTCATTTCCGATTCCAATGTATTTTAAATTAAATGGTTGGGGATGCCCCGCTTTCGCACGTTTGGCACCCCATTCTGATGTTGCAGCACCATTTGCCCATTCTACCAAATCCAACACTTCCTGTATATATTCGTTCATCTCTTCCATTGGCAATGCCTGCTGTCCCGTACCGCCAATCCTCCATGTACCACCAGAATTCTGGCAACTAACTGCAGCAGGCAATACAGGCAAAGGCTTTGCACCAATATCTTCACAAAACTGGAAGTATTCGTAATAACCCAACCCTGCTGTCTGGTGATAGCCCCAGAGATTTTTTTGTTCCACCCTTTGCTCCAACGGACCAATTGTATTTTTCCAGCGATACATATCTCCTACTCCATCACCATGCACCATACACCCACCGGGAAAACGGATAAATGCCGGTTTCATATCTGCCAGTAATTGTGCCAGATCTTTTCGCAGTCCATTTGGTCTGTCTTTAAATGTGTTTAGCGGGAACAATGAAATAACATCCAATGCAAGTTTTCCTTTTGTTGTTGCCAGTAAAATAACCTGAGTACTGTCGCAATCTTCATCAACCATTAATGAAGTGGTATAATTATGCCAGTACTTTTTGTCGACTTTTATTTTACTTTCTGCAAGTACTTTTCCTTTTGTGTTCTGCAAACTCACATAAATATCTACCGGATCAGCAGACAATTGTTTTGCAAATAATGAAAACCTAAATCCTTCTCCTTTTGCTACCACGATGTTTCCAAATCCCGGATTTTTTATTCCAACACCGGGTCTGCCAGTAGTTATTGAAGCTGGTAATGGTTGCTGTGAACCTGCTCCTGTGCGTTCCGGAACTGTTCCAATATGTTCAATATTTAACACTACATAATGCGGGTTATTTATATGAACCGGGTCGTTGGTTTCTACATTAAAAGAACCATAAGAAAAACCAGGCGTTATATATTCCCAAAACGAAAGCGGATGCCATTGTCTGTTATCTGTTGGACTATATTCAAAAGATCTGTTCTGTACCAGCTCTGCATACAATCCGCCATCTGCTGCATAATTAATGTCTTCAAAAAACAAACCAAATAAATCGGAGCTAATTTTTTTTGCTGTTGCAGGAATTATTACACTTTTTGTTTGCGCTAACGAGTAGGCATTCGTGAATAATAACAAAACAAAAAGCAAACCCATGTATCTATTATATACTGGCGGTTTTAGATGTTTCTTTCTGAATAATGATTCGATCATAGCAACATTATTGTTGAATAATAAATTGATAGGTTTTTCCTTTCACTGTTGATAAATCGTATAACCAGCTTGTATTTATTAAAGGATTTTCGATGTTTGCTTTAGGTGATATTATCGGATCAGTTATCACTGTTGTATAAAAAAAGGGGTTTGGATTTTCACCTTCTGCTTTTTTTAAACTGATTGTATTACTTGTCTGTATTTTATTCGGTACCCTTATCCTAAGATTTCCGCCAAGTGTTGACTTTATAATCAGGTTAATTAATTTTCCCGACTTCCATTCCATGTTTACAATTTCAAAACCACCTATCGCTCTGAGTCCACTGATGCTTCCTTGTTCTTTCCAGACATCTGGAAGGGCTGGCAAAATATGAACGGCACCATCTGCACTTTGCATCAGCATTTCTGTGATGCCTGATGTACATCCGAAATTGCCGTCTATCTGAAAAGGAGGATGTGCATCAAAAAGATTATTATAGGTTCCTCCTTCACCTGTACCAACTGGTGTAAGCTGGTTCTGTATCAGTTTATATGCATGGTTACCATCCAGCATTCTGGCCCACCAGTTTACTTTCCATCCCATACTCCATCCGGTAGATACGTCTCCTCTCTGGATCAAAGTGTTTTTTGCAGCACTGTATAAAGCAGGTGTGCGATAAGGAGATATTTGGTTCGATGGGAATAAGCCATATAAGTGTGAGATATGTCTGTGTTTATCATTCGGGTCATCCAGGTCATCCAGCCATTCTTGCAACTGACCATGTTTACCTATCTGCATGGGTGGAAGTTGCTTCCTCAGTGTAACCAATGTATCAGTAAATGCTTTGTCAAGTTGCAATAAGTCCGCTGCCTTTATGGTTGTACTAAAAATATCAAACACAATTTGATTGGTCATAGTTGTACCAGCATCAATTGATGCTCCCTGGTGACCTGCTGGAGCATTTTCAGGCGACATATCGGGATTGATTACAAGCCATTGTTTTTTGGGATGCTTGACCAGAAAATCAACATAAAAAGTAGCAGCCGATTTTAAAACCGGATAAGCTGTAGCTAAAAATTTTATATCGCCGGTATATAGATAGTGCTCCCACAAATGCTGGCTCATCCATCCTCCTGCTGCATTCCACACACCCCATAAAGCACCATCTACAGCACCATTGGTTCGCCATATATCTGTATTATGATGTGCTACCCAACCTCTTGCTCCATACATTTCTCTGGCAGTTTGTTTGCCTGTTTCAGCCAACTCTTTTACCATTTTTAAGAATGGTTCATGCAGTTCAGTCAGGTTGGTTTTTTCTGCATGCCAGTAATTCATCTCTGCATTGATATTGATGGTGTACTTACTATCCCAGGGCGGTCTTATTCTATTGTTCCATATTCCCTGAAGGTTAGCAGGCTGGCCTCCGGGTTGAGATGAGCTGATGAGCAGGTAACGACCATACTGGTAATATAATGTTACCAGATGTGGATCTTGTACCTGATTGAAATTCTTTAAACGCTCATCTGTGGGGAGCTTTGCTACATCTGTATTTCCCAGGTTAAGTTTTACCCTGTTGAAATATTGCTGATAGAATTTCATATGTGATGCAAGCATCGTATTATAGGGCTTTACATATGCTTTTGCCATATCGTTTGCAGCCCGCTTATTTTCATCGCCACTTATATCCTGATAATTATTAAACCCTGTTGCAATAGAAATATAAATAGTAGCTGCATCAGCATTTGTAATGGTTAAAGAAGTGTCATTTCTTTGAATGGAGCCTCCTTCTTTTTTTATACGAACCATTCCTTTATACTTCAGTAATCCTTTCACGGTTTCATGATCCATTGTTGTGCCTGCAATGGTCAGTTCCTGGTTACTGGTGGTAGTAGTAAGTGCTTTGGGTTGCTGTGTTTTAAAAAAAGCGGTAAATGATATGCTTGCTTTTTTGTCTGCACTCAACCGAACAATAATTACCCTATCGGCAAACGAAGCCATTGCTTCTCTCCGATAATTAATTCCATTTACCGTGTAGGTTGTTCTCGTCAACGCTTTTTCAATATCCAACTCACGGTAATAGTTTGTGTATTGTTCATGCCCAACAAAAACAAGCTGCAGATCACCAAGTGGCTGAAACATCTGTCCATGCGATTTTTTGGTAATGATTGTTTTGTTGGCCAGGCGTTCCGCTTCTTTATACTTACCATCGAAAATAAGCTGTCGCAATACACCCAATGAATCAAGTGCCATTTGGTTATCATTTCTGTTGGGACTACCACTCCACAGTGTATGTTCATTTAGCTGGATGGTTTCTCTGCTAACGTTACCATATACCATGGCACCGAGCCTGCCGTTACCAATGGGTAATGCATTCTCCCAGGTTGCGCCTGCAGGTTGCCTGTACCATAGTTTTAGGTTTTGTTGCTGCGCAAACCCATGCGCTACCAGTACAGAAAAAAATATGGTCCACCATTTTTTCATACTTAGTTTATTATTGTCTCATCAGCCGAATCTGATAAAATGCCCCTGCAGTATTACCCGGCAGTGGTTGAAACCGGATGCTGATCTGTTTTTTATTATTGAGCAGGCTATCCGGAATTGCGTATTCTGTTTCTTTAAAAGTTTGCTCATTCCATTTATCAGTCAGGTCTTCTGTTATCAGTTTCTGATCGTCAATGTAGATATCAAATTTTCTGCTCCCCCGTTCTGCTCCCCAGTAACGAATTCTGAGTGACAATGCTGTTTCGTGATTGGTGGTTAAGACATAACTGAGCGATCCGCCATTTCTTACTTCGCGCCAGAATTCATCCAGACGGTTTCCTGTTCCTGTATTTCTTTGTTGCATTAAATGATCGGCTTCGGGTTGCTGTTCTCCGGCTACAATTACATCCACTGTTCTTTTTTGTAATGCCAGTCTCACTGTTTCCTGTTTCTTGAGAGAATCTACATAAGAATTATATTCACTGTCAGTAAGCATCATCCAGTACAACATATACCTCGCATCGTGTACCTGGTAAAAAGGCTCTAATTCAAGGCTCACTGCATTTCCCATTTTCAGGCCGGAAAAAGTATAATGCAATGGTTTGTTTTTTACAGGCGTTAAACTGTTGAGTATAGCTGATTTATTTTTTGCTATCAGTACCGGCGCTTCATTAACAGGTAAACGTTTTCCACTGGCTATATGTCCCCAGCGACTATCATCTGCTATCATTCCTTTCATTTCTTCCGTTCCCGTTTTTGCAGCCAGAACAATGGGGCCATGCAACAGTGCAACATAATTGGAAACATTCGGCATTTGCTCAATGCTGTTCTGCATGGGCAATTGTATGTCTACCTTATCTCCTTTCTTCCATATCCGGTTAATGGCTATATATGAGGAAGGACTGGCATTGTAGACAACTGCTTTGCCATTTACTTTTATCTTCAACGCTTTTGGTGCTACCCAAAAAGGATATCGGATCATCATCGTGAATTTGCTATTCCCCTCTTTGATCACCAAACCTGTTTGTTCTTCTTCAGGAAAACGGGTTTGCTGTTCTATTTCAATATTTTTTGCTTTCCATTGCAGCGATGATGAAATAAACAGGTTTACATACAATGAATCGTTCTGGTGTGTATATATCAGTTCATTGTATTTACCATGATTCTCCATACCACTTCCCACACAACACCACATACCTTTATTGGGAGCTGAATAAACGCGGTAATGACGTGGTCTTACAGGTGTGAAATACACATATCCGCCATGTTCAGGATGTTGTGTAGAAAGAATATGATTATAGATTGTGCGTTCATAATAATCCATATACCGCGCATCATTACTAACCCTAAACAGGTCTGCTGAAAGTCTTAACATGTTGTAGGAGTTGCAGGATTCCGGACCTTCTACCTCTGTAATAAAATCTGTACTGGCAGTTATACTCGGAAAGAATTCGCGTCTGCTGTTTCCGCCAAATGCCAGGGTTCTGTTTTGCGTTACAGTTTCCCAGAAAAACTGTCCGGCGGTAACATACTGTTCCTCTTTTGTTAGTTCAGCAATACGTTGAAAACCGATGGCTTTCGGAACCTGTGTATTCGCATGTTTGTTGTCGAGATTATCTTTTCGGTGCGCCATTGCGTTCAGTAACATGCGGTGAGAAAATCGTTTGGCAGCACGTAAATATTTTTCTTCCCCTGTTATCTGATAAGCATCTGCAAATATTTCATTCATACCTCCATACTCAATATCAAGCATAGACTCCATCTGTTCATCAGTAAGTGTATTTGTGACATTTATTCCCCAGGCACAAAAATTTAGGAACATTGTTTTTGCAGACTCATTTCCGGTGTATAGCCAGGCATCACGAAGACCGGCATACATTTTATGTACATTGTACCATGGTACCCATGCATTGCGCAGGGCTGTGAGATCTCCCTTTTTCAATGTACTCCAAATTTTCTGACTACCGGGTACAGCACCAAGATACCCGTTTCCCCAGTCTGTATGATTGGCTGTGTTTGCATCCTGACAGGTTTTTAATTCTGTCAGCATATACAACATGCGATCACGGCAAGCAGTATTACCTGTTGCAGCATAATTCATAGCGAGTGCAGAGAGATAGTGCCCGCCAACATGCCCGTCGAGTCCATCCCAGTTTGCATATATAACTGCTTTGGCTGGCAAGCCTGCTTCTTTTCTGTAGCCCGCCAATAATCGATCGGTATCGTATTGTAACAGTGTTTGAATGTTCAGGTCTCTTGCATGACTAAACCTTGTATCTGATACTTGTACATCTGCCAAGGGAAAGCTATTCGCATACAGACTTTGTTGTGCTGATACGGTACTTACCATCAATAAACCGGCCGTTAACAGGATAAGCGTATTGCGGAACAATACAGATATTATACTCTTTGGTATCATACACAAATTTTAATCGTGCTTATTTAAACAACAACTGCGCGAAATTGAAAAGGTTATTTCTCCAAACCGGCCATGTATGTCCTCCGGTATATTCACTGTAGGTATATTTTATTCCCATCTCATCAAACTTACCCAACATGATCTTGCAATTGTTGTAAGCAATATCTTCTTTGCCACCCATTGCTACCCAGAAAGATTTGATGTTCTTATTAATCGTTGCTGCATTTTCTTTCATGAAATCGTATTGAGGATTCGATAAGGCTGGCTGGTTGCTCCACCAACCAGAGCTGAATACACCAAGATGTGAAAACATCGAAGAATTACGAACACCCGCATAAAGTGTTTGCAAACCTCCCATCGACAACCCTGCTAAAGCCCTGTTTTCACTGGTATTAAGTGTACGGTAGTTCTTCTCTACAAATGGAATCACAGACTGCTTGAGTTCGTTTTCAAAATTTTTCAATGCCTGCTCCCCAAATCCACCAATACCTCCACTACTCAAATTGCCATCCATCATCACTACCAACATAGGTTTTGCTTTTTTTGCAGTGATGAGATTATCTAATATTAAATCGGTTTTACCCTGTGTAGCCCAACCTGTCTGATCCTCTCCTCCACCGTGCAAAATATATAGAACCGGATATTGGTCCCGGATGCTTGAATCGTAACCTGGTGGTGTATAAACATACATCTGGCGCCATGAATTGGTGATCCTTGAAAAATACCGGTTGATTCTCACATCGCCATGTGGTACATTTTTTAATGAATAATAATCACCACCGGCAAAAGGAATTTCAATTCCACTTGCCATTCGGCCCATACCATAAAAAGTCTGACTTCCCGGATCTGCAACTGCCACTTCATCTATCAGCAATGAATAATAATGAAACCCTTCACTGATTGAATCAGTTGTTACAGTCCAGTTTCCTTCCGCATCTTTTACCATGTCATATTTTTTACCAAGATCTACCTGAACTTTTTTTGCGTCAGGTGCTTTTGTTTTAAAGATGACACGACTGTCGGGTAGTATTTGCGGATATGCTCCATTTCTAACATTGGTAGCAGCAGGTGCGCCTGCTACAGGGTATTGAGAAAAGAAAGAAGTATCTACAGGTTTAAACAGTAATTGTGTGTACATATACAACCCATTCTTCCATACTTTAAAATCATGTACACCGGGTTCAACAAAATAAATATGTGGAAGCGATTGTTGTTTCGCATATTCATGGAGCCTTGTACTAAACCTGAGTAACCCGTCGCTGGCTCCACAGGACATATAAAGCAGTTTAATTTTTTGCTTTGCTGCTGCTATATCAGGCAGCAGTTCCTGTGGTGTTTTGGTATTAGGAGCCGAAGAGAAACCACCAATCCATGCAAATTTATCAAGGTTACCCAAACCAAAATTTAATGACTGTCCGCCACCCATTGATAATCCGGCGATAGCCCTGTTTTCTCTGTCGGTTAAAACAGCATAATTTTTTTCAACAAATGGAATGAGATCATTCAGAAGGTCTTTTTCAAAATTGGCAAATGCCTGAACTTTATCGGGTGCCATGATGTTTCCTGTAGCCCGATCATCTTTCATCGCTCTTCCGTTAGGCATTACTACAATCATCGGCTCTATTTTTCCATCTGCATACAGGTTGTCTAAAATAATATGTGGTTTACCACCATTAAACCATTCTTTCTCATCGCCCCCAATGCCATGTAACAGATAGAGTACCGGATACTTTTTAGTTTTGGTATAACCCGGAGGTGTATAAATAAGCACTCGTCTGTCGTTTCCAACTGTTGAGGAAGCGTAAGAAACTGAATCAATTTTTCCGTGTGCAATATTTTCTCTCAATACATCAAACCCGGTTGAGGCTGGCTTTATTGCACCTTGAGCAAAACAGGCCAGGTTCAGCGCAAGAAATAGTGTTAGTAAGATTGATTTCATGATGATTGCTTTGTAGGTTTTATAATCTGTTATGTATCCGATACCGAAACTTATTTTTCCAGCCACTTATTAATACGCATCCATTGAAACAGGGGCTCTGTCCACTCTTTATGTTTGAATATAAATCCATGCCCACCCTGCTGATAAAGATGCATTTCTGCCGGAATTTTCTTTTCCTGTACAGCTTCGTAATAACGAATACTGTTACGCACATCAACCAGTTTATCATCCGACGCATGTGTGATGTATAAAGCTGGAGTTTGTGTTGTAACATTCAGCTCTGATGAAAATTTATCTTTTAACTCTTTACCTGGTTGTTCTCCGAGTAATTTTTTTCTGGAATCGTTATGTGTAAGTCCGTCCTGCATACTGATAACCGGGTACACTAATATTTGAAAATCGGGTCTTAGACTAGTGTTATTTTGATTGGAAATAAGTGAGGTTGCAAAATGCGTCGCTGCTGTTGATGCGAGATGACCACCAGCAGAAAAACCCATAATGCCAATCTTACCGGGATGAATACCCCAACGAACTGCACTCTCCCTCACTAATTTAATTGCCTGTTGTACATCCTGTAAAGGCCCGGTACTTTTATCTGTCATTACAGAATCATCGGGGAGGCGGTATTTTAATACAAATGCGGCTATGCCTTTTTGCTGAAAGGTTTTTGCCATACTAATACCTTCACCATCATAAACCAGTACACTGTAACCACCACCCGGACAAATAATAACTGCTGTGCCCGATGCCTTCTCTTTTTCCGGTAAGTATAATTCAAGTGCAGGCTTCGTTACATTCCTGAACATGCCGGCATTTTTTGATTCAGTTTTATTATTTGCTTTTGAGCCGGGTATTTCAGTTGCATATATTTCAATGATTTCCTGTGCGTATATGCTTTGCGAAAAAACAGAAAAACAGATTAGTAGAGTACAAGTAATTTTATATCCACGCAAATGCTTCTGCAGCATTAGTTTCAATACTGAAAGAGATGGTAAGGTATGAGTTAAAAAAAATCGTTTCATTATTCAATGAATATTACAAAGCCATCATTTGCTTTTACTGACAGTTTTATTTTTCCAGAAGATATATCCGGTTTACTCCAGGTAAAAGAAGGCTCTGACTCTTTTAATTCTCCTGATCCAATAAGTGTAGCTTTTTTATTTTTGATAAAGGACAGATCCAGTGAAAATTCTTTTTCCGCGCTTTCTCCATTAATACCAGCCACATACCATTTATCACCAGCTTTTCTTGCTACTATAAAATGTTTACCCGGATAGCCGTCAATAAATTTTACATCATCCCATGTATCTGGCAAACTGCGCAGGAAGTTTTTTATATCAGATGAAACATGTTGCATACCATCTGGGCTTTCGGCATAATGCTGTATACCTGACAGAAACAAAACCGCTGTTGCCAGTTCAAAAGCTGCTGTGGTAACTTTCCTGATTCTAGGAATTTTATACAGGTTCATGGGTGTAAAATCCATCGGATCAAATGCATTTCTAACCATGGCACTCATTACTGCATGTGCCGGGTACATATTTGCATCCCGCTGATTGAAAGTAATCATTTCATAACCCTGCACAGCCTCAACAGTCATAAGATTGGGATAGGTTCTATGCAAACCCCTGGGTAAGGTTGCTCCATGAAAATTCACCAACAATTTAAAACGGGCTGCATCTTCAAGTATATCCTGATAATAATTGATCATGGATTGACCGTCGCCTGAAAAGAAATCCACTTTAATTCCCTTGATTCCCATTTGCTGAAGTCGGCCAAATTCTTTTACCCTGCTTTCATGTGTAAGCAATTTGTCTTTGGGTGTAAACTTTACCGTATTCCAACTGCCTGCTGAATTGTACCACACCAGTAATCCTACATTTTTTCCCTGTGCATATTTAGCGAGTATTGCTGCAGAATCGTAGCCAATTAATTTATCCCACATAGCATCCATCAGGCAATACTGCCATTTCATGTCAGCAGCAAAATCAATATATTTTTTTTGAACACTGAAAACGGTTGAGTCATCTTTTTTCAGTATCCAACTCCAGGATGCTTTACCTGGGTTGATAAATGACATATCCATTTTTTTAGCAGGAAAAGCAAGATCGGTTCCCAGCGTTGATTCAGTAATGGTTTTTAAATCTCCTACTGCTATAATACGCCATGGTGTTTTCCATGGTAATGAAGATGCAGGATTAAGTGTTGGCTCTCCGTTCGTGAATACTTCTGGTGCCTGCGGAAAATTAATTTTGTACTCATTGTCGGTTGAATATTGTTGCAATGCCGTTCCGCAATACGTTCTTCCCAGTGCTGCTTCTGTGAGCATGAGCCAGATATTATTATATTTGAACAGTGCAGGATAAACCCATCCGTTTTTACCAGGTGCAGGCGTACCTGTGGGAATATCCATCATATAGTGTGCTTCATAAGATGGATTGGTATGTTCAAATCCGGTTTGTGCCTCTGTTTTAGGTTGTAACCATGCTTTGGTTTCATTAAAAAATCGAAAACTGGTTGCTTCCTCTTCAATTTTTTTAATGGCTGTATCCTTTTCCGGAAATTCATATTGAAACGCAAGTCCGTCATCAGACACCTGGAAATTGATATTCATTTTTTTACCACCAGCACTCTGTATTTCCACAACAGTTCTCGTAGCTTTATAACTGATCTTTCTTTTTTTTGCCGTCAGCATACTGTACTGATCTCTTACTTCTACTGGTGCCGAGGCTTTGATAAAACGGATATTATCAATAAAATTTTCATCATTTCTGATCAAACCCAACTTTGAAGCCTGCATGACAGGCTGCCCATTATAAAACAGCTGATATGTGGCAGTTGTACCAATAATACAGGAAACCCATATTTTTTTATCGGGGCTCTGAATACGTACTTCCTTATTTTGCGCGCTGCAAAAAATAATTGAACAGAGTGAAAGAATGATCGAAGCCGTTTTTTTCATAATCAGGTTTATTTATTGGGTCTTATCTGGTCAATTGCTTTGGGTACTTCTTCTTCAGGTCTTTTACAGAGCTTATTAGTACACACATAAATGAGTGTTTTCCCGTTTACCTGCTTTTGTTTCAGCAAAGGCAGTGGTTCGCCATCTACACTTCCCATAGTTATACTGGTGGGCAAATAGTATTCCTGTAATAACTGATTTTGCACCAATGCATCTTTCCCTGCAATAGCTACTTCATAACTGTTAGCAGCAAAAAAACCAGCTAAACCTGCCCATTGCACATGATACCTCGCCATTTGTTTTACTCTTTTCGATACAGATGCTGTCATACGAGTGCTTTGTTCTACATATTTTTCTACATCGTACACAGTTCCGATTGTGTACAATACTTTTGCCATTATTGCATTGGCCGATGGCAGATCATCATCTGTGAGTGGTGTTTTACGCATAACCAGATCGGTTGCTGTTGGATCAGCATAATAAAAAAAGTTAGTGCGAGGATCCCACAAATTAGTAACAGCTAATTCAGTTACTCGTTTTGCTGCATCCATCCACTTCTGTTCCAGACTAACTTCATACAAGCGAATAAAAGCAGTGGCTGTCCAGGCATAATCATCCAGAAAACCATTAATCATTGGTTTACCGTCTTTGTATATGCGTTTAAGTGAGCCTTTTTGATCTAACATATTCCGCTCAATAAATGCTGCACATGCATTTGCTTTTTTCAGGTATTCCTCATCGCCTGTTGCGGCATATGCATCGGCATATCCTTTTAATAAAATGGCATTCCAGGCGGTTACAATTTTAGTATCTACCGTAGGCTTTTTTCTGCTGGCTCTTGCACTTTGCATTTTTGCTTTTGCGTTCAACACGTATCTCCTGAAATCTTCAATCAGCATATTTTTCCTGATCGAAAATGTTGATACCGTCTGACTTGTATAGAGTATGTTTTTATTTTGTTGCCAGTTTCCTTTTTCACTAATGTTATAATATTCAAACAACAACTGATAATCTGCTCCGAGTATAGATTTCAATTCCTGAGCAGTCCATACATAATATTCTCCTTCCCCTTTTTCTGAATCAGCATTTACAGAGCTATAATATCCACCACCTTGTGCGAGCAATGTTTTTTCAGTGAAAGCAATGGTTTCTGCGATCACATCTTTATATAACTGGTCTTTTGTTAACTGGTAAGCATGTGCATAGAGGCTGATAAGCTGACCGTTGTCGTAGAGCATTTTTTCAAAGTGAGGCACTCGCCATAAACTATCTGTAGTATAACGTGCAAAACCTCCACCAATATGATCATAGATACCACCCATTGCCATTTTATTCAGCATAGTTCTTGCTGCCTCAATAGCTTTTTGCTCTCCGGTTATATAAAAATGCTGCAATAAAAATTCGGCCAATGTTGGTGTTGGAAATTTTTGCTCTCCTTTCAATCCACCATGCCGAAGATCTAGTGCTGCATATAGGCTGTCGAAAATCTGTGTGTATTCTCCTTTACGGATTTTATTTGCTGATGCAGTTGTATCTATCAACCTGAATTCATCGCTTACCATTCCATTTAATAAAGCGTTGGCCTGTGTAATTACCAACTGCTGTTTTGTGGTATATGTATTGCTGATACTCAGGAGTAAACTCTTCCAGCTTTTATTGGTGTAATAGGTTCCTGCAAAAAAAGGTTTGCCGTCGGGTAAAGCAAATGCATTTAAAGGCCATCCTGCATTACCAGATATTAACTGCAATGCATTCATGTATATATTGTCTATATCAGGTCTTTCCTCTCGATCCACTTTTATACATACAAATTTGTCATTCATGATTCTGGCAACTGCCGTATCCATAAATGATTCTTTTTCCATTTGATGACACCAGTGGCAGGATGCATAACCAATACTGATCAGCAATGGCTTATTTTCTTTTTTAGCTTTATTCAAGGCTTCTTCGCCCCATTCATACCAGTCTACAGGGTTGTCAGCATGTTCCTGCAAGTATGGGCTGGATGCATATTGCAACCTGTTTTTCTTTCCGCTAATACCTGAACAGGCAAACATGAGTAATACTGATAGCATTACTACCATGCCATTAAGCATTTGCCAGTTTTTATTTCTTTGCAACATCTTTCTTTCCTTTCCTACTTGATTGAAAAAAAGCGGAGCTTGTCGTTATTGGCAGTTACCAACACTCCCCAGCCATTTGCCAGACGAATTGTTTGTATATCTTTTATATTCTGTGGTGCGAAAAAACCACTCTCCATAGGTTTCATACTTCTGAATTTGGCATTCCCTATTCCCTTAAGTAATAGTCCGGGAGAAGCATCGGCGGGCGTAGTTTCAACCTCTACATCAAATTTGTTTCCTGCCAGCAGAATGTCTTTTTTTCCATCATCATCAAAATCTTTTACAATAATGCCATTTACGGTGGAGAGTTGTGCTTCTACAGGTAATCTTTCTGCCTTGAATTTTCCTTTTTCATTGATGAATACAACCGTTGAAAATAAATGTGCCTGATAATGAAGAGCTGTTTTCATTTCAGCTTCACCAAGTATGCCTGTAAGGTCACTTTCTGCAAATGATAAATAAGTAGGAAATTTTTGTGCAATCATCGGACATTGTTGTGAAGTACATTCACGGCCACGAATGGGTACAATGGTATTATCATTTAAATGGCGAGCCAGAAAAATATCATTGGTTCCGTTTCCATCAAAATCTTTCGCCCATACTTCAAACGGTTTTTTATCTGATGCTTTGAATTTATAGTTCTCGCCTATATTTCCCGCTACAATATCCATATCGCCATCGCCATCTATATCATCTACAACCAGTTTATCCCACCAACCTTCTGTTTTGTCGAAGCCATATTGTTTTGATACATCTTTTAATTTTCCTTTATTGTATTCAAATACTTTTATTGGCATCCATTCACCTGTTATAATCAGTTCTGGTTTTTTATCTGCATCCAGATCGGCCCATCCCGCAGATTTAACCATCCCTATCCTGCTTAATTCTTGCGACATATCATTGGTTCTGTCTACAAAACTGCCATTCTCATTTATAAAAAGATAACTCAGTGGTGCCTGTGGATATTTGTGTGCTACTATTTCGCCTCCCCGGAAAATATCAAGATCACCATCGCCATCTATATCGGCAACGGTAACACATGATCCACTGCTAGCTGTTACGGGCAAAGCTTGTGTTGCTTTTGTAAAGTTTCCTTTTCCATCGTTTTTGTATAACCTGTCGTTATACATAGGCGATCCTTCATCAAATTCACTACCGCCACTCACTACATATAAATCAAGATCACCGTCTTTATCGGCATCAAAAAATACAGCACCCATGTCTTCGTATTTTTTATCTGTCTCAAAAGCAGTAATAAGTTTAGGTACAAATTTCCCGTTCTGCTGCATGTACAAATTTGCCGACTGGTCTTTAGCACCACCCACATAAAAATCTTCCTGTCCATCTCCGTTTACATCTCCTGTTGCCACAAAGGGGCCGCTACGACTAAACTCATGCGGCAATAATACCTGATCGGCGTATTCATCCACTTTATTTTCTTTATGCAGGAATGGAACTGATAAAAACTGATCTGTAGCTTCTGTCAGTAATGGGTTGTAGATAATATTCCGGTTAATGCCTGATACCGCATCTTTATAATTAATTTTTACAAGCTGATTAATAGCGGGGCCCGCTATTGCATTTGATTTACCATCGGGCCAAACCACTACCACGCTGTCTACTTTGGCTGTTTTACCCAGTCCAAAATGTACTGCCGGTTCATTGGTAGACAGATAACCCCGAACTAATTTCTGCTGAAAAAACTGTTGCAGTTTCCCTTCATAATAAAGCGAAACTTTTGCTCCAATTCCATCTGCATTTTTTTCCGGCCCTTCCAATTTGATACGGAGGTGATTGTTTTTATTGTTCACTACATTTTCATAGAGATCCGATTCTCCATCAAGGTTGTTGATTACCATATCAAGATCACCATCATTATCAAAATCGGCTACAGCAGCTCCATTTGAGAATGTGCTGTCTTTAAAACCCCATGCTTCAGAAACATTTTCAAACTGGAGTTCGCCTTTATTTTTAAAAAGATAATTTCTTGCTTTGATAGGGCTGTATATTTCCATATACTCTTTAAAACCCTTTGTAAACATTTCTTCTGACGAACTGTACTTGTTTGCATTCGCCTGAATATACATATCCTGCTTCTGCTGCAGGTCGCCGTCAAACAAATCGCGGCGATAACCATTGGCTACAAAAATGTCTCTGTTACCATCATTATCAAAATCGGCTGCAATGGTAGACCAGCTCCATTCTGTTTTGGAAACACCTGCCATTTGCGATACATCACTAAAGAAACCGTTTCCATGGTTCAGGTGTAATACATTATGCATG
The DNA here is from genome assembly GCA_943372605.1 of Chitinophaga pinensis. Taxonomy (GTDB): domain Bacteria; phylum Bacteroidota; class Bacteroidia; order Chitinophagales; family Chitinophagaceae; genus Sediminibacterium; species Sediminibacterium pinensis_H. The sequence continues at coordinate 23,248 of CALRZI010000002.1, read as the reverse complement.
TATTGTTTGTGAAAACCACTGTCTACTATGGCCCAGAAACCTTCTACATCCATACGCGGCATTGACACTTTTGAGCGTTTATAATTTTCTGGTAACATTTCCATTACCATAATATCTTCAAAACCATCATTATTAATATCAGCAATATCAGCTCCCATAGAAAAGAGAGATAAGTGATTCGTCATTGTTTTTACCTGATCTTTAAATGTGCCGTCTTTTTGGTTGATATAGATATAGTCATTGTCGGCATAATCGTTCGATACGAATATATCTGTGTAACCGTCATTATTCAAATCGGCCGTTACTACAGAAAGTGCATATCCGAAATTTTGTGTAATGCCTGCCTGTTTGCCAATCTCTGTAAATTTTCCGTTATCATTTCTGTATAACTTATCTCTTGCATAATCAGGCGGGGTTCTTTTACCTGCAACCATTTGAGATAAGCCTAAATAAAAGTCCTGCGGACGATTGGTCAGATACATATCCAGGTCATTATCATTATCCATGTCGAAAAAAGCAGCATGAATTGAATAGCCTGCATCATCTAACCCGTATTGTTTTGCTTCTTCTTTGAATGTGAGGTTGCCCTGATTAATGTATAAAAGGTTTCTTCTTTCAGCTTCGGTTTCTTTTGTTGTTCCTCCTTTGCATATATAAATATCCAGCCAGCCATCGTTATTAATATCTACGAGTGTTACACCATTATCCCAACCACTGGTTCCTTCTACACCTGCCGATTTGCTGATATCGTCGAATTTCATTCCTCCCTTATTCAGGTATAGTTTATTAACCACTTCATTGCCCGTAAAATAAATATCCATCAGGCCATCGTTATTAAAATCACCAGTAGCTACACCGGCACCATTGTACACATAAGCAAAAGTGTCGAAATAGTTTCGCTCATAATTTTCGTCAATTCTATTGGAGAAACTGATGCCACTTTCCTTTGATGATACTTTTTTGAAAACAGGATCTTCTGTTTTAGTGGTTTCATTTTTACATGATGAGATAAACATCATTACAAATAAACCAAAGCCCATTGACGATAGTGCAAAAGCAGTTCTTTTCGACATAACAATCATTTTATTATTGTTCTTTTCCGTTAATATGATAGAGGTATTTTTTCCAGACGGCTGCTGCTACATTTCTGCCTAATCGTAATCCTTCTATATTTTCACATTGAATATGGTAACCGCCGAGTACCCGCGATATACCCGCCATTTCAGCAGTTGCTGTAAATGTGGGAAAACGCAATGTTACTTCGGCACCTGTATGATCAGGCTCTGTCATTTCACCGGGTATGCGTTTGATGGCTATTCCAAATGTGTCGCTACCTGTAAACAAACGTAATATTTCTGCACAGGCTCCACTGATACTGCTATGACCTGATACATAACTCGGAAAAGGCGGACATAAAAATGTTTCCGGAGAATAGGGTCTCCATTCCTGACCCAGCATTTCAATCATTCCCTTGCCCGGACCACCCCAGCCTTTTATTTTTTTATCTTTATAATAATAATGCACCAATGAATAAGGACGGGCATAATCATATTGCATTTTGGTATCCCAACAGGCGATAAAACCATCCATGGCTGCAGCTTCTACTGCAAAATACATTTTAACATCCTCATCAAGTGTATGTTTGTCTCTCAATGAAACATCCTGTGCAAACATGAGCCAGTGACCTGCCTGTTGCACAGATTTTGGTCCGTCGCGCATAAACTCAACCAATGCTTTCTGGCTGTCGGATAAAGCAACTTGTAATTCAACCACTTCTTTTACTTCTCTGGCTAATTGTGCTGATCCTATAGCTGGTGGCGGTACACTTCTGAACTGACTTCCCGAATCGAGCAATAAGGGTTTTACTTTACCCCAGTGTGGTGTTAAACAGGCAGGTGCAAATTTGCCGCCTTTACCGTCAGCAAAATATTTGGGTTGCCAGCGTTTGATATCGTTTAAAGTATCTGCACTGTTTACAGGTTTATAGCCTGTATAATCTGCATACACATTTCCGTTTGAACCAGCCATGGTACCCAGTTGATTGGAACCATCGTTATACCGGGCTTCTATGATTGTTTTAGCAGCGAGATTTCCAATACCCTCAGGACTTGTTGGATCTAATGAATAATTGTCGGGATCGAAACCTAGTTCTTTCATTTTAGTTTTCAGCATTACTGAATCTGAAGAGAAATAGGTAAGCATACTACGGTATGCTGCATAACTAATGGCTGCTTCTTTATTTTTTACTGTTCTTTCTTTTTCAGGAACCCGTTCAACATTTTGCAGGTACACAGGAATAGCCGTGTTATCATATCTTGACCATGCATCAAAAATGGCTGTTTGTACCAATGCGAGCATCCTGGCGGTAACAGTGGGTCGTGGTCTGAATTTTTCAGTATCATTTGCTGTTGCTTCCAGTGCAATGCGGCCCCATTTATATGCTATATTATTTTCTCCGCGTGGTTCTTCAGCCTGTTCGTTATGTGTATTACAGGCTATTGCTATCAAGAAAAGATATAAATATTTGAATACATTTTTCATATTGAACCCATCTATAAAATCAAACCCAGTTCAATTCTTTCTTGTAATACTGATACTGGTTTATTCGTTTTTAAAAGATACTAATTCATTCCTCAATAACCAATATTCTATTGACGAATAATATGCTCTCGGTATAAATTATGCACCCGTTGTAATAAAAGCTGCTGGTCATTTTATTAAAAAGAAAACCGGGGATTTGCATCACACCGGTTTTCATTTTTGCTTACATATGAAAATCTTAATATCCTGTGTTCTGCGGATATTTAGGTCCTTCTGTTACAAGGTCAATCTGCGATTGCGGAATCGGCCTCAACATATTGAATGGCTGAACACCTGCTGCTGCTTCAGCATTGTGCAGTTGCACCCTTTCAACCAGTTTCTTGGTTCGTGCCAGATCCCACCAGCGACAGTCTTCTGCGTACAGTTCGCGGGTTCTCTCATCCAGCAGGAAGTCGAGTGTAACCTGAGCTGCTGTAATTTGTTGCGCTACCACTGCGGCTGCATATTCAGCAGGTGTCTGTCCAATTTTCAATGCAGCTCTTGTTCTGAGTACATTAATCATATTGGCAGCATCCTGTAATGTAGCTCCGCCTCTTAATGCAGCTTCTGCTGCAATGAGGTATACTTCTGCAAAACGGAAAAGTATATAAGGTCTGTCTGAGTAATCATTCATATGACCTCTGGTAGAATCATCAAATTTGCGAACACTTGGGAAATACGCTGCTGTGTATTTAACGGTAGCTGTTGGTAAATGATCTGGTTCAAAAATAATACCCTTGAACCTTGCTCTTTCTGTTGAAGTAACAACTCTGTCGGCCATCCAGATAGCTGTATCCACACCATTAATGAGTGTTCCTCTTGGTGTAGTAGCACCCGTTGTACCAGTTGCAGATTCTGCTGTACTGTTCGATAACCAAACTGTCTGGAAAGTTCCATCGTAACGTGAATCGGTTGCTCGGTTCGCAAATGCTACATCCATTACATATTTTGTATTGGGTCTGAGACGAACGAAAGGACGACCGTTTCTGGTATCACGTACGGTTACGTTAGCACCTGAATTGGTTGGCCAGTTTGCCGGTATAGTTGGATAGTTCGGCTTCCAGAAGAAATTTGATTTGTTTTCACTACCGTTGGTTGCTCCTGCACCTACTGCAGAGTTCTGACCAAACTTAAGGTCTTTGGTATGATCAATTACCATCAATACTTCGGAACTATATTCATTACCTTCTCTGAACACATTACCAAAATAAGGCAAGAGGTCTAAGCCATAAGTAGCTTTGTTATCAATGATACTTTTTGCAATGGTATATGCCTGCTGGTTATCGTTTGCCTGTGCAGCAGTTGACCAGCCTCTCCACAAATAAGTTTTTGATAACAGAAACAGTGCTGTTGATTTGGTAGCAGGTTTACCGGTTCCCGCAGCGGGTGTATTTGGCAAGTCTGCAGCAGCTTCGGTAAAGTCTTTGATGATTTGTGCATACAAATCGGCCAAAGGTGCCGGTGCATCGGCTGCAGATGCCGATGAACTAAACGTTGTGTGTAAAGGCACTTGTCCGAAGGTAGTTACCAGATAGAAATAACAGAAACCACGCAGGAATTTGGCCTGTGCCAGTAACTGTGTTTTTGTTGCTGCAGGAATATTGGCATTCGCACCATATTCCAGTACACCATTGGCTGTATTGATATCAATAAACAAAGTGTTCCAGAAACCTTCGTAGTTATTGGTATTACTTCTGATGACCGGGTTATTGTACACAAACCAGTGCACAGCTCCGTTATCTACAGAACCTCCACGGAGGCTTTCATCTGTTCCACTGTTGAATAACTGGGTCCATATCTGAGTGGCCCATTGTCCTCTGAAGCTGGAATAAATACCAGATATCGCACCCTGAATACCATCATTTGTTGTGAAGAATGATGGTGTAAAACCTGTTCTGGGTTGCTCCTCCAGTAACTTTTTACAACCACTGGCTGTAAAAAGTATGATGCCAAGGAAAAGGCTGTATTTTAAAATTTTATGTCTCATTGAAATAGGTTTTAATAATTAAAATCTCACATTAATTCCAAAAATGATCTGACGTGTCGGAGGAACACCCATACCCACTGTAACAGCACGTTGTGCTACAGAAGTGGCACCGCCACCCTGTGTTCCAACTACAGCAGTGTTTGACTGGTTTCCTTCCGGATCAATACCTAATCCATCTCTTACAAGTGGAGCCCATAAGATGAAAGGATTCTGTGCAGACACATAAGCTCTCAGTGAATTGATGCCTGTTTTACCCAGGAATTTTGCTGAGAATGTGTACCCCAGATCAATCGTTCTGATCTTAATAAAAGAACCATCTCTGTAAGTAAGTGTTGAAGTAAATGGAAGACCATCTACACCAGCATCAGGCTCTGGAAAATCATTAGTTGGATTGGTTGGAGTCCAGTAGTTTACTTTATGCTGGTTTACACGACTGTTCATAAAGAAAGGATAACCATTTCCACCGCCATCTGCTGCCAGATAACCGGCTACTACTGTCTGACCAAAGCGACCAAACATCACGATATTCAGATCGAAGTTTTTATACTCGAAGCGATTGGATAAACCAGCTACCAATGTTGGCTGGAAATTACCAATTATGCTTCTGTCTGCTGCTGTAATAGCATTGTCTTTGTTGCGGTCTTCAATTTTAATATCACCCGGTTTAGCACCATATACTGCAGCTTGTGTAGCTTCGCTGGTTTGCCAGATACCTAATTTTTTATAATCGAAGATCGTTGTAACAGGCTGACCCACAAACCAACCATTACCTAAATCCTGCAGCAGATTATTCTGCAAAGCATCAATACGCTCTCTGTTAAAGAACAGGTTCAGGTCTGAAGTCCAGGTGAAACCACGTTTGCTTTTCACATTCACACTGCTCAGCGTAAACTCCATACCATAAGATGATGTAGCACCTACGTTGGTGAGGATAGAGTTGGTACCATTACTACGTGGTAATTGACGTTGTAACAGGATATCTGTTGTTTTAGTGCTGTAGTATTCAATTGTACCGGAAAGACGGTTTTTGAATAAAGAAAAATCAACACCAATATTCAGACCTGCTGTTTTTTCCCAGGTAAGGTTCGGGTTGGGGCTTGTATTAATGGTATAACCATTTACCCAATTGGTACCCACTGTTGTTCCCTGACCATAGTTATAGAAACTGGTTCCCAAACTACCCAATGTAGTATAAGGGTTGATACCTGCATTTGAACTGATACCATAACCTGCCCGTAATTTCAGACTGGAAACAAATTTTACATTTTCCATGAATTTCTCACGGTCCATGTTCCAGCCCGCAGAAACCGCCGGATAAGTTACCCACTGGTTTCCGGGAGACAGTACAGAAGCACCATCTGTTCTTACGGTTGCAGTAATACTATACTTATTATCAAAAGTATAAATGGCACGACCCATATAACCCACTACAGCAGACTCACTAAAGTTTCCACCCTGTGCTGTAACTGTATTTACCTGTTGCCAGTTATAATCCTGCATAAAATCAGCCGGTACACCTACACCATTAAACTGCTGAGCCCTGAAATGGTTTTTTTGTACTTCCTGAAGAGCAAGTACCTGTAACTTATGTTTGGTTCCGATGTTTTTATTATACTCTAATGAGTTATTCAATGTGTACTGCCATCCTTCTGAATTAGCGGTACTCAAACCAGAGTTGGCTACATTGGTGTTAATATTAAATACCGTGTTAGGGCCATTGTAGTTACTGTTAAATGACTGAGACCATCCAAAACCAAAAGTTGATTTGAATTTCAGGTCTTTGATAATACCCACTTCAGCATAGAAATTATGCTGAACCTGGTACCTGCGCTGGAATGCTTTGATCAGATCATTATTACCGATAGAAGTAAGCGGACTGATCTGTGCATCATCAACACCCTGTGTACTGGCTGGCTTAAAGTTAATGCTGCCATCATCGTTATAAGGTTTGAACAGGGGTCCCAGACGGGTAGCTGAGCCATAAGCATTTGTTCCCAGCCTGTCTGATCTTAACAATGTGCTGAAACTGGAGAACCCTACTTTAATACGATCTGATACTTTGTGGTCAATATTTACATTAAAAGAATAACGCTCCATTTTCTGATCATGAATGATCCCGGTTTCATTGTAGTAACCGATACCAAAAAAGTATTGGGTTCTGTCGTTTCCACCACGAACACTTAAATCATGACTGGTTCTTAAACCAGTTGTAAGTAGCAGTTTTTGCCAGTCTGTGCTTACACCCGCAGCCAGATTTGCTTGTTCAATAGGACGAAGTGCATATAAACTGGCATTCGGAGCTGTTGAGTTACCAACTGCAGCATCTGCTTTAAACTTTGCGTATTCTGCACCATTAAAAAGGTTGTAAGTACCCAACGCATTTACAATACCTACAAAACCACTATAAGTAGTAACAGGTTTTTGTGTTGATGTACCACGTTTTGTGGTAATAATGATTACACCATTTGCACCACGCGAACCGTAGATGGCTGTTGCAGATGCATCTTTTAAGATATCTACCGTAGAAATATTTTCAGGATTCAGGTCATTTACACTACCGCCATATACCATACCATCAACCACAATCAAAGGGTTGTTGTTACCGGTTATAGAACGGTTACCACGGATACGTATTTCTCCACCTGCACCTATCTGTGAGCTGTTGCTAACAATGTCCACACCCGCAGCACGACCTTGTAACTGATTAAAAATGTTGGGTGCTTTAATTTCATTCAGCACTTCACTTTTAATGGTGATGGTTGATCCGGTTACATCTCTTTTCTTTTGTGTACCGTAACCAATTACCACCACTTCATTCAGTTCATCGGTTGAAGCAGCCAGGGTAACATTTACCGTGGTGTTAGCACCTACACTTATTTCAGATGTAGCATAGTTAACACTTGATACTACCAATACTGCACCACGTGCAGCCGAAATGGTAAAATTACCGGCGTTATCGGTGGTTGTACCTGTTTGTGTACCCTTAACCTGTACCGATGCACCAACCACAGGTTCTCCTGTTGTATTGGTTACACGGCCACGCACAGTATTTGTCTGCGCTAAAGCATTGTCTGTTATTGTAAGCAATCCCAACAATATCACTCCCGTCAGCACCCATGCTTTCAAGCGAAACAAGCTCTGTAAGATTTGTGTTGTTTTGTTTAGAGGCTTTTTCATATTTAATTTATCGCTTTGAGAAGTATACATAATTTGATATTCACTGTGTGTATATAGATAAGATAGCTGTCATCTATCCGTCGCGTATATTGAACTTAAAAGGATGTCTGTCTCTGATAGAGAACAAACTGGTAATGAGTACCAATAAGGTGCTGGTAGTATGTAAAAAGAAGGGTTGGGGAAACTGAACTGCCGAACCACCATGCGCAGAATGACGCACGATGAATGGAAGAGAAAGTGGCAAGTTCATTCTATTCTTCATAATAGCAGCAATTGGTCGTAGAACTTTGTCAGACAAAGTTTTTATGCAATCCGTTGCAAAAACAAAAAACAAAGTATTTGTCTTGATCTGCCTTTTTCTTCTCCGATGCTGCAAATTGGTTTCGAATGAAGTAAATCCCTTTCGTTTGGCGCTCGAAACACAATCTTCAGCAAGGCAATTCAAGTATTTTTATACTTTTTTTCGGTCCCGCTTTTGATTTTCGTTCGACTAATGTAAATAAAATTTTTAAAAAAATGCAATCGCTTGCATAAAATTCAAAAAAAATATCTCTTTCTGGCTGTTTTTAAGGTTTGGGGGAAGCAGAGCTGCATAAATACCGGGGTTGGTCCCCATTGGAGGGCAGAATTATACCCACAAATTCTTTCCTGGCAAGAAAAGGGGCATAACTAAAGGAAATGGAAGGCTTATTCCGAAAGGATCATGTCATAGATCAATCCATGCCAGCCAATCTTTACCAAACTTAACTCCGCCTGCACAAATAATAACCCAAATGCACTTTTACACCCCCATTAACACTTGTTGCCGTAAATAAGACATCCAGGATTAGCTATTCCTATCCATGGAATCAAGAGAGAAGACATCGAACGCGATGACACTAACGGCCTGCAGAACCGGATTTGAAGCGAATGCGATCAGCTATTTATCGGAAAACTTTGTACATTGTATGATATATCTGAACCCATTCGCAACCGATTGCAAATGAAGCCCAAAAAAGAGACCACGATCTACGATATTGCAGCCCATTTAAACCTCTCCTCAGCAACCGTGAGCCGTGGATTACAGGATCACCCGGCAATTAATAAGAATACCAAGAAGAAAATACAGATAGCGGCCAAAGAACTGGGCTACCGGCACAACAATTTTGCCAGCAATCTCCGCAAGCAGAAAACCAATACCATTGGTATTATGATGCACGAGTTGAACAGTAATTTTATGTCTTCTGTACTTGCCGGCATTGAAAAAATAACCACCGAAGCCGGTTACGATATCATTATCGCCCACTCTTCAGAAAGTTATGAGAAAGAAGCAGCCAATGCACTGAACCTTTTTCACAAACGGGTTGACGGATTAATTGCCTCTCTTTCTTTCAATACCAAAAACCTTGAGCATTTTGAACCTTTCAATGAAAAAGGTATTCCGGTTGTGTTCTTCGACCGTGTGGAAGAAAAAAGTGAGAACACTAAAGTTATTATAGATAACCATAAATGTGGCTACGAAGCAACACAACACCTCATTGAGCAGGGTTGTAAAAGAATTGTGCTTGTTACAGCCAGCCTCCAGCGAAATGTATACGCGCAAAGACACAAAGGTTATACTGATGCATTGCGCGACAACAATATACCATTCGACAAACACCTGGTACTCATCAAAGACCTGAGTGAACAGGGCGGCCGTGAAGCTGCTTTGGAAATTTTGAAAATGAAGCCCTTACCCGATGGTGCTTTTATTACCAATGACTTCTCTGCCGCCGTTTGCATGAAAACACTCAAAGAAAATGGTGTTCGTGTTCCGGAAGATATTGCGATCGTTGGTTTTAATAATGATGCCATCAGTAAAATTGTGGAGCCACAACTCTCTACTGTACATTACCCCGGTATTGATGTAGGCGAAATTGCCGCCCGCAATCTCATCAACCACTTAAAAGGCATTTCCAATCTGAAGCATACACAAACCATTGTGGTGAGATCGGAGTTGCTGATACGTAAGTCGTCATTGAAGAAAAAGTGAGTAGTCAGTAGTGAGTAGGAATAATCTCAAACAAAATACTTCCTTGTTTCTTGTTCCATGTTCCATGTTCCCTATTTCTTACTCCCTCCCTCCTTGCCTTTCATGTCCATAATTGGCCGACTACCCCAATTGAGTAGTTCCTGTCACCTGAATTTTTCAGTTTTGCGCTACATTAAATGAAAGCAAGGGTACATATACCGATTCGTTCTGCCATTGGCAATTATGTTACAGCTATATGGGAAACCATTCCACCCGGGGTTTCGCAGGAAAGCATTTTGCCCAAAGCCGTGGTTGAACTGGTATTCAACCTCTCAGACCCCATGCTGGGTATTTTGCCTCACCAGCATATTGCCAGCACAGCGCCGAATTGTTTTGTGCAGGGTTTAAACACACATACGGTTCATGTTCAGTACAGCGGACCACAACATTTGTTTGGTATTTGCCTGCAACCACATATGGTGAAAGCATTGCTGGGTATTCTTCCTTCCGAATGTAAAAACACTTTGATTGATCTTACCTTGTTACAACCTTTCTTCAAAAGCCTTTGGCTTCAGTTGAATGAAGCCGGAAGTTTTGAAGACAGGGTGCGTATTATTGAAAATAGTTTTCCTGTATTGGCTCAACAGGATTGTAGCCGTACAAAATATTTCTGCGATGTATTCAGTAATGCATCTGCCTACCCGCCTGATTCTATTGACAGTCTTTCAAAACAGGTATGTTATTCATCGCGTCAGCTAAATAGAAAAGCACAGACTCTTTTTGGTGTCAGTACAGAAGAACTGTTGCTGCACAAAAAATTCAGAACGGCCGTTACACTTATGCATGGCGATAAAACATCGCTCACCAATATTGCTTACGATGCCGGCTTCTACGACCAGGCCCATTTCTGCCGCATATTTAAAAACTTCTCCGGAATCACGGCAAAACAATACCAACTGAATAAAAGCGATTTACCTTTTCATCTCTTCTCCTGAGCCGGACTTAAACATGTCCGTTCCATACAATTTTTCCGATCAGCGTCATGTCATCTTTGTATTCATAAATGACAAACAATATGATCAAGAAAAAAATCAAGACAGTGATGATGTATTTTTTAATTGTGCTGGGCACCTACCTTGCTATCGGATATTTATTACACCTGGTAATTTTCCCTGAAAAGAAACCTGACATCAGCACCTATTTTAAGCCCGGTGATGTATTTTATTCTACGGCAGAAAACGTAAAACAAACCGTATACAAACAAGAGAATGGGTATGTGTACTGTACTTCAGAAATTCAACCCTTTGCGCCTGGCCCGCCCGTACATATTCATACAGATTTTGATGAAGTGTTTGAAATTACCAACGGCGAATTGAGTATGCTGGTAAACGGTGAAGTAAAGAAAATAAGACCCGGACAATCTTTACGTGTTCCCAAAGGAACACCGCACAAACCCTTTAACGAAACTGCCGATACCATTCACACAAAAGGATATGTTGCTTTCCCCGAAGAATTTGCTTTTGGTCTGGCACAGGTGTATGGCCTGTTAGACAACGATCCCAAATTTGGCAAATCGGCCGGCACCCTATTACAAATGATTTTATTGAACAACAGCGGCTTCGATTCCTATCTCGATAAACCTCCTGTTTTCATACAAAAAATAACGGGCTTTCTTTTAACACCACTTGCCAGGTTAATGGGATACAAAAGTTACTATAAAGCCTATGATATTAAGGCAAGAAAGTGAGGGAACAGAAGAACAGAGAAACAGAGAAATATCCAATTTCGAAGTTGGGAGTTTCTCTGTTCTTCTGTTTCTCTGTTCCAAAAATCCCTCTGCCAACCATTTTTTCAAGCTAACTTTCCGGTTGCTAAATACGTATGAATATGCTAAAGAAAATGGTAGTAATTGCGCTGGTTGGATTATCGCAACCGGTAATAGCGCAAAAAACACAAACGCCCATGAGCCAGTTTGTGGATCAGTTGATGAAAAAAATGACGCTCGATGAAAAAATTGGTCAGCTGAACCTGCTCACTCCCGGTGGTGGTGTGGCAACAGGTGCAGTAGTGAGTAAAGATGTAGAACAGAAAATAAAAGAAGGAAAAGTAGGTGGATTATTTGGTGTGGTGGGTCAGGATAAAGTGCGCAAAGCGCAGGAACTCGCTTTAAAAAGTTCAAGACTCGGTATTCCTTTATTAATGGGTTCGGATGTAATTCATGGACATAAAACCACTTTCCCCATTCCACTGGCATTGTCTTGCAGTTGGGATACTGCTCTCATCAAAAATCTCGCCCGCACAGCCGCTCGTGAGGCTTCTGCTGATGGATTGAACTGGGTGTTTTCCCCCATGGTTGATATTGCCCGCGATCCACGATGGGGACGTGTAGCGGAAGGATCGGGTGAAGACCCTTTCCTCGGTTCGCTGATTGCCGCTGCCATGGTTAAAGGTTACCAGGGTAATGATCTTACCAAAGAAGATGCTGTACTCTCCTGTGTAAAACATTTCGCTTTGTATGGTGCTTCTGAAGCCGGACGCGATTACAATACCGTTGATATGAGCCGTCTGAGAATGTACCAGGATTACCTGCCTCCTTACCGCGCCGCCGTAAATGCCGGTGCTGCCAGTGTAATGAGTTCTTTCAATGAAATTGATGGTGTACCTGCCACAGGAAACAAATGGTTATTGACAGATTTACTCCGTAAAGAATGGGGCTTTAAAGGTTTTGTGGTTTCCGATTACACATCTGTGAATGAAATGATTGCGCATGGTATGGGCGACCTGCAGGCTGTTTCAGCTTTATCGCTTAAAGCCGGTCTCGATATGGATATGGTGGGTGAAGGTTTTCTTACCACACTTAAAAAATCGTTGGCAGAAGGTAAAATTACCATGCAGGAGATTGATGCCGCCTGCAGAAGAATACTGGAAGCAAAATATAAACTCGGTCTTTTCACTTCACCGTATCGTAATACCAGTGAGTCGCGCACTTCGGCTGAAATTATGACTGCTGCTACCAGAAAACAGGCGCGCGAAGCGGCAACACGTTCTTTTGTATTGTTGAAAAATAATGCACAGACTTTACCCCTGAAAAAGAACAGTGCTATTGCACTGGTGGGTCCGCTGGGAGACAATAAAAGAAACATGCTGGGTACCTGGTCTGTTTCCGGCGACTGGAAAGAATCGGTTTCAATACTAGAAGGCATAAAAGCTGCAATGGGTAACAGCGGTACTGTAGCTTATGCAAAAGGTGCCGATATCAGCAGCGATTCTTTTGAAGTGGCTCGCTCCAATGCATTGGGTGTGGAGATAGAAAAAGACAGCCGCAAACCGGAAGACCTGATCAGCGAAGCGGTGAACCTGGCAGCTAAATCAGATATCATTGTTGCCGTAGTAGGTGAAGCCGCCGATATGAGTGGTGAGGCATCGAGCCGTTCCGATATTGGTATTCCGGAAAGTCAAAAAGCATTATTGCGTGCATTGAAAAAAACAGGCAAGCCATTGGTAATTGTGTTATTGAACGGTCGTCCGTTAACACTGGAATGGGAAGCGGCCAATGCAGATGCCTTACTCGACATCTGGTTTGGTGGAACAGAAACAGGAAATGCCGTGGCCGATGTATTGTTTGGTGATTATAATCCATCCGGTAAACTGAGCATGACTTTCCCAAAAAATGTGGGTCAGATTCCTTTGTATTATGCGCATAAAAACACGGGCAGACCTTTTAACCGTGAAGCATTTGCCAAATTCAAATCGAATTACTTAGATGTAGAAAATGAGCCATTGTTTCCTTTTGGTTTTGGATTGAGTTATACAAAATTCAGCTACAGCGATCTTACGCTCAGTAGCAACAGCATGCGTGCGGGTGAAAAAATAACGGTAACCATTACAGTTACCAATAGCGGTAATTATGATGGTGAAGAAACGGTTCAACTCTACATCAGAGATATGGTGGGCACTGTTACGAGACCGGTGAAAGAATTAAAATCGTTTCAGAAAATATTTTTGAAGAAAGGAGAAAGCAAAACCGTTTCATTTACCATCAGCAATGAGGATCTCAAATTTTACAACGCTGATTTGAAATGGGTGAGTGAACCTGGTGAGTTTGAATTGATGATAGGAACGGATTCGCAGCAGACGAAGAGCAGGAAGTTTGAATTGAAGTAGGGAGTGAAGGGGCCTGAGACGTGAGAAGTGAAACGTGAGAGGGTATTCCTTTGTATTGATACAATGGGCTTTTGAGAAATGTGTACATTTTTAAAAAGCCCATTTTTATTTTTCAGCTTATGTATTCGGCTGTGCCGATCTTGGTCGCCTGACAATAAGTCTTTGGAAGAAAATATCCTTCGGCGCAATTTCCGATCTGTGATCGGAATGCTTCTCAGGATGACGAACGAACAGGGCGATTAGAGTGGGATTGATTGGCTCGCCAATCAATCCCACTGCATTTCTTCTTCATTTGTTAGTCATCCTGAGGAGCATTAATAACCGCAGGTTATTATCTGCGCCGAAGGATATTTTCTTCTGAACACTTGTAGTTGCCTGACCAACACTAACAAACATAACTTTCAGCTTAACCAAACCAATGAAGTTCCTTTGAGGCTTTGGAACAAATAAAACATGAAACGTGAGGGGATATTCTTTTTTATTGATACAATGGGCTTATGTATTCGGCTGTGTGGTGTGTACGCTGGAGCAAACTGGTTAAAATAAGAATAAGCTAGCTAAATATCTGCAAAAGGCTTCCTTTATTCTCTGCCTAACTTACAGCCATTAAAAATTTGTTATGGCTATTAGCTCCCAATTACTAAAGCAAACGCTTGCTTCGGTTTCATTCTTTCTTATATCTGTTAGTGTACTGAATGCACAGGGCACCCTGCAGGATTATCAACGCGCAGAAGCAATGAATGGTCTTATGCAAAACAAAGTGTTGGGTACGGTCGACAATCCGAAGTGGACAAATGGCCATATTCTCTACAGCACTTTAACCGCCCGTGGAAAAGAGTTTATTAAAGTGGATGTACAAAATAAATCCAAACAATCGGTTTACAATCCGGTAGAACTGGCGGCGGCGCTTACTGTTGCTGGCAGAAAAACGGAACCGTTACTTCTACCCTTTAATGAAATTTCATTGGGTGAGAATGAAATAAAATTCACCATCGGCGATTCTAACTGGACCTATAAACTCGATACCAAACAAGCCAGTGCCACAAAAATAAACAGACCGCAGGGCCAGGCCGGCAACAATCGTGCATGGAGTGAGGTGAATTCATGGCAGGGTGATCGTCCGGTAAATTCTCCCGATGGAAAATGGATCGCTTTTACAAGGGAATACAATGTATACATCCGGTCAGCAAAAAATGAAAAGGAACAGATACAACTTAGCTTCGATGGTTCTCCGGGTGAATATTACTCTTCTCTATTCAGTTGGTCGCCCGACAGCAAATACATTGCCACTACCAAAGTAAGACCTGCAAAAGAACATACCGTTTACCTGATTGAATCTTCTCCTGTTGATCAACTTCAACCAAAACTACACAGCCGTAATTACCTGAAACCAGGTGATGCCTTACAACAAAGACAGCCTTTTATTTTTTCGGTTGATTCCAGAAAAGTTATGGGTGCCGATCCTGTAAGTATTGCCAACCAGTATAGTATTACCAATCCGGTATGGCGTCGCGACAGCCGCTCGGTTTCTTTTGAATACAACCAGCGCGGTCATCAGCAGTACAAAGTTTTAGAACTCGATATTACCGGCAATACCCGCGAACTGGTGAATGAAACCAGTGCCAGTTTTATTGATTACAGTGGTAAGAAATACCGTTACGATTTACAGGATGGCAAAGAAATGATCTGGGCCTCTGAACGCGATGGCTGGAACCATCTCTACCTCTATGATGGGAATGGTCGAGTAAAAAATCAGATCACCAAAGGAAACTGGGTGGTACGACGTGTGGTGAAAGTAGATGAAACAAAACGCAGCATTCTATTTGAAGCCAGTGGTAAACAAGAAGGTATTGATCCTTATTTTATTCAATACTACAGAATTAATTTTGATGGAACAGGTCTTACACAGCTTACCAGTGAAAATGGAAACCATACTGCCTATTTCTCTCCAGACGACAACTATTTCGTAGATGTGTATTCGAGGATTGATGCACCACCTGTGGCTACTTTAAAAAATGCCGCTAACGGTAGTGTTGTGATAGACCTTGAAAAAGCAGATATCTCTCAACTACTCAAAACCGGATGGAAATTGCCCGAAGTATTTGTTTCGAAAGCAAGAGATGGTGTTACAGATATATGGGGCATGATCATCAGACCCAGCAATTTTGATCCCAATAAAAAATATCCTGTAATTGAATACATCTATGCAGGGCCACATAGTTTTTTTGTTCCAAAAAATTTTGTAACCGACTCACGAGGTTCCTTACACGAACTGGCTGAACTTGGTTTTATTGTGGTGCAATGCGATGGCATGGGTACCAATGGCCGCTCCAAAGCCTTTCTCGATATCTGCTGGAAGAACCTGAAAGATGGCGGCTTCCCCGACAGGATTTTATTTATGCAGGCTGCTGCAAAAAAATACCCGTATATGAACCTTGATAAAGTGGGCATTTTTGGTAATTCGGCCGGCGGACAAAATTCAATGGGTGCCTTATTGTTTCATCCTGATTTTTATAAGGTGGCTGTTTCTTCTTCGGGTTGTCATGATAACCGAATGGATAAAATATGGTGGAACGAACAATGGATGGGTTATCCTATTGGTCCGCATTATGCCGAATCATCCAATGTAACACATGCTTCTAAACTGAAAGGAAAAGTATTACTCATATTGGGTGAAATGGATGAGAATGTAGATCCTTCTTCCACCAAACAACTGATGAACGCTTTGATTAAATCCAATAAAAATTTCGACTTTATTGAAATACCCGGTATGGGTCATTCGCTGGGTGGCGATTATGGTGAACACAAAAGACGCGACTTTTTTGTGAAACACCTCTTGGGTGTTGATCCTCCGGAATGGAACTGGGTGCAGCGTATTACTATACCAAAACCTTAATCAAATCTCGTAGCTCTTGTTATGGCTGAGTAACAATTTTTGCCACTGAAGGCACAGAAAAATTCAGTGTATCTCTGTGCCTTCAGTGGCAAAAAAGCATACCATCAATTCAGATAGCACTATCCGTTCTTTGCTTTATTGATTAAATAAGTATTGATCAGAAGATAGAGTGCCAGGAAGACAATACCCGTTATTGAATCGAACCTGTTTGCCTGTTTTAATTTATTTGCTTTTGCCAGTTTAAGTGAGTACACAGATGTGGTTACACCCAGAAAAATAAACAGCAATGTAATACCATGCAAAGCATCCACCAGCGTAAAGGAAGTGGCTTCGGGCATGGATGATTCTACTACATATTTATTACCAATCACGGCAAATAATGCACCTACACTTAAACCAAAACGGGAGTCTATATTATCGGCATGAATAAAAAAGCAGATAAAGGAAATGAGGAATGCGGCATACATGCCTAAAAACATTTTCCAGAAAAGATCTGTTGCGTCTCTGTGTAAACTCACTTTAACCCGGAAAGAACTGTAATCCATATGTGGGGTTTCGAGTTCGGGGTCACCAAATCCTGTTTCATAGGCTTTTACAGCGGTAGAGAGTGTGAAGCTATCAATTTGCCAACCTCTCAATACAAAACGCGGATCAAAGTTTTTACCTACAGTATCGGCCACAAATAGTAAAGAGCTGGCATCGTATTGCGAGTTTTCTATGGAGAACCATAAGCGTTGTTTGTCGAAGGGAAAGTTTTTAATGGTCCAGGAATCTTTCATCACACATTGCAGTTTCATGAGCATATAAATGCCATCGCCTGTGCTGTCGATGGTGCTGTAGAGTTTGGTTACGGTTTTTGCCTGGGGCAGTTCCAGGTATTTTTCAAAATCGAAATCTTTATTCTTATAGCGTAACCATAACCAGAGATTGATGGTGTATTCTTTTTGTTTGAAATCTATATCGTGAATACTGGTTACATAAATACCCGTTTTCACCGTATCGGGTTTGCTATCGGCTTGTGCATGGGCAGTAATAAAACAGGAAAACAGGATAGCAATAATGACCCATGCTTTTTTCATATGGTCGGTGGTTTAGTTTGAGTAAGTTAGGGAAATTTAGTTTTCCGGTAAGGATAGTGTTGTTTTTGATAGGGGTATTGCTTGGATACACCTGGGGTTACATGATGAGTAATTGTTTTTGGGTGGGAGTGAATGAGAGGTGGGTGGATAGATCGTTTTTATTATGATCAGCACTTGTAGTAGATAATTAACTTTTAACTTTAGTCAATGGTGCGAGGTTTTATAATTGATAAAATTACGAATAGCATTGAGGAGAAATCTTCCGGCAAAAGTTTTGATACGGATATTATACCTGCAATTGCCAAAGAAATAAAAGGAGTTCACAAGAAAGATGGGTGGTTTTTTAACTGGAAAACGGAATTTAAAACAGAGGGCCGACAAATATTTAAACTTGTACTTGTTGAAAAGATGGATATTCAGGGATTAATCAGCCTGGAGCCGCAAACAAGTCAGTCATTCATTGAAATGCACCTGATTGAAAGCGCTCCCCATAATTATGGAAAACGCAAAAAATTTCTAGGTGTTCCTGCTAATCTCGTTGCTTTTGCCTGCAAAATGAGTTTTGAAATGGGATTCGATGGTTTCGTTGGATTTAAAGCCAAAACCAGGTTAAAAGCACACTATATTGAAATCCTTGGCGCACGCGATCTCGGGTTAGATGACCGGATGGCAATTTTTACGCCGGAAGCAAAAAAATTAGTAAATTCGTATTATAAAGATTTCTTCAAGAAATAATAAAATGAAAACACAACAAAGACATATAACTTCTGCTTCCCGTAATGCCAAAAGCAAGTACTACGGGTTAGATGAAGTAGGTATTGTTGGAACGCAGGAAAAGAAATCTCCCAGTACAGAGGCCTATTATATAAAAAAAATGGGTGAAATTTTCCGAGCCGCAAGGAAAGCCGAACAAAAAACAAAATAAATCTGCTCGTTAAAATATTTATTATACCTGCTAGTAAATGCTACTGGCAGGTATTTTTTATTCAGGTGGCTGCTGCCAGTTAAAAATTTATTAGTTGTGCTTAGGGAACAGTAGATGATAAACTTTAGGAAAGTTCCGAAACTTTCCTAAAGTTGCTGCTCAGGGTTTGGTTTGCACTTTATCTCCGACATCCTTAGCACTTTACCATAAACAACTCATTCAACCCATAAAAAAGATCCACCCAAAATCAAGTACAATTAAACAGAGCAGGAGGAGGTATCTAACCCACCATTTCTTGTCGCCAATATATTGTTGCAGTATGCGGTAGGTGGCCCGCAGGAACAGATAAGATCCCCAGAAAAAAAACAATATCCCGATAAGTAATATTATTTCCGACGTTAACAACGGACTTTCCTCTGTAGTAGTGGTTGGAATAAAAATGGTACAAAGCATCATCAGCAGCGTCGGCAAATTCAAATAGCTCTTTGCATAGACCATGGAGAAAAAAGATCGTCGGAATACATCGCCGGGAAATATTTGTTTTCGTATACGCCCCAATATGAGTGCAAGCAACATGGCATCTAAGTTTGATACCAGGAAAATAAGCAGTGATTGCTCCACTAAATTGAGTTTGCTCAGTGATGCTATTAATGACTCAATCAGGTGATTGGCCCTGTTCGCTTCGTTTTCAACAATTTCTTCTTCCGTTTCTACAACAGCACTTGTATCTACCAGGGTATCACTGGCTATTATGGTTGTGTCGGTTACCATTGCAGCCGAATCTACAACACCAGTAATTTCTGTCTGGCCCAGTGTATCATCAATGGTAGTAGCCTGCTGTAATGCAAACAATGTTACAATTGTAATAATCATAGCAAGTTTTACCGGCGAGGTTATGTTAAGGTAACGGCCTTCTTCCTGGGGAATATTTTCTTCCTGTTCTACAATCGTGTAACAGTTTTTCGTGTTACTGAATAACCGTTTGATGGTGATGGGTAATAGTATAATTTCTATGATAATGCGGTACAATAGTTTTTCTATTCCGCCGATAATTCGTTCGAAATCCATAGGGCTCAGGGTTTTAAGAAAGTTAGTTGTTTTCCTGCTTGTTTTATGCGCTTATGAACCTTTCTTATCAACAACAAAGCGAAGACTTCCATCTTCACTTTGTGGGCCCATCCCGATTAAATCGGAACATGATCCTGGGACCCTCCCGACTTTAGTCGGGATGCGCTAACCACAGAGCTTTTCGAAATAAAAAAAGCGAAGACTTACATCTTCGCTTTGTGGGCCCACCAGGGCATGATCCTGGGACCCCCTGATTATGAGTCAGGTGCTCTAACCAACTGAGCTATAGGCCCGGAGTAATCTTTTCAGATTGCTCTTGGGCGGCAAAAATAATGAATTACAATTAATTTTTACTCCCAATTAATTGCTCAATCATTTTACGGCTTTTCCATTTTTTGATCTGCTTCTCACGAATGAGTGCCGCCGTCTTGGTTTCTTGCAATTCTGTCCAAACTATTGTCCAGTCTTTAGCTTTGCCAGTAAACCCTGAGTGCTCCGAGAGATGTTTATTGAGTCTGTTTTGTGTGTCTGATGTGGAACCAATATAATATCGGTCTAATTGACTTGAATATAGAATGTATACATAATACAATATAAAAAATTGTATGCTCCTGGGACCCTCCCGACCTTAGTCGGGATGCTCTAACCAACTGAGCTATAGGCCCGGAGTAATCTTTTCAGATTGCTCTTGGGCGGCAAAAATAATGAATTATAGTTAATTTTTGAAAGCTAATTGGAGTTTATCGGCTATGAGCCTTGAGCTGCGAGCTATGAGTGTTTTAAAACCAGTTGAGGATATAATTCTTTGTACAAAATATTTGCTCAGGCAATAATTCTTGAAACAACATCTCTGGTTCTGGCTCGAAGCTCACGGCTCATAGCTCATAGCCTCTTCTAGCTCTGCTTCCTCACGTATTTCGTTAAAATAACAATCATCTGGTTCTCTATTTTTCCCTCTATCTGTTCTGTATTGTCTCTTACCAGACGGATGTTTTTTACAATGGTACCCTGACGGGCAGTAAAACTGGTGCCTTTTACATCGAGGTTTTTTACCAGTATTACGGTATCGCCTTCCTGTAAAAAATTACCATTGGCATCGGTATGCAGCTGGGCCTCACCATCAAACTCATGATCGCCAGTGGCTTTGGCCCAGGCCAGGTTTTCATCGGTAAGGTATAACATGTCTAACTGGTCTACCGCCCAGCTTTCTTTACGCAAACGGTTCAGCATACGCCAGGCCATAACCTGTACACCCGGCACTTCGCTCCACATGGTTTCGGTGAGTGCTTTCCAATGCGCTTCATCCAGGGGTTCTTTTTTCTCTATCTGTGTTTCACATTTATTACAGATCATGATGCTGTTTTCGGCATAAGCATGATCCTGCGGCGGCACTTTATACAATTGCAGTTTGTCATTCGATCCGCATAATTCGCAGGCATTGCCAGCCCTGTTCATTAACATTTCTTCGAGCTTCATACTATTTTAATTAGGCGGGCAAGGTAGGTTAACTGCGTTGTATGTAGCATGATAAAACTCATGTTCTGTTTTTAATACATTTTATTGTTTTGGTGTTTTCATATCAAAGCAGCTTTATTAAAGGCTTTCTCTCCGTTTACTTTTTTTCCTTGATGAAAAAAAGTAACCTGCCTGGCAGCAGACAGGCGCTTTTTTTCGAAGGCCGATATACATACTCCTTTACTTTGGACATTCCTTATTCCTTATTCCTTATTTCTCTGTTCCTCTGTTTCTTCTCTCCTTCTCTGTTCAAAAAAAAACCCGCTTCCTTGTGAAGCGGGTCTGGGCTGTATTCAGCAGGGGGGTTCAAAGTGCGGTTCGGTAGTAATCCCCCCGGACTATGTACTTATTGCACTTTGATTAACTGAATGGTTTTTCTGCGGTTACCTTGTATAAACTCTGCAAAGTAGTTGCCCGCATGGTAATTATGTCCAATCTGGATCATACTGTTCGATCCAAGTTTCGCTCTGCTGTCTACCACTCTGCCCGCTGCATCTACTACCCTCAGTGTTACCGGTGCATCGTGTTTGCTCTCCAGTTTCAGCGTGAAGTAAGTTCTCGTTGGGTTCGGCATCACCGTTACCTTCAACTCTTCTTCTGTTTTACTTGTAGCTTGTACCTTGATACTTGCTACTTCCTCCGTTACACTTGCTTTGTTGTTATTCGAAGTAAGCGCTGTTACCGGTGCAGATGGTGCAGCACAGTTGTAGCTGTTCCAGATTACATTCTTACCCTCACTCTGTACTTCTTCGGCTATGAACAGACCTGTCATAAACACATCGTCTCTGCAATCTCTGTCGCCATGACCTCTGTGGTCGCAGTCGTGGTGGCCATGTCCTCTGTGACGGCAACTGTTAGAGCTGTGTGGTCGGTGATCACATCTGTCATCACCATAGTTACCACCCGTTACTTTCAGTTTGCCATCGGGTAAGATGATATTGGCTGTGATTCTCGTATCATCTCCCTTCACATGGAACTTCTCTTCATCTCTTCTGTTATCGGCCATGAAGAAGGTTACCTGATAAGCCTCGGGGTTCACGATTACATCGCTGCCAATCGTTACTTTCTTGCTCACCCTGATGCTCGTGTTCGGAGCAAAGCGGATATAGCTGTATCCTCCGCTCTTCGGTCCTTTCTCAATCTGTATTTCTTCTACATCGATCGTAGTAGAGGTAAAGCGTACGCTTGCCCCTTCTTCCAGTTTAATCTTACCAAACACCGTTCCGGTTAAGGTTACGTTTGAACCTTTCTTCAACGTTACCTGATCATAGTTACCAGCTACTGTTGCTGTTACATTAGAGTTGATTGTTTTATCCTGCAGGTATCTGGTATTGCTTGTATTGTACTGCATGGTTGGCAGTATTACATTGGCTACTCCGTAGATCTTACTAGTGATGCTTACGCCTCTGTCTGTATCAATTCTTGGTGCTTTTACAAAACTTCCCGCTCCTGTTACAGCACTGTACTTGTCGAACTCGGCTTCTCCTCTGCTGCTCATGACACCCACACTTCCGCTTTCTACTTTGTCGTACTGACCCAGTTTCACTTCTTTCATTCCAAGAATCGTGTAGCTGCTCACCAGGTTTTGTTTCTGGTAGTTATACGTAGCTGGTTGCTCACTGCGGCATCCATTGCCATCTGTGGTGTACACACTGTATACGCCATCTGCATCTGTTAAGCCAAGACTCAGTTGCTGTGTGGTTGCCTTCGTGTTGTTGTTATACAACCACTGGTAGCTGTATGGACCACTCAATGTACTGTTGGCTGTTAGTACAAACTGGTTACACAATGCATTGGGCGATGCTGCTGCAATGCTTGCTACCGGTAACGGGTTGATCCTTACCGTGAAGCTGCAGGTGCTTACATT
>CALRZI010000001.1:0-567642 GCA_943372605.1 Chitinophaga pinensis | reverse complement strand
TTATTTACACCAGTAAGGTTAGAAATATTTGCAGTTGTAGCACTGATTACATTCGTACTAATCGTTCCACTTGCTGTAATGTTTTGAATATTAGCAAGATTCGTAATCGTATTCTGTGTACCCGGATTTAATATTGCACTGATCGTGCCACCACCAATATTACCAGTTACAGTGATATTGTCAAAAATACCTGAGGCCCCTGTAACATTTGTAGCACTTACCGTTCCTGCCTGAATAGTATTGCTTACACTTAAGTTCGTTAACCCACTTAGATTGGTTATCGTTGCGTTGGTTGAACTTAATGTTCCTGCCTGAATAGTACCTGTTGCACTCAAATTCGCCAATCCGGTAAGGTTGGTAATATTTGCGTTGGTTATACTGGCATTTGTGGCTGTAATTGAATTAATATTCGCAAGGTTTGTAATACTTGCCTGCGCAGTTGGTGCCAGCGTACCGCTGTAAGTTCCACCTGTAATGGTTCCTGTTACAACAAGATTAGGCAAAGTATCTACATTCACTTTTAACTGAGCCATACTTGCCCTGATAGCAGCAAGAGAATCCAAAAATCTATTTTCCCTTACATAGCCACTTAATAAAGCAGCTGTATCTTCTACAAACAGAATACTCGACGAAGGTATCTTTCTCAGTACACCCCCAAAAGTGGTTACAATCGAATCTGTTTTTAATCCATTAAATGCAGGTGCGGTAAGCGTACCTACCGCTCTGGGTTCCCATGTATTATTGCTTGAATTAAATACCAGAACCTGTCCATTCGCAGGAACATTTCCCGATATCAATCTTGACATCAGCCTATTGGCGTTCCATATGGGGGTTAAATATCGTGCGCCTATCACCCAATCAGTTCCACTAATCTGTGATACAGTGATGCTGGTATCTCCGTTCATTTTAACATCACCAAAGGAGCCATTAAAACTTGTAACACCCGTGGTAGGGTTACTACTTCCGAAACTAGTCCATACCCCTCTTTGTCTTACATAAAATTTTTCATCAGCCAGGCTATACACCAACATACCGTTTACAGCACTGTCGTTAGGAATAGCCAACGTATCAGATATGCGTGGTAATAACAAAGATTTATCCACCCCGTCAATCTGTAATGCAATATGTCTATTAAAAATAACAGAGGTTCCAATAGCAACACCTCGCGCATTCAGAATAAGATTATTACCCATCCGCAAAGTATCTTCTGCCCTATGATTACCCAGGTTATCACCAAATGTCTGCGCATTCGTTCCGGTAGATACCAATGACATTATCAATACTAATAAGATGATAAATCCCTTTGGTATTGATACAAATTTCCTCACTATGCGCTGACTAATGCTCACTAAAAAAATTATTTTACAATTACTATTTTATACTGACTCCCCTTCACATTCACTGTCTTGGCAGTAAAATTGCCGAAGCGAATGTTTACTACTCCATCCACTTTACACCATGCGCTATACACTGTCCAGTCTATATAATCATCTAATGCTGTAATCAAAATAGGATCCCCGACTTTGGCATTTGGAACTTGAAGAGTAATTACGGTACTGGTATTGGGCCTAATTTCAGCATCTGCGCCAAGTGCCGAAGCAAGGCTACTGGTTACATTGGTCACCTGTGTTACACTCACCTGCGCAGCTTGTGGCTCTGTCCAGTTCACGTTTCCCAAACTATCTGTTGTTAAAAAAGTATTTTTTGGGCCAGGTGCAATATTCGTGTTCACATTCGTTACACTGGCATTGCCTGCATACAACGCGTAAGGCACACTCATGATCTGAGATGTGCCAATATCAATATAATTATTAGCAGCAATCCACCAGGGCGCAGGTATAGATGGGGCTATTGCAATTTTAGTATTAATAAAATAAGGACCATTGCCCCAGTCTATTTTATTCAAACTGTCTTTCAGGGTGGGGTTGGTTGATCTTATTCCTCTACCCATTGTGTATCCGTATACACCATCATTATCTGATTGCACCTGGTGCGATTCTTCATACACCAATATTCCCCCGACAGGTAATTTGTGGTAGATGGCGCTTCTGATATGAATGGTACGGTTACGCGCAGGGTTACCCTGGTTGTCTTTCGCAACATTTTGCAAAAACCAATATGGCGGTGGTTGTGCAATAAGGCTCTCAGTCAGAAAAACTAACAGCAACAGGATACCCAGTTTGATGGTTGTGTTTTTCATACACGTTTAATTATATACGGTTAACAATTAAGTTTAGACTTAATTGTTTTCCATAGGATACGGCTTTAAAACCTTTTGTTGTTCAGAGGACAAGACTTTTAAAATTGGTCTTTCATAGGATATGTCAATGTCTCTCTTATTTCAAGGTATTCAGTAAGTTATGCTATTCCCAACTCACAAAAATACCCATTATTTTAACCTATTAATAAAACAGGCTATATTTTAATCAATCTTAAAGTATAGCGTTTATTCATCAATTCTACTACCACTGTATAATCACCCGCCGCCCAGCTATTTCCGTTGATCATGAAACCAGCTTTTATCTTGCTCATAGGAACCGACTGACCTAACAACACTTTACCATCCATAGCAACCACTTTCACGATACAAGACAGGTTCTGATCAAATTCACCTGAAGCTTTCAACATGGTTGACCCACGGGTTGGATTTGGATACACATTTAACGATAAAGAAAAGCGCATAGTATCTGCTACCGGTGGCTTTTCCTTGCAGGAGGGGTCAAAAGCACCTGTTCCATTATTGGCAATATTCAGGCTTGCCGCCGATCCCCCAATTACCAGACACTTAGACGAGCCACTGATATTTACAGAAGGCGTTGATATAATTCCACTGTTGGTACTCAGGAAACTAATACTCATCTGGGCCTTACCCGAAGTACAGGCAAACACCATAAACAAGATGATATATGTTAGTTTCTTAATTGGCATAGTACACTTCTCTCACAATCATTGATGGATATCCCGGAGGGTTGGCAATCTCCAGATCCATTGATTTATCTTTTAACTCGAGTACGATGTAGTTTCTCGCAGTACCCCCTAAAGGGCCGTTGGTAATATTTTCATTCAACTGAAGTTGACTTAACAGACGCGCCGTTCCTCTATTACCATCATCATCCAGAAAAGTGGCAGTAAATGGAGTACCAGGAACCCTGGTATAAGTTTTATAATACTTCTTTTGAGCATCAGTCAGCGGTTGCAATACACCGTTTACATAAATCGCCTTCAGGAACCACTGTCTGTTACCCAACTCGCTGGTCAGGTAATCGAACATTTGTTCATGCTGAGATTTAGCAACAATCGGATCTTTGCTACAACCGGTAAAAAAGAAAGCACCTGACGCCAGTAAGGCAGTCAAAACAAATGCTTGCATTTTTTTGGTCAGTTTCATCTTTTGTTGATTTCCAGATTATTTTGCTTGGTTTACTTCAGAAATCGATGCTTTCTGAACAGCATGGCTAGCAGAGGATAACGGTTACTCGTCTTCTGTGCGGGGCAGTTCCTGGGAAAGAACAGGCAGGACCGGACAGATCAAAAAACCGTGGATGGATTGGACTGGTTTGGTTTCAAAGGATTGGACCGGATGTAAGCGCAAGGCTTACAAGATTCGGCGTTTATTAAAAACGCTGTCTTCAGAGAATTAGGATTTTTTTTCGCGATTAACTGATAATCAATTAGTTCGCATAGGTATAATCACAGCTTTTCAAAGACTGGATTAAGGATTGTAACCATGAGTGGATTAAACTCATTGGTTGGACTCAAGGTGCGGATTAAAAGCGTGGTACTTTGTAGGATTGGATATTGTGATGCAAATATAACACGATAAACGTGTAGTAATTAAACTACGAAGCTATTTTAAGCGAATTATAATAACCATAAAAAAAGCCCCATAAGGGGCTTTTATATAAAAAATATACAATCTATACTTTAAAGTGAGAGAAGGCTTTATTTGCTTCAGCCATTCTATGTGTATCTTCTTTCTTTTTAAAAGCAGCACCCTCACCTTTACTCGCTGCAACGATCTCATTTGCCAGCTTATCTGCCATGGTACGACCATTACGCTCACGGCTGTAACGGATCAACCATTTCATGCTCAGAGAAATCTTACGATCGGCACGTACTTCAGATGGAATCTGGAAAGTAGCACCACCAATACGACGGCTTCTAACCTCAACAGCTGGCGTTACATTGGCAATCGCCCTTTTCCAGGTTTCATAGCCATCTTCACCAGTGATCTTGGTTACTTTGTCTACTGCATCATAGAAAATATTGATTGCAGTGCTTTTTTTACCCTGCCACATCAGGTTATTAATAAAACGGGTTACCAGTTTGTCATTGAAACGACCATCTGGCGCTAAGGGTAATTTTTTGGCTTGTGCTTTACGCATGACGTATAGTAATTAGCTGATTAACAGATTATTAGGTTATTTTTTTGCCTTTTCTTTCTTTGTTCCGTATTTAGAACGGCTCTTCTTACGGTCTTTCACACCGGCTGTATCGAGGCTACCACGAACAATGTGGTAACGTACACCCGGAAGATCCTTCACACGACCACCACGGATCAATACGATAGAGTGTTCCTGTAAGTTGTGACCCTCACCCGGGATATATGCGATAACTTCTACTTTATTGGTCAGACGCACTTTCGCTACTTTACGCAGAGCTGAGTTCGGTTTCTTTGGAGTGGTAGTGTACACCCTGGTACACACGCCGCGACGCTGCGGACAAGCATCCAAAGCCCTTGATTTACTTTTGGCCCTGATAATTTCGCGACCTTTTCTAACTAATTGCTGTATTGTAGGCATTCTTTACCGTTTAAAATTTCGGACGGCAAAGGTAATGACTGCATCTTAAACTTCAAAAAGTTTTCAAAATTTTTACGCCAGACTGTGGATAATCTTATTGAAAACACTGCTTTTCTCCGCTCAAACGCCATCAAATTGGCTCTTTTCAACGTAACAAGATCCTACAAACAGGTAAAAATACATTGAAAACCCATGTATTATTACGCGATTCCAATCTCCACGACCAATCCGGTACTTCTCAGGCTTAGGTTTAAGCCTGAAAACCGGAACTATGTCAAAATATATATTATTCCTCCTTTCCATGTTGTGCAAACCTAACCAGCAGCTGGCACAGGTATCGCCACTTCCCTACCAGCAAACCGGTTCCCGGCTGGAGCAATCTTTTAATGGATTACCTGCTACCGGAACTTTCAGCCTCACCGGAAAAGGCCCGTATGAACTTACCCAATTACCTACGCCAACAACAGGTTTACAAGGATGGTATATTACACAAATAAATGGTAGTCAGTCAAATATAAATTTTTCGACCAGTACCGGATCGGCTACCGGAAGCGGAGTTTACAGTTATGGGGTGAGTGGAAACTTCAATCGGGCACTCGGATCACTTGCTGCGGGCACTGGCGTGTATGCTTTTGGACTGATCTTAAAAAACGAAACGGGCATCATCCTGAATCGCATTCAAATAGGCTTTTTGGCTACTCAATGGCGAAGAGGTGGTTCTGGCAACAAAAATACCTGGCGCTTTGGCTACCAGCATGCTGACACGGTAAGACCTGCAGTTGACACCCTGATAAACGACCACAGGTTCAATCTTACATCAATCCATTCAGGCATAGGCGCTGCCACCCTGAACGGACATTTATCCGTTAACCAGATTTGGATTGAAGACAGCATTACAAATATCAATTGGTTACCAGGACAGGTGTTGGTTTTGCAATGGGCAGACTTTGACGAAACAGGCAGCGATGATGCCATGGCCATTGATAATTTTAGTTTCAATGCATACCAACAGACTGCTTTACCTGCAATCAGTGCGGTTACAACTGATACGATCGGTACTCACAATGCCGTACTCAGCACTTTAATCAACGATCAGTTATCAAATACTTTGGTTGAAGTAGAAATAGATACTGCCTCAAACATGTCAACCGCTTTTACTGTACAACATATAGTCCCATCAACGATTTCTACGGGTTCAGGCAATGTATTGGTCCGTGCAAGTATCGAGAGTTTGCTGCCAGCTAAAACATATTATTACCGTTTTATAGCAACCAATCAACAAGGCATTACCTATGGAAATATTCAACAGTTTCGTACCAAAGCAGTATTGCCAGCTGTGCAAACAGATTCTCTTATACAGATAACAGATAATAGCTGTACCGTTTTTGGATCAATCGGATCAGATGGAGGCGATACTATACAGGAAAGAGGAATTTGCTGGAGTACCGATTCATTACCTACCATTAACCACAACACTATGCTGATTGCCGAATCTGATACAAATTTTCAGGCAACCATTCACCAACTACCTTCCGGAACAAAAATTTTCTTTCGCGCCTACTGCCGGAATTCTGTCGGTACTGCATATGGCAATATTATTTCCCTATTTACACCTACTACCATTCTCAGTTTTAAAAGAAATGGTGCTGCTATTTCTAATAAGGATACGATTGTATATGAATTACAGTTCAAAGAAAAAGTTAGAAGTATAAGCATAGGTCATTTTCAGCTGCTGAAAGATTCCGGTTCCAACGCAAGCATCGTTCAAGTCATCGAAAAAAACTTATCCTGGCAGGTAGTAATCAATACAAAAAATAAAGATGGAAATATTACACCTGTCTTTCTTCCATCTACATTATATGAACCAGCAGTTATCAATGTACCTTATGCAGCCAATACAACAGCAATAGATAAAACAGAACCAACAATACGTGCCGTTCATTTCCCCAATCGGTCTTATAAATCTGGAGACACTATTCATGTATCGGTAAGCACTAATCCCGAGATTGGGCTTCTTAATATTATTACAGGAAACCTGGCTGGCTTCACATTACAACAGTTTTCCAAGCTAAATGACAGTAGCTGGAAAGCTATATGCATCATTAAAAATGGCGGACAGGAAATCAATGCGAGTGATCACATCTCAGCTACTATTTTATTAGCTGATGAAGCGGGCAATCGAAACAGTCAATCTGCTTTTACCATCATACAAGACAATGATGCGATTGATTTAACCAGACCATTGATTAATCAGGTGGTGGTTCCTGGAAAATCAATATACAAATCGGGCGATAGTTTATTATTACAGGTTGAGTTCAGCGAAGCCGTTTTTTTAGATAGTTTAAGCGGCGCTCCTGTTTTATCTGTTACGATTGGAACAAGAATCAGAAACCCATTCTTATATAAAATTATCCGCAATAATCTGTTTTTGTTTTGTTATATCATTCAACCAGATGAAATGGACACTGATGGAATTCGCATTGCCAATACAATTACACTCAACAATGCAATCATTACAGATATAGCGGGCAATTTGCTGATCAACAATATAACCAATGCAGGTGTGCTCAGTAATATAAAAGTTGATGCCGTTCCTCCCACTATTACAAGCGTTGTAACACCCATTGCAAGAACTTATGGCGTTGGCGACTCTCTATACTTTTATGTATTTGTTTCTGAAGCACTCATCTTTCCGGCAACACAACAGCTTCCCTATCTTGAAATAACTGTTGGCAATGCTGTATATCAGGCAACTTATTTAGCGGGAAGCAATAATCCCCTCAGTTTTTACTGGACAGTTCAAAAAGAAACATCAGACAAAAAAGGTCTGCAAATCAGAAACCTGCTTTTCAATTATGAAGCTATTACAGACAGCAGCGGCAATACAATAGAGCCTGTATTAAAAAGTATTGGTAGTTTAAGTAGCGTATTTATTGATGGCATTTCTCCTGTTTTTAAAGACAGTATTGTTTTCGCTGAAGTTTGTTCAGGCGGCACCCTTAACCTCGCAGAAACGATACAGTTCAATAATGCTGAACAGGGTGAAACATTAAGCTGGACAATAGTTTCAGCTCCGGAAAATGGGAGTATACAAGGCTTTCCGTTCAGCAGCAGATGGACATCGGGAAGTACATTCCCTCCAACTATTTTTTATGGCCCAGCGCAAGTCGAAGCAGGTTTTGACGAATGTATGATACAAGTTTCCGATGGCGCGAACAAAGCATTTCAAAAAATAAAAATTCAAATCAATCCGCGAATCAGCAATAATGTTATTGCAGCAAATCAAATAATCTGTGCTGGTTTTTCGCCACAGTCCTTACAAGGAAACTCATTACAAGGAGGTAATAGTATGTACCAATTTGCATGGGAATCGAACAATGGTACTACAAATATTTACCAAAAAACTACGGGCATTTCCGACAAAGAAATCTATCATCCTTTGAATTTACAAACCACTACAAAATTCAGACGTATCGTATCATCAGGTGGATGCTCCGACACTTCGGCAAGTGTTGTAATTGATGTACGCAATAATGGACTATGGCTTGGCTTACAATCCAGTAACTGGAACACTGGCAGCAACTGGTGTGGAGGACTGCTACCCGATCGACAGACTGACGTGTTGATTAATTATACTGATCATAAAAACATTGTTCACATAAATGACAGCGCATTTTGCAGGTCTTTGTTTGTAGACAAATCGAACCTGTTGCTGATTAATGCGTCACTTCTATTTACTGGTAAATTATCCGGCTCAGATAACATTAATGCTAAAAACGGAACGATTATTTCTTCTGGGAAAGAAAAACAGGTTTTGTTTACAGATATGTTTACCCATAGAACTGTTGGAGGCTTAATTGCGGCCGGACATGAGCTTGAACTCGCCGACTCACTGTATGTGACCAATTATTTTTCTGTACAAAAAGGGGTATTCAACACCAACGACAAGCTCATGCTTGCTCAAAATGCAGTTAACCATCCAAATGCGCCCGGAACAGGTTTAAAAGGAAAAATTTCAATGCGCAGGAACATTATTGCACGACAAAAAGAATTACTGCTGTATCATCCATTTAAGGAAAATTTATCCATGCAATTTCCAGCAGATAGCATATTCGCTTTACAAGACACTCTTCCAGCAAATAAACATGTTCCAAATTTTGAATGGCAGTCATTAACAACAACCAACCGTGTATTATGGTCTGCCGGAAAAGGAATTGTACTCACAAAACCAGGCTCCCTTTCATTGAATAACGAGCCGATATTACTATCCTTCCATGGAATGCCTTTTACAGGCGATACTATATTTGAGTTTACAGCAGGATACGACAGTTCTTATGTACTTACAGGCAACCCATACCTGTCTCCTATCAATTCAAAATATATTAATCGTAGTGAGGGAATCGGAAATTATTACTGGGTTTGGGACACGAGCTTTGCGCTATATGGAGCCTACCGCACCAGAGCATTTTCGGCGAATAATACGATGCGCATGTTTGACGGTTATATTATCAAGACCGTTTCTCACGAACCTTTGTCACTGTCCTATTCGGAACAGGCTAAATTAATAACTGCTATTCCCGATTCTCTAGAGGGCCTGATTGAAAATACCCATCAGCTCGAAATAGCGTTACTAAAAGACAATATCCTTCATGATAAATTACTGATTCTGGATACTGACTCTGCAAAAACAAGATACGATGCGGCAGATGCTGAAAAAATAATCAATCCTGAATCAAATTTGTATAGCCTGAGCGCAGATACCATCCCCTTATCTGTTGATGCAAGATGGATGACCAACAGAACCTATATTCCACTTGGTATAGACACAAAAACCAGCGGTCAGTTTATGCTTACATTTTCACGTGTATGGCTGAAATCCGGTATTCATCTTGAATTACACGATCTATATACCGGAAATAAAATAAAAATAGATACCAATAAATCTTATCAGTTTACTATTACACAGAATGCTGAAAGTGCAGGAAGAAACAGGTTTGTAATCCGAACACCTCAACAACCGGAGCCACCAGAAGAAGTGCTTCAATTACAGCTTTACCCTGTACCCGCTTCCGGGCTTCTTGTTGTTGCTTTAGAAGCGAAGCATAAAGCAATTACCACCATACTTATAAGGAATTTACAGGGGCAGGTACTTATTAGTAAAGCAATGGGAGAACAACAAATATTTACACAACCAATTAATGTAAGCGAATTGCTAAAAGGCAACTATATAGTAGAGGTACATTCAGGGAAATATGTAATTGCAAAAAACTTTATCAAACTATAAAAGATAAGGGCTCGCAAATTGCGAACCCTTATCTTTTATGCTAACGAAAAATTTATACCTTAAACATCCATCCGTGTGCATCGGCAGCTCGGCCTTCGCGGATATCAGTAAGACGTGTTTTTAATTCAGGTGCAGTCTTCCATTTATCGGTATCGAAATGCATTACATAGTCTTTATAACGCAATTCTTTGATCAATGAAATGGTTGCTGCTGTGCCAGTTCCAAATACTTCATATAAAAGTCCGGCACGGTGCGCATCCATCAGGTCATCAATACTGACCTTTTTCTCTATCACTTCGAAGCCCATGTCTTTCAACACTTCCATGGCACTGTCTCTTGTTACACCTGCCAGTATGGTTCCTTCTTCCAATGAAGGTGTTACGGCTGTATTTCCAATAATGAAGAATACGTTCATGGTACCTACTTCCTGAAGGTAACGGTGTTCAAATGCATCGGTCCAGAGTACCTGATCATAACCTGCTTTTTTAGCCTGGGCTGTTGCCAACATGCTTGCTCCATAGTTACCTGCATTTTTTGAAAAACCTACACCACCGGGAGCCGCACGTGTGTACTTTTCTTCCACATAAATTTTCATGGGTGCAGTGTAGTATGGACCTGTAGGACTTAACAGAATCATGAATTTATACGTCTCTGAAGGTTTTACACCGATGACAGGATCGGATGAAAACATAAATGGACGGATATACAATGAATGATCTTTCATAGAAGGAACCCAGTTCCTGTCAATATCAATCAGCATACGCATGCCTTCCATGAAAATTTCTTCCGGAACAGTTGGCATCTGCATACGTTCTGCAGAAATATTGAATCTTTTAAAATTATCCTGTGGACGGAAAATAGCTACATTACCATCCTGATCTTTGTAGGCTTTAATACCTTCAAAAATAGCCTGGCCATAATGCAATGCAGCAACAGATGGTTCCAATAAGAGCGGCTGGTATGGTTTAATTTCTACATTCTTCCATTCACCATTTTCATAATCCGCCTCAAGCATATGATCTGTAAAATATTTCCCGAAAGGAATATTTTCCAAACTCATTTCGAGTAACTTACTGGTCTCAACTTTCGTGATGTTTATGTCAAGTGCTGCTGTCATAGTTCTATATTTGGCGCAAATAAACGAAAAAAATAAAAAACTAACAACTGTTAATATTTCACAAACATGAATCAACCCAACTTCAAACTTCCGGATTTTGTGCTTTCGGAACTCTACAAAACAGAGTTGGTGGTGATTGGTGAATCAACAATCGAGAGCAATTTACCCCAAAAAAAGCAGTTAGAAAAACCTGAGAAACCTGAATTTTTAGGAGACAACAGAAAAAACATATGCATCCTGGTAAATGACGAGCAGGCGGTGTATTTAAACGACAATTCTTTACAATTTTTATCTGCCATACTTGCCGCCTGTAAACTAAATTTAGGAGATGTAGCGATTGTAAATTTTCACAACAATACAGTAGATTTTGCAGCATTAAAATCCTGGGTAAAGCCTAAATTTTTAATGGTATTCGATATTTCTGCGACATCCTTACAACTACCCTTCGATTTACCGAATTACCAGGTACAGTCTTACGACCAGTGTGCCATGGTGTTTGCCCCTTCACTCAACCTCATGACAAATGATTCGAGGGAAGCAAAACTGGAGAAAAGTAAATTATGGCTAAGTCTTAAAAACATGTTCAACATATAATGAACAAACCAACACTCATATTCGCTACCAATAACCAACATAAAGTTGCAGAAATTGAACGTGTTATTGGCAAACAAGTGCATGTTATCACGTTAAAAGAAGCAGGCATTGATATCGATATTCCGGAACCGCACCCGACACTGGAAGCAAATGCCACGGAAAAATCTATTACCATCCATCGTCTCACAGGAAAAAACGTATTCAGTGAAGACACCGGGCTGGAAGTTTTTGCACTGAATGGTGAACCCGGTGTAAAAAGCGCCCGTTATGCTGGTGAGCAAAAAAGTTTCCAGGCGAATATTGATAAACTCTTATTGAATTTACAAGGAAAAACCAATCGTTCAGCACAATTCAGAACGGTGGTTTCACTGATCTGGAACAATAAGGAATACCAGTTTGAAGGCATCTGCAAAGGAACCATCACTACCACACAATCCGGGAATGATGGCTTTGGTTATGATCCTGTATTTATTCCTGATGGTGCATCAGTAAGTTTTGCGGAAATGACAATGGATGAAAAAAACCAGTTCAGTCATCGCAAAAAAGCCATTGTTCAATTGGTTGATTTTTTAAACGAGCATACGGATGAATCGAATTAAAATTACACTTCCTGAAACCTTTCATTTTTCAACTGAAATGGTCATCAGAATTACCGATCTGAATTATGGTGGTCATGTT
Organism: Chitinophaga pinensis; assembly: GCA_943372605.1. Lineage (GTDB taxonomy): Bacteria > Bacteroidota > Bacteroidia > Chitinophagales > Chitinophagaceae > Sediminibacterium > Sediminibacterium pinensis_H. Next base: position 555,167 of record CALRZI010000001.1, on the reverse strand, counting down.
GGTAATGACGTGTTTCTATCACTGATGCATGAAGCCCGACAACAATACCTGCTTTCATTGGGTTACAAAGAACTCTCATTTGCCGGTGCTGGATTGATTATGGCCGATGTAGCACTCGAATACAAAAGAGAATTAAACCATACAGATCGTGTTCGTATTGCTGTAGTTGCCGCCGATCTCGACAAACTTGGCTTTGACCTGTTTTACAAAGTGGAATTATTTACGGATGATGGCTGGGTATTGGCCGCAAGAGCCAAAACAGGTATGATCTGCTATGATTATGCCACCAAGAAAAAAGTAAGCATACCTGAAGAAGCAGTTGCTAAACTCACACACCAATAAGCAAGGATCGCATGAAACGATTTACCCGTTTTTTCTTTTTCCTTTTTTTCCCGGGATTTATATTTTCGACTATTCATGCTATAGCTCAACCTTTACCTGTCTATAAAAACAAAGCTCTTCCCATAACTGAAAGAGTAAAAGATCTTTTATCAAGAATGACACCGGAAGAAAAATTTTTCCAGTTGTTCATGATTCCAGGTGAAATTAAAAAAGGAGAAGAAGAAAAATACAAGTATGGATTATTTGGTTTCCAGGTAAGTGCTGGCTCTTCGGATGGCAATGCAGCTCAACAGCTATTGCAATACAATATGAAAGAAAATGCGCTCAGTCTGGCAAGAAAAATCAACCAGATCCAGCGGTATTTTGTAGAGGAAACAAGACTTGGTATTCCCATTATTCCCTTCGATGAAGCCTTGCATGGACTGGTGCGTGAAGGAGCTACCGTTTTCCCACAAAGTATTGGTATGGCAGCTTCCTGGAACACCCGTTTAATGGAAAAAGTATCTAGTGCCATTGCAAAAGAGGCAGCAGTTCGCGGCATCAGACAGGTGCTATCGCCAGTGATTAATATTGCCTCCGATGTTCGCTGGGGCCGTACAGAAGAAACTTATGGAGAAGACCCTTTTCTAAGTGCAAAAATGGGCACTACATTTATCAGATCCTTTGAACAAAAAAATATCATTACCACACCCAAACATTTTATTGCCAATGTAGGTGATGGTGGCCGCGATAGTTACCCGATCTATTTTAATGAAAGGTTATTACAGGAAATTCACTACCCTCCTTTTATTGATGCTATTAAAAAAGGTGGTGCAAGATCTATCATGACATCTTACAACGCTGTTGATGGAAGTCCGGCCACTGCTCATAAAAAACTACTCACTGAAACACTCAAAAAAAAATGGGGCTTTAATGGATTTGTTATTTCAGATGCCAGTGCTGTAGGTGGTGCCAATGTGTTGCATTATACCGCCAAAGATTATGCTGATGCCAGTAAACAGTCGATCAGTAATGGGTTAGATGTAATTTTTCAAACGCAGATAGATCATTATAAACTTTTCATCCCCCCTTTTCTTGATGGCAGCATTCCACAACAAAGAATAGACGATGCAGTAGCAAGGGTTTTAACAGCCAAATTTGAACTGGGGTTATTTGAACAGCCATATGTAGACGATCAACTGGCCGCCGATAGCAGCTATAAAAAAACACATCAACAACTGGCTAAACAAGCAGCATTGGAATCGATTGTGTTATTGCAGAATACAAAAAACACATTGCCTCTTTCAAAAAATATTCAATCAATTGCATTAATTGGACCAGATGCCATTGAAGCAAGACTGGGTGGTTATAGTGGAGCAGGTAATGAAAAAATAAATATCCTGCAAGGACTTCAGTCATTACTGCCACAGACAAAAATCAGGTATAGTGCCGGTGTTACTAGACATGCACCATCCTATACGGTTGTTCCTGAAACAGTTTTATCGCATACAAATGGTAATCAAAAAATAGCTGGTTTGAACGGGCGTTATTACAGCAGTATTGACCTGTCTGGGAAACCAGTTTTAGAGCGAGCAGACAAAAACATTGACTTTCACTGGACGTTATATGGACCCGATCAACAGTTACCTAATGATTTTTACAGCGTTAAATGGACAGGTAATTTGCGCGCACCGGCGAGTGGCAGTTTCAATATAGGACTGGAAGGCAATGATGGGTTTCGTTTATACTTTAATGACATACTGATCATTGACCAGTGGGAAAAACAAAGTTTTCATATACGCACAGTTCCAGTTCAGTTACAGAAAGATAAAGACTATGCGATCCGCATTGAGTTTAAAGAAACCAATGGCAATGCCAATATTAAACTCATTTGGGACCGCGATGTAAAAAACAATGATAACAACAGCATCCAGCAGTCAGTAGCAATTGCCAAAGGAACAGATGCAATAATTGTTGTGGCAGGTATTGAAGAAGGTGAATTCAGAGATAGGGCTTCGTTGCAATTACCCGGGTCTCAGGAAAAACTCATAAAAGAACTTGCCAAAACAGGAAAAAAGATAATTGTTGTTTTAATTGGTGGCAGTGCCGTTACCATGACTAACTGGATGAATAATGTAGATGCTGTTGTTGAAGCATGGTATCCCGGCGAACAGGGAGGACATGCCATTGCCAGTGTGTTGATGGGCGATTATAATCCATCTGGCAAATTACCCATTACTTTCCCGCTTTCAGAAGCGCAGTTACCATTGGTGTATAACCATGCTCCTACAGGGCGTGGTGATGATTATAATAACCTCAGTGGTCTGCCTCTCTTTCCATTCGGATTTGGATTAAGTTATACCAGCTTTCAATTCTCAGATCTTAAGATTGAAAATACAAAGTTGAAAAAAGGAGACAGTACTTCTGCTTCATGTATCATTACCAACACCGGAAAAAAAGATGGAGATGAGGTAGTGCAATTGTACATCCGCGATTTGTTGTCTTCGGTTTCTCAACCGGTAATGCAGCTAAAAGGTTTTGAACGTATTCACCTGAAAGCTGGTGAAAGCAGGAAAGTAAGTTTCAAGATATTACCAGAACATCTTTCCTTGTTCGATGTTGATATGAATAAAATAATAGAACCAGGAGCATTCAGACTGATGATCGGCTCATCATCAAGAGATATTAAACTCAAAGGAAATCTGGAGGTAGAATAATGAATATCGAATATCCAACTTCGAAGTTCGAAATTGGATATTCGATATTCATTATTCTCCTTCGTTCCAGATACGCCAGCTTTCTTCTGCCTGTATTACCAGCATTTCTGCTCCATTTTGCGTGGTAGCACCTGTTGCTTTTGCTTTTTGTAGAAATAGTGTTTCAACCGGATTATAAATAAGGTCGAAACAATGATGCTGCTGATTCATCCACTGGTATGGAACAGGTGGATATTCATCAACCAGCGGCGACATGCCAAGTGGTGTGGTATTGATGATGAGTGTATGTGTGCTCATTACAACTTCATCCAGTTCTTCATATGTTAATGATGTAGCTGCTTTTTTTCTCGATACATATTGAAATGAAATCGACCGCTGATCTAATACATAAGCTACAGCAGCGGCCGCACCACCGGTTCCCAGTATGAGTGCGTTACGATGATGATCTTTCAGGTATGGTAACAAGGATTGTTCAAATCCAACCACATCTGTGTTATGCCCGGTGAGTTTGCCATTTTCAACTTTCACACAATTACAGGCACCTATTTCTTTTACAACCTTAGAAGATGCAGACAGAAATGCCAGCACTTCTTTTTTATATGGTATGGTTACATTGAATCCACAGATATCCTGTTGATGTTCCAATATACCCTTCAGCTCATCAATCTTTGGAATCGAATAATTCTCATATACGGCTCCTTCGATAGATTCTTTGACAAATTTTTCAGAGAAATAACGCTGTGAAAAAGAATGACTAAGCGGGTACCCGATGAGGCCGTAGCGTTTCATCTTATGCTTTATTGAGGTACAACTCAAAAGTATCACCGCGCAAACCAATACGCATGGCTTCGAGGGCCAGTATTTCGTGCGGTGCAATATTTCCGAGGTTTACATTACAGCCAATCAATTCAAGGAAATATAGTTGCTGAGCTTTTTGTGGCGCTTCCCAGATAATTTTTTCTTCAGGAATCTGCGTAAGAATTTCCTGTACCAGTCCTTCACGTACTTCACCGCTTCCACGATAGATACCTACGTTACCGGCTTCACGTGCTTCCGCAATTACATACGATGAACCGGCTTCCAGTTCGGCGCGCATCAGTTCAATCCATTTATAGGGAGGAATAATATGTGCGGCATCTTTACTACCCACTTCACTCAAAACCGTACCATGCTTGGTGAGTTTTTCAATGTAACCACATTTTTCTGCGTGAGGAATACTGATGGAACCATCACTTACTTCCATATAATGAATACCATAATCTTTACACACGCTGATATAATCATCGAACTGGTTACGGATCAGGAATGCTTCAAATAAAGTACCCCCGAAATAAATGGGAATATTATACGACTGATATGCTTCTATTTTCTCACGCAGATTGGGAGTAACAAATGATGTTCCAAAACCCAACTTTACAATGTCTACATGCGGACCACCCACACTCATGAAATTATGGACCTCATTAATACTAAGTCCCTTATCCATTACCATTGTTAATCCGGAAACACGAGGCTGCTGAGTTCTTGCAGGAATCTGAGAAAGGTTAAAATTCATGTAGGTTGTTTTACGCACGCAAAAATAAGTTAATCAGCGCATTTTGCGGGCCGCCTTTTCATGAATATGCGTAAAGAGTGGATTTGTTTATATTTTTTTCCCTTTTTTGTAACGTGCCACGATATCAACCACCTGGTTATTCTGAAGAATGGAAGGATTCAGTTCTATAAACTTTTTTACCAGCCTTGGCGCTTTTTCCATGCCTTCTTCCAGTTTAAGTAATGCTTCTTTTGTTTTGCCCATCATAAACAGCATAGCACTTTGGTAGAAAAAAAATATGGGCTTACCATCTGTTGCCTTTAATGCTGCCTGACACTGTTCAACCGCTTCTTCATGAAACCCCGCTTTAATGAGGCAACGAATTAAAGCCTCCCAGCCGGCTACATTCCTGGTTTTATAACGCACCACGGTTCCAAAATACTGGATGGCATCTTTATACTGGTGCAGGTTCATTTTACATTCACCCATCGCCAGATTGTATTCGGGTATGGATCTATGGATACGCATGGCATTTTCGAGTTGCTTTACGGCACTGCTCCATTGTTCTTCGAGCATATAGGTAACGGCAATCTTATAATGCAGTTTACTATCGTCAGGATTCAGGTGTACCGCTTTTTTATAATGAAACCGTGCCTGCGCATAATTTCCCATACGGTGGTAACAGTGGCCGATAGCTTCATAAATCACATCTTCCGGGCGGGTTAGCTCCAACACTTTTTCCAGCACTTCAATCGCTTCCTTGTATTTACGCAGACGCAGATAAGCATCGCCCATATTCCGGTAGGCATAATCAAATTTTTCGTCGATGGCAACTGCATACTGGTAGGCATCAATGGCTTTTTCGTAGAGTTTGAGTCCCTGGTAGGCAGCAGCCAGGTTAAACCACGCCAATTCGCTAAATGGCTGTTCTTCGATGATCCGCTGGTGCAAACGGATACTTTCCTCGTTCCGACCTGTAAAATCGGTCCAGAAACAAATTTTATACAAAGCCTCTTCATTTGTGGAATCTTCCTCCAAAATGAGTTTCAGACAATCAAAAACTTTATCAAATTCCTCGTAGTCATCGTACACATCGGCCAGTTCAAACAGCAAATCAAGCCTTTCCTCCCCTTCAAACAAATTCAATGCTGCTTCCAGTAAAGCTACCGCTTGGGGTTGCTGGTCAAGTGCCAGATATGCGTCTGTTTTTAATATGTAGAGGTTGATATCGCGGCTGTCGAACAATTCAGCGTTTTCCAGTACGTCAAGTGCTTCCTGGTATTTGCGGGATGCCAGTAACAGATCAGCTTTTTTTATCATAAGTTGAGAAGAATAAGGATACTGCTCCAGACCTGTTTCAGCAGCTTCAAGTGCTTCAGTAATATCATCTTTCTCATCGTAATAATCTATAATACGTTCGAAAGCGTCTTCTTCAATAAAACTGTGCTGGCGACCTTGTTTTAGATTCTGATACTGTTGGAGGAGTTCTTTGAGGGCTTCTCTGTCTTCGCGGTACGGATTATCTCTCATCTTCAATGGGTTTACCTAAAATAGACCAAAAAAACCTTTTTTGCAAGTTTTCCGTAACTTTTTTTACAACTAAACGTTAAGTTAATATTGTACAAATTGTTTTTTTATTCAATAATTTTTTACCTTTGTTCAAATGAGAGTCCGTAAACATACCTTAAAACTAGCTGTAGCTACCCTGTTTGTACTGGGTGCTCAACTGGCTTTTGCTGCGTTTACGTTTACTGGCATTACCGAGAAAAAAGCAAAAGAAAGCACTTACAGCCTGAAAAACATGCACCATCTTTCAGCCAAAGCGGTTTCTTATTCTTCGCTTAAATATTCTCTGCACCTGAAAAATGGTTCTCAAACCGTAACCCAGCAGTCTACAAAAAATGGTATTGAGGTAACTTCTTTACTCCGTTACAATAACGGAAACACTTCATATGTATACCCTTACAAATTCAAAGTAAAGGTTCCCAAGTTTAAAACGCCCGCTCCCGCACAGCGTTAATTCTTTCCCGTTTCTTGTACCTTGAATCTTTTCCTCCTTGTATCCTTAATTAAGTATTCGGTATCCGCTTGTAGGTATGTCAAATCTTGATGCAGCCACAGGGTTAAAATTAATCTGGGCAGCCGTATACTTTATTTTCCTCCCCTCAAGTTCCGTTGCTTCATATTCAAGTACGAAACCCGGCACATCTTTAAACTGGTATTCAAACTCTTTTACAGAAGGAGCAATATTAACAGCATAGAATACAGTGAGTGTTGTACCGTCTGTAAGTTCCAGTATCAGTTTCTTACACTCATATCCTAATATCACTTTGACTTCATCGTTTTTTACCAGTTTCATATTTGAATAACGGGCGTGTTCCGATATCCATTTAGCCTGATCGAGCTTTGTCATAAATTTATTGGCGCCAATATTTCGAAGTATGGTGGCTGAAGCAGTGTTCTTATTATAAATGACAGACTGCGAAAAAGCGGGGCTTGTAAGATCGGTTCTGCTGTTCACTCCTTTGATATACACTGTTTTGGTAGTGGCTTTCAGCGTAGCCGCCGTTTCTGTATCAACACTGTTATCATCTAATGTAATATTGTAAACAACGGTACATTCTGCTACTACCCGCTGCTGTGCCATCACAGATATAGATAAAAACACCAGTGTAGCCAGTATGGTTAACTTTTTCATAGAAGTTCTTTGTATAAAGAGATACAATTCCGTGCCAATGTTAACAAAAAAGCCCCGCAACAGGTGCGGGGCTTTAAGAAAATTATCATTTAACAAAATGATTACTTATTACGTTTCTGGTTTTTCTCCTTCAGATCCTGCAATTTTTTCTGACTTTCCATCATCTGCTCATAGCGTTCCTGCCATTTGCTCTTCTTTTTCGGTGCTTTTCTCTTTTCATCAATTTTAGCCAGAATCTGGTCGTGATTGATAATATAATTCTGAATTACAAACTGTAACCCGAGGGTTACCAGGTTCGATACAGTATAATACCAGGTTAACGCCGAAGGAAGCCTGTTAAAGATGAACAATAACATGAAGGGGAAGATATAAGGCATATACTTCAACATCGGGTTATCCTGTGTTGGTGTCATGCTCATGTTATAGATAGAGATCAGGAAACTGGTTACTACAGCTGTAATGGTAAACAAACTGATATGATCTCCAAAACCCAAAGGAATAGAGAATGGTAATGTAGCGATTACGTCATATGATGACAGATCATCGCTCCATAAGAATGATTGTCCACGCAATGAGATATTTGCATTAAAGAAACTATACAATGCAAAGAAGATCGGAATCTGCAATAAAGCCGGGATACAACCGCCTAAAGGATTTACGCCTGCTTCGCGGAACAATTTCATCTGCTCCATAGCAAAGCCCTGTTTATCATCACCAAACTTTCCTTTTAAAATATCCAGTTCAGGTCTTAATGCTTTCATTTTAGCACCGCTCAAATAACTGCTATAGGTAAGTGGGGATGTAACGAGACGAATAAACAATGTCAATAATAAAACCACCCATCCGAAATTGGTTACAAAACCGGCAAAGAAATCGAATACCGGCATGATGATGTATTTATTGATCGGACGCACGAAAGAATACATATCCCTTCCCAGATTCACAATACGATCCATTTCAGGAGCCTGCTTCTTCAGTATTTCATAATCGCTCGGACCATAGTACAATTGAAATGGTGCCGATACAGATGCTGCAACCGGTAATTTCATCTGCAAATTGGTTTCTGCCGTTGCGAGTGAATGGGATGAGTCTGTTTTACGCTGCCAGTTTACTTGTCCATTGGTAAAACCGTTCTTTGCAATAACCGTGCTGTTAAAAAACTGCTGCACCACACTAACCCATTGAACTGATTCTTCAAATTTCTTTTCATTGTTAGCAGAAATATAATCGAATTCCTTGTTTTCTGAGAAGCAGATATTCGACATCTGACGTTCATATTCAGCAGAACGTTCCAGTTGAGAAGTTTCAATATTCCACTTCATATTCAGCAAACCCTGACTCAGTAGTTTATCAGCACCTGTTAACGATACGTTCCAGTCTATCATGTATGCATCGGGAAGAATGATATACTGATGCACCACCTGCTGACCGTTACTGGCCGATAATGTAAATGTTACTACCTGCGATCCATCCGCTTTACGAACAGGAGCAGCAGCGGTAAAGAATAAGTCTGTTGTAATGGCCGACTGGTTGGCGCCAGTATTGATCGTATATCCCAGATTTGCCTTATCAGAAAGTAATACGGCACTGCTATCTGGTTTCGTATAGTTTTTCAGTTCCACTGATTTTACCTGACCACCTTTATTGGTAAAAGTAACTTTCATCAGTTTATTCTCTACACTCACAAACGATTCTGCACCAATAGCTGCAGTGGTAAAATCACCGGCCAATGCCGCTCTGCTTGCAGAATCTCTTTTCAACGAATCCAACTGCATAGTGGCACTATCTACTACCGGGCGTTTTGCGGCATTCACAAGGGCGAGTGAATCTTCCTGCTTTTTCTTGATTTCCAGAATAGCAGATTGCTGCTTATTGCTGTACCAGAAATACAAAAAGAACAAAACACCCAGTAAAACAAAGCCAATGACCGTATTCTTGTCCGTCTTCATACTATTTTTTATTGAGGGGCAAAGGTAATATTTGCGGGGAAGATTAGTGCGCTAAGTTTCCCTGCGTTAAAATAGACACAAAAAGGGTCAAAATATTACAAAAACCACAAAATGGTTGTTTCTTTATCCTCTCCAACTCAACCACAGACAAGGATTCCCAACTTCTACTCATTTTACGATTCAAACCCTTTGTATGCTGGAAAAAAGACACCCGTTTTCCGATAAGGACACCCCTGCGCCTACCCGATGGCAGCAATTTCTGTGGTGGCTGGCCACTGCCGAAAAAGAACTACTCCAAAACTGTGTAATCGACCGAAACCGTTATGCTATTGTTGGTATGACAGTTATGGGCACCTGGCTTTTTGCCACACTGGCCTGGACCTATTTCTTTTCTACAGTAACCAATTCCATTCTGGCATCTGTGCTGCTGGGCATTTTTATGGGGGGAATTATTCTGTCGATTGACAGGGCCTTGATTAAGGGCATTTCAAAAAGCAATAAAAAGAAAGCCGTTCCACTTTTGTTTCGTACCCTGCTGGCACTAACCATTGGTTTGTTTATGGCACAGCCTGCTTTACTCTACCTTTTTGATAAAGAAATAAAAGTGCAGGTTTCAATTGACAATGAAAAGCGTAAAAAAGAAAAAAGAGCCAGTCAGGATTCTGTTTATGCTTCAGCCAAAAAAGAATTGACGGATCAGAAAGCAGCATTACAGTTACAACTTAATAACAGGTATGCTGAAGTAAGTGCCGCCCGTAATGAATTCATCAGTGAAACAGATGGTACGGGCGGAAGTAGAAAAATTGGTTTGAAAAATATTGCAGCAGCCAAACAAAGAGAATACCTGCAACTCGATGCGAATTATAAGATACTGGAAAGTCAGTTGCAACCACAAATAAGCCGGATAGACAGTCAACTTCTTACACTGGAAAAAAGCATCCAACTGGAGCAAGCTAACTTTGAAGCATTACTAAACAATGGTTTTATTACCCGTATCGAAGCGCTGAATCATCTTGTAACTGATAACACTTCAGTTGCATTCAGGTATTATTTACTGGTAGCCATTTTAATGCTGATTGAATTAATGCCTGTTATCGCTAAAACATTATTTCCCGATGGCAGTTATGATGAAAAAGTAAGACTTCGTGAAGCACTTGAAAAAGAGCTCACCCAAAAAAATCATGAACGCGAACTGGCACTAAAAGAACTACATAACCAGTCTGCTTTTGAGCAGGACAGCCAGTTTATAAAAGATGCGCTGAAAGAAGCAGATACCGCTCGCAAACAAAACATGAAAGAATCGATCACCACCTGGAAAAATGAAAAGAACAGACCCCTCGATGAAACCTGGAATGATCTGAAAAGAGATATGCTGGTGAAACAGGAAGAGTAGGAAAATAAGAAATAAGGAATAGGAAATAAGAAACAGAGGACGTAGTATACTTTCTCATTCCTTATTTCCTATTCCTTATTTCTTATTTCACTTGCCTCCCGGAGGACAATATTGCCTCAGGAAATTGGTATAGAGACGCGACAGATGCTGCGTGGTTCCTTTTCCTTCAGAAATACCGTGTGAACGGTTGGGGTAGCTCATCAACTGGAACTGTTTTCCATGTGCCACCAATTCATTGATCAGCATTTCAGCGTTATTGTAATGCACATTATCATCACCTGTGCCATGAATATACAAAAGGTTGCCTTTCAGGTTTTTGGCATAGGTAATGGGTGACCCGTCTACAAAGTCTTTCATATTTTCCTGAGGAAGCCCCATGTATCTCTCCTGATAAATATTATCGTAGGTAAGCTGGTTCGCTACTGCAGCAATAGAAATACCTGTTTTATAAATTTCCGGATATTGAAAAAGCAGATTGAGTGTAGCAGAACCACCGCCACTCCAACCCCAAACAGCTACACGACTTGTATCGATATAACCCCATTTGAATATTTCCTTCGCAGCCATTGCCTGGTCGCGGATATTCACCAATCCTACTTTGCGATATACACTTTTACGCCACTGTTTTCCTTTGGGTACAGGAGTTCCTCTGTTGTCTACAGTAATATAGATATAACCATCATCGGCCATATTACCTGCATAAAGCCTGTTGCTACCAGATCCGTATTGATCTTTTGCATTGGCACCGGCTGGTTCTGTGTACACAAAAAATACAACAGGGTATTTTTTTATGGGATCGAATTGTTTCGGTTTTACCATCCAGCCATCCATCTCCACACCATCAACTGTTGTTACTTTAAAAAACTCCAGGTTGGATGCCGATTTATTTGATTTAGTAAGTGCGTCATTTACTTTATTTCCATCAACAGGTTTATGACCATCCAACGCTACCCATTCTCTTGTATTGGGTGTATAATAGTTGGAAAAACTATGCTGTGCATATGCACCTGTTGGCGAAACAATGTAATTATGTGTTCCGGGCTGGTTGGCTGGTGTGAGTCTTTCTGCTGTTCCCGATCCATCCAGTTTAGTACGGTATAAATATTTCTGAGTTGCATTGTCTGGCGATGCTGCGAAATACACATAGCCTGTTTTTTCATCGATGGCATGAATATCAATTACATCGTAGTTGCCTTTGGTGATGAGTGTTTCTTTTTTACCATCTGCAGACAACCTGTATAAATGACGCCATCCATCTTTTTCGGAGGCCCACAAAAACTCTCTACCGTTATTCAGCCAGTCCCATCCTCCATAATCATAATCGCTATCCCATTCACCAATAGTACTGATCCACGCTTCATCAGATTCGCGATAAATGGATTTTGATGTACCTGTTAAGATATCGCACAACATCAGATCAGTCTGATTCTGTTTGCGGTTCATATGCTGAATGATGAGCTGTTTTTCATTGTTCCACTCCATTCTTGGTACATAAGATTGCAATACCGGATCGGTTGGAATACTCATCCATTTATTCTCACGGCTATCAACATTCACTACTCCGATTTTATAAGGTGATGGTGGTTCGCCGGCAGATGGGTATTCAACAGGAACAGCAAATGAATAAATTGAATCAGTCGTATTAATCATCAGGTAATCCTTAGTGGCTTTGGCATCAATCTGCCAGAAAGCAATATGCTTGCTGTCGGGGCTCCACCTGAAACCATCTCTGCATCCGAATTCTTCCTCATACACCCAATCAAAAGTACCATTGATGAGTTTGCGGTTTCCGTTTTTTGTGAGTGCGTTTACTACACCTGTTTTCAAATCTTCTGTATATACATTGTACTCACTTACATACGCTACTTTTTTCCCATCAGGAGAAAATTTCGCAAACATAAGTGATGAAGCGGCACGTCCTTTACCTAACTGCTTAAGTTGTTTACTATTCAAATCGAGCAACCAGTAATCTCCACGGGTATCATAACGCCATACTTTTTGGGTGTTGGTATAAATCATTACCTGCTGGTTATCGGGAGAGAAGAAAAAATTCCGCACCGATAATGGCGCTACTGCCCCCGCAGGCGTAAGTTGATTTTTTGCTACAATAATGGTTTTGGTGAACCCGGGTAATTGTGTCAATACGATATTACCATCTTCTACTGCAAAATAACCAGTACCATCTTTTGACCAATGAATACCTCTTGGTGGCTGGGCTATTAGGTTGCCAGCAAAGATGAAAAGCAAAAGGAAAACTATTCCTGAAGATAATGTTCTCATGTTTGTAATCAGTTTATTGGTTGCTGAAAATACAGGTTTCAATTGACGGATACAAAAAGACCCGGCAAAACCGGGTCCTGAATAGTTCTATGTTGTTTTCGGGAGTTATTTCTCGCCTTGTAAACTTGTTTTTTTAAGTGCGTTTCTTTGCTCATTGTATTTTTTGGCGGCACCAATAAAATGGACAAAAAGCGGAGCCGGATTTTCGACCGTACTTTTCAACTCAGGGTGGTATTGAACACCTATAAAGAATGGGTGTACAGGAATTTCCATGATTTCTACCAGACCCGTTTCAGGATTGCGTCCACTGGCAATCATACCATTGGCTTCAAACTGATCGAAATAATCATTATTAAACTCGTAACGATGGCGATGACGTTCTGAAATATTTGTTTCACCGTATATTTTATGTGCCAGGCTACCGGGTTTAATTTCACATGGATAGGCTCCCAAACGCATGGTTCCTCCCATCATCTTAATTTTCTTCTGCTCTTCCATCATATTGATGACAGCATTAGAGGTTGATGTATCCATTTCTGTTGAATGTGCATCACTCAGCCCGAGAATATTTCTTGCAAACTCAATCACGGCCATCTGCATACCCAGACAAATACCAAAGAAGGGCAATCCTTTTTCACGTGCATACTGTACCGCTACAATTTTACCTTCAATACCTCTATGACCAAAGCCGGGTGCCACCAGCAAACCATCCAGTCCTTCTAATTTTTCTCCAACATTTTCTTGCGTAATGTATTCGCTGTGTACGTTTACTACCTGTACTTTTACTTCGTTTATTGCACCGGCGTGTACAAAACTTTCAAGGATAGATTTATAGGCATCCTGTAGTTCAATGTATTTTCCAATCAGACCTACAGTTACTTTGCCTTTTGGATATTTCAGTTTGTCAATAAATCCTTTCCATTTATCAAGATTGGGTTCACTATACTGTGCGATATTCAGTTTTTTTAAACAGATCAGATCAAGTTTTTCACGCAGCATCAGCAAAGGCACTTCATAGATGGTTGAAGCATCCATGGCTTCAATCACCGCTTCTGTTTTTACGTTACAGAACAGTGCAATTTTTCGTTTGATATCATCATTCAATGGTTCTTCTGTTCTGCAGACAATAATATCAGGATGCACCCCTGTTTCACTCAGCATTTTTACGCTGTGCTGTGTAGGTTTTGTTTTCAGTTCTTTTGCGGCACGGAGGTAAGGAATCAGTGTAAGATGCACCACCATTACATCTTCATCCGGAAGCTCCCACTGTAATTGACGCACCGCTTCAATAAAAGGCAAACTTTCAATGTCGCCAACTGTTCCACCAATTTCTGTGATGATGATATCGTATTTATTATCCTGCCCCAGCAACAACATTCTCCGTTTGATTTCATCGGTAATATGTGGCACTACCTGCACTGTTTTTCCGAGAAAATCGCCTGCTCTTTCTTTATTGATTACGGTCTGGTAAATACGTCCTGTTGTAACGTTATTAGCCTGTGTGGTATAAATATTAAGAAAACGCTCATAGTGCCCCAGATCCAGATCGGTTTCTGCACCATCTTCTGTAACATAACATTCGCCATGTTCATAGGGATTAAGTGTGCCGGGGTCGACATTGATATAAGGATCAAATTTCTGGATGGTTGCCCTCAATCCTCTTGCCTGTAATAATTTGGCAAGCGATGCTGCTATAATTCCCTTTCCTAAACTACTCGTTACACCTCCGGTAACAAAAATGTACTTGGCCATGATATGCTATTGTTTATTCGTTTATCGCCTGTCTGCTCATTTTATATCCCCTTTGTACCTATTGAAAACGGTTCACCGAAGTATAGGTATAACAATAAAAAGCCGATACCTATTGTATTGACATACAACCAGATAACGGAAAAATAAATTGACCTTGTAAATGAGCAGTGAAAAAATTCAGAGGTCATACAAAGGTACAGCAAAAAAACTGATCTAAAAAAACGACAGACCGCATTTGAACGATTCCCAACCGAATGTGTTAACTTGACGTGAACATCTTTATCCTCAAAAATTTGTTATGAAAAAAATAGTCATTCTTACACTGGCTGCATTTTGTACTGCGGCGTTTCTTGGTTACAGTTACAAAACCCCGGTACCAGAACCACTTACGCCTGCCTGTTATGTAAGTTGTTTTACATCTGAAATCATGGACCAGTTCAAAGCAGAAGCTACTACAACATCCTTTGCAATGATGCACGACAATCCCCTGGCCTTTACACTTGCTGACGCAGCAGGAAAACCTGTTACTTTCAAAGCAGCCGACGGTAGTACCGCAACGGGTTATGAAATACGCAGTAAGAAAAAGTCGAATAAATGGTTATTTGTTATTCAGGAATGGTGGGGATTGAATGATTATATCAAAAAAGAAAGCGAGACATTTTATACTGATCTGGGTGAAGATGTAAATGTAATTGCGCTCGATCTGTATGATGGTAAAATTGCCGCCACCGCCGACAGTGCCATGAAACTGATACAAGCTGCCAAAACCGAGCGACTGGAAAATATTATCAAAGGTGCAGTTGCCTATGCAGGTACCGATGCAAAAATATTTACAGTGGGCTGGTGTTTTGGAGGAATGTGGAGTTTACAAAGCAGCTTACTTGCAGGTAAACAGGCAGCAGGTTGTGTAATGTATTACGGTCGCCCGGAAAACAATATTGAAAAACTGAAAAACCTCAACTGCGATGTGATTGGTTTCTTTGGGAATAAAGATCGTAGTCCATCACCTGAAGTTGTGAATAAATTTGAAGCCGATATGCAGGCTGCAGGCAAAAAACTCACCGCACATAAATACGATGCAGGCCATGGTTTTGCCAATCCCAGCAACCCCGTATTTAATAAAGAAGCAGCCGCAGATGCGCATAGTAAGGCTGTAGCATTTTTAAAAGAAAGGCTTTGAGAACAGAAGAATATTCAACAGAGAAACAGAGAAATGTCCAAATTAAATAACTCTACCTGGATGTTTCTCTGTTCATCTGTTTCTCTGTTTTACATATCATCCACAATTTTCTTATAGCTCGTTACTACGCCTCTTATCAGCGAGGAGCTAAAGCCCTGGTGTTCCATTTCGTTGAGGCCAGCGATGGTACAGCCTTTGGGGGTGGTTACCTTATCTATTTCCTGTTCGGGATGTGTGTTTTTCTGGAGCAATAATTCTGCGGCTCCTTTAACTGTTTGTGCGGCGATGAGTGATGCCGTTGCGGCACTGAAACCTATTTCAATACCTCCTTGAATATTAGCTCTTATATATCGCATGGCGAATGCGGTTCCACAGGCGCCTAATACGGTTGCAGCATCCATTAGTTTCTCTTCAATGAAAACAGTTTTGCCCAATTGATTAAATAAAGATGTTACATAAGCAACCTGCTCTTCTGTTGCTTCCGATGCATAAATACAGGTCATACTTTCCTGGATCGCAATGGCAGTATTAGGCATGGCCCGAAAAACAGTCAAGGCTTCTCCTACAACTTCACGAATATCTTTTATCCATGCACCTGTAACCACACTTACCAATACATGTTTATTTGGATTGAGATATGACTGTATCTGTGTTAGCACTTCTTTTAACTGAAATGGTTTAATGGCCAGTAATATCCAGTCGGCATATTGCACCGCTTCTATATTGTTATTACTCACCATTGCACCCTGTTGTTCCAGGTGTTTGAGTGTGTCAATATTTCTTTTGGTAATGATGAGATGAGCAGGACTGATAAATCCGCTCTTGATTAAACCTTCGGCCATAGCCGCACCCAGGTTACCACCACCGATGATGGCTAATTTTTTGTTCATGGCGATTGCTTTTGCTTATAGTCGATATCATATAGCTTATGACAAATAGTAAGATACTGCTGTTGTCATATGCTATAAGCCATATGCTCTCATCAAATTTACCCTAAAGTTCTCAGATAATTTCTGACGTAATCGTCAACACCCGCTTCCAGTGAAGTAAATGGAGCGTTGTATCCAATATTGCGGAGTTTTTGCATATTGGCTTCGGTAAAATATTGGTATTTGTCACGAATATCTTCCGGCATATCTATGTATTGTATGGCAGGCTCCATATCAAGCCCGGCAAATGTAGCTTTTACAAGATCGATAAATGTTCGTGCTTCGCCTGTACCTAAATTGTAGAGACCGTTATGGTCTATTGACCATGGACCATGGACCATGGCTTGCCGCATCCACTCAATCACATTCACCACATCTTTCACGTAAACAAAATCCCGCAGTTGTTCTCCGTCTTTAAAATCGGAGCGATGACTTTTAAAAAGTTTCACATAACCTACATTCTTAATCTGGTTAAACGCGTGCCAGATTACGCTCGCCATTCTTCCTTTATGGTATTCATTTGGGCCATATACATTGAAAAATTTAAGTCCGACCCAAAAAGGTGGCGTCTGCGTTTGTTGAAGCGCCCACTTATCAAATTCATTTTTGCTGATGCCGTATGGATTTAATGGTTGTAATTTTTCAATTACTTCATGATCATCCTTATATCCCAATTCACCCGCACCATAGGTTGCTGCGGATGATGCATAAATAAGTGGCACCTGTTTTTCTGTGCAGTATTTCCAGACTGATTTGGAGTATTCAACATTCAGTTCTTCATGAATGGAATAATCAAATTCAGTGGTATCTGTTCTTGCACCTAAATGAATAAAACATTCGATGGTTGGTTCGTGAAGTGCTAACCAGTCGAACAGATTATATCGTTCTACAAGATGTGCATATCCTTTCTGTTCCCAGTTCTTTCTTTTTGCTTCCACACCAAAATCATCCACCAGTATCAGGTTACGACAATCCAGTGTGTTCAGGTGTTCCACCATACAGGAGCCAATAAAACCAGCGGCACCTGTAACGATAATATAGGAAACATTTTCAGACATGCAACTAGTTAATCAGGTTTTCAATGGCTGTATCATACAGATTTTTCCAGCCATCAATGGTTCCCCATGATTCTGTGTTTACCTGAACAGTGCCATTTGTTACTGTACCTAAAATAGTGGCAGTGATACCTACAGCTTTAGCTGCTTCTGTAACGGCAGTTACTTTATCTTTTGTACAGGAAACAACTACCCTGCTTTGTGCCTCACCAAACCAGAATGCATCTTTACGCAGATCTGTTTTGGCTTCAACTGCAAAACCCAAACCGCGATTAAATCCGCTTTCAAGCAGGTTGATGACCAATCCACCTTCACTGATATCGTGAGCGCTCACAATCTGTTTGTTTTTAATTAATGAAGCGATCAGTTGCTGCACATTGTATTCTTCATCAATATTGAAATGTGGCGCAGGAGAAAATTCTACCTTTTTTAATTTATGGAGGTATTCTGAAGAAGCGATATCATTTTGTGGCGTACCAATCAATATAATAACATCTCCTTCATTTTTAAAATCGAGTGTCATACGAGCATCCACATCATCCACAATACCTACCATACCGATGGTTGGTGTTGGGTACACGGGGCCATCTGGATTCTGATTATAGAAACTTACGTTACCACCTGTTACCGGCGTATTGAATTTGCGACATGCATCACCCATACCCGTAACAGCTTTTACAAACTGGTAGTACACTTCCGGATCGTATGGATTACCAAAATTGAGACAGTTGGTTACGCCAATGGGTTCGCCACCGCTACATACAATATTCCTGGCCGCTTCTGCCACTGCAATCATACCACCCGTGTATGGATCAGCAAATACATATTTACTGTTACAGTCAACCGTTACTGCCAATCCTTTTCCTGTTCCTTTTGCCAATACTACTGTAGCGTCACTTGGTGCGTTGGTAGATGTGTTGGCTGCTCCAACCATGCTATCGTACTGTGTGTATACCCAGCGTTTAGATGCAATGTTTGGAATTTGTACCAGTTGCTCCGCTACCAATTTCAGATCGCTTACATCTTCAATGCTGTTTGCATCAAATGCTTTGATCTTTTCAAAATATTTTGGTTCTTTGTACTCACGTGTGTACTGTGGCGCACCACCACCCAATACCAGTTCATGTGCAGGTATTTCAGCTTCGAGTTCACCATGCATATAAAATTTCAGCAGTCCATCACCTGTTACCTCTCCTATATTGCTGGCAGAGAGATCCCATTTTTCAAATACTTTTAATACTGCTTCTTCTTTTCCTTTTTCTACTACAATCAGCATTCTTTCCTGGCTCTCACTCAACAGCAGTTCCCATGCTTTCATGTTTTGCTGGCGTGTTGGCACTTTTTCAAGATCAATACGCATACCCACGCCGCCTTTGGCACTCATTTCTGCGGTTGAGCAGATGATACCTGCAGCACCCATATCCTGCATGCCTACCACAGCTCCTGTGGTGATGATTTCCAAACAGGCTTCCAATAATTTCTTTTCCTGAAAAGGATCTCCTACCTGAACAGCAGGTAGCTCTTCGGCACTTTCAGCGGTAATATCTGCAGATGCAAAAGATGCGCCCCCAATTCCATCTTTACCTGTGGCACTTCCTACAAAGAATACAGGGTTACCAATACCGGCTGCAGTGGCACTAATCATATCGCCGGCTTTCATGATACCCACACTCATGGCATTTACCAGTGGGTTGGTATGATAACAATCTTCAAAATATACTTCACCACCTACAGTAGGTACACCAAAGCAGTTGCCGTAATGACCAATACCATTTACTACACCACTTAAGAGGCGTTGTGTTTTTTTATCTTTCAGGTTACCAAAACGTAAACTATTGAGTGAGGCGATAGGACGTGCTCCCATCGTAAAAATATCGCGCTGGATACCACCTACACCTGTTGCCGCACCCTGGAAGGGTTCGATGGCACTTGGGTGGTTATGACTTTCAATTTTAAATACTACACCAAACCCGTTACCCATATCCATGAGGCCTGCATTCTCCTCACCTGCTGCTACCAGCATTCTGCCACCATCGCGGGGAAGTGTTTTAAGCCACTTGATGGAGTTTTTATAACTGCAATGCTCACTCCACATTCCACTAAAAGCACATAGCTCCGTAAAGTTGGGGGTTCTGCCTAATTTCTGTTTAATGAGTTCGAATTCTTCTGCTGTAAGACGCAGTTTCTCGGCGGTTTGAACAGTAATTTCCATGATGCTGCGAAGGTAGGAAAGTGAAAGGTGAAAAGTGAAAGGTGAATGAGAAAGTTTTCTTTTCACTTTTCACCTTTCACCTCTCACGCTTTTTCCCTAGTCCTTCACTATCCTACCGCTACCTGCTTTATGGGTACGTACATTTTTGGCACCTCCCGTATAATAAACATTGCCACTACCGGCTATACGTGCGTCGATAGAGGTATTGGCCTGTACGCGTATATTACCACTTCCGCTGATACTGGCCGTAACATCATCGCTTACCACTTCTTTACAGTTAATATTACCACTGCCACTGATACGGGCATCTACTTCATTGGATGATCCTTTCAGTATAATTCCACCACTACCAGACACAGATGCGTCGATTCGATCAAAACGGCCAAAATCGAGTTTAATATTACCAGATCCTGAAACCGCTAGATTGGTGGCTCCGGAATTGGAGAAATTCCCTTTCCCGATAATATCGCCGCTACCAGATAAATACAATCCTTTTACCTGGCTGATGGATACATATACAACAATCTTGTTTTTCGATCTGATATTGCCATTTTTGCGGGCTTTGATGTGGAGTTTCCCGTTCTCTACTTTGGTTTCGATATATTCAAGCAGGTTTTCATCGCCTTCTATTTCAATGGAATTACTGTTTCCATACGACAGCATTACATCCCATGAACCTGATGACGCCACACCGGAAAAGCTACCAACTTCCCGGGTTTCCTTTTTATATACACCATTACCTTCTACTTTAAACCAGTTCCATTGAGCCATACTGCTCAGCGATAGCAGTATGCCTATAATCAGTGATAATTTTTTCATACAATTTGTGTTTTGGGGGTGAAACGGGGCGAAGAAGATAATGTTACAAAAAAAAGCAGCCATTTTGTGGCTGCTTTCCTGATGTATCAGTGTTTTCTTATTCTGTAATAACCAGTGAATTGAAATACTGGTCCTTAATCTCTTTCTTCTCCCCGGCATTTCCCGACTGATAAGTCAGCGTAAACGCATATTGCTTATAGAAAACCATACGGGTTGTATTATTTAACTTCTTGCCGTCTTTAATAGTTTCCAGATCGAACTGGTAATAAAGATGCTTATTATCATGTTTCCCTTCCAGTTCTGCTTTTACCAGTGCTCCACTCATGGAAATACCTTGCTTAATCTGTTCTTTAAACTCTTCTGTATCTTTTAAAGCCTCTATTTGCTCTTCGGTAATGCCCATTTTGGTAAAATCCATAACAATCAGCCCCAGTTCTGTTGAATCTGACATTACCGATTTTCGGATTTGTTGTGGACTCCCTGCAGCATCAACTGATACAGGCTCTGTAGGCATACTGATTTTCACTTTTTCAATAACATCTACAGTTTTCCAGTCTGACACAATCGGCATAAAAGCAGAGCCAACAACAGCCAGTGCAATTACAAATAATTTCTTCATTTTCTTTTTATTAATTGGTTGCTAAACTGCATTATTGATTACAGAAATCAAAAAATAAATCTAAAAAACAGTTCAACAACCTGTTTATCAAATATTTAGATAAAAAAAAGAAGGTCACTTTTATCAAATAACAAATAATTACATATTTATATTTTTCCACAAAATCTTCGTTTTTTAAGTATTAGCCACTTCAATAATTGAATTTATGGTCACAATAACCTTATTTTTACGTCGTCAAAAAAAACTTACCCTATGTCTTTACGCTTTAATGCGATCAGCAGCATCAACAACAATGAGACGACTATTCCGGCCAGTAGCAAGATCACTGGTATTTTCGGAACCAATGTTTTTACCCTGAAAACAGCCCGTGAATTTCTGAGCGATGAAGCTTATAAAAGCCTGACTACCAGCATCCGTGGTGGTAAAAAAATCGACCGCAGTGTGGCCAACCAGATTGCCAATGGCATCCGTGCCTGGGCAGAGAGTAAAGGTGTTACCCACTACACACACTGGTTTCAGCCCCTTACCGGTACCACTGCTGAAAAACATGACTCTTTCTTTACCCTGAAAGGCGACGGTACTGCCATCGAAGAATTTGATGGTGCAGCCCTGATTCAACAGGAACCCGATGCCTCTTCTTTCCCAAGTGGTGGTTTACGTGCCACTTTTGAAGCCCGTGGTTATACCGCCTGGGATCCTTCTTCTCCTGCTTTTATTATTGAAATTGGTCAGGGCAAGACTTTATGTATCCCTACCATCTTCGTTTCTTATACAGGTGAATCACTTGACTACAAAGCTCCTTTGCTGAAAGCACTGGAAGCCTTAAATAAATCTGCTGTTGAAGTATGTAATTTCTTCGACAAAAATGTAACCAAAGTAACACCTACCCTCGGTTGGGAACAAGAATATTTTGTGATTGATGAGGCACTGGCCACTGCACGTCCCGACCTCGTACAATGCGGTCGCACCGTATTTGGCGCTTCTCCTGCCAAAGGCCAGCAATTAGAGGACCATTATTTTGGTTCTATCCCCGAGCGCGTATATGCTTTCATGAGAGATTATGAGCAGGAAGCCTACAAACTGGGTATTCCTTTACGCACACGTCACAATGAAGTAGCACCTGCACAGTTTGAGTGCGCACCCATTTTTGAAGAAGTAAATATTGCCGTTGACCACAATACCTTATTAATGGATGTGATGAGCCGTGTGGCCAAACGTCATAAACTGGTGGTATTGTTACATGAGAAACCATTTGCCGGTATCAATGGTAGCGGTAAACACAATAACTGGAGTATGGCTACCGACACAGGTGTGAACCTGCTTGCTCCCGGAAAAACGCCTAAGACAAATCTCATGTTCCTGACCTTCTTTGTAAACACCATCAAAGCGGTTCATGACTATGCAGATATTATGCGTGCTGCTATTGCTTCTGCTCCTAACGACCATCGTCTGGGTGCTAATGAAGCACCTCCTGCTATTATTTCTGTATTCGTAGGTCAGTACCTGGCAAAAGTATTGTCTGATATTGAAACAAGGGTAAGCACCAAATTCGATGAGCAGGATGAAGCCATCCTGAAACTCGATCTGCACCGCAGTATTCCTGAACTGATGCTGGATAATACCGATCGTAACCGTACTTCTCCTTTTGCCTTCACCGGTAATAAGTTTGAATTCCGTGCGGTAGGTTCTTCTGCCAACTGCGCCATTTCGATGACTGTTTTGAACACCATCATGGCTGATACGCTGAAGAAATTTAAAGCAGATGTAGATGCCCTGATAGAGAAAGGTGATAAAAAAGAAATCGCCATCATGCAGGTGATTCAGAAATATATTGTTGAAAGCAAAAACGTATTGTTTGAAGGTGATGGCTATAGCGATGAGTGGCATAAAGAAGCTGAGCGCCGTGGCTTACCTAACCTTAAAACAACACCTGTTGCGCTTGATGCCATGGTAACTGATAAAGCCAAGAAACTGTTTGAAAGCAATGGCGTTTACAGTCATACAGAACTGGAAGCACGTCATGAAATTGAACTGGAGAAATATATCAAGAAGGTGCAAATTGAAGCGCGTATCATGGGTGATCTCGCCATCAACCATATTCTGCCTGCTGCCATCTCTTACCAGAATGACCTGCTGAGCAATGTGAATGGTTTGAAAGCCGCTGGTTTAGGTGAGAGTGCATTTAAGAGCCAGTTATCGTTGTTAAAAGAAGTAAGCGAACATATCCAGGTTATTCACGATAAAGTAAACTTGATGGTGGAAGCCCGTAAAGTAGCCAACAATATCGCCGATACTCGTGAGAAAGCCATTTCTTATGAGTCGATCAAATCAACTTATTTTGATGAGATCCGCTACCATGTTGACAAACTGGAGCACCTGGTTGACGACGAAAAATGGACACTGCCCAAATACCGTGAGATGTTGTTTTTAAGATAAATCGTTCTTTTTGACTTGAGCAATTCTAGCCCTGTGCCTTCTGGTGCGGGGCTTTTTTTGTGAGACGTGAGAAACGTGAGACGTGAAAGGTCAATGGTGAGTAGTCAGTAGTGAGTTCACTTTTCACCTTTCACCTCCCCCTCACGTTTCACGCTTCCTCCTCTCACGCCTCACAATCCCCCGTTCACCGATAATCATTTTTGCGGAATAAACCAATGCCTTAACTTTCTGTCTATAATCTATTAAACTAAACTAAAAAAGACATGAAAAAAGTAATTGCCCTTTTAACCATTGCTTTTTGCTGTACCCTTACAGTAGCGATGGCTCAACCAGGCGGTGGTCAGCAAATGGATCCTGCCCAGATGCTGGAAATGATGAAACAGCGTGTTAAGCCAGGATTGATTGAAAAAACCAAACTGACAGATGCGCAGGCAGATAAAGTATTGGAAATTCAGCTTTGGGCGCAAACACAGAATCGCGGATTACGCGACCTGAGTGAAGAAGAGCGCACCAAGAAAATGAAAGAAACAAATGATGAGAAAGAAAAGAAATTTAAAGCTATTCCATTGACTGATGATCAGATTAAAGCGGTGAATGATTTTTATGAAGAAATGAGAAAAGCCCGTATGGCCGGTGGCCGTGGCGGTGGAAAATAAATTAAGACTAAACCAATGTTCAAGCTGTACCAAATGGTGCAGCTTTTTTTATTGCACAAAAAATAAGGCCCGGTACTATTTGTCCGGGCCTTATCAGTTGATAAATCGTCAACGATTATTTCATTTTAAAAGTTTCCAGAAACTTGGTCGTAAAATTACCCTTCCTGAAGTCTTCATTCTGCATCAGTTGCAGGTGGAATGGAATGGTTGTTTTCACCCCTTCAATCACATACTCACTCAATGCACGATACATGGTATCAATAGCTTCTTCGCGTGTCTGAGCAATGGTAATCAGCTTCCCGATCATGGAATCATAATAAGGAGGAATTACATAACCCGCATATACATGACTGTCTACACGAACACCATGCCCACCTGGTGTATGTAACACAGTAATCTTTCCTGGTGATGGTCTGAAATCGTTATACGGATCTTCCGCATTGATACGACATTCAATTGCATGCATTTGTGGCTCGTAATTACGACCACTGATTTTTTCGCCCATCGCAATTTTGATCTGCTCTTTAATGAGGTCAAAATTGATGACTTCTTCCGTTACACAATGTTCTACCTGAATACGGGTATTCATTTCCATGAAGTAGAAATTGCGGTGTTTATCTACCAGAAACTCGATGGTACCTACACTTTCATAATTGATGGCAGCAGCAGCCTTACAAGCGGCTTCTCCCATTCTCTTACGCAATTCTGGTGTCATGAAAGGAGATGGCGATTCTTCTACCAGTTTCTGGTGACGGCGCTGAATAGAACAATCACGTTCACTCATATGACACACCGTACCATACTGGTCTCCGGCTACCTGTATTTCGATATGACGTGGCTCTTCTACAAATTTCTCCATGTAAACGCCATCGTTCTTAAATGCTGCTGCTGCTTCGGTACGTGCGGTTGTGTATGCCTTTTCAATTTCACTTTCCTCCAATACCACACGCATACCTTTACCACCACCACCAGCTGTTGCTTTCAGGATAACCGGATAACCGATTTCTTTTGCTAATTTTTTGGCTTCTTCCACACTTTCAAGCAAACCCTCACCACCGGGTACAACTGGAACACCTGCTTTTATCATGGTGTCTTTTGCAGTGATCTTATCACCCATTTTGTTGATCATCTCGGGTGTTGGACCAATAAATTTGATACCATGATCTGCACAGATTTGAGAGAATCTTGCATTCTCAGCCAGGAAACCATAACCCGGATGAATAGCATCCGCATTGGTAATTTCGGCCGCAGCCATGATATGTGGAATATTCAGGTAAGAATCTACACTCTGTGGTTTACCGATACAAACAGCTTCATCAGCAAATTTCACATGTAAACTATCCTTATCTGCAGTTGAATACACTGCAACGGTTTTAATGCCCATCTCACGACAGGTACGGATCACACGTAAAGCGATCTCTCCCCTGTTGGCTATCAGTATTTTCTTGAACATCAGATTAATTTGAAAATTTGGAAATTTGGAAATTTGAAAATGATGCGTGTTAATTGATTGGATACCTCAGATAATGGGATCTGCCCATTTCCAAATTTCCAAATCAACTCATTTCCAAATTATTTTGGTTCTACCAAAAACAACGGCTGGTCGTATTCTACAGGGCTGGCATCATCTACCAGTACCTTTACGATGGTACCACTTATTTCACTTTCAATTTCATTGAACAGCTTCATGGCTTCAATAATACATACCACTTTGCCTGGAGTTATTTCGGTACCCACATCGGCCAGCATCGGTTTGTCCGGGGAAGGTCTGCGGTAGAAGGTTCCGATCATGGGACTTTTTATGGTAATCAGGTTATCTGCTTTAGGAGCGGGGGCCGCAGCTGCTGCGGGAGCTGCCGGAGCGGCAGCGGCGGCCTGCAGAGCAGGGGCCGGAGCGGTATGAAACACTTGAGGAGCGGGAGCCGCTACGGTTACTACCGGTTCTTCTTTTTGTTTGATGGTTACCTTACCATCTTTGTCTTCTATACTAATTTCACCAATATTACTCTTATTGATGATCTTAATCAATTCGTGAATTTGCTTTAAATCCATAATGGCAATTTTTGGGGTAAAACTGGTTAGTTTCGGTCAAATTGAGGGGCAAAATAGCCTTTTTTTGATAAAAATCGGGGATTTTTATCTTTTTGGGGTGTCTTGAAAATGCATAGATAGTGAATAGTCAGTAGTGAGGAGTGAGTAATGAAGTCATAAATCACCACTCACTCCTCACTACTGACTATTCACTACAGGCTACTCACTCATTCTCCCGAAAAAGGCATCCGAAGATGCCCTTTTCCTATCTGGAGTAATCTAATTATTCTTTTACACGCTCCACATAATCACCGCTTTTGGTGTTTACGCGGATCAGTTCGCCATCTTCCACAAACAGGGGTACCATTACAGTAGCTCCAGTTTCAACGGTGGCAGCTTTCAGTGCTCGGGTGGCAGTGTCACCACGTAATCCCGGCTCACAATAGGTAATTTTTACCACAATTTTCTCCGGTAACTCTGCACCAATGGGCTGATCGGTTTCTGTATTGATGTACACAAATACTTCAGAACCATCTTTCAGGAACTGGGGTGCATCAATCATTTCTTCTGCGAGTGCAATCTGCTCGAAAGTCTCATTGTTCATCAGGTTATAACCGCTTTCATCCTTGTACAGGAACTGGAAAGCCTTTTTCTCCACACGAACAGGGAAAATGTTTTCACCGCTGTTCCATGTTTTTTCGATGGAACGCTTATTGTCCACCCCTTTCAGCTTGGCCCAAACTTTGGCCGCAGCTCTTGCGGTTTTGTTTTCGCCAAACTCTACCACTGAATATAAACTGCCGTCGAGTTTTAAAATCATACCACGGCTGATGTCTGATGTAGTTGCCATATAAACTTTGTTTCTGGCGCAAAAGTAGGGAATTGGAAGGATTTGGGGATAGCAGATGGCAGATAGCAGATTTTTATCCAATCTGTCTCAAAAAACTCACGACTAAATAAACGACTCCGCGCAAACTCCGTTTCCTTATGTTCTCTGCGGTGGGGTTCCTTACGTCACCCTGACGAAGGAAGGGACCGCAGAGAACATGAGAACAGGGAGTTTACGCAGAGGCATTTATAATTTTTTGAACGCAACTAGTGCAGTTGTGAAAAAAAATATTAGGGCTGGACTGCGGTAAATAAAAACCGAGTATCTGTTAAAAGAGTAAAAACTAAACCTATGGATAATTTTACACGACTTATTTGCCGTATGCTATTGCTTCTACTCCCACTCGGCAGCTTTGCGAATACCATTATTGTAAAAGGTACCGTAAAATATAGTAATGGACAACCCGTAGCAAATAAAGTAGTAACCATTACGCTTGACAGCACTACCAGCACTGCATGTTATCAATATAAAACAGTGAAAACAAATCCGAACGGATATTATATTGATACCATTAGTTGTAACTACACTATCACTAAAATAAAAGTGAGTGTTGAGAATTGCGATGGGAAAATATTGATCAATTATCCAAACATTAATAACAGCAGCAATTATGCAGAGAGCAATTTTATACTCTGTACACCCGGTACTTCTCCAACCATATGCAAAGCTGAATTTTCATATGAAAAAATAGAGGGAAAAACATTTCGCTTTACTTCCAAAAACAGTGTAGTGCCTGCAGGCGATAGTATTACTCTCAGAAAATGGATGTTCGGTGATGGCTCTGTTCTCGAGGGCAAAGAAATCAGTCCATTAAAAGAGTTCAAAGACACAGGTGTTTACAATGTTTGCTTACTCATTAAAACGCAGAAAGGCTGTGAAAACAAAACCTGTATAACAGTTATCGTTCGCGACTCTTCCAATATTCCTTCTTCCGTTTGCAAAGCCAAATTTACAGCAAGGGCGGAAGGAAGAAAAGTTGTATTCATTAGCCATAGTGAGGTAATGAGCAACGACAGCATCATTAAATACAGTTGGGTTTTAGGTGATGGCGCTGTAATGGATACAAAAACAAAAGAAATAACATACCAATATCCGCGTGCAGGTAAATACCAGGTATGCCTTTATACCAAAACCGCTAAAGGTTGCGAAAGTAAATATTGCACAACCGTTGAAATTACAGAGCCGCTCAATTGTACCGCTATTTATACTTTTGAAAGAACAGGTACCCGTACATTCCGTTTTAACAGCAACAAAAGTCTGGCATCAGGTGGCGATACCATTAAACAACGCATCTGGATATTTGGTGATGGCAGTACAATAGATGGTAATGAAATAAGCCCTTTAAAAACTTTTAAGGACACAGGCACTTATACTGTTTGTCTGAAAATAAAATCAGCCAAAGGTTGCGAAGCCATGTATTGCAGCAGTATTGTGGTAAAAGATTCAACTATTACCAACCCGACACTGAACTGTAAAGCCTTATTCAGTTTTACGAGAAAAGAACAGGTAATACAATTCAACAGTCTTGGCTCTGTGACCTCGCAGGGTGATAGCATTATCAGCAGGACCTGGTATTTTGGCGACAGTTCTGCGCCTTTAACAGGCAACATAAAAGACCCTTATTATCAATACCAGAAAGCAGGTGTGTACAGTGTTTGCCTTGTGATTAAAACAAGTAAAGGATGTGAAAGTAAATATTGTGCAACAGTACAGTTTCAGCCGGTAAATACTCAGTGTGCTGCCCGCTTTACAGATGAACGCCTTGCACAAAAGAAAGTCAGGTTTAACAGCAGTACATCACTGGCCATTCAGGGCGACAGTATTATAGAACGTAAATGGAAATTTGGTGATGGAACTGAACTGGGTGGCAACATAGTGTCTCCCGAAAAAGAATATCGCCAGAAAGGTATTTATACGGTTTGTCTGCAAATAAAAACGGCCGCAGGTTGTAAGAGCGAAATCTGCAAAGTGTTTGAGATCAAAGACAGCACAGCCAATGAAACAATCAGTCAGCGCATTAAAATCAAACACATCAATCCCAACCCTGTGGTATCGCGTTTTGTAACTACCGTCTGGACCAAAATGGGGATTGAAGCAGAGATTGGCATCTATGATATCTATGGCACCATCAAATGGAAAGCCAAAAAAGGATTACTCTCAGGTAATAATTTTATAGAAATTCCGGCTGTTGAGTTGAAAACAGGTCCTTATTTCCTGCGGGTTACAAGTGCCATTGGCAATGATAGCAGGTTGTTTTACAAACTATAGACTGGCTTTTGACAAAATAACGTTAGCCACAGATTCACAGATTATTATTCGCTAATCTGTGAATCTGTGGCTAACATTATTTTCTGACAAACAGTTCTATTCTGACTGCATTTTGGTAATTTCCATTCATGAAAAAAAAGCTACTTGTTTGCTTGTTTCTTGTATCCTCAACTTTACTTACAGCCCATGAATTCTGGCTGGCACCCGATAAATATTTTTATACCATCCGTGATATTGCACTGATCCGTTTTCATGTAGGTGAAAATTATACCGGTGAAAACTGGAGCGGAAACAAAGAGAAAATAAAACAACTCTCCCATTATCAGCCTAATGATAAGATAATTGACCTCTCACACAGGTTATCGATGAATAAAGGAGATTCCATCAGGCTGCCTTTACAAATGGAAGGAACACATATGGTTATTTTCAACAGCACCAATTCGCATATAGAACTGGAAGCTGATAAATTCAATGAATACCTGAAAGAAGATGGTCTTCAAACGGCCATTCAGTACCGGCAGAAAAATGGAGAGAATGATAAGATGGGTAAAGAATATTACCAGCGATCGGTTAAAACCATTATCCAGGTAGGCAATGAAAAAACAAATGCCTGTATCCAGCCTACCAAGCTCCCTTTGGATATTGTTCCGTTTGAAAACCCCTATGCTTCACCGGGTATGGCACCTCAGGGGTCGCTTCCCATGGTAAGATTCAGGGTTTTCTTTAAGGGGAAACCATTGGCTAACTGGATGATAAAAACCTGGTTCCGCGACGAAAAAGGAAAAATGCAAATGAAAGAATACCAAACCAATAACAGGGGAATCATCAGTGTAAAAAGGTATTCCGGGCCTTTTATGGTAAGTACCGTTTATATGGAGCGGCTAACGGGCGACCCCAAAGCTGACTGGCAGAGTTACTGGGCCAGCCTTAATTTTGAGTATTCTTCCTTTTTTCCTTCCGGACGTTGATATTCCGGGGTTGAATGAACAAACTTTGAATCATTAGCCGGTATCCGTTCATTTTCTCCTATTTTTGCGCCAAATTTCAACATACAAGAATCCATTACCATGGCAGTATTAGTGAATAAAAATTCGAAGATCATTGTTCAGGGTTTTACCGGAACAGAAGGTACATTCCACGCAACTCAGATGATTGAATATGGCACCAATGTAGTAGGTGGTGTTACACCAGGCAAAGGTGGCAGCACACATCTCGACCGTCCTGTATTTAATACTGTTGCAGATGCAGTTAAAACAGCAGGTGCCAATGTGAGTATCATATTCGTTCCTCCTGCTTTTGCAGCAGACGCTATTATGGAAGCAACAGATGCAGGTATTGGCCTCATCGTATGTATCACCGAAGGTATTCCTGTACAGGATATGGTGAAAGTAAAGAACTATATGCTGGGTAAACCAACCCGTCTCATAGGTCCAAACTGCCCAGGTGTTATTACTGCCGGTGAAGCAAAAGTGGGTATCATGCCCGGATTTATCTTCAAACCAGGCCGTATCGGTATCGTTTCAAAAAGTGGTACACTTACTTATGAAGCAGCTGATCAGGTGGTAAAAGCCGGACTGGGTATCAGTACCGCTATCGGTATTGGTGGCGATCCTATTATCGGAACACCTACCAAAGAAGCTGTTGAACTACTGATGAATGATCCTGAAACCGATGGTATCATCATGATTGGTGAAATTGGTGGTAGTATGGAAGCCGAAGCTGCCCGCTGGATTAAAGACAATAAAACAAAACCGGTGGTAGGTTTTATTGCCGGTCAAACCGCACCTCCCGGTCGCCGTATGGGTCATGCCGGAGCCATCATTGGTGGTGCCGATGATACTGCAGAGGCCAAAATGAAAATCATGGCAGAATGTGGTATCGATGTAGTAGCCAGCCCTGCCGATATCGGTAAAACCATGGCCGCCGCCCTCAAAAAATAAAATAACACGATATACTATCAAAGCCTGCATCTAAACCATGCAGGCTTTTTTATTACATCCCCCTGTTACTTGTTTCTTGGTTTCTTGTTTCTTTTTCCTTGTTTCTTGTCCCTCTTGTTATCTTATTATTATCTGTCCAAAATACCAAGTTTGTGGTATAGGCTGTATAACAATAAGGTCGCAATTTGCAGTCTGTTAAGAAACACTCAAAGGAGTATTCAAACAACTACAAATTGGGGGTAAAGCTTGTGGCGAAAGCCGCAAGCTTTCGTTTTTTACAGAAGGGCCGCCTACTAAACTTTTGTTAATCTGGTTGTAACCGTATGAATATGAATGATGTTTGCATCCCAAATAAATAGAACGTATTTTTCTACTTAAATTTTGATGCATGCGATTCAGTTTAGCAGTTCTTACATTGATTTGTTTCTTCTCTTTTAATGCACAGGCCCAACAACCCGATACCAGTTTCCTGAAAGAATGGTTTACCATCGATACTTTAATCCTGGAGAGTGGACAAAACAAAACTGCCCTTACAAAAGTGAATCAACTGTACCGGAAAGCTGTACAAAAAAATCTTCCGGCACAGAAAATTAAAGCACTGATCTATCGCTACACAATCGAAAACACTGTTACAGAAAAAGGGGGGAAAGAAATTGTAGCTGATCTTATAACTGAAATTTCATCTGAAAGAGAACCTGTTGTCAAACAATTGCTGCAATTACTACTCGCCAAAAAAATCAGCCTGTATTTTAATGATTACCGCTGGCAGATTTACAATAGAAAAAAGACAACCATCTTTGAAAAAGATATGGATACATGGTCGATGGATGATTTTTATAAAAAAACTTCATCGTTGTACCTTGATGTACTGCGTAATGAAAAAACATTGCAATCCATCCCCATCCAACAATTTGATGCGGTGCTGGTAAGAGGTTCGAAAAGATATCCCAACACCAGCTTATACGATCTGGCAATTCAGGAAGCGCTTGACTTCTTCGAATCAGGACATTCTTATATAAGCAAACCCGTAGAGGCTTATACATTAACTGATAAAAACTCACTGGCGCCGTTATCGGAATTTATCAAAGCTAATTTCTCAACTCCCGATAGTAGTTCTGCAAGCTGGAACACGCTGATGCTGTATAAAAAAATACTTTCCCATCATAATGCAGATAATGACAAAAACTTTCTATTGTTTCTCAATTTCGAAAGACTCAATTGGGTTTATGCACAGGCTACCTTTCAGGATAAAGAGAAAAAATACGAAGCAGCGCTTCGGCAGTTAACTGAACAATATCCAACCAATTCCATTACCGCAGAAATTTGGGCAAAACTGGCTGAATTGTATATCAACAGAGCCGGAACCTATGCTCCTTTTGGCGATACTACACATCGCTATGCCTATACAGAAGCTAAAAGGATCATCGAAAAAGCAATAAGCGGCTTCGAAAGTAGTTCACCTGGCGTACAAAAGATGAAGAACCAGTTAGGCCAGATTTTGCATAAACAGGTGATGTTAAAAACGGAGCAGGTTAATCTTATCAATCAACCATTCAGGGCAAAACTTGATTTCAGGAATATCGATAGTCTCTATATCCGTATTATTCGCCTTGATGATAAAGAAATGTCAACAGAACAAATTTGGGAAAGAGGTTTCTGGAAAAAAATTGTCAAACAAAAAGTTGTTAAATCGCTGGCGATTGCATTACCAAAAACAAATGATCACCAGTTACATGCTACAGAAATGGTATTGCCTGGTTTGCCTGCCGGTAATTATGCATTGCTTTGTTCTACTGATTTACCCTTCCACGACAGTCTAAGCCATCTCAGGTATTTACCTTTTATGGTATCGAATATCAGCTACATTAAAAACGGCTCCGACTTTTTTGTGGTTCACAGGGAAACCGGGAAACCTTTGCCGAATGTAAATGTTACCATACAGCAACAGAGTTATAATAATACTACCAGAAAAAATGAATATCAAACTATACGTAAACTTGTTACAGATAATAACGGATATTTCAGTTTTGTCGAGAAGTACAACAGCGGTTTTTTCCGTTACAGATTTGAGATAAAAAGTGACCAGCTTGCATTTCAGCAAGGTGATTATGAATATTTAAGTGCTGTTTCAAATGAAGAATCCATTGGTTCAGAAGAACTGATCAAGTTTGAGAAAAACGCAAGACAGGTTTTCTTTTTTACCGACAGATCCATTTACAGACCCGGACAAACCGTGCATTTCAAAGGAATAGGTGTAACACGCTCTTATGAAAACAAAACCAGCAAATTACTTACGAAAGACTCTGGTTGGGTTATTTTACAGGATGTAAACAGGAGAAAAATTGATTCCTTACCCTATGTCCTGAATGAATTTGGTTCATTCAGCGGCAAATTCCAGTTACCTGTAAAAGTTTTAACAGGCAGCTTCAGTATTTACACAACTGGCATAAAAAACGGGAGTGCTAATTTTTCTGTGGAGGAATACAAACGTCCTACCTATGCCGTTTCACTGGAACAACCCAAAGGAAGTTATCGTTTAAATGATAGTATTACCCTTACCGGAAATGCTAAAGCCTTTGCTGGTAATAGCATCGATGGTGCCAAAGTGGTATATAATATCACACGCTACACAAGAACCCTCTATCCCTGGTATCGGAGAGGTCCATCAAGAATGGATAATAGCAGAGAAATCGGCAATGGCAATGTAACAACAGACGCCTCAGGTAATTTCCGCATCGTCTTCAAAGCAAATACGGATGACATAACGCAGGACGACAATATCAATACCCTTTTTACTTTCTCCATCAATGCTACTGTTACCGATGCAAATGGCGAAACAAGAACCGCCAGTACAGATATTAATATTGGCTACCAGTCATTACAACTCAGTATAGAAAGTCCAAAATTAACAGACAGCAAAGACCTCAAAGAAATCGGCATCAAAACCACCAACCTCAGTAATGAACCTGAGCCCGCTGCTGTTACCGTAAAAATATATGCACTCCAGTCTCCTGAAAGACTTATCAGAAAAAGACTTTGGGAGAAACCAGATCAGTTCCTGATGAATGAAAAAGAATTTACAGCATTGTTCCCGCATGATGAATATGCTTCAGAAACAGAAATGACTGAGTGGCCGGTGCAAAAACTGCTGCAGGAAACAGTGATCAACACAAAAACATTATCTGCTCTTGTTTTGAATCAACCACTTCCTTCCGGACAGTATAAAATTGAAGCAAGTACCACAGATAAAGATGGCAAGGAAATAAAATCACTGGAATACACCACTGTTTTCAACAGCCAGTTGCAGCAAATGGCATTTACAACTTATCAGTTTAACCTGAATCCGAAAACAAGCGTTGAACCAGGCGATACAGCCATCTATATCAGTGGCACTTATGCAAAAGACCTGTTTGTGATTCAAAAAACAGAGAAGAAAAACAAAAAAGCTACAATCGAATACCAGTTAAGAAGAAAAGGTTTTACAATAAATCGTTTTATACCAGAAGAAACAGACAGAGGAGGTTTCGTGGTAGCTGAAGCATATGTTTTAAATAACCGCTTATATAGTTATCAGACAAGAATAGAAGTTCCCTGGACCAATAAACAGTTAACCGTTCACTACAACAGTTTCAGAAATAAAACAGAACCTGGCAGCAAAGAAACCTGGACCGTACAGGTTAAGGGACAAAAAAATGAACAGGTGGCATCAGAACTGCTCACAACAATGTACGATGCCTCGCTTGACCAGTTCAGGAATCACCAGTTGAATATTCCTTCATTGTGGCCCGTCAATTATTTAACCAATAATTTTTCAGCAGGAAGGAATTTCACCAGCATTGTTGCGCATGAAAACCCTGTTCTTTCATGGGGATACATACCTGAAACTTTTGAAACTTATGATCGCTTGGCAGAAAGTTATAACGACCTGTATGAAAGAAATATCCGCCAATGGATTGCTTATGTAGGGCCCACTGTTTCTGAAAGATTGAAGAAGCATGTTGAGAAAATGTTGGAGAATACGATCTCTTATAGTTTAAGTGGCAGGGCTAGCGGAGTAAGAGTAGAAGAAGCATATGATAGAAGAGCAACTGCAGCCGTATCCAAATCAGCAATGAAGGAAGTAGCCGCTGCGGCTCCCTTTAACAATACATTGCAAGCAGGATCTGTTTTGAATGAAGAAGTTAAGATAAGAGGAAATGCCAGTTTAAACACCTCTGGAGTTTTGTATATAGTAAATGGAAAAATAATTGCAGGTCTTCCCAATATTCCGGCTGATAAAATTTTATCCTCAACTATTCTGTCCCCGGCAGAAGCCACAGCTAAATATGGAGTCGCTGGTGCAAACGGCGCTATCCTTATTACCACTTCAGATAATGCTCCTCCAGTTACCATCCGGAAAAACTTTAATGAAACCGCTTTCTTCTTTCCACACCTGTATGCAGATACAGCAGGCAATTACAGTTTCAGCTTTACCATGCCCGATGCATTAACCAGGTGGAAATGGATGAGTCTGGCGCATACAAAAGACCTTGCTTTTGGCAGCAATAGTACCAGTATTATTACACAGAAAACATTAATGGTGCAGGCCAATGCGCCGCGTTTTGTAAGAGAAGGTGATAAAATGGAACTCAGCGCCAAAGTTTCCAACCTCAGCGATAAAGAAATTTCCGGACAGGTGGTACTGGAGCTGATAGATGCCGCTACAGGCACTTCTGTAGATGGCTGGTTCCAGAATGTTTTTCCTGTACAGTATTTTACGGCTGCTGCCGGACAAAGCACCGCCATCAAATTTCCGGTGCAGATTCCTTTCAGTTTCAACAAAACACTTACCTGGCGACTTTCTGCGAGAGCAGATAATTATAGTGATGGAGAAGAAAATATGTTGCCAGTGTTAACCAACCGTCAACTGGTTACAGAAAGTTTACCGATACTCATTACCAAAGACACCACGCAATCTTTCCGTTTTGAAAAACTGTTGCAAACCAACAGTCAGAGTTTAACACATGAAGCAATCACCATCAACTATACAACGAACCCCATCTGGGAAGCGATACGCGCCCTGCCCTATCTGATGGAATATCCTTATGAATGTGTGGAACAAACTTTCAATCGCTTTTATGCAAATGCGTTGGGTAGTTACATCATCAACAGAGATCCAAAAATCAGAAAGGTATTTGAATCCTGGTTAAAAGATACGACTACTGCAAAAAGTAAATTGCAACTAAATGCATCTTTGAAGCAGATTATGATTGAAGAAACACCCTGGGTATTTGCAGCACAGAGTGAAGAAGAGCAACAGAAAAATATCGCCATGCTGTTTGATGTGTTCCGACTCAGCCAGCAGGCCGATCAGTTGATACAAAAACTTCAGGATATGCAATTACCTGATGGAAGTTTCAGTTGGTTCAAAGGTGGCTATGGCGATCGTTATATGACCAATTATGTGATTACAGGTTTGGGTAAACTGAAAAGAATCGGCGCACTTACACCAGATATTGCCATCCGCCTCAAACCCCTGATTGAAAAATCCGTTTCTTTCATGGATGAAGGCATCAACAAAGAATACCAGTCCTGGAAAAAATCGAAACTGGATACTACCCGTACCCTTATTTCCAGCTCGCATATTCAATATCTCTATATGCGCAGTTTTTACAGAGATATTGCATTACCTAAATATGCAGAAGCCTATAACTTTTTTTACAACCGTGGTAAGTTGCAGATACATCAACAATCTATTTACCATCGTGCATTACTTGGAATGGTGTATTACCGCAACAATGAAATCCGTTATGTAAACGTAAATCTTCGCAGTGCTGTTCTGGAAAATGCAGTAAGAGAAGAGTCAAAATCAACCATGTACTGGAAAGACAGGCTCACCTATTCCTGGTACCAGACGCCAATTGAGCATCAGGCCACTATGATCCAGTTCCTGCAAGAACTTCAACAGGGTCAACCGATGTTAAATGGCAACAATTCTATTGATGAAGCAAGAAACTGGTTATTACTCAACAAACAAAGTAATAACTGGAAAACCACCGTGGCCACTGCCGAAGCCTGTTATGCATTGTTAATGACCGGAACCGATCTTTTACACACAGAAAAAAACATCAGCATTCAACTGGGCAATAACAGTTACACTAACCAGAATCGCAAAACAGAAGCAGGAACAGGTTATTTCCAGCAAAGAATAGAAGGCCGGTTGGTAAAACCAGAAATGGGGAATATTAAAGTTACTGTACAAACAAAAGGAATGGAGAAAGTACAGAGTCCGTCATGGGGAAGTATTTACTGGCAGTATTTTGAAGACATGGATAAGATCAGCACATCTGCCACACCCTTGTCCATCACCAAGCAATTATTTATTGAACGCAACGGCAATACAGGTAAAGTGCTGGAACCAGTAAGTGAAAACAATGTATTAAAGCCCGGTGATAAGCTAGTAATCCGTTTAACACTAAAAAGTGATCGTGAAATGGAATACCTCCATCTCAAAGACACACGAGCTTCTACCATGGAGCCTGTGAATGTATTAAGTGGTTATAAATGGCAGGATGGATTGGGTTATTATGAAAGCACCAAAGATGCCAGTACCAATTTCTTTATCAGCCAACTGAGAAAAGGCACTTATGTATTTGATTATCCTGTATTCATTACCCATACCGGCGTGTTCTCAACAGGCAATGCCAGTATACAATGTATGTATGCGCCAGAATTTGTGGCAAACTCAGGAGGAATGATGATAAGAGTGGAAGAATAATGTCTGATGTCTGATCTCCGATGTCTGATATAGGTAAAGTGCTAACTTGCACATCCAAAATGTCAGACATCAGACATCAGACATCAGACATCAGACATCAGACATCAGACATCAGACATCAGACATCAGACATCAGACATCAGACATCAGACATCAGACATCAGACATCAGACATCAGACATCAGACATCATGAATCTTGACTATCTCATCATCGGCCAGGGCATCTGCGGTACCATGTTAAGCTGGAACCTGATGCGTGCTGGGAAGAAGGTGATGGTGGTAGATGAATCAAAGCCTCATACAGCATCGAAAGTAGCCAGTGGTGTGATCAATCCTGTTACGGGAAGAAGGATTGTTCGTACCTGGGAAATTGATACCATTATGCCTTTTGCCGTTGATGCATACCGACAACTGGAAAAAGAACTCGGTGTTTCGCTCATACGGCAATCGAATATCCTCGACTTCCATCCTACCCCACAAATGATGCTGGCTTTCAGGGAAAGGCTGCCGGAAGAAACAGCATACCTGCGTATACCAGAACATACGGAAACATTAAAACAGTATTTCAATTTTGATTTTGGTGTGGGTGAAATCAATCCATGCTGGCTTATTGATCTGCATACTTTACTTGAACGCTGGCGCACTGAATTAAAATCCGCCAATGCCTTACTCGAACAATATTTTGATTGGAAAGATTGTAACGTTACCGATACGGGTATTAATTATGCAGGCCTTCATGCTTCAGCCATTATTTGCTGTGAAGGCGCTGCCGGATTACAGAATCCTTATTTCCATTTGCTACCATATGCGGCTAATAAAGGACAGGCTATTATTGCTGAGATCAAGAACCTACCGGCAACCAATATATACAAACAGGGCATTAACCTTGTTCCCTGGAAAGATGATCTCTGGTGGATCGGCTCCACCTATGAATGGAACTTTACCGATACCCATCCAACTCCCGATTTCAGGCAAAAAGTAGAAGCACAATTACAGCATTGGTTAAAATTGCCCTTTATCATCGTTGATCATATGGCTTCTGAAAGACCTGCCAATATGGAAAGAAGACCCTTTGTTGGAATGCATCCCGTTCACAATACGATTGGCCTGTTCAATGGAATGGGAACTAAAGGTTGTTCACTCGCTCCCTACTTTGCCCAACAGTTTACCGCATCGCTGGTGAATAATGAGGCAATCATGCCCGCCGCCGATGTTCGACGTTTCAGCAGAATTTTAAGTCGCTGAGAACCGAAAAAAATTAATATTGCAGTTATTCGCCACTTACCAGCACTGCTTACATGTCAAACACAACCAAACAACACTACAGTATTCCGTTGAAGTACCGAAAGATGGAAAACCTGCATATTGTATTCTGGCTCTTTAAAGATATTGCCTGGTGCTTAGGTTTTAAGATACTCGGTATAACAATGATTGTACCCACGCTAACCATTGCATTGGTGATCAGTTGGCGAACCAGGAAAATGATGTCGGAACTCTGTCACAATATTGCGATTGCTGTATGGATCAGTGCCAACTCTTACTGGATGGTGAGTGAGTTTTTAGGATTTGCTGATAGACTGGTATGGGGCGAATACACATTCAAACATCTGGCATTGATTCCTTTTGGGATGGGTGTATTGATACTGTCTTTCTACTACCTGATCTGGCGACCAGGACATAAGGAAGAAAATGAAACCATGTAGCAAATGCGCCGCTGAACAAGCTATTTTGCCGCCGACGCACTTATACTACCATTCATCATAGGTACTTTACCGTCTGTAATGGCGCAAGTCCCGCTTATCCCTGTTTTCATTTGGTGATGATATCCGGTCCAATATCTTTATGTCTTCAAAGTAAACGGAGCCTCGCTCCCATGTAATATGAACCACCACACTGAATTTCTGTTTGCCCGTTTCCGTCAGCGCGTGAAACCGCCAGAAGTTCGCATCAACTAAATTTCTCCCGTTCACCATTTCCGGAAAAGAACATTGATGAATGTGATGTAAGCAGTAGCTGCAGCTATTTTCTTATACCCCAACATCAGTACCCAATGGTGCCGTCTGCGACGGTATGGGGAAGTCGTATACCTTTTTCTAAACACCATCATTCTATAAACATGAAACCATTTGTAGTGGCGATTGCCGGTGCGGCAGTATTGTTACTCTGTCTTGGCAACCAAAAACAACCAAAACGACAAACATTGTCGATCAAAAAAAATGTTGTGTCGTTTTCGTTAAACAACCTTGTAAGAAAATAACCAACGTAATTAAAAGATGAAAAACATTCCTCCTTAATCAACTCAATCTGCGAATCTGTGGCAAATGATCAGCCACAGATTCACAGATTACTTTTATAGTCTTCTGAATGTGTATCGGGTTATATAATTACCGTTATAATTGGTGGCTACGATACGATTATTATACACAGCAATGTCATCGAAATACATATCAACAGAAGCCCCGGTGTAGCTGTCATACACATTTACTTCCCAAATATCGTGTGCACGGTCGTAGTAGTTGCCATACTGGTCGTAATAGCCACCAACAACGGTTCTGATATGCCATGAGCCTCTCATGAGATTATACCCATCGTCATATTCAGCACTTCCATTTCTGTAGAAATCGAATACACCATCTTCCAGACCGGAACGGAAATACTGCCAGCCATATCCATCGCTGCGCGCAGCATCAGATACCACCCATGTACCTACAATGTTTCTCAGACTTACATCAATCACCGACTTGGAGCAACTGGTGAGAAAAATAATCAGTGTGGTGAAGAGTAGCAGTTTTTTCATATAAAATCATTTTCAGGGTTAAGAACTTGTTACACCTTCTGTAATCCAATTCTTTTACCAGAATTTGTTTTATATGCTCTTTTAGCGGCTTTTATATTTTATTTAACGACTCTGTGTTAACTCTCGTTCTCCCTTTCTCCCTGTTAATTGCGCTTAGCAAATTCGATATTGTATTTTACTGGGCATTTTTAACAGGGAGAAAGGGAGAACGAGAGTTTAAAAGGAGTCATTTATAAAATAAATCACCGCTCCCATTTCATGAGGGTGGCCATGATAGTGGTGGAGAAGCCAATGATGGCGATGATGGTAAAGGACCAGCGCAGTCCTGATAACTCCGCAATGAATCCGATAAGCGGCGGACCAATCAGGAAACCTAAAAATCCAA
This sequence comes from Chitinophaga pinensis, assembly GCA_943372605.1. GTDB lineage: Bacteria > Bacteroidota > Bacteroidia > Chitinophagales > Chitinophagaceae > Sediminibacterium > Sediminibacterium pinensis_H. The sequence continues at coordinate 513,549 of CALRZI010000001.1, read as the reverse complement.
TCGTTGATACAGCAGCCAATGCCACTCCCGGCGACATGGTTTTCGATTTTCCCGCTGCACTGTACACAAGTGGTACAACAGAAGAAACACCAAGACCAACAAGAAAGAAACCCATCGTTGCCGAAACAATGGTTGGAAACAATACCGCAATCGCCAACCCACTGCTGATAATAACACCACTGGCCTGTAACATTCTTTGTATACCAAATCGTGTTACGAGTCGGTCGCCCAAAAATCTTCCTGTGGCCATGGTGGCCATAAAAACAGTATAACCCAGCGTTACCATTTCTTTAGGGGCTTCCACTACTTTCTGAAAATAAACACCACTCCAGTCGAACATGGTTCCTTCACAAACAAGACATCCAAAAGCAATCAGTCCCAGCTTCAGGATAGTAGCATCAGGTTTTGCAAAGAGGGGTTGTTTCTTTTCCGGTTGCGTATCGTTGGGTAAAATATAACCTTGTGCCAGTAATACAACAATAAGTGAAACAATACAGATCAATAAAAAATGATGCAGTGGTGTTATGCCTTGCACAATAAGAAATGTGCCGATGGCTGCTCCCGAAAAACCCGCCAGACTCCAGATGCCATGAAAAGTAGCCATGATAGATCTTTGGTACAATGATTCCACACCAACCGCCTGGGTGTTGGCTGATATATTATAGAGGTTTCCGAAAATGCCAAAAAAGAAAAGTACAGCCGCCAATTGCCAGGTATCAGTTACAGCACCTATCAGGATCAATATGAGGGGGTAACCTACCGCAGCAATGGTTACCATGGTTTTACTGCTGAAACGGGTAACGGCCCAACCCGATAATGGCAAACTCAGCATCAAACCCGATGGCAGTGCCAGCAAAACAGCACCTAAGCCTGCATCGCTCAATCCCAATTTCAACTTAATATCCGGTATCCGGCTTGCCCAACTGGCAAAACATAAACCCGCCATAAAAAAGAAAACAGCCACCGCCAAACGATGAGCTTTCCGTGATCTGTTTGCTTGCATGGGGCAAAGATGAGATAAAACGGCTGTTTTTCAAGCCCTCTCTCATTCGGATGCTTAGGGCTTTTGAAGTATATTTGCCGCCCTTGGGAGGAAGTCGATAGTCCATGGACCATGGACTATCGACTTCCTCCCATCAAGCAATCAACCTCAAAGAATCATCTATGTTTCGTACACACACTTGTGGAGAGTTAAGAGCCAGTGATACAGGTAAAAATGTAACCCTTGCCGGCTGGGTACAAACCGTTCGTAAATTCGGCGCCATTACATTTGTTGATCTTCGCGACCGTTATGGCATTACCCAGTTATTATTTGGTGAAGAATTAAATACAGCATTGGATGCACAGCCCTTAGGTCGCGAGTTTGTGTTACAAGCCATCGGTACCGTTGCTGAAAGAAGTAATAAAAACCCCAATATCCCGACCGGCGATATCGAAATTCATATCAGCAGTTTTACCATACTCAATAAATCTGCCGTACCACCTTTTACCATCCAAGACGATACAGATGGTGGTGATGACCTGCGTATGAAATATCGTTTTCTTGACCTGCGCAGAAATGCCATCAGGAAAAATCTTGAATTACGTTATGCCGTAAACCGTTCAGCACGTAACTATTTGCATGAAAATAATTTCATGGATATAGAAACGCCGTTTCTGATTAAATCAACACCCGAAGGAGCAAGAGATTTTGTAGTACCCTCCAGGATGAACCCGGGTCAGTTTTATGCTTTACCACAATCACCACAAACTTTCAAACAGTTATTGATGGTGAGTGGCTACGACCGTTACTACCAGGTAGTAAAATGTTTCCGTGATGAAGATCTGCGTGCCGATCGTCAGCCGGAGTTTACACAGATCGACTGCGAAATGGCTTTTGTGGAGCAGGAAGATATTTTGAACATGTTTGAAGGAATGGTGAAACGTGTGTTTAAAGATGTAAAAAATATCGACTACACAGAAAAAGTAGAACGCATGAGTTGGGAAGATGCCATGTGGATTTACGGTAACGACAAACCGGATATACGTTTTGGTATGCAGATCGCCAATCTTAAATCAGCTTTTCTGAAAGGCGGAAAAATAAATGCAACTGGGGAACTGATTAATGGTGCGGGTTTTGGTGTTTTCGACAATGCAGAAACCGTACTTGCCATTGCTGCTCCGGGTTGCAGCGAATATACCCGCAAACAAACCGATGAACTGACTGAATGGGTAAAACGTCCGCAGATAGGTATGCAGGGACTGGTATACATCAAATGCAATACAGACGGTACTTATAAAAGCAGTGTTGATAAATTTTACCCTGAAGACAAACTGAAAGCCATTGCAGAAGCTGCTGGTGCCAAAGCAGGTGATCTTGTATTGATATTGGCAGGCAGAGAAGAAAGAACCAGGAAAGCAACCAGTGAGCTTCGTTTGGAAATGGGAAGAAAATTGGGATTAAGAAAAGACAATGAATTCAAATTATTATGGGTACTCGATTTCCCATTGTTTGAATACGATGAAGAAGGCAACAGATGGGTAGCCCGTCACCATCCGTTTACTTCTCCCAAACCAGACCAGATTGATGTGATGATTAATAACAACCCGGTTATTGAAAATGCTGATAAATACCTGGAACATCCCTATTCCAATATCAAAGCCAATGCTTACGATATGGTATTGAATGGTAATGAAATTGGCGGTGGTTCTATTCGTATCTACCAGCGCGAATTACAGGAGAAAATGTTTGCGGCACTGGGCATGAGTGAAGAAGAAGCCCAGCACAAATTCGGTTTCCTGTTAGGTGCTTTTGAATATGGCGCACCGCCTCATGGTGGTATTGCTTATGGTTTCGATCGTCTTTGCGCCATTTTAGGTGGAAGTGAAAGCATTCGTGACTTTATTGCTTTCCCGAAAAACAACAGTGGTAGAGATGTGATGTTAGATGCCCCAAGCACAATTGATGCACAACAGTTTGATGAATTGCAGATTAAGCTGGATCTGAAAAATTAAGTTGATTTTTCCTTAGCCACAGATTCACAGATTAAATTAATCTGCGAATTTGTGGCTTTTTTATTCCAGTTATTTTTTTTTTGGCTGAGCCCATATCTTTCTTTATCTTGATCATGGTTGCTATTTCCTGCCCGGAAATGCAACCATTTTTTGTTTGTACCTGACCATACAACTAACTGCATATGCATGGAGACCTGCTTTTCAACCATTACCTTACCCGTTCTGGATGTTGGGATGAAATGAAAGAATCAAATACGGTTCGCCTTCCCTATCATTCCATATGCAATGAAATTTGCGGTTTGAGTATTCCTGAACTGTTACAGAAAGATAAACTGGCCGCCGAGCTGTTCATGAGTCAGGGTATTACTTTTACCGTTTACAGCGATAATGAGGGTATTGAAAGAATTTTCCCTTATGATATCATTCCACGGGTTATCACGAATAAAGAATGGGAGCAAATTGAAACAGGTATCAAACAAAGATTAAAAGCCCTGAATTTATTCCTGAAAGATATCTACCATGAACAGCAGATCCTAAAAGACGGAATTATTCCTGCGTCACTAATTGCATCCTGTCCGCATTTCACACGTGAAGTTTTTGGCATTAATGTGCCGCATGATATTTATGTTCATATTGCAGGTATTGACCTGATCAGAGGGGCAGATGGTGCTTTTTATATTCTTGAAGACAATCTGCGTACCCCATCCGGTGTATCGTATATGCTGGAAAACAGAGAAGTTACCAAGCGATTGTTTCCGGACCTTCTGGCCAACAGCAATGTGAGGATGATTAATAACTACCCACTCCTGTTACATGATAACCTGGTGGCCATGTCTCAAAGAAAAGTAGATAACCCAACGGTTGTTTTACTCACACCGGGTGTATTTAATTCCGCCTATTTTGAACATACTTTTCTTGCCCGCCAAATGGGTATTCAACTGGTAGAAGGAAGAGATCTGCTGGTGGATAACCATAAAGTATTCATGAAAACCACTGCCGGTCTCAGACAGGTGGATGTGATTTACAGACGGATTGATGATGAATTTCTTGACCCCTTGGTATTCAGAGCCGACAGTGCATTAGGTGTACCGGGATTAATGAGTGCCTACAGAAAAGGCAATGTGGCCATTGTGAATGCATTGGGCAATGGTGTGGCTGATGATAAAGCCGTGTATGCATATGTTCCCGCAATGATACGTTATTACTTGAATGAAGAGCCCATCATACCCAATGTACCCACGTATCAGATGAAAAATGAGGAAGAGCGTCAATATGCATTTGCGAATATGGATCAAATGGTAATCAAAGAAACCAATCAGTCGGGTGGTTATGGTATGGTGATGTGCAATAAAGCTTCACAGGAAGAATTGGAAAAAGCCAAAGCAGCAATATTGCTCAATCCCAGAAATTTTATAGCTCAACCCATTATTCAGTTATCAACCGTTCCATGTCTGATCGACGGAAAACTTCAGGCAAGACATGTTGACCTGAGACCTTACGCACTCTGTTCACCCAACGGAATCGACATCGTACCCGGAGGGCTTACCAGGGTTGCATTACGGGAAGGTTCACTCGTAGTGAATTCATCGCAAGGTGGTGGAAGTAAGGATACATGGGTGATTGATTTACCAGAAACCAATTAATACTGGCAAGAAAACTGATTTTAAAAACGTTTAACCAAAGACCATGCTTAGTAGAATTGCAGACTCACTATACTGGCTTCACCGATACATGGAAAGAGCAGATGGATTACTAAGGCTGCTGAAAACCAGTTATATACTTTCATTCGACAAAGTACAAACCAGTGGTATTACCTGGCAACCCGCACTTGAAATTTTTACCAGTCTGCCACCTGATGAAATCAATATTCTCAAAAAAAATAATGCCGCTGCACTCAAGTATTTATTAGTGGATACCAGTAATCAGAATTCACTCAAAGTAATTCTTACCCGTGCACGTGAGAATGCGAGGGGTGTACAAGATCAGATTACAAAAGAAGTTTGGGAGCAGATTAACCTGATTTATCACCTGATCAATCATCCTTCCACGCAAGAGAAATTAACAGGCAATGATGCCATTCTGGTAATTGATTCGTTTATCAACCACAGCGATCAGTTTTGTGGTATTACAGACAGCACCATGCCTCGTGGTCAGGGCTGGAATTATATGAACCTGGGCAAATACACAGAGCGTTGCTTACTTACCGTTGAGTTCACGCATAATTTCTTTAAAAAAGTAAGCCATGACCTCAACAGGGAGCAGGATATTTTATTCTGGCGCGGATTGTTGCTAGCCCTGTCAGGCTACGAACATCACCTTAAAAACTATAGCAACCAGCAGCATAATTACAATGTAGCCAAACAGGTATTATTCGATAAAAACTTTCCCCGCTCATTATATTATGCATTAGACCGGGCACATAAATATTTATCCGATATTGCCCGTTCAAATCCGGTAGAGGGAAGTGCAGCTATTACCAGATCATTCGGCAGAACCAATAGTCATGTAAGGTATTCAGATCTGGAAGCAGTTGCTGATAGAGGACTGGAAACTTTTCTGATCGAAGTAAGACGGCATCTCAACGATTTTACCCGGCAGTTCGGACAATTGTATTTTTCGTACGCTTAAAGCAAACAATTCATGCCCATTTTTTCTATTCAGCATATTACCAAATACCAATACGATCGCCCTGTTAAAGAAAGCGTTAATGAGATCAAGATTTATCCGTATGCTGATACACAACAAGAAATTCTGCAACATGATATACTTATCACAGGTAATCCTGATGTTCATATTTCATTGGACTACTGGAATAACAAAAAAGGAAGTTTCAATCTGTTACCTCCTCACCATGAATTAGTGATTGATAGTCGGCTTAAAATCAAAACTGTCGAATGGACTACCAGAGCCATTCCCGGCAGCTTACCTGAAAGCCTGCCAACTGTTGTGGAACAGGATATGCAGTTACTATCCTTAAGCACCCCTACTACTATACAGGCAGAAGCAGAAATTCAGCGATATGCCAACGCTCTGTTTCATACCGACAAGCAGGTGGCCATGATTATTAAAGACTGTTGTGAATTTATTTACAGACAGTTCACTTATATCAAAGGCATTACCACTATTGAGTCGAGCGTAGATGAAATTTTGGAGAAGAAAGCAGGTGTTTGTCAGGATTTTGCACACGTGATGTTAGAGATACTGAGAAGAATGGGCATTCCTGCCCGTTATGTGAGCGGTTATATTTGTCCGAATAAAAATGGCATGCGTGGTGAAGGTGCAACACATGCGTGGGTGGAAGCTTATGTACCGGCTTATGGCTGGTTAGGGGTTGATCCGACCAATAATGTAATGGTTACCCAACATCATGTAAAACTGGCGGTAGGAAGAGATTTTACAGACTGTAGTCCAGTAAAAGGTACTTTCAAAGGACCAGCTCAACAATCCTTGTCAGTATATGTTTCTGTAGGCTACGAAGATGGAGCAAAATTTGAAGAATTAAATGATGTACATATGGAAAAACAAAACACGCCTGCTCCAGCCATTTTAATTGATACATTTGCGGGGCAACAACAATAAATGTATGCGTGCTTTAAAAATTTTCCGCATTCTTTCCTATATCATGATCCCTATTGCCTGTTTGTTTGGATTAATGGGCTTCCTGATACTGATTCCGGCCCTGATGAACCCTTCGATGTGGTTGATGCTATTTTTATTTGCCAGTATTGTCATCTATACCTTTTCCAGTTTTAAATTTCTCTCATCTGGTATTGAGAGAAATGCCCGCTGTAAACCTTCGCTTAAAGACTGGATTAAAGTAAATGCTTATGTAAGTCTGGTTATGGGTGGTATGTTTTTCATCAATGCAATTGGTATCCTATCATTGGGTCCGGTAGCATTGAGCGATTTTGTAACACAAATCATCGATGCACAACCCAACTTGCCCAAAGGAATAAAACCTGAATTTATTATTTCGTTATTGAAAGGAGTTGCCGGTTTTATGCTGGTATGTAGTATCATCATCATTGCACATGTAATTTTAGGATTGGGTATGGTGAAGAAATTTGGTCACCTGTTTACAACACCCACAAATCAGTAAAAGAATCTCTTCTCTTTTTTGTACTTTACAAAAGTGAATACATCAGCACCTTTAGCGGAAAGAATGCGTCCGGTGGTATTGGATGACCTGGTTGGACAGGAACACCTCACCGGCAAAGGAAGTATCCTGAGAACATCTATTGAAAATGGTCGTATACCATCCATGTTATTATGGGGGCCTCCCGGTGTAGGTAAAACAACCATTGCCAATATTATTGCGCATAGTTTACAGGCGCCGTATTTTCAGCTTAGTGCCATCAGCAGTGGTGTTAAAGATGTACGCGAAGTAATTGAAGAAGCAAAACACAAACCCGGCTCTGTATTGTTTATTGATGAGATACATCGTTTCAACAAAGGTCAACAGGATGCTTTGTTGGGAGCTGTTGAAAAGGGTATTATCACATTAATCGGTGCCACTACAGAAAATCCTTCTTTTGAAGTAAACAGTGCCTTACTAAGCCGATGCCAGGTATATGTACTAAAAGCATTGCAGGATGATGACCTGATCCGTTTACTGCAACAGGTAGCTGAAAAAGATACGATACTCAAGTCGTACAAGATTCAAGTAAAAGAAACAAGTGCGTTGATCAATATCTCTGGTGGCGATGCGCGCAAACTCCTGAATCTTTTTGAACTGGTAGTACAAACAGCCAGCCTCAAACAAAACAATACAAAAGATATTTCCATTACCGATACATTGGTGATGGAAGTGGCGCAGAAAAAAGTAGCACTGTACGATAAACAGGGAGAACAGCATTACGATATCATTTCTGCCTTTATCAAAAGTATGCGGGGCAGCGATCCCAATGCCGCTGTTTACTGGCTTGCACGAATGATTGAAGGTGGTGAAGATGTAAAGTTCATCGCCCGACGCATGGTTATATTTGCAAGTGAAGATGTGGGTAATGCCAATCCCAATGCCCTTTTACTGGCTAATGCTACTTTTGATGCCGTGAACAAAATTGGTTATCCCGAAAGCAGGATCATTCTTTCGCAATGCGCCACTTACCTGGCATCATCGGCTAAAAGCAATGCATCTTATATGGCCATCAACCTTGCACTTGCCGCTGTACAAAAACAAGGTGATCTTCCTGTTCCCATGCATATTCGGAACGCTCCTACTCAACTGATGAAAAACCTGAACTACGGAAAAGATTACCAGTATTCACATATGGGTGAGGGTAATTTTATTCCGCAGGAATACCTGCCGGAAAAAATTGCCGGCACCAAGTTTTATGAACCCGGAAACAACGCCCGTGAACAAGAGCTCCGTAAATTCCTCAAAGAAAGGTGGAAAGATAAATACAACTACTAACCTCTGCGAAAACTCACTATCCTCTCGTTCTCTGCGGTGAATAACAAATTAAAATTCACCGCAGAGAACGAGAGTTAACAGAGGTTATGCAGAGAAGATATTACTACATTTTCACCCTAATCAATACCTCTTTTACCGACTCATCCACTAAACAAATGGTATTGAGCCATGTTATTCATAGATTTAATACCCAATTCTGCATTATGAAAAATATACTACGCTTATTTATTCTTACAGGTTTCCTAACCCTTACAACCACTATCCATTCACAAACCATTATTCAACGCGATCCGGAGATTGAAAAAATGGTGAAAGAAGTAAATGCCGATTCATTAAAAGCATATATCTATAAACTGGTAAGTTTTGGCACCAGAAATACCCTGAGTACGCAAACAGATCCTAACAGGGGCATTGGTGCTGCAAGGAATTGGGTGTTGCAAAAATTTAATGAGTTTGCCAAAAAACCGAATGGCAGGTTAACTGCTTTTATCGATACCACTACCCTTCAAAAAGGAGGAAGGGTTGATACCACTATACTCTTAGGCAATGTAATGGCCATTCTAAAAGGAACGGACACAGCAGACAAAAGAATTTTTGTGATCAGTGGTCACCTCGACAATATGCGCACCAGTGTAATGGATCGTATTGGCGATGCACCGGGAGCTAATGACGATGGCAGTGGAACTGCAGCAGTAATTGAAAGTGCAAGGATAATGAGTCAGCGTAGTTTTCCTGCTACCATCATCTTTGTTGCGGTGAGTGGTGAAGAACAGGGGTTGCTCGGCGCAAAGTTCATGGCCACAAAAGCCAAAGCAGAAGGCTGGAATATTGAGGCTGTGTTGAACAACGATATCATGGGTAGTAATAACACCAGTGAAACCAATATTATTGACAACACACGTATCCGTGTTTTTAGCGAAGGTATTCCCGCCTTTGAAACAGAAAAAAATATCCGCACTATCCGCCAGTTAGGTTTGGAGAATGATGGCAAGGCACGTCAACTGGCACGTTATACCAAAGAAGTTGGTGAACGTTATGTAGATAACCTTGAAGTTGTGATGATCTATCGTAACGACCGTTTTCTGCGTGGAGGCGATCATACTTCCTTTATTGAGCAGGGTTATGCAGCCGTTCGTTTTACAGAAATGAATGAAAACTATTACCACCAGCACCAGAACGTACGTTTGGAAAATGGTATACAGTATGGCGATCTCCCGGAATTTATGGACTATGAATACCTGCGCAAGAATACAGCCATGAACCTCAGCAATCTTGCTAATCTGTCGAAAGCACCTGCAATGCCCGAAGAGGTAAAAATTGAAACGCGCCGCTTAAGTAATTACAGTCTGATTACCTGGTCTGCACCAAAAACAGGAAAAGTAAAAGGATATTATATACTGATGCGTGAAACTACAAGCCCTGTATGGCAGAAGAAAATATTTACGACCGAAAAATCGTATCAGTTACCTTATTCTAAAGACAATTATTTCTTTGCTGTGCAGAGTGTGAATGAGTGGGGCAATGAGAGTTTGCCCGTGATTCCTGTACCAGGCAGATAAACCTAAATTGAAATTCAAGCTACAGATTCATCCGCCTTAGGTGGACGAATCTGTAGCTTAATAATTATTACGCTTTCCCAGGTACCATTCTTCCCGCCACTTTATCTTCTGCTCCCCTGTTACCACCTTCATGATATTCAGCATCTTCGTTTACTTCCCACAAATCGTACAACTCATTACCTGCAATGATATTTTTAGCAGCCAGCATAGCAGTCATCATACTGTGATCCTGGTTATTGTATTTATGCATGCCATTCCTTCCTACCAGATATAAACCGGGATAGGCTTTAATGGCCTGACGAATATTCTCAACATGCTCTTTATAATCCTGATCATACACAGGATATGCTTTTGGCTGGCGAACCACATAACCATCTACCACAGCACTGCCTTTTGTAAGTCCGATTTTTTCTATCTCTTTCTTACCGAGTTCAATCAAGGTTTCATCACTACTCGTCCATAATCCATCACCCTCAAAACAAAAATATTCAAGTCCGTAACAGGCCATAGAAGGATCGGGTACCATGTATGGGCTCCATGATTTAAAATTTTGTACCCTTCCTACTTTTACACTGGGATCATGAATATAAATCCAGTTATCGCTAAATGCATCTTCATCCTTACAGATTAAAACAACAGTAAGGAAATCGCGGTAGCCTAATGCTGCTGCAGACTTCAATACCGGCTGAGCAAAAGCAGGTGACACACTGGCTACCAGTTCACGCATGGGTGCGGAAGAAAGCACATAATCAAAATCGCTGAAACTACCTTTGGTATTGGTCTGTACTGACCACTTCCCATTTTCGAACTGAATTTGCTGTACACCACAATTCATTTCCAAAATCATTCCATTGGCTTTTGCTTTCTCGGCACACACTTCCCACATCATACCCGGGCCTTGTTTGGGATAACGGAAAGAATCGATCAGGGTTTTGATGACTTTGTCTTTATCACCCGCTTTTTTCGTAGGCTTAAACAATGCATTCCAGATGGCGCTACTCAAAGACAACCCTTTGATGCGTTGTGCAGCCCAATCAGCACTGATTTCCTTACACGGAATACCCCAAACTTTTTCAGTGTATGTCTTGAAAAAAATATTGAATAAGCGTTTACCAAACTGGTTGGTTACCCAGTCTTCAAAATTGGTAGGGTTCTTTATAGGAAATGCCTTTGCTTTTAGATAACTCAAGACACAAAGCCCGCTTTCAATAATTCCGAGTTTATTCAATGCTTCAAAAGCCACCAATGGATAGGAAAAGAATTTATGGTTGTAATAAATACGCGAGCTTCTGGGTCTTTCCAGCATTTCATCACCTAAAATCTCTGTCCAGAAATCTTCTACTTCTTTTGATTTTGAAAAAAAGCGGTGCCCGCCAATATCAAAATTAAACCCTTTATAAGATTCGGTTCTTGAAATACCACCCACATACTGCGGGTCTTTTTCAAAAACAATTACTGATTGTCCGTCTCTAGCCAGTAAATAAGCAGCAGTTAAACCTGCCGGACCGGCACCAATAATGGCAACTCTTTTTTTCATATACCTGTAGTGCCGGGAAATATATTTTCACCAGCGGGCCAAAGTTGTGAAATAAATATGGTACTACCACTATTTTTGCCCCAGTTCATCCATTTATTCCTTTATGAGCCGATACAACTGGTACCACAAAAGTTTTAATGACCTTTCACCACAGGAACTCTATGCCATTATGCATCTGAGAAGTGAGGTATTTGTGGTGGAACAGAATTGCCCCTACCTCGACCCCGATGGTAAGGACCTGCAATCCTGGCACCTGATGGGTTGGGATGGTAATAAACTGGTTGCCTATAGTCGTTTATTGCCCGCCGGACTTGCTTTCGAAGAAATTTCAATTGGCCGGGTAGTCAGCTCACCTGCGTACAGGAGTACCGGAGCTGGGAAAGAATTGATGAACAACGCCATCGCTACAGCATACCAGTTATTTGGTCACCAGCCTATAAGAATCGGTGCACAGATGTACCTCCAGAAATTTTATGAATCATTGGGTTTCGCACAAGTAAGCAAAATGTACCTGGAGGATAATATTCCGCATATAGAAATGCTAAAATAAAGGTGCAAGTTTCAAGCATCAAGTGACAAGGAAAGGAGTTTTAAAAAACTTGTCGCTTGATGCTTGAAACTTGCAGCTTATAGCTTTTACCCCTTTAGTTCTTCCTTTACAAACCTCGCCGTATGGCTTTTTTTGTTGTGGACCATTTCTTCTGGAGTGCCTTCGAATAAAATGATACCACCACCATCGCCCCCTTCGGGTCCGAGGTCGATGATATGATCTGCCACTTTAATTACATCGAGATTGTGTTCAATTACGAGTACAGTATTACCTCTGTCTACAAGTTTATTCAAAACATCCAGCAGGTGACGTATATCCTGGAAATGCAGACCGGTTGTGGGTTCATCGAGAATGTAAAATGTTTTTCCGGTATCTTTTTTCCCAAGTTCCGTGGCCAGTTTCACACGCTGCGCTTCACCACCACTAAGGGTTACAGCCGATTGCCCTAAAGTAATATAGCCCAGACCTACATCCTGCAATACTTTTACTTTTCGGTAGAGGTAATGCACTGGCTGGAAAAACTCGCAGGCTTCATCCACCGTCATATTCAATACATCACTGATCGACTTTCCTTTGTAACGTATCTCCAATGTCTCACGGTTGTATCTTTTACCATTACATTTTTCGCAGTGTACATATACATCGGGCAGAAAATTCATTTCGATAACACGCATACCGCCACCTTCACACATATCACAACGTCCGCCTTTTACATTGAAAGAAAAACGTCCTGCATTGTATCCTCTGATTTTTGCTTCCGGTACTGAAGCAAACAGGGTTCTGATCTCAGTAAAAAATCCACAATAAGTGGCAGGATTACTACGAGGTGTGCGACCGATAGGCGACTGGTCAATTTCAATCACTTTATCAATATGCTCCAAACCTTTGATACTCTTGAATTCCATGGGTGTTACCCTGCTGTTGTAGCAATGCTTCGATAATAATGGATATAAGGTTTCATTGATCAGCGTCGACTTACCACTGCCGCTTACCCCACTCACCACAATCAGTTTTCCCAGAGGGAATTGGACACTTACATTTTTCAGGTTATTACCACCCGCTCCTTTTAACTCCAGTATTTTACCATTGCCTTTTCTTCTTTCTGCAGGTATTTCAATACTTTTTTTGCCGTTTAAATATTGTGCTGTATCAGAATTACTTTTTAAAACATCTGAAGGTGTTCCTGCTGCAACAATTTGCCCACCATAGATACCTGCTCTTGGACCAATATCTACGAGATGATCGGCTGCCAGCATAATATCTTTATCATGTTCCACTACCAACACCGTATTCCCTATATTTCGCAGGTTCTGTAAGGCTTTGATGAGTTGATGATTATCGCGTTGGTGTAATCCGATCGACGGCTCATCAAGTATGTATGTGATGCCCTGTAACTGCGAACCAATTTGTGTAGCGAGCCTGATACGTTGCGATTCCCCACCGCTTAATGTTCTTGACGGTCTGTTTAAGGAGAGATAGGTAAGTCCAACATCAAGTAAAAACTGTAAACGCTCCCTGATTTCTTTCAGGATATCTTTTGCGATTACATTCTGCTTGTTATCTAACCTTTTTTCAATTCCTTCAAACCACTTGTGTAGTTTATCAAGATTCAGATTACTGAGTTCCGAAATGTTTTTTTCATCCACTTTAAACCAGCGGCTTTCTTTTTTCAGTCTGGCTCCATTGCATTCTCCACAGGTTCTCAGTTCCATAAACTGCTCCACCCATTCGCGCAAAGTTTCACTGCTGCTTGTTCCGGTGAACCAACGTTTAAGCATGGGAATAATTCCTTCAAAAACACCTTCGTAGGGTGTTCCTGTTGCCACTTCATCCATATCAATGGTTTCTTCTGTAATACCATCGGCATTTCCGTAGAGCAAAATATTGAGCGATTTTTCAGGCAGTTCTTTGATGGGTTTATCAAGACTTATTTTGTTTTTCTTTGCCAGCGTCTCCACATTCCTGAACATATACGCATCACGCTGTTCACCCAATGGTGCTATACCTCCTTCTTTTATGCTCAGTGAACGATCTGGAATAACTGCTTCCATACTTACTGAATACACATTACCCAACCCTTTACAAACCGGGCAGGCTCCATAAGGTGAGTTAAAGGAAAAAGCATTGGGTGAAGGTTCTTCATAACTGATTCCCGTTTCTTCGCACATCAGTTGTTTGGAATACTGTACAACCTTACTGGTATCGTTAATGAGGAGAAACATGAGATCCTTTCCCATTTTCAGGGTCTGTTGTACACTCTGGCTCAGTCTAACACGCATATCGTCTGTTACCTGTAAACGATCGATCACTACTTCAATATCATGTATTTTATATCGATCTACCTGTAATTTTGGTGTGAGGTCAATCACTTCTCCATCTACTCTTACTTTCAGAAATCCTTTTTTGCGGATGTCTTCAAACAATTCCCTGTAATGACCTTTCCTACCACGAATCAATGGCGCCAGTAAAGTGATCTTTTTCTGTTTGTATTTCTGAAAAATATTGTCAACGATTTCTTCTTCGCTGAACTTGACCATTTTTTTACCGGTATTATAACTATATGCTTCACCTATTCTTGCGAATAACAAACGCATAAAGTCATATACTTCCGTTACCGTACCTACTGTTGATCGTGGATTTTTATTGGTTGTTTTTTGTTCGATGGAGATAACAGGTGAGAGTCCGGTTATTTTATCTACATCCGGTCTTTCCATATCACCCATAAACTGGCGCGCATAGGCGCTGAAACTTTCCATGTATCTGCGTTGCCCTTCGTTGTAAATGGTATCAAAAGCGAGTGATGATTTACCGCTTCCACTTACGCCGGTAAACACCACCAGTTTATTTTTGGGAATACTGATATCGATATTTTTCAGGTTATGCTCCCGCGCACCAAACACTGAAATCTGTTCATCCTGAAAATTTGGAGGCGTTGTCTTTTGCTCCTGTGAGGTCTTTTTTGCCATAGCTGAAAGGTAAAGATAAGAACATCCTCTCAGCCATTTTGTTGCAAGCGAACGGCTGTTAGGAATTTTTTTTACTCAATGCAATGCTTTACCATAAAGGGTTTCAGAGAATTAACAAATTTATTTTTTGTCAGATTTGGTAAATTGATCCGCGGCACCCTACTTTTGTACCAGTTCTTTCAACAACAACTTATCAAGAAAGGCAGAGGGAATTGGCCCGATGATGCCTTGGCAACCCATATCGCTTACTCAGCGGTACGAAGGTGCCAAATCCGATCCCGCTAAAAGCGGGAGAGATAAGTCAGAGTAAAAGTTTGATTTCATAACGGTTCGCCGTTCTATATAGTTCAAGCTCATCTGACTTACCGGGTGAGCTTTTTTTATGCGCTCCCGGTAAGTTCACTCTCCTTCAGGATTTGTTGCTGCGAAAAAACACTGACTAACAACATTCATCATTTCTTTCTCTGGAAAGAAGCAAACTGTTTAACATGATCAACGCAACACAACTGATTCACAGCATTCCGGTAGACCCACTTACAGGTGCCATTGCCGTACCTATTTACCAGACTTCCACTTTTGTACAGGATGCTCCTGGTGTAAACAAAGGTTATGATTATGCACGCAGCGGAAACCCTACACGTGCTACACTTGAAAAGTTAATTGCACAGTTGGAAAACGGCGAAGTAGGTCTGGCATTTGCCAGCGGACTTGCAGCCATTGACAATGTCATCAAACTATTGAAAACCGGGGATGAAATTGTTGCCGTTGATGATATTTATGGCGGCGCTTTCAGACTGTTCAATAATGTATATGAGCAGTTTGGCATTAAAGTACACTATGTTGATACTTCTGATGTGGCCAATATCGTGGATGCCATCACGCAAAAAACAAAATTAATCTGGCTTGAAACACCCACCAACCCTACTTTAAAAATTTCAGACATCGCTGCTATCGCACAGGTAGCAAAAGCCAATGCCTGTTTA
This sequence comes from Chitinophaga pinensis, assembly GCA_943372605.1. Lineage (GTDB taxonomy): Bacteria > Bacteroidota > Bacteroidia > Chitinophagales > Chitinophagaceae > Sediminibacterium > Sediminibacterium pinensis_H. The sequence continues at coordinate 497,547 of CALRZI010000001.1, read as the reverse complement.
CTTTGCGTGGATAATACTTTTGCTTCACCCGCCTTACAGCAACCTCTTTCACTGGGAGCTGATATTGTAATTCACAGCGCTACCAAATATTTGGGCGGACATAGTGACCTGATTGCAGGTATTGTAGTAGCAAAAGATAAAGAAATTGGTGCGCGTTTAAAATATTTACAGAATGCCTGTGGAGCCATCTTAGGTCCTTTCGACAGCTGGCTCGTTATTCGTGGCATTGAAACCCTGCACCTGCGTATTCGTCAGCATTGCAGCAGCGCATTGGCAGTAGCTAAATTCCTTGAGTCGCATCCTGCGGTTGATAAAGTGTATTATCCGGGTTTAACCACACATCCTAATCATGCTGTTGCCAAAAAACAGGCAAAGAATTTCGGCGGTATCGTTTCTTTCTCCTTGAAAGAAGATACCGAGCAGGCCGCTATTGATTTTGTTACCTCAACCAATTTATTCAAACTGGCGGAAAGTCTGGGTGGTATTAAAAGTCTGGTGTCGCACCCGGCTAATATGACCCATAAATCTATTCCTGCGGAAAAAAGAAGGGCTGCTGGTGTGTCTGACAGCCTCATACGTTTGTCGATTGGACTCGAGGAAACAGAGGATCTGATCGCTGATCTCTCTGACACATTTGACCGCATTTATTCAAAACAACAACAATATTCAACTAACACTATAGCATAAACAGTAATGGAAGCACACAAACAGTTAACAATCGGATTATTCGGATTTGGTGTAGTAGGTGAAGGCTTGTACAAAGTATTACAGCAAACACCTTCTTTAAAAGCCAGTATCAAAAAAGTATGTATCAGGAATGCAGATAAAAAAAGAGATGCGCCTGCCGACTTGTTTACCACAGAAAGACAGATATTGTTGAATGATCCAGAGATTAATGTTATTGTAGAAGTAATTGATGATGCCAATGCCGCTTTTGAAATTGTTTCAACTGCATTACGGAATGGCAAATCAGTAGTAAGCGCCAGCAAAAAAATGATTGCCGAGCATTTACCCGAATTATTGGAAATACAGGAGCAAACGGGGCAGTCCTTTTTATATGAATCATCTGCCTGTGCTTCCATTCCCGTAATCAGAAACCTGGAAGAATACTACGATAACGATCTTTTACATTCCATTAAAGCCATCGTAAATGGTTCTACCAATTTTATCCTTACCAAAATGTTTGAGGATAAACTTGATTTTCAGTCCGCCCTTTTACTGGCACAGCAACTGGGTTTTGCAGAAAGTAATCCGAAATTAGATGTGGAGGGATATGATGCCCTTAACAAATGGGTTATCCTTCTCAATCATGCTTATGGTATAGTGACCAATCCGAATGAAGTATTGTTCAGTGGCATACAGAACATTCAACTGAGCGATGCACTGGTGGCCAAAGAAAAAAATCTTGACATTAAACTGATTGCGCAGGCAAAGAAGTTAAAGAATGGTACCGTAGCAGCATTTGTGCTACCACAGTTTGTAAAACAGGATGAGCCTCTTTCTTTTGTCAAGAACGAATACAATGGCGTGGTTATTGAAAGTGGATTTGCAGACAAGCAGTTCTTTTATGGAAAAGGAGCCGGTAGCTTTCCTACCGCTTCCGCTGTACTGAGTGATATAGCAGCTTTGCGTTACAACTATAAATATGAATACAAAAAGTTGTACCATCACAAACCACATACCTTAACGAACGACTTTTACCTGAAAGTATATGTAAGTTTTGACGACTGGAAATACATTCCAAGGGAAGATTTTGAATGGATTGAAGAATGGCATGCAGAAGCAGAGCGAAAATATCTGGTTGGTGTTTTACATGTAAGCAAACTAACCGGCCAAAACTGGTGGAAAGAAAACAACACTTCTCTTATTCTTACCAATGATCCTATTATTGACAATCTGGACATCATTAAACTCAAGAAAAAAAGCCTGGAACTGGCAGGTGTAGTATAAACATAATTGCAGGTTAGCAGCGTTTTCCTTTTCTTCGCTTTGTGAACAGCTATAAGCGACATACATCTAAAAACCTTCAAACAGCAATAGCCATTACGCTATTATTGAGTGCTGTAATGTTTGGGTTTTCGGTATGGTACGGAAAGGAAAACGCTTTTTTATTGCTCAATACTGATCTCGGACCAGTCGCCGATCAATTTTTCAGGTATTGCACTTATGCCGGAGATGGCATCATTTGGATTCCTGTTACATTACTAATTCTGATCTTTAGAAGAAAATACTGGATACTGGCTTTTGCAGCGATCATCATTTCAACACTGATTGCACAACTCAGTAAGAATATATTCTTCAAAGGGCTCCCCCGCCCTTCTTTAACCATTACAGACAGTTCGCTTTTTCATAGTGTTGCCGGTGTTGATTTACACACGATGAATAGTTTTCCATCAGGTCATACCACAACTGCTTTTACGGTTTTCCTGATAGCCTGTTTTTTTATTGACAGAAAATGGATTGTTCCTGTTGGTCTTTTCTATGCCTTACTGGCTGCTTATTCAAGGATCTATCTTGCCCAGCATTTCCCGATTGACCTGGCTGGCGGTATGCTCTCTGCAACAATAACAATTATTTGTGCCGTGGCCCTGCAAAACAAATGGGGTAAAAATTGACAGTAAAGTCATACACGCATTCCCTAAATCGCCCGTTAGCACTTAGCTTTGCTTCACAAATCTCCACTATGCAAAAACTGGTATATGCTATTTTATGCTGCTTATTCGTTTCAGCTATTTACTGCCAGGACACAACAGAGCAAATTGTTCCAGGCAGAATAAACAGTGCTATCCAACAACAGAAGCCTTATGTAATACTTATTTCTGCTGACGGATTCAGACATGATTTTGCTGAAAAATACCAGGCAAACAATCTTTTACAACTCAGGAAACAAGGCGCTACTGCAGCTTATATGCAGCCGTCTTTCCCTTCTCTAACTTTCCCTAACCACTATACTATAGTTACCGGCCTATATCCTGCACATCATGGATTGGTGGACAATAGTTTCTTTGATCTCAGCAGAAAGCAGACTTATACGATGGCCGATAAGAAAATGGTGGCTGATCCATACTGGTATGGCGGCACTCCTTTATGGGTACTGGCAGAACAACAACAAATGATTGCGGCCAGCTTTTATTGGGTGGCATCTGAGTCTCCCATTCAAAACCTTCCACCCACTTATCATTATATCTACAATGAAAAAATAAGTATTGATACGCGTATTGAAAAAGTAAAGCAATGGCTGTCATTACCGGAAGATAAGCGACCTCATTTTATCAGTTTTTATTTCCCTGATGTAGATCATGCAGCACATATGTATGGACCAGACAGTAAAGAAACAGCAGAAGCTATTCGATTTGTGGATGAAAGTATCGGCAGGTTAAACAAAGTTGCAGCTGCATCCGGACTACCTGTGAATTTTGTTTTTGTGGCCGATCATGGCATGGCAGAAGTTGATCATCAACATACACTTCCTTATCCTGCTTCCATTGATACTGCAAAATTTTTCATCAACAATGGAAGTGCAATGCTACAATTATATGCGAAGGACGCTGCTGCAATACCAGCAATGTATGATCAACTGAAGAAGGAGGCTAAGTATTATGATGTTTATCTGAAAGCAGAAATACCTGAGAAATTTCACTACGGATCCAGAGACGATCACTTCAATCGTATTGGAGATATCATATTACTCGCAAAACTTCCAAAAATATTCAGCAGGCAGGGAAAACCAACCAGCCCCGGAAAACACGGTTATGATCCTACTCTTCCCGATATGTATGCCAGCTTCCAAACCTGGGGACCAGCCTTTAATAAAGGCCTAAAGATTGATGGTTTTGAAAATATACACGTATACCCAATGATAGCAACAATACTAGGTCTCAAGTATGATGCATCAAAAATTGATGGAAAGAAAGAAGTCCTGGAACAAGCGTTGAAAACAGAGAAATAAGAAATAAGGAATATGAAATGAGAAAGTGAGGAGAGATTACTACTTTCTCATTTCATATTCCTTATTTCTTATTTTTTATTCTCCTAGTCTTCCCAACGCCATTCACCTGCAATCTTCAACGGCTCTTTGAGGTTGCTTTTCAGGAGAAAGTCACGGGTTTCGGTATCGGTAAAATGCTTGGCTTTGATGATATCGGTGTCTGCTATTCCAAACAATAACATGGTATTAAAACGAACGGTGTTTTTCATCCCCTGTTCATCCACCAGTTTAAAGGCATCACAATCCGCATGGTAACAGGGTCCCGCATTATTTGGAAGTCTGCCACCTGCGGCACCCCCTGTTGGCACACCGTGTAACATAAATGGCTGATGATCACTATGCAAACCTGCACCGCTTCTGAACTGGTTGGTAAAACTGGTATCGATACTTTTTGCGATAGCACCAATTCCCTGAAACAGTTCACGGCTTTCTTCCGCTGTAGTTGAATAACCTTTAGGGTCGTTGGTCATATCATAGTTAAGCATGTACCTGATCTGATCGATACTCTTATCTTTTACTGCAGCAGCTACATATGCTTTTGAACCCAGTAAGCCTTCTTCTTCTCCCATAAACATTACAAATTCAATGGTACGCTGGGGTTGCAATTTCAATACCTTAAAAGTACGTGCCATATCAAGTACAGAGAATGAACCGATACCATTATCAATGGCACCGGTTGCCAGATCCCAGCTATCAAGGTGTCCGCCTACTACAATTTTTTCATTAGGTTTTGTTTTCCCTTTAATAGTTGCGATGACATTCCGTGCTTTAATCATTCCTGAAAAATTCGTCATTTTAATATGCGCAAACTGTTTCTCTTTTGCTACTGCTGTTTTAAAAGCCATTCCATCTTCTTTTCCAATACATACTGCCGGAATAGGAATGAGTTTTCCTGTTACAGATGCCGTACCCGTAAGCAGAATACCGCCATCGGCAGTATTGATGATGATAATACCTTTTGCACCGTACTTAGTGGCCAGTGCCGTTTTTTCTGAACGATGCAAGCTCCTTGTTCCTGGTTTTGAACCGGGTAATACGCCCAGGTACACCAAAGCTATTTTGCCTTCTGCTTTACCAGGGTTTGCCAGGTAATCTTCTTCCAGTCCATTTCCCATATCTACCACTTCCAATGTTACATCTGAGGCTACAGGTGAATGAGCAAGTGTTACCGATTTTACTTCTTTCAATGCATTAACATTGGCCCCTGTATGAACGCTCAATGTGCCACGGCTCCAGCTCTCCACTTCAAATGGCTGATAGCGTACATCTTTAAACCCATAAGATTTCAATAACTGAAAAGCATAGGCTTCTGCTTTCTCACCATTTTTTGAACCGGTCAGGCGATGTCCAATGGTTTCTGTAGCTTCTTTTAAAGTAGGATAGGCTTTTGAGTTCTTTTGAACTTCTTCATTGATAGATTTGAAAATACCGTTCCACTCATCTTTAACCTGTGCAAAACTTACACTTGCACCGAAAAGCGATAACAGTAACAAAAAACAGCTATTTTTCTTCATAAGGGTGAATTATTGAACATGAAATGTATAGATAAATCGCGAAGTTTTAAACAATAATACACCAACCGCCCATTCACCGGTGAAAGACGCTCTAAAACCGTATATACACTATAATCCTGTACATAAAAGCATATTTAATATCTTAGCCCTGATGAGTAGCCACAAAAAAACATATTGGATTTTCCAGATCACCGGATGGACCCTGTATTGCCTGATTTATATCTTCTTTTATCTATCTATCCGCTCAGAACCCCAACCTTATTTTTTTGAACAGTTACTTACCCATGTCTTCATTGGTTTCTGGCTCACACATCTGATGCGCCTGGTAATTCAGCAGACAAAAATTTTACAGCTTAACTTTAAAAAACAGCTCTTAGCATTAACCATACTTTCCCTGGTTTTTTCTTTCCTGATCGGGTTATGTATTGTAACCACTGAAATGTTGTTGAGGATACAATCTGTAAACCTTTCAGAGTTCTCTTTTTTTAACATTGCGATCCGTTTTGCATTTTCCTATTTTCATTTTGTTTTGATATGGAACCTCTTATACTTCACCTATCATTACGTTCAAAAAACAAGACAGCAGAATATTGAACAGGCAAAACTGGAGAACCTGTTGAAAGAACTGGAGATTACTACCATCAAATCGCATATCAATCCTCAATTTTTATTCAACGGACTCAACAGCATACGTACACTTGTTACAGAAGACCCCGTAAGAGCCCGAACAGCTATTACCATGCTCAGTAATATTCTCCGCAGCAGTATACAGGTGGACAAAGCAGAGAAAACGCTTTTTGAAAAAGAGTTATCAATTATCAAGGATTATATTTCGCTGGAGCAGGTAAGGTTTTCAGATCAGATACAAGTACACTACAGAATAGATGAGGACACACTTGACCAACCTGTTCCAGCAATGGTAATTCAGCATCTGGTAGAAAATGCCATTAAATATGGCATTAATGCCGGTAGTCAACATATCTATCTTGAATTGTATTCGGAGTACAAAGAAGAAGTGCACTGCTTTGGTGTAATCAGCCAGGGAAACCTTCAGTCATACCTGGAAAATGAATCTACTGCACTGGATGAAATAAGAAAAAGATTATTTCTTTTATATGGCAAAACCGCTAATCTGAAAGTAGTGGAAGAAAAGCCGGAATATATTACTGCTTCGGTTTGTCTGCCCTTGTAATATTAATTTATCGGCACTGTTTCATCCGTTAATTATTGCTCCTTTCATTACAATGCCCCATTTTTACTTTAGAAATCATTACACAAAATCTCATACGCCAACATAATACCTTCAAAATAATTTGCCAGACGTAGATTTTCATTTGCAGCATGTTGGCTGTTATCGGGGTTAACTGTTGGAATCAATACTGCAGGAATACCCAGTTCGCGAATAAATGGCGCGATGGGAACAGTTCCTCCCGACATTCTGATTTTAACAGGTGGCATGCCAAATAATTTTTCAATGATTTCTGTTGCCCACAATCCTGTAGGGGTATCAGATTCAGTTACAAATGCCAGTGATGATAGTCGAAATGAGAATGAAACAATCTTGGGATATTTCATCCTTTCTTCTTCTGTTGGCTTTCGGTTTTCGATGATGTAAAATCCTTTTTGCTGGATAAATTTCCGGATAATAGATTCAATGTAAACAGGATCACTTTCCGGAACCAGTCTGATATCGAGATTTGCTTTCGCATAAGATGGCACAATATTCCTTGTTCCGATTTCGGGTTCCCCTGAAGTAAAATTCAGCATATTAAGTGAAGGGTACTGTAAAGATTCCTGGTAACTGATATCCGGATTTACCTCTCTTGCTATTCCTATTTGTTTGTTGATGGTCTCTTTACTATCTGGTATCGCCATTAGTTCTTTACGAATTTTATCTGTAATACTTATCCCTTTATAAAAACCAGGCACCTGAACTACACCTTTGCCATCTTTCATAGAAACCAACAATGCTGAAAGTTCAAAAGCCGGATTCGGCGCATAATTTCCATAATGTCCACTATGCTGGTCGAATCTGGGACCAAATACCTCCAGTTCAAAATCAGCTACCCCTCTGCAGCCAAATAAAATGGTGGGACGATTTGAATTATGTCGCGGGCCATCAAGAATTACAAAGCGATCTGCTTTTAATAAGGCAGTATGTTGTTTTACCATTGCCGGTAAATTGGGGGAACCCTTTTCTTCCTCACTATCTAAAATGAGTTTTACATTATACGCTGGTTTTTTCTTTTGTTGGAATAATATATCAAAAGCTGATAAAAACATGGCTATAGGTCCTTTATCATCCGAAGCAGAACGTGCAAATACGCGCCATTCAGGATCATAAGGCAATCCGCGGGCTGGTCTGGGTATCAAACTCCAGCCTGTATCTGTTTTCATTTTTAAAACAGGAGTATATGCATCTGGTTGTTTCCAGGCATTGGCAGCAACTGGCTGACCGTCGAAATGCATATAGAATAAGACAGTGGGTAGTTTTTCACTCACTTTGTATTCTGCAAATACAAAAGGTCTTGCTTTTGAAGGAAGCAATGTGACATTGAAAGTTCTTTTTGTCAGTTCGCGATCAAGCCATTCAATATTTCGATCAATCTGTTTTGGGTAGGCCGCATCATTAGGGATGGATAAGATTTCCATTAAAGTTTGTAGGGAACTATCCAAAAAATACTGCTCAGGCCAGGCAGTTTTATATACTTGCCCATTCGATTTTTTTACAGGACAAAACAATAGCAAAATCAAAATGCAAACAGGAAAGAAGCCCATATGCTGGTTATTATTTTTCATTGCAGATAATTTAAATACACATACTGCTTTAAAACGCCATGTTACTCACTATTTCGTATGAAAACCTGATAAAGCTGTATAAACTGAAAATTGTTTGGAAAGTAAGCCGTATTTCCTAATAGTTCATCCTATTTCTTCCAAACAATACAAAGCATCTATACACTACAGGAATTGACTGCTGATATTAACTCATTGACACAAAATGGTCATTTATACGCAGATTTCTAAATTCGGTATATTTAATAAGGAATAATCACTGATTTGCGTGAATTTTAAAATAACCAATCATACTCCCATAATATACATTCAGTGCAAAGAAGAGTTTTACAACATATCTTATTCTGGCTTGCCTATCTGGCTTATAAAATCTATCTCAATGTTACCTCATTTCCCAAGTCAGCAGATTCGGCTTCTTTTGTGGAAATTTTTACCACTGTATTACAATCGCAATTGACTTTTCTTGTCATCAAAATACCCTTGGTGTATTCCCTATTTGCGATGGTTACCAAATTCAACTCAAAAGCCTGGGGAACAGCAAAAACATTTCTTGCTTCCTTACTCCTGTTATCAGGCAGTACTATTCTGTTTACCCTTTTAAATGACTTGTTTGTAATCCCATACATTTATGAGATTCCCGGACCTGCCATTTCGCAAATCGGTCTTTCCTCTATACTGTATAATGCTTTTGTGCTAGCGTTTGTTTGTGGAACCGCCCTTGCCATCAAACTGGTAAGACTTAATTTACAGATGAGAAAGAAAGAAGAGGAAACAGCAAGAAAAAAACTTGCTGCGGAGCTTCAATTTTTGAAATCGCAGATTAATCCACATTTCCTTTTCAACACACTCAATAATATTTACGGACTAGCGCGAAAAAAAGACGATAATACGGCTGAAGTTGTAATGAAATTATCAAAGCTGTTACGATTCATGTTGTATGAAACTTCCCAACAGTCTATTAATATCGCCGATGAGCTGAAAGTAGTGAAGGATTATATTGAACTGGAGCAATTACGCTATGGTACAAGACTGAACATTACCTACCAGGAAGACGTAGATATTCAGGAGCAGCAAATCACTCCTTTGATTCTCATCCCTTTTGTTGAAAACGCTTTTAAGCATGGTCTTAGTGAAACCAGGTTCAATTCTTATATAGCTATTCATGCCATTCTAAAAAAAGGGCAGTTGAGTTTTACTATTGAAAATTCAAAACCTGAAACTGAGGAGAAATCGGCTGAACGGATTGGTTTAAAAAATGTAAAACGCCAACTTGAATTATTATATCCTGAACATGATTTAAAGATTGAGGTAAGTGAACACACTTTCAAAGTACATTTAACAATAAACCTGTCAAAAAATGCAACTATATAATACAATTATTGTAGAAGATGAGCCAATTGCAGCCGAGATACTGGTTGATTATATTCAACAGGTTCCCTTTTTGAATAAGGTTGCGGTTTGTACTGATGCCATTTATGCAATGGAAGTATTACAAAAAGAGAAGATTGATTTAATGTTTCTTGATATTCACATGCCAAAAATTAAAGGCATGGAATTTATAAAGATGCTAAAATTTCCGCCTCAGATTATCATTACATCTGCCTACAATGAATATGCACTACAAGGATTTGAATTAGGTGTTCTCGACTATCTCTTAAAGCCAATTGAATTTAACCGTTTCCTGATGGCCGTAAATAAGTTACAACATCAGCCTCCTATGCCATATACCCCACAACAGGCATTTATTACAGAGAAACCCTCTATTTTCTTTAATGTAAACAAGAAAAGAATTCGCGTACCACTTGATACTATCCTTTACATCGAAGGATTAAAGGAATATGTAAAAATATTTACCACCAACGGCAAGACCATCATCACCAAAACACAATTATCACATCTTGAACAGGAATTGGGCAAGAGCGGGTTTATTCGCATACATCGTTCTTTTATTGTTTCTAAAAACAAGATTGACGCTTATAGTGCGGCCGATGTAGAAATTATGGGTAAGAGTATTCCAATTGGAAGAGGATATAAAGAACTTATCCAGTCTTTAATGGAGAATAATAATACCCTCTAAGCACATTATATATCAAGTTCACTTCTACAACTTTGTTTCAATTGTAGCAATTGTTACCTGTTTTAAGGTGTTAAAAGCAGCACTACTTAATTTTCGGGACCAGGAGGCATTTTCCAATTCTTGCGTATTAAACTGTTTGTTACCGGTAATAGTACCATAAATTACCATTGCAGTAAGCAAACTACCTGTTATGTCTGGGTGAAACCCATCAGACCCATATAATTCCATATCTGAATTCAAGGCCCAGGTTTTCTTCCAGGCAAGTCCGGCCGCACAAATAATGGCTTTATGTGTTTTACCAGCATTACTATAGGAGTAGATAACATTATCTAAATCGAACAATCGTATTTTGGAGGGCCATACCATATATAGCGCCAATTTTGTTTTGGCCTGATCGCATAATGTCTTGTATTTACTCACAGAAGACATCAAGATAGCCTGAGATTCCGGTAAAGCTGATGGTCCCTGTTGAACGACCACAAAATCATACCTACCATTACTAATCTCACTTTGAACAATTCCTTCTGCCAGATGATCATCCAGACCATAATCAGGCTTTGCTATGGCTTTGTACTCAACAAGTATGGAATCAGCTTTACCAAGTTCACGAACCAATGAAGGAAGATCATTTGTATATGTAAGACTGTTTCCAACAAAAAGAATACGAAGTGTTTTGTAGGAAGGGTTAGCCGATACTTCTTTCATTTTATGCGCCCGGGTTCCCACTGAAAGAATAATTAAAAGAATTACAATCAGAATAACTATTCGAATGGTATTACGATTCATACTATTTCTTTTAATGATACTATTCAGTTCATAGGGTACGCCGTATCGATTAACTGAATGATATGCCCGGCTTCTTTAATTGTCGCATTGTACTTAGTAATAATTTCCTTTACATTAGCAAGAGCAACTAAATAATTATTCAATTCATCATCTTTCAGAATCATTTTCAGGTTATCATTTCCGGAGAATCTTCCTTTTCTTTTCTGATAAAGTATCTGTAACATCTGGTTTTTAAGCACAATATAGTCTTGTGTTGTGTTGGTCAGTCCTATCATTCTTTCTTCATACAAGTCCAGTATCATGTTTCTGAGTTCTTCGTTCTCAATGGTATTGATTTTACCGCTGGCTTTAAACCCTTCATATCGTCCCTTATTGGCCAATAAATGTGTTTTACTGATTAACACCCAGGAGTATTGTTGCAGCGTATCATCGTTAACGTTTGTTTCTTTTGCAAAATACCTTAACCACTTTGAGCAAATCTCGTAGCCCCAGATATCATCATTCATTTCTTTTATATCATTTTGCAGGTCCTTTTTTAAGCCCAACAAAAATTCTTTTACTTCTTTCTTTTCATGTGTATGCTCTTTTGTCTTCTCCATATAGACTGCAAATGAAACAGCAAAGACTATAATCAGAATTTCTATAAAAATCTCACCCATCCGCTTCCATAGTGGCCTTTTCCTGTTCACCGTTTCTTTTACAATATTGTGTATATGCTTTTTTAATTCGTGTTCCATAACTGGTTTACTATTTTATGAATTTTAAGAAGCCCCACTTGATGAAAATTTTCTCAGCAACTATATTACTTAGTTTTCTTTTTAACATTACTGTTTCATTACATAAAGCCATTACCAATGTCCAAAATGCAGGTAATCGTCAATGATGAAAATCCCATCTCTGCTTCATCAAGAACAGTTATTGACTAGTACCATATAAGTACACATGAAAAGAGCCGACAGACTTGTCGGCTCTTTCTAAACGTTTATCACTATAAAATAGCTATACCCAGACCTTATTTAGTATCCTGTATTTTGAACCAATATTCCTGCGCTTTTATCAACCTCAGCCTGGGGAATTGGCAGAATTGATTTGTTGGCGCCAAATGCCTGTGCAGGCAACACCGTTACACCATCTCCATCAAACTTATTGGTAACAGTTCCTTTTACACGCATGATATCCCAGAAACGATGTCCTTCAAAAGCCAGTTCAATTCTTCTTTCTCCCAAAATGGCATTTATCAAATCAGTCTTAGTGGCAAAGCTGGCAATTGTATATTGTGGTGCACCAACTCTTGCACGGTCACGTACAAGATTTAGTTTTGCTACTGCATCGGCATCAATGCCGGTAGCAACCTGTGCCGATGCTTCTGCATAGGTTAATAACACTTCGGCATATCGCAGAATGGGGGCCCAATCAGATCTTGTTGCGATATCAGGATATTTATTGGTGAAAAAACTTGACGCTGTAGCTGAAGTTGTACCGGAAATAATCAAATTTCTTCTTCTGTCATCAACAGCGAAATAGGGGTTTGTTGCAATATCCCTGAAATTTGTTGAGATGGCCAGATCACCTCTTCCACCCGGAAAATAATGCTGCGGCAATGCATTATTGGTATTCGGATTGTCTGTTGTATTATTTGGTATACTCCATATACTTTCCGCTGTTTGATAATTAGCCGGTCCGAATGCTCCTGCCGGAGAGGCATTCAATGCAAATGTTCCATACTGTCCGTTAATGACATTTAAACTTACCGATTTAGCATTTGCATAATCTCCTTTATAAAGATGAACCCTTGCCAGCAAAGCCGCAGCCGCCGCTTTGGTTGCCCTTGTTTTCGAAGCATAAGATGCTGCCGTACCGTAAATCGCCGGTAAGTCAGCCAGTGCAGCAGTCAGATCGCTGATGATAGCCGTATATACCTGTGCCACCGTTGAGCGTGGTTTATTCGCAGCAGGATCATTACTGGTAAAATTTTCTGTAACGATCGGTATGCCTAAATGCGTAGCACCCGCTGTAAAGTTATATGGGTGGGCAAAAAAATTAACCAGATAAAAACTACTTACTGCACGAATAAATAAACATTCAGCCGTTAACTCTTTTGCCTTTGCGGCAGTTACAACACCCGGATTAGCCGCTAATCCTGCAATTGCACGGTTGGCAGTGGCAATTGAAATATATCCGGCGTTCCATAAACCGCCTGCAAATCCGGCATTAGATAATAGGTTGAATCTGGGCAGATCTCCAAAAAAATTGGTTCGGTCGTAAATATCATTCCCTAAAAGATCAATATATACCAATGCACGACCAGAAAGATAGTCTGCACTTTGCAAAGCATTATAGGCACCCATTACTGATGTTTCTGCTTTTTGTGCAGTGCTGAATGCCAGATCTGAAGATAAGCGATCAGGTGGTACAATCTCCGTCACTTCTTTCTGACAGGAAGCCAGTAACACACCAGCTAGTATAAATGAGTTAAATATGTTTTTTTTCATCGTATTATATTTTATGTTAGAGTCCTAAGTTGATACCAAATGTAAAAGTGCGTGCGAGGTATGGTCTGAATGTGTCAATACCCAATCCGATATTGACATTACCATTTGCATTACTCTCCGGATCCATTCCTTTATACCCTGTAATGGTAAATGCGTTCTGAACCTGTGCATACACTCTCAGGTTGGCAATTTTTGCTTTCTCTAAAAGTTTTTTGGGTAATGTGTAGCCTATCTGAATATTTCTCATGCGAACAAAATCAGCTTTCTCCAAAAATCTGGTAGAACCCAGAGTAGACTGGTTCTCGCCAAAAAACAATCTGGGAACATCTGTCTGATCGCCTGCTTTTGTCCATGCTTTTAAGATTTCTACACTTTTGTTACGCGTACCTGTCATCAGCACTAAATTCTGCAGGGTATTATTGAATGTATAAGCCCCTAAAGAATATTGCAGATCAAATGAGAGATCCAGTTGTTTGTAATTGAATGACTGAGACAGACCGCCAAAAAATTTCGGATAAGGTGTTTTATCATTCAACACCACCCGATCCGCAGCAGTAATGGCAGTGGTTACAGCACCATCACTTACCCTTGTCCATCTGTTGGCTGCAGGAGCCGAATGATCATATTGTTTTGCTACACCATTTACATCCAGGAATGTTGGCATACCATTAGCTGAATTAACTCCAGCCCAACGTATCAGGTAAAAAGCACTCATATTATACCCGGGACGAACAATACTCTGCCCACCGAATATGTCGTTTCCAAAAGCGTTGGTTGAAATAACTTTTGTTTTATTGGTGGCTCCATTAAAACTGATATTCCATTTAAAGTCGCGCTTATTGATAACGGGTACATTCAATGCAATTTCGAAACCAGATGCTTCAATACTTCCGATGTTTTCAGTAATGGTATTTCCCGGGAATCCCACTGTTGCCAGGATGGGGTTATCCAGTATAAGATCCTTTGTTCTTTTTTTGTAATAGTCAATAACAACATTGATTCCTTTACCAATTACCATATCAAACCCTACATCGAATTGGCCCGTTTGTTCCCAGCGAAGATTTGAGTTTCCGGGATTATTCAGATTCAATGACGCAATATTCGCATACTGTGTAGGTGCAAATGTTGCAAGACTTGGGTAGTTACCAATATTTGAGTTACCGGTAATGCCATAACTTGCCCTTAGCTTAAGATCTGTGATTAACCTTGATTTCCAGAAGCTCTCCTGAGATATTTTCCAGGCCGCAGATCCCGATGGGAAGTATCCCCAACGATTGGTACGGCCAAATCCTGAATAAGCATCACTCCTGATGTTGAAACTTGCAAGATATTTTCCTTTATAGCCATAATTAACTCCTCCGAAATAGGATGCCAGCCCATTATTTACATCAATACCATTTTCCCCTCCTGTTGTAGCATAATTTGCCGGTGTAATTATTCTGATTAAGGGGTCATTTAAACCCAATCCGAAAATATAATTAAATGTTGCGTAGCTCTTAGTGTACTCTGCTCCCGCTAACACACCCAGATCGTGATCACCAAATTTTGTATTATAATTCAGTGTATTAAACCAACTCCACACACGTGAATCCGTTGCCACTGTTTGAGCCAAACCTGCCAGCCCTTGTCCATCTCCCACCGCAGGGTCCCAATACTGGTCAGTGAAACCAATCTGCATATCGGTATTATACTGAGATTTTAATTTCAGACCCTTCAACAAAGAAATCTCACCATACACACTATTGATAAATCTTCTATTATCTCTTGTGTCGTAGTTGAGATTTTGAACAGCTACCGGATTCGGTGTATTCTGCGCCACTGTATTGCCACCATTTCCAATGTAATAAGCACCTGTAGCATCATAAACAGGAACATTCGGATAAGCTGTTAATGGACCAAAAGGAACGCCACTCAACGCTGCTCCGGTTCCTGATCCTAAACCATACAATGTTGTACGCGTAAACTGGCTTTTAATACCTATTTCGAACCAGTTGGTCACTTTGGTTGTAAGGTTTAATCTTGCTGCTGCTCTTTTTTGTCTGTTGACAATGATATAGTTTTCAAAATCATTAAAGCCGAGAGAAGCATAATAGGTTGTTCGCTCAGAACCACCACTGATACCAATCTGGTGATCATGAGTAACCCCTTTTCTGTACACTTTATCCTGCCAATCAGTATTGTCGGTAATACCATCGCCGTTATAATCACCGTTAGCTGCAGAAGCTGTAAGACCTGCATTGGTTCTCATGGTATTAATGACAGATGTGTACTGAGGGCCGTCAAGTACATTCATCATTCTTGCAGGCTGGCTATACCCGAAATAGGTATTATAGGTAATTTTTGGCGCTCCTGATTTTCCCTTTTTGGTTGTAATCATTAATACACCACCAGATGCACGACTACCATAAATGGAAGCCGCAGATGCATCTTTTAAAACTTCTACACTTTCAATATCATTTGGGTTGATGTCTGCCAAAGCATTGGTTGGATTATACAACTGACCATTATCTCCCTGAATTAATGGAACACCGTCCATTACAATTAATGGCTGGCTACCTGATGATATGGAAGAAGCACCTCTTACACGAATGTTAACCGGCGCGCCAATTAAACCAGATGAAGTACTTACTTGTACCCCGGCAGCCTTACCAGCCAAAGCCTGATCGAAACTCAGGTTGGGTCTGTTTTCAATTTCCGTACCGGCTACTTTTGCAACAGATCCTGTGAGGTTTGTTTTTCTTACGGTGGAGTAACCCATTACTACCACTTCTTCAAGACTTGCATCATTTGCTTTTAACGTAATTGCAAGCGTATTTCCGTTTCCTATTGCAAACTCTTTGTTTGCGTAATTAAGAGACGATACAAGTAATGATTTTGCAGTGGTTGGCACGGCAATGGAAAAATTACCTTCAGCATCTGTTGTGGTACCGGTTTTGGTTCCTCTAACCTGAACAGATGCGCCGGATACCGGATTACCTTTTTCATCGGCAACCCGTCCTTTAATGGTACGTGTTTGCGCAAGCAGCATTAAGCTGGATAATAACGCAAAACACAAAAGCGTTACACTTTTTCTCATAGAGTCAATTTTAGTTTCAAGAAATTAGTTTTCATTTGTCTTCATTATTCAGGAACGCACTCTGGGTATCCTTGTCATGAGACAATAAGTTCAAGACAGTAAATGTTTTATTTCTACTGCTTGAAAAATTATCTATTCAACCAACGACCAGAAACTGTCAATGAGGGGGAAGAATCAATATCGAATCAGCATTTACTTAGGTAACTGTTATTCATACCATACAACCGGTTGTTCATGTACGCCCACAAAAGAAGAGGCTTGATAATCATAGAACAGATTATCAAGCCTCTTGACTTACAGAAAAGACTATTACTACTTCAAACTTTCTAAAACTTTATCGAAACTGATCCAGTAAATATCACCGCTTCCATTTTGTGGCGACTTGAATGTTTTCTCCAGCGCTTCAAATGTTACCTTTTTATCAAACACCTGTTTTAAGATATTCCGTTCACTTGTAAAAAACATTTTCTTCCTGTCAAAGCTCACAAACGGACAATAATCAATGCGATTGGAATTGAGCATCGGTATATGCTTTGCGGGCTGCCATTTACCTGATTGATCCTTCTGGCTGATGTACAGGTCACTTCTACCTATATCATCTTTTCTACCGTAGGAAGTAAACAGGATAAAATCCTCTTCCGGCGAAACAAAAGCATTAAACTCATCAACTTTAGAATTAACAGCAGTATCTAAAACTATTGGTTGGTTATACTTACCTTCTGTACAGGTTGCTACATATATATCTTCTCTACCGATGCCATTCTTATAGGAGGCGGTAAAATAGAGATTGCCGGATTTTGTAAGAGACGGATAAAACTCATTTGCCTCTGTGTTAACTGGCGCACCCATATTTTGTGGCACCACTGACCAGTTATCTCCTTGTTTTTCAACATACCAGATATCAAAATCCTTAGCCTTATCACCCGAAATCGGTCTGTTGGATGAAAAAAGAAGTCGCTTACCATCCGGAGAGAATGTTGGTTCAAGATCGCTGTAATTACCCGCGAAAGGGGCTATCTGTGGATTACTCCAAACTCCTTTTGAGTCTTTTCGCATATACACAATGGTTTGAAAATAACCCAGTGGTGACTGAATAGTATAAAATAATTCTGTCTCATCCGGAGACAAGGCAAAATCGCGCTCAGCAATTCCTGTACTTACAATGCCAGTCTGGAATAAGGTTGGAACCAAAGGAGGTTCAGCAAATGATATTTTAACCTGGGCATTCAACATGCTGCCACACAAAAATGAAAAGAAGGTCATCAAAAGTTTGTACTGAATTTTCATATGCTTTTAAATTTTCGATACCAAAATAACCAGCCACGGTATTTGATTTTATTAAAGTCAACGAATAACACCAATCATTTTATTGATAACAGTTACCACTGTCTTAAGTAACGATATTGTCAATGGCAGAAGATTTTATTGAAAAAAGTTCATAAAAAAACCCGGATAGAAATCCAGGTTGATATGCATTTTAACTTAAAACACATGAGAAAATTGTAGGTTTATCCAAATGATTCACTGAAAATGATATTTCAATGATCAGGCTATTTACAAGTTTTAGAAAAACAGATTGCCGGAAACAAAACACTCTACATCCTGCTTTCTTAGTAAAACTAAACAGCCTTCTTTTTTATTTTTACTAAATTCTACCAGTTACCAAAAACAGCTATCAGAATGTCAAAACGGTTGTTTATGTAGCATAGATAACTCTTGGCATTTTCCTTTATATCGACTTCCGCATTAAATGACCCCTCACCGATGTCCAACACAACGGCTTGCCAGATAACAGACACGGGATTGTTTTCCAAAAAGAATGCAATGATTAAACCTCGCCCTCAAGAAGGGTGATTTTGTTGAACCTGTTCTGCAACCCAAAATAAAAGTTGCATCATGTTTTGCAAAGCAATGTAAATATGATGCAACCATAAATCGTAAACTACTATAATTCAGCTATTTGTACTTTTCGAATAAGCTGTTTTAATGCAACAAATGCAACTACCATTTTTGTGGCCTTGTCTTATATGAAAAGAAGCAGACAATTAAATTATGCAGATGAATTCTTTGATTCCTTTTTAAAATAACGATTATATTACGTAACACATTTTTATATGGATAGCTACTACCAACGATCAAGACGAAAGTTTCTCAACAATATAGGTTTGACTGGGTTAGGCCTGCCGTTACTGGCTGCGAAAGACTTAATTTATCCATTCGTTTCAAAACAACAAAAAATGCTTCAGAATAAAAAGTTGGGTATTGCACTGGTTGGTTTAGGTGGTTATGCGACAGGGCAGTTGGGTCCAGCACTATTAGAAACAGAACACTGTTATCTCTCAGGTATTGTTACCGGAACACCTTCAAAGATTCCTGCCTGGGTAAAAAAATATAAGATCCCAGAGAAAAATATTTACAGCTACGAAACATACGACCAGATAAAAGACAATCCAGATATTGATGTTATTTATGTGGTACTGCCGAATAACATGCATGCCGAATATACCATTCGTGGTTTTGCAGCTGGCAAACATGTTATTTGTGAAAAGCCAATGGCCATTACAGTAGCAGATTGTGATCTTATGATTGCTGCTGCCAAAAAAGCCAATAGATTTCTATCCGTAGGTTACCGTTTACATTTCGAGCCGTATAATCTTGAAATGGTTAAACTAGGTGCTTCTAAAAAATATGGTGAGATTAAAAAAATAAGCGGCGGGTTTGGATTTAAAGCAGCACCCAATCAATGGCGCCTGCAAAAAAAATATGCCGGCGGCGGACCTCTAATGGATCTTGGCATTTATGCTGTTCAGGGAATGTGTTACACAACAGGCATGTTACCCATTGCTGTTACAGCGCATGAAGGAAAGAAAACAGATTTACAAAGATTTAGTGAAGTTGAACAATCATTAAGCTGGCAATTTGAATTTTCTAACGGTCTTATTGGTAATGGTTCTGCCAGTTACGATGACAATATGAATTTTCTCAGGGCTGAAGCTGAGCAGGGAGTTTTTGAACTTACAACTGCCTATAATTATAATGGATTGAGGGGTAAAACACCTGCCGGTTCCATGAACTTTCCACAGATAAATCAACAGGCGAGGCAGTTAGATGCCATTGCTTTATCGATTAAAAATAACCAACCATCCATTGTTCCCGGAGAAATGGGAAGAAGAGATGTAAAATACCTGCAGGCCATTTATGAAGCCATGAGAACAGGAAAAAGAGTGAAGCTCAATGCCGATTAATTATTACTGCTGTTCAAGTGTGCGACGCAACAGGTGATGCATGAAAAACAAAAGACGATAAACAAAATAAATAGCACATGTCAAAGAAACTACGTAGCCAGGATTGGTTTGGTAAAAAGAATAAAGACGGAATCATCTATCGCAGTTGGATGAAGAACCAGGGTATGCCCACTGATATGTTCGATGGTCGCCCTGTTATTGGCATCTGCAATACTTTTAGTGAGCTCACCCCCTGCAATGCACATTTTCGCGACCATGCTGAAGCGGTAAAAAAAGGTGTACTCGAAGCAGGCGGTTTTCCATTGGAGTTTCCGATCATGAGTTTGGGTGAAACATTGCTGAAGCCCACTGCCATGCTGTTTCGCAATCTCGCGAGCATGGATACAGAAGAATCTATTCGTGGTAACCCGATTGATGGCGTAGTGCTGTTAACAGGCTGCGATAAAACAACTCCTTCTACGGTAATGGGTGCCGCCAGCGTGGGCTTACCCACAATTGTAGTACCCGGTGGCCCCATGTTGAATGGAAGATATAAAGGACAAACCATAGGCAGCGGCACACACGTGTGGAAGTTTGATGAAGACATGAAAACGGGTAAGATGACTCAGGAAGAATGCGAATATGCAGAGAGTTGTATGAGCAGAAGTATTGGTCATTGCATGACAATGGGTACTGCTTCTACCATGGCCTGTATGGTAGAGTCGCTCGGACTTACACTAAGTGGCGCCGCAGCTATGCCTGCTGCCGACTCCAGAAAAAAAGTAATGGCACAACTCAGTGGAAGAAGAATTGTGGAGATGGTAAAAGAAAACCTGACGATTGATAAAATATTAACAAGAGAAGCATTTGAAAATGCCATTAAAGTAAATGCGGCTGTAGGCGGTTCTTCCAATTTTATTATTCACCTGATGGCGATTGCCGGACGGATTGGCGTTGACCTGCATCTGGATGATTTTGACACACTGGGCAGTAAGATTCCGCTGCTAGTGAACTTAATGCCTTCGGGAAAATTTCTGATGGAAGATTTTTATTATGCCGGTGGCTTACCTGTAGTATTAAACGAATTAAGTAAGCACCTGCATAAAAATGTAATAACGGTAACAGGCAAAAACCACCATGAAAATATAACAGGACAGACAGATTGTTATAACACTGAAGTAATTGCGCCATATGAACAACCACTCATTGCTGAAGCAGGTTGCGTAGTAATAAAAGGCAATCTCGCATTGAATGGCGCCGTAATGAAGCCTTCTGCCGCTTCGCCACATTTAATGAAACATAAAGGAAGAGCCGTAGTATTTGAAAGCATTGAAGATTACAATGCAAGAATTGATGACCCCGAACTGGATATTGACGAAACCTGTGTAATGGTTTTAAAATATGTAGGTCCTGTTGGTTATCCCGGCATGCCCGAAGTGGGCAATATGGCTTTGCCTAAAAAAATACTGGAGAAAGGCATCAGAGATATGGTGCGCATCAGCGATGGAAGAATGAGTGGCACCGCATATGGTACCGCTATATTGCATGTATCGCCCGAATCGGCCATTGGTGGCAACCTCGCTCTTGTACAAAATGGCGATATGATTGAACTGGATGTTGAGCAAAGAAAATTACATCTTGATGTATCGGATGAAGAGTTAGCCAAAAGAAGGGCTAACTGGGTTGCACCAGCACCTGCAGCCACAAGGGGTTATGTAAGTCTGTATATTAAACATGTAATGGGTTCAGACAAAGGCGCCGATCTTGATTTTTTGCAGGGCAGTTCCGGTTCAGTTGTTACAAGAGATTCACATTAAATCATGCTCATGAAAAAGACTACTGCCATCATCATCGGTTTATGTATTAGCTGTTGTTTATTTGCTCAATACAAAACAACAGGCGTTATTGAACGAATTAATGACGCAATTGATCTGGTAATCGACAAAAACAGCAAAGCAGAAATTATTGCAGAGGGTTTTGAATGGAGCGAGGGGCCTTTATGGATAAAAAGATATAAAATGCTTTTATTCTCTGATGTACCCACCAACACTATTTATAAATGGACCGCAGAAAAAGGCAAAGAAATTTACCTGCAACCTTCAGGCTTTTCCGGCACTTCTTCGAAAAGTAAGGAACCGGGTAGCAATGGTTTGCTGTTAGATCCTCAGGGCAATCTTGTTCTATGTCAGCATGGTAACAGACAGATGGCTGCAATGTCATCCGATCTTGATAAACCGGAAGCTCATTTTCTGCGACTGGCCTCTCATTACAAAGGCAAACGTTTCAGCAGTCCGAATGATGCTGTGTACAACAAACAAGGAGATCTTTTTTTTACGGATCCACCCTATGGCTTACCCATGCAAAACGATCTTGATCCGGAAAAAGAAATACCATTTAATGGCGTGTACAACCGCAAAAAAAATGGAATAGTATCTCTTTTAACAGATAGCATTACCCGACCAAATGGAATTGCATTCTTTCCCGGCGAAAAACAACTGATCATCGCCTGCTCCGATCCTGCTAAACCCAACTGGTATAGCTATGATGTGATTGATGGTGAACTAAAGAATGGAAAAATATTTTACACTGCTAAAATGGAAAAGGGCAACAAAGGTTTACCTGACGGACTAAAAATAAACAGCAAGGGAATAGTATTTGCAACAGGACCAGGAGGTATCTGGATCTTCAATAGTAATGCTGTATTACTAGGTAAAATTAAACTGGATGAAGCCGCTTCAAATGTGGCACTATCCGACGATGAAAAAACTTTATTCATTACAAACGATATGCGTGTATTGCGTATTGGTCTAAAATAAAAACATGAAGGCTTATAAACTATTGACTGGTATTGCACTGGAACAAAACGATCAACTATTCCTCGCAGCAGGAGAAGATTGGAACGATTTTATCAATGATGATGGCGTTTTACAAAAAGCCAGTTCCTGGATAAAATCTGGAAAAGCAGAACCTGTCAGCACACTGGATACATCTGCACTAAGAGCGCCTATCGGCAAAGAACAGGAACTATGGGCCTGTGGTGTAACCTATTTAAGAAGTAAGATTGGCCGGCAGGAAGAAAGTAAAGACAGCGGCGGTGCCGATTTCTATGCAAAAGTATATGAAGCTGAAAGACCCGAAGTTTTTTTTAAAGCTACTCCACATCGCGTAGTGGGACATGGCGAAAAAGTAAGAATACGCAAAGACAGTACATGGGATGTTCCCGAACCAGAATTAACACTGGTTGTAACATCTTCAGGCAAGATCATTGGTTATACTATTGGTAACGATATGAGCAGCAGGAGTATTGAAGGAGAAAATCCTTTATACCTGCCCCAGGCCAAAACATATGATGCATGCGCAGCAGTTGGCCCCTGCGTTTATATTACCGATGAACTGATTGACAAGAACACAGAAATTTCATTGACAATTCTGCGAAATAATACAGTTGCTTTCAATGGTTCAATTACATTGGCTCAAATGAAACGTACGCCAGCAGAATTGGTTTCATTTGTATATCGGGAAGCATCTTTCCCTTTCGGTTGCCTTATTATGACCGGTACAGGAGTAGTACCAGACAGTAGCTTCACTTTACAATCTGCTGATGAAATACAAATCAGCATCAGTTCAATTGGCACACTGGTTAACTCAGTTGCCTGATTAATACAATTGCTGCCCTATGAATAAAAGCCGGATTACTATTTTATTGTGCATCGCACTAATTTATGGTGTACTTAGTTTTACTACCAGAATACAACTACAAAACAGTTCATTAAAAGAAGCATACAAAGATGTTTTTCTAGTGGGTGCTGCTGTAAATGATGCCATTATTTCAGGTTCCGATAAATTATCGCAGGAAATTGTTGTAAAACAATTCAACAGCATTACACTTGAAAACTCTATGAAAGCGGCATTAATTAATCCACAGCCGGGTGTTTTCAATTTTGGTCCCGCTGATGCATTTGTTGCATTTGGTGAAGCTCATAAAATGTTTATTGTAGGACATACACTGGTATGGCACAACCAGGTTCCGGCCTGGTTCTTTACCAATGCCAGTGGAAAAGCCAACACAAAAGCAGAACAAATTGAACGCTTACGCAGTCATATTGAAAAAGTAGCCGGTCGATACGCCGGAAGGGTACATGCATGGGATGTTGTGAATGAAGTAATTGATAACGACGGCAGTTACAGACCCACCAGTTGGGTAACTGCTTTTGACAATGGCGATACACTTGTGAAATATGCTTTCAAATTTGCCAGCCAGTATGCACCCAATACCGAATTATACTACAATGATTTTAACGCATGGCGACCAACAAAAAGAGACGGTATTGTTCGCATGGTAAAAATGTTGCAAAAAGAAGGCATCAGGATTGATGGTGTAGGTATTCAGGGTCATTGGGGTCTCAATTATCCAAGAAATGAGTATATCGAAGCAGCCATTGATGCTTATGCTTCAACAGGTGTTAAAGTAATGATTACTGAACTGGATGTAGATGTTTTGCCACTCACCAAAGAAGGACAAATTATTGGTCAAGGTATGAGCGACAGGCAGTTCCAGCTTGAAGAGTTTAAAACCTTCCTCGATCCTTATCAAAAATGGTTACCTGATGAAGTGCAGCAACAATTAACCAATCGTTACAAGGAATTATTTAATATCTTTTACAGGAAAAAAGATAAAATAGCGCGGGTCACTTGTTGGGGTATTCATGATGGTATGAGCTGGAAGAACGATTACCCGATACCCAATCGCACCAATTATCCATTGCTCTGGAACAGGAATAGGCAGCCTAAACCTGCATTTCAGGCTATACTGGATATTCCGGTAAAAAAATAAATACATCCAATTCAAACATATGGAACTGCTTGTCATTTTATTTGCGATTTGCCTGCAACTTTTTTTGACTTATAAAAAAGTAAGCCCGTTTTTATCATTGCTTATCGTTGCTATTTTATCCGGCATTTTCCTCGGCATGGAACCCATGCAGATCATTAAATCAGTGGAGAAAGGAGCAGCCAATACGCTGGGTGGACTGGCTTTAATTATTTGCCTTGGTGCCATACTCGGTAAAATACTGGAAGCGGGTGGTGCAGCGGAAAAAATTGCAAGGACATTGATCGCTGGTTTTGGTGAAAAGAATATTCAGTGGGCCATTATGCTTACCGGATTTTTTATTGGCATTCCACTGTATTACAATGCCGGTTTTGTAATTCTCGTACCGCTTGTTTTTTCGATCGCACATAAAGCAAAGCTGCCGTTACTATATGTTGCCATTCCCATGGCAGCTTCCTTATCAACCACACATTGTTTTCTTCCACCCCACCCCAGTCCTGTGTTTCTCGTAAACGCATTTAAAGCAGATATGGGAAAGACATTGATTTATGGATTGATCATCACCATCCCGGTAGTCATTATTGCCGGACCAATGCTGGGTCGATTATTAAAAAAGATGGAAGTAAATATCAAGTCTTTTCTGTTTACTACGGAAGAAAATACTACAAAGGAATTACCCGCAGCATTACCGAGTTTTTTAATTGGTCTCTTACCCGTTATACTGATTACCATCGCCGTTATTGCCAATTATTTTTTAGCCGATCAGTTACTAAAGAAAGTGCTTTTATTTATCGGCGACCCAACCATTGCTTTGTTATTATCTGTATTCCTTGCCATCGGTGTTTTTGGATTGAAAAGAGGAAACAGTATGGAAACCATTACCAAATGGCTGAATGAAGCCATCTCCGGCATCGCCGTTATTTTACTGATCATTACGGCAGGTGGCATTTTTAAACAGGTGTTACAGGACAGTGGCACAGATCAATACATTGCCGCATTCAGTAGTAAATGGCAGATGCCTCCTTTAATTTTTGCATGGGTAGTAACTGCCCTCTTAAGAATTGCCATTGGCTCTGCCACCGTTGCCGGTATAACTGCCGCAAGTGTAGTCACACCTCTAGTAGCTGCGGGTAATGTATCACCCGAGTTAATGGTACTTGCCATCGGAACTGGCAGTGTATTTGGTTCCCATATCAACGACTCAGGTTTCTGGATGTTCAAAGAATTTTTCAACCTTACCCTCAAACAAACCTTCCTTTCCTGGTCCGTCATGGAAGCCACCATATCGGTGTTAGGGATCATTGGAGTGTTACTGTTAAATCTGGCGATTTAAACAGAGGAATAAGAAATAAAAAATAAGGAATAAGAAAGTAGAATACCCCTTTCTTATTCCTTATTTTTTATTTCTTATTTCTTATTCTAATTCTTTTTCACCGCCCACTTCCACAGCTCTTTCCAGGTAACTTTTTTACCGTACATCAGGATACCGGTACGATAAATTTTAGCTGCCAGCCAGGTGGTTCCAAAGAAGCCGAGTATCAGGAATACCATACTCAATATGAGTTGAAATACGGTTACTCCATCTGGTATGCCATGTGCCACCCTCGCCATCATAACAATGGGTGATGTAAGCGGGAACAGACTTCCGAAAACCGCCAGGCTTCCATTAGGATTATTTACGGCCTGCATCATGATAACAATGGCAAAGATGATCGGCATCATAATAGGTAATAACAGGCTTTGTGCATCCTGCATATCTTCATTGGCAGCACTACCTACAGCAGCAAATAAAGAAGCATACATAAAGTATCCACCCAGGAAATAAAAGATAAAGCAACCTATAATCAGCGGGAAATTAATTTCATTTAATCCTGCCATAATACCACTGAGTGCGCCAGACTGTTTGGCTGTTTCGGCAGCAGCCATCATACCAGGCTGAACCGGCTGCGATTGCATCTGTTCAAATAATTGAGGGAACAATACAGGTATCAGTAACTGGATGGCGAAAATCAACACGCCCCATATAATAAACTGTAACAGACCTACTGCACCGATACCGATAATCTTTCCCATCATCAATTGAAAAGGTTTCACACTGCTGATGATTACTTCAGCAATACGGCTCACTTTCTCTTCCACCACTCCTCTCATTACCATTGTACCATAAATAAAGAGGATGATATAAATCATAAATCCCGAAACAAAACCCACACCGTAGCTCAATCCTACTTTGGCCTGGTTTTCTGTTTTACCCGAAGAACTGGAGAATGTAATGGTCTCTTTCTGATTTTGAATGCTGTCGAGCTGTGTCTTTGAAATATTCATCGCCATCAGTCGCTTCTCTTCAAGGGTTTTACTGATACGGCTTTCAATTTTTTCACGGGTCATGATACCAACCGTTTTAGCCGACCGGAACTGGAGAGAATCTGTTGTAGTACCTGTAATGGAATAAGTAGCAGGAACATAGAGATACGCATCGTACTCTTTTTGCTCCAGCTTTGTTTGTAAAACAGCAGTGTCATCTTTTACAAACTCAAAGATCAGGTCACTGCTTTTTTTGTTGTTGATTTCGCCATTAAAAACATTGGCTTTATCTGATACAGCGATTTTAAAATTATCTGTTGACTTTACGCTAAAGAAAATAATCAGCGCATAAAAAGCGAAAATGAGAATGGGTACACCAATAGTGGTTAACAGAAATGTTTTTTTCTGCACCCTGGTAAGAAACTCTCTTCTGGCTACTAATGATATTTTATTCATAAGTTATGTAGTTAGTGGGTTGAAGGGAAAAAGGTTTAATCTACTTGCTGAAATGACCTGGTTCTGGCATTACTGCCTTCTACCAGACGGATAAATATTTCATTCAGCGATGGAAGGATTTCATTAAATGCTTCTACGATAACACCCTGCTGCAGAAAATGCGTCAGGATATCATTACTCTTAAACCCTTCATTGATTTTTAATATGTACCCATCACTTTTATCTTCCAGCACACTAAAAGCCTGGCTACTGGCATTGATATTATCGCCCTGAACTTTTATACTAAACTTATTCTCCTTGAAACTCTGTTTGATCCCTGATACAGAACCATCCAGCACTTTTTTTCCCAGGTTCATCAGAATAATATGATCACATATTTCTTCTACCTGTTCCATGCGATGGGTACTGAAAATAATGGTTGACCCTCTTTTAGCCAATCCAAATATTTCATCTTTAATCAGGTTGGCATTTAATGGATCAAGACCACTAAAAGGTTCATCGAGGATAATGAGTTTGGGTTCATGCAAAACAGTGGTTACAAATTGCAGTTTCTGGCTCATGCCCTTACTCAGGTCTTCTACTTTTTTGTTCCACCAGGTTTCCATTTCCAGCTTTTTAAACCAGAACTTTATTTTTTCCATGGCTTCAGCTTTACTAAGTCCTTTTAGCTGGGCCAGGTAAAGCGCCTGTTCACCAATTTTCATTTTTTTGTACAACCCTCTTTCTTCCGGCATGTACCCTATTAACTGTATATCGTTAAGGGGATCGAATTTTTTTCCATCCAGGATAATCTCTCCCATATCAGGATAAAAAATACCGGTAATCATACGCAGTAATGTGGTTTTACCGGCACCATTAGGTCCAAGTAAACCAAAAATGCTTCCTTTTTCAATGGAGAAACTAATATCATCCACCGCTTTCTGTGTGGCATAATATTTTCTTAATGCCTGTAGTTCGAGAATCTTACTCATATTCATGTTTGGTTGAGGTCTGGAAAACTATTTCAGGTGTTGAAGGTAATAAATCGCCACCAACAGTGGGTTAGTAGCCCAAAGAACCCAAATATTACAGCAGATGAAACCTAATACGCTATTTTCGCAGCCTGTTTTTAAAATTTGATTATGAAAAGGTTTACACGACTATTTTTGGCCCCCATTTTAATGATTGTATTAATAGTGGGCTCCGGATGGGGGTTTCTGGTTCACAGAACCATTCATCAACTGGCCGTTTATGAATTACCGGATCCTGTAAGACCATTTTTTTACAGAAATATGGAGAATCTGGTACAAAATGCCCCGCGACCCGACCAGCGAAGAAATCAAGACAGTACAGAAGCCACCAAGCATTTTATTGATTTCGAAATGTATGGTGAAGATGCTGCCCAGAAAATGCCGATGAACTGGCAGAAAGCCATTCAAAAATATTCCAAAGACAGTTTACTGAAATATGGCTATGTGCCATACCATATTATATATATGCAGGAGAAACTGACCCAGGCTTTTAAAATGAAAAACAAAGACAGCATCCTTTTTTATGCCGCAGACCTGGGGCATTATATCGGAGATGCACATGTGCCTTTACATACAACGGTTAATTACGATGGCCAGCTAACCAACCAGAAAGGATTGCATAGTTTATGGGAATCGATGATCCCGGAAATTGAAATTGGCAATTACAATTTGTACTCCCCACACAAAGCCACATACCTCAAAGACCCCTCCACTGCTATTTGGAAAGCAGTGAGATCAGGATTCAACATGGTACCCGAAATGCTGGCCAAAGAAAAAGAAGTATCCAAAACATTTACAGATGAAAAAAAATACAGGGTACAGATAAGAAGAGGTGTTGAAACAAAAAGTTATACTTCAGAATTTGCCAAATCATATGCAGCTTCTCTAAAAACCAGTATCAATGACAGGCTATTACAGTCTGCTGATATGATTGCCGATTTCTGGTATACTGCATGGGTAAATGCAGGCAAACCCGATCTCAGTAAAATTGGAGGAGAGTTAACAGACACAGAGAAAAAACAATTAGAAACAGAACTGGCTGCGTTCAAAAAGAATGAACTGATGCAGCAACAATTACTGCTATCAAAAAAACAAACAGGGAATAACAATAACTGATTATCTTTCCTGTCTCCCAAAAAATGGGTGAAAAAACGGTTGTGGAGGCACAACCGTTTTTTTATTTTTAACCTTTAAACAACCAAACTACAATGAGTACACATTATGGTGGCCCCGTGCCCTACCCCCTGGCACAAGAAGAATTAAACGAATATTATGCGCTCTTTAGCAAGAGTCCGTATTACCGTGAATGTATCACCTATTCCATCAGTGAACTACGTGCCTATCTGGATCGCGCAACTATTGCTCTTACAGAACTGGGTGTAGCAGATGTTGAACAACACTGTTTAACCCTTTTACCCTGTATCAATAAAGCTGATCAGAAACTGGATGTATTATTGGTACCATCTTACATGGACCCACAGCCAAATGAGAACGGAATGTTTAAACACCAGTTTAAAAGAAGATTTGGTCAGATGCAGGGAAACCCTGGTTTGCCAGATCCCCGAAACCTTTTTAATGAGGCACCGGAAGAAGACTTACTGGATGCTTATGATACAGGAAATGGAACCCCATAAAACAATCAAATGCCGATACTAAGTAATTTCATAGTAGAGTTGTCAGCCTTGCTGGCAGCTCTCTATAATCTGAAACATATACGCAATACACGTTACTTCTATTTTATCCCCTTTCTTGCTTTCACTTTACTTGGGGAATTTGGAGGTAATTATTTCGCAGTTAATCACCCCAAATATGTAACCGGAAACACCCACATCTATTTATGGGTAGTGGTATCCGGATTTATTTTCTTTGGGTATCAGTTCTATGAAATTTTTCGCTCGAAATTATGGAAGTGGATTACCGCTACCGGCATTACATTGGCCGTAAGTGCCATGATGGTATGGTTTTGTTTTTTCCCTGTTTATACCCAGTTGTATTTTAACACCTATGTAATCGGAGGCTTTTTTCTTTGCTGTATTTCCTGCGCTTATATGTACCAGGAATTTATTGTAAGCGACGATTATGAAGTGAATCTTTTCCATGTACCTGATTTCTGGCTCGTTATGGGTATCCTTTTATTTTATGTAGGTAACAGCATCACATTTGCACTACACTTTTTTCTCAAAGGAGAAGCCATACTTGTATGGGGCATGAAACTCTATCACTTATTTCCAAGAATTTTAAGTGTATTTTTATACGGCTTCATGGTTGTAGCCCTATTCTTATGGAAAAAGTATCGAGAGAAGTCCTTGTCGGCATCATAACAGCAACATTATTCATCCTTTTATTCGGCATTGTAACAATGCTGGTATTGATTAATTTTTTCAGGAGGAAAAAGAAAATGTTTTATGAAAAGCAGGTAAGAGAAGCACAGTTTCAGCAGGAGTTATTACAGACTCAACTTGAAATGCAGGACCATACTTTTAAAATTGTGAGCCAGGAAATTCATGATAATGTTGGTCAGATATTAAGTCTGGCCAAAGTAAACCTGAATATCCTCGCCATGGAAGGTTTTAAGGACCCAAAAATTGCCAATGTAACAGAACTGGTAGGCAAAGCCATCCGTGAATTAAGAGACCTCAGTGCAGGCTATTATGCTGATCGCCTGGCAGAAGAAGGTTTAATCATTGCCATCAAACATGAACTGCAGCAACTCGAAAAAACTGGTCTGATGACTACTTCCTTTCATTCAGAAACAGACCGGCTTCCGCTGGATAAGAGTAAAACAATTTTTCTATACCGGATGGTACAGGAAATCTGCAACAACATCCTCAAACATGCCGATGCTACTCATGTTGATGTGCAGATATTCAGACAAGATAATACCGGTCGTTTACTGATTAAAGACAATGGAAAAGGTTTTGATGAAGCCAAAACCAATTTTAAACCCGGAATCGGACTCAGCAGTATCAGACAAAGAGCTGCTATGATTGGTGCCGAAGCCGATATTCAGAGTACGGCCGGAACAGGCACAACCATTTCACTCTCCTTCAAGTTAGAAACTACCGCATGATAAAAGTAGCATTAGTGGATGACCATGTAATTCTCCGCAAAAGTTTGGCGGTGCTGATTGGTATGTTACAGGATTTTGATGTAATGATTGAAGCCGGTAATGGTAAAGAATTAATTGACCAGTTAAACGAAGCGCAATTACCCGATATAGTGCTCATGGATATTACCATGCCCGTTATGGATGGCGTAGAAACAACCAAATGGTTGAAACAACATTATCCCGGCATTAAAGTAATTGCATTGAGTATGATTAAGAATGATCTCATTGTAATTCGCATGCTTAAAAACGGAGCCAGGGGTTATATACTCAAAGATTGTGAACCCGAAGAGTTGCGCCAGGCCATGCATGAAGTTTATGCTAAAGGGTATTTCTACAATGAACTGGTAACACCCAAGATGAAAGGAAAGGGTCTGGAAAAAGAAGAAGCCACACAAAAAGTCATGATCAACGAAGGAGAACTGGCTTTTTTACGTTTGGCCTGCACAGAAAAAACATACAAAGAAATTGCCGATGAAATGGGGGTAAGTGCCAGAACCGTTGATGGTTACCGCGATGCACTTTTTCAAAAACTACAGGTAACCACCAGGGTCGGCCTCGCCATTTATGCCATCCGCCACGAACTCGTAACACTATAACTCCCTTTCTCCCTTTTAAAAAAAGCCTTGTACATCTGGCTTTCGAAAATGCGAGGTTCTTTTAACAAAGAGAAAGGGAGAAAGGGAGGGATTAATTGATTTTCAGGCTATACTCCTACCTCAAAAAAATGGGTGTTTTTCACGTTGTGGGCGCAAAGCCCTGATTCTACTTTTACATCATGAAGGGGCGATAACAGCAGTAGTCCAACACTGTTAACGCATTGAGATGGCGGTCATGACCGGGGGGAATACTGGCCGTCTATCTCGTTCCTGAGTTTCAGTTTTTAATAGGATTAAAGGTTTGACGGGAGATAATTCTTTATCTCCCTTTTTCTATTATGCGATCGGCCACTCTTTCCCCATCCATGGCCGCACTTACAATACCACCGGCATAACCCGCACCTTCGCCACAGGGATATAAATTAGAAAACTGCGGATGCGCAAGACTGGTTGCATCTCTTGGTACACGAACAGGTGAAGAAGTTCTGCTTTCCGTGGCCACCACTATGGCATCGTTGGTATAATAACCACGCATTTTTTTTCCGAAAGCTGTAAAACCACCCTGCAAACTTTTATATACAAAATCGGGAAGTACTTCTGCCAATGAGGTGGAAGTTACACCGGGCAGGTAACTGCAATCGGGCAATGCAGCAGAGTCTTTATTGGTACAGAAATCGACCATTCTTTGTGCAGGTGCTACAAAAGCACCCCCACCCGCTGTGAAAGCGGCTTTTTCTATGGCTGACTGAAAATGCATCAATAACAATGCAGATTCTTTCCAGCTTTGTCCATTATCGGCAGAAGAGAAACTTAATTGCGATTGCAGGTCTTTTCTTTTTTCAAAAAAACGAATGGCATCTGCCTGCTCTACCTGCACCACCATTCCACTATTGGCATATGGATTATTTCTTTTACTCGGACTCCATCCATTCACTACCAGCTCTTCGGCATTGGTAGCTGCGGGCGCAATGATTCCCCCCGGACACATACAGAAACTAAACACGCCCCGGTTGTTCACCTGTTCCACCAAACCATAAGAAGCAGGTGGTAAACCATCGTCTCTTAACACACAATGATACTGGATGGAATCTATCAGTTGCTGGTGGTGTTCAATACGAACACCCAAAGCAAAAGGTTTGGCTTCAATCTGAATCTTTTTATCGTGTAGTAATTGAAAAATATCACGAGCTGAATGACCTGTAGCAAGAATCACATCATCTGCCATCATTTCATCACCATCAGCCGTTTTTACGCCTTTGATGCGCGAACCTGAAACTATCAGATCGGTTACTTTCTTTTCAAACAAAAAAACACCACCACTGTTGCGGATCTGTTCGCGCATGGCGGTAATAATATGCGGTAGTTTATTGGTGCCAATATGTGGATGTGCATCGTATAAAACAGATTCATCGGCACCAAACTGATACAGCAACTGAAGAATGCGGTTGATATCTCCCCTTTTGGTACTGCGGGTATATAATTTACCATCGCTGTAAGTACCGGCGCCACCTTCACCAAAACAATAATTACTCTCGGGATTAACAATGCCTTCTTTATTAAGCTGCGCCAGATCGCGACGTCTGGCACGCACATCTTTTCCTCTTTCCAGTAAAATGGGTTGAATACCTTTTTCTATTAATCGCAAGGCAGCAAATAATCCTGCCGGACCTGCCCCTACAATAATTACTTTATGCGGGGCTGTTGAAACATCCTCGAAATGAATGGTACCGGCTTCTCTTTGGGTAAAAGGTTCGCCAATAAAAGCACGAACCGTTAGATTGATCCAAACCTGCTGTCTGCTTCTCGCATCAATGGATCTTTTGATGACATGAAAACCTGAAATATTTTTCAGATCGGTGCCTGCAGCACTGGAAATATAAGCGCGAACCATACTTTCATCGTTCGCCTCTGCAGGTTTAAGCCTGAGTGATAATTGTTCTTGCATACTGTTAGGTATTTAGCCTAAAAAGTTCAGGAGTATAAAGAGACCGAAAGTCCGGAGACCGGAAGTCTGAAAGAAAGTTTATCAGTAAACAATCCTCTTTCGGACTTCCGGTCTTCCCGACTCGTCATCCTGACGAAGGAAGGACGGACTTCATTAAAACGGTAAATCATCAACCACTTCCGCCGGAGGAGGCATATCATTATACCCATTTCCGGCAGGAGTATCCTGCTGTCCTAATTTAACAGCTTCCATTCTCCAGGCATCTAAATTGGTAATATAGTTCTCACGACCGTCTTTTGTCCATTTGGTTCCTTTGATATTGAACTGTACACGAACATCGTCTCCAATGTTGAAACGATCGGGTATAGCGGTCTTATCCTGAACGCATTGAAACTTTACATAATTGGTAATTACTCTCCCACCAATATCTTCTGATTTTTCCAGCACAAATTCCCTTGTTTTAAACGTTTCACTACGCTGGATGATATCAAATTTGGCGATCAGTTTGCCTGTAATTTCGTACGACATTCATTTACAATTTAATGGCCGTAAAAGTAGGATTAAAATTCTCTTTAATCCCAAAAAAACCTATAATAGGTTGAATTATATTGTACCTTCCGAAACTAACCGTTAACTTCTATGCACAGGAGAAAATACCTCTTCTATTGTCTTCTATTTGCACTCTGCTCCTGCTCCAGTTATTATCAACCGGCATCACTACAATACACACAATACCGCATTGAACCATCGCTGAAAAAAGATTCAGCCATGAATGCCTTACTGATGCCTTATGCCAAAGACATCAATGCCACCATGAATAAAGTTATTGGCACCAGCGCAGGCACCTACAACAAAAAACAACCTGAAAGTGAGATCGGCAATTTTCTGGCCGATGCCTATAAAACCATGGCGGAAGAAAAATTCGGACGCAAAGTAGATGCAGGTTTTATGAATGATGGAGGTATACGCTCCTATCTCTCCAAAGAAAATATTACTGTGGGGAAAATATTCGAGATCATGCCTTTTGACAATATCCTTGTTCTACAGGAATTAAAAGGAACTGTGTTGCAAGCCTATCTCGATAAAATGGCGGAAGACGGCGGATGGCCCGTTTCAAAAGGTGTAACCATGGTCATCAGAAACAAAAAAGCAACAGAAGTAAAAATCAATGGCAAGCCACTTGACCCCAATACGGTGTATGTGGTGGCACATTCAGATTATGTAGCCAATGGCGGAAGTGATTGCGAAATGCTCAGGGCTGTTCCACAGATAAACAGGGGTTACCTCATGCGCGATGCCATCATTGATTATATAACCCTATTTACCAGAGAAGGAAGAACCATTCAACCCGGTATAGAAAACAGAGTAACCAATGGCCAGTAACAGGAGAACATTTATTAAAGAAACAGGTGCGGCATTATTGGCCACATCCATGCTGCCATCAACAGACCTGGCAGCCATGGCCGATCCGGTTCAGCAACTGACCATTTTACATACCAATGATGTACATAGCCGAATAGACCCTTTTCCGATGGATGGAAGCCGCAACCAGGGTTTGGGTGGTGTTTCGGCCCGGGCGGCCCTTATTTCCAAAATAAGACAGGAACAAGAGCAGGTTTTATTGCTCGATGCAGGCGATATTTTCCAGGGAACGCCCTATTTCAATATTTATAAAGGCGAACCCGAAATAAAAGCCATGACAGCCATGCAATACGATGCAGCCACTATGGGCAACCACGACTTCGACCTGGGCATGGAAAATTTTGCTACGCAGTTAAAACATGCATCCTTCCCCATACTGGTTAGTAACTATGATTTTTCCGGAACGGAGCTGGAAAATAAAACCCAGCCATATAAAATTTTTAAAAAAGGTAGTCTGCAGATTGGTGTGTTTGGTGTGGGTATAGAATTGAAAGGACTGGTGCCTGATAATTTGTATGGCAAAACAGTTTACCAGGACCCGATTGTTGCAGCCAATACTACAGCAAATCTGTTGCAGAAAAAAGGTTGCGATCTGGTCATCTGTTTATCGCATCTGGGCGATCGTTATACCGAGAATAAGGTAAGCGATGAAGTGCTGGCAAAAGAGAGTTACGACATCGACCTGATCATTGGCGGACATACGCACCGCTTTTTTGAGGAACCCAGAAAGTACCGGAATAAAAACAGTGGAGATGTGCTGGTGAACCAGGTAGGTTTTGGAGGAATTCAGTTGGGCAGACTGGAGTATGAATTTTCCCGTTTATCGAGAAAAAAACTCGCAAAGGCCCATACTGTGGTTGTAGGGAAAAAAACAAGTGAATAAAAAATTTTTTTTTCAACATAAAGTCTACATATTCGCACCCCTGTATCTGTTTTTTTTCAACATTTCCACATGTGGGAAAAATAAGATAACTTGAAGGCAAAGCGAATAAGTTAACTCATTATAAAATTGTTCATTTTTTATATGGCTAAAAATGCTGAATCAGTCTGGAGCAATTGTTTAAAGATCATCAAAGACATTGTAGAATGGCAACATTTTAAAACATGGTTTGAGCCGATTAATCCTGTTGAGCTGAAAGGAAACGTATTAATGATTCAGGTGCCCAGTCAATTCTTCTACGAATACCTGGAGGAGCATTATGTAAACCTGTTGGCGAAAACACTGAAACGTGAACTGGGAAAAGATGCAAGACTGGAATACCGTATCATGGTAGACAGTGGTAATACCAATGGAAGAAGTGGTTCGATGGATGTACCTGCGAGCAACATGAAAACCTATAACAATAATGAAATGAATTTTCCACTGGTAATAGATAACCCGGTGAAGAATCCATTTGTTATTCCTGGTTTGAAAAAAATGCAGATCGATCCGCAACTGAATCATATGTACACATTTGATTCTTTTATTGAGGGCGACTGTAACAGGGTGGCACGCAGGGCCGGTAAAACGGTAGCGGAGAAACCCGGAGCCAATTCATTCAACCCATTGGTTATTTATGGTGGTGTTGGGCTTGGTAAAACGCATCTGGCACAGGCCATTGGTAATGAGGTGAAAAGAACCCACCCCGGAAAAGTGGTTTTATATGTGAGCAGTGAAAAGTTCATCAACCAGTTCCAGGATCATAGCCGTAATAATGCCATTAACGACTTTATACATTTCTACCAGTTGATTGATGTGTTGATTATTGATGATGTACAGTTTTTCAGCCGGGCCGAAAAAAGCCAGGATGCATTCTTTGCCATCTTCAACCATTTACACCAGAGCGGAAAACAACTGGTACTCACATCCGATAAACCACCAAAAGATCTGGATGGTATGCAGGAACGTTTGTTGAGCAGGTTCCGTTGGGGATTGAGTGCCGATTTACAGGTACCCGATTACGAAACACGTATTGAGATTCTGGAGCGCAAGATGAAGAACGACGGGTTGGATATGCCCAAAGAAGTGGTAAAATATGTGGCTTATAATATTAATACCAATGTAAGAGAACTGGAAGGTGCGCTTATTTCATTATTGGCTCAGTCTTCACTCAATAAAAAAGACATTGATGTAGAACTGGCTAAAAAAGTGCTGCGCAATTTTGTAAAAACCAGCAGCAAAGAAATTA
The DNA here is from genome assembly GCA_943372605.1 of Chitinophaga pinensis. Lineage (GTDB taxonomy): Bacteria > Bacteroidota > Bacteroidia > Chitinophagales > Chitinophagaceae > Sediminibacterium > Sediminibacterium pinensis_H. Next base: position 459,753 of record CALRZI010000001.1, on the reverse strand, counting down.
CCATCGATGCCATTCAGAAAATGGTATGCGAATACTTTGATGTGCCATACGATAAGTTATTACAGAAAACCCGTAAGCGTGAGATTGTACAGGCCCGCCAGATTACCATGTACCTGGCCAAAGCCTTTACCAAGAACTCATTAAAAACCATTGGTGAGCATTTTGGTGGCCGCGATCATACCACGGTAATACATTCCTGCCAAACGGTAAAAGACCTGATGGATACCGATTCTATTTTCAGGGAAAACGTAATGGAACTAACGCAGAAAGTGCAATTGGCGGCGATGTAGAAACATTCAAAGCAGTTTTGAAAGAAATATTTTTAAAACCCGGTATTTACCGGGTTTTATTTTTTGGCAGATAGCTTTTACCTACCTATTTTTGCAGCCCTCGCTGAAAAGAGAGGATAGGCTTATAATCAGCCCGGTGAGGTGGATGAGTGGCTGAAATCAGTAGTTTGCTAAACTGCCGTACGGGTTAAACTGTACCGCGGGTTCGAATCCCGCCCTCACCGCATATCTTTTTTAGTTTCGGCTAAACTGGATATGAATACCGGAAACCGAATTCATCATAACAACAGTTACGGTGGAAGAATCGGGAAGTAGCGCAGCCCGGTAGCGCACCTGGTTTGGGACCAGGGGGTCGCAGGTTCGAATCCTGTCTTCCCGACGAAAAAGATCAATCGAAAGATTGGTCTTTTTTTATTGGTGGATGGCAGGTCACAGACTTAGTTTTGAAGTAGTACAGGGTGTTCACCTCTCTAAGCAGTTCAAATCATATTATCTCGACACCCAACGGAAAAAACTTGCTATACGCTAAAGGGTACATCACTTAAATTCAGTCATTCCGTACATATATATTTGATCTTAGATCAGGTCCTTTTCAGTTGAAAGGTTCATTTTATCGATGTTTCTCATCATCGTTTCAAACTGCCTTCGAAAAATCAAGTAATTGATCGGTGATTCTTCTTCAGACGAATACTGTTCAAGGAAAACAATGTTGACTTCATCCAATATCCCGATAGTAAATTGTAATGGGTCTATGAGTGACGAAAACGAAAATCCTTGGGACGTAATACGGCTAATATATAATGCATTGTCTTCTACAAAATGATTAATTGATGTGTAGGTTGGATGTGCGTATTCAGCAGTCCAAATATAAAATGGCCGAAAGCGATTCAGCCCCACATGCTCTTCTATTTCCCGCAAGGTGACCTTCTTTTTATCGGGAAGCAGTGAACACGCCCAGCCATACTCGTTATCAAGGAACTCCTTACCGTACCTATCGTTGATCTCTTCTATTTTTTTATCCAGATCGTCTAGAATACTCTCCTCTAAAGGTTTCCACTTCAACGCTTCATAATTCTTTCCAAAACTCCTTGTTCGTTTTTGCTTACCTCGATACTGATGATCATAAAATCGGTCGTAAAGATCCCTATCATCGTAATGTTTAAGAAAAATAAGTAGTATTAGTGAGTGTTCATATAGCGACCTCCACAATCTGAGAGCAGCATCCATATGTCCGTGCTGAAGCATAGTGCCGATCTGGTCCGCCATTCTGAACACAATTCCATAAAACGGAATAATGACTTTATCAGCGTACTCGATCTTTTTGTCGATGGTAAACTTTCTTATACTTTCATAGACAGTGAATCCGCTACTGAGATAGCCGAAATAAGCAATAAAAATATCTTTATACTTACTTGAAATAACCTTAACATTTTCTGCAGTGGAATTTATATTCTCTTGGTACATTCTCTCATCATTTCCCATTGCCGCCTTCACAAAAAAATCATTATACTCCTCGATGGCTTTGCTAGTGTACTCATCATCCATTGCTTTTCTAATATCTTCACCTGATATGCCTTCCTTCCGTAATTTTTCAACCATTCCGGCCATCATATCATCGAAGTCTTTAGCGACATCCCGAAAAAGCAAAGCTGGAATCTTCATAATAAGAAGTTAAGCGTAATTATGACTAGGTTTCTTTATTCTCCGCATGGTCTATTTTTGAAACATTCTCCACGTTCTGTCTTAGACGTTTTATGGAGCAGAAAATTACCAATCCTCGGAAATACTACATATTCCTGAGTTCACGTATTGCTCAAAAAAATTGTGAGACAATGTGATTTCTTTTGAGACAACTCCATACTCAACTCCATCATATCCTTCAAATAAAATTTTCTGACCAAATCTTATTTGAACATGTTGAAAATAGTCAGTTATAGGATTTTCTATTATTTGCCTCAAAAGCACATGCCGATTTTCGGCAGTTAATTTAATAGACTTAGAATAATTAGATTTAGTCTCCTGCAACAGGTCTAATACAATCTTATTTTCAAGGCTGGGAGCTTGAATATAACATTCAACTTCTTCAGGGAACAGCTTGATTACGTCTATAAAAAATACTCTTGACTCATTCATTTTGTAATAGTCCCATATTTCCCATAAGGTCTTCAATAAAAATAGTTCTTTATTCTCCAGGGAGTCTACTCTTTTGGAACTTTCTGCACCGATACCAAAAAATACACTGCGTTTCCCCTCCGTTACAAGTCCGCTATAAGTCCGTTATAAGTCCGCTTGAGCGTAGGGTTTCTTTCGGGTTTCCTTTACTGCTTATTTAGGTGCTTCCCGGGTATGCGGAGGGCTATACCTATATATGCAAAGGGGTATAGCTTATACATGTTTTAGGAAATGTAAACAACATCAAAATCAACCCAGAAGATGGTGCAGAGTAAACCCGGCAAGGATTAAAAGCAGCAGCGGAGTTCTTCTCTTCACTAAAGTAGTTTTTTCACATCGTTTTCTCCCTTCTCAATCCGTCAAACCTCATTGTTATTGAGTGCGACTTCTTCTTGTAAACAAAAATCCCTCCATAAGAGGGATTTACAGTATCGTTTTATAAAACTTATACAAGTTCTAATGGAATAGCAGCCACCCGTCTTGCAAGTTGCAGATGTTCCTCGGTAAGCCCGATCTGCGAACTGGTAAGGACTAATTTTTGCTTTAAGAATTCAGGCAGATCATTCAGTGATCTGTCATCATCCAGAATAACAAAGTTGTCGTCTTCCAGATCGTTCATGTTTACCCAACGTACAATCTCTTCGCGGCGGTTCAGGTGCATAATATTGGGATCCAGGGTTTGCAGATCGTTTAAAATGATACCCCGGCGCTCAAATATCTGTTTCCATTGCTGGATGGAATAGTTGTGTTTGTGAGAACTGGTTAGCATAACTGTACCTCCCTCAGCAATCAGTTGCTGAAGTACAATTATGGCCTTCTTGCTAAACGCAGGGAAACCGTCCTGTAATAATTCAGGGGCTTTCCAGCTTTTAACAGGAACCATCACACCATCTATGTCCAAAAAAATTAACATGGTACAAAGTTACGTTTTATTCGACGATTGCGACAACAGCTTCAAGGCTCAATTCATTAAAATCGGCGTCATCCTGGTTGATTTTTAACAATTTGGCAGGTGTGTCCCAGTCTTCGGTATCAATCGCGACTGATTTCCAATCTGTTACCATTCTGTTGGGCTTCCCTCCTTCAGACTGGCCGATGTCTATACCAGCGAAAATAGAAGCGATATAACGGTGATGCCCGTCCACTATCAGTCCCTCATGCACCAATATATCTGCAAACTTAATATCGTGTTGCATCTTCTTTACCATCCTGTTGATAACCGGAAGACAAATGCACTTTTGAATCGGCTGTAAAGGACACTCATTCTGTTCAAAATAATCCTTGATCATCTTTTCTGTAATCATACTGATTGCAAATTTGGATGGCTAAAGTAATAGATGTTTCATTTTTAAGAGCGGTCGAAATAATTCAACTCTCCTTTAAAAACTATCACAATTTAATAGTAAAATTATTTATTATAAATAGTGTTTTCTTTTTTGAAACTTTCTATGGCAGATACCAAAAAAACACTGCGTTTACACTCCGTTACAAGTCCGCTATAAGTCCGTTACCTGTCCGTCTGCCCTTAGGGTTCTGCTCGGGTTTCCTTCACTGCTTATTTAGGTGCTTCCCGGGTATGCGGAGGGCTATACCTATATATGCAAAGGGGTATAGCTTATACCTGCTTTAGGATATGCGAACAACATCAAAATCAACCCATAAGATGGTGCGGCGTAAAACCGTCTAGAATTAAAAGAAGTGGCTTAGTTCTTCTCTTCGCAAAAAGAGAGCTTTTCCGGCAATACTGCTGTTTATTGATAAAAGATTATTCATGATAGTATCAAATGATACTATCATGAATCTCCAATATGATATTATGCACAAAGTGTTGGAACTGTAGTATAGTTAACGGTGTCGGAAAATTAATTGTGAGCACTTTATCAGTTCAGTTCTACGCACTGTCTCCCACCTACTGCGCCAATGAAACCCTTACACTCACACCTGCCCTTGTATTTACACTCGGTGCCGATGTGGAGATATAAGGCGTTACTTTTCGCTGATCGAAGAAGAAACGGATATTTACCCGGTTATTGATGACATAATCAATAGAAGGCTGAATGGTAATTTCTTTCTGTCCACCCGTACCATATGCATTCGTTTGATCGAGCCTGCTATTGGTGAGCGATTCATTACGCATGGCCACATCTATCTTGAAAGTAATATCGTTCTCGAGTTTCTTACCCTTTCCACCCGGTAATTTAAATGGCAGGTTCACTCCTTTTTTACGCCAGCTAAAACCAAATGTCCAGTCCGTATTACGTGTTTCGCTTAACTGGTAATCAACCAGGCTTAAACTCAGTCTTCTGCCTTTTGCATAAGAGAACTTAAAATTCATCTGGTCGTTCGTGGTAATGTCTACACCAATCAAAGGTTCAAAACTTTCCTGCATGGTAATATTCGGCACGAGGAAATAAGGCACAAAGTTTCCGCTCACCGTATCAATAAATGCCGGACCACCCAAACGGAACGGATCGGTGTACAGTAAAGCACTATTGAAACTGTTCATACTCAGGTTACCCTTATAACCATGCGTTAGTGTAATATTGTTAAACTTCGATTGTAAGCCCGGTAATTTGGTCAATCCTGTATAAGTCAATCTCCAGTTTGGTTTGGGTAAAATACCACTGAAAGGATTGGAGGAGATATTAGGATTCGATTGTTTTATCAGCGCTACCGAATTAGGGTCTTTACCTGTGTAGGCCGCCAGGAAAGAAGGCAACAATACATCCTGTGCATAACGACCATAACCGGTTGCAAAACCATCTGCTGTAAACTTCTGTCCCGCAGGTAATGATTGCCAGTAAGGATTGGCTTCCGCTACCCTTCTCGAAACAACCAGTCGGTTATTCTCAAATGTTTTAAATGTTTTTGACAGTTCATTCGGATTATAACTGCCAAACAAAGTACCAAATGAAATATACGACACACTAAACCCACCCGTTGCCAATGGATTGAGGTGACTGAACTTGCCATTACCCAGCGTATCCTTATACAGTTCTGTATAATCTTTGGTAAATGTTTTATCCAGGTTAATATCAATCAACAATTCTCTTACCGGTTCAACTTGTGCCGTAATACTAAAACGTTGTTCAAAACTCTGACGGAACAGGAAGTTAAAATTGGTATCTCTTGATAACAATCCTTGCGCCGCTTTTTTATTGAGCCATGCTGTGTCTGGCTGTTTGCCGAATACATAATCCAATCCCGGCGCCATACTGTTGAAGTTCTGCCCAAAGAATTTTGTACTGTCCATATAACCCGGCAGCCTGCTCCTGAAATTGGCAGAATAGTTCACCGATACATTCTTCAGCATGGTGAGTAATTTACCACCTGTTCTTTCCAATCCACTTAATTCGGGCAGTTGATTGGCACGTAATAATTTTTGGGCAATTCTTTCGTCTCTTCTTTGCGCGCGCCATTTCTTCAAAGCATCTTTCCTGTCTTTACCTGCCAACCCTTCCAGCGCTACAGATTTAGGTAATAATGTTGAACCCAACAGATTGGATGGTGGCTTTTGTTTTTTAGTCGTATCACCTTTTTGTCGTGGTGGTGGAATATTTTCCAATGCCCGCATCCATCTTGATTTTGCATAGAGGCTGGCAAAATTAAACTGGGCTGTGAAATTATTTTCCTGTGAGTTCTCCAGTGTATTACCCAGATTATAGGCCAGTCTGCTGGCGCCAATCCAGTTATACGTGGTTGTGTAACCATACCTCGCCGTAATCCAGTCTGTTAGCGGAAACTTATTCAGTGGTAATGTATAACTCAACGTTGCCTTCTGATTATACAATGTATTTCTTCCACCCTTCATGAAATTCTTCCAGACAGAATCCTTTTTTGCTTTGGTATCAATTCTGCCAAATGGTTCATCCACCCGTGCATTATTGGTAGCAGAGAAATCGAGGTTAAGTGAACGGCTCAGATCCCAACGCAGGTTATAGAAACGATCGAACGTAAAATATTTATCGTAAGTGGTATCAACACGATCTACCTTACCATCAAATGTGTTAACGATACGTGGAATAAATTCACCAAACTGTCTTTGAACATCTGCCCTGAAACTGATATATGATGGACGAAGATTAAAATTAAAATCTTTCACCAACGCATACCATGGCGAGTTTGATTTAATGAATTTCTTAAACGGTTCAATATACCGGCTTTGTGTATTGTAGGTATAACCAAAACCACCACGATGTCGGGTAACTTTATTCTGTTCAATTACCGGGCTGTTTTGCTCGGTTTGTGTAAAGGAATAACTGAAGTCGAAATTACTCAGACTCAATAAACCCTGTTTACTGCCAGGCAATATTCTCGCATTGGTAAAATTCAATGTACGTATCGTGGTCTGGTCAACCGCCGCTTTTCGGATAGAATCTCTTTTATCTGCCGGACTATTATTCAGTTTTTCTTTATACCGAACATCTCTGTCAAACGGATCATACTCTGGTGTTAACACCGTTCTGTTGATACTTGCATATACCGGTAAAGATATTCTTGCTTTCTTGGGTAAGAGTTTACCAGCATCAATACTGGCAGCAACATCGAACTGCATGAGGTTATCACGTGCACGTTCATTCACCCTTTGTTCAATTGTACCAAAACCCTGCGATCTGGTATTGGCCGATACCGACATGGTTCCCAGATCGGCAAGTAAAAGATCAACACGACCCAATGCTGCCCATCCCCCACGTTCATCAAGGTCAGACAAACGCAATTCATTTATCCATACTTCAGAACTCAATGTAGGCCCATCTGGTCTGTAAGGGTTTTCTACACCCACCAATATACCTCTCACTTCGCCGAGGTTCGGGTTACCACGAACAGAATAGGTTTTATCGCCAAACCGTTCACGATAAATATTGGTTACAGTTCCTCCTAATTTATTCCTCCGTAGTTTCAGATCGATCAAATCTCTTAAACTCACATTGAGTTCATTGGCGAGTGGCCATACTTTTTCTTCCTGTCCGCGCGGATAGTTACCCGGTTGGGTTACTTTCAGCGGCACTTTAATTTCATAATAGTTATTCAGGAAATCCTGTCCGATACGCACTACTGCATAGAGTTCATTATCCTGCAACACACGCTGACCCGGCACCGACTCAGCATGCAGGAACATATTGATGTTACCATATTGCCTGATATCGAGATTCATTGTTTTAAATACCGCACGGGCATCTCCTGTTACCAGGTTCCTGATCTGTAAACTCATGGCCTGCTCATTCTGCTGAAGGTTCACACCATTATTACTCAGCAACTGAACACGCTCCACACCCGGAGGCATGATATAGTTTACAGGAGTTCTGCTGCTGTTTTCTTCGAGGTTAACAGCCAGTGTATTAAAAGTGGTACCCGCTGCATTATTCACCGGTGTATAAGAACCTGTTGTATCGAGGTTGAAAGAAAACTGTCTCCATTGGTTACGCACTAAATCCATGCGGGCCATACGAATGACAACAGAGTCTTCAAAATCGGTCAGGTATAAACGCGCAAAACGAATGGATTTAAAATCTGAAATGCTTCCCACTTTATTTGAGAATGAACGAATAGGAATACGAAATAAAAACCAGTCTTCTGTTTTAGTGGTGCCATCAGCCGCATTTACCGTAATTCTTCTTTTATCCGTGATATAAGGTGTAACACCTACATCCATTCCGGGGCGCAGGTTTACTTCGTATTCATAATAAGCCTCTGTTTCATTCAGTGTATTATCGCGGTTCAGGTCTTCATTATCCGGATACAATGTTGCAGCAGGTGTAAACTGTCCACCTGTTGTAGCTATCGGTGAGTTACCCTGCGGATTGTTATGGTTCTTGTATCTCCCTAAAATACCTGTACCCAACTGGTCGAAAGAATTATCGCGGAACCATTTATAGTTATCACGCGCCAAATCTTCCTGTGCCTGAATGAATGCAGTAGAACTGGTTCCAAAATTTTGTGCAATGCGATTTAATACATATCCTTTCTTTCTTCTTTCAGCCGCATCATCCAGTCCGTCGAAACCAACATCCTGGAAAGGTCTGTCGTTCGGATCATTACTGAATGCCTGTGTAATCTGAATAGGGTTCACCGGTGTTTTACCCCATGTATTGGAACTGTCTACCGATGCAGGAATATTAGGTGTGTTCACGCCATTCTCATAAAAACGTTTTCCATCTTTCAGGATGTCTTCACTGATATTGCCCAGGTTTAAAAAGAGTTTACCACCACGACTTCCCGGATTGAGTATAAATGGATTCTGTAACCATATCTCAAAGAACTCAATATTACCCGTTTCAAAATCGGTCTGGTCAATGGCACGCATAATACCACCCCATCTGTTGGCTGGTTTGGTTAACCGCCCATTGGCCGTAAATTCTGAATTTCTTGTTTCAAAATTGTATGGCCCCTTTTCTGTTGGATAAAATGCCAGATCAAATGTAGCGGCCTGTACATCCGTAATATTTGTTGTACGCTGTGGAAATAATTCGTTGGTGAATACCTGGCGAACACGAGGATCACTCAACTCGGCCAGGTTTCTGCGCAATGGATTATTACTGCTGTTTTTATCCTGCAGGTTAGGTTCAATATTGTACCAGGCCAGTTTGGCGCGGTTGAAGTTATAATCGATAGAATCGGTTAAACCAGCTTCAGGAAATTTAGGATTGCCCTGTGGTGTTGATGCCAATGCCCATGCTACAAATGGAAAACGAAGATCGATACTGGTTCTTGTTCCTTCAAAATCATCCACAAATATTAAACCCTGTTCTCCCTTACCAATCTGTGGTGGGTGACCGGGTTTAAGAAATGCCGCTTCACCATATGCATTAATAGCCGATGTAGCTTTAGTGGAATAAAAAGGAAGTTTATTCAATAATCTTGTCAGCCCCGGCAATTCAGACTGGTAGCTAAAATCAAGACCATACATGGTATTGCGGATCGGATCATCACCATAACCCATTTTGGTAAAGAAAGGTCTTTCACCCAACCGAACAGCAGTGGCTCCTAAAGTCAGTTTTTTATTGGCAATATAATCAAGTCGCAATCCACTGAAACCTCTTTGCTGCATGCCAAAACCTGCATTGTTTTCAAAAGAAACATTTACAGGAACGTTAGAGTTAAGGATACCGGCATTTAATATTCTTACTGTTCCAAGATTATAATCAACTGTATAGTCTGTTCCTTCTTTTAGTATTTGTCCACCGGCAGTAACGGTAACCGATCCCTGTGGAATATTAAATGTGTTGAGGAATATTTCAGAACCGCTGCTGCTTCCTTTAACCTGCCCCTGCATAACATAACGGTTCAGGTTGGCATAGGTTTGTGCGATGGCTTTGATAGAATCGTACAAAGCATAATACACATACTTGTTCTTTACAGATGTAGGAAGTCCGGCAAAAGCAAGTGTATCCAGATCACGGCCAAAAGGTTCCAGCACCGGAAAAATTACTTTTCCGGTTTGTGGTAATACTGTAAATCCATCAATAAAATCGAAGATACCATCGGGTTGCGGGTCGTTCCTGTTGTTTAACCGGTCAAGATTCAGAATACGCAGTAAAGGCTGACCGTCTACTGATGGTGATGTTTCAGGTAAATATCTTTTCAATCCACCACTTGGTTCTTCATAGAGTACATTCAGTTTAAATTCTTCTCTTTGAATACCACCAAATACATCGAGCGAATACACGTTTTTCATCATCCAGTCCCAGATAGGTAACTGAATACGTTGCGATGTAGCTTTCAATAATTTCAGGAACAATACTTTCTGCACACCACTGGCAGAATCGAGTGCTACATCCTGCGAAAATTCACCCACCTGGTACACACGGCCGTTGTAAGTGTACTGAAACGCTACGGCCAATACTTCATCTGGTTGTAACTGTGTATTGATAGAAAGAAAACCTGCCTGTGGATTAAATGAATATTCTGTAGTAGCCAGTTTTCTTGCAAAAGTTTTTTCATAATCATCTACCGGCCTCAATCCTTTAGATAATAAAAGGGTATTGATAAATGACGGGTTACGGCTATTGGGGTCACCCGCGAGTGAACTATACAGGTTATTTGCCTGGTTTGATGGCAGTGGATTATTGGTAAGCGATGTTATGGACGGATTATATGGTCTTGCTTCAGCGAGATCCATCAAACCAACAATATCACGTGCATCTGTGGTGGCACCTGTACGATTGGTTACCCATACTTCAATTCTTTGTATCTGTACCTGTGAGTTAACAACAGGCAGGTTTTGCATTACTTTATTGAAATTATCCCGGAAGTACTGACCCAATAAAAAGTGTCGGTTCTCTTCGTAATCATCCATGCGTTTCTGGAAATTCTGTGTAGCAGCACCTCCCTGTAATGCCACAGATTGTCTGCTTGAACGCTGATTGGCCAGTGCGCCGGTTACAAATAATTTTCCAAACTGTAATTGCGTTTTAATACCGAATAAATTCTGCGCACTGGGTATTAATGATCCACGCGACTGAAAAGAAATATTACCTGCTTCAATACTCTTGATCAGCTCATCATCCATTCCTTTGTAGTCCAGTTTAATCTGGTTGTCGAAATTGAGGTTGGAGAGCGTATTGTAATTGATCGGAAATTTTAGTTTGTTACCAATATTGGCATTTACATTCAGGTTGGCATTCATGTCGAAATCGAAACCACCATTTTTCCTGGCGCGTTCGGGCAATGTGGGGTTCTTGATATTCTGTCCCTGGTAACCGGCAAGGATATTTACATCACCTGTTGGTCTTATATCAATTTTCAAGCGGTTTTGTGCGGCCAGTTCGCTGGCTGCATCTTTCACATTACCAACAGCATCTTTAATATCGCCGCCATACTTGTTTACTACATCATTCAAACCAAATATGCGATCGAATAAAGTATTGTACACACGAAGTGGTGGGCGTTGTGCTTTTTTATTCAGCAGCGTTAAGGCATCGGAACGTTTTTTAAAATATTCTCTTTCCTGTTCCCGGCCCTGTAATCGCCAGAATTCTTCAAATGTGAGTGTGGTAGGTGTGCGGTAATAACGGTTACCAATTTTTTCAACGATCACATATTGTTTGGTTTTGGGATCGTATTCAATGGTTCGTTTAATCAGTGAGGTATCGCGGAGATCAAATGGATTTTTGCTTTTTTCAGAGAGTGCATCAGCCCGTCTGTCGTTAATAGGATAACGCAAAGAATCCCGTTGTTGAGCCAACAAGCTATTATGCCAGAAAAGGGCCAGGGTGATGATAATAAGCAGTCGCAAACGCAATGTGAAACTCTTGGTTAAGTAGAAGTATATGCGATAGACTATAAATTTTTTAATGCCTGTTTGATGATCAGTTCCAGTGATGCATCTTCAGGTATGGATGACATGGTTTTCTTGATGGCATTTTCAGCCAGAGGTTTTGCTATTCCCAATGCAATCAGTGCCTGTATGGCATCGTGATCGATACCGGAAATAACTGCCCCACCCAATGGCTGACCAATTGTTTGCTTACCCAACTTATCACGCAACTCAACAATCAGCCTTTCTGCCGATTTCTTTCCAATACCTTTGATTCCTTCCAACTGCTTTGTGTTGCCCTGAACAATGGCCCTGATGATTTCATCTGGTTTCATTCCCGATAACATCATTCTGGCAGTTGACGCACCCACACCCGACACACTGATCAGTTGCAGGAAAAGTTCCTTCTCTGCAATATCGGCAAAACCGAACAATGTTTGTGCATTTTCGGTAATATGTAAATAAGTGTGTAATTGTCCGTTTTCTACGTTACTGATAGCCGCATAGGTATTCAGGCTTATTTGCAGGTCGTAACCTACCCCATTCACATCCACTACCACACGGGCAGGGGTTTTGATTGCAAACTTTCCTCTTACAAAAGCGATCATAGCAGGTACCAAAAATAGGGGTAAAAATCGACAGATTGTACGTATCTTTGTATAAAATTGATACGTATGTCAACTAAACTCACGCTTTCCATAGACGAATCCGTAATACGGGATGCGAAAGAGTATGCCCAAAAAACAGGTCGCAGCGTTTCTCAACTGGTTGAATCTTACCTAAAAGCCATTACCCACCCTACGAAAAAGAAAAAATCAAAGCTGCCTCCACACCTTAAAAGATGGCATGGCGCATTCAAAATTGAAGATGAAAGAGACTACAAAGAGATCATTTCTGAAGCCATTTGGGATAAATACAATACATGATAAAGATTTTTCTTGACACCAATGTATTGTTCGATTTCTTTGCAGAACGACAACCCTTTGATAAAGAGGCGGAAGAGATTATGGAACTGGCGTATGAAAAAGAAATCGAGCTGTACTGTTCTGCTATCAGTTATACAACCGTGTTTTACCTGCTTTCGAAATTAAAGGGAAAAGCTAAGGCTTTCCAGGCGATACGAGACATGCGTGAACTGATTAATACAGTTAGTGTCGACAGTTCAATCATTGACAAAGCGCTTGAAAATGCAAATCCGGATTTTGAAGATGCAATACAACTTGAATGTGCATACGCCGTAAAAAAAGTACACTCATTAGTCACAAGAAACCCGAAACATTTTAAAACAAAATACCTACTTGTTCAAACTCCAAAAGAATTTTTAGACGCATTTAATCAGACTATACATGAATAAACTCACAGCAACCATTACCGCAGTTGGCGGATATGTACCGGAAGATAAACTTACCAATTTCGATCTGGAGAAAATGGTAGATACCAATGATGAATGGATACGTACCCGCACAGGTATTGAAGAAAGAAGAATTTTAAAAGAACCGGGTAAAGGCAGCAGCGATATGGCCGTTCCTGCTATCCAGGAAATTTTACGCAAGAAAAACCTTGACCCACTCGATATTGATTGTGTTATCTGCGCCACCGTTACTCCTGATATGGTGTTTCCCGCAACAGCCAATATCATCTGCGATAAACTCGGTGCCACCAATGCATGGGGTTATGATATGAGTGCCGCCTGTAGTGGTTTTCTCTATGCACTTACTACCGGTGCCATGTATATTGAAAGCGGCAGGTTTAAAAAAGTAATTGTAGTTGGCGTAGACAAAATGAGTGCCATCATCGACTATACCGATCGCGCTACCTGTATCATTTTTGGCGATGGTGCCGGCGCTGTTTTACTGGAACCTTCAACAGATGATTCAGGAATAAAAGACAGTATCTTAAGAAGCGATGGAAGTGGTCGCCACTATTTACATATGAAAGCGGGTGGTTCTGTTAAGCCTGCTACAGTAGAAACAGTAATGGCCAAAGAACATTTTGCTTATCAGGAAGGTCAGGCTGTCTTCAAATTTGCTGTAAAAGGCATGGCCGATGTAAGTGCTGAACTACTGGAAAGAAATGGATTGACCGGTGACGATATCGCATGGCTGGTTCCACACCAGGCCAACCTCCGCATCATTGATGCAACAGCCAATCGCATGGGCTTACCCAAGGAAAAAGTAATGATCAATATTCAGAAATACGGTAACACCACAGCCGCTACCCTCCCACTCTGTTTATGGGACTGGGAAAAACAATTGAAAAAAGGCGACAATATCGTACTCGCCGCTTTCGGCGGTGGCTTTACCTGGGGTGCTACCTGGGTGAAGTGGGGATATGAGGGGGCGTGAGACGTGAAAGGTGAAAGGTGAAAGGTGAAAGGAGAAATCATTTTCACTTTTCACCTTTCTCTTTTCACCCAACTTTTCGTTTCACACCTCACGCCTGATCATTTTCCCTTAACAATTAGATTACAAAACCATAATCTTCCCACGATACTATGCGAAATCATAGCAGATAGTTTTGCACGCAATCGAAAAAATCGCGTAATAAACACTGCTTATGAAAAATATGTACCTGAGCATAGTATGTCTGTTCATGACTACTATCCTTTTCGCGCAAAATGGTGTGATTAAAATTAAAATCATCGATGAACAGAAGCTCAGCTTACCTGGTGCCAATGTTTCTCTGGATGATAAGAAGTTTGTAGCCGTATCGGACAATAGTGGTACCGCTACTTTTTACAATGTACCCAACGGTAAACACAATGTAACCGTTATGTACCTTGGTTACAAAGAGTTCACCCAGTCTGTTAACAGTACCGGTTCGGTATCTGAATTCACAGCCAAACTCGAGTCGGGCGTTACCGTATTAAAAGGTGTGGTAGTGCTTGGCGACAGATTAAAAGGTCAGGCGAAAGCATTGAACCAGCAAAAGAACAGCGATAATATCTCCAATATCATCAGTGCCGATCAGATTGGTCGTTTTCCTGATGCCAATATCGGTGATGCCATCAAACGTGTACCCGGTATTACAATGCAGAATGATCAGGGCGAAGCAAGAAATATTGTGGTTCGTGGTATGGGTCCGGAATTCAACTCGGTAACATTAAATGGCGAACGTATTCCTTCTGCTGAAGGCGATAACAGACGTATTCAATTGGATCTTATTCCAGCAGATATGATCCAGACTGTAGAAGTAAGTAAAACATTAACTGCCGATATGGATGCTGATGCTATCGGTGGTTCTGTAAACCTGGTTACCCGTAGTGCACCAAATGGCAAACGTTTTTCTGCTACCGTAGCAGGTGGTTACAACCCTATCCGTGCTTCATTTATCGGCACATTGAACCTGATTACAGGCGGTCGTTTTGCTAAAGACAAATTAGGTTATGTAGTAAGTGGTTCCTTTAACAGGAACGAATATGGTTCTGATAACGTTGAAGCTGTATGGAGCAAAGATGCCAATGGTAAACTTTATGTAAGCGATCACGACCAGCGTATATACGACCTCATCAGAATACGTAGAAGTGCTACTGCTACAATCGATTATAAAATCAGTCCATTACATACCATCTTTGTTACCGGCAGTTATAACTGGAGAGATGATAAAGAAAACCGTTTCCGCTTACGTCACCGTTTCCGTGGCAATGCAGCTACTGACTTGATCTATGATGCTGCAGGAAACATCACCGGTTATAATGTGGGTGAAGTATTAAGACAAACAAAAGGTGGTGCCAATGAGGGACGTTCTGATAATCGCCGTCTCGAAGATCAACGCGTACGCTCACTGGCGATTAAAGGTGATCACTTGTTTGGAAAATTAAAAACCGACTGGAGTGTTCAGTTTGCCAGAGCTTCTGAGGTAAGACCTCATGAAAGATATATTGCCATGGGTAGAAGGAATATCACCGTTACACAGGATATTTCTAATCCTGAAAAACCTTACCTGACCGATAACACGGCACTTTCTGCTTATACACGCAGAGATGAATTAACTGAGCAGTTTCAGAACCAGTTTGAAAAAGATGTGAATGCCAAACTGAATTTCGAATTACCGGCTTCAATTGTAAAAGGACAGTCTGGTCGTCTGAAATTTGGCGCACGTTTACGCAGTAAAGAGAAAGTAAGAGATAATAATTTCTTCGAATACACGCCAATAGGTGTTTCTGCCGGCAGCTTTGCCAATATCAGTTTATTACCATTGGTAGACAAAACTACTTCTGAATTTTATCCTGGTGCAAAGTTTGCCGCTGGTCTTTTTGTTGATCCGGGTTTCCTTGGGCGACTGAACTTTAAAGATGCATCACGTTTCAGTGAAAGCGATGAGCCTGCTGAATACCTTTCAGGTAATTTTTCTGCGAAAGAAACCATTACTGCCGGTTATGTTGAACTAAAACAAAACTTCTCAGATCGATGGTCAGCCAATATGGGTGTGAGGATTGAAAGAACCAGCATCAACTATACAGGTAATATTGTTGAAGATGAAGATCAGTTAAAAGGTATCGCTACATTGAAGAATAGCTATACCGATTTCTTACCCAATCTGAACCTCAAATACAAATTCGATAACAATACCATTTTTAAAGGAGCCATTACACGTTCTATTGCACGTCCGAGATATTATGACCTGGTACCTTTCTTCAATATCAATCCTAACGATCAGGAATTAAGTGCGGGCAACCCTAAAATGGAACCTGTAAGATCGTGGAACGTAGACCTGATGTTTGAAAAATACTACAAATCAGTGGGACTGATTTCAGGAGGTGTTTTTTATAAAAATATCGATCGTTTCTTTTATACTTATCTTGATCAGCAATATACACAGGCTGAGTTCTCCAGAGATTTTCCAACTGTTACCAACCCAATTGGTGCAGGCGAAAACTGGCAGTTTACACAACGCAGAAACGGTGATGGCGCCAGCCTGTTTGGATTTGAAGTAGCGGCTCAACGTCAACTCGACTTCTTACCTGGTATCTGGAAAGGATTTGGTGTGTACTTCAACTATACTTATACTCATTCAAAAGCAGATGGTATTTATGATGGTTCAGGTGCATTGGTTCGCAGCAATGTAAAATTACCTGGCGCGGCTCCACATATTTTCAATTTCTCGTTGTCCTATGAGAACAGTAAATTCGTGGGTCGTCTTTCAGCCAATTATACATCTGCCTATGTAGATGACAGTGATGATGCAGGATATAATGCTGATGCATTTAACGATCGTTTCTACGACAAACAATTCTTCCTCGACTTCAACGCGTCATATGCTATCAGCTCAAAAACAAGGTTCTTTACTGAAGCCAATAACCTTACCAATCAGCCACTGCGTTACTACCAGGGTACAAAATCAAGAACCGCCCAGTTGGAATACTATGGTCCAAGATTTAACTTTGGTTTGAAATTCGATATCAACAAGTAAACTGATATTCACCACTAACTGATATATAAACCCCGGAATCAATCCGGGGTTTTATTTAATCTTAAACACATGCGCAACATTCTATACATTTCATTACTCGGACTGGCAATTACTGCTTGCAACAACAAAAACAACAGCACCAGCGAAACGAAAACAAACGACACACTTACACTCGTTCCAACTGTTGTAACCGATACCGTTTTCGACGACAGCGATGATCCTGCAATCTGGATAGATTCTGCCAACCCTTCAAACAGTATTATTATCGGCACCGATAAACACAAAGAGAATGGTGGATTATATGTGTTTGGTCTTGATGGCAAGATTGACAGAAAGAGATCTGTTACCGGTTTAAAAAGAATGAACAATGTAGATATAGCCTATGGCCTGATCATTAATGGAAACCCAGTTGATATTGCTGCGGCAACTGAAAGAGACAGAAACAGCATCCGTATTTTCAGTTTACCTGAAATGAAAGCAATAGATAATGGAGGTATTGAAGTATTTGTAAAAGACAGTCTTCGTCACCCCATGGGTATTGCATTGTATAAACGCCCATCTGATCAATCTATTTTTGTTATAGTAGGGCGTAAATCAGGCCCATTAGATGGTTACCTGGAACAATACCTCTTAACCGGTAATAACAAAGGAGAAGTGAGCGCCAAACTGGTAAGAACCTTTGGACAGTTTTCGGGCAAAAAAGAAATTGAATCCATTGCCGTTGACAATGAACTGGGTTATGTATACTATTCCGATGAACAATTTGGTATCCGTAAATACTATGCCGATCCTGAAAAAGGAAATAAAGAACTGGCGGTATTCGGGCAGGGAGAATTTCTCGAAGACAATGAAGGCATCTCCATTTACAAGTTTGATGATGGAACAGGTTATATTCTGGTGTCGAACCAGTCGGCTAATAGTTTCAATATCTATCCGAGAGAAGGATCAAAAACAAATCCCAACGAACACATTCGCATTGCATCAGTTCCTGTATCCACCAATCAGAGTGATGGAAGCGATATAACTTCTGTAAGTCTGCCCGGTTTTAAAGGCGGTTTATTTGTAGCCATGAGTACCGATAAAACCTTTCAGCTATACTCATGGGAAGCCATTGCGAAAAAGGCGGGGCTGCGGGAGAAGAAATAGTGAAAAGTGAAAGGTGAAAAGTGAATCTTTTTTTACTTTTCACCTTTCACTTTTCACCCTCTTCTCACTCCAGATACCTCACCGTCCTTGTCATCTTTCCATCGGCATTAATTCCTTCCAGAACAAGCAGTAGTTTTTTGGAGAAATCGTTATTATAAAACTCTATTCTGAATCTTGGTGTTTTTTTATTGGTCATGATATAGGGATTCCAGTAAAGTGTACTTCTGGTATCAGCATCATAAGAAGTTGCATCTTTTTCATAACTGGGATTGTAGAATTCCCTGAACTTTGAATAACCTGCAAGTATGGTGGTTTCCATTCCTTTTTTACTGGGATCATTTCTTTTTGCATCGCCACCTTTCTTTGTGTAAATAGCAATAGCACCATCTGCACCACCTCCACCTGCGCCAAAAAAGGGAGGTCTCATTACTTTTATATAGGCGATGTCAGAAACGGGAATTGCCTGCACCATTTCTATATTTGAAATCATTTCATTCAGGTATAGCGATGGGGTTCCGCCTCGCCAACTCATCGACATCTGTGATCCCGATCCCGAAATTTGCAACCCTGCTACTTTACCTTGCAGATAAGTCAAAACATTAAATGCTCCCATAGCCGAACGATCGGAGAGCAAATCAAAACTATAAGCATCACCACCTGAAAAAAGTCCCGATGCATATTTTTCATCAATGATCTGCATAGGATTTTTTGTCTTTGCCTGCACCACCACTTCCTGCAATGTAGTAGACGCCATACTTTTTCTCAGCTTTTCTTCTTCCAGCAAAAACATATTCATACGGGCCAATGCAATACTGTCTGACCATGTTTGCAGGTAAGGCTGCTGGTCCATGCGGGTTGTACTTCCCGGTTGTTTTTTCAAAAGACCATTACTTAATTGCACCTGTGTAACACGCCCTGTTGCTTTATTATTATCGTTCAGGTTATAATACACTCTTGCCGTATCAAAAAAGAAAATACCCGGCTCCTCAAAAGTTCCGTCTTTCTGAACCGGAACAAAATACATGCTTGTACTGCTGTCTTTATTAGACAAAATAAGATTTAACTGCGCCCCCGATGCACTCCGTACTGTTTCCATACCATAGACTTTACCCTGTAGTTTCATAAAGTCTGTTTCGGGTTGGTATTGCAATACCGGTTCTTTTGCTGCCTTGATTTTATCCCAGTCAAAACGCCTCCATCCATTGGTCATCATTACCAGATCAAGTCTTTTGGTAATACTGTCTGCATCACTTTTCAGGTAATAAGCAGGGTTATGTATGTATCCACGCAACTGGTTACTCAGGAGGAAATCAGAAAAAATAGTGTGCTGCTCAGGTCCGGCTAATTCTGCATCGGTAATTGATACAGACATATTGGTGACTGCTGTATCGGAAACAAATACTTCTACCACATTTCTACCACGCTTTTTCAAATCAATAATTCCCGGGTTTACTCTGGCATTAAACTCATGCATACGATTATTCACAAACAATATTCTTTCCTCCAGCGGAAGCCAGTTACTGGTGAACAATGAAAACTGGAGTATGCCTGTTTGTAATTCTTCAATAGGTATAGCCGTATTCAGTACCGTTTTTTCTGTCATTTTAAGCTGCACTTTATAAATAGGCCGCTCATTCATATGCACTAACAGAAAAAGTTGTTTACTGTTATCCTCAACATTTGCTGTACGCTGTACCTGTATCAATGCTTTATCGTTGGTACCCTGTATACTGAGTGCCAAACCCTCCGGCCGGATACCCGTAATTGCCGTACTACCTTTTACCCCATTTTCATCGGTCCAGTCTATACGATACTTCTCCCCTGCTGACGGACGCAAAGAAAAAGTTCCCATCCCATCATGTAAAACGCGCAGAGAGTCGAGCACTTTATTTTTATCATTCAGCAAAGCTCCTTTGATCAATACAGGTATGCCAAACTGGTTGCTTGCTTTAAACGCAATTTTTTCATCCAGCCCTTCTATAATACTGCCACCTTCAGGAAAAAGTTCAAGTTTGGTACGTAATACAATTGGTTTCTTTACAGATTTATCATTTTTGTTGATACGGATATCTTTCTGGTAAATAAAACTCGTATCATCATTAAGCATCCATCGTGTATACGCTTTTACTCTTACGAATTCTCCTTTATAACTGGCAGGAATATCGAATGAACCTTTGCTTGTTGACTGAAAAAGAGGAGCAACCGTTTGTCTTAACATTTTTCCTTCGGCATCGTACCAATCAACATATACATTCTTACTTAATGGGCTTGGAATATTATCAGTCAGAAGATATAATTTATACCAGATCGTTTCTTCCTGGTTGTATAGCTGCTTATCAAAATGAATATGCATTTTTTCTTTAGGAAACATATTGGCATGGGCGTCCATAATTGAATCAACAAACTGTGCCTTAATGTTTCCAGAAGTAATACATATCATCAAAACAATAACAAAAGATACAATGCGCTTCATCTCGTTCTCTTTTTCTGCTAAGATAGGGGAAACGTGAGACCTGAAGGGTGAAACGTGAGACGTGAAAAGTGAGACGTGAGATAGGAAATTGTTAATATTGGTAATAGGGTACTGCTATTTTACCCTCCAACTCACCCCGGCCCTCTCTGCGGAGCAGAGAGGGAGAAGGAGAATTTCACCTCTCGTTTCACGTTTCACCTCTCACGTCTCACCTCTCAAGCCCTCCCCCCTGCCTCTTATACAAAATATAATCCGTCTGCGGTATTTTTTCAACGCCGAGCTG
Organism: Chitinophaga pinensis; assembly: GCA_943372605.1. Classification (GTDB taxonomy): domain Bacteria; phylum Bacteroidota; class Bacteroidia; order Chitinophagales; family Chitinophagaceae; genus Sediminibacterium; species Sediminibacterium pinensis_H. Next base: position 438,721 of record CALRZI010000001.1, on the reverse strand, counting down.
ACGAAGCAGCGTTACTACCTGTCCGCGATGATAAGTGCCGTGATTAGAGAGGTGCATGACAATATCGGAAACGGGCTGTACAAAATGTTCGCCCCTGATATTTTTGTACGGCAATGATGCTGATAACATTTCATCAGTTGCATCCAGTACAAATGCATACCATTGGCGATTTTGTTGCAGTAAACCATTGGTTATATCCTGCATGGCAGGATGAAAACTCAAACTGGGCATGATTACCTGTTCATGCATCTGCAAACGTTGCCACCATGCACTCGAGGCATCCCACATATGCAGAAAAGTCTTGTGAATAGACGGAAAACTGCTTACAATTGGTCTGTTTTGCTCTTCGGGCGACAGGTCACCAGCTAGTTTCAGTAATTGTTCGTTGGCCCACACTTCGTAGGCTGTGTACGAGAGGAGTAATTGCTTCATGATTCGTCTTACATTTGAGGAGGAAGAAGAATTATTTATTCAGTCAATTTACTAAGAATGTCCGAAAAATTTCCACTTACGGGTATAAGTTCTGTGGCCATGCACGCTGCAGGGCACCAAAATGCAGAAGATGCCCACCTCACTCCCATTTTTGCTACTTCTACTTTTACATTCGATACTGCCGAAGATGGCATGAACCGTTTTGCAGGAACAGATAAAACAAGGGTATACAGCCGTTGGGGAAACCCTACTTTTACTGCTGCAGAAGAAACCATTGCAGCACTTGAGGCTTTTGGTCTGAAAGATGCAGATGGGAAACCATTACAATTAAAAGCACTCTTACATGCCAGTGGACAGGCTGCCATGACCACTCTATTCTTAGGCAATTTAAAAACAGGTGACGCCATTCTCTCTCACTATTCTTTGTATGGAGGCACACAGGAATTGATGACAAAAGTGTTGGCTGCTACCGGCATCGAAGTTTTTATTGTTGATATGCGCGATCTCCAGAAAGTTGAGGAAGCATTACAACAACATGCGAATATTAAAATGGTGCATATTGAAACACCCGCAAATCCTACCATTCAATGTGTGGATATTGATGCAGTTTCTACAATGGCCAAAGCAAAAGGATTAATTGTCAGCGTTGACAACACTTTTGCAACACCGTATTTGCAACAGCCCTTTAAATATGCTGTTGATTATGTATTTCACTCCACCACTAAATTCCTCAATGGGCATGGCACTGCTATTGGCGGTGTTTTGATTGGAAAAGATCTGGAGAAAATGAGAACATCTATCTGGAAATGGCATGTGTTACTAGGTGGCAACAGTAACCCCTTCGACGCTTTCTTACTTGCACAGGGCATGAAAACCCTGGAACTGAGGATGGACAGACATTGTGCCAATGCACAAAAAGTAGCTGAATATCTTGAACAACATCCAGCCATTGCCAAAGTAAATTTCACAGGACTGAAAAGTCATCCGGATTATGCATTAAGTGCAAAACAAATGCGTTTACCGGGTGCCGTAATGAGTTATGAACTCAAAGGCGGTCTCGAAGCAGGTAAACAGTTTATCAATAAATTACAGATGTGTGTGCGTGCCATTTCGTTGGGAACTGTTGATACGCTTGTATCGCACCCTGCAAGCATGAGTCACTTTGGTATACCTCGTGAAGAAAGAATAAAATATGGTATTACAGACGGTTTAATAAGAATGAGTGTGGGTATTGAAAACATAGATGATATTCTGAACGATCTGGAACAGGCATTACGTTAAACTGTTTGTAATAAAATCGGCCCTGAGCAGACTGATTATATATTATCATGCTAAAATATACTGCTATGAGATCACTTTTTATGCTGGCTGCCACTTGCCTGGCACTATCGGCCTATGCGCAAAAAAAGAATACATCTACCCCACCAGCCGATCGTTTTGCCGGACTCGACACTGCCTTTGAACGTGTATTAAAAGACCAGCTAGCTGCAGGTTTTGCGGTAGCTGTAGTTGAAAAAGACAAAATTGTATATGCCAAAGGTTTTGGGTTTCGCGATTATGAAAAGAAATTACCCGTAACAGCCAATACGCTTTTTGCTATTGGTAGTTGTACCAAAGCATTTACTTCATCGCTATTAGGTATCCTTCAAAAAGAGAAGAAAATAGATTTTGATGAACCCGCTGTTAAATACTTGCCTTCATTGAAATTTTACAATGAGGATATGGATAAGCATATCAGCATTCGCGATATGATGAGCCACAGAACAGGATTACCACGCCATGATTATTCATGGTACCTGTTTAAAACCAATTCAAGAGACAGCCTGCTGCAAAGAATTCGTTACCAGGAACCTTCTTTTGGTATCAGGGAAAGATGGCAGTATAACAATTTCATGTTCCTTACACAAGGTTTGATTACAGAAAAACTTACCGGTAAAAGCTGGGAGGAAAATATCAGCGCACATATTTTTAAGCCGCTGGGTATGACAAGATCGAATACCAGCATTGAAGCGCTCACCAAAGATGCTGATGCAGCAATCGGATATGGGATAAAAAAAGACAGCATTATTGATAAACTCGATTATTATCATATCAATGCCATGGGGCCTGCCGGTAGTATTAACAGCAGTGTGAATGAAATGGCAAAATGGGTTATTACCTGGATGAATGCAGGTAAATATGAAGGCAAAGAAATTATACCTGCCGGTTATATCAGCACTGCTATGTCGGCCCAAATGGTTTCTGGTTCAGGTTTACCATCGAAAGAAAGAACAGATGTGTTTTTCTCCAGTTATGGCATGGGCTGGTCGCTCGCATCTTACAAAGGGCATTACAGGGTTGAACATGGTGGTAATATTGATGGATTTTCTGCCAGTACCTGTTTCTTTCCAACAGACAGTATCGGTATCATTGTACTCACGAATCAGAATGCTTCATCTGTAACTTCTATCGTTCGCAACATGATTGCCGATCGTTTGCTGAAACTGCCCTATTTCAACTGGAACAAAGACATTCTTGAAAGCAGTAAAAAAGCAAAAGAAGCAGCTAAAGCCGCTGAGAAAACAACCAGTTCCAACCAGCAAAAAAATACGAAGCCTAGTCATACTTTAAAAGATTATGAAGGCATCTATACTCATCCGGGGTATGGCAGTATGGAACTCATTGTTCGCAACGACTCTTTATTTGGTTATGTAGCTGACAATGATGTAACCTGGTTAAAACATTATCACTACGATATATTTAGTCCATTCAATGTAGATAAAAATGGATCAATTGATACATCAGGAAACAGTCCGTTAAAGTTTCAGTTTTTTATGAATGAGGCTGGTGAAATCAATGCCCTTAACCTGAAACTGGAACCCACACTTGAGGCTTTGAAATTTAACCGTTCACCAAGAACTGTTAAAACAAGTGCGGATGATCTTCAGAAATATGCAGGTGATTATGAACTCGGTGGTGCCACAGTAAAAGTATCGGTTAAAAACAATACACTCTTTACACTGGTACCCGGACAACCCGAATATGAAATGTCTGCGTTGGGGAATGACAGGTTTGCATTAAAAATTGCGCAGGGTTATTATGTGCAGTTTGAAGTAAAAGACAAAGAAGTAACCCAACTTACTTTTCAGCAACCCAATGGTAACTTTGTTGCCAAAAGAAAAAAATAAAACCGACGTTTTTATATGAATATTCATATCAGGAGAGCTGAAAGAACAGATTGTAAAAGACTACTGGAACTGGTACAGGAACTGGCCGATTATGAAAAAGCACCACAGGAAGTAACCGTAACACTGGAACATTTTGAAGAAAGTGGTTTTGGTGAAAACCCGGTATGGTGGGCCTTTGTAGCCGAGATTAATGGCAAAGTGGAAGGTTTTGCACTCTACTATATACGTTACAGTACCTGGAAAGGTCAATGCCTCTATCTCGAAGATTTTCTGGTAACCGAACAATTAAGAGGAAAAGGGGCCGGCAAATTATTATTCGACCGCATCATAGAAGAAGCCAAAGAAAAGGGTTTCAAGAGAATGGTTTGGCAGGTACTCGAATGGAATGAACCAGCTATTAATTTCTACAAAAAATACAATGCCACCCTTGATCCGGAATGGGTGAACGGGAGCATTGACTTCTAGGTAAACATATGGCGTTGGAGAGAAGTGAAAAGATAAAGGTGAAAAGTGAAAGAGGATGATACCCCGTTTCACCTTTCACCTTTATCTATCCTCCACACATTTTCAAATTTTCAAATTAACTCACTCCTTCCACCACCGCTTCTTTAAAAATTTTCTGCACCAATCCCTGTAATACTTTACCCGGACCTGCTTCTGTGAAGTTGGTGGCGCCGTCGGCTACCATTGCCTGTACACTTTGTGTCCATCTTACGGCGCCGGTTAGCTGATTAATGAGGTTTTGTTTAATCATATCGGGTTCTGTAACAGCAGCAGCTACTACATTCTGATAAACAGGGCAAGAGGGTTGATGAAAACTGGTTGCTTCTATGGCCGCCGCCAGTTCTTCGCGTGCAGGTGCCATTAACGGACTGTGAAAAGCGCCTCCAACTGGTAATACCAGGGCTCTTTTAGCACCTGCAGCTTTCATTCGTTCGCAGGCAATTTCAATTCCTTTTACAGAGCCACTGATTACCAATTGACCCGGACAATTATAATTAGCAGCTACTACTACTTCTCCTGTTTCTGCCTGAACAGCGGCACATATTTCTTCCACTTTGGCATCGTCTAAAGCCAACACTGCCGCCATGGTTGATGGAACCAGTTCACAGGCTTTCTGCATCGCTTTTGCACGAATGCTTACCAGTTGTAATGCATCTTCAAAACTTAATGTGTTATTAGCTACGAGCGCAGAAAATTCGCCCAGTGAATGACCGGCTACCATATGAGGGTTAGCTCCTTCAATGGTTCTGTAAGCTACTACTGAATGTAGAAAAACCGCAGGTTGCGTTACACTGGTTTGCTTCAGCTCTTCATCAGTACCACCGAACATGATGTCACTGATACGGAAACCCAGAATTTCATTAGCGTTTTCAAACAGTTTCTTGGCAGAAGCATTGTTATCGTAAAGATTCTTACCCATTCCACTGAACTGCGACCCCTGACCGGGGAATATATAGGCATGCTTATTCATTATTGAGGTTTTAGTAACCGCAAAAAAACCTAATCCTGCCGATATCCCAAATTTATTTTCAGCAATCCTATAATATTGGTACAGGTACCTTGTATTTGGTGAGTATGGCTTTATAAGCTGGCAAGCTCATTAATGCTTCAAGATCAGCATCAAATACCAGGTGATCAAAATCGGTATATCCTGCTGCAAGTGATTGATCTAAATAGTCAAGGGCTTTAGTGTAGTTGCCCAACATAGTGTACATACAGGCAGCATTGTGAAATGCCGTAGCCAGTCTACCCTCTTTTGCACTTGCCTCAATAATTAGTTTAGATACCAGCCGTTCCGTAGTTGCTTTATCTCCCATCATAGCAGCAGCATATGCGTAGTCTGCGGTGGTATCTTTTGTTTTGGTTTCAGACAAACTCATTTGCATCGCTTTCTGAAGATTCCCATCACCCAACTCATCTTGTTTCATGATTGTTTTAAAAAAACGACCCAGTGCATAATAACTTGTAAACCCGGGTTTAAGTGCCACAGCACGCTGTATATCTTTTAGTGCATCGCTGGTATTATTTTGTTTAATCAGCACATTGGATCGTTCAAGATAAATATCCACCAACGACAATGTATCTTTTTTGTACATCGTTATGGCTTTATCATAATCTGCAATTGAGCTTGTGTATTCTTTTCTTAACTTATTTACGTATGCCCGTGCCCAATAAAATGCTTTTGCAGAGGAATGAGTTTTTATCGCATCATTCAGTATCTGATTAGCCGGGCCATACCTCAATTTAATACGTTCGTAGAGGTAGTAATCAAAATAACAATTGATATGATCATCCGTATTGGTTAAATAGGTTAATCCCTTTTTGTAGTAATCTACCACATCTGTATAACTGGTCGTTTTCTTGAACATATTTGCCAGATCCCAATAAATATAACCGTTCCGGGTATCATATTTAAGGGCAGTCATATAATCAGCTCTGGCTTCTTCAGATTTTCCCTGGAAATTTTTAATCCCTCCACATATGCCATAACATTGAGCCAGTCTTCTTAGTACCGATGAATCAGGGTTTGTTTTTTTGAGATCCAGTCTGATGGTTTCTAAAAAATCAGGCAGCGACTCTGTATATAGTTTATCCTGATACCGTGCAATACCTCTTTTGAAATATAATAAAGGATTTTGATTGTCTTTAGTAATACCAGCAGTAAAATCAGCTATAATATCCTTTGTAGTATATTTTTCAACCTCCATTTTAGCTTCACCACGGTACAAATAAAGATCAGCGAGTTCTGTGCTGCTCGTTGTATTTTCAATGGCTTTTGAGTAATACTCCACTGCATCTGCCTGATAACCCTCCCTGTCAAGAGCAAGGGCCATATTTTTATATACTTTAGATTTGTTGGTACTATACTCATATTTGGTTAATGCATCATTATAATCGATTAAAGCAGCATCATAGTCTTCCAATTCAAAATAACAGTCTGCTCTCAGCACATACAGGCTCGCTAATGATGATTTATTAGTAGAAGTATAGAAAGTAATTGCTCTTGTATAATCACTGGCAGCTACCACATAATTTTTTGTGTAAAAATTACCCAACCCACGCCACCAGTAAGCCTCTCCACTTGGCGTTATATTAATAGCCAGGGTTGCGTTATTGATTACACCCGCATAATCTTTTTTATCATAACTCTCTTTGGCCTTTTTATTATAATCTGCGGCAGTTTGTGACAGCGAAAGCAATGGCGAAAGGAAAAAGAGAAATAAAACGAGGATAGAAAAAGTAGTTCTTTTCATCAGGATATTATTCACGATAAAATTATCCATTTATCCTGATTATAGCATACCCTGTTTTGAGTATTTAGCATAAAAAAAGCAGCCGAAGCTGCTTTCAAATAATCATTTATACTGATTTAAAATTCTGTTTTTAATTCCAGGTATTTTAAAAATTCCTCTTTCACTTTCTCTTCCTTGAACTTACCACCATAGAATGCTGTGATTGTAGAAGAAGTATCATCTTCCACACCTCTGCTTGCTACACAAAGATGTTTGGCATCAATTACAATCGCAACATCATCTGTTCCGAGGTCTTTCTGCAATTCTTTACCAATCTGCATGGTAAGCCTTTCCTGTACCTGCGGACGTTTGGCAAAATGTTCTACCAGCCTGTTTAATTTACTCAAACCTACTACTTTGCCATTACTGATATATGCCACATGCGCTTTACCGATAATGGGTACAAAATGATGTTCGCAGTTACTGTAGAAAGAAATATTCTTCTCCACCAGCATTTCATTGTACTTGTATTTGTTCTCAAACAAAGCCATCACTGGTTTATTCGCAGGATTCAGTCCCTGGAATATTTCTTTCACATACATTTTCGCCACACGACGTGGAGTACCTTTTAAACTGTCGTCAGACAGATCAAGGCCGAGTATTTCCATGATGGAACGGAAATGTGCTTCAATCTCTACCACTTTTTCATCGTCCGTTTTTACAAACGCATCTTCACGCATGGGTGTATCTACAGAGGTACTGATATGGTCATCGCCCATATCATCAATATGCAAATCGCTCAGCTCTATCTGTTCTCCGTTAAGCCGGATATTCAACAAAGTTTCGTTCTGTTTCATACAATCTTATTTTTAAGTCTAATGACGCATCCAGTCTTACCCGCAACAGGTTATAAATAACTACAGCAATATTTTCAGCCGTAGGATTGAGTGTTGCAAACTCAACTGTATCAAGGTTTAAATTTTTATGATCAAATCTTTTTATTACTTCTTCCTGAATAATGTCGCTCAACAATTTCATATCAAACACATATCCTGTTTCCTTATCCGGTACACCACTCAGTTTTACTTCCAGTTCATAATTATGCCCATGGTAATTCGGGTTATTACAAAGACCAAACACTTTCCTGTTCATCTCATCCGACCAGGCAGCATTGTGCAAACGATGTGCCGCATTAAAATGTTCTTTCCTAAAAACTGCTACTTTCTCCATTTTTAAATTGTTGCGGCAAAGGTTTTTGTTCCGACAACAGTTCCCTGATCAACTTCCGTTGCGTCGCACACTTCAGCGACAGAATTGCAGGTGTTCATCATCAAAAAAAATCAAGTGATTCAGTTACTAATGGCCTGGCACTGTTTCAGAAGTGTGCTGATCAAGTGGCCTGGCAGTTCGTGAGCCTGTTCATTAATAACGGAGCTTGAATGTCTGATCTTCGTCCATAGTCCATGGTTGATAGTCCATAGACGATAGATTTGTATATATCCTTTCTTATTCAGGTATCTATGACATCCTGATCACAAAGGTATATACGATACTAATAACAGGGGGGATGTTATTTTGTTTAAACAACCAGGTAGAAATATTAAACGATGAGGTAGTCCATAGTCGATGGTCGATAGCAAGGAGTTTTTTCTATGGACTATAGACCATAGACTATCTACCCAAAGTACTCAACATAAATCCTGGGCGTCTCATACAGCTTAATGCAATGTAATTCAACCTGTTGTGGTAAGTGTGGCTGTAATTGCTGCCAGATGGCGATAGCGAGGTTTTCGGTGCTGCAGAGCTGGTCTTTCATAAAATCTACATCCAGGTTCAGGTTTTTATGATCCAGTTTGTCTATTACATGCTCCTTAATCAGCTTGCTCAGCTTTTTAACATCGTACAAAAAGCCGGTATCGGGGTCGGGAGTTCCTTTAATGGTAACATAAAGGTCATAATTATGCCCATGCCAGTTTTCATTGGCACAAACCCCGAAAACTGCTTCATTCTGCTCTTTACTCCAGCGGGGATTATATAGTTTATGGGCAGCATTAAAATGCTCCTGCCTCGTTAAATACACCATGCAAACACAAAAATTTGCGCAAAGTTAAGAAAGTTGTGGGTTTTAAAGGGGTATTTATCCCTGAACACTATATCCAACTGGTAGGTTCACCGCTGAGAAGGGAGGGCGGAGAGGTTACTCGGAGGGATAAATAAGCTGTACTTTTACTATTTATTACTCACATAAACAGGCCAAATGCGTGTTATCATTACCGCTGCTACCGTTGGCGAATGGATGCCCGGTTTTCTTAAAATTAATACCCTTTATACAGGTGAAAGTCAGCGTTTAAAAGTGCGTTTTCATCAGTCGGGTGTGGGTATGCTAGCCAGTGCCGTTTCGTTAACAAGACTTGCCAGCGAAGAAAAACCAGACCTGATCATCCAAATGGGTATTGCCGGTACTTTCAATACCAAAATACCCCTGGCAAAAGTGGTATTGGTTAAAGAAGAAATACTGGGCGATATGGGTGTGGAAGAAGATGGTAAATGGAAAGATATCTTTGATCTCAAACTGGAAAAAAGCAGTTACCACCCTTTTGAAAAAAGAAAACTGCCCAATCCATGGTTATCCACTTACAACCTGTTGAAACTATCTGAGTTAAGTTCGATTACCGTAAATGAAATCACTACGAATCCAAAACGAATAGAACAACTCACAAAAAAATACAACCCCGATCTTGAAAGTATGGAAGGTGCCTCATTACATTATGTATGCCGTGAAGCCAATATTCCCTTTATACAAATGCGAGCCATCTCCAACTATATCGGCGAACGCAATAAAGCCAACTGGAAAATGAAAGAAGCGTTGGAAGTATTGAATGATACTTTGATTAAGTATCTTGATAGGTTGTATAAGATTGCGTGAGACGTGAGACGTGAGACGTGAGACGTGAGACGTGAAAAGTGAAAGGTGAGAGGTGAAAGGTGAGAGGAAAGCAGGATTCTCTTCTCATCTCCAAATTTTCAAATTCTCAAATTTTCAAATTTTCAAATTAAAATGACAATTTCCCTTGGTTTTTCTCCCTGCCCAAATGATACTTTTATTTTTGATGCATTGGTGAATCATAAGATTGATACGGAGGGGCTTTCTTTTGATGTAGTATTGGAAGATGTTCAAACACTTAACCAGTGGGCCTTAGAGGGTAAACTGGATCTGTCTAAAATTAGTTATGGGGTGTTACCGCTGGTATTGAATGAGTATAAACTATTGAATAGTGGTGGTGCATTGGGTAATGGTGTAGGACCATTGCTGATTACAAAAAACCCGGCTATCAGTTTAAACGATATCAATAAACTCAGGATCGCGATACCAGGTAAGAATACTACTGCTCACCTGCTTTTTTCATTGGCTTACCCTAATGCGCAGCAGAAAAGTTTTCATGTGTTTCATGAAATAGAAGACCTGGTATTATCCGGTGCCGTTGATGCAGGTGTGATTATTCATGAAAACCGTTTTACCTACCAGCAAAAAGGATTGCACAAACTCATCGACCTCGGTAATTACTGGGAAGAGCAAACAGGCCTACCCATTCCACTGGGTGGTATTGTAGCGCATAATCGTTTAATTGATACTGTTGCCATTCAGGTTGATCAACTGATTCAAAAAAGTGTGGCATATGCATTTGCACACTATCCACATGTTTCAGCCTATGTACAACAACATGCCCAGGAAATGAGCGAACAGGTTATGCGACAACATATTGATCTGTATGTAAATGATTTCTCACTCAACCTCGGCACGACCGGTAAAGCAGCAGTACATAAATTACTTGAAGTTGCACAAACCTTTATCCCTGAAAAAACCAATGCGGATCATCCCGTTTTTCTTCATTAACCATTTATGGAAATTGGTTATGCCACAAACAAAGATTCAGGAACTTGCTTAAAACCAGCTATACATGAGCTCACTTTTGAAAGATCTATATTCACCTGCTTTTTATGATCAGTTTTCTGCCACTTTAAAAAAGACAGTTCCATCTGTAGACAAAAAGAAATTTCTCCAGCAGATTTTTACACCGGCATTTGCAGATTATGAATTGAAAGAAAGAATGGCGCATACGGCTCATGTGTTACATCAATTTTTTCCGCAGGATTATAAAACTGCTGCTCCTTTATTATGCGAATTGGTAGAACAAATCAAAAAACATGGTCCTGTTGCCAGTAGCATTGAGTACCTCTTTATTCCAGAGTATATTTATTTATACGGATTGGATGATTACAACAGCTCTGTAACCACCATGGAAAAAGTAACCCAGTTCATCACCTGTGAATTTGCCATTCGCCCATTTATGCTGAGGTATGAGGCTAAGATGATTCCGCAAATGCTGAAATGGTCAAAGCATAAAAGCAGACAGGTGCGCAGACTGGCTACAGAAGGCTGCAGACCCCGGCTTCCCTGGGCCATGGCTATACCGAGTCTGAAAAAAGATCCCTCACCCATCATACCTATTCTCGACAATCTCAAACAGGATAGTTGTGAAATAGTAAGAAGAAGCGTTGCCAATAACCTGAACGATATTGCCAAAGACAATCCGGCAATTGTACTGCAACTGGCAAAACAATGGAAGGGGCTGGGGCCAGAAACCGATGCCATCATTAAACATGGATTAAGAACTTTATTAAAAGCGGGTGATGCCACTGCTTTATCTATGTATAAACTCAGTGCCGATCATTTTACACTCAGCAGGTTTAAGATTACCACTCCATCAGTTGCCATGGGCAACTATCTGCATTTTGAGTTTCTGGTGGAGAATACCAGCAGCAAAACACAAACACTACGTTTAGAATATGCTGTACATTACCTGAAAAACAATGGTACGCTGTCGAAAAAAGTATTCAAGATCAGTGAAAGAGCGTTGAAGTCTGGTGAGAAAGTACAGGTAAACAGAAGACAAAGTTTTAAACCGATTACCACAAGGGTTTTCTACGAAGGAAAACACCAGTTATCTGTCATCATCAATGGCAAAGAGAGTGAAAGCAAGCCATTTCATCTCTCCATCTAATCTGCATGAACTGGCATGAAACGATACAGATACAGGAGTTGCAGAAAGAAGAACCGCTGCCTTATGAATTATTGCTGCTGGCCGATCCTTCAAAAGCAATGATCGACGGTTATATTCATTCCTCCTTTGTTTATACTGCAAAATCAGATGAGCAGGTGGTTGCTGTATATGCATTGCAGGAAATGGATCAGGATACAGCAGAAATTAAAAATCTGGCTGTAGCTGAAGCATTACAAGGTAAGGGACTCGGTACCTATTTGCTTCAGCATAGCATTTCAATAGCATGCGAAAAAGGGTACAGCCATATCATCATCGGAACAGGCGATACCAGTACCGGACAATTATACCTGTACAAGAAATTGGGTTTCGAAGTATTTGCTACCAAAGAAAATTTCTTCATCGATCATTACCCTGAACCCATTTATGAAAATGGAATACAGTGTAAGCATATGATCCTGTTACAAAAGAAACTGCGCTAAACTTTATTGCATTTCACTGAGTTCTAACCACCGTAATTCTTTCTCTTCGAGTTGATGGGTGATGGCTGTCATGCGGTCGCTGAGTTTTGAAATATCATCAAAAGAAAGCGTACCCACACTCATTTTTTCAGCGATCTGTTCCTTTTCTTTTTCAAGCGCAGGTATTTCTTTTTCCAGTAGTTCAAATTCACGCTTTTCTTTAAAACTCATTTTCTTTTTAGCCACTGTTTCCACTACTGCTGCAGCCGGTTCATTTTGTAGTTTCGGTTGTGCAGGTGCATCAGCCGTTAATTGTTCCTGCTCTTTCTGCCAGATACGGTATTGCGTGTAGTTACCCGGAAAATCTCTTACTTCACCATCACCTTCAAAAACAAAGAGATGATCTACCAGACGATCCATAAAATAACGGTCGTGCGATACAATCATCACACAGCCCTGGTAATCGCTCAGGAAATTTTCTAATACAGCCAGTGTAGGTAAATCAAGATCATTGGTTGGCTCATCCAGAATCAGGAAATTAGGATTGCGAAACAAAATGGTGAGCAATTGCAAACGCTTTTTCTCACCACCACTTAACGATGATAAATAAGTGTATTGCTTATCGGGCGGAAACAGGAATAATTCTAAAAACTGAGCCGCACTTAAACTGCCTCCCTTTGCCAAAGGAAAACTTTCTGCATAACTTTTTACGTATTCAATTACACGCAGGTCTTCTTTAATCTGTAGACCCTGTTGCGAGAAATTGCCAAAAATAACAGTGTCGCCAATATTAATTTTGCCACTGTCAGCAGGTTCCAGCAATTGAATCATGTTCAGGAAAGTTGACTTACCTACCCCATTTTTTCCAATCACCCCAACCCTTTCACCTTTATTAAACGTATAGTCAAAGCCTTTCAGAATGGGCAGTTGACCATAAGATTTATACACTTTTTTCATCTCCACCACTTTACCACCCAGCCGGCTCATTTTAACTTCCAGTTGCAGTTTGGCATCTTCAATTTTTTGCTTTGCCCTGGCTTCTACTTCATAAAAATTATCCTGACGGCTTTTGCTTTTGGTGGTACGTGCTTTGGGTTGTTTACGCATCCATTCCAGTTCTTTACGGTACTGGTTGCGGGCTTTGTCGATGCTGGCCTGTTCACTTTCTATACGGGCCGCTTTTTTCTCCATATAGTTTTCGTAATTGCCCTTGTACACATACATGTTCTCTCTTTCGAGTTCCCATATTTCATTACATACTGCATCTAAAAAATAGCGGTCGTGGGTTACGAGTAAGAGGGTAATATTTTCTCCGTTCAGGTAATGTTCGAGCCACTCAATCATCTCAACATCGAGGTGGTTGGTAGGTTCATCCATCATGAGCAGTGTATGTTTATGCTCAAATCCAATATCGATCAATGTTTTGGCCAATGCCACACGTTTACGCTGTCCACCACTCAGGCTTTTCACCGGATTCTGCAGGTGGTGTATATTCAGCTTACTCAATATCTGTTTTACTTTGGCTTCAAAGTCCCAGGCACCGAGTTCATCCATCAGGGTAATGGTTTCTCCTATCAGCAGCCCATCTTCCAGCTCTGTTGCTGCTTCGTAAGCTCGTATAGCATTGATGATGGGATGCTCCAGATGAAATATATTCTCCAGTACCGTTTTTGATTCATCAAACTCCGGCTCCTGCTCAAATAAAGCAACCGTTACTTCCTTATTTACCCAGGCTTTACCCTCATCTGCCGTTTCCTGTGCGGCAAGAATGCGCAATAAAGTAGATTTTCCCACCCCATTTCTGGCGATCAGGGCTATTTTATCGCCCTCATTAATATGAAAGGAAATATTATTAAATAACGGATTGATACCATAACTCTTGGTTAATCCTTCTACAGACACGTAATGCATGCGGCGAAGATAGGGAAACGTGAGAGGTGAGACGTGAGAGGTGAAAAGTGAAAAGTGAAAGGCTGAGGCAAAATCATTGAAAATCAGGCAAGTGGTACTTTTTTGGGGTCAACTTGTGGTTGTATGGATAAAATGAGGCAAAAAATGTTTAAAATTTAATTATTTTTTATATATTAAAGCTCTACAGAATGATTTCCCCCAAAGAGTCTGTTGAAAAATGGGTCTGCCTGTTTATTGTTTCTTAACCTGAGTAGAGAAAACAACTAAATACATATCTAGTTGAATGAAAAATTCATTGTCTACCTATTTCTGGCTTTGCGTAGGAACTACTTTGCTAATTGCATTTGCATGTATTATTGGCTGGCATACGCATAATAAATTTTTGCTTATGCTTTTTAATGGGCAAATACATATGAAATATAATGCCGCAGCAGGCTTAGTATTTGCCTGTACAGCATTAATCATATTCAGGCAAAAGTTTGACAATAAAAACTGGATGCTGTTTGCTCAGGTACTTTCTGCATTGGTTTTTTTACTTGGTCTGGTTACACTTTCAGAATATATTTTCGGATTTAATGCAGGCATAGATGAATACTTCTTTAAAGATTCACACCACTTAACTGAGCATAATTTTCCGGGAAGGATGTCTTTACTGGCTTCTTTGATCTTTGCACTACTTGGTTCTTGCTTATTATGCCTACATCGTCCGGCATTTGCATTGTATCAGTTTTATATGCTGTCTACCATTACCATTATTGCATTGCTAATGGTTATTGGCTTTAATTTTATAAGCGATGTTCCGGCTTATATACGTATGGCCATCCATCTGGCTATTGCATTTATTTGTTTATCAGTTGCCATCTGGCTTGCACAACCAACATTACACGCAGAAATTGGTTTTCAGCGAAAACTGAATACCACATTTATTGCCGCTTTGCTATTGCTGATAGTTATTACAGGTGCCTTATTTTATTTCAGTAATACCCGAGTTAAAAATTCCCGATGGATCAGACATACCAGTGAAGTAATGATGCATGCGAACAAAGTAGAATGGCTATTAAACAAATTAGGAGGTTCAAAAGAAACAAATACCAGCACTGATACAAACTCTGGCTCACTCTTACTCGAAATTCAGACACACCTTAAAAAAACACAATTACTTACCTCCGACAATGTTTTACAGAAATCGAGGATTGACAGTTTATATGCCCTTAATCTCAACAATATAGTTTCTGCACACCCTACTCCTTACCGGAATATCGGTGATATGATGGAATTACTTACCCGATTTCAAGAAGAAGAAAACAAACTGCTTATACTCAGAGAAACAGAAAACGAAGCTGGTATTATTTCTTCCAAACAAATTACTTTATTACTGGTTTTATCTGTTTTTGTATTGATAACGGGTTTGTTCTTTGTTATCCGCTACAGTAACCGGATTCGGATTAAATCAGAATCAAAATTTAAAGCCTTGTTGGAAACAGCTCCCGATGCCATGATTATTGCGAATGAAAAAGGACTGATACAACTGGTTAATCTGCAAACAGAGAAAATATTTGGTTATACACGTGAGGAACTGATTTTTCAACCTGTAGAAACGCTGATGCCTGATAGCTTTAAAACCAGACACCAATTACACAGAGAGCAATTTATGCAAAAACCTCATGCCCGACCCATGGGTGAAGGACTTCAATTGTATGCCAAACATAAAGATGGTTCTGAAATACCAGTTGAAATAAGTCTCTCCCCTATAAAAACAGATGGTCAGCAATGGGTATCGGCAGCTATCCGAAATATTACGGAAAGAAAAAAGATAGAAGAAAAAGTACACTATCTGGCAAGACTTATTGAAAATACCAGTGAAGTTATTTTCTCGCTTGATAAAAACCTGGTACTTAAAAGCTGGAATAAAGCTGCCGAAATACTGTTCGGATGCAGTTCGGAGGAAGCGATTGGACTTCCTGTTGCTAACATTACAAGACCGCAACTGACAGAGGAAGAACAAAGCAATATTCAGCAACACCTGGAAACCCACGGATTATGGCAAGGGGAAATAGCTTTCCTGAAAAAAAATGGTAAGCTAATTTACCTTTCCACCTCTACAGCCATTACCAAAAACAGGAATGGTGAAGTAGAAGGTTATGTAACTGTTTGCCGCGATTTTTCAGAAAGAAAAAAACTGGAAGATGAGCTTCGGCAAAAGAATGAGGAACTGGAAGCCTTCAGTTATTCCATTTCACATGATTTACGCGCACCTCTTAGGGCTGTTACCGGGTTTACCAATATTCTTGAAATGGAATACAGTAATCAACTGGATGATGAAGCCAGACGAATAACACATATCATCAAAAGCAACACAGAAAAAATGGGGCAGTTGATTGATGATTTGCTTGCTTTTGCTCATCTGAATAAAAAAGAACTGGAAAAAAACACAGTACATACATCGCACCTGGTACAGGATGTAATACGTTCCATAGAACAACACCATGGTAAGGATAATATAGACTGGGAAATTGACTCGCTCCCGGATATTGCTGCCGACCAAAACATGTTACGTCAGGTATGGGTAAACCTGCTTTCTAATGCTGCAAAATATTCCCGCAATAATCCGGCACCCAAAATTTTAGTACGTTATACAATAGAGGAAGATCATACACAATTCAGCATTCATGATAATGGTGTAGGGTTTGATGAAAAACATGCAGATAAGCTTTTTAAAGTTTTTCAACGCCTGCACAGCGATGATCAGTTTGAAGGAACAGGCGTAGGACTTGCCATTGTAGAAAGAATTGTGAGCAGACATGGTGGCCGCGTTTGGGCATCATCAACAAAAGGAGAAGGCGCCAGTTTTTATTTTACCATACCACATAAATAAGCCATGAATTACCCTGTAAACATTTTATTGATTGACGACAATCTGATGGACGCAGAATTAACCATCCGCTCACTAAAAAAACACCCAATGGCCGGCAATATTCTTCATTTAAAAGATGGACAGGAAGCATTGGATTATTTTGAAACAGACCAGCAAACAGCAGAACTGATACTACTCGATTTAAAAATGCCAAGGGTTGACGGTATTGAAGTGCTCAAATCGCTAAAATCGAATATTGCTACACGTTCTATACCAGTTGTTATTCTTACATCGTCTGTTGAACCTGTAGATGTGCGTGCCTGTTACAATATTGGTGCCAATAGCTTTATTGTAAAACCTGTGAAGTATGAGGCATTTACACAAGTAATTGATGAACTCTGTCATTACTGGACCAGCCTTAATCAGAGCAATCATTAACTGAACAAGAAAAGAAATGGAAGATCTTAAAATACTAATGCTTGAAGACAGTCCGTATGATGTGGAACTGATACAATACCTGCTCAAAAAACAGGGATGGCAGGCGCAATATTTTGTTGCGTCTGACAGAACTGAATTCGATCAGGCATTACAACTTTTTCAGCCAAATGTTATTCTTTCTGATAATTCATTGCCCGATATCAATGCCCGTGAAGCTTTAAGTATCAGCCGTAATACCTGGCCACATATTCCATTTATTATGGTATCGGGAACTGTATCAGAAGAATTTGCTACAGAACTGATACGTTCAGGCGGCGATGATTATATTTTGAAAGACCGGTTAACACGTTTGCCACTTGCCATAGAAACTGCTATTCAAAAAAGAAAGGAAGAAAGAGAAAAAGCTACCGCCTTGGATAAGCTCCGCGAAAACGAAGAAAAATACCGCATGCTAGTGGAGCGTGTTACTGATGCTTTTATTTCCTTAGATAAAAACTTTTGCTATACCTTTCTAAACCGTCAGGCGGGTGAATTAATTAAAAAGAACCCACTGGATATCATCGGAAAAAATGTGTGGGAAATATTCCCGGATGTGATTGATTCTCCTACTTACCATAGTTTTATGACTGCCATGCAGGAACAACGATACATCAGCAGCATTGACTATTATGAACCTTTAGATCTATGGCAGGAAAATCATATTTATCCATCAGAAGACGGTCTTTCCATCTTTATAAAAGATATCAGTGAACAAAAAAGGTCGCAGGCTGCTTTACAAAAAATTGAGCGGCGAATGATGGAAGAAAAACTTACTGCACAAAACAATATGACTAAAGCCATTCTCCGGGTTCAGGAAGACGAAAGAAACAGACTTGGATTAGAACTTCATGACAATATTAACCAGATGCTTGCGGCCTGTATGCTTTCGCTCAAAAAAGCCTCCACCATGAACCCCGATATTGTTTCGGATGCACTTGGCATGCTTCATACAGCAATTGGAGAAATCAGGTTGCTGAGCAGTAAATGTGTTACTCCTTTAAAAGACATTAACCTGGAGGAACAGATTCAACTTCTGTTGAAACAAATTGAAAACACAACAAGCCTCAAAACCGAATTACTCTTTTCCGCTGATGCCATAGAAGATGATGATCTTAAACTGAACCTCTACAGAATAATACAGGAAGGATTAAACAATGTGGTAAAATATGCCCAGGCTACACAGGTTATTATTACCATTGAATGTGATGAAGATTATCTTCATGTAATTCTGGAAGACAATGGTGTTGGGTTTGATAGTTCTGCTCAACGAAATGGCATTGGCATTTCCAATATCATTCATCGCGCCGAAATTTTTAATGGCAAAGCCACTATTACCAGTTCTCCGGGAAATGGTTGTTCCATCAAAATAAGTATCAGCAAAAAAAATTAAAGAATACCAACGTATACTGGTAAAGTTTATACTGTAGCAATCATTTTTGTCTTATCCTGATTTCTCTGAACCAGGCTTCGCCGCCATGATCCTGCAATGCAATATGACCAGACTTTACGCTGCCATAAGCGGGTACATCTTTCCATTTGCCGCTGTCTTTGTTCTTTTTCCAGCCTTCATCCCATAAAGTGTATGCTACAATTTTTTTCCCGTTCAGCCAGTGTTCTACTTTTCCATGATCAACGATTATACGGGTATGGTTCCATTCGCCAGCCGGTTTGGTAGCATCTTCAGCAGGTGTATTCATGGCATAATTGGCACCTGTCTTCTGCCAGTCTTCCAGTTTGGTCGGGTAACCGTTATCATCTATCAACTGGTACTCTGGTCCACTGTGGTAAGTGGCAGGAAATTCTTCAGATACGAGGTACACAATTCCACTGTTGGCCCCTGCAGCTATTTTCCATTCGATAGACAACTCGAAATTTTCAAATTGTTCTTCAGTAATTAAATCGGCATGTTGTGTATTGCTCTTTGTGTTGCCATTACAATACAGTACCCCGTCTTTTACAGACCAGGAATCCGCTGTTTTATTTTGATAGGTTCTCCAGCCAGTTAGTGACTTACCATCAAACAGAGACTTCCAGCTTTTTTGTTGTGAATCACGCTGACGGGCGATAGTAGTAAAAATGGTTTTTTCTTTGGGTGCAGCTCCTACTACTACACCACCGCTTACGATAAGGCAAGCCTGCAGAAACATATGGTTCGACATGCGCAACAGTTAGTTTGGTTTTGGGAAGATAGGGAGAAATAGTCAATAGCAGATAGTTGATGGTGAATAGCAGATGGTAAAGGGTGAATGAGGTATTTTTAACCAATCGTATTAGAAAACCATGGGCTATAAAACCATCAGCCATTGGCTATCCCTTATCTTTGCTGTATGAAGCAGTTTAATGTGCCTGTTGGTTATAGAAGTCCGCTGATCGGGAGCATCAAGCAGAGCAGGAAAGAGCAGGATAAACTCAAAAAAGATTTTTCGCCTACCTTACTCGATCTGGGTCCGCTGCATATATATCTTGCCCGTCATTTTGGCTTTTGTTATGGGGTTGAAAATGCGATTGAAATTGCATTTCGTACCATTGAAGAAAATCCGGGTAAACGTATTTTCCTGTTGAGTGAGATGATACATAATCCTCAGGTTAATGCCGATCTTCTGGCTAAAGGTGTATATTTTTTACAGGATACCAAAGGCAAACAATTGATTCCTTTCGATTCTC
This sequence comes from Chitinophaga pinensis, assembly GCA_943372605.1. Classification (GTDB taxonomy): domain Bacteria; phylum Bacteroidota; class Bacteroidia; order Chitinophagales; family Chitinophagaceae; genus Sediminibacterium; species Sediminibacterium pinensis_H. The sequence goes on along the minus strand of CALRZI010000001.1, from coordinate 418,459 downwards.
TAACAGCAGAAGATGTGGTGATTATTCCTGCATTCGGCACTACCCTCGAAATCGAATCAATTCTTACTGAAAAAGGTATACCCACAGAAAAATATAACACTACCTGTCCCTTCGTAGAAAAAGTATGGAACAGAAGTGAGCAGATCGCTAAAAAAGGATACAGCATTGTAGTTCATGGAAAACCTCAACACGAAGAAACCAGGGCCACTTTTTCACATGCTTCTTACCATACTCCTACTGTTGTGGTAAATGATATGGCAGAAACCATTGAACTGGCTAAATATATTACCGGCGAAAAAATAGCAGAGGATTTTTATACTGAATTCAAAGGACGTTATTCTGAAGGCTTCGATATTTCAAAAGACCTGCAACGAATTGGTGTGGTTAACCAGACTACACAACTGGCTACTGATACACAGGCTATTTCTGATTATCTGAAAGCTGTTTTTATTCGTCACTTCAACCTGACCGCAGAAACCATTGCCAATCGTTTTGCCGATACAAGAGATACCCTTTGTTATGCCACCAACGATAACCAGACTGCTGTTACCGGTATGTTGGCCAGTACCCAAGCCGACCTCGCCATTGTAATTGGAGGATATAATAGTAGCAATTCATCACACCTCGTTGAACTATGTGAAGAAAAACTACCTACTTATTTTATAGACGCAGCAGATAAACTCATCAGCAAAACAGAAATTCTGAACCGTAACTGGCGGACAAAAGAACAGTCGGGCATCAATCATTACCTGCCCGACCAAAACCCTGTTCGCATACTCATGACCAGTGGTGCAAGCTGTCCGGACGCTGTTGTAGAATCTGTTATCAGAAAATTAGCTTCGTTTTATGGTGCGGAAGAACAGCTATCCGCCTATATCACACAATAAAACATTACCACAGCTATGAACTGGATACTACTCATCATTGCAGGTTTATTTGAAGTTGGTTTTGCGGCTTGTCTTGGTAAAGCAAGGCTTTCTACTGGCACCAATGTTATCTGGTGGTATACAGGCTTTGTAGTTTGTTTAACTATCAGCATGTTATTGCTGATTAAAGCAACACAGGAATTACCTATTGGCACAGCTTATGCAGTCTGGACAGGTATAGGTGCAGTAGGTACAGTTATTATAGGCATTATTTTCTTTAAAGAACCAGCGGATTTCTGGCGGCTGTTCTTCATTACCACGCTTATTGCTTCGATAGTTGGATTAAAAGCTGTTTCACACTAAACTTTGCGCTGGCAGATTAATGGTTAGGATATTCACCGAAGAGAACATGAGGACAGGAAGATTACGCAGAGGAGTTTAATTATTACAAAACTGTATATTTATCATATGCAGGAAAAACCAAAGCCTCAGATTTTGTGGATATCACTAGTTGGCTGTCTGTTTGCTTGGACAGGTATTGGTATTCAGTTGTTTGACATGCTTCAGACCCGTCAGCTATCTGTTCTTAATTCGCTGATTAAGTTCTTTAGCTATTTCACCATACTCACCAATTTACTGGTGGCTGTATATTTCAGTACCATTTTATTTGCACCTTCTTCAAACCTTTCTCATTTTTTCAGGAAACATAGTAGCGCTACAGCCGTTGCAGTATATATTTTAGTAGTAGGCATTATTTACAATATTAGTCTCAGGCAGATCTGGACCTTTACAGGATGGGCTAGGGTTGGAAATGAACTACTACATACCGTTACCCCGTTATACTTTTTACTTTACTGGTTATTTAAAACAGAGAAAGAAAAACTTTCGCTCAGGGTCACTATCTATTGGATGTTATATCCATTTTTTTATCTCGTTTATACCCTGATCAGGGGAACTATTGTACACAGTTATCCTTATCCATTTGTTGATGTAAACATATTAGGATATACGAGTGTTATTCTGAACTGCTTGGTTGTGGCTACACTTTTTTTTATACTTTTCGCCACTTTTATTGCTCTCAGCAACCGACTGAATATGCGTTCCAAATAATACCCTGCGTAAACACTGCCAACTCCTTTCTCTGCGGTGAATTTACTCGAATGTTCACCACAGAGAACGAGAGGACAGGGAGTATATGCAGGGGAGTTTAGTAAGCTATTCTTCTTCGGCTTTATTTTTCAATTTTCCTAATAGGCTATATGCATTTTTCAAAGCAAGCTTCTGCTCTTTCCAGTTTACTGTTGCATTGTCTTTCAACTCTACTCTTCCGTTTTGTACAATGCCGGTTTCTATTTCTGTCATTTCGAAATTAGCGCTGTCTTTTGCGATGAAAACATATTGCTTGCCTTCGTATCGCACCACTGCAGATTCAGGAACAGAAAATACTTTCCTGCTATCCAATTCAAAATTGCCGTTCAGAAACATACCGGGTAACAATTCATGATTGGCATTCTCAAAATGACAGTGTACCAGTCCGCCCCTGTTTTCATCTACATTTCTTGTTACAAGAATAACATCTACCTCATACTTTTTTCCGGGTTTATCTGCCAGCGACACGTCTGCTTTCATTCCTTTTTTAATCAGCATGATATCTTTCTCAAAAACCGTAAGTGCAGCATGTATATCATCGGGATCAACCAGTTCAAATAAAACATCGGCAGGGTTAACATATTTACCAATATTCACATTCACTTTTGTTACAAAGCCGTTGATGGGCGACCGGAGACTGATGGTTCTTGAAATATTGTTTACTGTTAACTTATCCGGATCAATTCCCACAATACGTAATTTTTCTTCCAGCGATTTAATTAAAACCTGTTGCATTTTATAATCTGCTGTTGCCTGCTGGTACACTTTTTTACTGGCGGCATCCTGACTGCTTAGTTCTTTCTGGCGCTCAAGATCAACACTCAAAAAATCCATACGTGCTTTTGCCACCAGGTAATCCTGTTGTAACTGTACATAACTCTGATCTTCCAGTGTAGCAATTACTTCGCCTTTCTTTATACCCATTCCCGGTAACAGATGCGAGTTCTTTAAATAACCTCCCAATGGAAAACTCACCGATACCATACTTTGAGGTGGTACATCTACTACTCCGTTCACCTTTATAGATGCGCTCATCATGGTTTCTATAGCGGTTCCAATTTCAATACCGCCGTTTTTAAGCTGTTCCGTAGTTAAGGTTACATTTTTTTCTACCGCTGTGCCTGCAACCTCTTTAGCAGTATCCTCCTTTTTTGATCCGCATGATAATAGAATTGATAAAGCCGGTAATAAAATATATGATCGCATAATTTTATGGTTGATTGTTTTGCAATAAATAATCCAGCTCAATTTCATTGAACTGGTGTTCACGTTGCGCTTCTGTATATTGTATCTGGATGGCCAATGCCTGAGTAACCAGTGTTCCCCATTCAATATAATTGATCTGTCCGTTTTTATACTGAAGTCCTGCTGTTTGAATGATGGTATTCGATTGAGGAATAGCACTGTTTTTATAATAAGCCAGGTTGGCATTCAGTTTCTCCCTGTTTTGCAGACAATGTACCAGCCGTGTACGCAGATGAATGGCAGCCATTCCTGCTTCTGCCCTGGTTACTTCTTCCTGTATGGTCGCAGCTTCAATTTTCACCTTTCTTGATTTATTAAAAAAAGGAATCGACATACCTAATGTTAGCGATGAGAAACGGTTACCTGCATTAAAAAAACGTTCTGTTCTGTCTTTGTAAGTCATCCAACCCATGAGCGACTGGTTATTATAACCAACAAGCCATTCAGGTTTCAGCCTGCTTTTTTCGAGTTCAGTTTCTGATTTGGCCCTTGCCGTTTGCGCTTCATACATTTTCAGTTCAGGATGTTGGTTCAACATTGCTGTATCATATAACCGTTGTTCTGCTACGAGTTTATCGGAAGGCTCAATCATAACAGCTTCCTGGATCAGCAATGCCAGTTCTGACTGAACAGATTTTGTATCAGATTCATTCATCAGCAGAAACTGTTTGTTCTGCATAACCTGGTTATCTATACTGATTTTTTCCAGCAAGTTGGATTCCCCCTTTTCATAACGTAACTGCGCCATTTTCTGATAACTGCTGTATATACTATCCGTTCGCTCAAAGATTTCTTTCCGGGCAAAAAAGAATTGAAGCTGCAGGTACAATTGAGCAATCATTTTTTTCAGTTGTGCCTGTTGAACAACAGCATTTGCGTTTGCAGTTGTGAGGTAGCTGTTTAATACCGATTCCTGTTTCCGGTATAAAGCACCGGATTGAAGGGTTTGGGTTACAGATATACGGCTGTCGAAATTGAAACTGTTGTAATTACCCAGTTCGGTAAGTATCTGTGTTTTCGGTATTTCACGTGCCGTACCCTTCAGAACTGAGTAATACCTTGCCTGCAATTGGTTCACCTTGATTATTTGCGCCTGCTTTCCGGCGAGTTCCATTATTTCTTTCAGCTTCATTTTCTGGACAGGTTGTGCATATAATATTGAACCAGTGAACATGCCAACAATAAGCAATAATGGTTTCATAGAACTGGTAGATTTTCTTTTTTCAAAGAGAAGATATAATACAGGCAACACAAATAATGTGAGTAAGGTAGCCGTTAATAACCCTCCAATTACCACGGTTGCCAATGGCCTCTGCACTTCTGCCCCGGCTCCGTTACTGAGTGCCATAGGCAGAAAACCAAAGGAAGCTACTGCTGCCGTCATTAATACTGGCCGCAGCCTTGTTTCAGTTGCTTCTAAAATAATTGTTTTCAGATCCAGTAAACCTTCTTCTCTTAAGCGATTCATCTCCGTAATCAAAACAATACCATTTAATACTGCCACACCAAACAGAGCAATAAAACCAATACCTGCTGAAATACTAAATGGCATATCTCTTACCCACAAAGCAAATACGCCGCCTATAGCAGATAATGGAATAGCAGAAAATATCAGCAAACAATATTTGAACTTTTTAAACGCAAAAAATAACATCAGAAAAATGAGTAGCAATGCCGCTGGAACAGCAATGGTTAATCTTTTGGTAGCTTGCTGCAAATTTTCAAACTGTCCGCCATAGGTAATAAAATACCCCGCCGGTAATTGTACCTGTTGACCAATTTTATTTTGCAACTCCTCTACAATAGATTGAACATCTCTTCCACGTACATTAAACCCGATCGTGATCCTACGTTGCGCATCTTCTCTTTGTATCTGGTAAGGACCGTCCTGTATTGCTACTGTAGCCAACAAATTCAAGGGTACCTGTTGACCATTGGGTAAGCCTACCATCAGGTTTTCTATATCACCAGCCTGATTTCTTTGTTGTTGGTCTAAACGGATAACAAGATCAAAACGACGATCGTTTTCAAAAATTTGTCCTGTTATGCTTCCTGCATACGCGGCCTGTATTGTCTGGTTAACAGATTCTATACTTGCACCATACCTTGCAATGGCTTCACGGTTATAAGTAATCACCATTTGCGGAATACCTGTTACTGTTTCCACAAAGAGGTCTCTTGCACCGTCTACCGTACCAATCACCTTTCCTACTTTTTCAGCATAAGCTGCAAGACTGTCGAGATCATCTCCAAATATTTTACAAACCACATCCTGTCTTGCTCCCGTCATCAGTTCATTAAAACGCATTTGTACAGGAAACTGAAACCCTGTTGTTACCCCTGGCACAGCCTGCACTTTTTCTCCCATTTTTTCAGCGAGTTCATCAAAGGTTTTGGCTGAAGTCCATTCCTTTTTATCCTTTAAGACAATAATCATATCTGCCGATTCAATAGGCATTGGGTCCGTAGGAATTTCACTTGATCCAACTTTTGTTACAATTTTTTCTACTTCCGGAAATTCTTTCAATATAATTTGAACCGCTTTCTGACTCTCCTGTAAAGTGGTACTTATAGAGGACCCTGTGAGTACCCTGGTTTCAACAGCAAAATCACCTTCTTCTAATTTGGGAATAAACTCTCCACCAAGCGTGCTCATGATGAGAACTGCAGCAGCAAACAAAACCATCGCACCCGAAATAATCCACATAGGTGCAGCTATTGCCTTTCTGAGAAGTGGCGTATACCAGGATTGCAACTTCCGCATCATACGATCCGAGATATTTTCTTTGTGCCCCATTTTTCTACTCAGGAAGAATGCACTCATCATAGGCACATAAGTTACCGACAGCAAAAAGGCACCAAGAATAGCAAAGGATACTGTTTGTGCCATTGGCTTGAACATTTTTCCTTCAATACCTTCCAATGAAAGAATGGGCAGGTATACAATCAGGATAATGATCTGCCCGAATACTGCTGCGTTCATCATTTTGCCACTCGATTCCTCAACCGTTCCATTCATCTGCTCACGTGTGAGTTTTATACCAGGCGCCATACCATTCTGTTTCGACATTTTATGCATTACTGCTTCCACAATGATAACGGCCCCATCAACAAGTAATCCAAAATCAAGTGCGCCAAGACTCATCAGGTTTCCGCTTACACCAAATGCATTCATCATAATAATGGCAAAGAGCATGGATAAGGGTATTACTGTTGCCACAATAAATCCAGCCCTGATATTTCCCAGAAACAATACCAGCACAAAAACAACAATCAGAGCTCCTTCCAGCAAATTGGTTTCAACCGTGCCTATGGCATTGTTAACCATTTTGGTTCTATCAAGAAAAGGATCAATCACAATTCCTTCCGGCAAGGTTTTTTCAATTTGTTTGATCTTCTCTTTAATATTTCGGATCACTTTATTACTGTTCTCTCCTTTCAGCATCATTACAACAGCACCTGCTACTTCGCCATCATTATTATATGCCAATGCACCATAGCGTGTAGCGCTTCCTATTTTTACTTCAGCGAGGTCGCGCACCAAAACAGGAATACCGTTTACCCGTTTTACAACAATACTTCCAATGTCCTCCATGCTTTTCGCCAAACCATCTGTTCGGATAAATAATACTGTTGGTCCTTTCTCAATATAAGCGCCTCCGGTATTCTGGTTATTTTCCTGTAATGCCTTGTATACATCGGCAATGGTTACCTGCAGACTCCTGAGCTTATCAGTTTTAACAGCTACTTCATATTGTTTAAGTTCTCCTCCAAAACTGCTCACATCAGCAATACCTTCTGTCGACAATAATTGTTTTCGTACTATCCAATCTTGTATGGTTCTCAATTCCGCCATACTGTATTTTCCCTCGTAACCGGGCTTGGGTCTGATCACATACTGGAATATTTCTCCCAAACCTGTAGTTACCGGACCGAGTTCCGGATTACCCATACCCGCAGGTATCTGTTGCCGTACCTGGGCCAGGCGTTCGTTGATCTGTGTACGTGCCCAGTAAACATCTGTTTCTTCATCAAAAACAATGGTTACAAGACTTAACCCGAAACGGGAAAAACTTCTTTGTTCAACAATACCCGGCACATTTCTGGTAACCTGTTCAATGGGTACGGTTATAAATCGTTCTACATCAGGGGCGCCGAGATTGGGTGCGTTGGTAATGACCAATACCTGATTATTGGTGATATCAGGAACAGCATCAATAGGAAGACGTGTGGTTTCAATAACACCAACAATAATGAGTGCCAGCACCATCAATCCCACAATCAGTTTGTTCCTGACTGAAAAATGAATAATTGCATTTAACATGCGTACATGAATTTTTCTCAGAAAAATAAAATACAAGATCATACTGCTCCCATGTCTGAAACAATTGAGCAGTAATGATCAACACACATCAGCATTCTGATGTGCTAAAAGAAAAATTATGCTATTCGCGGAGGTTGGAAAATATCTTCTATAGAGATGGAAAAAGGTGTTGCATCATTCAACAGCGTAAATTCCTGTTGAATATCATAAGCAACCACTTCATTTATCTGTATTTTTTGTGGGGGCAGGTTATTGAATGCAATCATGCAACAATCGTTCATTGTTTTAAATGGCAACTGCATATCGCGGAGATTATCATTATCATTATCATCCTGCCCCATATAATGCATGTGGAGAAACTTCACCAGTGTTACAGATGCGTTACCGGCTTTATGCTCGTAATAGTGCTGAACCAATATGGGGAGCTTCAGCAATTGACTTGCCTCTGTTGCCCCAAACAGGTACACTACAACTAATGATATGGCTACCAGTTTTCGCACCTGCTAAAGATACAGAATTCTGGTAGCCATGATTAGTCAAATTTTAACCTATTTGAGAGCGTTCAAAAAAAGCCATTCAAAACTCAGCATCCAGCTTTTGTCGGCCATACGGTTCATATTGCCTCCCAACTGGAAACGATATCCCAGGTTCAGCTTGGCCTGGCTATTGAAAATTAGTTGTGCGGCAGGTGCAAGATCTACGAAATAACGCTTCTTATCATAAGTACGCTGCCCAAGCAGTTCTACATACAGGTTCAGGTTGGTTTGATCGTAGCTGGTGTATTTTTTAGGCAACACCAGATAACCTGCAGACAACGAATAATTAAATGCCTGATAAGGCACTGCTTTCGGACCTGGCAATGATCTTCCTTTTTGTAAAGACTCCGTTAAGCTGAGTGTGGTAGATATGGCCAGTTTATGCAGCAACTGTGTTGCAATAATTCCTGCCTGAATACCACTCTGGTCTCCTTCAAGACTCAATTCATCATAGCCCGATATATTTCTACTATGTGATACCTCAGCAAAAGCGGCCATCCTGAAATGGCTATACATGCCGTCTACAGTAAGGAAACGATATTTCGCATATGTTCTTACGCTTTCAAAACGCTGCGATTGGCTGTACATGTTTGAAAATGTGCCGGCAGCATGTATCATCAGGTTTCTGTTTACACCAAACATTAACTCTGAAGTATGCCTGCTTTCTGTTCGGCTGAACGTGGGGTTACGAAGCCATTTAGCGGTTTGTTTTACGCTGATCGATTTTGCCGGCATATTACTTGCCGGTTCAGAAAAAACATATAATTCCTGCCCGCTTACATACAATGTTGCAAGCAATGCAATCACAAGAAAATTAATTTTCATAATACAGTTTAAGTAATTAAATACACTACCGTTTGTCTGTTTTACAGAATGGCATGATAAACCCGCTTACCCTCTGCGAAACCTTTCTCATAGGCTTTACCTGCGGTTAATTTGTATTTCTTAAACTCTTGAGATGAAACAAAATTCTTATCAATCAATGTGAAAGTTTTTTCGCCGGAAAGTGTCTGATCGTTGGCATTGATAAATTGCAGCGCCTGGTTGCCCACTGTTATTGTTGAGCCTTTCTGAACTTTAAGTCCATTGAAGTTAGAAGTAACTTTTAACTGATCTACAGAAAAACCTGCATCAATTACCGCTTTGCTTAAAGCATCAAAACTAATAGATGAACCTTCTTTAAAGAATACCTCATAAGTTGACTGCTGTATATCAACCTGTATTTTTTCAACGAAAGGAACATCTGACAATGATTTGAACACTGCTTTTGAACACATAGCACAAGTGAGACCACTGGCTCTCAGGTGTGCTTTTTTAACCTGGGCATTTGTGATCAACCCAATGCTTAAAAAAAATAGTATGAATAATTTTTTCATGTCTGCTTATTAAATGTAGAGAAGGTAGCCGTTGATTTTTTTCAACGGCTACCCTATAAAATATTTACTTATTTAGTTTTAGTGCAACAGTCTTTTGCATCTTTGGCACACTTATCTGTGCAGCAGTCTTTTGAAGCAGTGCAATCTTTCGAACTACAGCAATCTTTATCATGCTTTACTGATCCAGTTGCTTTACGATCGTATTTGCAGCATTCGTGGAGGTTATTATACGCTTCATCCTTGGCTGTAAGATCTTTGGTATCATATCCTGCATCAGCTACTTTCTGTTGGATTTTAGCTCCATTTGTTTTTGCTGAAGCATATTTTACTTTCAAAATTTTAGTATCCTCATTCCAGATAGCAGAACTGGCACCACCAGCTTTCGCAGCTTTTTCAATGGTTGATTTACACATACCACAGTTACCCCATACTTTAATCTCTTCTGATTTTAAAGCTGGTGATTTGGTTTGCGCGACAGCAATAACAGTAAAAAAAGAAAATAAAATGCTTAAAAATATTGATTGTGTTTTCATGACAATTTGTTTGATTGAATAAATGAATCTGTCGAATGCCAAAAGCATAGAAATAAGAATACCCGTATCAACTACCAGTTAATACGGCTCAATAACCCGGGTGGGTATCAGATTCTGAAAACACAATTAAGAAGATAGGTATCCTGTTCGGATATCAATGGCGGGCCGTGAATATCGGCATAAACCTTTTCAGACGATTGCAGATCCACTGCATCAAAAAGGCTGATGGTTCTAGGAAGTAAAGTAACTGGTGTCTGGAAATCATAAAACGCATAAGCGGCTTTATGGTTATCATCCAGCTTTACCATTTTGAATTCTGTTTTGCAGCAGCCTTTATTGGAAGTTTCCTTTAAAGACATCCCACAAACACATGTTTCGGTACTGTTATGATTCAGGTCTACACTGCTGACCTTGCCCATGCAATAATGAATACTCATCGCCAGCCCGCTGCTGATGACAAAGTATATGATTGCAATGATGGAGGTGAGTACCCTTTTCATAACCATACAAAATTAGCAAAGCTGCTGAATAATCGGGCAAAAAATCTGTTAAGGCTTTAATTGATGAAGTTCCACCAGATACCTACCCTTGTCCAGAGTGTAGTGGTTGGATACAATGCCGATACCATATTGGGTTTGCTAAATTCAAAACCTTTACTGGTATTCAATGAGTTGAGGTTTTCTATACGTATGAACCCTTTAAAGCTCTTGATTCTGAAATGAAGGAAAAGATTGATATCTGGCCGGTTCCTCAGCGTTTCCCTGTTCTGGTAGAAATACTTGCCCAGGAATGGAGAATAACCATCAGCTTTATAGGCAGTATGGTACCTGAGTTCAACCCCCGTTGATAAAAACAGGTTCGTAAAGAAATTGCCTTCAAAAGCAATCCTGTTACGGGTAAGTATAAGCGGAAGGTTAACAGGTGGCTGACCAGTTGTTTGCTGAACATCTACTTCAGTGTACCAATTCCAGTAACGTGACAACCTGAACTTCTTTTCTGCTCTTATATGTAACACATTAAACAGAGTAGCTTCCTGCTTTGCACGAAAGAAACTGTCGAAATACATGTAATTGCTTATCGCATAATAAGAACCACTAATAACTAATCCGTTTCTTGGATTTTCATAACTGGCAAAAAGGCGAATATTATTTTCTTTATTAAAGTTCGTTCTGTTATCAATCGGAAAACGACTTAAAGGATCAAAAATAAAAGAGGGCGATCTGTTTACGTTGTGAAATCCGATATTGAAGTATCCTGCTTTTTTTCCAAGCAATCGCTTCATGCTGATAAACACTTCATAATCGCCTGTATTCAATCCATTCAAATACAATTCACCTCTCGCTTCAATATCCCAAACCTGATTCCGGGTTCGGTTTCTGTATTCACCCAATACATAAACATTATAGAAATTTTTTCTGACCACACTATCAAATCTGCCTCCAAGATTTTGCAAAGCGATGCCTGCTTTTATAAACTGGCTCTGGTTATTCTTATCAGGAAAAGTAAGTATGCTGAACTGGTTGGTAATATCGGTCCACCGATCCTGATACCCTATATAGGATGAATCGGGCATGATTCGGTTAAAGTATTGCCGGTATAATGCAGAATCAGCTACTTCGTCATAAAACTGAAAACTGCTTCCCGTAAAACGCAATGTGTGTTCTAACCTGAAACGGGGATAGAATATTTTGTAGGCAGTTGAGTCCGTAATAATCGAATCTTTTTTTCCGAAATCATAGAACTGTCTTAATAATACCGCAGTTTCTTTATAAACATTGCCGGTGGTAACATTTGTATTAAAAGGGTTACGACGGGCAGCTCCAGGTCTTCCCAATCTTGTTTCCAGTTCATAGGGGTCATTCAGCCTGAGACTGTCTAACATTTTAACATCCTGCAGTCCGCCATTTTCAGATGATGCGGCTTTGTTCGACAAATAAATCAGGTTTAGACCATATTTACGATTAGGTGAACGATAGTGCGTAGTAAACCTGAAATTATTGTGGCTTGCATTCTGGTTTTTGATGGCTCCCGGCGCATTACTAAAACGGTATTCAATCGTGAAATTGAAGTTATCTTTTCTGTTCTGCGTATGCAGGAAACTAATCAGTTGCTCTGCTTTGCTTCCCAGTAGGTACGACAATTCTGTATAAGGTCTTGTAGTCTGGTATAAACGTGTGTTGGCTGGTGTAAAACGATAAATATCATACGCATGAAATCCTGCATCAAAACCAGCTTTCATGAATGGCTCAAATACCAGTGATTGCGCCGCAGTTCCATAATTACCCAGACTGTGAAAACGATAGGGCAAAGGAAAACGCGTATAAAAATCATTAATTGATGAATCGATGGTACGTGGACGTGTTGAATCGAAATAGCGATAAAAAATCGTAATCGAATCAGCAAGACTGTTTCTGGTTTTTAATGAATCATTACCCGTATTTCTCCTGATTGGCCTCCCCTGCGAATCGGTGGTAATATTAGATTGTTGACCACTGCTGTTACGTGTACGAAAATTACTGGTCTGTGCATGCAGACATAGTCCGATTGAAACCAACATAACCGTTAAGACCTGATACTTTGTTACACGCATGCTATTGAATGTACTGCAAAATAAGATGAATGTGTATTTGCAGGAAGTTAAAACTGGAACAACCTGTTTATAGTGTTTTGATGAGTTCCGTAAATAAGAGTGTCAGTTTAGGCTCCGCATCATGTGCAGCCTGCAAGACTTCAGCGTGGGTTATCACATTCTCTTCTTCCCTGATACCCAGATCGGTAATTACACTCATGGCAAACACTTTCATACCGCTATGTACTGCACTGATGGTTTCCTGTACGGTACTCATCCCTACGGCATCGCCACCTAATGCTTTGATCAGTTTATATTCTGCTCTTGTTTCAAAAGTAGGGCCGGTAACACCTGTATAAACACCCTGATGAAGAGGTATCTGGTGTTGTTGGGCAATAGACAGCACTTTATTGATCAGATTTTTATCATATGGCTCACTCATATCAGGGAAACGGGTGCCGATAGCTTCCTCATTTTTACCCAGCAAAGGATTCACGATAAAGAAACTGATATGATCATTGATGATCATAAGATCGCCCACATTAAATGCGGGGTTAACACCTCCGGCTGCATTCGACAATAAAAGGGTATCCACTCCCAGCATACGCATTACCCTCACCGGATAAGCTACCTGCTGTGCCGTATAACCTTCATAGAAATGAAAACGCCCGCCCATTACCCATACTTTTTTCCCGCCCAATTCTCCATATATGAGTTTACCCTTATGGCCTTCAACGGTACTTACCGGGAAATGTGGTATATCATTATAAGCAATCTCAAATTCCGTTACAATTTCATTGGCTAGGTTCCCAAGACCACTACCCAGAATGATACCAATACTGGCATCGCCTTTTACTTTTGCCTTGATAAAGCTGGTAGTTTCTTGCAATTGTTGTATTACTGTCGACATCAATTTCAGGTTTAGGGTGCAAATATAGCCCATAGAGTAGCCTAACAGACAAATCAGTCAAAGAACAGGGCATAAAAAAACCATCCCGATATGATCGGGATGGTTCGGAAAGTTAAGAGGTATGACTGATTAGTTGATACGCTTAACGTTAACAGCGTTAGGGCCTTTACGACCTTCCTGCACGTCGAAAACCACTTTATCGTTTGCTTCAATCTGATCGATCAGACCGTTAGCGTGTACGAAAGTTTCCTGGCTAGAGTTTTCATGCTTAATAAAACCAAAACCTTTTTCCTCATTGAAGAACTTTACAGTTCCCTGAATTTGTGTGTTCATTTGTAAAATTGTAATTATAAATAAGGCTGCAAAGATACGTGTAAATAAGTCCCTGACCAATTTATTCAGATAATAAACACAGTTCCTATCGTCTTTCTAATTGTTTTTTAATGGAATAACCAGTTAACAATCAGGTTATAAGGTGCCTTAACCGTTCATCCTTCTCTTTTCAGAATAATCTGTTAAATCCTCACAGTTGTTATCTTAGCATACACACAAATAAATCATCATGTTACAAAGAGTTGCTTACATTTTCGGATTATTCCTGATTTGTGCTTTTACGTATGCGCAAAAAATTTCTTACAAAGTTTCTTTTCCGAATGCTGTGCACCATGAAGCTGTTATCAGTGTTACAGCAAGTGGTATTCAAAATAAACCAGCCATTTTCAGGATGAGTCGTTCCTCTCCGGGCAGGTATGCCACACATGAGTTTGGAAAAAATGTATATGATGTAAAAGCAAGCGACAAAAATGGAAAATCAATTACAATCAATCGTATTGATGGAGATATCTATGAAGTTCCAGCACATAGTGGAACTGTAACCGTTACTTATACCATTTTTGCCAATCATGCAGATGGTACTTATGCAGGAATTGATCCGGAGAGCATTCATTTTAATATGCCTGCTGTATTTATGTGGATCAAGGGATATGATAAGGTACCAATAGACATCAGCTTCGATCTTCCAAAAGAAAATAAAGGCATTGTTGCCACACAGTTATTTCCAACTGATCAACCGCACAGATTTACCGCACCGGGTTTACAATATTTTATGGACAGCCCAACCAAAATTGGCGATCTCATTATTCGTGAATGGCAGGTAAATAATGCTAACGGAAAAAAATATACAATCCGTATTGCATTAGAAGCAGACGCTACCACACAGCAGATTGATGATCTCGAGAACAGAGCCAAAAAAATTGTTGCAGAAGCAAAAGCGGTTTTCGGAGAATTTCCGGATTATGAAACCGGCACTTATACTTTTATCATGAGTGCAAACCCATATATACAGGGCGATGGTATGGAACACAGAAACTCAACAATGATTTCTTCGCCTGTTGCTGTATTCAACCCAATTGGCTTACAGGGTGTAACCTCACATGAGTTCTTTCACAACTGGAACGTGGAAAGAATAAGACCTAAAACACTCGAACCATTCAACTTTGAGAAAAGTAACATGAGTCATGAACTCTGGTTTGCAGAAGGCTTTACACAATATTATGGCAACCTGTTGTTGGCACGTGCTGGACTTATTCCCTCACAATCATTTATCAGCATTGCCGGAGGCCTTGTAAATGCCAAATCGAATAATCCCGGTGCCGTGTATTATTCTCCGGTAGATGCCAGCAATCATGCTGTTTTTGTAGATGCTTCGGTTTCAATCGACAAGAACAATTATGGTAACATGTTTACCTCTTATTACACATATGGTGCCGCTATAGCATTGGCACTGGATCTGGAACTTCA
This sequence comes from Chitinophaga pinensis, assembly GCA_943372605.1. Taxonomy (GTDB): domain Bacteria; phylum Bacteroidota; class Bacteroidia; order Chitinophagales; family Chitinophagaceae; genus Sediminibacterium; species Sediminibacterium pinensis_H. The sequence goes on along the minus strand of CALRZI010000001.1, from coordinate 403,151 downwards.
GACAAAAACAAATAAGTCGCTGGATGATTTTATGAAAGCCATGTGGTTAACACACGGAAAACCTGAAATACCTTATACCATTCCATCCATGCAAAAAACACTGGCAGGTATTACAGACGCGGGCTTTGCCGAACAGTTTTTCAAAAAATATATTACAGGACATGAAGCTGTTGATTACAAGTCGCTCTTCGCCAAAGCAGGATATGATGTAAAAAAAGCAAACGAAGGAAAAGTAAATATCGGATTAAATACCCGCGCAACTGAACAAGGAAAACTATTCATTAACAGCAGTACCAGTAAAGGCAGTTCAGCTTATGAAGCCGGCCTGGATATAAATGATGAGATTTTACAATTAGACCAGACACAGGTTAAAACACCAACAGATATTACCAACTTTCTTTCACAGAAAAAACCAGGGGAAACTGTAACTGTTTTATATAAACACCGTGGTAAAGAAAAAACAACTACAATGACTTTAAAAGAGAATAGTAGTTTAACCATTACAGATATGGAGAATAATGGTCAGACAATTACTGAAGCAATGAAAAAAATAAGAGACAGTTGGTTCAAATCAAAAGCAGAATAATACCTGATCACTTACGACAAAAAATATGTAGCATATGAGATTATTACTTGTAATAGTGATGGCGCTGTTTATAAATAGTGTATCAGCTCAAACACCGGAAGAAAAATTAAAAAATTTAAATATTGTTTTACCTGCTCCCTCATCACCGGTTGCCAATTATGTAAAATATGTAAGAAGCGGTAACTTGATTTTCTTATCGGGTCATGGGCCTGCAAAAGCAGATGGCAGCTACATTACAGGAAAACTGGGCCGCGATCTTTCAATTGAAGAGGGATATGTTGCTGCGAAGCAAACAGGAATCAGTTTATTGGCTACGTTGAAAGATGCAGTAGGCAATCTGTCAAAAGTAAAACGTATTGTAAAAGTATTGGGCATGGTAAATGGCACTGATGGTTTTACCGATCAACCCAAAGTAATCAATGGATTTTCAGATTTGATGGTAGCTGTTTTTGGCGACAAAGGCAAACATGCCCGCAGTGCAGTAGGCATGGCTTCGTTACCTATGAATATGGCCGTTGAAATTGAAATGGTTGTGGAAGTAGAGAATTAATTAATTTATTTTTTTCCTGAATGCAATGCTTTGTACGCATAATAGGTACTGGCAATCATCAGTAAAGCGCCTAAAAAGAATGCAGCGCCTGGAAAATAAACAGGCGCTTCTTCTTTGGTGAAATACGCAAAGAGATTTGTCATTAGTGGTGGACCAATAATAGATGTGGCACTCATAAGACTGGTTAATGCACCCTGTAATTCACCCTGTTCATTGGGTGGCACATGACCCGAAATGATAGACTGTAAAGCCGGGCCTGCAATTCCACCCAGACAATAGGGAATAAGAAATACAAACATCATCCAGCCCTGCGTAGCAAAGGCAAACAATAAAAGCCCTAATGCGTATAAACCCAGTCCGAGATAGATACTTTTTTCATTACCAATTTTAGGGTTTACCACACGAACCAAACCACCTTGTACCCCTCCTACTAATAAACCAACAATACCCAATGAAATACCGATCATTTTAGGACTCCAGTTAAAACGTTCAATATTAAAAAAACTCCAGTTGCTTTGAACAGAATGACCAGCGATATAAATCAATATCAGTGAAATGATTAAACCCGATACAGCAGGGTATTTTTTCAACTGTAATAGTGATCCAATCGGGTTGGCTCTTCTCCATTCAAATGACCTTCTATGTTCTTTGTCCAAAGACTCAGGCAATACAAAATAACCGTATGCACAGTTGAGCAAAGCCAGCCCTGCTGCCACAAAAAAAGGAACCCTTGGTCCGAGTTCTCCCAATAATCCGCCAATCATGGGACCAAGTATAAAACCCAGTCCGAAAGCAGCTCCGATCATTCCAAAATTCTGTGCACGATTTTCATTGGTACTTATATCCGCTATATAGGCCGACGCGGTTGTAAAGCTCGCACCTGTAATTCCAGCAATGATCCTTCCTACAAACAACCATCCGATGGTAGGTGCGAAAGACAGGAACAAATAATCTATACCAAACCCCAGTAAAGAAAAGAGGAGTACGGGACGACGTCCATATTTATCGCTCAGGTTTCCCAGAACAGGAGCAAAAACAAATTGTGTAATAGCATAGGCAAAAGTAAGCCAACCTGCATACTGGGATGCTTTGCTTACATCGGAAGTATGTAATAGTTCTTCTATCAGTTTGGGCATTACGGGTATAATTAATCCCAAACCAGTAATATCGATCAGCAGGGTAATAAAAATAAATCCGATAGCGGCTTTGCGATTCTTGATCATAGCAGTAAGCGAGGTTGTGGTTGCAAATTTGCCTTTTTATTTCAAACAACGAAGTAATATACAAATAAAGCTATCGTCTTCAGGTTATCATTACAACAAAAAGGAGGGGCATAAAGCCCCTCCTCAACCCTTGCTCTTGAAAAACCCTACTATTGTTTCAGTTCAATTACGCCAACATTGGTATTTTTAGGCGCCTGAACCACGATATTATTAATGGTTGTGTCTTTATAATTATTCGATCCGTTTACATACAATGAGTATGTTCCATTTTTCAAGCCACGCATTTTAAATTCTCCATTTTTATTGGGCAATGCATATGCTGTATCCGTACCGTTAAATAATGTAAGCACCGCTTTTGCGTCTTGTGGTTTTACTTTTCCGGAAACACTGGCGGTTGATTTCTCTACGAAGAAATGGAACACCGGCTTGAGGTAAAATTTGTTATTGTTCACAATCACAACCGATCTGCTTACATCAAAATCAAGCCACAAACGAATCTTATTAGGCAAAAACTCTTCTGTTTCATGACCCTTTAACTTAATCAGGATATAATTAGGTTTATTATCGGGCCAGTTCAATGGATAAGTTATACTGTCTTTTACCACTGAATTATTGTTGCCTATTTCAATCCTGATCAAACGAATAGCACCTTTCGGAATTTCGGTTGATGCAAGTAATGTATCAACTCCATTGCGAAGGTTCAATATATCATATACACCTGCATTGATGTTCAGGTTTGTCCATACCAGACCTGAATCTTTTCTGTTACCCAGCGTAGAACCAATATAGGCCCCCAGCCGGTCCCAGTTACAGGTATCGTTTCTACGTGTGTCTTTGGTAGTGTCTACCAATACCTGAACGGCTTTAATCTCCACGAATACCTTATCAAAAAAACCTGGCCCATCTGTCATATACAGACTGAGGTTTTGCTTACCGGCTGGAATTTGCGCCGAATCAGTTTTCTTACAGGATGTTATGGCCAATGCAGTGGCGAAGAACATCATTACTCCGAGGAATACTTGTTTTGTTTTCATGTGTGCTTGATTTTAGCGTAGCATTTTTTTCATCGGCTTTTATCCTGTTTTTTATTCAGAGCCAAAAAGAATGCCAGTTGTGTACTAAGGTTTTGTTAAAGGATTTTCCTCTCTGCAAAACCTCTGCATCCTCATGTTCTCTGCGGTGATTATTCTCCACCGCAGAGAACATGAGAACACGGAGTTTATGCAGAGTAGTTATCATTAGGGTTACTCATCTCAATCTGTTTGTACAGTCAGGTTATCTCATTTTGTTAGCATTTCCCCGAATAAGGGATTGCAAAAGCAATAGCAGTAGTTGCAGCATCGATTGTATTGACTGATAGCCAAATCTTACTTAACTTGGCTGCCATCAAACCGAATCCATGAAAAAGATACCAGCTCTAGTTCTTGCGTTGCTTTTGTTTAATAATATTTTTTGCCAGTCATTAAGCGATACCGAAAAAAAGATTATCGAATGGGTAAAATCTCATACTGTTCATGCAGAAAAGCTGTTGGAAGAAACCGTAAATATTAATAGTGGTACATTCAATATTGCAGGCGTAAAAAAAACGGGTGAAGTATTTGCCCGTGAATTGCAAAAAGCAGGTCTAACAACTGAATGGGTATCATTACCCGATTCATTAAAAAGAGCCGGCCATCTTGTTGCCAGTAAAAAAGGTACTAAGGGAAAAAAAATATTCATCATTGGTCATCTCGATACTGTTTTTGAACCTGATATGCCTGCAGGGCCTTTCACCCGCATCAATGATTCTACTGCTACCGGTCAGGGAGTAAATGATATGAAAGGAGGAGATGTAATAGTTGTAATGGCATTACAGGCATTGCATTCAATGAATCTTTTAAAAGATGCATCAGTAATTGTTTATTTTACCGGAGATGAAGAAGAATCCGGTAAACCCACGAGTGTAAGCAGAAAAGATTTTATTGAAAGAGCCAGAACCTCTGATCTCGCACTCGCATTTGAAACCGCACAGGGCATGAACACCATTGCCATCGGACGCAGAGGCTTCAGTAGCTGGAAATTGGATGTAACTGCTAAAACAGGACATTCAGCCGGTATATTCGGACAAGGTGCAGGATACGGAGCTATTTATGAAACGGCACGCATCCTCAATCGTTTTAGAGAAGAACTGGGTAATGAAAAGTATCTGACATTTAATCCGGGTATTATAGCTGGTGGTTCTGAAATGGAATATGATGACGAGAAAATGCGTGCGCTTGTTTCAGGAAAAACCAATATTATATCGCCTTCAGTTGTAGTAGAGGGCGATCTTCGCTTTCTTACCGAAAAACAAAGAGAAACAGCCAGGCAGAAAATGTCGGCTATTGTTGCAAGTCAGAACCTGAATGGTTCGAATGCTAAGATTTCTTTTACAGATGGTATTCCTGCCATGGAACCCAGCAAGGGAAATGATGCATTACGTGTATGGGTTGATAAGGTTTCAAGAGATATGGGACTGGGGCCGGCCAATGCAGGAGATCCGGGTTCAAGAGGAGCCGGAGATATTTCTTATGTAGCTAAATATATTGATTGTATCGATGGCCTGGGGGCTTCCGGCAGAGGTGCACATGCAGTAGGTGAAACCATTAACCTGAAACAATTTCCCTTACTGATACAACGCGCTGCATTACTTATTTACCGACTCACACAAAGCGAATAAAACACTTTAACATGCGAAAACTCATTTCTACCTTGCTATTGTTTTGTGTAATCAGCCTGCATGCGCAAAACAACAGACAGTTTTACCTGATTAAGCTATACCATTTTGCCGATGCTGTTCAGCAAAAATCCACTGAAGATTTTCTACAAAAAGCATGGTTACCTGCTGTGCACAAAAAGGGTATCAAACAAGTGGGCGTTTTTACACCGGTTGGAAATGATACTTCTACAAAAAGGAAAATATATCTGTTTATACCACTTTCGTCACTCAATGATGTATATCGTCTGGATGATGAACTTCTAAACGACCAGCAATATTTGTCGACTGGCACAGCCTATATCCAGGCAGCACACAATTATGCAGCATATAGCAGAATCGAAACATTACTCCTCCGTGCATTTTCAGACATGCCCCAAATGGAAAAACCTGTTCTTTCCGGACCGGTTGAACAAAGGGTTTATGAATTGAGAAGTTATGAAGGAGCCACTGAAAAATTATACAGAAAAAAAGTGGAGATGTTTAATGAAGGCGGAGAAATCAAACTATTTAAAAGTCTTTCATTTAACGCCGTATTTTATGGAGAGGTATTATCTGGTAGCAGAATGCCCAATCTCATGTATATGACCAGCTTCGATAATATGGACGAACGCAACAAACATTGGAAAACATTTTTTGACCACCCGGAATGGAAACGATTATCTGCCTTACCTGAATACCAGCATACCGTAAGTAAACTGGATATTGTTTTATTGCATCCAACCAGTTATTCTGATTTATAAAAGAAGAGCCCCGGTTTCGGGGCTCTTCTTTTATAAAATATACAAATGACTTATAAACAGTTATTGTATTGTTCAACCACCTTTGCAATTTGATCATAACCCAACTGGCCAGATTTAATTCCTGACTGAACCGTTCTACAATCGGCACATACACTACCAATAACTTCTGCAAAGTTCTTTTTGCTCACTAGGTTGAATTTACTGTCAGATTTCACTTGTATGTAATAGTCACCAAACTTACCATCAGCCGTTGCCAATACTACAGGTTCTGCACCGTTATAAATGGTTTTCCCACTGTTATCTGTTACACGAATAAATAAGCTGGCTTTGCTACCACTTGATACTTCTTTGTAGAAATCGTTGGCATATGACACATATTTTATGCCGTTGATGGTGAAGCCACTGATATCAGATGGCGAATACAATTTCTTTGACCCTGTTGATGCAGTAAACAAGATATTTCCTTTTTTCTGCATCTGGTCCTTGATAGAACCTTCGAGGGTTTCATTGGTAGAAGTGAGGATGGTTCCTTTGGTTTCTGTTTGAGCCGACACTACCAGTGTCGACAAGCCCAGCAGGGCGATGATGAGTGTGAATGCTTTTTTCATGGTTTTGATTTTAGATGTCTGATTTTTACTTACTAATAAGTAAGTTTTATGGGTAAAAAAATTATCCCTCTTTAAGTTGACGGATGATCGCTTTCTTTATTGTATCATAATCTTTCTTTCCTGTGATCCGGGCCAATTGCACACCTGCTGCCAGATTGGTCATCAGCAAGAGTGTTTGTGTTTTTGGAGTTTCCCGAAACACAAATTCTCCCGACTTCTTACCAGAAGCGAGTGTTTGCTCAACCAATTTCAATACAAGTGTCACCAATTCGTTTACTTTTTCTTTTACAGAAACAGGGAGTGTATTATAGTCAGATGCTATGGAGCCTATAATGCAGATACTGTTTGCATCCACCAGACAGGAATAACGTTCAATAAATTTTTCCAGCGTAACCGTTGCAGACGCGCCAACTGCTTTTAGTTGTTGATCGAGTGAATGATATAAGTCAATATACTGATCAATAATCTCAGATAACAAATCCTCTTTTCCACGGAAATGATAATGAATGGCAGCGTTCCGAACCTGTAGTTTTTCAGCTATGTCGGCATAACTAAATGCATTGTACCCATGACTCTTGATCAATGCGGTTCCTATACGTACGATTTCTTCTTTGGTATCAGTATTTCTGGCAGTCACAGGCTAAAGTTAAGGATTACTTACTAAATAGTAAGTTTTGTACGGAAAGTTTTAAAAACCTTTGTTTTGTTCTTTTTGGGCCTTATGCGCACGCATCATGTCCACAAAATTCTGCTTAAGTAACAGGGCATCAATTATTTGTGCAATTCGTTTAGCCTGTCCCATCTCATTTTTCACTCCTTCGATCCATTTAATAAAATAATTTCTCTGTGAAAGGGTAAGCTGCTGAAAAAAATCCATAGCACTTGGCTCATCATCCAGACATTCTTTTAGTGCCGGAGGTATTGCAGGTGGTGTTTTATCAACGGCGATAGACAGGCTTACCATTCCTCCTTTCTTTTTATGTATTCCTTTCCGCATTACGGCATTTACAGGAAGCATAAACGAACCATCACCCATCGGCATCAATGCCACTCCTTTAATGGTGAAAGCGTCAATCTTTCCCTTCACCCTAAAAGTTTTTCTTGACCCTGGCTGTAATCGTTCAGCGATATCCTGTGGTATCTGTATATATGTCCAGCCGGTTTTATCCCCCTTTTCACCGAACTGCAGTAATATGGTTTCGAAACGTATCATTACTGCTCAAATTACTTATTTGAATTCATTCAAGCATAAAAAAGACCCCACAAGTGGGGGCTCTTTTTATACACTGACCGGTGTTAGTCCTCATTACGAAAAACAACTACTCCGTCAAAAGCATCAATCAATACTTTTTTCGTTTTATCAATCTCACCAGCCAATATTTTCTTACTGAGTGTATTCACAATCTGTTTCTGAATCAATCGTTTTAATGGTCTTGCACCCATTTGCGGATCATAGCCCTGCTCGCTCAGGAACTCTAGTAAATATTCGCTGAACTCCAGTTGTATCCCGGATTCAGTCAGCATTTTCTTTAACCCATCCAGTTGAATCTTTACGATTCCCATGATCTGCTTCTTGAGCAGCGGGCTAAACATGATGATCTCATCTACCCTGTTCAGGAACTCTGGTCTTATGGTTCTGCGCAGCAGTTCCATTACTTCCACTTTTGCTTTTTCTGTTGCATCATATACATTCTGTTCGTTCACATTTTCAAATGCATCCTGTATAAGATGGCTCCCGATATTACTTGTCATGATGATGATCGTATTCTTGAAGTTCACCGTTCGCCCTTTATTATCGGTGAGATGGCCGTCATCAAGTACCTGCAATAATATATTCCAGACATCAGGGTGTGCTTTTTCAATTTCATCCAGTAATACTACACTGTATGGTTTTCTTCGAACAGCTTCTGTTAATTGCCCACCTTCATCATATCCCACATAACCGGGAGGAGCACCTACCAATCTGGAAACAGTATGCTTTTCCTGGTATTCGCTCATATCAATACGTGTCATCAGGTGTTCATCATCAAACAGATATGCTGCCAGTGCTTTAGCCAGTTCTGTTTTACCCACACCAGTAGTACCCAGGAAAATAAATGATCCGATTGGTTTACGCGGATCCTGTAAACCCGCCCTGCTCCTTCGTACTGCATCTGCTACTGCCGTGATTGCTTCTTCCTGTCCAACCACTCGTTGATGTAATTCATCTTCCAGATTTAACAGTTTTTCCCGCTCTCCCTGCATCATCTTACTCACAGGTATGCCTGTTGCCTTGGCTACATTTTCAGCAATGTCTTCTGCATCTACTTCTTCCTTCATCAACCTTCTGCTTTGTTCGCCTAACTGGTTCAACTGTTCTGTGTAGCTACTGATTTGTGCTTCCTGCTCCTTTACTTTACCATATCTTATTTCTGCTACTTTTCCATAATCGCCATTCCTTTCTGCCTGCTCTGCTTCCAGTTTTAGTGATTCAATTGCTGTTTTTGCCTGTTGTATTTTTTCTACGATTTCTTTTTCGTTTCTCCATTTGGCTTTCAGGGTATCACGCTCTACACTCAGGTTGCTGATTTCAATATTTAGTTCCCTCAATTTTTCTTCGTCATCTTCACGCTTGATGGCTTCTCTTTCAATTTCCAGTTGCCTGATCTGTCTTTCAAGCGTATCCAGTTCTTCCGGCATTGAGTTCATTTCCAGACGCAACTTTGCTGCACTTTCATCTATCAGGTCAATCGCTTTATCAGGTAAAAAGCGATCGGTGATATATCGATTCGATAATTCTACCGCAGCTATAATGGCTTCATCTTTTATACGAACATGGTGATGGGTTTCATAACGATCTTTTAACCCCCTTAAAATGGAGATGGCATCTTCAATACCCGGCTCTTCAATCATCACTTTCTGGAAACGACGTTCCAGGGCCTTATCTTTTTCAAAATATTTCTGGTATTCGTTCAGGGTGGTAGCACCAATTGCTCTCAACTCACCTCTTGCCAAAGCAGGTTTCAGAATATTTGCAGCATCCATAGCGCCATCACCTCCACCTGCACCTACCAGTGTATGTATTTCATCGATAAAGAGAATAATTTCACCATCACTTTCTGCTACTTCTTTTACCACCCCTTTTAATCTTTCTTCAAATTCTCCCTTGTATTTAGCACCTGCAATCAGTTGTCCCATATCAAGTGTAAAAATGATTTTTGATTTCAGGTTCTCAGGAACATCTCCGTTGATGATTCGCATGGCCAGGCCTTCTGCAATAGCTGTTTTACCAACACCTGGCTCACCCACAAGAATCGGATTGTTTTTACTTCTTCTTGAAAGAATATGTAAGGTCCTGCGTATCTCTTCATCACGGCCAATTACGGGATCTAGCTTACCCTGACGCGCCGCTTCATTCAGGTTACGCGCATATTTATTCAATACATTGAATTGCGTTTCCTGTGTCTGCGATTTGATTGTATCGCCTTTCCTCAAATCTTTGATAGCGGTTGTTAAACCCTTTTCAGTTAAGCCCGCATCTTTTAATGCTTTTGCAGTTGCATCATTTGTTTGCAACAATGCAAGCATGAAGTGCTCCGGGCTGATAAACTCATCTCCAAAATTTTTAAGACTTGCATTTGCTTTAAGGAAAACTGTATTCAGATCACGACTTACTGTTTGAGCAGGCTCTCCGCCCTGGTTTTGAGGTAATTTAGCCAATGCTTCTTCCAGCTTATTTTCCAGCAAAGGAATAGCCACATTATTTTTTTTGAGCAAGAAAATAATAGGACTTTCTTTATCGGAAAGCAACGCTTTCAAAAGATGCTCCGTTTCTATGGCAGGATTATTTCCATTATAGGCCAACTGCTGGGCAGCCTGTATGGTTTCCTGCGCCTTGATGGTATAATTATTCAGATTCATATTTGTAATGCTTCGTTTTAACTAGTGCTTATAAAAATTGCTGTTCAGATTTGCACCCGAAGTCATAATTTGTACGCAAAAACTATTCTAAAGGTTTAAATGATCAATAAAAACGGAAAACCCTGAAATTATGTCTGTAAAAATCAAAATAAACTGTATGAAAGTCAGTCTGAGTCTTGTTTTCCTGCTATTCTTTCAGGCTCTTTTTGCTCAGTATGATTTTAGTGCCATTGACAGGAAACTGGAAGCGGAGAGGAAACAACTGGAAGGGCATGTAGTGGCTTTGATATATAAAGATGGTAAGTTGATTTATCAGAAAGCAATCGGCACCGATTTTAATGCAAAAACACAGGCACCCATTGCCAGTGCAAGCCAATGGTTCACTGCGGCTTTGGTGATGACTTTTGTGGATCAGGGTAAATTATCTCTTGACGATAAAGTAAGTAAGTATATTCCTTCGCTTACAAAATATTCAAAAGGATATATTACTATCCGCGATTGTCTTGCGCATTTAACAGGTATTGAATCTGAACCCATCCGTAGTTTAAAAGAACAACTCAACAGGAAAAAATATACCAATCTTGAAGAAGAGATCACCGACATCATTTCTTCCAGAGAAATCATTTCAAATCCCGGCTTACAATTTCGTTACGATAATATTGGATTAAATATGGCCGCAAGGGTATTGGAAGTAATTACCAAGAGAGGGTTTGAACAGATCATAGCCGAAAGAATTACACGTCCCATGCAGATGCGAAATACCAATTTCAGCAATTTTAATGCGGTAAATCCATCAGGTGGCGCGCAATCTTCAGCAGGTGACTATATGACTTTTCTTGCCATGATTCTCAACAAGGGAATGCATAATGGCAAAAGAATCTTAAGCGAAACTGCCATTGAACAGATGGAAACTGTTGCCACCACCAGCGATATGATTAAGTATAGCCCTAAAGCAACACAGGGTTTTCAATACGGTTTTGGACAATGGATCATGACCACAGATGAAAATGGAAAAGGCACTGCTTTTACTTCCCCTGGTTTATTTGGCACCTGGCCCATGATTGATCGTTGCAGAAACTATGCCTGTATTTTTTTTACAGAAGGAAAACTGAATGATGAAAAAAGAGAATTGTTTCTTCAGTTAAAAGGATTGATTGACGATATAATTCCTTCAACCTGTAAATAAAGAAATCTTTTCATTGACCGACTCCTTACAATACAATCACTCAATTAAACACACTGCCACAAAACTCGGTTTCGATTATTGTGGTATCGCTAAAGCTGTTGTTTTAGAAGAAGACGCCCGCAGGCTCGAAACATGGTTGCACCAAAACCATCATGGTAGTATGCAGTACATGGAGAACCATTTCGATTTACGTATTGATCCTTCCAAACTTGTACCGGGGGCTAAATCTGTGATTACTGTTTTAAAAAATTATTATCCTTCTGAACATCAGTCAGAGGAAGCTCCACGCATTTCAAAATATGCATGGGGGAAAGATTACCATGAAGTAATACGTGCACAACTAAAAGAGTTTCTTGACGAATTAAAAAAGATGTACGGCGATATTCAGGGTCGTGGTTTTGTTGATTCTGCACCTGTTTTAGAACGTAGCTGGGCTACCCGAAGTGGTGCTGGCTGGATTGGGAAAAACGGCAACCTTATCACTAAAAACAATGGTTCTTTTTTCTTTATTGCCACACTCATTGTAGATATTGAGCTTCCCTACGATGACCCTTTTGCTAAAGACTATTGTGGCACTTGCAGAAAATGTATTGACGCCTGTCCAACAGACGCCATTCTTGAGAATAAAACCATCAACGGTAGTAAATGTATCAGCTATTTTACCATTGAATTAAAAGATGCATTGATTCCTTCAGAAATGAAAGGGAAGTTTGAGAACTGGATGTTTGGTTGCGACACTTGCCAGGATGTTTGTCCATGGAATCGTTTCAGCAAACCTCATCAGGAAAATAATTTTAATCCTATTCCTGCTATTCTTAATCTGAGTACAAAAGAGTGGGAAGCATTATCTGAAGAGCAATTCAAACAAATCTTCCGGCATTCACCATTGAAAAGAAGCAAATTCAATGGCATTCAACGCAACCTCCGTTTTTTAGAACATGAAAGCAGTCGTTAATAAAAAATATTTACTTGAAAAATTTCCCGGAAAAGGGGGATGGACTTTTGCCCGTATTCCACAGATTAAACAGGATAAAAACAATCCGTTTGGTTGGGTAAAAGTAAAAGGAACTATTGATGGATATACAATCAGTCAGTATAAACTTATGCCAATGGGCAACGGCCTTCTGTTTTTACCCGTCAAAGCCAGTATCAGAAAAATAATTGGCAAAGAGGCGGGAGATTATGTCTCTGTTACATTATACCCTGACAACGACCCGGTTCTCATACCAGAAGAATTACTCGACTGCTTGAAAGATGATCCGGTTGCACACCAAAACTTTATTCGCCTAAGTGAAGGCAAACAAAAAGAATATATTGACTGGATATATGAAGCAAAAAAAGAATCAACCCGTATTGAAAGAATGGCAACAATGATTACCAATATTTCAAAAGGTTGATTCATACCAAAACTATAACTGAACCTTCCTTAGTAAATTACCACAAACGAAATCCTGCTTTTAACGACAATCTTCTGAACGTGTATTCTTCTGTTCTATCCGACTGTGCGCCTCCGGGAACCGGCATAGGCCAGCCCCATATCCATACAAAACGGTCATCGTATTTTTCACTGAATTTTTTAATGGTATAACCAATGCTGACAGACAGGTTCTTTTGTTTTCCTAAATCAATATCGTAACCAATACCGGCATCTGTGTACAGACCCATTTTAAATTCGCTTTTTTTTGTGCCCGTCTGCAGAAAGATGGTTTTATATTGGTCTTCCATTGGCCAGGGTACATTGTAACCAAGATTTGCAAACGCAAATGCTTTCTTTTTTTTGCCAAAATAATTACGCACATCAACAAATACCGGAACTGATCTTACTGAATAATAATCGAGTCCTGCACCCATTCCAATTCGCCAGTTTTTTGATACAATACCTCCAACAACCTGAAACTGCAGGTTTGTGGATTGATCTCCATCCATGATACCCAATTGTGGCATCAGATAAGACTTATTCTTCTGAGCCGATTGTGCATTCACTTCTACACAAGCAAGAATAAAGGCTATTAAAAGTAGTTTTTTCATGTTGGTAAATTCTGCGTGTTGTATCAATTTTGAGCTACCTGTATTTTACTAATTACTTTCGCGTTTGACAGATCATGGTAATCGATGAAATAGATTCCATCCGTAGCCACAGCTAAAGCATAACCCTGATATGCAATAACATCATCCGGTTCAAAGCCGCCAATCGTTTTAATAAGGGTGATGTTTGAAACATCCGCCGCGTTAAATAATTTCAATCCATCTGTTCCATCGCAGATAAATAGTATTGATCCGTCTTTTGATAATCCTTTGGGCGATTTTAAAGGATAGGTTTTCACCAATTGAGGAGAAGCAAGACTCTTTATATTCACAACATCTAATTGATTGCTGAATCCACCGCAGAAACTACCTCCTTTTAATGTTACATATGCATAACTATCATCGGCAATTACGGGATCACAGGCACGCACATGAACAAACTGTCCTAGTTTCTGAGGATCATCCGGATTGGTTGTGCTGTATATATACATACCCGACTGCCCACCAATAAAAAGGTTATTTTTATAGGGAAAAATTGTTTCGATACCACCCTGCGTCAGGTCAACTTTTTTTACATAGGCAGGTGCATCTGCTTTTGTTACATTGAATACTTGCAGATCATCATGACTAACTGTATATAATCTGTTTTGTTGTAGTCCAAAGCGAGCGGTTGAACCAGCAATACCTGTTGTTGCAGTACCTGCAAAACTAGATGCTGACGAGAACCTAAACGAGGACCATATTGTTAAACCACCTGCATTAAATTCAAAGTTTTTAGATGTACCACCGCTCATTGTTCTGTGCACCACTGTATCTACTTTTACCCATTTTTGGATGACTTTACCGGTATCAGCAGAGAAAGCGCCATAGTAACGATGTGGAAATACACCATTCAAAAATTGTTTTACGCTTACATTTCCCGGATCAGTAATATCAATTGTAACGAGGTCCGTATAACAATCTGCGTAGAGGTTATTACCGTTGATGGCAATATCAACACATCCTGGAATATGAATAAATGCTATTTTTTGCGGCTTAGATACATCAGACAGGTCAATAACATGTATCCCTTTGTCGATATCATTCAGAAACAAATAGTTTCCCATCAGGACAATTTTACCGGGTTTGGTAATGGATTCTGATGGTGAATTTTTAATACCTGCTTTTACCTCATCTTTTGTCTGGTAAACAGGTTTATAAAAACTGTATGATTCTTTTACCGTGTCTTTCATACAAGACACTAATAAAATGGGCAGAGCCAATAAGCAGTAGCGTAGTGTTTTCATACAAATGGTTTAATACTTGTCTGACCCTACCGTGCTTAACAACGTTGCATCAAGGTTTTTTTCCTTTATCTAACAAAAAAGACAGGCGTACAGAGGGCCTGAAAAGGTGTTGATTGACACCTGGTTGTTTCGATAAATTGCTAAGCATATATTGCACCTGTGGTCCGATATAAACCTGTTTCGCTTTACCTAATCCAAAATCAACACCACCGGATAGATCCATTTGCATGCTTCTCAATAATGATCTGTTCTGAAACAAGTAAGTATTGGTATTCATGGTACCAAGGTGAAGCCCATTACTACCTAACAAAGCGTTTACACCTATACCAGCATACCATTGCATGTCAACTTTTTTAAACCATTTCAATGACTGGTAGTAACGCAGCCCTAATTGAATAAAATGATAATAAGAAGTATAAGAAGCACTGTCCTTTACTCCATAATATTTATTCGCATCGTTGGTAGTATTCACATTGCTGAATTGAACAGTACCTGTATTAAGACTTCCGACACCTGTCCTGGTGCTGTATAAATGATACCCTGCAGTTAATCCTAGTGCATGCTGTTCCTTCTTTCCCATCTTTTTCATTACTTCTACAAAAGCCCCAAAAGCAAATGCATCTCTTACCACAGGCTTCATATTAAAAGCCCCTGCCCCTGTACCAGGAACACCAGTTATTGGTGCTGAATTACCGGCATAAGCATTTTCATAAGCACGAGAATTGGTTTTCTCGAGAAGAGAACGAATAGAATTTCTCACACCACTAGTTCCTGCGTTAAACCCAATACGCCATTTCCATTTGTTTGATTTTACTGTTTTGCTATTCTTCAATTGAGTTGAATCAGACAAAACAGGTTTTGGCAATGCTGTTTCTTTTATTATTTCAACTGTATCTTTTTTAAGATCCTGCATTTGAACAAAAGAAGATGTGTCTGCTTTCTCCTTTTTTTCATTTTGCTGCGTAATTTTCTCCACTTCTTTTTCTACCACTTCAGTCTTTCTTTCATCAACAGATACCTGTGTTTTATTTTCTTTCTTTGAAACATGATCTTGTACATCAGTCACAACTTCTGCATTTGATATTCCTTTCGATATTAGCTCTACTTTATCAATTGATGTTTTATATATAGATGCAGGTTTTGTTGTAGCAGGAGAAAAAAGAGTATTGTTTGATGAACTGGTGTTTGTTGAAGGTTTTTCTATATCTGCTTTGAGTGATTGATCTTTTTTTGAATCGATAGCAATCGTTATGTTATCTTCTCTGGGTAAAGTTTTTGTTTTCAAAAATGAATCCGGGTTTTGTCTGATCACATTTTTATTGCTTAGCTCAGATACCTGCAATTGTTCCTGTGTGAGCCACCATAAAGTTATACCCGATAATCCGGCCAATAGAAAAAACATCCACAGAACCCAGCGGCGTTTGCGTTCTTTCTTCAAACTGGCGGCCACAGTCTCCCATACCGCGGCATTGGGTTTCATGCGCAAGTCAGAAAGTTCTTCCCGAACCTGTTGTTCAAAAGACTTATCGGACATAACGATCTTTTTTTCCGTTAACAGAATGTTTTTCCAGCCAACTGATCAGCAACCCTCTTGCACGGGCATATTGCGATCTGCTGGTTCCTTCACTGATTCCAAGAATCTTTGCAATTTCAACATGTGTATAGCCTTCTACTGCATGCAGGTTAAAGATGGTCTGGTAACCGGCAGGTAATTGCCTGATCAGATTTAGCAAATCCTTCATGTGCAATTGAAGATCGGGCTGGTGGTTATCTACCGGGTGCAATTGTGAATCTTCAAAACCCAGATCCAACTGATAACGCGGTTTTCTTTTCAGATAATTAATGGCCGTATTTACCATAATACGCCTGATCCAGGCTCCCAGATTTCCCTCCGAACGGTACTGGTGGAGGTTCTGAAATACTTTGATAAACCCTTGCTGTAGTACTTCCTCGGCATCATGCGTACTTTTAGTATATCGATAACAGGTACCCAGCATCTGCTCCGCAAAGGAGTCATACAACTGCTTTTGGGCAGCCGGATGTTGTCTCAGGCAGTCTTTTATCAATCTTTGTTCGTCTTGCATGCAGTGAATTCGTTGATTTGACACATTCTGTTGTCCGGGCGTTGCACCGTTTTAAAAACTGGGCAAAACTACCTCCCTGACCGGCCACTCTGCTGCCGTTTACATATTACATTTGCCGTATGAGTATTAGCAGTAAGGATCAACAATATATTTGGCACCCTTTTACCCGTCAGAAGGATATGGCGCCCCCTCTGCCTATCGTTAAAGGGAAAGGCAGTTTATTATTTGATGAGAACGGGAAAAGCTATATAGACGCCATCAGTAGCTGGTGGGTTACCCTGCATGGACATGGCCACCCTTATATTGCCGAAAGAATTTACAAACAGGCGTTGGAACTGGAGCAGGTAATTTTTGCCGGTTTTACACATCGGCCAGCGGTTGAACTGGCAGAACGATTATTACCCAAATTACCCGGAAAATTTACCCGGATATTTTACAGCGATAATGGATCAACTTCAACAGAAGTAGCATTGAAAATGTCGATCCAATACTGGTGGAACCAAGGGGAAAAACATCGGAATAAAATCATTGCATTTAAAAACAGTTATCATGGCGATACATTTGGTGCCATGAGTGTAAGCGACAGAAGTGTTTTTACACTGGCTTTTCATGAATTATTGTTTGATGTGATTTTTCTTGATACGCCTACCGATGACAATATTGCTGATCTAAAAAAGATTATACACGAACATGCTTCCTACACAGCCGCATTTATCTACGAGCCGTTGGTTCAGGGAGCTGGCGGGATGAATATGTATGAACCGCATTTACTCAATGACTTACTCCATACAGCCAAACTCAATAACATCATTTGTATTGCAGATGAAGTAATGACAGGATTTGGGCGAACCGGGAAATTATTTGCAAGTGAATACATGGATCACAAACCCGATATCATTTGTTTGAGCAAAGGATTAACGGGTGGCACCATGGCACTGGGCGTTACGGCCTGTACCGATCGTATTTACCAGGCTTATGTAGACGATGATGCATTAAAAACTTTTTTCCATGGTCATTCTTTTACGGCCAATCCTTTAGCCTGTACTGCTGCACTTGCCAGTCTTGACCTGTTGGAAAAAGAGACCTGCCTGGCTCAGATTGCCTGGCTCAGTAAATCCAACCAGCAAATGGTCGATACTTTAAAAAAAACTAATATGCCCGTTCGTGATGTTCGTTGCCTGGGCACCATTCTTGCCTTCGAAATAGCTGATGGAAAAAAAGAATACCTCAACCAGATAAGCAGTATTGTTACCGCTAAAGCCATGGAGCAGGGTGTGTATATACGTCCGCTTGGCAATACAGTTTACCTGATGCCACCGTATTGTATGACTCAGGAAGAATTAAAGAGTACTTATGATTGCATGATGGGTGTACTACAAGGTCTTTCCTGATTTTTAGCACCAGATGCCGCTAATACCAGTAGAAATCACTAATAATGTGTATCGTAACTAGCTGTTGATTTAATAATTTTGCAAACAAGGACTGTCAATAACGTTATTTGCATTACGCATACTAACATGTTGGCAAATTCTATTTCAGGTTTAAAATCCAAATTACATGAAGAAGTTTTTTTATGTGTTTTTATTTACATTTTTCGCTATCCAGATAAATGCTCAAACCCCTACACTTACCAAGGGCGAAACCATCTCTTATCTCGATAAAAAAGTAAAAGAATCTATCGGCCATAACTGGTCAAATAATAATGGTACAATAGGTAAAATATCTTCTGCGAGTGTAACACAAACAGAAAAAGGAGTAAAAATTGAGTTCAGGATCGATTATCAACGCCTCGTAAACTATGAATTCAATCCCAAGCTGATCAGTTCGATAACGGAGTATACAAATGGCACAAGTTCTCCGGTAAATGAAATACGCTTGTCGCTGAAGGGCAACGTTTGTATTCATAACAATAATGGTCAAACCAATAGCGTTGCTTACGCCAATTTACCATACCTGAAAGCGGATGCTGATAATTTTCAAAAAATATCCAAGGCTTTTAATCATTTAAAAGCCTTGCTGGCTGCCGAAGATGATCCTTTTGGACAGTAGTAATCATCAGAATGCATTTCATTTTTTGCTTTTTCATTTGTGAACTGTACAATTCGCTATCATGACAACCTTACGTTTCCTTCTCTGCACAATATTGCTTAATACTCTTTTCGTTGCTACTGCTCAAACAAGTGGTAGTGGTGATGTATCGGCCATTGAAAGCAAGGCAAGCCAGATAGAGCAGAATAAACTCAGGATTGAGCAATACAAAATTCAACTGGTTTCATTAGACAGTGCATTCCGTGCCCGTTTGCGTACGATGCAGGATGAACTGGCGGCTTTGATTAAAGAACGTGATGCTTTAATTGATGACATGAAAAAAGGCGCTAAATGCAGTCAGTGTGGTAAATACAAATCTGAATTTGAAAAACAGGGCATCGATTTTGTAAAACACCTCGGAGAAGTGAAAGGCTATGCCGTTCCAGCGACCACCCCGGAATTAGAGGCAACCCGCCAAAAATTTAATGAACGTATTGCATTAAAAAGGGTACAGATACAGAACTATGAAAAAACAGACAATGGTAAAATAGCTAAGCAAAAACAGATCACTGATCTGGAAACAGCCAATAAAACCTATTGTACAGACATCACCTCCCTCAGCAAATCTTATGACACTAAAGTGTTTGCGGAAGCTAAAGCAAAACATAAAATGTGGGCACAGGAACTGATGAACTACGTATCAGATATATTGATTGCTGAAGATAAAATATCCATTTATAAAGCAAGGATCATTCGATACGACAATGAGTTTCGCAAAGATGCTGACTCGATCCGAAATGCAGTAAAACAGAGCACAGAAGCGGAACAACAAAAAAAGAATGCCAAAGTAAAAACCAATGAGACTGATATTTATACACTCAAACAACAGCAGGAAGAATACATAGACCCCCTGGAAGAAAAACTTTCTACACTAAAAACGGAGAAAATAAAAATTGACCAGCATCTACGTGCCCTGAACCTAAAAGACAGTATTAAACAGGCTTTAAAAATTCAGCAGACAGGATTAATCAGAGATATTACCGCTATTGAAAAAGATATTCTCATCTACAAAACCAATACAAAAAATAAAATAACGGCGCTCGAAAAGGAAAATCAGCAATTAAAAAAAGAAGTGTGGGATCTTACAGTTAACCTCTCCAAACTACAGGATGCTGAAATAGCCAAAATAAAACCCATGTACGATCGTAAGAAAGCAGATGCTAATCTTATCATTTCAAAAAGTACAGCAGATGCCAGTACCGCCCGTTCGGTTTATAGTACAAGAACAAATGAGTGCAGAATTAAGCAACAAGATTATTTTAACCTGATCGATAAAGAAATGTATCGTATGGTTACAGCTTCACAGAAAGTTTCCTGCGGTATTTATAATGAAATCAGGGGGAAAGTGAGTGGCGACTGGAATCAGGTAACTGGCTGTGTACAGAATATTGCTGCATCTGCCAAGCCTTATGGCACCAATGTTTTCAATTCTTATTGTGAAACTACTTTCTCAGATGGTAGTATGTTGTCTGGATACAAAAGTTTCCTACGTGGATTGAGTCCAGAAGATGAAGCTGCAGTTAAAGGAGGTAGTAATGCCAATTGGTTTGAGTTACTGAAAAAACAATAATCATTTTTTATTTTTCCTGGGTGGTGGTTTATAATCGTATGGTAACATAGCTGCCAGTTTTTCCCACCAACCCCAGTAACCGGATGAAATGATATCAACTCCTTCGTAATAGCTACCATTGGCTAATACAGCCACGGTTTTCTTCCGTGGTAAAAACACTTCTGACACGACAGCCATTTTAGGTTGTACAGACATTCGGTTTGCCTGTACATATTCATCCGGCAACTGTTTGTATAAATAAATAACCTGCAAATAATCCTCAAAAAATAAACCGGCAGTAAAACTATCAATCGCAAAAGCCATACTATCACCCGGTAATATTTTGTTGATCAGTACATTCATTTTTTCAGGCTGGTTCATCACTTTTCGATAGTATTGGGCACTGTCCATATTACCTGCTCCTAATATGCTGTCATTTACTACAATCCTGCCGATTGAATTGCTATAAGCGCGTTTATTGAAAAGCGTTCTCACCCTTTTCTTTTCTTCTTCACTTATTTTAATAAGTTTTCTTACTTCAAAACCTTCTTCAATCAGTTTGTTCCTGAACAGAGAGCGCATGAAATGCATGAGCGATCCGTAATAAGCATCTGCTCTTTTTTCTTCCCATCTTTTTTCTAGTCTTTTTCTGCCTGTCTCCATTTCTTCAAACAATGGATATCCCTGAAAATAAAAAATTCGGGTACTATAATTATATTCAAATGTTTTAAGATCGTATTTTAATATATAACCCAATGCCCTGTTTTCGAGTATAATGGGTTCATCAGCAAAGGCGCGCAGTATATTCTCCTTTTTATTGTATCTGAACCGAACTGTCTGTGGGTTTTTGAGTTTACAGTCTTTTGCCAATGCAGATGTTCCGATAAAATTATCCATGAAAAACTGCCCGTATTTCTCCCATCCATTTTTTTCGTATGGCTCTACGATTACTTCATCGAGAATATTAATTCGCGGCTTGAGGTTTACTTCTATCGTTAGCGGCAGTTGCGCATACTGAATTGTTGCCACATAAGATTCATATCCAATACAGGAAACCACTACATCGTACCTGCCCGGTGGAAAATGATCGAGTGTAAACAATCCTTCTGCATTGGTTACGGTTCCTATAGAGGTATTGCTTAGAAATACATTAGCTAGATGTATGGGCTGTTTGGTGTCGGCAGCCAATACTTTTCCTTTCAACGTATTTTGTGCCATCGCTGTTTGTGCCGCAAAACAAAAAAGAAAAATCAACAATCCAATTCTCATGACCAGTTTTAAAACAACAATTTCAATTAAAAAAGCCATCCAAAAAAACGGATGGCTCAAATATTAACCTCATTTAACATTGTTTACAGTCCAAAAAGTCCGCTGTTCAACAATTGTAATGTTTTGGTTTTGTGTTCGCTGGGTACCAGCAGGGATATATTGTGCGGGCTTCCACCATAACTCACCATGGTTACCGGTATTTCCTGGATCGCATTAAACAATTTCTGCAATACCAGTTCAGTCTGAGCAATTTCGTTACCCACAATTGACACGATGGTTTGATTTTTCTCCACTTCTACTGTTCCAAATGGCTCCAGTTCTTTTACAATACCCGCTAATGCTTCATCGGTATCAATTGTAACTGACACCGCTACTTCCGATGTGGTAATCATATCAATGGAGGTACGGTATTTTTCAAACACTTCAAATACTTTACGCAAAAAACCATACGCCAATAACATGCGGCTGCTTTTTATTTTGATGGCGATAATACCATCTTTGGCAGCCACTGCTTTCACACCTACGCTACCTGCTTCTTTGGTAATTACCGTTCCGGCAGCATCTGGCTGCATGGTATTCAACAATTTTACCGGTACATTTTCCTGTTGCGCCGGCCAGATACAGGTTGGGTGCAGAATTTTTGCACCGAAATAGGCAAGCTCCGCTGCTTCATCAAAACTCAATTGCTCGATGGCCACCGTTTTACTTACAATGCGTGGATCGTTATTGTGCATACCATCAATATCGGTCCATATTTCACAAACCGATCCATTAATGGCGGCTGCTACCAATGATGCTGTATAATCGCTTCCACCACGTTTCAGGTTATCTACCTCTCCTCTTGCATTACGGCAGATATAACCCTGTGTGATAAATATTTTTTTATCGGTATGCTGTTGGAGAATATAGCTCAGCTTGGTTTTGATAACAGACAGCTGTGGTTCCTCATTGGCATCAATGGTCATGAATTCCAATGCAGGTAATAACATATGATCAATACCCTGTTCTTCGAGGTAACAACAAAAGAGTTTGGTACTCATCAACTCCCCTTGTGCAAGGATATCTTTATTCAAGGCTTCACTGAATGAAATACGCAGGATAATATTCAGAAACTCAAAATGTTCTGAAACCACTGCATTGGCTTTTGTACGAAGAGTATCTGTTTTTACAAGGTCTAATACAAAATTGCGGTAATGAGCTTCGAGCTGATCAATCTTCTGTTTCGCAGCTTCTCTTTTCCCTTCTGACAAACTGTTGCTAATATCGACCAGCGCATTTGTTGTGCCACTTAGCGCACTTAATACTACGATCTTCGATTCAGCATCTTTTGTAATCAATTGCGATACCTGGTGCATACGTTCCGGCTTCCCAACACTGGTACCACCGAACTTCATTACTTTCATAAATCCCCCTCCCCGTTTTAATTTGGTTGTTAAATGAGGTGCAAAGGTACAGCAAGGGCTATTAAGTATTACAGGATTTTAGAGAACGCTTGTTAGTCTGCCAGACTGATTCCGAATCGCTTGCCAACTGTTAACAAATCCTGTACAACAGGAGCCACGATAGGTATTCCATTAAGTTGCCGATCGACCTCATATTCTCTTTCAGGATCACCGGGTATCAGCACACGATCATAACCGGGTGCAGGTGTAGCATTCCTGAACCTGTTGATCCAGTTATCCATATGCTGTTTAAATTCTTCCGCTGGTCTGAATGCATCAATACGCATCGCACCAAAAAAATGTCCGAGGCCTTTTCCGGGCATATTCTCTGGCATGGGTACGTAAGCAGGAAATGGTGGTGCCCAGGGACCATAACTGCCTCCGCTTAATACAGCGGAAAAAATGTCTACGATTGATCCCAACGCGTATCCTTTATGACTACCATGTTCACGATCGCTGCCAAGCGGTAATAAGGCACCTTGTTTTTTTAGAATATTGGCATCTGTTGATGCATTACCTTCTTTATCCTGTACCCAACCCAATGGGGTATCGGCATCTTTTCTTTGTAAAATTTCCAGTTTCCCATTGGCGGCAGTAGTGGTTGCCATATCTGCTACAAAAGCAGGTTGTTTACCGGCAGGTATGGCTACCGCAATCGGGTTGGTGCCCAACATCCTTTCAATGGAAAAAGTAGGTGCTACCAATGCGCTGGCATTGGTCATGGCCATACCAATCATATCGTTTTGTAATGCCATCATCGCATGATAACCTGCAATACCAAAATGATTGGTATTACGAACACTTACCCACCCTGTACCGGCAATTTTTGCTTTTTCAATAGCTACCTGCATGGCATAAGGTGCTACTACAAGACCTAAACCTGCGTCTCCATCTACAACAGCTGTTGATGGTGTTTCGTGTACAATTTTAATATCGGGTGTGGCATTAATACGTTGTACTTCCCATAAACGCACATAACCACTTAACCTGGCTACTCCATGACTGTCAATACCCCTGAGATCTGCAGAGAGCAATACTGTAGTTGCAGTAGTAGCATCTATATCAGAACATCCCATGGCTTTAAATATATGATGGGTAAATTGGTAAAGTGATTGGTATGAAAAGATTTGATCCATGTGCGCAAGGTACAAAACTGTTGTATTGCAATGGTTTTGAAGTCTTGAATAACGGGATTAGAGATATGAGAGTATTGCCACTGAATACACAGAAGTACACTGAAGTTAGTCCTCCAGATAGAAGAATCCGTTTTTCAAGGCATATATGGCAATTCCTGCTGTTGTTTTGACATTCATTTTTTCAAGAATCTTTGTACGATGCCCTTCTACCGTTCTGGGACTCATAAAAAGAACTTCTCCAATTTCCTTACTTGTTTTCTCTTCACAAATGAGTTTTATGATTTCTCTTTCCTTATCTGAGAAAAGTTTAGGGCTGGATATATTATAGGGATTGAAATCGCTCTTCGCAATTAACCTGACCAGACGACTGGATGTGGTTTTACAGTAATAAGGGTTCCCGGCATATACCATCCTGATGGCTTCGGTGATTTCTCCACGCTCTGCGTTCTTTACAATATAACCCATGGCTCCGGCTTCAAGTGCATCTGTTACCATGGTATCGCTATCGAAGGTTGACAGTGCAATAATTTTTGCCCCTTGTTTCAATTGTACGATTTCACGAATGGCAGATACACCATCCAACTCCGGCATGCGGAGGTCTGTTAAAACAATATCTGGTTGAACTTCTTTGAACAAGCGAAGCAATTGTTTTCCATTGGCTGCGTCGCCAAGTACCCTGATCAGAGGATCTTTGGATAACAACATGAAAAGCCCGTCACGGTAAATATCATGATCATCGGCAATGATTACGGTTATTTGTAACGGCTGTTCCATATTAAGATTGCGGGATATTGAAATGATAACTTGTTCCCTTACCAGGTGCCGTTTCAAGATAAACTTTACCTTTAAGAATTTCGGTTCGCCGGAGTATATTTTGCAAACCCAATCCTTTTTTCCGGTCAATCGCCGCCTGTTGATCGAATCCTGCACCGTTATCTATAATATCTATACAGTAGTGTTTTTTTTCTTCGTACATCCTGATATCAATCTCTGTTGCATTGGCATGTTTTACTGCATTATTCAATACTTCCTGTAATAATCGATAAATATGTATTTCTTTTTCTTTGCTAACGGGCATTTCAGGAAGCTGGTGATTAAATGAAAAATGCAGTTGTGTGGCTGCTGACAGTAGATCAATCATCTCCTGAACGGCCAGTATCAATCCCTTCGACTGTAGTGTATAGGGCATGATATTGTTTGAAATTTCTCTCAACCGTTTAGCGGTATGATCTATATGCCCTGTTGTTTTCCCAATGATCATCAGGTCATTTTTGTCTGTTGTATCCAGCAGGTGGAGGTTCATTTTAACTGCGGAAAGTAAGGGTCCAATATCGTCGTGTAAATCAGCGGCTATTCTCGCACGTTCTGTTTCGAGGAGCTCTACTTCCTGTCTTAACTGTTCGTTATAGAGCTTTACTCTTTTTTTATGTTGCCTGATAATGGTTACCAGGAAGAATAAAAGAATCAGTCCAATAATGGATGCAGTAATCAGTACCGTAAAGTAAATTCTTTCCTCGCTGGAATGCATAAGACAGCTAATGTATAAACCAAATGTGCGAAAAAATTCACAATTATCATGATCATAAATACTTGTCCCATAAATTCATTGCTCATTTCTGCCTGAAACAAGAACATACTCTCTATAAAAACACGAAAACTGTAATAAACTATACTGATTGTACTCACCATAAAAATGGTGTTTTTCCATAAACTACCATGATCCGAGAAAAGGATTTTATTAGTTTGGTTAATAGAACAAAGAACCAACACCATTGAGTAATAGATTCTATAAACAGAAGTAGTAATGGTTATACTACTGAAGATAAAATTATCATAGATCCAAACGAATAAGCCCACTACGAATAATAAAATAAATAACAGGAGATTTTTACGTGAACTCCAAGTATAATATATCCATAAAAAAACAGGGAACTCAACAAGCACATAAAAATTCGCATAAACTGCTGAATGCTGCCCGGATGCAATAACCACTTTCAACATCACGTCTCCAATAAATGCTACACATGCATAAACCACAAAAGGCAGGAATAGCTGTCCAATATTTCTTCTACGTTGGTACAAAAACACCAGCGAGATGATCATTAAGAAAAGGGAACTGTTCGAAAGAATTGTTCTCAAAATAATAGCAGTTTACTTATTCAAACTCGATTGAGGCGGGCAGTGTGGTGGACATCTGTGTCCTTCTTCTAAAAGAATTCCTTCCGTTATATCTTCCCCCTTTTCATTCACACCTACTAAAATAGCATGAATAGTTCCATCTTCTTTCTTACCATAATAAATACGCAATGCGGTACATCCTGGCTGCGATAATAAGGTATTAACACTTCCCATTTGAAAAGTTTCTGAAACAGGCATACCCTCAGGTATGGAAGAACGATACAGACCGGTCATTGCAGTGGCCTGCTCTAAAGAAACAACATGATTCATCTTAATTGATTGTCATAGATTAAAACAGGAACGGGCTGATCCCCCCATGAATCAACCCGCTCTAATATCAGTTAGCGTTTTGTTTTCCAAGTGCACTACCTGACCTGTTTTCAAGAAGCAGTTCGGTAAAAATTGCTTTTAACTACCCTGCTCCTTTCAACAGCAATGATATCTCCATTGGAAAAAAAAACACTACGTAGAACTACGCATTTTCTTGCGTAGTTCTACGTAATTTTTGGAGTAACACATTAATAATTAATATGTTACATCTTTGTATTAGAACGGCAAATCATCCATTGGCTCCGTCAGTTCATTGGGTGAACTTACTGCAGGCTGGCTATTATAAGTCTGTGCAGGTGCTGCAGGTGAATTACCATAATTACCCTGTGACTGCGGGGCACCGCCACCTTCGTTTGCTCTTGTACCTATTAACTGGATACTTAATACACGAAGGGTGAGGGTGGCTCCATTACGGCCATCCTGGGTGGTATAGGTTCTCACATCCGGGTTGCCTTCCACATATACCTGTGTGCCTTTTTTCAGGTATGGCACTACACCTGTACGATCGGTCCAGTAAGAACAGTCAACCCAGACAGTACGGTCTTTTTGCGTACCCTGCGCATCTTTATATCGCTCAGTATGCGCCACGGTAAAATTGATGACATTTTTACCATTTACATTATTCAGAACGGCATCCTTGCCTAAGTTCCCGATCACCAATAATTTTATCATAACAAACAGTTTCGGTAAATATCGGAGAAAATGATATACCCGATTACCGTATTTCCCGCAAATTTTATGACCCGGTTCCCGCATCTACCCATTATAGACAGTTATAGTACCATATTTCAACTGTTTTTCGTTTCTCGAAAGCCAGGAATGGGTTTCAACAAGCTCCTGAAACACATATTTCCAATCGTTATCGTACTTTTGCAGATTAATATGTTGAGTCATGAGCCGTAAAGGAAAAGTGTTGGTGGCAATGAGTGGCGGTATAGATAGTACTGTTACGGCACTCATGTTACACCATGAGGGATACGAAGTGGTGGGTATTACCATGAAAACTTGGGACTATGCTAGCAGCGGTACCAGTTCGAAAGAAACAGGCTGTTGTAATATTGATTCTTTCAACGATGCCAGACAGGCAGCCGTGCATCATGGGTTTCCCCATTTTATTTTAGATATCAGGGAAGAGTTTGGTGATTTTGTTATAGAAAACTTTGTAGAAGAATACCTCGCAGGTCGTACGCCCAATCCCTGTGTTATGTGCAATACCCATATAAAATGGCGAGCCCTCCTTAAAAGAGCCAATGCACTGAATTGTGATTTTATTGCCACAGGTCATTATGCCGAAGTAAGACAGCATGATAATGGCCGCTATATAATCAGCAAGGGGTTGGACGAAACAAAAGACCAGAGCTATGTTTTATGGGGTCTCGATCAGGAACTCCTGAGTCGCACCATGATGCCTTTGGGTAAATACCATAAAAAAGATATCCGCCAAATGGCCATGGACATGGGTTATCCTGAACTCGCTAAAAAAAGTGAGAGTTACGAAATCTGCTTTGTACCTGATAACGATTATCGTGGTTTCCTGAAAAGAAATGTTGATGGGTTGGAAGAAAAAGTAAACGGTGGTTGGTTTGTTGATAAAAATGGTCAAAAACTTGGTCAGCATAAAGGCTACCCTTTCTATACGATCGGACAAAGAAAAGGACTGGATATTGCATTGGGCAAACCTGCTTATGTAACAGCAATCGATCCGGATACAAATACCGTTGTATTAGGTGACGAATCCGATCTGGAACAAAACGATATGCTGGTTGGAAAAATCAACTGGATCAAATACAACGGCATTACAGATGGAATGGAAGCCATGACCCGTATTCGTTATAAAGACCGTGGCGCGCTCTCTAATTTATATACCAGTGAAAACGGTATACGCGCCCGTTTTTACGAAAATGTAAAAAGTATTGCACCCGGACAAAGCGCCGTATTTTATGAGGGGAACGATGTAATTGGAGGAGGTATTATTCAACGTGGTGAGTTATTACCCGGATAAGACTTATTACTTCTTCTTCAACAGCGCTACAAACATGGTATCTGATTTCTGATGATAACCTTTCAGCAATTCCTGTTTCACCAATTCGAGTGATGTATTTTCTGATAACAGCAGGTTTACGATATCCTCATTCTCCCTTTTGAAGAGTGAACAGGTGATATATAATACATATCCTCCCTGTTTGACTGCCTTAACAATATTATGGCTGATTTTTTTCTGCAAAGCTGTGAAGAGTGTAATCTTATCTGTTCCAAAAAAGTAAAGCTGTTCGGGTGTTCTGGACCATGTTCCGCTTCCGGTACAGGGTGCATCACAAATAACAAGGTCGAAAGATGTTTCTGGTGGTTGAAAAGTTGAGGTCGACAAATCGGCTTGGAATACTTTGTAACGGGTAAGTTTTGCTTTCTCAAACCTGGATTGAAGATTATGCAATATTGAATTGCGTGTATCAGATACCGTGAGTTCAATATTTTTTAATACATCTTTTGCCAATATTGATTTACCACCACTTGCTGCGCAGCAATCCCATACCTCAATGGGTGATGATGAGACAGTTGGAAAAAACTGACCTACTCTTTGCGAATTCAAATCCTGTATTACCGCTTCCTCATCAATATTCAGTACCGTGTCGAGTTTCGTTCCATTTGCAAGTGCCAGGCTGTTACTTTCAATTTCAGTAAATGATATTTCGGCTGCTTTCAATTTTTGCTTTACCTGTCCTTCTTTTTCGGGGCGTAAACGTATAAAAAGATCGGGTTGTGTAAACTGCGCGTAACATAAATCTGCCTGATCAATACCTGCACTCATTTCTTCTTTCCATGGATAAATATGCTGGATGCTGAATACAGGATATAACTGTTCTACATAAGCTACTCTTTCTACTAAGTCCTCGCTCCAGTTTTTTATCCAGTCAGGTTTATATAATCCGTTCCAATATCCGGGCACTTTCTCAGCAAAGAATAATGCAATACGCAGTCGTTCTTTTACCGTTAATTCTTTTAGTGCATGACCCAGGCGATAATAACTATAACATAGATGAGCAATATATTTTCTGTCTTTGGCCCCGTGTTTCTTTTCTATGGCGAAATACTGCTTGAGATAATGAACCAGCGGCGTTGTACCATTATACCCTTGTATCAGGGCAACGGCAGTATTAAAATATGACTGGAATCGCATCATGGGTTTCAGTTCATCACATTGGATTTATGTTTTATCATGACGCTTCATCATGATAAAACATATTCCTATCAAGTTACAGTAATTTCTTTACAATTAAATCATTAGACTTCGAGTAAAGTCTTTACAGGATCCTTACCAAAAAGCAGGAGTTCTGGATTCTCCAATAACTCTTTTACGCGTACCAGGAAGCTCACACTTTCTCTTCCATCAATGATACGATGATCATAGCTGAGTGCGAGGTACATCATCGGGCGAATAACCACCTGGCCATTAATAGCCATTGGTCTTTCCTGTATTTTATGCATACCTAAAATGGCACTCTGGGGAATATTGATGATTGGTGTACTCATTAAACTACCAAATACACCACCATTGGTAATAGTGAAAGTTCCTCCCTGTAATTCATCTGCCGTTAATTTACTGTCTCTTGCTTTACCTGCCAGTTCTACTACTTTTTTCTCTACATCGGCCATACTCAGGCTTTCTACATTTCTCATCACCGGTACAGTAAGGCCACGGGGTGTGCTTACTGCAATGCTGATATCTGCATAATCATGGTACACCAACTGGTCACCATCAATATATGCATTCACAGAGGGCCACTCACCCAATGCAATAGCACAGGCTTTGGCAAAAAAGCTCATGAAACCAAGGTTTACACCATGTATTTCTTTGAACTTGTCTTTATACTGTTTACGTACTTCCATGATACGGGTCATGTCAACTTCATTAAAAGTCGTTAACATGGCCGTTGTATTCTTGGCTTCCACCAGGCGTTTGCTGATGGTTTTACGCAGGTTGCTCATTTTCTCCTGGCGCACATTTCTGCTGAACAATTCTCCTCCAGCAGCCAAAGATTTTTTCCCTGGGTTTGACAATGCTTCCAGCACATCATGCTTCACAATTTTACCACCGGCTCCTGTGGCTTTGATGGAACTGGGATCTACTTTTTTATCTGCAATGATGGCTGATGCAACCGGTGTTGCTTTCACATCATTCGGAACAGCCGTTACAGGTGCTTCATTTTTTACAGCAGGTGCCGCCGCGGGAGCTTCTTTAGCAGCAGGCTGTCCTTCAGGTTTGGTAGCTGTTTCATCAATTTTAGCCAGTACGTCACCAATATTTAAAGTGTCGCCTTCTTTACCAACAGTGGTTAAAATACCTGCCTTTTCTGCATTCACTTCAAAAGTGGCTTTCTCACTTTCAAGTTCTGCAATTACTTCATCACGTTCTACCCACTCACCATCTTTTTTGGTCCATTTTAATAATGTTACCTCGTTGATGGACTCTCCTACTGTTGGTACTTTTATCTCGATCATCGGAATTACCTATTTATAATTATGAATTCAAATCTGTCGCTTGTATAATTTATATGCCGAAAGCGGTGCTGATAATTTCAGCCTGCTCGGCCGCATGTACTTTGGCATAACCTGTAGCTGTAGCCGCACTTGCATTTCTGCTGATTACACCAAAATTGATGCTCTTCAGGTTCATCTGTAAGAAAGATGCCGCTCCCATATTCAGCGGTTCTTCCTGTACCCAGAACCAGGTTGCTTTATTGTATTTTTTATGCAGCGCTTCCAGTTGTTTATGTGGCAATGGATATAACTGCTCCAGTCTTACAACCGCTACATCCTGTCTGTTTTCTTTTTGCTTTTGTTCAGCCAGTTCAAAATAAATTTTACCACTACAGAACAATACTTTTTTTACCTGCGATGCATCACTCACAAAATTGTCATCAATCAATTCTTTAAAACCTCCATTTGTAAAGTCGCCAATAGCACTGTAGGTACCCGGACTTCTCAGGTTGGCTTTTGGTGAAAAATTGATCATGGGTTTGCGGAAGTTCCAGGTTAACTGGCGACGCAATGCATGGAACAGGTTGGCAGATGTGGTAATATTGGTTACTACCATATTCAGTTCGGCACACATCTGCAGAAAACGTTCCAGTCTTGCACTGCTATGCTCAGGCCCCTGCCCCTCGTAACCATGTGGCAATAACATTACCACACCATTCTGTCTTTGCCATTTCTGTTCACCTGCAGCAATAAACTGATCAATCATCGTTTGCGCGCCGTTACAGAAATCACCAAACTGTGCTTCCCAAATTACGAGTGCATTTGGATTGGCCATGGCATAACCATATTCAAACCCCAATACACCATATTCGCTCAGCAATGAATTATAAATGCGGAATTTTTCCTGATTCTCCTGGAAATGATTAAGTCGGTTGTATTCTACGTTTGTATTTTCATCGCGCAGAATAGCATGTCTGTGGCTGAATGTACCACGCTTCACATCCTGCCCGCTCATACGAACAATATTTCCTTCTACGAGAATCGAACTATAAGCCAACAGTTCAGCAGTAGCCCAGTCTATTTTCTCTTCTGTATTCAGCAGCTTGACTTTATCCTGTACTAATTTTTCTACTTTTTTCAGTGGAGTAAAATCAGCCGGCCAACTCATTAGTTTATCAAACAACCGTTTCACTTCTGCTTCAGCAATCGCTGTTACAGGCGACTGATCGAAATCTTCCTCGGTAGCTTTTCCTAAACTTTTCCAAACCAGTTCTGGCTGCTGGTATTTATAAGGAAGTGGATTTTGTTTTACTTCATCCAAACGCTCCTGCAAATCTGCCCAGAATTTCTTCTCCATTTCTTTTGCCAGTTGCTGAGCATCTGACTCTCCATTCTGCATGAGGAACTGGGTATAGATTTCGCGTGGGTTCTGGTGTTTGTCGATCATGGCGTACAACTGCGGTTGCGTGTACTTAGGATCATCGCCTTCATTGTGCCCGTGTTTGCGGTAGCAAACCATGTCAATGAAAATATCTGAATTAAACTCCTGACGATAGCGTGTAGCAATCTCAGCACATTTCACCACTGCTTCTGCATCATCTCCATTGATATGCAATACCGGTGCCTGTACCATTGCAGCAATGGATGTACAATAATCTGCACTGCGGGCATCTTCAAAATCGGTCGTAAATCCTATCTGGTTATTGATAACGAAATGAATAGTACCTCCGGTATAATAACCCAGAAGGTTACTCATTTGTAACACTTCATACACAATACCTTGTCCGGCTACTGATGCATCGCCATGAATAAGTATCGGTAAAATTTTATCAAAATCGCTTTTGTATAAAACATCTGCTTTTGCTCTTGCAAAACCAACCACTACCGGATCTACCGCTTCGAGATGCGATGGATTAGGCATGAGTTTAAGGTGAATGGTTTTATCATCTGCTGTCTGTACTTCGCTCCCATAACCCATATGGTATTTCACATCACCACTACCCATTGTCTGGTCCATTACAGCAGTTCCTTCAAACTCACTGAATATCTGCTCATAGGTTTTGCCCATGATATTGGCGAGTACATTCAGTCTTCCTCTGTGTGCCATACCAATGACCACTTCCTGCACATCGTTATTAGCGGCTGTGTTGATGATGGTATCCAGCGCAGCAATGGTTGTTTCTCCTCCTTCCAGTGAAAATCTTTTCTGACCAATGTATTTGGTATGAAGAAATTTTTCAAACATCACCCCCTGGTTCAGTTTCTCGAGGATGCGTTTTTTCTTGTTCAGTGAAAGCGGCTGTGTAAACTGTCTTTCCATTTCATTGGTAAGCCAGTCAATTTTTTTCTGATCGCTGATGTATTTGAATTCAATACCCACATTCGAGGCATAACAACGTTCGAGGTGAGCAAGAATGTTTTTTAAAGTAGTGGCTCCCAATCCAATCAGGTTACCTGCCTGGTAAGTGGTATTCATGTCGGCATCAGACAAGCCGAAGAAAGACAGATCAAGGTTGGCACCCCTGTCTTTTCTTGTACGAATGGGATTGGTTTTTGCGAGCAAGTGGCCTTTATTTCTATAACCAAGAATAAGCCTGTATACCCTTATCTCTTTCATCCAGTCGATACCATCGGTTGAAACGGTGGCTTGTCCGTTTGAACCTGTTGCAAAACCTGATCCGTTGGCCACGGCAAAATCAAAGCCCTCAAAGAATTTTTTCATATCGGGATCAATACCCGCTGGGTTCTGAACAAATTCCTGATAAAGACTCTCAATGTAAGCTGGATGCGAGTTTGTGATATACGAAAAATCCTTCATGAGTAGATATTATTCGACTGATTTTAATTACAGGTTGGCAAATATCGGTCATTGAAGGCAGAAAAAATGCCTAAATTTTAACCAATTTGAGTGGAAAGAGTCCGGAAGACGGAAAGTCCGAAAGTCAGAAAGATTTGGGTAAAAAGCCGGTTATCTTCGCTAAAAAACAGGTTCTTGGAACTCCAGGACTTCCTGACTTCCGGACTTTCGGACTTTTTTTAATAAAAAATTTCCCTGTTTGGCTTCCAGTCCTTACCTTTGCCGTCCTGAAAAAAACAGAACATGGCAAATCATTCAGCTACTAAGAAAGATGTGAGACAAGCTGCTAAGCGTCGCGATCGTAACCGTTATTATGGTAAAACTACCCGTAACGCTATTCGTGAACTGAAAGCCGGTACAGATACCAAGGCTTACACCGAGCAGTTGCCTGATGTTGTTTCTATGATCGACAAGTTAGCTAAGCGTGGTATTATCCACAAAAATAAAGCTGCTAACCTGAAGAGCAAACTGGCTAAGAAAGCAAATACAGCTGCTTAATCCTTTGTGGGTTTAAGTATAAAATAGTTAACCAGCCCGATGGGCTGGTTTTTTTTATTTCACTTATACTGTTATTGCTTTGGGTAATATCACCGTAAACCGGTTCACCTGGTGAGGCATTGGTGAGTAAGAGAGTGAGCCTTTATGCATATTCAGGATTCGTTGCACAATGGTTAGCCCGAGCCCAGCACCTGTTGTTTTTTTCTGTCGGGCATATTCACCCCTGTAAAATGGCATCATAATCTTTTCTCGTTCTGTTTCGCTCAGGTGTTCGCCACGGGTTTCTACATGTACCAATACCTTTTCGTCTGTTATTTCCAGCAGGATCTCCACTTTTTTATTAGAAGAATAATAATAACCATTCCGTATCAGGTTACTGAACATCGATTTCAGCAGGGCCTCATTCCCCCTGATGTTCAGATCGTCGTCGGATAAAGGCGTATTCAGGAATACGAGTGAAATTCCCATATCGGGGAACATTTTCATATTGATACTGATCTTATCATACAAAATTTCATCTACCCTGCAAATGGGCCATGATTGATCAAAACCCTGCTGTTCAAACTGCGAAATCAGTAATAGTGAATTAGTAAGTTCTATCATCCGCTCCTGGTCCTGCTTTAAAGAACCCAGCACAATACGATACTCTTCTTCCGTGAGCCGGTTTGCCAGTGCCGATTCTGTATGCGACAACATAGTCGCCAGCGGTGTTCGCAGTTCATGCGATGCATGGTGCACAAAACTTCTTTGGAATTCAAATGTTTTTTCAAGCCTTTCCAGCATCGCATTAAAATTCTTCGCAACAAGGTTTACTTCTGTAAATGTTGCATTCTCCGGAATACGTTTCCTCAGGTCTACTTCTGAAGTGGTTTCCATTTGTTTACTCAAATCCAGTAATGGCTGGGATACCTGGTTACTAAACAAAAATGAAATAGAAGTAGTAATAATGAGTGCCACACCAAATACAATCAGCAAAATCAGTTTCAGATTATTCAACCGTTTCAACCCGGGCTCATCAACACCTGTAATGACCATTCGTATTTTTTCTTGTGGCAGATACAATCCAATATACTGTCTGTCTCCTGCAACTTCGGTATAATCTGTTACTGTATTTATCTTTTGGAATATGGCACTGAATTTTGAGGTATCAGTTGCTTTAGGAATTGAAAAAAGAATCTGGTTGTTTGAATCGAGTATAACAATTTCTTTCCCGGCGATAATGCTGCTGTGTACTTCCCGTATCAACTCAAGAGATTTATTATCACTTTCCCCTTCCAGTTTTGATAACAGTCTGTACACTTCCAATCCTTCCGAGCGCATCCTGTTATAAAAATCCTGTTGCCGGTGATTGGCATATAAAAAATAAATACTGATAAAACAAATCAGCAGAATTACTGCTACAGCAGTAGCAAACTGTAGCGCAAATCGGAGTTTAAAACTCATCCCAGGTTTTCTTTACTTGATATAATAACCAAATCCGGGTTTTGTATGAATCAGTTTCTGTTCAAATGGCTTGTCGATTTTGTTGCGCAGGAAACTGATGTACACTTCAATGGTATTGGTACCCGTATCAAAACTTAGATCCCATACTTTTTCTAGTATTTCCTGTTTGGAGATTACCCTGTCGCGGTTTCGTGCCAACAAAGTAAGCAGGGTAAATTCTTTTGCTGTCAGGTTAATTTGAAGCTCACCACGTGTTACCGATTTATTTCTCATATCGATTGTGAGATCATCCACAACAATTTTTTCATCTTCGGCTGGTTTATCAGTTCGCTTTAGCAATGCTTTTACTCTTGCAAATAGCTCTTCAAAATGAAAAGGTTTTACGAGGTAATCATGCGCGCCCAGTTCAAATGCTTCCACTTTGTCCTGTATCTGCCCGAGTGCAGTTAACATAACAATAGGTACCGTTTTATTAGCAGCCCTGAACTCTTTACAAAGTTCCAGGCCACTTTTATAGGGTAGGTTTACATCCAATAAAATGATGGAATAGGTTTTTGACTTAAAAAAGTTTTCTGCTTCCCGGCCGTCTACGGCTAAGTCTACCAGGTATCCCTGCCGCTTTAACTCATCTCTTATGATCTGTCCAAGTTTGGCTTCATCCTCAACCAGTAATATACTATGCGGGTTTTCCATTACTTTGAATAAATTTTCAACTTGAAAGTAATGAAAAAAATACTGCTTCTCCTACAAGTATTCCTTACAACCACCTTATTTGCCCAGAAATGGCAAACTGTTTTTGAAAAAACGGCTGGTAAAGAAACGGTTACCTACGAACAATGTATTCGATATTACAAAGAGCTGGATGCAGCTTTTCCCAGTATTACCATCAAAGAATTTGGTGCTACTGATGCCGGATACCCGCTTCATCTTGTTTTATTCAGCACCAACGGAAAACATGACCCTCTTCAGTGGCACAAAGAGAATAAAGTAGTCATCATGATCAATAATGGCATTCACCCCGGTGAACCAGATGGTATTGATGCAAGTATGATGCTTTTGCGCGATCTTGTTACAGGTAAACTAAAAGCTCCCGATAATGTAGTGCTTGGCATTATTCCCATTTACAATATTGGCGGAAGTTTGAACAGAACCAGCTATTCCAGGGTAAACCAGGAAGGTCCGGTTAGTTATGGTTTCAGGGGCAATGCTCAAAACCTCGACCTCAACAGAGATTTTATCAAAAGCGACAGCCGCGAAGCCAAAGAATTTGCCCGCATTTTTCAATTCCTGAATCCTGATATACTGGTGGATAATCATGTAAGCGATGGTGCAGACTATCAGCATACCATGACCCTGCTTACTTCTCAACACAGCAAACTAAACTCTGCTATGGGTAATTACCTGCATGATGTATTTGAACCTTCTTTGTATAAAGGAATGGAACAAAAAAACTGGCCGCTGGTTCCTTATGTGAGCTTTGAAGGTGGTAATCCTGAAAGAAACTGGGTAGCTTTTTATGATCCTCCGCGTTACAGCAGTGGATATGCTACGCTGTTTCAAACCATGGCTTTTATGCCCGAAACACATATGCTCAAACCATTTGAGCAAAGGGTTAAAAGCACGTATTCACTGATGCAGACTTTTCTTGAAGAAGCAACCAAACAGGCAGGCGCCATTAAATCAACCAGACAAAAAGCCATTGAGGATGTTCGTCAGCAGCAGGAATTTCCACTTACTTATCGTGTTGATACTTCCCGTTACGATATGGTACGTTTTCTCGGGTATGCATCAGCACAGAAACCCAGTGAGGTTACCGGTATGAACAGGACCTTCTACGACCGCACCAAACCTTATACTAAAGAGATTAAATATTTCAATTACTTCAAGGGAGAACAATTTGTACAAAAACCCAAAGCCTATATCATACCACAGGGCTGGCATGAAGTGATTGAATTATTAAACATCAATAAGGTAAATATGCAGCGGTTGAAAAATGACACTTTGATTGAAGTAGAAGTATCGAAAATAAGCGACTTCAGAACTGCTACCCGATCGTTTGAAAAACATTATCGCCAGTCGGGTATAAAACTGGCAACACAAATGCAAAAAGTTCAGTTCAGGAAAGGAGATTACCTCATCTACACGGGTCAGGCTACAGATCGTTTCCTTTTCGAAACACTTGAACCTGGCGCTGATGATAGTTATTTTTCCTGGAACTTTTTCGATGCTGTTCTGCAACAGAAAGAGGGTTACAGCAATTATCGTTGGGAAGATGTTGCAGCAGCCTACCTTAAAGAACATCCTGAACTGAGAGCCGAACTTGACGCTAAGAAAAAAGCGGATGAAAAATTTGCTACTAATGCAAGCGCACAGTTAGATTTTGTATACAAAAACTCACCTTATTACGAACCTGCGCATATGCGGTATCCGGTGTTTAAGTTGAGATAAGCGAGGAGATTTTAGTCCATGGTAGATGGTCCATAGTCCATAGCAGAGCAAACCTCCTACTATGGACCATCTACTATAAACTATCCGCCTTCTCGTACTGCAATAACTTCCTCGCTATAAACACAGAGAACAATACAATTGCTATACTGAGATAACCTACCCAGGAATAATGAACAATGGTATGATCTGGCTTGCTGATAACAATAGCACCGGCAATAAGTGAGGCAATGCCGGAAAAAAGTTGTTGAATTGAGCCGTTAAAACTCATAAAACTTCCTCTTTGTTCTGCAGGTACCACATTACTGATGATGGCTTGCGCAGGAATACCTCTTCCGGTACTTAATACAAACCAAATACCTGTTACCATTAACACATAATAATATTTGATAGCAGGCATATTTGTGATCAGGAAAATAGGAATGAGTGATACCAGTGCAAACACTATAAAAGTATTGTGCTTGCCATATTTGTCTGCCAGTTTCCCGATAAAGGGTGAGGTGAAAAAAGTTGCCAATCCACCTACCATATAAATCATGTTGCGCTGCGTATCCGTAAATCCTACGTTGAATTCCATATAAGGATTCAGGAAAGGGATAATGAGGAAATGTCCCAACATTAAAGCTCCCGACAAACCCAATGCCACCAATTGTTTCCGGCTGTTGATTACATTTTGTAACATAATCAGCGGCTTCACCCTTACACCATGAATATGTCCGGACATAGCAGGCAAATAGCGGCTCAATAATACGATGATAATCACCCCCAATCCGCCAATTGCCAAAAAAGGTGTATGCCAGCCTGCCCAACCAGCGAGGTATAGTGCTGCGGGTACTCCCACAATTGACGCAAGCGAAAAAGCGGAAAATAAAATACCCATGGCCTGTCCACGCTTTTCATACGGAAAACTATCAGCTACTATACTAAGTACCTGTGCCCCGATGAGTCCGCCAAATAATCCGGCTGTAATTCTTGCGGTTAGTAATAAAGTATAACTGGGTGCAATACCACAGCAGATAGTACCAATTATAAAACCGATATATCCAAATAGTAATACTTTTTTACGATCATATCCATCAACAAAAAAAGCAGCAGCAAACCCAGAAACGGCGGCGCTAATACTATAAGAAGCTACAATGACACTAAACTGTGCTGGTGTTATTTTAAAATAAGGCATCAGGAAATTTCCCAATGGCATCATTACCATAAAATCGAGAATATGCGTAAAGTTTACACTGGCCAATAAAATCAATAAAATCCTTTCTTTCCAATTCATACAATCATCTTTAAATCGAACAATAAAAGTTTGGGAGTAAGCTTAATAACCACAATTAAAAAAGGTAACCCATTCGGGTTACCTGGTTATATTTTATTCTTGCAGACGTTTGACCTCCCCACTGCCACTGATTTT
Organism: Chitinophaga pinensis; assembly: GCA_943372605.1. GTDB lineage: Bacteria > Bacteroidota > Bacteroidia > Chitinophagales > Chitinophagaceae > Sediminibacterium > Sediminibacterium pinensis_H. The sequence goes on along the minus strand of CALRZI010000001.1, from coordinate 363,101 downwards.
TTGCGATACTGAGGCCTCACCCTTGTAATATACTGATCCAACACCTCTTATTGTTACATCCAGATTATTATCGGCAAAGACTTTTACATCGCCGCTACCTGAAATTTTTACTGTTGCATTTTCAGCTTTCATTGCTTCGGCATTACAATCGCCCACACCATTAATCTGAATTTTGGCATCTTTTGTTTCTCCACTCAACACCAGAGAACCACTCCCACTTATTTCTGCCTCCAGTTCGGGGGTATTAAAATCGAGTTTTATATCGCCCACACCAGATACGCGTAATTTCAAATGTTCAGATCCGGTAAATTTACTGGTACCGGTAATATTACCAGACCCTGATAAAGTAAGTTGTTCAAGACGATCGGTGGTAATATATATTTTGAGTCGATCACTATTAATGAAACGGATATTGCTTCTCATTTTAACTACTAATACATCATCTTCCATTTCGGTAATAATGTATTCCTGTAAATTATCGTCGGCTTCCACTTTTACAGATGTTCCACTACCCTGGCTCAACTCTACATCCATAAAACCAGACAGCCTGATACGGTGGGCGGTCAGCCCTTTTCGCTCTTCAACCGTAACATTTCCGTCTCCTTTTACAGTTTCAGTATCGATAAAAACGCAGGAACCGGACATTACCATTATAGCCAATCCCACCAATAAAATTCTCATATGCTCGTTTTAAGACCCCGAAAATATTGAAAACCTGATGCAATTCCGCACCATTCTTACGGATTTTATAACCATTGATACCACTTGAGCGCCTCCAAAAATTCATTTACCTTCGCGCCATGACAGAAAAGATCCTCATCCTCGATTTTGGCAGCCAATACACTCAATTGATCGCCCGCGCCGTTCGGGAAGCCAATGTTTACTGTGAGATTATACCTTTTCATAAGGCATTTACCTATGAAGAAGGGTTAAAAGGTATTATCCTCAGTGGATCACCTTTTAGTGTAAACGAGGAAAATGCCCCGAATGTAGATATTGCCGAAATGATCGGTAGAGTTCCCATTCTGGGTGTTTGTTATGGCGCACAACTTACCGCCAAAAATTTTGGAGGACGTGTAGATAAATCCAACAAAAGAGAATATGGAAGAGCCAGGATGGAAGTATTGAAGGATGATCAGTTGTTAACTGGTGTTTCTCAGGGTTCACAGGTATGGATGAGTCATAGCGATTCGATTGTTACTTTACCTGAAGGATTTGAAATTACTGCTGTTACAGAAAGTATTCCCGTTGCCGCTTTCAGAAAAACAACAACAGGTACAAAACCTTTACATGGCATCCAGTTCCATCCGGAAGTATATCATTCTACAGAAGGAAAAAAAATCATCCATAATTTCCTCGTCAATATATGTCATTGCAAACAGGATTGGACACCCGCTTCTTTTGTTCATGAAACAGTAGAAGCACTAAAAAAGCAAATAGGTGATCATCATGTAATCATGGCACTTAGTGGTGGTGTTGATAGCACCGTAGCTGCCACATTAATCAGCAAAGCCATTGGCAACAGGTTACATGGCATATTTGTTGACAATGGCGTGTTGAGAAAAGATGAATTTCAACAAGTGCTGGATACCTATAAAAACATTGGTCTGAATGTTACAGGAATAGATGCCAAACAATTATTTTACAATGAGTTCAAGGATAAAACAGACCCGGAAGCAAAACGAAAAGTAATCGGCCGCCTGTTTATTGATGTGTTCCAGGAAGAAGCAAAAAAAGTAGCAGGTGTGAAATTTTTAGGCCAAGGCACTATTTATCCTGACGTAATTGAAAGTGTAAGTGTACATGGTCCTTCTCAAACCATCAAATCGCACCACAATGTTGGCGGTTTGCCCGACACCATGCACCTCGATCTGGTTGAACCACTTCGTTATTTGTTCAAAGATGAAGTAAGAAGGGTTGGGCTTGAAATGGGTATACCTGCCGATATGATCAACCGTCACCCCTTCCCCGGACCAGGTTTAGCCATCAGGATATTGGGAGAAGTAACTGAAGAAAAAGTGGCGCTCTTACAAGCGGCTGACGATATTTATATCAAAGCATTGAAATCGCATAATCTTTACACACAGGTATGGCAGGCAGGTGCTATTTTATTACCGGTAAAAAGCGTTGGTGTAATGGGAGATGAACGTACTTATGAATTTACCGTTGCCTTAAGAGCCGTTACTTCTGTTGATGGTATGACCGCCGACTGGGCCCATTTACCTTATGAGTTTCTGGCACATGTTTCAAATGAAATCATCAATAATGTAAGGGGAATTAACAGGGTTGTTTACGACATCAGTAGTAAACCTCCTGCTACCATTGAATGGGAATAGTTTTACAGCATGCCAAGCCATATAAAAATCATATTATCCTTTTTGTTGCTCACCAGCGTCTTCGTCAATACGCATGCGCAAACAAGTGAAAGAATTTACAAGATTGCAGTTTTTGCACCTGTATATGTAGACTCTGCATTCACACAGGATGGCAATTATAGATTGGGCAACCAGATATTACCCAGGTATATGATGCCCGGTCTTGATTTTTATAATGGTATCATGCTCGCTGTTGATTCTCTCAGCAAAGAACAGACGCCTGTTGAAGTGGTTTTTTATGATACGAAGTCTGTCAAAGGCAGCATCAATTATGCTTTAAAAGACAGTATATTAAGAGATGTTTCACTCATCATTGCCTCATTCAGTAATCGCGCAGAAATAAAACCACTTGCAGATTTTGCACTGGAACATGAAATACCGCTGGTCTCATCTACCTACCCAAATGACGGAGGACTTACTGAGAATCCATATTTCATGCTCATCAATCCTACTTTAAAAACACATCTGGAAGGTATTTATCGTTACTTACAAAGGGTTTACCCAACCAGTAATCTCACCATGTTCAGAAGAAAGGGTGCTGTGGAAGATATGATACAGTCTGGTTTCAGCGATATCAGCCGTTCAACTCCCGGTTTGCCTTTAAAAATAAAAACAGTTGAATTGACCGATAGCTTCACCACCAGCCAGGTTATCTCCTATCTCGACAGCAACAAACAAAATATCATTATCTGTGGATCATTAAATGAAACTTTTGGTAGCAATCTGGTAAAAGCCCTTAGTGAATCAAGAAGATACAGAAGTATTGCCATGGGTATGCCTACCTGGGATGCACTCAGAGGTGTAGACAAGAATATCGAAATTATTTATACCACGCCTTATCATTTTATCAGAACCGATAAACTCGGACTCGATATTACCAATATCTACAGAGATAAATTCTCAGGCAGACCCAGCGATATGGTATTCAAAGGATTTGAAGCCATGTACCGCTTTACCAAACTGCTCATTAAACATGAGGGCAAATTATTAGCCAATATCAACGACAAGAGTTTCAAACTTTTTAATGATTTTGATATCCAGCCTGTGAAACCTTATAGCAGCAATACAGAAGCTGTAGATTATCTCGAGAATAAAAAACTGTATTATATCCGTAAAATGGATGGACAGATACGTTCTGTAAGTCAGCAATAATCCAACAAAACCTTTCCTTTTTTGTTGATACTTTTGTGAAATCATTCAAAGGCAATAAACAAGATTTACCCACAAAAATCTGTGCTGGTTGTGAGCGTCCATTTAGCTGGCGAAAAAAGTGGGAAAAAGTATGGAAAGAAGTAAGATACTGTTCTGACAGATGCCGAAAAACGAAAAAGTCTGTCGCCCCCGAGTTTTCTTAGCGTACAATTTCAAAAGCCATCTGAAATCAATACTTTAGATGATTGCAACTACACTCCCTATTTGCCCGGAAATGAAAAGCAGGATAACTAAAGGACAATCAATCATTGAACAGTGGCTCTCAGGTAAAGGCCGCAGTCCTTTTGATTTTCAGTTGCAGGCATGGGAACAAATTCAGCAAAAGCAAAGCGGCCTGATCAATGCACCAACTGGTTGCGGAAAAACATTTTCCGTTTTCCTTGGCAGCATTATCCGGTTTATCAATGAGTATCCCGATGATTATCGATCGAGGAAAAATAATGGGCTGCAATTATTATGGATCACCCCACTAAGAGCGCTTGCAAAAGACATAGGCCGCGCCATGGAAGAAGTAATAACAGAAATGGGCATGTCGTGGCGCATTGGTATTCGGAACGGCGATACTGACACATCGGAAAGGCAGAAACAAAAAAGAAATATGCCGGAAGTGCTGATAATTACTCCCGAAAGCCTGCATTTATTATTGGCACAGAAAGGATACCCGGATATCTGCAAATCTTTACAAATAATTGCCGTTGATGAGTGGCATGAATTATTAGGAGGAAAAAGAGCTGTATTGGTTGAACTGGCTTTGTCGCGGCTTGTTGCCTTATCAAAAATAAATAAAACTCATTTATCTGTTTGGGGTATCAGCGCCACCATTGGTAACCTGGGGCAGGCAAAAGATGTGTTATTATCTTCCCTGCAACAGGAAGGTGTTATTATTCGAGCGCAAATTGATAAGGAGATCGAAATACAATCGATTATTCCTGATGAAATTGAAAAATATCCCTGGGCCGGACATATGGGTATTAAACTGGCAGAAAAAATTATTCCCATCATTGAAGCAAGTAATACCACACTTATTTTTATTAATACCAGGGGAATGAGTGAAACATGGTACCAGACCTTACTCACTATTGCCCCACAACTTGCAGGCGCCATTGCATTACACCATGGAAGTATTGAACGTGAGTTAAGAGAATGGGTAGAAGATGCATTGCATACACAAAAACTAAAAGCGGTTGTATGCACTGCCAGTCTCGATCTTGGCGTAGACTTTCGCCCTGTAGATACTGTTATCCAGGTAGGTTCCCCCAAAGGCGTTGCCCGCTTTTTGCAAAGGGCTGGCAGAAGCGGGCATCGTCCCGGCGAAGTGAGTAGAATTTATTTTCTGCCAACACATTCACTCGAACTGGTAGAAGCTGCTGCATTAAAAACCGCCATTAAAACTGCTGTAATTGAAAGCCGCGAACCTGTTTTGCTGGCTTATGATGTTCTCCTGCAATACTTATGTACCCTTGCCATCAGTGAAGGTTTCAGGGCAGATGAAATGCTGAAAGAAATAAAAAGCACTTATTGTTTTACAGATATACAGGAACAGGAATGGCAGGACATTTTATTGCATATTACACAAGGCGGAATTGCCTTACAACAGTATGATGAATATCGGAAAGTAGAAATAACAGATGGTCTTTACAGAATTACCAGCAGAAAAATCGCTATGCGACACCGCATGCACATTGGCACCATTGTAAGCGATGCCATGCTGAAGGTAAAACTCATGAATGGAAAATTCATTGGCGTTATTGAAGAATGGTTCATCAGCAGGCTTGAGCCCGGTTCAGTGTTCACTCTTGCTGGACGGAACCTTGAATTGATCGGCATCAAAGAAATGACCGTTACTGTTAAACCATCTTCGTCAAAAAAATCAATTGTACCAAGCTGGATGGGTGGACGTATGCCTTTAAGTGCCAATCTTGGTCTGATGCTTCGAAAAACTTTTGACAAGGCTCTCAGTAAAAAAGCAAAAGAACCGGAACTACTTGCGCTTACTCCTTTATTTGAACTACAGGAATCCTTATCACATATTCCCAAAGAAAATGAGTTATTGATTGAACATATAGAAACCAAAGATGGTTTTCATTTATTTGTTTATCCTTTTGAAGGCAGGCTCGTTCATGAAGCAATGGCTGCATTACTTGCATGGAGAATGAGCAGGCTGATGCCCATTACTTTTTCTTTTGTCATGAACGACTATGGCTTTGAATTATTAAGCGACCAACCCATTCCATTAGATGATAGTAATGCTTCGGAATTGTTCAACACTGAAAACCTGTTACACGACATTACACAAAGCGTGAACTCCATAGAAATGGCGAAAAGAAAATTCAGGGATATTTCGGTTATTGGAGGGCTTGTGTTTCAGGGATATCCAGGTGAACATAAAAAAGCCAGACATCTGCAGTCTTCCGCCTCTCTCCTTTTCAAAGTATTCAGCGATTACGAACCCAACAATCTGTTATTAAGGCAGGCTTACCAGGAAGTGTTTGATCAGCAAATGGAAGAAGTAAGATTAAGAAATGCCCTCACAAGGATTGCAAATGGCAAGATTGTCATCCAGTTTCCGAAACAACTGACGCCATTTAGCTTTCCGATTAAGGTAGACAGTATGCGTGAAAACATGTCGTCTGAACAATTGGAGGATCGGGTAAGACGAATGCAGCAACAACTGTTCTGATCATTGGTGCTTGTATCTTTATCTTTGTACACTTTATGACAGCACCTGTTTTACACTCTATCAGGGACCAACATTTCTGGCTCTCGCCGGAGAGGCTTGCATTTTGGGAAGAAGAAAAAATTCTGGTAGTATCCGACCTTCATTTTGGCAAGACGGGGCATTTCAGAAAAAGTGGCATTGCTGTTCCTCAATCCGTCTATCAGCAGGATCTTCAGCGATTGTTTCACCAGATTAGTTTTTTTAATCCTTCCCGAATCCTGATCGTAGGCGATCTTTTTCATAGTAGCGAAAATAAGGAGATGGATTTTTTCCTGAAATGGAGGAATGATCTTTCTTCATTACCCTTTATGCTCGTTCAGGGCAATCATGATATACTTCAAAAAGAATGGTACGATAATGCCGGTATTAATGTGGTCGATCAATTTGAATTAAATTCATTTTTGTTCGTTCATGATCAGAGCGATATTGATGGCACTAAAGATGTATTCACTTTTTCAGGGCATTTGCATCCGGGCTGTATTATAAAGGGTGCGGGCAAACAATCGCTTCGTTTCCCTTGTTTTTATTTTACGGAACAACAGGCTATTTTACCTGCTTTTAGTCATTTCTCAGGTCTTGCGCTTGTGCAGGCAAAGAAATCAGATCATGTATTTGCCATTGTGAACCAGTCACTCATCAAAATTCAATGATTCGCATCGCTCACCATCCTATATATGCACATTCACTGCCAGAGGGCCATCGATTCCCTATGCTCAAATACGAATTGATCCCTGGTCAGTTATTACACGAGGGTATCATCACTGAAAAAAATCTGTTTGCGCCGGAATCCTGTAATCAGGAAACAGTGCTGCTGACACATGATAAAACATATCTCGATAAACTGATTCACCAAACACTTAGTCCATCTGAACAACGAAAGATCGGGTTCCCACAATCGCCTGAACTTACACAAAGGGAACTGATTATTACACAAGGCACTATTGATTGTTGCAGTTATGCTTTTGAATCTGGTGTGGCTTTAAATGTTGCCGGCGGAACGCACCATGCATTTGCAGACAGAGGTGAAGGCTTTTGTTTACTGAATGATATGGCTGTAGCTGCCAATGTATTACTAGAGGAGAAGAAAGCTACTAAAATACTCATCATCGATCTTGATGTTCACCAGGGTAATGGAACCGCAAAATTATTTGAGCAGAATGATTCAGTATTTACATTCAGCATGCATGGCGCACATAATTATCCTTTTCACAAAGAACAGTCCGATCTTGATCTGCCTTTAAAGGATGGCACTAACGGCGTTGAATATCTTTCACTTTTGAAAGAAGCATTACCGCATCTTATTAAAACCGTACAACCCGATTTTGCTTTCTATCTCTCCGGCGTTGATATACTTGAAACAGACAAGTTTGGCAAACTGAAAGTTACACTTGATGAATGCAGGCAACGTGATGAATTTGTTTTCCAAACACTTCGAACAAATAATATTCCTGTTACTGTTGCGATGGGTGGTGGTTACTCTCCCGATGTACGAACCATTGTAGAAGCTCACTGCAATACGTTTCGATTGGCCGCTACCTTGTATTAATTTCTCAGCGAAATCTAAACCTTCCCCGGGATTTAAATCTCAGGCAAGGTTTAGATATCTTTTCTTCTTTTTTGCAGGCTCAGGTAATCAATAAAATAAATCAGACGGAAAGTAATTTCATTGCCATGGGGTTGCTGAAATACCTGACGGAGATTACCCATATAGTTTTTATGTGAAGTTCCTGAAATCGGGAAATCGGCTCCCAGCCAGTTTTTCCAGCCAATAATAAAACGGCTACCATATTTGAAATCCCATGTGTAGAACATATCGAGATTGAATGCATTGAAATTCTGATCATAACCATTTACATATGGCCTGGCAACTAGCCATCCATCAGGAGTTACGTCGAAAAAGCTCTGGTAAATTACTTTACTCCAGTAATGACGACCGCGAAGTGTAAGGTTCATTCGCGGTGTGAAATTATAGATACCGTTGATGAGTGTAGTAAAATTGGTTATTTTTCTGCGACCTGCTATCGGTTCTCCATTAGATGCACGATAAGCATAACCAAATTGTCCGTTATCAATATCACGACGCAGTTCTAAATCCAGACTAAAATGTTCATTGAAACGATAACGTTGTCCAATGGTGGTTACAATATATGGATCGTTGGGTATGGGCGATTCTGCAAAACCCAGATTGAAGCGAATAAAATATCTTTTCCTACTATCGCTGCTCCCACTGGCGCTGGTAAACCAATAAGGTGTTTTACGAATCATACGACCCGATGTACGCAGATCGAAATAATCGCGCTGCCAGTCGGGTTGCCAGTTAAAATTGATACTCAGATCCCAGAAATTTTTAAAGAACCAAAAGGCCCGGGCCTGTATCATAAAGTTGGAATAGGCAAATGGTTTGTAGAGATAGGTAGGCGTGAGTGTGAGACTATAATTATAACTCAGAAATTTTTTAGTGGGTGTAAACTGGTTATAGCTGAGCCTTGCTACTGTTGTTACTTCATTGGGGGCTAGTAAAAACCCAAGGTCGTTCGCATCATAGCGATCTGATTCAACTACATTCTGAAGCAGATACTGTACTTTACCACTCACTTTTGCGTATGACAACACATGCGTAAAACCATTGTAATTGTCTTTCCCGGTAATATGACTATACCTTCCGCTCCATTTAAAATTGTGACGATTATTCTTATCAAACAAACTCACATCAGCAGAACTCACGTTGGCGTTTCTACTACCGCCATTTCTCCATACATTGGTATTGGTGAAAGTAAGTGAGGATCGGTTGGCCAATGCCTGATCGAGTACAATGATGTTATAATTGGTCAGGGGTTCTGTTTCTATCTGTGTTTGTATACCTGTGGTTTTATCTTCCACCACCGCATGCATGGGAGCAGCCAAAGCATTAAATACACCGATGCCCAGTTTCTTTTTGTTTCTTCCTGAAAACTTCGATGCGTTATAGAGTTGTGTAATACCGGGATTTGATATAAGTGACAGATTCGGATTATTGTTTACCATATTCCGAACCGAATTATACCCTCCAGGCGTATTACCAACCCTTCTTGAATAAAATAATCCTGCTTTATTAAACAACTCAATTCCTTCCGTAAAAAAAGGTCTGTTTTCCTGGAACTGTACTTCAAAAGGAGATAAATTAAGTACCACATTATCGGAGATTACCTGACCAAAATCCGGTATCAGCGTAGCATCAAGTGTAAAACTTTCATTGATGCCATACTTAAGGTCCATACCGCCGTTTCTGAGAAAGTCTGTTTTTTTCTCACCCGTTGCATATGGCACCGTTCTTGTACCAGCAGTAACATAGGGTAAAAAAGATAATCGCAGTGGTGGCAGAATATTTTTTATTCCCTGCACATTTCCAAACTGGTTAACAAAGCCATTCTGATTGGGATCAATTTTATTCCAGAATGAACTCTCATTATTTCTCCTGTTGTATCGCTGAAAGTTAATGCCCCACTCTTGTACATCTTTTTTTGAGAAACGCAACGCTGAATAGGGTATTTTCATTTCAACTGTCCACCCGTCTTCCTGCATTTGTACCCTGCTTTCCCATACAGCATCCCAGGTATAATCAGATGGTGGTCCAAACTGCGAATTGAGATTGGGTAATAAACGTCCGTCTGACTGTACATTTCTTGACGTAACAAGAAACTGAAAACCATTCTGATCATCATTATAGGTATCGAAAAATACACTGAAATAATCTACATCATTCCTTTGCTCCCCATCTCTTGATGTAAGTTGCTTGCGTATTAGTTTTGGGTCGTCGTACAAATAGGCACCTATATAAATAGCCTGATCGTTATACAAAACACGAACGATCGAGCGCTGGCTGGCAGGCACTCCAAATTGTGGGCTATTGAGAATAAAGCTATCGGCAGCGGCTGCTTCTTTCCAGGGGGCTTCATCGAGTTGACCATCAATTTTAATAGAACTGTTGATTTTGAGGGCTGAAACACTTCTTTCCTGTGCTTGGGTTTGGGCAATACTAAGACAACCAATAATAGCAAGCAGTGTATATATGCGATTCATGTGGCGCAAAAATAATGGAATGACCTTCTCTGACAGGTAAAATTGTACCAGCGGTGCTAAAAAAAAGGGCTCTGTTGAATGTATTCAACAGAGCCCTTTTGGTATTTGATCAGTTTAATTTTTTCTTCAGCGTAGTTACCTGTTCCTGTAGGTTATTTACCATACCTGCCAGTTGGTTTACATCCCAACGTGGACCGGCATTGGCTTTTTGGAGGATATATACAGCTTTCCATACTTCCAGTACATCTTCGGAGCTTACATTATAGGGTTCGTACTGTGGATTATCGCTGATAAGGGTAATTTTATTCTTCAGGCGATTGTTCTTCATGATTCGTTTATATACTACCCCTTCATTTCTTGATAATACAACGTAAGTATTGCTGTTCTTCACATCTTCCAGATCCTCTACTTTTTCCCCTACAATTACACTGCCACTTGGGGTGGGTAACATACTGTCTCCTACAATTTCAAATGCGCGGTATTGTCCGGGCGACAGCATAGGAAGGGTGAATGTATTCAGTTCATCTACAAATTCGGGATCAGCAAAACCTGCCAGATAACCGGCTGCAGCTTTTACAGGTACAAAACGCACTTCTGCTACTTCCGCCACCATTTTCAACTGTCTGCGCTTTTCGAGGTATGAACCTCCTGTTTTGGATGCATTAAGGTCTTTGAGCAAAAACTCTTCCATGCTCAGTTTAAAAATCTGACAGATCTGTTTTACCACTTCAAGCCTGGGTTCAGCGCGCTCTTCTTCATAAGCACCTACCAATGATCTTTTGATCTTGAGCTTGTTGGCAAACTCTTCCTGCGTCCAGCCACGTAGCTTGCGCAGGTAGCGTAAATTCTTTCCGGCATTTGACATAGCTAACTGATTTAGTTGCAAAATACTAATTTTTTTAGTTTCACCAAAATTATTTTACCCTCCCCCAACCCCTCCCTTCAGGGAGGGGAGACGAGCGCAGCGATGTCGGGGAGGGTTTTAGTATCTTGCATCCATGTCTAAAACAAGTAAACAAAAAGAACCCGTTATTCTTGTTACCAACGATGACGGTATCAGTGCACCGGGCATACGGGCATTGGTAGAAGCTGTAAAAGGTTTGGGTAAAGTAGTAGTAGTGGCGCCGGATAAACCACAAAGCGGAATGGGGCATGCCATTACGATTGGCCAGTTACTTCGGCTCCAGAAATCGAATGTATTTGAAGGTGTGGAAGCCTATAGTTGTAGTGGCACTCCGGTTGACTGTGTAAAAATTGCCGTTGATAAAATTTTACATCGTAAACCTGATATCTGTGTTAGTGGTGTGAACCATGGCGCCAATCATTCTATTAATGTAATTTATTCGGGTACCATGTCGGCAGCGCTCGAAGCCTCTATTGAAAGTATTCCGAGTATCGGTTTCAGTTTACTCGATCTGAGTATTGATGCAGATTTTAGTGCTGCCAGCAAATATGCAAGAATTATTGTGCAGAAATTATTGAGTGGCAAAAGCCTCGACAAACATTTATGTCTGAATGTAAATATCCCGGCTGTTCAGGAAAAACTGATCAAGGGAATCAAAATATGCAGACAGGCTTATGCCAAATATGAAGAGGAGTTTGACGAAAGAAAAGATCCGCATGGAAAGAAATATTACTGGCTCACAGGCGAGTTCGTAAATTTTGATAAGGGAAAAGATACCGATGTATGGGCGCTGAAAAATAATTATGTAAGTGTGGTTCCTGTTCAGTTTGATCTCACCCATTACAAACTGAAACAGCAACTCGAAACCAAATGGAAATTCTGATGTTGAAAAAAGATCATCTTCGCCTGGGTCTGGTTCTTGGATTCCTGTCGCCTGTACTTGGTTTCTTTATCTATTATCTGGTAAAGTTCAGGTTATTCAGTTTCCAGGAATTTTTACAGGTCATACGTGCAAATCCATCTTTACTCACAGGTATCATCAGTCTTTCACTGATTACCAATGCGGTGGTATTTACCATTTATATTAACCGGCAGAATGACAAGACAGCTAGAGGTGTTTTTATTGCTACCTGCATTTATGCATTGATAGCGCTGTCTTTTAAATGGTTTGTTTGATTTTTTAGCCACAGATTCACAGATTGGGTAAAAGCAATCTGTGAATCTGTGGCTAAAATTATTCATGCATACCACCGGAGCATCAGCTTAAAATATACTTTAACTACCGCTACTTTTTTGTCAATCCTCGGATATCATAAAAGTAATTGTCTTCTCAAATCTTGATACAACAGCTTTTCCATTAACTGCAGCGGGTTTCCAGTTTGGACCTTTCGCAAACATCCGAACAGCTTCCTGCGCAGTGCCATAACCGGGATCATTAACTGCTTTTACATCACTTAATTTACCAGATTTATCAACAATAAAAGAAACTTTTACAGCATATTTACCCGGAGGTGCCCCATTTATTACAGGAAGATCTCTATTCAGGTTCCTTTCAAGGTATTTACGCCAGGCAGTATCACCTCCGGGAAATGATACAGTCTCTTGTTCTTGTTGTTGAATAAAGCTGTTACCCGATTCATCAGCATTCGCTGCAAAATTGATAATAGATGATGGGCTCCCTGGTTCTTTATTTATTTGACTCTCATTGTGCGCTTTAAAACTGGCAGCCTGCTTAGTAGTAATCAACACCACTCCCTTCACATCTTCATCGGTGAATATTTTTACTGACACCGGATCTTTGATGATATTAATTACTTTGATCGCATTAGGCTTTATTTCATTCAACTGATTATAACTTATTTTTTCGCCATTCAGCAAATACAATAAGCTATCCAGTGACTGAAATTTTTCGTTGAATTTGAAATAAGGATTACCCTCCAGTTTGATCGATTTAAAATTACCCGCTTTATTGTCCGTAAACATTGCACGCTCACCACCAAATTCATATAAAGGCTCTTTTTGGTCTGTTACAATTCTTGTATTCGTGGATATGTTTGTATTAACGTTTAAGTCATTAAGAGGAGCATCCGTTACTTTAAATTTTCTATTTTTTTCGTTTGCTGCTAGATATTGTTCAATCCCGCGCAAAATAGCAACAGCCATTTTTTCCTGATATGCCTGGCTCTTTAACAAAACAGCTTCCTCCTTGTGAGTCATATAACCAGCTTCCAGCAATACAGTGGGGCAGTTTACAGCCTGCAAAACATAAATCCCTTTGTTCCTGCTTTTAATTCCCTGAAACGTTGTACCAGACTGACTAACAAAATTACCAATCCAATTTGCGAGCTGATAACTTTTATCGTAGTCGAATGTTTTTGTTTTATCAGCGAGATAAATCTCAGCTCCCCGTGTCGGGTTACTTACTGAAACCTGTCCTTTTTTGCGAATCGGAGCAGCACTGTTTACATGCAGCGAAACAAACAAATCTGGTGTTAATGCATTTGCTTTTTCAGCCACTTGCACTACCGTATGAAACTCATCTGAATTACGTGTAAGAACAATATCCAACTGTGGATTATTATTTTTTTCCTTCAGCACTTTTGCCAACTGAAGTGTTAATGCAGATTCTGTTGTTCCATCAGCACCCCTTGCACCTACATCTTCTCCCCCATGACCGGGATGGATTACGATGCGGTAAGTTTTACTGAGTTTCATCGGGGCTACCGTTTCCAGATCAATATCTGTTACAGTAATACCGTTCTGCTGCGATGCTTTCACATCATTGATAACACTTTCCAGTACATTCTTTACAGATATGGGATGCTCTGCCCTGTACTCTTTATTGCGAAAAGCAAAGAGTACAATAACAACCGCCAGCAATGGCAATATCACCAGGCGACGGATATAACTGAATCTTGGGTTTTTATGATTGGTTAACATTTGCAACCTCCTTTTTATGGGTGAAAAAAAGAACGGGTGCGTTAGCTCGAAATGATGTTTCGGATAAACCGCCGTTAACAGCATTTGCGCCAATGCAGCCGTGTCACCATCCTGTACCGCTTTTTTATCTGCAATGAATTCATGGATCATTTCCATTTCTTTTTTGAGTAACCAGAAAAACGGATTGAACCATCCGGGTATCAACATAACCTGTATCAGCAGTTTGTCAACAGAATGTTGCTGTTGTACATGCGTTAGTTCATGTTGTAAGATCTGTTTACCCGATGCGCTTCGGATATCGATCTCTTCATTCCAGAAAATATATCGGAAAAAGGAAAAGGGCGTCCCCTTTGCCTGGGTGATGATCAAAAACACATCGCCTACTTTTTTACAGGAATTTGTTTTTAGTAAATCATAGATCCTGTAAAAGGCTCTGAGTAATAATGCCAGCAACAATGCGGCAATCAGTAGATAAGCCGTACTCACCATGCCTTCCATACTCCAGTGAAAACCTTTTCTTCCTATTACAGCTTCTATTTCAGAATTATTATCTGCCACTACCGATAAAAAACGAATTACCTGTTGCTGATTGGCATATGTTGTGACCCATTGAATTTTAATCAGCGGAACCGTCCACGAAAACAATGCCACTGCCATCAGGTAAAACCTGTTGTACTGGTGAAATTTTTTATTCCGCAACGCAATCCAGTAGTATCCCATCATAATGGCACTACATAGTATTACCTGCAGAAAATAATAAGCAGTAGTTAACATGCTTTTACTTTTTAGCGTTTTTAATTTCCTGCAACAACAGTTCTAATTCACGTACACTGATGTCTTTCTGTTTCACCATAAAGGAAACAGCTTCACTGAATGATCCTTCAAAATAACCTTCCACCAGGTTGCGGATGGTGCTGGATGAATATTCTTCTTTCGACACCAATGGATAATACCGGTGCATCCTTCCAACAGGCGTAATACCAACAAATCCTTTTTCTACCAGTATTTTTAAAATAGTGGCCACTGTATTCGAATGTGGTTTAGGTTCAGGCTGCTGCTCCAGTATGTCTTTTAAAAATGCTTCTTCCAGTTTCCAGATACTGTGCATGATTTGTTCCTCAGCCTTTGTTAATGGTTTCATGGGGGTATGATTTTAAGCTCAGAACAAACCTAAAACTAATTTTTTAGTTTTACAACTATTTTTTTAGTTAAGATGAAAAAAAGTTCGTTAAATCAATGAATGCGTTTGGATGGATGTATTTTGCAGGGGGATTTTAGTGAGTAGTCAGTAGTGAATAGTGAGTGGTATACTCTTTGCTATTCACTACTGACTACCCACTACTCACCATTCACTATGAAATATTACCTCATATCAGGTGAAGCCAGTGGTGACCTGCATGGCAGCAACCTTATTAAAGAATTGAAACAACAGGATTCCGCAGCAGCTATTCGTTGCTGGGGTGGCGATTTAATGGAAGCGGCCGGGGCCACTCTGGTTAAACATTACCGCGACCTGGCTTTTATGGGCTTTGCTGAAGTGGTGAAAAACCTGCCTACCATTTTTCGCAACATTAAACTCTGTAAAGCCGACATACAAAGCTGGCAACCCGATGTATTGGTATTAATAGATTATCCCGGTTTTAACCTCCGCATTGCTGAATGGGCCAAACAGAAAGGTTTTAAAGTAGTCTACTATATTTCACCTCAGGTTTGGGCATGGAAAGAAAACAGGGTAAAGAAAATGAAGCAGTGCATCGACAAAATGTTGTGCATTCTCCCCTTTGAAAAAGATTATTATAAAACAAAATGGAACTGGGATGTAGAGTATGTGGGACATCCACTGGTGGAAGTAATAGAGAGGAGGGTTAAGGAAGCAGGTGACAGGAAACAAGAAACAAGTAATCAGGCAAAAGGCACAATTGCATTATTGCCGGGTAGTCGCAAACAGGAGATCGGCAAGAAACTTCCGATCATGTTAAGTGTTGCCTCTCATTTTCCTGATTACCAGTTTGTGGTAGCGATTGCACCGGGGTTGGATGATGATTTTTATCAACCTTTTCTGGCTGCGGCACCGAATGTTAGCAGTGTAAGTAACCAGACTTATGCACTTTTAATGCAATCGACGGCTGCTTTGGTAACAAGTGGCACCGCTACCTTAGAAACTGCTTTATTAAAAGTTCCGGAGATTGTTTGTTATAAAGGAAGTAATATCAGTTACCAGATCGCCAAACGACTGATCAGCATTAAATATATTTCACTGGTTAACCTGATCATGGATAAGCTGGTGGTGAAAGAATTGATACAGGATGAACTGAATACCAAAAATTTGGTTCAGGAACTACATCTTATATTAGAAGATAACGATCACCGTCAACAGATTTTAGCTGACTATGATACATTATGGCAACAATTATCGAAAGGAGGTAACGCTTCTCAATTAGCGGCTAAACATATTATTGACATGACCAATTAACCTTAACGGATTGCTATCAGTATGCTATTACGGTTATACGCTTTCAACCGATCCAATGCATCAATTACTTTCCGGTTCCACCTGTTTATTTTCATAACATCGTGCATATTGGATACATCCGCATCAAACTCATCATCCATTTTGTTGCGTGCCAAATTGATTGAATCACCTAAACGTTTTACCTGCGATTCAAATCCGTCAAAATACAGGTTCCGTGTATATAATATTTGAATGAACAATCTTTTATGCAATTCCGCAATATTAAAATGAATCTGTTCGTGTTTTAGTAAAACAGGATCCTGGGAGTGTTTGGTCCAGGATGATTTTTTCATAAAAAATGTAACAAAATCAAACCTGGCAAGTGCTCTGTGTACCGATACTTTGTATTTGATCTCAGAATGAGTGAGTGCGTCAAAATGCGAGCGATAATCAGGCGCACCTTTGTAATCCATCCAGTCCAGGCTCCTGTCGGATTGCCAAAGCAATGTATCTGCTACCTGCGCACTTACAGAACAGCAAAAAAAATAACAGGATAACATGAAAATACTGATACCAGTTTTCATACCTGTAATTTACAGAAATACACAAACAAAGAAAATTTTACCGGAACAGGGGCAGAATAACCAGCTTGAAAATAATGATCAATACCGCCACCACAAACATGATTAATGAAAGACGATTCATTCCATGCATGTATTTCATCCACTGTGTACGTGGCTGATCGGGGTCTTTCTTTTTAATGTAGAGGTATTCTGCTAATTGTCTGAGGATGCCCATAAAAACCGTTTGTACAAAAGTAACAGTTATTCGCCAGTTTGGTTCTGTTCAAGCCAGTACCCAAGGTGTTGGGCAATTTGTTTGGTTTCAATAATAAATCCGTCATGCCCGTAAGTGGATCCAATCTCAACCAATTTGGCATGGGGCAGGTGCTCTTTCATAAAACGCTGTTCGTCCAGCGGACAAAGAATATCACTGTCAATTCCAATAATCAATACCGGTTGCTGCACTTTGTTTAATGCTTTAATCAGATCGCCCCCTCTCCCACGTGCGAGGTGGTGACTATCCATCGATTTGGTCAGCAGCCAATATGAATAGGCATTAAACCTGTTTACCAGTTTTTCACCTTGATAATTGATATAGGAAGAAGCCCGGAAATCATCAATTTTCTCCGGATCGGGATCGGTTTGTGCTTCTTGAAAAATACCATAGTTGCGGTAAGTGAGCATGCCAATGGCCCTTGCAGCTTTTAATCCTGCAGCTCCGGCCTTTTCGTTTGCATCTTTCCATGTAGCATCTGCTTCAATGGCCAGTCTTTGTGCCGTATGTACCGCTACTCCCCATGCACTTTCTGAAGGAGATGTGGCAATTAAAAATAAACGTTCTATAACAGCAGATTCCATCAACACCCATTCCAGTGCCTGGTAGCCGCCCATACTTCCCCCCATCAGTAAACTGATTGTTTCGATGCCAAGGTGTTCCCGCAGCAGGATATGCGCGCTTACCATATCGCGAATGGTAATGTTGGGAAACGTAGCGAAATAGGGCTGTTCTGTTGTGGGGTCAATACTTAATGGACCGGTGGTTCCATAACAGGAGCCGAGTATATTGGCACAAACAATAAAATAATCATCCGGATTAATGAGGCAATCTTCGCCAATCAAACCTTTCCACCAGTCGGCACAATCGGCGCTGGCGGTTAATGCATGACATACCCAAACCACTTTTGATTCTTTACCCTTCCATTCTCCATAGGTATGGTAAGCGATCGTGAGTTCGGGCAATGATAAACCCGACTCTAATGCAAACGCATGTTTGTATGCAAAATATTTCAACTGATTATTCCTCATTTCAACAGCAAAATAAGGGCAGGAGTGAATTACATTTGTAAAAATCTTTGAATGGGCAAATCAGCCATCAGAGATCTGATATTTTCAAAATCGCATCATGTCCAACAAAATTACCCGTACCATCCGCACTCAGGTTAGCAGAACCAATGAAATGGAGCATTCTTCACCCCTATTCCTAACCAGTAGTTTTTGTTTTGATGATGCAGAATCGATGCGTGCCGCTTTTGCCGATGAAACCGATGACAATATATACAGTCGTTTCAGCAACCCCAATGTTCAGGAGTTTACAGACAGAATCTGTGCTCTGGAAGGCGCCGAAGCTGGTTATGCCACTGCTTCAGGAATGAGTGCCGTTTTTGGGTCTTTCATGGCCCTGATGAAACAGGGTGATCATTTACTGTCCTGCAATTCCATATTCGGAAGTACACATACTGTTATCTCCAAATACCTTCCGAAATATGGTATTGAATATTCATATGTGCCTGCCACAGCCACCGCTGCTGATTGGGAAGCGTCCATTCGCCCCAATACCAAAATGATTTACCTCGAAACACCCACCAATCCCGGACTTGATTTACTCGACCTGGAAATGATTGGTAAACTGGCCAAAAAACATGGTGTCATCCTGAACGTCGACAATTGTTTTGCCACACCTGTTAACCAGCGTCCGATTGAATATGGCGCTGATCTTGTGGTACATTCTGCCACCAAATGGCTAGATGGACAAGGGCGTGTATTAGGCGGCGTAGTAGTAGGTAAAAAAGAACTGATTAAAGATATTTACCTGTTTTGCAGAAGTACAGGCCCCGCCCTGTCTCCCTTTAATGCCTGGGTTTTGAGTAAAAGCCTCGAAACACTTGATGTGAGAATGGAAAGACATGCTTCCAATGCCTTACATATTGCTTCTCAACTGGAAAATCATATGGCCATCAGTTGGCTGAAATACCCCTTCCTGAAAAGTCATCCTCAGTTTTCCATTGCCCAAAAGCAAATGCAGAATGGTGGTGGGATTGTATGTTTTGAATTAAAAGGCGGATTGGAAGCTGGTAGAAACTTCCTGAATAAGCTCAAAATGTTATCCCTTACTGCCAATCTTGGCGATACCAGAAGTATCGCCTCACACCCCGCCAGCACTACCCATGCGAAACTTACGGAAGAGGAAAGACAGGCGGTTAATATTACACCCGGGCTGATCCGTATTTCGGTTGGACTGGAGCATAAGGATGATATACTGGCGGATATATTGCAGGCACTGGTTTAATTGTCTTCTAATGCCGTTCTGTATTTCGTATGCAATTCCTGAATATCTTTAAGGATTGAGTAACTCCTTTGCATGAGCCCGTATAAAAGATCATCCCTCTTATTGGTAATTTGTATTTTGTCATTGCGACTCGCCGCACAGGAAAGTTCGTCATCTGCATCTCTGATCAGGGATATTTACAGTAACTGGTTCAATGACCGCCCCTTTGCTTATCAGGATTGTGATACTTTCTTTTATTCAGACAGGGTTGATACCTCTATCATCAACAAGGTGAAGCAGACTTTTTTATCGGACAAAGAATACAAAGAGTGGGACCCCGATCAGGTTGCTTATGTAAAAAGAAAGACCCGTTTTACGCTTGAAGAAAGACGGTATATCGTAACCCAGTTAGATGCGGTGAAAAAAATAAGCTGGCCGGCCAAAATGTTTCCTTTTGCCTATATGATTCCTTTGGAGGCTGTTGACCCATTACTTACCAAAACAGACAACAGCAAAGCAAAACCCCAGCAGAAGATTTGTATGGAAGTACAGCATTTTACTGCACCTTTTTTTCTGCGCAACAATACACTTTGTTTTTTCTATCTCGGCAAAAGCAGCATCTTTTCAAAAGAAGGCGCTTTCTGGATTTATGAGAAAGTTGATGGTGAATGGAAAAGATTAGCCAGTATTTATGAATGGGCAGCGGTATCGAAATTAAAATACAATAGCGAAATCGATTTTTTCAACTAATTGCTATTTGTTACCCATTGCATAATTAATTCCTCCCAATACATGCTTCAGGAATAATGGATCTGAATAGGCTTCATGCGTATGACCCAGTCCTGTATAAAATGCCCTGCCGCCATCAAATTCATGGTACCAGCTAATGGGATGATCAGCGCCATTTTCTCCTCCGGTATAACTCGATTCATCCAGTGTAATCAATACTTTCAGGTTGGGTTGAACATTTTTAAAATTGTACCATTCATCCCAGCGTTTCCAGGTTTTGGGTAAATGTTTTGTTGAAAGATGTTTGGCATTTTTAATATGCAACACTGCATCCTGCTGCTTGGGATGACTTTTAAAATATGCCCCTACCAGTTGATTAAACCAGGGCCAATCGTATTCAGTATCAGTAGCAGCATGTATGCCTACAAAACCTTTTCCTTTCTGAATAAATTTTTGAAATGCAATCTGTTCTTCTTCATTCAACACATCTTTGGTGGTACTCATGAAAACAACAGCATCATATTTTGCCAGTTTTTCATCTGTAAAAATGTCTGAAGTCCTTGAAGTATCTACACCGAATCCATTTTGTTTTCCGAGCAACTGAATAGCAGCTACACCTGTTGGTATGGATTCATGATAATATCCTTTGGTTTCGAAGAAAACCAAGACCTGTTTTACTTTTTTTATGGGCTTCATTGAGAGGACTCCTATGAGTACAATCAATAGAAAAAACTGTTGCGGCTGTTTATGTAATTTCACGTAGTTATTTTCATTCAATTTACTCATTTTGTTTGATGAGAAGAGTGTAAAATTTGATGGGCCATTCCTGACATCACTTTTTGCATAATCCTTATCTTGACGAAACGGGGAACTGTTCTTAAAGCATATACTAAAATTTTGGTGAGTCTACCTGGCAAAACGGTATTTTTTCTTCCTAAGGCTTTTAAAATAGGAACCCCAATTTCGGATGGTCGTAATGATTGTACCATAGTCATATTAGCTCTGTTGCCAAAGTTTGTTTGAACCGGGCCTGGTGCCGCTGACAATACATCTACGCCAAAAGGTTTTAATTCTACTGAAAGCGCTTCTCCCAATGACTGAACATAGGCTTTTGTTGCTGCATAATGAGCTGCAAATGGAACACCTTGAAAAGCTACCATTGAGCTTAATAAAATAATACCGCCCCTGCCTCTTGCAATAAATTGTTGCACATAATGATGTGTTAGCTGTAATACTGCTTCACAGTTAACATGCAGCATATCGATTTCAGTGTATAGGGATGAATCTTTGAATAACCCGGATGTACCATAGCCTGCCGATAACACCACCAATCCAATATCGATGTGCTGAATTTCCTGAACCAGATGGTCAATGGCAGATTGCTCAGACATATCTGCAACTATTGACAGTATTTCAATGGCATACCGTCGCCCGATTTGATTTTCAACATGCTGGAGCCTGTCCGCATTTCGTGCACATATAATTAGGTTCAATCCTGCTGATGCGAGTTGTTCTGCAAGCTCAAGTCCAATACCAGAAGAAGCACCAGTAACAAGGGCCCAGGGACCATATTTTGTTTGAAGTCTGTTTTTTTCTGAAATAGTCAGTAACATATACATCTTTGTTTGTGTGAAAGATGTATCAAATTTCAGTCGTAACCCATACTGGCGACGATAACAAATGTTTAGATTTTATTAGATACTGATTTCTTTAGCCGGCTAAGATGCACTGGCGAAATACCTAGATAGGAAGCAATCATATGTTGAGGAACACGGTTATGTATATCAGGAAAAACATCAGTAATAGAATCATACCGTTCTTTGGGAGACAGTGCTATCATATTCTTTATTCTGCTATCCTGATAAATAAAATAATACTCAGCGATCAGCCTCCCTAGTTTATTTCCTTCCTTCATATTTTCATACCCCCATTCTATTATTGATCTTGGCAATATAATGACCTTAGATTCCTCAAGTGACTGCAACGTGTATATGGAGGGCTTTTTTTGCATAAATGATGCATAATCGCAGATAAACTGGTTTTCAAGTGCAAAATGAAGGGTATGATCGATAC
Source organism: Chitinophaga pinensis (assembly GCA_943372605.1). Classification (GTDB taxonomy): domain Bacteria; phylum Bacteroidota; class Bacteroidia; order Chitinophagales; family Chitinophagaceae; genus Sediminibacterium; species Sediminibacterium pinensis_H. The sequence goes on along the minus strand of CALRZI010000001.1, from coordinate 340,530 downwards.
CGCTTTCATCTGTAACCATCACTCTTATTAAACCCCTGACAATAAAAAATATTTCGTTGGGAACTGCATTGGGCTTGCTGAGTACACTGTTTCGTTTGATTTTTTTCTCAATACAAGTTTGAGAAAAGTGTTCCCACTCTTCATTTGAAATATTGACCATCGATTGCATGGCCTTATAAAGTGCTTCCATTATCTTTAATCGGTCTTAATCGGATAATAAATCTAACAAACCAACTGCCATATGAACAACAAAACAGGCTCTTTGTTGGCCTCCATGATGTTTTTTGAATATTTTATCTGGGGTGCCTGGTATGTTACTATGGGTACTTATATGGGTACCCATTTACAGGCTACAGGTGTTGAAATAGGGGCTGCTTACAGCGCCCTGGCCATTGCCACCATGATCTCACCTTTTTTTGTGGGCATGATTGCCGACCGTTTTTTTGCTGCTCAAAAAATTATGGGTGTATTACACCTGCTGGGCGCCGTTCTTTTATTTCTGGCCACAAAAATTACAGACAGTACCATTTTCTACTGGGTCATCTTAGGTTATTCCCTGTTGTACATGCCCACCATTGCATTGAGCAACAGCGTAGCTTTTTCACAGATGACCGACCCTGGAAAACAATTCCCATGGATTCGTGTATTCGGAACCCTGGGCTGGATTGTTGCCGGTGTATTGATTGGCCAATTGGGGATTGAAAAAACCGCTTCTACTTTTTATATGGCCGCTGCTGTTTCTGTTGGGCTTGGTTTATTGAGTTTTGTTTTACCCAATACACCTCCCAATGGCGCAGATGGTTCCGCCTCAAAAGCCATAGGAACAGAAGCCTTTGTGTTATTCAAAGAAAAACCATACCTCATCTTTTTTATTGCCGCGATTCTTGTTTGTATACCGCTCTCCTTTTATTATGGATTTGCCAATCCTTTCCTAAATGAAATGAATTTTGAAAATGCGGCGAGCAAGATGACACTCGGACAAGTATCTGAAGCCGTATTCATTTTAGCTATTCCATTCCTGTTTAACAGAATTGGTGTAAAAAATATGTTACTGCTGGGCATGAGTGCATGGATACTCCGTTATATATTCTTTGCTTATGGCGATGCAGGAAGCAATACCTGGATGTTATATGCCGGTATTATTTTACATGGCATCTGTTACGATTTCTTTTTTGTAACAGGTTATATGTACACAGAGAAAAAAGCTGGCGCTAAAATTAAAAATGCGGCGCAGGGTCTCTTTACTTTTGCAACCTATGGCGTAGGTATGTTTATCGGCACCTGGTTCAGCGGTTATATTGTTGATCTCTATAAAACAGGAGAAACACATAACTGGCTCAACATCTGGTATGTTCCTGCCTATATTGCTATGGGTGTGCTGATTTATTTTATATTGTTTTTTAAAGAAAAGAAATCATAAATAGTGCGTAGTGAGTAGTGAATAGTGAGTATTTTTATGCACTAAAATCACTCACTGCTGACTATTCACTACTCACTATAACAACGCATATGAAAAAAATTTCCATGCTCGGTTCCGGTTTTATTGGCCGGTTTTATGCCGATTCATTACAGGGTTACAGAAGCAGAGACAAAATCGTTAGTATTTATTCCCGCAGGGAAGAAAGTGCAAAGAAATTTGCTGAAGATTATCATTGCGATCACTGGACAACTACTATGGAGGAATCCATTGCCCATCCTGATGTGGATGTAGTATGCATTGCCTTACCCAATAACCTCCATGAAGCTGCAGTAATGTTGTGTTGTAAACACAAAAAAGCAGTGATTACCACAAAACCATTGGGTCGTAATGCAGCAGAAGCCAAACGTATGCTACTGGCTGTGGAAGAAGCCGGCATTTTTAATGGCTATCTCGAGGACCTTGTGTACACACCGAAATTCATCAAGGCCATGGAGAGTGTAAAGAATGGTGCTTTGGGCAGAATCTTATGGGCTAAGTCAAGAGAAACACATCCTGGCCCTCACAGCGAATGGTTCTGGGATATTGAACAGGCAGGCGGAGGTTGTATTCTCGATCTGGGCTGTCATTGTGTGGAAATTACGAGGAGTTATATCGGAAAAGATATCAAACCCGTTGAAGTAATGTGCTGGGCCGATACTCAGGTGAAACCAATTGATGCAGAAGACCATGCCATTGGTCTGGTGAAATATGAGAACGGTGCGATCGGCCAGTTTGAAGTAAGCTGGACTTTCCGTGGCGGACTCGACCTGCGCGATGAAGTAATGGGTAGTGAAGGCACCATCTGGATCAACAGCTTTCTGCGTACTGGTTTCGATATGTTCACCACAGGTAAGGGTGCAGATTATGTTGCAGAAAAAGCAGAAAGTAATACAGGATGGCTCTTCCCGGTTGGAGATGAATTAAATGAACTGGGTTACAATCATATGTTCATGGACATGTTTAATGCCATGGAAAAAGGAGTTGACCCGAAAGAAACATTTTATGATGGCTATGTAGTAAATGCCATTCTTGATGCTGCCTACAAATCTGCCAAAACCAAACAGTGGGAACCTGTGCAATTAGATATCTGGAGAGGACAAACAGGTTTATCTAAAGAAAGCCATCTCATTTCATACGATAATGATCATTACCTGATTAAAGAAGAGATGACACATTTTGGTACCAAGAAATTGATACTGAAAAACAAACAGACAGGTAAGATCAGTGAGCAGATTATTTAATAGACCATAGTTGATAGTCCATAGCCCATGGCGAAAACAAGAAGAACCATGGACTATGGACCATCTACTATCCCTACAAATTTCCCTTTTTCAATTCTTCCACGGCATGGTTAGCGGCTCTTGCCGTGAGTGCCATATAGGTGAGTGATGGGTTCTGACAGGCAGAAGAAGTCATACAGGCACCATCGGTAACAAATACATTTTGTGCATCCCATACCTGATTGAATCCATTGAGTACTGATGTTTTAGGATCACGTCCCATTCGTGCAGTACCCATTTCATGAATACCATGCCCCAGTGCATGTCCGCCGTCCCAGGTTCTGATATCTTTTACACCAGATGCTTCTAACATTAACTGCAATTCAGTAATGATATCTTTTCGCATCTTTAATTCATTCTCTTTCATCTCGCAATCCATTGCCAATATCGGTAATCCCCATTTATCTTTCTTCACTTTATCGAGCATGATTTTATTTTCATGATACGGTAGTATTTCACCGAACCCGGTTGCGCCAATGCTCCATTCTCCCGGCTCGGTTAAAGCGTCTTTAAAATTTGCTCCTATAGATAATTCTGCAACATCCCTTGACCAACCTGCTCTGCTTGCACTTCCCTGGTAACCAAATCCACGCAGGTAATCGCGTTTATCATTACCCATATTTACAAATCGGGGAATGTAAAAACCATTTGCTCTTCGTCCGAAATAATATTTGTCTTCATAACCATCTACTTTTCCTGATGCGCCGATATTATAATGGTGATCCATTACATTATGTCCTAACTCACCGCTGCTGCTACCCAATCCACCTGGCCATATATCGGTTGCACTGTTAAATAAAACCCAGGTAGAATTTAATGCAGAAGCATTCAGAAAAACAATTTTTGCATAATATTCATAAGTCTGGTTGGTTTCTGCATCCAGCACTTCTACTCCTTTTGCTTTTTTGCTATCCTTATCATAAATCAGTTTTGTGACGATGGAAAAAGGTCTTACCGTAAGATTACCCGTTTTCATGGCAGCGGGAAGTGTAGATGATTGCGTGCTGAAATAACCACCAAAGGGACAACCCTCCCAGCATCGGTTTCTGAACTGGCATTGTGTTCTTCCTTCAATAGGTGCGGTAAGGTTTGCAACACGACCAATGATTAAACGTCTTTTACCATTGAATGCTTTACTGATTCTTGCAGCCACATCTTTTTCCACACAATTCAGTTCCATAGGTGGTAAAAATTGTCCGTCGGGTAAATGTGTCAATCCTTCTTTTGATCCGCTGATACCTGCGAAACGTTCTACATGATCGTACCAGGCTGCTATATCTTTATAACGTATGGGCCAGTCTGTTCCAATACCATCTTTGAGATTGGCGTCAAAATCAAGATCACTTAGTCGATAACTCTGTCTACCCCATAATACGGAGCGACCACCTAACTGGTAGCTTCTCCACCAGGTGAACGGTTTTATTTCTGTGTAGGGGCAATCTTTTTCATTGGCCCAATCATCCATTACTACCTCACTTGCTGCCCATCCTCTGTGAAGAACGGGGTACTCTTTTTTTTGTTCAGCAGTTGTCTTGCCCCTGTGTACCAGTTCCCATGGATGTTTATTGGCTGTTGTATAATCTTTGATATGCTCATAGGGGCGCCCCCTTTCCAGCATTAACACTTTAAGTCCCATTTCAGTGAGTTCTTTGGCGGCCCAGCCTCCGCTGATACCTGATCCAATTACGATGGCATCGAAACTATTTTGTGCAGTTGCTTTTGTATTGAGGTGAAGTGTATCGGACATGGCATTTTTTTTGTTTCAACAAACAGAAAAGCCATTTAAGTTAAGCGATTCAATCCAAATTACAAGCCAGTTTTACCAGCACCTCTACCGCTTTCTCCATATCGTACACACTAACCCACTCGTGTTTACTATGAATGGCCTGCATTCCGGTGAAAATATTGGCGCATGGTAATCCCATAAAACTCAGCCTGCTGCCATCGGTGCCGCCACGAATGGGTTCTTTGCGTAATACCAGACCTACAGCTCGATATGCTTTTTCAGCTCTTTCATTTACCTGTGGGTACTGATCAAGTACCTCTTTCATATTGCGGTACTGTTCCTTTACTTCAAACGTGTAAGAAGTTCCGGGATATTGCCTGATGATTTGCTCACACATCTCACGCAGTCTGTTTTCGTACACTGAAAGTTGCTGCGTTTCAAAATCGCGTATAATAAATTCTACGGTTGCTTTTTCTGCGATCCCTTCCATGTGGACAGGATGAACAAAACCCTGTTTTTTTTCTGTTGCTTCAGGACACCATTCGGTTGCTGGCAGCGCTGTAAGTAGAGACGACACCAGTTTTAATGCATTCACCAATTTTCCTTTTGCATATCCCGGATGCGCACTGATTCCGTAAAACGTAATTACCACACCATCAGCGCTAAAAGTTTCGTCTTCATAAGTGCCCAGTTCTCCTCCGTCAAGTGTATAGCCAAAATCGGCGACCAGTTTTTGCATGTCCAGTTTTTCTGTACCCCGGCCTACTTCTTCATCGGGTGTAAATAATATTTTGATGGTTCCATGAGGCAGTTCAGGATGTTGCATGAGATAATGAGCCATATCCATAATAATGGCTACACCGCTTTTGTCATCTGCTCCTAATAAGGTTAAACCACTTGCTGTAATAATATCTTTTCCAATCTGCTGTTGCAGGTAAGGATATGCTTCTATGCTGATTTCCTGCGAAGGGTCATCTGGCAACACTATTACCTGTCCATTATACTTTTTATGAAGTATAGGTTTCACGTTCGTACCACTGCAGTCCGGTGCTGTATCAACATGACTACAAAAACAAATAACAGGTAACACTTCATTTGTGGTAGCTGGTATGGTGGCGTACACATATCCGTATTCATCGGTTTCAACTGCATCAATACCCATTGCCTTTAATTCATCAGCAAGAAGTAAAGAAAGTGTTTTTTGTTTTTCCGTACTGGGAAAGCTGCTGCTATGTGGGTCACTTTGTGTATCGATCTGAACATAACGCATAAAACGTTGTGCCACGGTAAAGGAGTATGATTGAAACATATTGCAAAATACAAAATCAATTGCTGCACAACCGAATACTTGCAATCATTACTGTTCAGGGAAAATAGGCTGTGAGCTATGAGCCACGAGCTGCGAGCCTGGATTAGTAGTTATATTACATTATCGCTTTAAATGGGATAAATAGTGGCGCTTGTGAATTAGTTTTTGAACCACCCCTGACAAAGAAATACTTCATTATCATCGATACCCTATCTGATGTTTCAAATTCAACGCATAAAAAAACGTTGCTGCCTCTACGGTTAAATTGTTTTCATTTTCAAAGAACTGTTTTTATGTAAAAGCTGCTATGGGAGCAGGTTCCGGTTTCGCGCTGGCCGGTTGCCTGATGCGATGAACTCCTTTATCAGCCACTGATACAACAAAACTAAGATCTGCCTATCGTGGAACATTAGAAATGTGACGCTGTTCTCTAAAACCTGGGACGTTCTCCCGGAAAAGCTGGGATATCTGGTAATTTCTCCCCGGAATTGCTCGTTCTATTGCCCTCAAAGTCAATAAAATCAAGGGGTCTGTTTTTATTTCTCCTCTTTGCTACCTCGGAGCGCCTCGTGGAACACTTGATTTTATTGACTTCTTCCTTCATTTCTCCTCTTTGCTACCTCGGAATCGAAAGAGCAATGCTTGCTGGCATTACGTTCTGAGAGAGTTTCTCCTCATTGCTACCTCATTTGAACCTCGAGTACCTTTCTAAAACCTGCGTCACCACTGCGTTCTATTTTAGCTCCTCCTCATTGATACCTCAATGATACCTCTTTGCTACCTCTTTGCTACCTCGGAAAGGGGTTAGTTTTTTGCCCTCAGGAATGAGGGATTAGGAGCAATATTGTTTTTTTCACTTCCTCATAACCCCTAACTCTTAACCTCTAACCTTTCCTGCACGGAGGTGGAACGGAGGTTGAACAAAGGTTGAATTAAGGATGAAAAGAGTTCTACGCCACTCATGGCTCATAGCTCACAGTCCATTTTACTCAAACGGCAATGACTTGCAATTACCGATTCTGTTTTCTATTTTGTATTTAACCAAAAACAACCATATGAAAAAAACACTGATTGGCTCTATTGTCGGTGCCCTCATTCTCTTTCTCTGGCAATTTCTTTCATGGACGATGGTACAACTGCACAGACCTGCTGAAGCATATACACCAAAACAGGACAGCATTCTCCAATATCTAGGCACGCAATTTTCAGAGGATGGCAGTTATTTTCTGCCCACAGCACCAGATGGTGCATCAAAAGAAGAGCAGGAAAAACTCTATGAAACCATGGATGGAAAACCCTGGGCACAGATTCATTATCACAAGTCGATGGATATGAATATGGGAATGAATATGGCGAGAGGTTATGCTATCAATATAGTAATTCTCTTACTCGTTTGCTGGTTATTCAAAAAGATGGGCACACTTCCTTTTATGACCATTCTTTCTGCATGCATTGCCATTGGATTGATTGGTTTTTTCAATGGTCCGTATACCAATTATATCTGGTTCCAGACCCGTGATCTCTACGCACATCTTATTGATGCGATCGCTGGTTGGGGACTTACAGGTTTATGGCTGGGATGGTGGTTGAGGAGACCGTAGCGAGACAGCTGCGAGCTACGAGCGAAGGATTTTCTCATCTTTAAATAAGATTAGGAGATTAGGCATACAGAGAAGTGATCTGCTAAGCAATTTAATCGGTGTCTATGAAAAGAAAAGCCGCAGTAATTGTTACTGCGGCTTTTCTTTTATATCAATCATTTATTAAGGCATAATGATCAATGGGCTTCCGCCTTCGATAGCAACCAGTTCAAGGTCGAACACGAGTTCCTCACCTGCAAGTGGATGATTGGCATCCAGCACTACTACGGCTTCACGTACTTCAGCAATGGTTACAGGGAAATTCTGTCCCGAACCATTACTCATATTCAGTTGCATACCTACTTCAGGAACCATATCAGCAGGAAAACGATCGCGTGGAAATTCCATGATCATTTCTTCCTGCTTAGGTCCATAAGCCTGATCAGCAGGAATATGAATTGTTTTCTTTTCTCCGATTGTCATACCGGTAACGCCATCATCAAAACCGGGTATTACCATTCCACCACCCACTTCAAACTCCAATGGCTCTCTTCCTTCAGATGAATCAAATGTAGTTCCATTGGTTAATTTGCCGTGATAATGCACTTTTACAGTATCACCTTTTTTTACTTGTTGCATACTATTTTGTTATGTGATAAAGAATACGGAACGCTCAGCTTATCATTGACATCCGAAAAAGAGGAAGAAAAGGTTAAGTTGTTATTAAAACGCGCCGAACGGCAAAAGTACAACCTGCAAAGCAAGTGCGACCAAGTATTTTTTGTTAACTTTCGCATTTTAAAGACCTCTTATATGAAGATATTTTGCCTTGTATGTTCCTTATCTATTGCATTGACAATCAATGCACAACCAAAGGATACAAAAGATCAGAAAGCAAAAGCTGCTCCCGCCAAAGAACAGAAAGAGCTTAAAATTATTCCTGCTGCCCACAGAACAGAGGTATACCTTCCTTTATTGAAAGGAAAACGTGTTGGCATTTTCGCCAACCATACTGCTACAATTGGTGAACGTCATCTGGTAGATTCCCTATACACACTTGGCGTAAGAATTACCAAAGCATTCGGACCCGAGCATGGTTTCAGAGGTACTGCAGATGCCGGTGAGAAAGTTGATAATTACCTCGATCCCTATACTGGTATTCCTGTTGTTTCATTATATGGAAAGAAAAGAAAACCAACCGCAGAAGACCTGGCCGATGTAGATGTATTGTTGTTTGATATACAGGATGTAGGTACCCGTTTTTATACCTATATCTCATCGTTACAGGAATTTATGGATGCCGCATTTGAACATGGAAAACCATTAATGATACTTGATCGTCCTAATCCGAATGGCTTTTATGTAGATGGCCCCATTCTCGATACCGCTTATAAAAGTTTTGTTGGTATGCAACCAGTGCCTGTGGTATATGGCATGACGATGGCCGAATATGCCATGATGCTTGCAGGAGAAAAATGGTTATCACCAAAAGCCAATGAACGTTATGAATATTATGTACGTGCAAAGAACTCACCACCCGATACACTCTTTCATTTCCAGGTTATAAAAAATCAGAACTACAACCATAAAAGTCATTATGAACTACCGGTAAAACCATCACCCAACCTGCCCGATATGTCATCTATTTACTGGTATGCAAGTACCTGCTTTTTTGAAGGCACTGTGTTAAGTGAAGGAAGAGGAACCGATCACCCATTCTCTATATTTGGTCACCCCTACCTGCCAAAAAACATGTATGCATTTACACCTACCAGCAGAGACGGAGCTAAAGAACCCAAACTAAAAGACAGACAGAGCTATGGCTGGAACCTGTATGGTAAAAAAGAGGAAGTGTTGAAAAAAATAGACAATAAAATTCAGTTGAAATATCTTCTCGAAGCCTATAAACTTTTCCCTGATAAAGACAATTTCTTCATCAAACCAAAAAGTGAAAAAACCACAGACTATTTTTTTAATAAACTGGCAGGAACCGATGAGTTAATGAACCAGATAAAAGCTGGAAAAACAGAAAAAGAAATCCGTGATAGCTGGACACCCGGCATCGAAGCATTTAAGAAAATACGGAAGAAGTATTTGTTGTATTTAGATTTTGAATGATAAAAAAGTGAGTAGTGAGTAAATGCTTTTAGACTACTGGCTACTCACTACTCACTACTCACTATTATGCGTATCATCTTCATGGGCACCCCGGAATTTGCTGTTGCATCCTTAGATGCATTGGTGAATGCAGGTTTTACTATTGTGGCAGTTGTTACCGCTCCTGACAAGCCTGCGGGGCGAGGAATGCAGCTACAACAGAGTGCTGTTAAAAAATATGCAGTTGAAAAAGAGTTGACCATCCTTCAACCCGAAAAATTAAAAGATCCGGTATTTATTGCTGCTTTACACGAGCTAAAAGCAGACCTACATGTGGTAGTGGCTTTTCGCATGTTACCCGAAATGGTTTGGAACATGCCGCCAATGGGTACCATTAACCTGCATGGATCACTTCTTCCTCAATACCGCGGAGCAGCCCCAATCAACTGGGCCGTAATCAATGGTGAAAAAGAAACCGGTGTAACTACTTTCAAACTTAAACATGAAATAGATACAGGCAATATACTGTTACAGGATCGTTTTCCGATTGGCCCTGACGAAACCGCAGGAGAAATTCATGACCGCATGAAACTGATTGGAGCTGATTTGCTGGTTAAAACTGTTCATGGACTGCAAGAAGGACTCTTACAGGAAAAAACACAGGATGAACTGATCAGCGAGTCCGCCATAAAACATGCCCCTAAAATTTTTACAGATACCTGCAAAATCAACTGGAACAATACTGCAGACGATATACATAACCTGATCAGGGGTCTATCACCCTATCCCGGCGCCCTTACCACACTCGATGAAAAAGTATTGAAAATATACAGCAGTAAAAAAGAACACTGCATTGTAGAAGACACCACTGGAACTATACAAACAGATGGAAAAACTTACCTGCGATTTGCTTGCAAGGATGGATATATTCATGTGCTCAATATGCAATTAGAAGGAAAGAAAAGAATGGCAGTTGAAGATTTTCTTCGTGGTTATCGCCAGCAATAATTTTTATTGCAATTTTGATTTCAGCGTTTCAAGATCAACTATTCCTTCTTTGCGCCAGATTTCTTTTCCGTCTTTATACACAATAAACGTAGGGAGTACAGAGGCTTTAATAGATTTCATTACTTCAATATCTATTCCTCCATCTACTTTTATAAACTGGTATTTGCCATTCATTTCCTGTTGTAACTGAGCCAATACAGGTTCCATTTTTTTACAGGGCGGACACCATTCTGCTCCCACATCAACCAATATAAAACCCTGCACATTTACTTTCTGTTGAAATGTATTAACAGCCATCTGAACTACTGCCGTTTCCGCGTCCAGTTGCTTACCCGCCAGTTGCCATGCAGATGTTCCACCTTTTAAATTAAATACTTCCTTAAATCCGTGTTTAAGTAACCATTTGGCGGCCTGCTCGCTTCTTACACCAGAAGCACAATATACCAGCAATGGCTTCTGCTTGTCCAGATACTTTATTCTTTCTTCAAACTGTTGCTTATTGAGCCAGTCGGCCTGCAATGCATTTTTCAGATGGCCGCTTTTATATTCCCCTGCTGTTCGCACATCCAATACCTGATAGGCACCTGATTGTGCTTTTGATTCAAACTCTGTTACAGCTATAGATAATTTTTGTTGTGCGCTGCTATCACAAGATGATGCAACAATCATCAACACAACTAAAAAATGAATCATTCTTTTCATAACTGTCATCATTCAAAATAAGCAAGTGTAACTGTAAACTGAGTGTCTTTCATATCTAAAACAGACGCAGCCGAATTACTCATACGTAATAACAAACCTTCTGCACCTTTTGTTTCAGGTAATGGTCCCAATACCCTTGCGCAAATACTTTTGTCGTTTGAGGCAGTAATACGAACAATCGTACCGGGAGCAATATCATTGATGAGTACATAATATTTACGATCTGTCCAGCCACTGATCGTTTTAAATGTAGAGGCACTGCCAGATAAAGATTTTTGTACAAGAGTAAGATCATTCTGTATGTATGATGAAGCAAAAAAACCTTCATCAGAAACCTGTTGCGATGCTGTGGGTACAGGTTCCTTTTTTGTCTCCACTACCACAGTCGCTTCCGTTTTCGCTTCTACTTTTTTAGCGGGTTCTGTAACATTAGCAACTGGTTTTTCTGTAACAGGTAAAGTCTCAACATTTTTTTCCGGAACAATATTTTCCTGACCTGCTGGTTTAGAAACAGCAAGCTGTTCTGCATTTGTTTTCAAATATCCTACGATAACTTGTTGTCCGTTTTTAACGGCATTATTATTTAGTTTATTCCATTTCTTAACCTGGGTTAGAGGTACTTTATTATAGGTCTGCGCAATTTTAAAAAGATTATCTCCTTTACCCACCACATGATACACAGCTGTTCCGGTGTTGGATGACAGTATATTCTGTAATTTCAAAGGCACTTTGATCACACTTCCTTTCGACAAAAGAGATGACGGACTTTTTCCATTAAACCTTGCCAGTTGAGAAGCCGTAATACCATAAAGTCGGCCAACTGATGAAAGCGATTCTTTTTCACCCACTTTATGCTCAATATATATAGCACTGCCCTTGCCTTTAATCAACAATTTCTGTTGCGCAAAACCAGCTAATCCAACTAAAATCGCAAGTATAAATAAGCAATATTTTTTCATAGACCTCCAGGGGGATGGGAAATGGCAAATGTATGCAATTATGTCGTGAGAGGTGAAACGTGAGACGTGAAAAGTGAAAGGTAAAAAAGATGCTACAATTTAAAGCCAACTCCCCGTTTCACGTTTCACCTTTCACATCTCACGTTCTCTCACTTCTTCAATATTCTCCATTCCTGCGGGTAATAATTATTAATTCGGTTAGGAAGGGCTTTAATCCAGCCAAGTGGAAGGTTTTGATAGGTGACCAGGTTCCATCCTTTAGGCGCCTGCAAAGAAATATCCTGTCGCCGCAGGTATTGAAGCGCAACCTCCTTATCAACTTCAACTTTACTAAAGGATTCTTTGGGCAAGAGACTTGTTGCCAGTTCGTGCGATGGTACAATATCTTTTCCTTTAATGGCTCCCATTTCTACACCAGCTTTCCGAATATAAAGCGATCCTGCCAGCACACTAATATCTTCCATCCATTTTTGCTGAATGATTCTGAACTGGTCAGCTTGTTTGAATACCTGATATTCGCTTGTGAGTGGAAGAAAAGATAAAATCTGCTCCATTTCCTGCTTACCCGGTTTTGCAATTTTTATATTCTTTCCATAAGCAACAACTGCATCGCTTGTTTTCTTTTTAAAAGCAGCAATAAAAAACCCCTCTCCTTTTAATCTGTCCGGATAAAAGCGGTAACCCGCGGCCTTTTGTTTTTCTGAAAAAGAAGGAACTATTCCCCAGGAATCTTCTGTTTGAACTGATAATGACTCCATCCCCATTTCTTCTACCAACCAGTCAGCAATCATTTCATCTTCTTCTTTTGAATAGGAACAGGTAGCGTAGATTAAAATACCTTCTTCTTTTAATACGGGTAGAATATCTGACAGGATTCTTTGCTGCCGCTGACTACATAACTGAACATGATCAAGACTCCATTCATTAATTGCATCGGGATCTTTTCTGAATAATCCACTACCACTACAGGGAGCATCCACCACCATTACATCGAAATAATTACCCAGCGATTGAAAATGAGCAGGATCGTTATTGGTTACTACTACATTATCATTCCCCCATTTGGTCATATTTTCTACCAGTATGGCGGCTCTTGATTTAATGACTTCATTACTCACCAATAAACCTTCCGAAAAATAAGATGCCAATAAAGTAGACTTACCGCCTGGTGCAGCACAGAGATCCAATACTTTTTTCTCTTCAGCATCAGGTACCAGTTGATGAAGTACCTGCCAGAGAAACATACTACTGGCATCCTGTACATAATAGGCTCCTGCATGAAAAGATGGGTCTAACGTAAAAGAAGGTCGTTCCGGAAGGTATAAACCCAACGGGCACCAGGGAATATGTTCTCCGGCCCATTTTTCTGCAGTCCATTGTTGTTTTACAGGATGGAAACGGATTGCCGTAACCTGTTCGCCAGATTCATGTACCTGTTTGAATGATGATTCATTAAAGCCGGTAACATCTTGAAGCGATTGAATAAGATCATGAGGTATGGGCATAAAGCAAAAATATACCATTCGTTTATATCATATAAAAAACATAGCTCTGGGTTTAAACCCGGAGCTATGTTTTTTATATGATTTGGCTAAAGACTCAATAAGAATTACAATGCCTTAATCTCCGCTACCAATTTTTGCAGCGCTGCTTTTGCATCACCAAATAACATGGATGTTTTTGGCTGGAAAAAGAGTTCATTCTCAATACCGGCATAACCAGGTTTCATGCTACGTTTATTTACAATTACCGTTTTTGCCTGTTCTACTTCAAGTATGGGCATTCCGTAGATGGGTGATGATGGATCTGTTTTAGCTGCTGGGTTTACAACGTCGTTGGCACCGAGTATCAGTACCACATCAGTAGTTTTAAACTCATCATTGGCCTGTTCCATTTCCTGCAATTTATCGTAACTCACATCGGCTTCTGCTAATAATACATTCATATGTCCGGGCATACGACCCGCCACCGGGTGAATGGCATAACTTACCGTAACACCTTTTTCTTCCAGTAATTTTTCCAGTTCATGACAGGTATGTTGTGCCTGTGCTACTGCCAATCCATAACCGGGAACAATAATTACTTTATTGGCATAAGCCATACATACAGCGGCATCTGAAATAGATATTTCTTTATAATTGCCCTGAGGACCCTGTGAAGCACTGGCACCACCAGATTTATTACCGCCAAAAGAACCAATCAATACATTGGTAAGACTCCTGTTCATGGCTTTACACATGAGTATGGTGAGTAAAGTACCTGCTGCACCTACAAGTATACCTCCTGTTAACATTACCTGGTTATCGTAGAGGAACCCTCCACAAGCTGCGGCCACACCCGTAAATGAGTTAAGTAAAGAAATAACCACAGGCATATCAGCCCCACCAATGGGTAACACGAATAATACTCCATAAACTAATGAAGCAACAGCAATGCCATAAAAAAGCCAATAGTTTTCTTCATTCAGATTAAAGACCAGATATCCGGCAGTTACCAATGTTGCCGCTAATAATACAAGGTTAAATATTTGCTGACCGGGAAAAGCGAAGTCTTTGATTTTGCCATTCAGTTTACCCCAGGCAATTACACTGCCTGCAAAAGAAACTGAACCGATGATAAGACCCAGAAAAATAGTAATGAGTGTGCCCTCATTCAATCCATCATGAGTCGATGGTAAAAAAGGATTTGCACCATGCCATTCCTGAGGACCTAAAAGTATATTCTTTATATGATCAAATTCAATAAAAGAAATCAAAGCTGCACAGGCTCCGCCCATTCCATTGAACAGGCTCACCATTTCGGGCATGGCTGTCATCTTTACTTTTTTGGCTGCCAATACTCCTATGATGGTGCCTAAAATTAGTCCACCAAAAATCCATTCGTAATTGCTGAGTTTTTTTCCTTCTTCTTCATATAAAAAGATAGTGCCGAAAATGGCAACCGCCATCCCCACAGCAGCTACCAGATTACCTTTTCTGGCAGAGTCGGGGTGTGACAGCATTTTAAGTCCGATGATAAATGTCAACGAACCGATGAGGTAACAGATAGTGAGCAGACTTAATTCCATATTTATTTTTTTCAATCCCAAAAAAGGGAGATACTATTTTTTCTTTTTAAACATTTCAAGCATGCGATCGGTTACCACAAAACCACCCACTACATTTAGGGTTCCCAGGATTACAGCAAGAAAACCAATTATGAGCGCTATATAATTACCGGGCTCTACTTTTCCCATCACAATAATGGCTCCAATAATTACCACCCCATGAATAGCATTGGCACCACTCATCAATGGCGTATGTAATACACTCGGTACACGTCCAATCACTTCAATTCCCAAAAAAATTGACAGGAGTACAATGTATATGATTTCAATATGCGTTTGTACCCAGTTTAGTATGGCTTCCATTTATCTGTTTGTTTAGATCGTTTGTTTTTTAGTGAATAGTGAGTAGTCAGTAGTGAGTTTGTTTTATTACTCACTACTGACTATTCACTACTCACCATTTCTCTTCCTCTCACGTCTCACTTTCTCACCCGCTCATGCACCACTTCTCCTCCATGCGTAATACAACATCCCTTTACCAGATCGTCTTCGAAATTCAGGTTCAGGTTTGCTTCTTTGTCGATGACAAGTTGTAGAAAATTGAGTACGTTTTTTCCATAGAGTTTACTTGCATCCCAGGGCATATCGGCCGCAAGGTTGCTGTTACCCATGATGGTTACTCCGTTATGAACAATGGTTTCGTTATTTTTTGTGGCGAATACATTTCCACCGGTCGATGCGGCAAGGTCAATCACTACACTACCCGGTTTCATACTGTTCAGCATTGTTTCATTCACCAGTAAAGGAGCTTTCTTACCCGGTATTTGTGCCGTGGTAATAATGATATCAGATTTGGCAACCGATTCTGCCAGTCTCTGTTGTTGTCTTTGTTTAAATTCTTCTGATTGTTCCACAGCATAGCCACCTGCTTTGGATGCATCTGCGGCTCCTTCTACTTCAATAAATTTTGCACCCAAACTCATTACTTCTTCTTTTACCGCCGGTCTTGTATCAGACACTTCTACTACTGCACCTAATCTGCGTGCTGTTGCGATGGCTTGTAAACCTGCCACACCCGCTCCTATGATCAATACTTTAGCGGGAGGTATGCTACCCGCAGCCGTCATAAACATGGGGAAATAGCGGGGAAATAAAGTGGCCGCCAATAAAACGGCTCTGTATCCGGCAATATTTGCCTGGCTGCTCAATACATCCATACTTTGTGCACGCGTGGTGCGTGGAATCATATCGAGACTAAATAATGTTATTTTTTTTGCAGCCAGTTCCTGCATCAGTGTCGTATTGAATAAGGGTTGAAATACCCCTACTATTACCTGTCCGGGTTTTAATAACCCAATTTCCGCTGCTGATAATGGGTTGATGCAAAGTAATAAATCGCTCTGCGACAAGATCGTATTACGGTCCTGTAAAACAACCTGCTTTTCTGCGTAAACAGTATCTGCGGCAAATGCATTTTCACCCGCACCTTTTTCCATCCACACTGTTACATTCTTTTTTACCAGCGTATCCGCCTGTTCCGGCAAGAGCGATACTCTTTTGTCTGTGTTTTTTTCACTTAGTATACCAAGAATCATGGTTTCAATTTAGGTGTTTTTTTCTAAGGGGGCAAGGGTTTCTTTGTGCAATCGGTGTAATTGGGGTGAGATGGGATAGCGGCGATTTTCTTACCCATTTTATAGGTTCCCCGCTGGGAACATGATGGCAGGGAGGTTTTGAAGAGAGAGGGGATTAGAAGCGGATGGTGATATGTTGTTTTGTATGAAATTCTTTTCTGAATAATACAATACCTAAGAAAAATAAGTCGATGGAAAACCTGACACTTTCATCTTCCTGTATTTCCTTCCAGGCTTGTTCCATTTCGGCACTTTTATGGATTCCTGTAAAAATGAGGATGCTGTTATCATGAATATGTTCCAGCAATTGTCTGAAATAGTACATTGTTGATTCATAACTATGACTTGCATTAATCAATACCATGTCAGGTTCTCTGTCTTCTTTTAGCCATACGGGTAATATTTCATCGATATTGCCCTCAATTAACCTGCAATTCCTTACACCCAATTTTTTAAACTGTTCCCTAGCACTATTTGCTACTGCTTTCGATACCTCCATAGTAGTAACGGAAGCGTTTTCATTGGCCATGGCCAGATAACTGCTTGTGATACCCAATGATGTTCCAAGTTCCAGAATTTGTGAAGGAGCATACCTGTCAGCCATTCGGAACAACAGTTGACCAAACTTTGCGGGCATCAAAGAAGATCGTGCCATTACAGCTATGGAGACGGAAGCTGATACATTTTTTGAGGAGCCGATTTCGGAATCCACTATTTCAAGTATTTGCTGATTGTTGAGTAATAATTGCCGGAGGTTTTCTATTTGTTTGAATGCATAAAACTGCCTGTCATCATTTAATACGCGCTCAATAAAATCAAATACAAAAGGAGAATGAACACCATGTCCTTTTCCATTTGATGCCGTGATATAATACCACAGATATTTAACCATCATCTTAACCGGTGAATACATGCAATCCAATTATTTAAACAGCTTACGGTTTCTTCTTTGAAAGGGTAATTCTTTTAGCAGCCAAAGTAATGCATACACTGCACAAAGCAGACTACCGTAATGGAGGATTTTGAAAATAAGATCAAAGTAGTTCCAGGAGCCTGTTCCTCCTGCGGCAATTACAATAAGAATAATGATTGACAACCAGGGAGTATTTCGAACCCTCCGTATTAAAAACAACCAGGGCAATATGATCAATGCTGTTAGCCTATAAAAATAAGCATCGGGTTCAAAGGGTGGCAGATCCTCTGGTTTTATGCCGGACTGCCGCATCAGTTCCTGCCCAAACCTTGCCAACTCAATTAACTGGTTGACCAGGAAAACAGCATACAAAATGAAGATGAGATTGGTTGCGGCCAGCAATGCTTTTGCGTAGCGTTTATAGGACTTATATCCTAACCATGAAAACAACAAGAGAAACGGAGCAGTAAAAGCATAAGCAGGTTCAATAAATGCCATAGAAGAAAGTTTACCTACGCGTCCATAACTGGAAGCTGTAAGGATAGGCGTGTTTTTCGTTCATGGGAAATATTTCATCAGCAACCAGTTGCCATTCATCCGGTTCAAGTGCTGGAAAAAATGTATCAGCATCCGGAGCTGTTTGCACCCTGGTGAGGTACACTTTATCTGCCTGTGGAAGTACTTCCCTGTATATCTCTCCTCCCCCAGCTACGAATACCTCTTTATAATCTGCCGATTCGGCCACAAACAAAGCATCTCTTAGTGAATGAACAACAGTTACTCCTTCGGGTTGCCAGTTTCTTTGTCGGGTAATAATGATATTTAATCGCCCCTGTAATGGCTTTCCGGATAATGATTCAAATGTTTTTCGTCCCATAATCACAGGCATGGCCCAGGTGGTCTTCTTAAAAAACTGAAGATCCTTTGGCAGATGCCATAATAACTGGTTATCCTTACCAATTGCGTTGTTTGTTCCTGCTGCAACAATGAGTGAAATGAGCATGATCAAAGATAGGGGCTTTTAATGGCTGATGTCGGATGGCTGATGTCGGATTTGTTTTTTACTTATCTCCACCTTTCTCATTCCTTATTCCATATTTCTTATTTCTTATTTCTCTGTTCTTCACACCGCTACCGGTGCCTTAATATGCGGATGGCATTGATAATTTTCGAGCATGAAGTCTTCAAACTGAAAACTGAAAATATCTTTTACTTCAGGATTAATTTTCATGGTTGGCAAATCATATGGAGTTCTGCTCAGTTGCAACCTGGCCTGTTCAATATGATTGTTGTACAAATGCACGTCACCAAAACTATGCACAAAATCGCCATACTCAAGTCCACAAACCTGTGCCACCATCATGGTGAGTAATGCGTAGGAGGCGATATTAAAAGGAACACCCAAAAATACATCGGCACTTCTCTGATATAACTGGCAACTGAGTTTGCCATCGGCCACATAAAACTGGAACAGGCTATGACAGGGCATCAATGCCATCTTGGGTAGTTCTGCTACATTCCATGCACTCACAATCAGCCGACGGCTATCGGGATTTTTCTTGATTTGCTGAATAAGGTCTGTAATCTGATCAATGGTTTCTCCATTCGCACCTTCCCAACTGCGCCATTGCTTGCCATAAACAGGACCAAGCTCTCCATTTTCATCGGCCCATTCATTCCAGATACTTACACCATTGTCTTTCAGGTATTGCACATTGGTTTCGCCTTTCAGAAACCAGAGCAGTTCATACACAATACTTTTTAAATGGAGTTTTTTTGTGGTAACCAGTGGAAAACCTTTCTGCAGATCGAAACGCATCTGGTATCCAAAACAACTGATGGTTCCGGTACCGGTACGATCGGTCTTTTGTGCGCCATGATCTAAAATATGCTGAAGAAGCTGATGATATTGCTGCATGGGCGCAAAATACACCACTATAGGCGATGATGATGCCTTTAAAAGAGAATGTTGAGAAGCTGTGAATTTTTAGGCTGATTTTCTTCTTTCCAGCTCGCGTTTTATCAGGGCTAGTTCACGGCCGGTTTGTCCGCTTACGCTGCTGTTTTCCTGAGCCCGGCGCATGAGGTAAGGAATAACATCGCGAATGGGACCAAAAGGCAGGTATTTGCTAACACTAAACCCTTCTTTGGCAAGATTGAACGTAATATTATCGCTCATGCCAAATAATTGAGAAAAATGAATATGCGGGTGATTATGTGCCAACCCTTTCTGATCCAATAACTGCGCAGCCAATAAATTACTTGACTCATTATGAGATGCCACAATTACCGAAATCTGGTCAATATGATCAATGGTATAACGAACGGCCTGATCATAATCTCTGTCTGAAGCCTCTTTATCAGTCTGAATCGGTGATGGATATCCCATTTCTTTGGCACGAGCTCTTTCTTTCTCCATATAGGCTCCACGAACCAGTTTAACACCCAATAGGAACTCTTTTTGCTGTGCAATCTGGTGAGATAGTTTAAGGAAATGAAAACGGTCGTGTCTGTAAAGCTGAATGGTATTGTACACCACTACTTTCTTCTTATTAAACAGTTCCATCATTTCCATGGTAAGCCTGTCGATAGGGTCCTGTATCCAGCTTTCTTCTGCATCTATCAATACGCCTACTCCTTTTTCAGCCGCCACTTCACAAATAGTGTACATTCTTTCACGAACACGATCCCATTCATCTACTTCCATTTCATGATCATGAATACCACTACGCAAACGGGGTGCTTCATTTAATGTCTGGAGTAAAGCAAAACGCGCCAGACCCGTTACTTTGATACTGATAAACGGAATATTGCTCTGCGTAGCCGCATAATTGATTACACGGATAAATTCTTCTGTAGCATGGTCAAAACTTTCTTCTCCTTCTTTTCCTTCCACTCCATAATCAAGAATTACCTGAACTCCATATTTTCCCAATGTTGCCCCTACACCGGCAGTTTCTTCCAGTGTTTCTCCTCCCACAAACTGCTTGAAGATGGTTTTACGGATGATACCATGTACAGGCAACCCTGTCTTCATAATAAAAGGCGTTAACCTGGTACCTAATTGCACAAACCAAGGATAACCCATGGTACTAAAGAGTAATCTGGCACTTTTCAGTTCTTTGCTTGACTTGTATGCAAAAGCATTTTCTGTATTGTCGAAGGAAATATTCATTGCTAACGTTCGTTCGTAGTGCGAATATCGGTGCTGAAACGTTCAAAAAAAAGATTTTACAGGAGCGGAGGAATATTTTCTCTCAGATTGCCTGATGATTAAAGGGCTGCAATACCATTTCACTCACCACCCCACTCGCCGGCTGCTGACAGAGAAACCAGATGGCTTTGGCAGCTTCTTCTGCCACTACCATTTTATCGCGCTGCACACGCAGGTCAATATTATCCCAGAAAGAACTGTCAACACCTCCCAAAAAAAGATTGGTGATGCGTATTTCGGTACGTTTAAGCTCTTCTCTTATACTCTGCATCATTCCTACCAGTCCATATTTACTGGCACTGTATGCCGCTGCCCCCGCCATGGGTACTTTTCCGAGTACCCCGGGAATATGAATAATCAGCCCTTTTTTACTTTCTTTCATAGCAGGTAACACAGCTTTTGTTACCCAAAAACTTCCAACCAGATTCACCTGCAGCGTTTGCAGAAAATCTTCGGTTGTAAGTGTGTCCATCGTTTTGATGATTCCGATACCTGCTGCATTAATTAAAATATCAATGGGGCCATCCTGCTGAACCCTGGCAATGGTATCAAAAACAGCGTCCTCTTTTGTAATATCTATCTGAAAATGTTTGTCAGAAGAAATGCCTGCCAGTTCGCCTGTAACAGCAAGTTTGGCCGCATTACGACCTGCTATATACACATTTCCACCCGAGCCCTGTAGTAATTTCGCCAGTCTGGTTCCAATTCCTCCCGATGCTCCAATGAGCAATATTTTTTTTCCTTTGAGTGATTCCATAAACTGATTTTATGGATTTATAAACAATAACCAACCCGTTTTGTTTTATCCTTCCATTATGAGTCAGGAAGTCGTCGTTATATTTCCACATCAATTGTATAAGGAGCACCCTGCTTTTAGCCTGAATAGAGTGGTGTGGATAATTGAAGAAGCATTATTCTTTCATCAGTATTCTTTTCACAAGCAAAAGCTTATTCTACACAGGGCTTCCATGAAAGCCTTTGCCGATCGGTTACGGTTAAATGGTTATACTGTAGAATATGTAAATGCGATTGATCCCGTTTGCGATGTAAGACATTTTGTTTCTTTCCTGGCTGAAAAAGGAATAAATAAAATTCATATTACAGATCCAACTGATGAATGGCTACTCAAAAGAATAAAGCAGGCATGTGAGAAAAATGAAATTAACCTGCTCTGTTATAATAATCCCAATTTCATTAATACCGCTGAAGAAATAAATCACTATTTCGCCGACAAAAAACGTTATTTCCAGACAGATTTTTATATCCGTCAAAGAAAGCAACGAAACATACTTCTCACAGAGTCGGATCAACCATTAGGTGGTAAGTGGGCTTTTGATGCTGATAACAGGGAAAAATATCCGAAGAACAGGCCCGAACCCCACCAGCCTTTCCCTTTACAAAATTCATTTGTAACAGAAGCCATCACCTATATTCAGCAACACTTTCCACGTAACCCGGGTAAAGCAGGAAATCCGTTTGGAGATCATGCTCATTTTTATCCTGTAACCCATGAAGATGCAGTGCTTTGGTTACAAGATTTTTTAGAGAAAAGATTTGCATTGTTTGGTCCTTATGAAGATGCTATGGTGAAAGAAGCATCCATATTACATCACAGCGTGCTTACCCCCTTGCTGAATATTGGCTTGCTTGATCCTACCGCGATTATTCAGCAGGCATTAGAAGCAGCTTCTCAACAAAACATTCCACTTAATTCACTCGAAGGTTTTGTAAGGCAAATATTAGGGTGGCGTGAATTCATCAGGGCTGTTTATCAACGTGAGAATATTACACAGCGAACAAAAAATTACTGGGGCTTCAAAAGAAAAATACCTGCTTCTTTCTGGACGGGGACAACTGGCATTGTACCGGTTGATACTGTAATTAAACGTGTATTACAGAGCGGATATGCACATCATATTGAGAGATTGATGGTGCTGGGAAATTTTATGCTGCTCTGTGAGTTTGATCCCGATGAAGTGTATCGCTGGTTTATGGAAATGTTTGTCGACTCCTACGACTGGGTAATGGTTCCCAATGTATATGGTATGACTCAATTTGCAGATGGTGGGCTTATGACTACAAAACCCTATATCAGCGGAAGTAATTACATTATGAAAATGAGCGATTATGAAAAAGGTAGCTGGCAACAGATATGGGATGGATTATTCTGGCGATTTATGAATGTGCATCGCGATTTCTTTTTAAGCAATCCCAGGTTGGGAATGCTGGTAAAAACATTTGATAAACTAAGCGACGAAAAGAAACAGCAGCATCTCCATCATGCAGAAAAATTTCTCGCCTCACTTTCATAAAATAAATTCTACAATTAAACATATGTCAAAGCGACCATGGAACAGGGTGAATTTACCGGTGTATTCTATTTGCAGTACAGATGGCAATGGCTTGTATAACATGCATATCATTACCTATGCAACCCAGATCAGCATGAATCCGAAGCGATATGTATGTGGTATTTATGAAGGAACCAAAACACTGGAACTAGTTATCCACCACAATGAATTTGTTCTGCAATTGTTATCAGCAGAACAATATAGAATGATTGATTTGCTGGGTAAAAAGTCAGGACACGAATATGATAAAATCAGCCGGTTGAAAAAACGGAACCTGCTAGCTGAATGGAACGGATTTCCAGTATTGAAAGATTCACTTGCTGTGATGAAGCTCAAAATCATCAGCAGCTTCCCGGGTGGTGACCATACTGGTTTTTTATGCGATGTATCCCAGTACAAAAATCTGAATGAAGGGAATCCTTTAACACTGGATATACTAAGACAACATAAACTGATTCGCATATGAATACCATCGAATTCCCTACAGACCTATCAGCTATCAAACAACGTGTTGCCTCCGTAAATCCGCTCAGCTATGCGAAAACAAGAAATTTTATCGGCGGTTCCGTAACCAGACTTTCCCCTTATTTATCCAGAGGTATTATTTCTGCAGCAGCGGTCAAAGCTGAAATCCTGAGCAATCACTCTGTGTATCAATCTGAGAAATTATTACAGGAATTAACGTGGAGAGAATATTATCAGAGAGTATGGCAGGCGAAAGATGATTTAATTTTTACAGACTTGAAGCAGGAACAACCATTGGTTGATCATCATCAAATACCTGAAGCTATATTACATGCCAATACCGGCATATCATCTGTTGATACAGGAATACAAGCACTCTATGCAACAGGTTATATGCACAATCATCTTCGAATGTACACCGCTATGTTAAGTTGCAATATCGGAAGGGCGCATTGGTTAATGCCTGCGCGATGGATGTATTATCATTTACTGGACGGTGACCTTGCGAGTAATGCATTAAGCTGGCAATGGGTAGCGGGTAGTTTCAGTAGTAAAAAATATGTGGCGAATCAAGATAACATCAACAAGTACACGGGCAGCAACCAATCGGATACTTTTTTATCTGTTGAATATGATGCATTTGAAAACATGCAGGTACCTTACGTACTTAAAACAAAGTGTTCGTTATCACTATACACTGATTTGCCTGTTTCAGACGAGCTAATTAAAAAGGGGAATAGATTATTTGTGTACCATACTTATCAACTTGACCCGGAATGGCATGTGGGTGAAGAGGGTACACGTGTGCTTCTATTGGAGCCTGCTCATTTTGAAAAATATCCGGTAAGTAAGAAAGTGCTTCAGTTTATCCTTGATCTTGCCAGGAAAAACATTCCGGACATTCAACTCTTTACGGGTTCATTTCATCAGCTCACCCAAGCATTCCCTTCATTCAGTATTTATTATAAAGAACATCCGACTACAAAACATTATACCGGAATAAAAGAACCAGGAAACTGGATGTTTCCTGAAGTAACAGGTTATTATCCTTCATTTTTCAGTTACTGGAAGAAATGTGAAAAGTATTTGCGATAATTCCTGAAATTCGCGCATGACCATTTCATCTATTGAGATCTATAAATATTCCATTCCCATGGTACCTTTTACCATTGCAACGGGCACGATGGAATATGCACAGAACATTTTCATTCGCATTCATACCAGCGATGGTATAACAGGTATGGGTGAATGTTCTGCCTTTCCCATGATTGCTGCAGAAACACAGGCCACCTGCTATGAGATGGCCAAAGATTTTGCCAGGCTATGGAAAGGTAAAAACCCACTTGAAATTGAAGAACGCCTGAATGAACTGGATATGTTTACCGCAGGTAACTATACAGCCAAAAGTGCTTTTGATATGGCCTTGTATGATATTGCTTCACGCAAAGCCGGTCTGCCATTATATCAATACCTGGGCGGACAAAAAAAGAAAATTGAAAGCGACCTGACCATTGGTATCAGCGATCCCGCGTCTATGGCTGCTACAGCATTGGAGTTTAAACAGAAAGGCGTTAACATGATTAAAGTGAAACTTGGAAAAGAAGTATTCGCTGATATTCAAAGAATAAAACTAATACGCGAAGCAGTTGGACCCGATATTATTCTCCGAATAGACGCCAATCAGGGATGGACTTATGACGATGCCGTTACCGCATTAACTGCCATGGAAACCTACCAAATACAGTTTTGTGAACAGCCCATGAGAAAATGGAACGATGAACTGTTGCCTTCTCTTTGTGACTTATCAGGTATTCCTGTTATGGCCGATGAAAGTGTATTTACACATCATGATGCTAAACGACTTATCAGGAACAAGGCCTGCAAGTATATCAACATTAAACTGGCTAAAAGTGGGGGCATTCGTGAAGCCATTCGCATTAATCATGTTGCCGAACAAAACAATATACCCTGTATGCTGGGCGGTATGCTTGAAAGCAGGATGGCGCTTACTGCCAAAGTGCATTTTGCCATGGCACATGATAACATCAAGTTTTATGATCTGGACACCTGTTTACTCGGACATAAAGAAGACCCGGTTATAGGTGGTGTTCAATACAATGGCATGGAGCTGATACTAAATGATGGACCCGGTATTGGAGCCGATGTTGACCCGCTGTTCTTTGCCAAACACAACAGCCCTACCTGTATTGTGTAACCATTTAAAAACAGAGAAACAGATGAATGTTCAACTTCGAAGTTGAACACTGGATATTCGATATTATATCGCTTATCTTTGCAAAAAAGAGTCAGATGGAAGGAAAAAAAGTGAGTGAGAGTTTTACGATCATGAATGAACTTGTATTGCCGAATGATACCAATACATTTGGCAACCTCATGGGTGGCCGTTTAATGTACTGGATGGATATTGCCGCAGGTATTGCTGCAGGTCGTCATTGTAACACACCTAGTATGACCGCTTCAGTTGATAACCTGAGTTTCAAAAATCCTATCAAACTGGGCAATGTAGTGCATATAGAAGCAAAGGTTTGTCGTGCTTTTAATACTTCCATGGAAATTCACATTAAGGTTTGGGGAGAAGATCTCTTGCACCAGTATAAATATGAAAGCAATGAAGCATTCTTCACTTTTGTAGCACTTGATCCAAATGGCAAACCCAGAAAAGTACCTGAACTGATTCCTGAAACCGAAGACGAGAAAAAAATATTTGATGGAGCTTTGAGAAGAAGACAGATCAGACTTATACTCGCGGGAAAGATGAAACCCGATGATGCCAATGAATTAAAAGCATTATTCATCAAAGAATAACCTTTTTATTTATCCAGTTTTGTAAGTAAGTGATGTCTGCCACGCATCATGTAATCCTTGCTTTGTTCAATGGCATCCATTACCTGGCTGAGGATTACTTCTACCGGCTGGGTATAATCAATCACCATTGGTTCTTTAAACCTGATTGATAATGTTGATCCCTTCTTTTTAAAACTGAGTCCCTTTTTATTAAAAGCACGCCAGAAGCCATTTATAACTACAGGCACAACAACCGGCTGGTTATTTTTAATGATATGCGCCGTTCCTTTTCTCCCTGGCGCAAATGGCTTTGTAGTGCCTTGCGGAAAAGTAATCACCCAGCTTTTGGTTAAAGCCTGGTCAATTTTCTGTGTATCTGCTTCGTCGCGGTTTCTGTTGATATCCTGTCCTTCAGCGCGCCAGGTACGTTTAATTGTAAGTGCCCCTGCCAGTTTAAATAAACGGCTCAGCCAGTTTCCATTCATGGTTTCCTCAGCAGCAACAAAATACACATTGGTAAATGGATTCAGTAAATAGAAAGGAAGGCCCAACCTGTTTTGACGTCTCCATTTTACTGCACAGAAAATATGAATAAACGTAATAACGTCTGCAAAATAAGTCTGGTGATTGCTTACAAACAGCACATTCTTTTTAGGGAGATTTGCAAGATGTTCTGTTCCTTCAATTTTTATTTTATTGACCCATGTTAGACCCGGATAAGAAAACAGGCCAACAACAGCATAAACAATTGAACGAACCACTTTAATATGTCTTAACCGCTCATTTATTCGCATAGGGGTTGAAATTGGCAAGGCTTGCAAAATAAGGAATGTAATCAAATTGTTAAGTGATTGTTCAAAAAATGCGTAATACAGGTTAAAATAACAGCAACAGAGAAATACATTTGCGCAGTAAAAAAAACTATCATGCAATTAGACACGGTGATATTTGATATTGATGGTTTGCTGATCGACAGTGAGCCATTATGGAACGAGGCAGCTACAGAAATATTCCTGGAATATGGAGTTAGTATGACAGAAGAACAGTACAAAACCACAACAGGTTTACGTACCAAAGAGTTTGTACAATGGTGGTTCCAGTATTTTAATATTGGCGACAGTGAATTAAAAAGAGCAGAACAGAAAATTGTGGAGCTCGTACTGGCCAAGATTGAGCAAAAAGGAAAGATCATGCCCGGTGTTCACTATATATTTGATTTCTTTCATCGGAAATCATTTAAAATAGGACTGGCCACATCATCACCACTGGCATTAATTGATCTGGTGGTAAATATCTGCGGAATTGAAAAATATCTTCAGGCAACTTCTTCTGCTGAATCATTGGCCTATGGAAAGCCCCACCCACAAGTGTATCTCGATTGCGCCACAACTCTCGGTAGCAAACCTACTTCTTGTATCTGTTTTGAAGATTCTTTCAATGGTATGATTGCCGCTAAAGCTGCACGTATGAAATGTGTTATTGTACCGCATGTTTCTCAGTTAAAAGATGAGAAATGGGGTGCAGCAGACCTTAAACTTTCATCTCTACAGAATTTTGGGGAATTACATTTTAATTTAGTGAATAGTTAATAGTCGATAGACCATAGTTAATGGACCATGGTCTATCGACTATTAACTATTCACTAAAAACAAAGCCCCGATCATTTACTGATCGGGGCTTTTATTATTTGAGACTAATCAGGAGATTAGTTTCTGCTTTTCAGATTTGGGTGAGGAGCAGGTACTGTGTTTGGACCCGCATCCAGTGTGCCCTGAAGATCTACTGTGTTAGCATCGCCATCCTGACCATAGGTGAAGATGAAACGGCTTTCAGAAACACCTTGTTTTTCAACCAGGTATTTAATCACAGCGTTTACACGATCCCAGCTTAACTGCTGTGCAGCTTTGCTAGAAGCACCGTATCCGATTACTTTAATATTACAAGCAGGATTTGCATTGATTCTTGCAGCAACACCATTCAGGATGTTCTGAGCATCTTTAGACAAAGTAGCTTTCCCTTTGAACTGGATGCTTGGTAAACTTCCGATGTTACACTGAGGAGCTGCTTCAACAGGTTTCATGTTAGCGATCATGTCTTTGATCTCTTTGCAACAAGCTGGCTCCGGACAAGTTCCGATACCATCATTGTTAACAGGGAAACATTTCTGTGCAGTAAGCAGTTCTTTGTCTTTGTAATCAGGTACACCATCACCATCAGTATCTTTTGCACGACCATGAGAATCAACAGGAGCACCAGCTGGTGTGTTTGGTTCAAGATCGAACTGATCTGTAACGCCATCTTTGTCTGCATCAGGCAGCACAACTTTTGGCATCTTCATGTGTGAAGGAGAATTAAGTTCGCTGTACACAAAGTTGTTGGGGTTAAGCCAGTACAATGGTTGAACTTTCTTAGCAGCATTACCAATGTTAATGTTTACACGTGCACTGGTAAAGCCAATATAGTCATTGTTGTTTCCGGCTCTAACACCATCCAGGAAATCATAACCAGGAGCAGTGAATGTGTATTTATGCTCCAGACCAATATTTACTTTGTTGTTTACTTTGAAAGCAATACCAGCACCCAGGTTCAGGCCATGGTAAAGGGCATATGCATTTCTGCCATTAACAGTAGCACCTCCGAAAGTGGTGATGGTACCATTCTGGCTGTTAGGGAAAACCTCATTCTGGTTATAGCCATAGAAAATGCTGTAACCACCTGACTGAGCACCGCCTGGTCTTTTGTAAAGTACGTTCGAAGCATTTAATGCATAACCGAGCAATACATAAACGTTTGTTTTAGGGTTACCACGGTAATGACTAGCTGCATTCAGTGAAGCAATAACATCAAAACCTAACTGGTAAGTTCTGTTTTTATAGTCTGGACGACCTACTGCTGCCTGATAAGCATTAGCTGTACCTGAGTTCCACAGACCAGTTAAACCGGTTCTGATAGAAAAAGTGTGGTTCAATGCTTTACGCAGAGAAACAGTACCACCAAAACCTAATTTAGATTTGATGTCACCTGTGATTGATGACGCACCAAGACCAAATCCTAATTCCCATTGGCTGCGTGGTTGCGCAGGGTAAGGATACTGGTTGTTGATGAACTCATTATGCTGGGGTAATTTCTTTACTGAAATTTTGGATGTGTCTTTCCAATCCCAACCCCAATCTGTTTGAGCCATACCGATCGACTGTACCAGTACGATCAGCGCTAGTGCTAAGATGTTCTTTTTGCTTGCCATAATAATTGATTGATATTTAATGAGAACTTGTTGATATTAAGAAAACATTGCAAATTTAAGTCTTACGATACAAATACCCAATTTTCTGGGGATTTATTGTTTAACCTTTTCTTACACAATCTTCGTACCAGACTCTGTTTAGGCTTAAAACGCTGCATATGTGCGCGTTATTATGCGGTCCTCAGACTATATTGCAGGATATTCTGACCGATGGAATTAGCAAAAAAGATAATATCAGAGGAGTTAACCCAGTTTGAGACCCATTTTCGTGAAGCGGTCAAGAGCAGGGTTGCCTTGCTCGACCGGATCATGCAGTACATTGTAAAACGCAAGGGAAAGCAGCTTCGACCCATGTTTGTGCTGCTAAGTGCCAGACTGGGTGATGCGGTTAACGACAGCACTTACCGTGCCGCTTCCCTGGTAGAATTATTACATACTGCCACGCTAGTACATGATGATGTTGTAGATGATTCGCTTGAAAGAAGAGGCTTTTTTTCCATTAACGCCCTTTGGAAAAATAAAATTGCTGTTCTGGTAGGCGATTATCTGTTGTCGAAAGGCTTATTATTATCACTCAATAATAAGGACCATGAAGTGCTGCGGATTTTGTCGGAAGCAGTACGATTGATGAGTGAAGGTGAATTGTTGCAAATTGAAAAAGCCCGTAATCTTAACCTCAAAGAATCCATTTATTACGAAATAATTAATGGCAAAACCGCCTCTCTTTTAGCCTCCGCCTGTGCCGCAGGGGCTTCCACTACCTTTACCGATCAGGATAAAGTAGAAAAAATGAGACAGTTTGGTGAAAAAGTCGGGATGGCCTTCCAGATCAAAGACGATCTCTTTGATTATGGCTCTATGGATATTGGCAAACCAACAGGTAACGATATCAAAGAAAAAAAATTAACCCTCCCACTTATTTATACACTGAACAACTGTTCACCGGATCTGAAAAGAAAAATCGTGTATATCGTTAAAAACGAAAACACTGAAAAAGAGAAAGTGAAGTTTGTGATTGATTCCGTTACTGCATCAGGCGGTATCAAATATGCAACAGAAAAAATGTTCGCATTCAGAGATGAGGCGCTTGCTATCCTCCATGAATTCCCGCAAACACCCGTAAGAGATGCGCTCGAAGAATTGGTACGATATACAACCGACAGAACCTATTAATGGAAAAAAGGTGGAACATATTATCAACTGATCCCGCCCGTACTGAAAGCCTCCACGAAGTGCTGAAGATTAATAACACCATTTGCTCCATCCTGGTTCAGAGAGGAATTGATTCTTACGATAAAGCAAAAGATTTTTTCAGACCCCAGCTATCACAATTACATAGTCCATGGTTAATGAAGGACATGGACAAAGCTGTTGATCGTCTTCTCACCGCATTTCTGCAACATGAAAAAATACTGGTCTTTGGCGATTATGATGTGGACGGCACTACGGCTGTTGCAGCCATGTATCAATACCTCAGCAATATTTATGACAGTGTTGATTTTTATATTCCGCACCGCTATCGTGAAGGATACGGCGTTTCGAAAATGGGGATTGACCATGCAAAAGAAAATGGTGTTACACTGATTGTTTCACTTGACTGTGGTATCAAATCAGTTGATTTAATTGCTTATGCGCAAACACTGGGCATTGATTTTATTGTGTGCGACCACCACTTACCCGATCAAAGCCTTCCCCCTGCTGTAGCTATTTTAAATCCAAAACAACAGGACTGTAATTATCCTTATAAAGAATTGTGTGGCTGTGGTGTTGGTTTTAAACTGATGACTGCGCTCAGTGAAAAATTATCATTACCCGCAGAAACACATTATGCTTATCTCGACCTGGTAGCTACTGCTATTGCAGCCGACATCGTTTCTATTACAGGCGAAAACAGGATACTGGCTTATTATGGTTTGGAAAAAGTAAACCAGAATCCCTGTCCGGGTATCAAGGCATTGATGCAGCTCGCGGCTGTACAGAAGACCATGCATATTACCAATCTGGTCTTTATTATCGCGCCACGTGTTAATGCTGCAGGCCGTATGGACGATGCACGAAAAGCGGTACAACTCTTTATTGAGAAAGACCCTGGCAAGGCTTTGGCCTTTGCAGAAATGTTGCACAGCGATAATGCTGACAGACGCGAAGCCGACAGTTCCATTACAGAAGAAGCACTTGCACTGATTGAAGCAGATCCTGAACACGCTACCAAAAAATCAACAGTTGTTTATCAGGAACATTGGCATAAAGGTGTGGTTGGTATTGTAGCCAGCAGATTGATTGAAAAACATTATCGTCCCACTATCGTTTTAACACGCAGTGGCGATTATGTTGCCGGCAGTGCAAGAAGTGTTGCCGGTTTCAATTTATATGAAGCCATACATGCCTGTAGAGAACATTTACTGGGTTATGGTGGTCACTTTGCAGCAGCCGGCATGACTTTATTACCAGAGAAAGTAGTATACTTTGCCGATGCTTTTGAAAAAGCAGTACAGAAGCAGATTACACCTGAACAATTGATTCCTGAAATAAATATTGATTCGGTGATACAATTTTCAGAGATCAATCCAACCATGTTCAATATACTTTGTCAGATGGAGCCTTTCGGCCCAGATAACATGCGACCCGTATTTATTGCGAAAAGAGTTACAGACACAGGTTTTTCAAAAATTGTAAAAGAACAGCATATACGTTTTGTAGTGAAACAGCAAAACATCAGCTTCACCGGTATTGGTTTTAATATGGCAGCAAAATTTCACCTGCTTCAACAACAACAGCCGGTTGATCTGGTTTTTACCCTTGATGAAAATGAATGGAACGGTGAAAAAAACATTCAGTTAAAAATGATTGATCTGCGACTCAGCGAACCAGTTCAATAACGAATTTCCACATCGCCACCTGTTGGATAGCCAGTACAGGTAAGTATCCAGCCTGCGTTAATCTGATCATCCATCAATACATCATTTCTATACATCCATACTTTTCCCTTTATACAAATAGCAGCACAAGCGCCGCATTGACCACTCTCGCAATTATAAGGTAATTCGATATGTTGCTTTTTTGCTGCCTGCAAAATGGTTTCAGGATATTGCACTTTCCATGAGTAGACAGACTCGCCAATTGTTGCATGAACTATATGAGGATCCGTATCAGCAGGTTTTTGAAGTATTTCGGGTTTGTAAATGGCAAACTGTTCTTTTTTTATCTGAGCGTCTTTTATACCCATTCCCCGCAACACCAATGTAATCATCAACATATATTGAAACGGACCACATAAATAAACCAGCAGTTCCGCATATGAGTCAGCAAAATATTTTTGAACAATTGCTTCTACCATTGACGCACTCAATCTTGCATTGCTATAATGCTTTGCATCACTAAACAAAAAACGAATAGATAATTGATCCGGATATTTTACAGCGAGCAATTTTAGTTGCTGATAAAACAAGGTAACACTTTCAGAACGGTTGCTATATACCAATACAATTTTAACAGCAGGGTATAATGCAAGCAATGTTTTAATCTGGGCATATACTGGCGTGATCCCGCTCCCGGCAGCAAAAAAAAGAAATGGCATGCTTGCTGTTACGGCTACAGGTAACGTGAAAAAACCTGTGGGCGAAAGTCCATTTAGTATATCGCCAACCCGAACCGTATCCACCAGTTTCCTTGAATAGCTGCCGTTAACCACTTTTTTTACTGTTATTGTCAATGGCTCATTGAGTGCGGGTGACGATGAAATTGAATAACTTCTTCTTTCCTCTTCATTATTCCTGTTCTTAAACAGTAGCGTGATAAACTGCCCTACCTCATATTTCAATTCTTTATTTACAGGCTCCAATACAAAAGAGGCTGCATCAGTTGTTTCTTTTACAATAGATTGAACCCGATACTGCATCCTATTCTTTTTGACTGGGCATGAAAATAATCATATTCAGTCAGGCATAACATAAAAAAGCTGCTCATTGTTGGTGAGCAACTTTTATCTTCCAATACTTTCTATACTTTTTCGGTTTCCCCCTGAAGTAACTCAACACTTCTGTTGATAAAACTTGTGAGGTCATTACCTTTTAAGAGTCCCTGTGATAACAATGCAAGATCAGCCAGATTTCTTACCTGCTTTTCTTTCAATACTGTATTTTCTGTTTTTAATACCTGCTGATAAATAGGGTGATTGCCATTAACAGTAAGTGTTACCTCATCTGGCATCTGTGCATAAAAAGCAGTCATACCACCACCTACACCTGCCATGTCTTTCATGCGTCGTATAAACTCCGGACGTGTGGCAATTACGGGAGCCGATTCGGGACTAAGTCCTTTTATCTCAGTTGTTACATGCAGATCTGCAAAGTTCAGGTTGAACAATTCTTTCAATTGCTCTGCTTCTTCTTTACTCAATACCGTTTCATTTCCTTCCTGTTTGTCGATCAGGTTGTCAACAATATCGGCATCGACCCTTACAAAGCTCACATTCTCCCATTTCATTTCCATGGTATTGATGAATGCGGCATCAACAAGGGTTTCCATTTTTACCACCACATATCCTTTGCTCTTACAAGCCTGTATATATGCGTCCTGCTGAACAGGATTGGTGCTGTATAAAATGAGGTGTTTGCCTTCTTTATTTTTTTGTGATGCCTCAGTAGCAGTTTTATACTCTTCCACTGTATGGAATTTTCCATACACATCTTCCATTACCAGGAACTTGTTGGCTTTATCGAGGAACTTATCATCCGTCATCATACCATACTTCACGAACAAACCCAGACTCTCCCATTTTTCTTCAAATGAACTACGCTCATTGCGAAAAATTTCTTCGAGTTTATCAGCCACTTTTTTGGTGATATGCGCATTGATTTTTTTCACATTCGGATCGCCCTGTAAATAGCTTCGACTCACGTTGAGTGGAATATCCGGGCTGTCAATTACACCATGCAATAACATCAGGAATTCAGGAACAATATCTTTCACTTCATCTGTTACAAATACCTGGTTTGAGTATAACTGGATTTTATCTTTTTGTATTTCGTAGCTCTGTTTAATTTTGGGGAAATACAATACTCCCGTTAAATTGAATGGATAATCTACATTCAGGTGAATCCAGAAAAGTGGTGTTTCACCAAACGGATATAGTTCACGATAGAACTTCTCGTAATCTTCTTTTGTGAGCTCAGCAGGTTTCTTGATCCAGATGGGATTGGTATTGTTGATCGATTTTTCCTCTTCTTCTTTTTGCTCACCTGCAACAGAAAAATAAATAGAGATGGGCAGGAATTTACAGAACCTATCGAGTATACCTTTTATGCGTGATGCTTCCAGAAACTCTTTACTCTCTTCATTAATATGAAGTACAATCTTGGTTCCGCGTTCGTTATAATCTGTTTCGTATAATTCAAATTCCGGACTTCCATCGCAGCTCCAGAAAACACCACTACCCTCTTTAAAACTTTTTGAATGAATATCTACTTTATCACTCACCATAAAGGCGCTGTAGAAACCCAGTCCAAAATGTCCGATGATGCTGGCATCCTTGTATTTATTTACAAACTCTTCGGCTCCGCTGAATGCCACCTGGTTAATATATTTATCTACTTCCTCACCCGTCATACCCACACCACTATCAATAATACTCAGGGTTTTTTCCTGGGTATCCAGTACCACATCAATTCTGAGTTCGCCAATGTCGCCTTTGGCTTCTCCGATAGACGATAGGGTTTTCAGTTTCTGACTGGCATCTACGGCATTACTTACCAGCTCACGAAGGAAAATTTCATGGTCGCTGTACAGGAATTTCTTAATAATGGGGAATATATTCTCCGTTTGAACACGGATCTGACCTTTTTGCATGGTTTGCTTGTTTTGCGCAAATGAACAAAGAAAGTACCAAATGGGCACAAACTGACAGGTTGACAAGTTATCCACTTAAACAAAATTTAATGATCAATTGATGGCTGGAAAAAATGTCATTTCAGTTGGATCGCTACATTTGTTATCCAAAACAAACTCAAATCCATGAGAAAACTGTACCTGAGCCGTTTTATCGGAATGCTTTGCCTTGCCGTAATTTCTTTCGTTACACAGGCTCAAACCATCGGATGGAACTTTACCACAGCTACGCCATCGGTTACTACCGCAAATATTACCGCTTCTGATATGAGCAGGGGTAATAATAATGGCACCACCAACGATCTTATTACCACTACATCTGCGTCCAGCACCTACCCCGGATTTTCTGCTGGTGGCAATGCAGGTATTGCAGCAAGAATTGGTGTACTCAACCAGGCCGCCAACAGTAGTGCTTATTTTGAATTTACGCTCACTCCTGCCAATGGTTATTCATTCAATTTAACGGGCATCAGTTTTGGTACGAGAAGTACCAGTACTGCCCCACAGGCCTATACCGTAAGATCGAGTGCCGATAATTTTACCACAGACATTGTTACAGGAACCATCAGCAATAACAGTTCATGGAGTTTAAAAACACATACAGGTATTGTTTTCAATGCATATACAACCACTACTTTCCGGATATACGGATATAATGGTGCGGGTTCACCTGCGGCTAATACCACCAACTGGCGTATTGATGATCTTTCACTATCTGTTAGTGCAAGCATTCCTACCAATATATCATCACTGTCGTCGCTTTCTTTAAGCACAGGTTCTTTAACACCTTCTTTCGCATCAAATAATTTTTCTTACAGCAGTTCAGTTCCTGCTCCGGTAAACAGTATTATAGTTACACCTGTTGCTACAGACGCTATGGCCGCCATTACTGTAAATAGTCTACCTGTTGCAAGCGGAAATGCTTCTCAAACTATTAGTTTAAATTCTGGCGTAAATAATATCACCGTACAGGTAACGGCACAGGATGGTATTACGGTATCATCTTATAATATCCAGGTTACACGCGAAGTACCGGGCAATCCATTACTGATTGCCAATCCCGCAAGTTTTGATTTTGGCAACCAATGTATCAATACGACCACCAACACTTCGTTCACCGTTAACGGAACCGATTTAGATGGAACTCCGGTTACCATTACTGCACCTGATGGATTTAGTGTTGCTACCACTGCCAATGGTAGTTTTGGAAACAGCATTCAACTTAATTATTCCGGCAGCACTTTAAACATAACTACTGTTTATGTACGCTTTACACCTGTTGCAGTGCAATCGTATCAAAACAGTTTTAATCTCGCCGGAGGAGGAGCCACTCTTTCTTACCCTGTAAGTGGTAATGGTGTTAACAGTACCGCTTCTGTAAATACACAACTCATCAGTAATATCGGATCAGTAACCACAACATTGGCTGGTGATATTACCAATGCAGGTTGCTCACCTGCTTCTACTTATGGATTTGAATACAGTACCACCAATAACTTTGCAAATGGAACAGGTACTGTTGTTAGTTCCGCTAACTTATCAGGTAACAGCTTCAGCGCTTCTCTTAGCGGATTAGCACCGAATACCATATACTATGTAAAAGCATTTGTTACCAATGCAGGTGGAACAGCTTATGGTCCGCAACAATCTTTTATTACTACTGCACAGCCGGTAATCATGGCTCAACAGGCCGCATTGGCGTATACACAAAACTTCGATAATATTTCGAGCTGGACCAATGGCTTTACATCTGATAATGGTGCCATTAATTTTGGTCCTGTTGCAGTGAATGCTACCGGGAATATTCCTAACGGCATCAGAACCACTACAGCCACCAACACTTTCAGCAGTGGATCATCAGGAGGTGTTCAGCGAGGCAGTGGAGGAAACCTTGTTCTATTGGCTACAGGTGGCACCGATAATACAAGCGCAGTAGCAGTTGACCTCTTACTAGATTTCACCGGAGTGAATGCAGGAACCATTGGTTTTAACTGGGCTTCTGTAAACAACAGCACTGGCGACAGAAGAGGTTCTCTTCGTGTATACGGTAGTGTAGATGGAATAAATTTTACTGAAATTACTGCTGCTGCTGTTTTGAACATTACCAATAATGTGCTTTCCAACGGAACAATAGCAGGTATAGCATTACCCGCTAATTTCAGCAATAACCCGAACGCCAGACTAAGATTCTACTATTATAATGGCACAGGAGGAACAACCGGATCGAGACCAAAAATAAGCATAGACAATCTTGTTGTAAGAGGATATACACCGGGTGATGTAACTGCACCAATAGTGAGCAGTTATAATCCTGCTTCCGGCTCCACAGGTATTACTCCTTCAGGTTCTATCTCTGTAACATTTAGCGAAACAATTGTTCCGGGTACAGGTAATATTACTTTACACAATACCACAAATGGCACCAGCCAGGTATTCAACATTAACGACCCTGCGGTTACCATAGCTGCTGAAACACTTAGTTTGAATACAAACCTATCAGCATTCAAATCGTACTATGTAACAATTGATGCGGGCGCTCTGGTTGACCTTGGTGGAAATACTTTTGCAGGTATTGCTGCGAATACCTGGAGTTTTACTACCGGCGCACCTCCTACCAGTTTTAATTTTAATGATTGTATCAATAATCTTCCCGGAGGCTTTACACAGTATAGCGTTAGTGGCGCACAAATCTGGGGATGCACCACATTTGGCAAAACTGGCAATGGTATTCAGATCAATGGTTTTGTAAGCGGTGCTCAAACAAATGAAGACTGGCTTATTTCACCAATATTCGATTTATCTGGTTTTGATTATCCGCTATTAAGTTTTGCATCACGTGTTCGTTTTGCAGGGCCTTCGTTAAAATTGATGGTTTCCACCAATTATTCAGGAACCGGAGATCCTAATCTGGCACAATGGACTGAAATCAATGGTCGTTTTGCAGAACCGGAGTCAGACGTATGGACCACCAGCGATCAGATTGATTTGTCTGCATACAAGGCAGCAAATGTATCTGTAGCTTTCGTCTACACTTCTTCTCCTGCTTTAAATGCAGCCAGATGGACTTTGGACGATTTCAGCATTACCAACTCAGCTACGCCTGCTGCTCCGGGTATTGATATTCGTGGCGGTAATATTGATTTTGATTATGTAGCGAATGGACAAACTTCTGCCAACAGAACTTTCTCTGTAGAAGGATATAATGTAACATCAGATATCAATGTATCAGCACCAACCGGTTTCGAAATCAGCCTGGATGGCAACAGCTTTACATCATCCATAAATATTGCTGCTGTTGATGCCAATTCACGCAAAACGATTTATGCACGTTTCAGACCAGTAGCTGCTGATCAAAATTATACCGGCCAGGTTAGCGCTGTAATTACAAATATAAATGGCACTATATCCGGCATGAGTTTAACGGGCACATCACTCAGAACATTGAAAGTGGTAAACTGGAACCTCGAATGGTTTGGCAGCACGGCTTCCGGACTAGGCCCTACCAACAAAGACCTGCAGCAACAGAATGTTCAAACCGTTCTCAATACGCTTAATGCAGACGTGTATGCTTTGGTTGAAATTGTTGACACATTACGCTTTAAAGCTGTAGCCGAAGCCCTGCCCGGTAATTATGGATATGTAGTAAACACCTATGGTTCTTATGCCGATGATGTGAATGATCCTGATTATGCAGGTGCACAAAAATTAGGTTTTATCTACAATAAAGATGTAGTGAAAAAACTAAGTGCCAGACCTATACTGAAAGCCAGTACCGGCAATGCCTATAACAGTTGGGCCAGTGGTCGTTTCCCTTTCCTGATGCAGGCTGAGGTAACACTGAATGGCGCTACCAGTGTAGTTGACTTCATTGTTATTCACGCCAAAGCAAACACAGGTAACACTGCTGATAAAATTGAAGGATATGAAAGAAGGAAAGCTGGTGCAGATGAGTTGAAAGATTCATTGGATGCTGCATTCCCGAACAGTCGCATCATCATACTCGGCGACATGAATGATGATTTCGACAAAACCATTACCACCGAAATGGCTCCTGTAACAGTTAGCTCCTACAGTTCATTCCTGAATGATGCGACAAATTATACACCAATTACTTTACCATTAAGTTTAACGGGTAATAGCTCTACCGCATCTTTCCCTGATATGATTGATCATGTAATCACTTCAAGTGAAATGAGCATTGCTTATGTGCAGAATTCTGCAAGAGTGTTCAGAGATGCCTTGACACTGATTAATGGTTTTGCAAGCACCACATCTGATCACTTCCCGATTATTACAAAATACGACTGGCGTTATTTCAGCAAGCCTTCAATCAGCGTTACTGATCTTGGCTTCTTTACCGACCCGGATGCATGTTCAATATCAACAATATTACCAACACCTGCGGTTACAGGATTCAACAACATCGTATCTATCACCAGCGATGCCCCACAAAGTTTCCCTGTAGGTGTAACAAAAGTTACCTGGACTGCTGTTGATACTTATGGCAACAGCAGCACGACTGAACAGTTAATTACGGTGACCGACAACCAAAAACCAACTATTCAAGCTCCGGCAGCAGTGAGCGTTGTAAACGATAATGGCGTTTGTTATACCACTATTAGCTCGCTTGGTTCAGCAACAGTAGCAGACAATTGTGGTATTGCATCTGTTACCAATAACGCACCGGCACAATTCCTGGTTGGAACTACGATTGTTACCTGGACAGTAACAGATATTCACGGCAATATTACTGATACGGCCAAACAGGAGGTTACTGTTATTGATAACCAACCGCCTGTTGTAGTTGTAAATGCAATATCCATGTCTGCTCAGGCTGGCAGATGCGATGCATTCATCAGCATTGCACAACCCGATGCCAGCGACAATTGTGGTATTGCCACCATTACAGGAGTAAGGAACGATGGTTTGCCATTAACAGATGCTTTCCCAACCGGCACAACAACTATTACCTGGACGGTTACAGATGTAAACGGGAATGTTCGTATCGCAACTCAAACTGTACAAGTAACAGATAACCAGGCTCCACAAATTGCATGTGTGACCAATCTTTCATTCTGTCAGTCGGCCAACAACCAACATACAGTTCCAGTAATTGGCGTTTCTGATAATTGCGGAATTGCCAGCATTGTTTACACAATATCTGGTGCTACCACTCGCAGTGGAAATGGAGGTAACATCAGTGGTATTTTCAATAATGGTGTTTCAAATGTTCTACTGACTGTTACAGATATAAACGGCAACAGCAATACTTGCAGTTTCACGGTAACAATTACAACTCCGCCAACAGCAATCATTACAAGCAGTAATCCTGATGCTTTCTGTAACCAATTTGTATTGTCTGGAAACAGTGGCAACTATAGCTACAAGTGGTTTTATAACAATACTGTCGTAGGTACGGGCTCTCAACTAAACCTAGGTCTTACCAATGGAGATGGAGCCTACTCACTCACTATTACCGATGCAGCGGGTTGTAGTAGTGCCAACAGCACATCGTTCACTTATCAGAAACAAAACCTGGTAAGCAATTATACCATCCTTGCTTATGAGGAAGTAAAACTGAGTGAATCGAATACAGTTGCTGGCGGAAGTGTAGGTGTAATGAACAGACGAGGCGAGGCTTCCTTTGACAAAAACAGTTCTGTAGCTGCCCCAGGTGCATTTGTAAAAGCACCAAGAATTGACCTCGATGGATCGGGTATCAATATTCCCAACAAAATCTATGGTTCAGCAACAGTAAGTTTACCAACCATGTTCTATAATACCAGTAACACGCGTAACCTTCCAAACACTTCTGTTCAGAAGAATACGACGGTTACATTAAGTGGTAATTATAATGACATTACTATCAAAGAAAATGCAACCGTTACACTAAATGGTACTGTTTTCGGAACAATTAAAGCAGATAAAGGCGCTAACATACGCTTTACCGCTGCTGTTGTTAGCATTGAAGAATTGATCGTTGAAGAAGGCAGCAAAACAGCTTACAGTAATATCAGGTTCAATGGCGGCACCCAACTTAAGGTAAGTAAGAAAGTAAGTATTGGCAACCGCGTTATACTAAACCCTGATAACCATAAAGTAACTTTCTACATGGGCGATACTAAATGCGATGATGAAAAATTCCAGGTGAAAGGTGAAGATGTACGCGTAAATGCAAACGTGTATATGCCAAACGGAAAATTGAAAGTAACTACTGAAAACAAGAGTCATGGAAAATGGAACAGCAATACTTCAGCTATTTACATGACAGGATTGTTTATTGCAGAAGAAGTAGAAAGCAAGGGTGGCAATATTACATGGAATAATAACAACTGTACTGTTAATACTGTAACTACTAGCAATAACCAACCTGTAGTAAGCAGTAAAATCATAGCAGAAGAAAAAACTGCTACTGAAACTACCGGTTTATTGAATGTAATAGTAATGCCAAATCCAAGCCGCACATTCTTTACACTGAAAATTTCAGCTAAAACAGAAGCACCGGTTCAACTTCGCATTATTGATGTTACAGCTCGAGCTCTTGAAAGCAGGAATAACCTGAATGCCAACAGCACCGTTCAGGTAGGACATCGCTTGAACCCAGGCACTTATTATGCCGAACTGGTTCAGGGAAGAGAAAGAAAAGTGGTACAACTGATCAAGATCAGATAATGGTTACCCAGTTATATTAAATAAAAACGCCCCGGTAAAACGGGGCGTTTTTATTTAATTACCCAATACCTGAATATTATCAATTCTAAAAGTGGTAGTGAGTTTGGCCACTTGCGCAGGTGGATCATTTCCTTCGTAACGAAATGCGATATATACTTTTCCTTTGAGCGCATGTAAGCTCACATCTCCCGAAGCAACCCAATCTTTTGCATACCCCGAAATAGAACCCTTTGCAATAACAGCATCCAGCTTGTTCCATTTTGCTTTCCATGGCGCATTTCCTCCATCATAATTGGTGGAATACAATACCTGCAATACGGCTCCATTATCAAACCCATCTTTTGTTTGAAAACGCAATATCTCGTTGGAAGAAAAGTCAAGATCAATACGAGGTAAAATCAGCCATGCAATTACCGACTGCTCTCTTGTTGCAAAAGCACTAATCTCAGCATATGTATTTCCTGAAGCCGATTTGCCAAGAAAATAACGATCTCCGGTTTCTGCTATATTCTTCCAGTCATTTATCTGCACAATACTATCATGCTGCTGGTCGGAAAAATTTTCTGCGAACAATTGCTTGGGACCGGTTTGAGTACACCTTAATCCCTCCAGTTTTACATCACTGGTATCTCTGAGTAATAATTGTTTCTGTGTTCTGAAGATGCTGTATATACCTGTTATTTCTCCATTACCTCTTGCTGTTAATGCTGGCGCAAAACGGGCAAAACCTCCCGTTCTTACGTAAACCGTTCCAATACCACAGGTTTTCAACGAATGACTCACTGCCTGTTTATTGATGGCATCTGCATAAGGTTTTCCTGTATCGGAGCTTGCAAATTCAACATTCATTAAAGTGATTAATGTGCTTTGGAGGCTATCGTTCAGGTCGTTGATGCTTAGTTTTTTAGGCATCAGCGTTTGTTGCAACGGCCCTTTTATCAATACCCTGTCGAATAATGGCTGAGGAATAGACGACAACTGTGGCGACAAAGGATCAGACCGATCAACACCTGCACCCAATTGAATCATTCCTGCATAATCGCCCATCCACAAGCCTTTTAACCGAACAAATATTTTTCTACCTACAGGGTATATATTGAAAAGAGAATATCCATCCAACCTAATTGTTATACCACCCGTACTGTCTTGTATAACAATCGATTTATAAAAATTATCTGTCAGGTCATTTGCAATTACCACGCCATCAATGACCATGTCATCCATTATTTTTTCGAAATTATTGAGCAGATGCAACCGCTTTAATGCAGCAATGGTTGTATTTGAAGCAATCATTGGGCCATTGTATTCGGGAGGCTCATCAAATGGTTTATGACAATTAGTAAACCCAGTCAACAAGGGTATAGAAAGCAGTAAAGAAAAACAGGTTTTCATTTTCATATACAATAGTTTAAAAACTTAGTGAAACGGATAGTGCATAATTCAATCCATATCCATAAAATAATTTAGGAGGAAAACGATCAGGGTCTTTTGTTTCCTGATCGAACCGAAGTTGTTCATATCCTCCGGTAATGGTGCGTTGTTCATTCAAAAGGTTATTGATACCCGCTGTACAGAAAAAACGAAGTGGTTTTTTCGCGTGTATATTCCGGATGGAAAATCCTTTACCAACAAATACATTCAACAGCATAACCGGAGGCAGTCGGGTCTGGTCAATAATTTTATGCCATTGCGTACTACCTTTTTGAATGCCTTCAAGCGCTTCGTAAGTTCTTCGCAGTGGATTAAATTCGAGCCATTGATCATCAAAAAAACTGGCGTTCACCTGGAGGAAAAAACTTTTTGTGGTTCTGTAGCGAATACCCGTTCCTGCTACTTGCTGTGGAGAACTGGCTATGCGGAAGTTTTTTGTGTACACTTCCGTTTTGTCAAGCAGAAATTCATTGTTATCAAGACTAACAGTTACCGCCTGTCTGCTCGTGTAAATATGTAACCCTTTTACAAAAGCAAAAGTCCACTCCCATCGTTCATTCAGCTCCCAGGCGACTGCCGACTCAACACCCATGTACCGGCGATTCATATTTTGAATGGCATAATTCACGAAATTTCTATACCCATCATGATAAAAAGTAAGCACATTCATTCCATCACTCGAACTCGTATGATAAAGACTTACTCTTGCCTTCAACCTTTGTAATAACAATTGATACGAGACTTCTGCATAAACCATTGTCTCACTCACAGGTTGGTCTTGTTTTGTATCGCGCATACGAGGTGCGATGTATACATTATCAAACAACGGTGCTTTTGATTGAGCCTGGAATAAAAACCCAAGCATATGTTTTGGATGCAGTTTGAATACTATGCCCATTTTCATTAAAGGATCAAAAAAATGACTGGCCTGAGAAGCGCCTTTAGATTGTCGGGCGAAGAGACCATTTCGCACAAGTCCTGTTCGGTTAAATTCGGTTTTTGAAAAAC
Organism: Chitinophaga pinensis; assembly: GCA_943372605.1. Lineage (GTDB taxonomy): Bacteria > Bacteroidota > Bacteroidia > Chitinophagales > Chitinophagaceae > Sediminibacterium > Sediminibacterium pinensis_H. Next base: position 295,741 of record CALRZI010000001.1, on the reverse strand, counting down.
GGATGCCAATGATGTAATCAATTTTCTTTGTCTGCTGTTCCAACTGTGCCCATATATTGGTTAATGTAATGGACGCTATATAATCATACCCGTATTGATCTCCTTTACGAAGTATCCGATTCGGTTTATCAATATCAAATTGAAGGGCCTGTTGATTGGAAGGAAAATCACTTTCAGCAAACTGGTTCCAGTTAACATGAAAATCCGCTCCCAACAAATCATACACTGTTTTGTAATGATGATTTTGCTGATAGCTCAATTGAATACCGGCCGCTATGTTCAGATTGTTTTTCCATCGAGCTTTGTAATAACTGCTTAGCATCCATTTTTTTGTGTCTGTTATTCTTTGTTCCAGTAAATAATGCGCCCTGTTTCCTGCTATAGATTCCTGCGTTCCGTTTACCTGATCGATTCGTTCAAAAGAATTGCGATTGATTGTGTATAGTTGTAACCAGTTAATCTGTTGCAAATTTTTATTCTCCAATAACATATCAGCTACCTGATTTTGCAAAAGGCTATCCGTTTGATAAGCTGGTAAATAACGATAGTAATCTGGTCGTGGGTCAGCCGCCTGATACCAATCTAAACCTGTATCCGTTCTTTTACCCATTACGGCCCCCACACTGGTGATCCATGCAGATTGATTATCCGGATTCCATTCGTAAGAAAGAATTGCAACAGGCATATGCTGACCAGTCGTTGCAGCATTTCTTTTACGTCCTTGCTGGTAACCCCAGTTAGGATTATAATCATTGCCTAGTAAATCCGTTACCGGAGCCGTAATAGCAGCCTGTTTACCGTATTGCTGCGCTGAACCAAAAATAATAAGTGACAATAATCCTGCCTTTCTGAGTTGTTTATCAATAGCTGCATAATAAGCACCTGACTGATATGCACATCCGGTTCTGTATCCTTCCGCTGCTACACGCATATTTGCCGCCATTGCCCATGACCATCCTTTTTGATTGGTTTCTGTTGCATAAGAAAAATGAAACCGGTTTGTATAAGTTCGATTTGATAATGCATAACCCCACTGTAACTGTTTTCTTTGCACCAACGCACGCATATCGGTATTCGTAGTAACGCCTGCATCGCCCAACCAACTGTCCTGAAAACGATTGGCTGTAAAATCGATACTGCTTCTCATTACCTGTGCTAATCCGTTCCATAAAGACCATGAAGGATTTCCCTGTTGCAGGTCATTAAAAAATAAACCATTGATAAGTGTACCTGAAATAGATGCATCGTAACCCCTGTACCTGTAACGCATGGCACTGAATTGAAATGCTGCCATTTGTAAAAACACATCTTTCTCGCCGTATAGTGGAGATACTATAGCAGAACTAGTCCCACGATCCTGCTCGTTCATCAATACAGCATTTGCTTCTACTGATTCCTGACTGAGTAAGAGTTGCCACAAACTGCTATCATATTTTGATGGAACTGTGTCTGTTTTATTTGACGAAGCGCGCGCTTCGAAACAAAATAAAATACACACTATGAAAAACATTAAATGCCTCATACAAATTGTTTCACTCAAAATAGAAACTGCCAAAACAAATCGCACTACCATCAATCATTTTTGCGGGAAATACGGTCATGAAAAGATGTATTTAGCGTAATTATTTTTCAACTTTTTGTTATGAAAACCATTCTATTCACACTGGCCGCATTACAATTCTTTTTATGCGCTTCATCACAGGTGAAGCGGTATCAGATTACTGTTATTGGTTTTTACAATCTGGAGAATTTATATGACACCATTAATAATCCATTCATCAACGATGATGATTTTACACCACATGGTGTAAAAAAATATGGCACTGCTATTTTTAAAGACAAGCTGAATAAATTATCACGAGTTATCAGTGAAATCGGAACTACTTATTCCGATAATGGTTTGAGTATATTAGGTGTAGGTGAAATTGAAAATGATACGGTGCTACAATTTCTTGTTCAGCACCCGGTATTGAAAAAAAGAAATTATCATATTGTACACGCATCTTCAAAAGATACAAGAGGTGTTGATGTTGCGCTCATCTATAACCCGGCTTATTTTATTCCGATAGATGCACAGAAATTATTCGTGCCATTACCCGGCAACAGTAAAGACGAATCTTTTACCAGGGATATTTTATACTGTAAAGGTTTGCTTTACTCAGATACCATTCATATTTATGTAAATCACTGGCCCAGCAGAAGAGGTGGCCAGGAAAGAAGTGATCCGGCTCGCATGGCAGCCGCCAATGTTTGCAGAAAACATATAGATTCTATACAGGAGAAAAATCCGGCAGCAAAACTGATTGTAATGGGAGATATGAATGATGACCCCGGCGACAGGAGTATCAGGGAAGGACTGAGGGCCAGAGGAAAGATAGCAGAACTCAAAACGGGAGATTTATTCAATCCATGGTCCGGATGGTTAGAAAAAGGAGTGGGCACGCTGGCACATCGCGACCGCTGGGGCTTGTTTGACCAGATTATGTTATCTCAAAGCTGGCTTGACAAGAATGGCCCTGGTTTCCACTTTTTTAAAGATTACATTTTTAATCCTCCTTATCTCACCGAATACAGTGGCCGGTATAAAGGCTATCCCATGCGTACCTGGGATGGTAACCGGTACAGGGGTGGTTATAGCGATCATTTCCCGGTTTATATGGTTTTAAGAAGCAACAATTAAAAATTATAGTTAGGCAATTAATGCACTGCAGACAATGATCGTCGTAGTAGCTAAAAGTAACTACTATTTTTTATATAATGATTTATTTATATAAACACTTTCGTTGAAAATGACTGGCAGAATAGAATCTTTTGAGAATGGTACTATATCTGTAATAATAGTAATAAGTCTATCCGGCGTTAAACAACAATAATAATGATTATAGCGCACACAGGTTATTGTTACCAACTTCCCCACAGGCCAAGTATCAAATCCTCCAGCAGGCTTTTCTTTTGGGAAAAGAGTATAATCATACTTCTTTTTATACGCAAACGGATAACTATAAAAAGTAGAATCACAATTGATAGGCTGAAAACTAAAAATTAACTTTAAATCATGCTTTTTATTGAGTTTTTGATAAAATCCAACCTGATTCTTATCATAAAATGAATTGTAAACATTTGATTCAATTGATACGTATTTTACAGTTAATTTAATTGTATCATAATTACTTTTCCTTGAAGATGTTGATGCGTGATCCCAAATGTCACAATTTGTCTGCATATAGTTATAAACAGGCTTGTCAACCTGGTTTAATATATTGATTATTGATAACGTTATAATTAGCATAAATTTTATCATAACACACTTTTTCTTATTTGAGAAACTTTATAGAATATTGGAGGTATCGAGCCTGTTCCTACAAAATAACCAGTTAAGGCTCCTGTTGATGGATTAAAATATAATTTATTGCTTGGTGTTGTCCCAAAAATTAAATGAGAGGTTATATTATCGTAAAACCGGAAATAATTACCTTGGCTATCTGAGCCCATTCCTACTATTACTACAAAGTGATTAGTTGTACCGTCTGAATTAGGGGATATTGCTCCATAATCAACACCAACAATTACCGGTTTATTTTTCTGTAACGCATCAATTATATAACTGACCCCCTGTATAGCTACAGCTTTATTAATCCCAGTATTCCTATTATATATAGCATATGTCTGCCCACCTGGATCATATCCCCCAATTTTATATCCTAGTACTGCTATTTGCTGTTTGGCTAAACTTAAACAGTTTTGCGATGCACTTTGTCGTTGCACAAAATTGTTCTTTCCAATAATATCCGTTACAGTTGGAAAAGGTAGGGAAGTATCTACAATTGATATTGGGTCATTATCAACATTAGTGCTATTCCCGCCTTCATCAAACCCAATTGAATTATCAAACACGGCTGCTTCAATGCTAAAATCAACAAAATCTACATATTCATCATATTGCGGTGGAATGGGGTCGGTTTGGCCTTGACTAAAATATGTCCAATTGATTCCACCACCTGCACCACTTCCCCCTCCAAAATCAGGAAGATTTGGATCTGTATTAAGGTCATTTGGAGGATATATATTTGTGAAAAAAGTTAACCAACTTATTGGTCCTCCTCCCTCCGGGGGTAATGGTATCTGATTTTCACCCACATTCGCATCACCACTACCTCCTCCTAATACCCAACAACCAGCCCATTCATTACCAACTTTTGCTGGTAAGGCGAATAAATGTTTACCTATACAATAAAGCAACTGTGAGAACCAACTACTAGATTCTTGTTTTATTAAGGAATTATTATCAGAAATATTTCCATTCAAACTTCCCTTAGTCCATCGTACAATAAACCCATTTTTAATGATTGCCTGCCCCATGTCGAAAGTTTCAAAATCAATGACTTCATATGTACCTGAGAAACGATTAACGTTTACTCTATTTCCACTATCTGGATTGATTCGAAAAAAAACAGCATTTAATTTATCTTCTTTTTTGAAATAGATGTATCCTCGACTATTTCTTAAAGGTACTCGCACATAAAACTCCCCATTGTAGTGTGTTTTTACTGCTTTTCCTATCATTAAAAGAGGTCCTCCGGGGATTCTTTTTTCATAAGAAGATTTCCACAATATCAAATCGTTATAACTAATGTTTTCTGCATTGTTTACACTTAACCCATTCTTCTTACATCCTATATTACTCAAGACTACTGCAAAAAAACACACGCCAGTATTATCCGTTGGCTACTAACCAAAGTTTTTCTATTTACTATAAAGATCTTCATATTTTAGATTTGTTTATTTAAATATTTCATATAAAAATAGAATTTAAATTAACAAAAAAATATATTAAAAAAAATGTTTCTACTATTTTACTTGCAGATTTTTCTTACCCTCTAATCTGTGTTCCGGCGATTATGGTATAACTCATTGATTATAAATAACTACATAGATTTAGATGACTTTACTGTAATACAAATTAAATTTGAAATAGACTTCATAATCTCGATTTATTCCCTCCAATCCCTTACCTTTGCAGCCCCAAATCTGTTATTGGCAGATTTCTCGCCTCAGGCGAGATCCACTGGGAAAAACCAATTTAAAAACCTAAAAATTCAGGTAATGAGTAATTACGAATTGATGGTGATTTTCACTCCGGTACTGTCTGAAGAAGATTTCAAGGCTTCTCAGAAAAAGTACGAAGATTTCATCAAAGAAAATGGTGGATCTACCGTATTCAGCAACCCATGGGGTTTAAAATCACTAGCTTACCCTGTCCAGAAAAAAACAACAGGTATTTACTGGATTCTGGAGTACAGCGCACCTACCGATCTCAATGAAAAATTGAAGATCCAGCTTTTACGTGACGAGCAGGTAATGCGTCACATGGTAACGAAACTCGATAAATACGCCGTCGAGTACAATTACAGAAAAAGAAATGGCGGATTTGCTGTAACTGAAAAAACGGAGGGTTAATCATGGCAAAGAATGAGATCAAATACCTGACCGCTATCAAACAGGAGAAGCCAAAGAAAAAATTCTGTCGCTTCAAAAAGTATGGCATTAAATACGTTGATTATAAAGACATCGAGTTCCTGAAGAAATTCATCAATGAGCAGGGTAAATTATTACCTCGCCGTTTGAGCGGTAACTCACTGAAATACCAGCGTAAAGTATCTGATGCAGTTAAGAAAGCACGCCAGATGGCGCTGTTGCCTTATGTAACGGATCTTTTAAAATAAAAAATCGAAATTCAAAAGTCAAAAAACATTTTTTGACTTTTGAATTTCGATTTTTGAATTATCACTAGTTAGTCACCTTCCCTAATCCCGGCAAGGCCGGGAGACAGAGACAAAATTGCTCTGGGCTCTTGGGAACTAAAAACACAATCATGCAAGTAATTTTAATTCAGGACGTAGACAATCTGGGTGGTCGTAATGAACTGGTAACCGTGAAAAATGGTTATGCAAGAAATTTTCTGATCCCACAGAAATTTGCTGTAGAAGCAAATCCTTCTAATCTCAAACAATTAGAAGAGCGTTTGAAAGTACAATCGAAGAAAGAAGCGGCTATGCTGGCTGAGATCAATAAAGTGATCGATGTGCTGAAAGCCTCTCCTGTTAAACTGGGTGCTAAAACTGGTACCAGTGGTAAGATATTCGGAACCATTACATCTCTTCAGATTGCCCGTGCTATCCGTGACCAGAAAGGTTACGAGATCGACCGCAAGCGCATCAGCATTGTTGATGAAGTGAAGGAACTGGGTGCTTACAAAGCCTCTATTGATTTTGGTAACGGTCATGTTACTGAAGTGGATTTTGAAGTTGTTGGAGAATAATCGTCCGGAAACACTTTTTTATAGCCCCCTCAGTAATGTGGGGGCTTATTTATACCGATTTATCGGTATTTCTTACTCATTTTGCCTTAAAAAGCTCCCGGGGCGAAAAAAACTTGTCAATTCCGCAAATTCCCTATCTTCGGTAGTCCAATGAAAGGTCTTCCATATCTCAGAACGTTTTTACGTAAATGTTTCAGGATTTTTGGTTACTGGTTTCTCATTGGTTTTTGATCACTTAATTTTTAAAAAGAACATGAACATTTACGTTGGAAATCTGAACTGGAACATGACCAGTGACGATCTGCAGAACCTGTTTACTCCCTATGGTGAAGTAACGAGCGCCAAAATTGTTACCGACAAATTCAATAACGACCGTAGCAAAGGTTTCGGTTTCGTTGAAATGTCTGATGATGAGGCTGCGCGTACTGCTATCAGTGCCCTTCACGACACAGAAGTGTTGGGTCGCAAGATCGTAGTAAACGAGTCTACCCCACGCCCTGAAGGTGAAAGAGGCGGCTTCAAAAAGAAGAGCTTCGGCGGCGGCGGTGGCCGTGGCGGATTTGGTGGTGGTGGCAACCGTGGAGGCGGTGGCGGATACAACCGCGATCGTGGTAACGGCGGCGGCGGTGGTGGATATAACAGGTATTAATCTACTACAACTACAAAAACTTCAAAACCCAACAGTTAACATTGTTGGGTTTTTTTATGTTTACTGATGAGCATTTCTATTCCTTTCCTTAATTTGGAGGCATGAATACAGTATCTGTAATTAAAACACCTGTGGCCGGTTGTATGCGCTGGGGAAAATGGGGTACAGGTTTTTCCACTGCTGATTATCTGCAGATGATTGAAGCCTGTCTTGAAAATGGTATTACTGCTTTTGATCACGCTGATATTTATGGTGGTTATACTACGGAGGCAGAATTCGGTGCTGCTTTACAGGAAAAACCTTCTCTTCGGGCACATCTGCGTATCATTAGTAAATGTGGTATTCAGATGAAAACAGAAAACCGCCCTTCACACCAGATAAAATCGTACAATACTTCTGCCCAGCACATAATCAGTTCAGTAGAACAGTCTCTTAAAAACTTTAGAACTGATCATTTAGATTTATTGTTGATTCATCGTCCTGACCCCTTGCTGGATCCTGCCGAAGTTGCTACTGCTGTTGAGCTATTGAAACAGCAGGGAAAAATTCTTCAGTTCGGGGTATCTAACTTTTATCCGCATCAGGTTGAAACTCTGATGAAGTATACTAGGATTGAATACAACCAGCTTGAAATTTCCATTCTGCATTTACCGCCTTTCACAAATGGTATGCTCGATCATTGTATGCAATACCAGATCGTTCCTATGGCATGGGCCCCGCTTGGTGGAGGTTTACTAAATGATGATAGTCACCCCCGATTTAGAAGTATCATTAGTGCAGCAACACTACTGGCTGAAAAATATGAAACCGGCGTGAATGAAATTTTACTGGCCTGGTTACACAGACATCCCTCAGGTATTTTACCCGTTATCGGAACCACTAAAATTGAAAGGCTGCTACAGGCAAAAAATGCTGGAGGTATCATTATGGAAAGAGAAGACTGGTTTAAATTAATGGCTGCTTCTGCCGGCGAGGATGTAGCCTAAACAATAGCTGTTTATACAAGTGGAAGTCTTACATAAAAGACTGTTCCTTTGCCTTCTTCACTTTCAACAGTAATTTTGCCTTTGTGTTGTTCTACAATTTGTTTGCAAATAGAAAGTCCCATTCCAAACCCTTTCTCGCCTGCGGTACCACTACGTTTCCCTTGCCCAAATAACTCAAAAATATCATCCTGTTTCTCTTTTGGTATACCAATTCCATGGTCTGTTACTGTAATCAATGCAAAATTGTGTTCTTTTACGGTACGCATGATTATGTTTGAATGCTCACCACTAAACTTAACAGCATTTGTTACCAGGTTTGCCAACACCCTTTCTATCTTGTCGGCATCAATTGTTACCGGCAAATTTTCGGAACTGTATTGCACATTAACCCGTATCTTTTTTTCCCGAGCTCTGAATTCAAATGACGGATACCACTCACTTAATTGCTGATTGAATTCAACTGTTTTAAGGTAGCCGGTATTATTTCCGTTATCGTTTTGTTGTAACAGATCATTAATCAACATCAGTGCACTGTGAGATGCATGATCGATCATGGCAAAGAATTTTTGTTGCTCTTCTTTTGAAAGCTCTTCCGATTGCATAAGTTTGGCAATACCGGAAACATTTGAAATCGGTGTTCGTAAATCATGAGCAACAGTTCCCAATATCCTGTCCTTTTGATCCTTCGCAAACCTAAGTTCCATATTCGCATTTTCAAGCTGGTACAGATTTTTAAAATAGATCGTTTTAAAATATAGCAATGCGAGTATAAAGAGGAGTAAAGGAAGAAACATTTTAAGACAGGTAGCAAAAATTTCTGTGATGGGTAATTCCTCCAGATTGGGTGTATAAGATAACCGCAACAAAACAAATACAGCTGCGGTACCCATTCCATAGCAAAGGTATTGCCAGTCTTTGTCGAACAGGATGATGGCCGCCAAAATCATTAACAAAAATCTGTACTCACCAGAATTGTGATAGAGATATGATGCGATCATCGATAAAATAGTAAGAGAGAGTAACACCACTACTCTTAACTGTTTATATCGTCCCTTAATAGATATCCATAATGCCACCGCAAAACTCACAAGCTGAGCTATATTAACAAATGCAGGGAAATAAGCTGAATGACTAAAATTAATAATGAGCGATATAATTGCAAAAGGCGACCCGATCAGTATGAACAGGTTAAACATGTATGCCCGCTGTATTTCAATAAAAGAAGTATCAGTGTGCACACCGGTACGTAGAAATTTTTGAAACAGATTTAGTTTCTTTTCCTGGGTCATTGGATATAAATAGGGGCTAACTGTAAAGTAATGAAATTAGCAACAATAAAATGAAATAGGTAAGAAATAAGAGACAAGAAACAGGATAGAGTGAGCGTAGTTAATAAAGCAGGTTACTGTTACCAAAACATAGTGATGATACAAGTCTTCTGATCTTAGACATGTCGATATCAACCATGAATGATCGCAACTAATTCAATATTATTTGTAACCATTTGCGGATGCTGCTTGAATTCGCTGCGAACCTGCGTACAAATACCGTGACAACTTGTTTTCTTGGCACCTTGTGCCCTTGGCTATTCAATGTATCAAAAAAAAAGCCTCACTGAATAAACAGTGAGGCTTCAATAAATATGGCAGCTACCTACTCTCCCAGCAAAATGCAAGTACCATCGGCCATGGGGGACTTAACTTCTCTGTTCGGAATGGGAAGAGGTGAACACCCCCGGCAAAACCACCATAAGATTTTAAATCATGGTAATAAACCAGTGACAATAAGTTACATATTGGGAAGGAAATGATAACAAGAAAAAAAATAAAGCTTACGGGCAATTAGTACTACTTGGCTTTGCTGTTACCAGCTTTACACCTATAGCCTATCAACGTCATAGTCTTTGACGACCCTTAAAAGTAAACTCATCTTGTGGAAGGTTTCACGCTTAGATGCTTTCAGCGTTTATCCTGTCCGTGCATAGCTACTCTGCATTGCACCTGGCGGCACAACAGATACACCAGCGGCACGTACGACCCGGTCCTCTCGTACTAAGGTCATGTCCACTCAATTTACTAGCGCCCACCACAGATAGGGACCGAACTGTCTTGCGACGTTCTGAACCCAGTTCACGTGCCACTTTAATCGGCGAACAGCCGAACCCTTGGGACCTTCTCCAGCCCCAGGATGTGACGAACCGACATCGAGGTGCCAAACCTTACCGTCGATATGAGCTCTTGGGTAAGATCAGCCTGTTATCCCCGGAGTACCTTTTATCCTTTGAGCGATGGCCCTTCCATGCAGAACCACCGGATCACTTTAGCCAGCTTTCGCTCCTGCTCGGCGTGTTTGCCTCACAGTCAAGCACCCTTATACTAATGCGCTCTACGTACGATTACCAACCGTACTGAGGGTACCTTTGCGAGCCTCCGTTACTTTTTAGGAGGCGACCACCCCAGTCAAACTACCCACCATGCAATGTCCCCCGTTAGGGGTTAGGTTCTAAGCAACAAAAGGTTGGTATTTCAACGATGACTCCACAATGCCTGGCGACACTGCTTCATAGTCTCCCAACTATCCTACACATTTGGTGCTCAAAATCAATGCAAAGTTGTAGTGAAGGTTCACGGGGTCTTTCCGTCCCGTGGCGGGTAACCGGCATCTTCACCGATACTACAATTTCACCGGGCTCGTGGAGGAGACAGTGTTCAACTCATTAGACCATTCGTGCAGGTCGGAACTTACCCGACAAGGAATTTCGCTACCTTAGGACCGTTATAGTTACGGCCGCCGTTTACTGGGGCTTCAGTCAGGAGCTTTGGCTTGCGCCGAACACCCTTCCTTAACCTTCCAGCACCGGGCAGGTTTCAGGCTCTATACGTCAACTTACGTTTTTGCAGGGCCCTGTGTTTTTGTTAAACAGTTGGTTGAACCATTTTACTGTGACCGCATCGCTGCGGTACGCTTTATCCCGAAGTTACAGCGTTAATTTGCCTAGTTCCTTCTCCACGGCTCACCCGAGCGCGTTAGAATACTCATCCCGTCTACCTGTGTCGGATTCCGGTACTGGCTGCTATACTCGCTTTTCTTGGCAGGGATTTTATGGTTTCGCTTTGTCCGAAGACTCCACTCAGGCGTACACTTCCGTCCGTACGCAACCACCACGTCCCTGCGTCACTTTTAATGCATAGCAGGTGCTGGAATATTAACCAGCTTTCCATCAGATGCCCCTTTCGGGTTTTCCTAAGGACCAGACTAACCCTGATCCGATTAACGTTGATCAGGAAACCTTAGACTTTTCGCGTTAAAGTTTTTCACTTTAATTATCGTTACTTATGCCTACATTTTCTTTTGAAATCGCTCCAGCATTGGTCGCCCAACACCTTCAGTGCAGATTTCAATGCTCCCCTACCACTTCCGCACAAGGCGGAAATTTAGAACTTCGGTTCGTAGTTTGATGCCCGATTATTTTCCGTGCAGGATCTCTCGACCAGTGAGCTGTTACGCACTCTTTAAATGAATGGCTGCTTCCAAGCCAACATCCTGGCTGTTATAGAAATCCCACCTCGTTTGATCAACTTAACTACGTATTAGGGACCTTAGTTGCTAATCTGGGTTATTTCCCTCTCGGCCCTGGACCTTAGCGCCCAAAGCCTCACTGCTGCAGATATTTATTAGCATTCGGAGTTTGTCAGGGTTTGGTAGGCGGTGAAGCCCCCTAGCCCAATCAGTAGCTCTACCTCTAATAAACTTCTATATGCAACGCTGTTCCTAAAAACATTTCGGGGAGAACGAGCTATCTCTCAGTTTGATTGGCCTTTCACCCCTATCCACAGGTCATCCCAAGACTTTTCAACGTCAACGGGTTCGGTCCTCCAGTTAGTTTTACCTAACCTTCAACCTGCCCATGGATAGATCACAAAGTTTCGCGTCTACCCCAACTGACTAATCGCCCTATTTGGACTCGCTTTCGCTTCGGCTCCGTTAAATATGAACTTAACCTCGCCAGTTAGGAGTAACTCGTAGGCTCATTATGCAAAAGGCACGCCGTCACTCATATTGCAGAGCTCCGACCGCTTGTAGGCGCACGGTTTCAGGTACTATTTCACTCCCCTGTTCGGGGTGCTTTTCACCTTTCCCTTACGGTACTGGTTCACTATCGGTGTCTGAGGAGTATTTAGCCTTACCAGATGGTGCTGGCAACTTCATGCAAGATTCCTCCGGTCCCGCATTACTCAGGATACTGCTCGTCCACATTAATTTGTACCTACAGGGCTATCACCTGCTATGGCTCATCTTTCCAGATGATTCAGTTTGATAATGCTTTCTAAATGCAGTCCTATAACCCCGGATCGGCACGCCGACCCGGTTTGGGCTGTTCCCTTTTCGCTCGCCACTACTTGGGGAATCACTGTTGTTTTCTTTTCCTCCCGGTACTTAGATGTTTCAGTTCTCGGGGTTGGCTTTCCGACTTGCGTCGGAATAATATACCTTCAGTATATTAGGTTGTCCCATTCGGAAATCTACGGATATAACGCTCGTGTGCAGCTCCCCGTAGCTTATCGCAGCTTACCACGTCCTTCATCGCCTCTCAGACCCTAGGCATCCACCATGCGCCCTTATTCGCTTTAAAAAATTTATCAGTTATGACCTTGCATAAGAGTCATAACCTTCTTGTTATTGATTTCGCTTTCCCAATATGTCAAAGAGCTAAAGTAAAAGTGTAAAAGAATCAAGGCTCAAGAACCAGAATTATAATACAACTTATACAGTTGCAGATGTTAAGGATTCGATCCTTTTGGCCTGTTGCCAACATCTAATGTTTGAAAGAACTTTTTAAAAACCGCACCCTCTCACTTATTCTACTTAATGTGGAGGATATCGGAGTCGAACCGATGACCCTCTGCGTGCAAGGCAGATGCTCTAGCCAACTGAGCTAACCCCCCATGGTTTTAGCTTCTGAGTTGAAGCCTTAACTAGTAGACCCGACCAGAGTTGAACTGGTGACCTCTACATTATCAGTGTAGCGCTCTAACCAACTGAGCTACGGGTCTGATTCGGGTACTAATAGTACTTTTTAAAGAACTAAATAATGAAAGTTTGTGAAAGCAACAGCCGGTTAAAGCCGTCTCTAAAAGGAGGTATTCCAGCCGCACCTTCCGGTACGGCTACCTTGTTACGACTTAGCCCCAGTCATCGATTTTACCCTAGGCAGCTCCTTACGGTTACCGACTTTAGGTACACCCGACTCCCATGGCTTGACGGGCGGTGTGTGCAAGGTCCGGGAACGTATTCACCGTATCATTGCTGATATACGATTACTAGCGATTCCAGCTTCACGTAGTCGAGTTGCAGACTACGATCTGAACTGAGAACAGGTTTTTGGGATTGGCTTCACATCGCTGTGTTGCAGCCCTTTGTCCTGCCCATTGTAGCACGTGTGTAGCCCTGGGCATAAAGGCCATGATGACTTGACATCATCCCCTCCTTCCTCACGCCTTACGGCGGCAGTTTCATTAGAGTTCCCAGCATTACCTGTTGGCAACTAATGATAGGGGTTGCGCTCGTTGCGGGACTTAACCCAACACCTCACGGCACGAGCTGACGACAGCCATGCAGCACCTTACTATCTGTGTATTGCTACAAAATGAGCTTTCACCCACGGTCAAATAGCATTCTAGCCCAGGTAAGGTTCCTCGCGTATCATCGAATTAAACCACATGCTCCACCGCTTGTGCGGACCCCCGCCAATTCCTTTGAGTTTCAACCTTGCGGTCGTACTTCCCAGGTGGGATACTTAATGCTTTCGCTCAGACACACACAGTGTATCGCGTATGTCGAGTATCCATCGTTTAGGGCGTGGACTACCAGGGTATCTAATCCTGTTTGATCCCCACGCTTTCGTGCCTCAGCGTCAATATATGCGTAGTAAGCTGCCTTCGCAATAGGTGTTCTATGTCATATCTAAGCATTTCACCGCTACATGACATATTCCGCTTACCTCCACAATATTCAAGACAGATAGTATCAATGGCAGTTCTGGAGTTAAGCTCCAGGATTTCACCACTGACTTACCTGCCCGCCTACGCACCCTTTAAACCCAGTGAATCCGGATAACGCTTGCACCCTCCGTATTACCGCGGCTGCTGGCACGGAGTTAGCCGGTGCTTATTCATCTGGTACCGTCAAGTGACTAAGAATAGCCTTTTTTCGTCCCAGATAAAAGAAGTTTACAATCCAGAGGACCTTAATCCTTCACGCGGCATGGCTGGTTCAGACTTGCGTCCATTGACCAATATTCCTTACTGCTGCCTCCCGTAGGAGTCGGGCCCGTGTCTCAGTGCCCGTGTGGCTGATCATGCTCTCACATCAGCTACTGATCGTAGACTTGGTGGGCCGTTACCCCGCCAACTATCTAATCAGCCGCACACCCATCAATAAGCGCCGAAGCTATAATAATAATGTGATGCCACATCATTATGTTACGGGGTATTAATCCAAATTTCTCTGGGCTATTCCCCACTTATAGGAAGGTTGTGTACGTGTTCCGCACCCGTTTGCCGGTCGCCATCAAATGTATTGCTACACTCATGCTGCCCCTCGACTTGCATGTATTAAGCCTGCCGCTAGCGTTCATCCTGAGCCAGGATCAAACTCTCCATTGTAAATGTTGTTTGATCTGACTTAATCTCAAATAATCGAAATTAACGTCGGATTGTGTTAATTGTTTTTGATTGCTGTTAACCTTACAAGTAAACTAATTTGTAATTATGTTTAATTGTGCTGTTGCTTCCAAACTTTCAAAGATCTTTTCGACTCTTTCGAGGCTACCCGTTTTGTTGGGGTTGCAAAGGTAAGAGTCTTTATTTTATCAGCCAAAATTATTTGAAGAAATTTCAAACTTTTTTTGCTGTCAAAACCATTTTAAGAACTGCCGTTTTTTCAAACGGACGGCAAAGATAAGAGCTTATTTTTTAGTACCAAATTTTATTTGATTTTTATTTTTTCAGACCCTCATTTACGCTTCAATGAACTTCCGTTTTTGTTGAACGGGCGGCGAAGATAAGCGTGTATTTTTAATCACCAAATTTTATTTTAAAATTCTTGATTTTTTCTTGCCATTCACTGTAGCTGCCTTCAAAGAACATCCTCTTTTTTTATAAGCGGGGTGCAAAGATAAGCGTGATTTATTCCCTGCCAAATTTTTTTCAAACTATTTTAGTGAAAAATGTTAAAAGCCTTTACAGACAAGGCTTTTAGAAGACAAAAAAAATGAAGACGTTTTACAAACAGTCTTCATTCAGTTATAATCAGCAGATCAACTATTATTCATTCCAACATTATCATCACTATATCTAATCCACTGATTTCAATAAATTATCAGGATAGTTCACTGCTATCAAATACAAGCCCCGTGCAGGTGTTGTGAAATCTGCTTTACTACAATCCTTTGCTTCAATTATTTTCCTAAAATTTGCCTCTGCCTCCTCCACTGAGTTGGCTGCCCTTGCAGTACGTATCATGGTTCCCACAATTCCCCTGATCATTCCCCTTAAAAAACGATTCGAAGAGATTTTAAACTCCAGTTCCCCATTCTCTTTCTCATCCCAATACGCCATTCTAATGGCACAATTGTAGGTAAACACCTGGGTATTCCGTTTAGAAAAAGAGCTGAAATCTTCATATTCCATCAATACAATGGATAAACGATCAAGTATTTCAAGGTTCAAAGGATAGGGATATAACCAGCCCCGGTCGGCCAGAAAAGGGTTTTTATGTCTGTATATCAGGTACTTATACTCCCGTTCAGTAGCATCAAACCGGCAATGAGCTGTTTCCGCCACCCTGAATATGCCAGTTACAGCAATATCAACGGGTAATATGGCATTGAGATTATACTTATGTCTGGCCGTTAATTCGAGTGTTGTATCAAAATGGAAATAATTCTGGATAGCATGTACCCCCGAATCGGTTCGTGAGGACCCGGTTAGCATAAAATTTTCCCTGAAAAGCGTTTCCAGCGCTTTTGTAACCTGCGATTGTACGGTTTCCTGTCCATCCTGAATCTGAAAACCCGCATATTGGGTTCCCTGGTAGGCTACAGAAAGAAAATAACGCATCAGGGTTGTTTAGAAGGGTTGAGAATAGCAGGTAAACCTGTATTGGTACTTATATATGCTCCATTATTGCCTTGCCCAGTTCGGTTTTTTAGATTTCCTCCCGCCATTCCCGGTGGTTTGATGGCCGGCACATAAATAATCACTGTATCACTTTTAGGTGTTCCATTCACTACAAAAACCATATCAACACCTTCCGCTGAAGCCCTGTCATAAATTTTTGAGATTTGGGGTAGGATTTTTTTTGCTTTTGGCTGTTCTTTTACCTGTACCAATGCTTTGGTTGCGGTATCGGCTTGTTTTATGTCTTTTTTCTCTACCGGTTTTTCTTCCTCTTTTATTTTATTCACTACCACAGGCTCTTCTTCTCGTTTTACGGGCTGCCTGGGTGCAACAGCTACTGTTTTTCCTTTGTTCTGTGAAAAATTGACGAGGTTAAAGAGACTCCAGCTATTATCCAGTTCCTGTTTTAAAGAGAACCCTAAATCCTTCCCTTCCATTGTTACTTCAAACTGCTGTTCTGTTTCGGACTGGGCAAAACCTATATGTATCTCATATTTTCCATCGGTAATTTTTGGGATCAGCAGATAGCCGCTGGCATTGGAGCTTAGCGTGCTTCCCATAACACGCAGGTAAAATGGCTGGTTATTTTCTGTCTGGAAGAAAAGATAGTGTGTGGTCTGTGCCGACAATGAACCCAGTCCTATTATTAACAAGCTCAGCATAATGCAACAACTTCGTATCGGTTTCTCTCCTTTCATTCCAACAAATTTACGGCTTTAATCTGCTTTTGGCATAGTAGTGAATAACCTTCCAACCATTAGTAAAATTCTAACATTCTGCTTGCGCTACAGGTTTATCTTTAGGCCACTAAAACTCGAACATGAAAAGATTATTATTGCTGATTGCGTTTATCCCGGCATGTATTATGGCCCAGACTTCGGGGGCCGATGACTGGAAAAAGATCTACCGCTCATTTCCTACCAAAGTAAATGACCTCGTGCATACCAGACTGGATGCAAAATTTGATTATGAAAATGCTTACCTGAATGGTAAAGTATGGATTACCCTCGAACCACATTTTTATGCTACTGATTCTGTACAGTTAGATGCAAAGGGCATGAATATTCAGCAGGTGGCGATTGTGCAGGCAGGAAAAAATATTCCTCTGAAGTACAAATACGATAGTCTTTTTTTAGATATTAAACTTAATAAGACTTACAAAAAAGGTGAACGTTATACTGTTTATATTGACTATACTGCAAAACCCAATGAGTTTAAAGCAGCCGGTAGCGCCGCTATTACCGATGCGAAGGGTTTATATTTTGTAAATCCGAAAGGAGAAGAAAAAGATAAACCTACACAAATATGGACCCAGGGTGAAACAGAAGCTACTTCAGTATGGGTACCTACCATTGATCGTCCAAATCAGAAAACAACGCAGTTGTTTAACCTGACTGTTCCGAATAAATATGTATCGCTTTCAAATGGTAAATTGATTGCACAAAAGAAAAATACCGATGGCACCCGCACCGATACCTGGTCGATGGATCAACCACATGCGCCTTACCTGTTCTTTATGGGTATTGGCGATTATGCTGTAGTAAAAGATACTTATAAAGGAAAAGAAGTTAACTACTACGTTGAGAAAGAATATGAAAAAGTAGCCCGCAAAATTTTTGGCGATACCCCTGAAATGATGGCTTTCTTCTCTAAGAAATTAGGTGTTGAATATCCATGGGTTAAATATAGCCAGATGACCGCCCGTGATTATGTGAGTGGTGCTATGGAAAATACAACAGCTACACTGCATCAGGAAAGTGCCCAGCAAGATGCACGTGAACTTGTTGATGGCAATGGCTGGGAATCTACCATTGCACATGAACTGTTTCACCAATGGTTTGGCGATTTAGTTACTGCTGAAAGCTGGAGCAATCTTACCGTAAACGAAAGTTTTGCCGATTATAGCCAGTATTTATGGTTTGAATACAAACATGGTAAAGACGAAGCCATGTTTGAAAACTTTAACCAGATGCGTGGATATATTGGCAGTGGCCAGCAGGCCCGCGATCTGGTTCGTTTTTATTATAAAGACAAAGAAGATATGTTTGATGCCATCAGCTATAATAAAGGCGGTCGCATTTTACATATGCTGCGCAACCTTGTTGGAGATGATGCCTTTTTTGCTTCACTCAATAAATACCTTACTACAAATAAATTTGGCAATGGTAATGCACACAAACTACGTCTTGCATTTGAAGATGTAACAGGTAAAGACCTGAACTGGTTCTTTAATCAATGGTATTTTGGTAATGGTCATCCGCGTATTGATATCAGTTACCAATACAATCCAGAAAAACAGATTGCCAATGTAATCATCAAACAAAACCAGGCTGGCGATAAAGTATTCAGACTGCCTTTCACTATTGATATCTGGCATGGACATGAAAAAACAAGACAGCAGGTGTGGATGGAAAACAAAGCTGATACTTTCAACTTCAGCGTTACATCTAAACCAGACCAGATTAATGTAGATGCTGACAAATATTTATTGGTTGACAAAAAAGACAATAAGACACTGTCAGAATTTATTCACCAGTTTAAACATGCAGGTAATTATCTTGATCGCAGAGAAGCAGTTGCTTTTGCTGGTAATAATGTAAAAGATCCGGCAGCCGTTCAGTTACTGGTTGATGCATTGAGCGATCCCTATTTCCGCATCCGTTCACTGGCCATTACCAACCTGGCCAAAGTAACACCCGATGATGCTTTGATTGCAAAAATGGAAGCCATCGCAAAAAATGATCCTAAGAGAACAGTGAAAGCAGAAGCCATCGACTTTTTGGGTAACCTGAAAAAAGACAGGTACAAATCATTGTTTACACAGGCTACTAAAGATTCTTCGTACACATTGGCTGGTGCTGGTCTTGATGCCCTTGCCGGCATTGACAGTGTTGCAGCTCTTGCACTTGCAAAAGAATTGAGTAAATATCCATCTAAAGGCAGACTGAACGAATCAATTTCAGGTGTGTTGATTAATTTTGGTGATGAAACTGCTTTTGCAGTGGTATCGGAAAGCTATGAGAAAATGCCTCTGGCTTTTGCTAAAGTGGAAATGAGTGCCACTTACGCAGCTTTTGCCGCTAAACTTACTAAAATGAATGAGTTTAAGCAGGCAGTAGATGCCATTATTGCTTTCAGAGATTTGATTCCTGCTTCTGCAAGACCTCAAACCGATCCTACTATTCTGGGTGCATTAAAAGCACTCATTAACGCTAAAGAAGCAACTGGTGCAAAAGAAATGGCTGATTATGTGAAAAGCAAAATGCCGGAAGAAAAGAAATAAAAAATAAGGAATACGAAATGTGGAATAAGAAATAAGGAAATAAGTTTGTTTTTTATACTTTCCAACTACAACCAACAAAGAAGCCTTCCAGATTTGGAAGGCTTTCTTATTGATATTCCTTTCTGATTCCTTATTTCGTATTCCATATTTCTTATTCATTTCACTCACCATCCACCGCTGGCACCACCACCACCACTGCTGCCGCCGCCGAAACCACCGAAGCCTCCGCCGCCACTTCCACCTCCCCAGCCGCCACCGCTGCTGCGTCGACCGCCACCGAGTATTGATGACCAGAGAATAGCTTCTGCAATATCTCCATATCCTTTTCTGCTTACCATACCACCACCTTTTCCACCGCCGCCACCCCGGGCCACAATCATTAATACCACAAAAAGAATCAATACAAACGTAAGTATTGATTTTCCTGATGAACCACCAGTTCCTTTTTTAGCGCGTTTTACTTTGTATTCACCAACCGCCGCTTTTGATAATGATTCTATCGCTTTATCTAACCCACGATAGTAGTTTCCTTCCCTGAAATTCGGGCCAATATCGTTTTGTATAATATTGGATGCTATGATGTCAGGAATAGCTCCCTCTAACCCATAACCCACTTCTATCCTGATTTTACGGTCTGCAATTGCTGCAATGATCAATACCCCGTTATTGGTTTTTGCATTTCCAATTCCCCAATTACGAAATAGTTTATTCGCATATTCTTCAATCGGATATCCATCAAGTGTGGGCAACAGTACAATGGCAATCTGGTTTGATGTACTATCATCCAGCGCCACCAGTTTATGCTCCAGTATTTCCAACTGTTCTTTCGACAAAACATTGGCCTTGTCGGTTACCAGTTTTGGGGGATTGGGTTTGGGTAATACTTCCTGTGCCTGTGTTGTAACAAAGCCCAGCAGTATGATCCATATGATGAGTAATTTTTTCATGTTGGTTTGTTCGAGTGCATTCAAATGCCGGCACTTCTTTTATTTACCAAATACAATATCATCAGGCAATTCGTTCTTATCTTCTTTTCTGTCGTAAGGAAAATGATGAGCGAGTGCCGCACCAATATCTTCTATAATGGCTGCCAGTCCGTCTGCATAATGCTGTTGCCTGAATTCTGCCAGCATCTTTTTTACCTCCGCATCCCAGAATGCGCTGCCTACTTTCTGATGTATTCCTTCATCACCAAATACAGCCAACTGGCGGTCTTTCATGGCTACATAAACAAGCACACCATTACGTTCCGCAGTCTGACTCATTTCAAGGTTGAAGAAAAGCTCCTGCGCTCTATGCAATGGATTTACATAGGCACATTTATTCTCAATATAAATCCTCACTTCCCCACTAGTCTGCTGTTCAGCAGATTGTATGGCGGCTACAATTTTTTGTTTCTCTTCTTCTGAGAAATAACGTTCCGGCTTTTTTCTGAAGAGTCCGAACATAACTGGCTGATATTAAAAGCCACAGTGTGTAACAGTTTCCAGGATAGTATCTTTTCAAGATCATCACCCGCTGCAACAGCACTGTGGCTTATGTATTAAAATTTAACTTCCGGCGCTTTCTCCGCACCTGCATCTGCCTTAAAGCCTTCTTTCACTTTAAACCCAAACATTCCCGCAAGGATATTCATCGGGAAAGAACGTGCTTTTATGTTGTAATCGGCAACAGCTTTGTTGAAGTCGTTACGTGATACTTTGATCCTGTTTTCCGTTCCTTCCAGTTGTGCCTGCAATCCGCGGAACGCATCATTGGCACGGAGGTTAGGATAGTTTTCAGTTACCATCAACAAACGGCCCAGTGCCTGAGACAATTGTCCCTGTGCAGCCTGGTACTGTTGTAATTTCTCAGGTGAAAGATCGTTTGGATCAACTTTAATCTGTGTAGCACTTGCACGGGCGTTGATTACATTCTGCAAAGTTGTCTGCTCAAAATTGGCTTCTCCTTTTACAGTATTAACCAGATTAGGTATCAGGTCTGCACGACGCTGATAATCACTTTCTACGTTTGCCCATGCATTTTTTACCACTTCATCCTGTTTTACCAGGCCATTATACCCCCTGCAACCACATCCACCCAGAATAAGGATTAATGCAGCAATTACAATTAAGGTTAAATTTTTTGTACTCATGTTTGACTTGATTTTTATGAAATTAGTTATTTATCCAGTTATTTAGATCATTAGTAGTAGGATAGGTAAAAACATTACAAAACGTGAGAGGTGAGACGTGAAACGTGAGAAAATCCTCCTTTCACGTCTCACCTCTCACGTTTCACGTTTATTTCACTGCCGCAATGCCCGGAAGTTCCTTCCCTTCAAAATACTCCAGCATGGCGCCGCCACCGGTTGATACATAGCTTACTTTATCGGCAAAACCGAACTGGTTTACGGCTGCTACGCTGTCGCCGCCACCTACCAGGGAGAATGCACCGTCGGCTGTGGCTTCAGCTACAGCTACCGCTATGGCTTTGGTTCCATGTTGAAATTTTTCCATTTCAAATACACCCATCGGACCGTTCCAGAGGATCGTTTTTGATCTTTTGATACAGTTGGTAAACTGGTCGCAGGCACTTGCACCAATATCGAGCCCCATCCAGCCATCTGGAATATGATTACTTGGTGCAGTTGATGTGTTGGCATCAGCCGAAAATTTATCGGCAATGATAGAATCGGATGGCAGGTGAATAGATACTCCTTTTTCTTCTGCTTTTTTCAGCAGGGCCACGGCGGTGTCGAGACGATCGTTTTCGCAAAGAGAGTTCCCAATGGTACCGCCCTGTGCTTTCATAAAAGTATATGCCATACCACCACCAATGATAATATCTGTAGCTCTCTCAAGGAGGTTCTCGATAATCAAAATTTTATCACTCACTTTGGCTCCGCCAATGATAGCTGTAAATGGTTTCTCGCTGTTGTGCATTACTTTTTCTGCGCTTGCTACTTCTCCATCCATTACAGTTCCGAACATTCTCTTTTCAAGAGAAAAGAATTGCGCAATTACCGCTGTAGATGCATGTGCGCGGTGAGCAGTTCCAAATGCATCGTTCACATATACATCACCCAGCTTACTTAATTTTTCTGCAAATGCCTGATCTCCCTTTTCTTCTTCTTTATAAAAACGCAGATTCTCTAATAACAATACCTGTCCTGGTTGTAATGCTGCGGCTAATGTAACAGCTGATTCGCCGATACAATCGTCTGCAAACAATACTTCTACACCTCCAAGCAAGTCTGACAAGTGTTGCACCAGGTGTTTGAGTGAATATTTTTCAGTTGGCCCCTCTTTGGGTCTTCCGAGGTGACTCATTAAAATAACACTACCACCATCACCCAATATTTTTTTTATGGTAGGAATAGTGGCGCGCATGCGTGTATCGTCTGTAATTTCAAATGCAGCATTCAGCGGCACATTAAAATCAACTCTGATCAAGGCTTTTTGCTGGCTGAAGTTGTGGTTGAGGAATTTACTCATTTTATTAATTTGAAAATTTGGGAATTTGAAAATTTTAAAATTAAGGAGCTGAAATAAAAATGTGGTAATTGAAGATGTCAGGAATAACATTTTCAAATTACCACATTTCCAAATTTTCAAATTATTTAGAGATCAGTCCCGCAAAATATTTCACGGTTCTTACCAGTTGGCTAACATAGCTCATTTCGTTGTCGTACCAGCTTACTGCTTTTACCAGTTGTGCTTCACCCACTGTCATTACTTTGGTTTGTGTGGCATCGAATAATGAACCGTAGCGGATACCGATTATATCTGAGCTTACAATTTCATCTTCTGTATAACCAAAGCTCTCATTGCTTGCTTCTTTCATAGCAGCATTGATTTCTTCTGTTGTTACTTTTTTATTCAGTATTACAGCCAGTTCAGTTAAAGAACCAGTAATGGTTGGAACACGCTGTGCGCCACCATCCAGTTTACCTTTCAGTTCAGGTAAAACAAGTCCAATTGCTTTTGCAGCTCCTGTACTGTTGGGAACAATATTTGCCGCAGCCGCTCTTGCCCTGCGCAGGTCTCCTTTCGGATGTGGTGCATCCAACGTATTCTGGTCGTTGGTATAAGCGTGAATGGTGGTCATGATACCAGTTGCGATACCAAATTTATCGTTCAGCACTTTTGCCATTGGCGCCAGACAGTTGGTGGTGCATGATGCACAGGAAATAATGGTTTCGCTGCCATCAAGTATGCTGTGGTTTACATTAAACACCACGGTTTTCAGATCGCCGGTTGCGGGTGCTGAAATTACCACGCGTTTTGCGCCTGCTTTGATATGTGCTTCTGCTTTATCCTTATCTGTAAAGAAACCAGTTGATTCAATTACTACATCTACTCCGTGGTTTCCCCATGGAATTTGTGCCGGGTCTTTCTGAGCATAAATTTTTACTGTTTCACCATTTACAACGATAGCATCTTCAGTAGAGGTAACAGTGGCGTCGAAACGTCCCTGTGCACTATCGTATTTCAACAGGTGCGCTAATACTTTAGGACTGGTCAGATCGTTGATTGCTACTACATCAATACCTTCCATATTGTAGATCTGACGAAACACCAAACGGCCGATACGTCCGAAACCGTTGATGGCAACTTTTACTGTACTCATTTGTTTTTGTTTTAGGTATATGGCTTAAAGAGTGGCAAATTTACATGGATTGAGAGGAAAAAAGCGGATATTTTTTAAGGGAGATGATTTGTTCACTTTGGTCTGACAAGTATTCATTTTAGCCACAGATGCGCAGATTTTAAGTCATAATCTGTGCATCTGTGGCTAAAATCCTTATTCCCACCCTGATTCATGATTTAAATGCAACACACATTAAATCGCTGATTTTCACAAAAAAGAGAAAAAATTTTGGCGGGTAGTTTTCAAAGCCTATTTTT
Organism: Chitinophaga pinensis; assembly: GCA_943372605.1. GTDB lineage: Bacteria > Bacteroidota > Bacteroidia > Chitinophagales > Chitinophagaceae > Sediminibacterium > Sediminibacterium pinensis_H. Next base: position 271,435 of record CALRZI010000001.1, on the reverse strand, counting down.
GCGTCCCGATTGACAAAAAAATGCCCGGTTCGTCTATCGGCTAGGACATCTCCCTTTCACGGAGGAAAGACGGGTTCGATTCCCGTACCGGGTACAAAGGCACTCAGATTGAGTGCCTTTTTGTTTGTTGATGGTCTGGCGACAATTATGGTGCAGTTTCATACTACATTTGACATATTTACAATTTTTGTACCCAATCTCTCTATGCCCATTCTTGTTCACCTCGCCGACGAAAGAAATGCAGCTAAAATTTTGAAGAATGGTATAAAAACAGGCCGTTATCATTCCGGCATTTATTGTATGCCTGTTTTGCAAAATTTCTTTGTATCGCATCAATGGTTGAGAGAATTGAAACAGGGCGGTGCTAAAACATTTGTTGGTATTTATTTCAGGTTAGATAGTTCAGAAAAAGTATATGCAGGAAAATATGGCAAACCTCACCGACATATTACCCTCGGCACTGCCATTAAAGAAATTATGGGATTGCCAGATCCTTTGGGTTATGAACTGATTGTACCAAGAAAAATTGAAGCTGACGAAATCACCAAAATAAAACACTTGCCTCAAACACTCGGCTGGCGACACATGCCTTACAGCCACAATAAAAAACCCTGTAACTGCGAATATTGTTTGAAGGGAACTATTAAAGGGCGGCGAACCAAGAACCGTCTGGACGAAGAAGATGCAGCTACTTGAGTATTTTGTTAAATACCGGCTCTATCAACTTTCATGCAACGCTTTTATTTCTGCCCAGGTCAATGATAAAAAGCAAGATATGAAAAGGATATTTTTATCAACCCTGACCTGCTTGGCCTTGTTATTTTCAAGCTGTGAAAAAACAGAAGAAGAATTATTACAACAATGTTTTACAATAAAAATACTGGATGAAGTATGCGGCACCGCAGTTGTGCAGATACAGAACGAAGAATACTATAAATACGGAGTAAATGGTTACCAACTAGATGGTGTAACCTATGATCATGTTTTTTCTACAGAACTCAGTTGTGCCGATCTCACCAAATTCAAAACCCTTTCAGCCTCTTTACGTGGGCTTGTGGTTGATGTAAAGATGCTGAAACAAATGGAATATGATCCGGCCTGTACAAGATGCGCTGCCATTGTACCAAACGCGCCTGCTAAATGGATACCAATCAAATTTTCAGAGAACTGCAACTAAGAAAAAGGGATCAAAACTGATCCCTTTTTTAATTACCTAACAATTTCAATATTGTTTCATTCGATACCGAATAATCTGCCAGGTTATTTTCTGATACATTTTTATACCAGTATTCATAACGGTCGCTTGGTTTTTCAAATTTCGCCGGACCGAAAGAAACTGCTGGTTTTTTAAAACGTATATAATCTACCTGTAACAACATATCGGGTTTATCGCCTGTATATCCATTAATACCTACCTGCAACTGCATAGGCCAGTCTTGTATATAATATCTGTCCTGTAATGTCCATGATTGCTCTCCTTCATAACGATACATCGACACAAATACGAAGCCTACACGTACCATTCTCAATTCTACCCAACCGGTTTTCGCATTTCTCAGTTTGAGGTTTGATTTACTGTTGAGTGTATATTTCGATTCTACCACCTGCTGCCCCAGTTTATCGGCTACACCGGTATTTACAAACAGCCAGCTTTCCGATTTTGGTTCCAGCGGGTCTTTTAGCTGCCAACGTGGAGCACGAACCATCAATCCACCTAACGACCATTGTGTATTAGCCAATTCCCCATTCAGTCCGGTTGCTTTTACGCGCATACGCACATCAAAATCGCCGTTTACCATCTGGTACAAAAAAGGAGCTTTGCCATCATTAAACCAACCGCTTGTTCCCGGTTGAAATTGAAGAACACCATCTTTCAATTCAAAACGATCGAGTTTGGTAGAGAATCCTTCCTTCTCATGTGCCCATTGCCAGGACGATCTGAGTGGCTGATCAAACTCATCATTCAACTGCCCGATTTCTGTTGCTGTTTGTGCATGAACTGCCATGCCAGTAAGTAAGGCAAGGCCAAGAAAAAAATTACGCATACTAGTTTATGGTTAAAGTGAAAAAATACCGCTTTGTGCAAGTATGGGTATTTTCGGGCAGTGCGAGAATGTGTAAAAGCAGCATTAAATTAAGGCATTCACTCTCAGCAAAACAAAGGCTTATATGAGTGTAATGGGAAACAGATAGACGGTACTTTGAAGAATTACGCCATGTCTGTTTTTTACTTTTTTGGTCACAGGTTCACATCCGCCTGAGGCGGATGTGAACCTGTGACCAAATTTTATATGTATTTAATGTCTAATCACTTTCTTCCAAATGCAATTTCTGGTGGTGAGCACCGGCAGCAATATGTAGTGCAAAACCAGCGATGGCTGTATCTTTCAAGATATTTACCAATGCCAATGCTTTCATCTCTTTATCACCGGCGTTCAGGTAATTGGGAAGATGCAGTGTGAGAATAAAAATAAACAACATGATGGCCAGCAAATAGGCTGATGTCTTTACCATTCGGTTGGTCACAAAAGAAACGGCTACCAATATAAAAGCTGCTCCAACTAAATATACCCATAGTATTCCTCCGGGTAAAGAAGAAGGAATATACACCACCAGTTCACGTGCATGCTGGAAATGGTAGATGCCGAAACTGATCATCACAACTGCTAAGAGGTAGATCGCGATGCGCGATATGATATGATAGTTTTTCATGGCAGGCAATTTTTGTTGTTTAAAAATTACAACATCATTTCCGCCTTTGCAAGCATTTGGCCGTTTTTCTACTGAGATTTATGTGATATAAGGGTGTACTATGATGGTTCTACTATTGCAGTGCCATCATCAATAGTAACCGGGTAGGCTCCGGGCAATACGCCGTATGCTTCCATATACGATTCTGATATCCTGTCTACAAAGTCTGCAACTACTTCTTTTCTTACGAGATTGAGCGTACAACCGCCAAAACCTCCGCCCATCATTCTTGAGCCAATTACTCCTTTATAACAGGCTGCAAAATTTACCAGGAAATCCAGTTCAGGACAACTCACATTGTATTGCTCACTCAATCCTTTGTGTGTAATAAACATTTTAGCACCAAAGGCTTCAAAATCGCCACGTTTTAAATCCTGACAGGCTTCTTTTACCCTTGCTATCTCTTCTACCACATACATGCAGCGCTGAGCTATTTTTTCATCCAGCGAGTGCAGTTCCTGCTTCAACAGTTCTGGTGTAGCATCGCGCAGGCTTTTAATTTGCGGATGAAATCTTTGCAGGTGTGCCACACCTGCTTCACAATCAAGACGGCGGAGATTGTATTCTGAATCGGCCAGTGAATGTTTTACACGGCTATTGATCAGCAGTAAGTCATATTCAGCAGACGCAAACGGGAAATAGTTATATTCCAATGAACGGCAGTCTAATTCAATTACCTGATTGGCTTTTCCAAACATACTGGCAAACTGATCCATGATACCACAACGCACCCCTATAAATTCATTCTCGGCCTGCTGTGCCATTTTCACCATGGCCATCCTGTCGAGTTTAAAACCAAACAATTCATTCAATGCAAAAATAGTAGCACATTCTACGGCTGCAGATGATGAAAGCCCTGCTCCAATAGGAATATCTCCACGTACTACAGCATTAAAACCACCACACTGGTAGCCCGCTTTTTGCAATACATCAACAATGGCCAATACATAGTTGGCCCAGCCTTGAGACGAAACAACAAGAGTATCGGTATTACCTGTGTAAAACTCATTATAATCAACTGAAAACAAATGTATTTCCTGGCCTGCTCTCCCACCAATAGAAACATAGACCGCGTTGTCAATAGAAGCAGGTAATACGAAGCCTCCATTGTAGTCGGTATGTTCTCCAATTAAATTAATCCTGCCGGGTGAGCGAACTATACATGTGGGTTCGCCAAAATGTTCACGGTAGTAACGACCTGCGTCCTGTATCAATAAATTCATCCTTCCAGTTTTGTCTGATAATGCATTTCAGGAATAACTACTTCATTAAACCCTTTTCGCATCAGTCTATATGCAAAATCCTGCTGTACATCGTATTCACCATGCACCAGGAAAAGTGTTTTCACCTGCGCTGGGTTCTGACATGCTAAAAACTGGCACAAATCTTCATAATCGCCATGTGCACTCATGCTTCGCATTTGTCCAACTTCTGCTTTTACCTCGTACATTTCTCCAAATATTTTTACCTGTTCTGCTCCATTTGCCAAACGTCCACCCAAAGATCTTGGCTCACAATACCCCACCAGTAGAATGGTATTTTTCTTATCGGAAATATTGTTCATGATATGATGTTTTACCCTTCCTGCATCGGCCATTCCACTTGCAGATATAATTACACAAGGCTGCGGTAATTCATTCAGGTACTTACTCTCATCCACCGTTTTAATAAATTTCAACCCAGGAAAGTCAAATGGATCATCATCTTTTTCCATTACTTTCCTGATTCGTTTGTTAAAATATTGCGGGTAGGCTTTCAGCATTTCAGTGGCTTCCCGGCTTAACGGACTATCAACATAAACAGGTACACCTGGCAACCTGTTTTCCAGATCGAGTTGATTGAGTGCATATAATAATTCCTGTGTTCGACCCACACTAAATGCAGGAATGATGAGTTTACCTTTTTTCTGAATACAGGCAGACTCTATCCATTGTAATAAGGTATCGGATGTACCATGCACTTCATCATGTAGCTTATTTCCGTAGGTGCTCTCAAGAATAATATAATCAGCTTGTGGAAATACGGATGGTGAACGAAGAATGGCATCATTGTATCTACCAACATCGCCACTAAAAGTTAGTTGTGTGGTTTTACCTTCCTCAGTTATTTTTAAATGAACTGCAGCACTTCCAATGATATGACCTGCATCTGTGAACAACAATTGTACACCTTCAGTTATGGTTGTCCACTCTTCGTAGTTTACTTCCACAAATAACTCCAGTGCCTTAGCCGCATCTTCCAAATCGTATAATGGTTCGTAAGGAGGCAATCCTTGTTTGGCCCTTCTTTTATTGATAAACTTGGTATCATCTCTTTGGATCACTGCTGAATCTTCCAATAAGATCCCACCCAGTTCTTTGGTGGCTGGAGTAGCAAATATTTTTCCTTCAAAACCTTCTTTCACCAGTTTCGGAATAAGTCCGGAATGATCAATATGCGCATGCGACAGCACCAGCATGTCTACTGATCTTGCTTCAAATCCAAATTCACTGTTTAATACATCGGTCTCTTTACCCATACCCTGGAACAAACCGCAATCGAGTAATATTTTCTTTCCGTTCTTTAAAGTAAGCAGGTGTTTTGACCCTGTTACTGTTCTTGCCGCTCCGTGAAATGCTATTTTCATATCTACCGTTTTCTGTTGTTAGGATTGTTTTGCCTTAAATGTCCATGTCACGAAAAATTCCGCTACTACTTCCTGCTGTTCATTTGTACCTATTGATTTGCATACAACTGTTTGTGCTTCTCCTGTTGTTATCGATTGCTCTACTGCTAGCATTATCTTTTCTCCATCTGTACAGGTAAATAGAATAAAGCCTGTTGCTTTTTTTATAAAACTTCCTTCCACTCTTAATACCAGCATACTTACAGAAGGTTTACGCTGATAAATCTGTGCGAAACCCAGTATCCCGGTACTCATTTCTGCCGCCATCGACTGCACAGCAAAATACATAGACCGAAAAGGGTTTTGCGAGAACCAGCTATAACGCACACCAATAACAGACTGCTCCCGGCTAAATGAACGGATCTTTAGCCCACTAAAAAAAGCCGATGGTAGTCGCTGTAATAAAAACAGACGAAACTTCAGCGGATTTGATATTTGTTTTCGGAAAACTTCAAATGAAGGATTCATGGCTTGTCTCTTTCACTATAAATGTAACAAGAGCTACGCGAATGAAAGGGAAAAACATTGTTTTCTTGCGATTTCAATAGCCAGTGTATAGATGAAGCCAGAAATCAACAATGAATATCAAATATCCAACTTCAAAATTCGATATTGGATATTCTTCTGTTCCTAGAGCAACAGCGCTGCCAGCATATAATCGGCGCAAAGAATGAGGATACAACTTACCACCACAGCACTGGTACTGGCACGCCCTATTTCCAATGCCCCTCCTTTTACATTATAGCCATAATAAGCGGAGATACTGCTTACAATAAATGCAAATGTGTAAGATTTATACAACGCAAAATTAATATTGTAGAGATTCAGGTTCTGGCGCAATCCAATATCAAAAATATCAGGAGCGAGTATTCCAGCCATATTTCCTGCTGTTCTTCCGCCCCAGATACCCAATACCGCTGAAATTGTAATGAGGCAGGGAATTACTACCAATGAACCTAATATTTTCGGCATTACCAGATAACTTTTGGTATTAATGCCCATAATTTCCAATGCATCAATCTGCTCACTGATGCGCATATTACCCAGTTCACTGGCAATCTTACTACCTACCACACCAGCGAGTACAATACTTACAACAGTGGGCGATAATTCAAGAATCATACTATCGCGTACAATCTGTGCAATCGTCGCCTGTGGCACCAATGGACTCACCAATTGATAGGCAGTTTGCACAGTAGTTACCGCACCCAGGAACAATGAGATGATCACCACAATTGGCAATGCTCCCAATCCAATCTCAACACACTGGTGCATAAACTCTTTCCAGTACATACGCCAGTTCTCAGGCTTGGTAAACATGCCTTTGAGCATAAGCAGGTATGAACCTAAATGGGTGAAAAATGACATTGCTTTGCTTTTTTGCTATGGTCGATGGTCCATGGACCATAGTCAATAGTCCATAGTAATTTTTTATTTAAAAACAATCCACTTCCATTGACTATGGTCCATGGACTATTAACTATCCTTACTTCTTTCTCTTCTTCAACCGTTTCCACCAGCTACTACGCTGAACTACATCGTTGGTATCCATTCTGCATTTAAGCTGCGCGTCTACAACAGCTACAAGTGCCATATTGATGATACTTCTTACCGTACTTCCCAGTTGTAATACATGCACTGGTTTTTTGAGTCCGAGTAAGATAGGTCCGATGGCATCGGCTCCACCTACTTCTTTTAATAAGTTATACGCTACGTTACCAGCAGTAAGGTTCGGAAAGATCAGTACATTCACATCTTCATCCACCAGTTCACTAAATGGATAATTATCGCGCAGTATTTCTTTATTGAATGCCATACTACCCTGCATTTCTCCATCCACAACCAATGAAGGATTGCGTTGTTTTAAAATCCGGGTTGCTTCTGCTACCAGTTTGGCTTCGGGTGAATCGCTGCTACCAAAATTACTGTAGCTCAACATGGCTATTCGTGGAGTGAGGTTGAAATTGCGTATTTCTTTGGCTACCATCATGGCTATATCGGCCAGTTCTTCCGCAGTAGGATTAAAGTTTACTGTTGTATCTGCCAGAAATAACGGCCCTTTCTTCGTTAGCAGTAAATACATACCGGCTATCTTCTTCACTCCCTCCTCAGTACCTATAATCTGCAATGCCGGACGAATGGCTTCTGCATAATTTTTTGTTAGACCAGATAGCATAGCATCTGCATCGCCGGTTTCAACCATCATACAACCAAAATGATTCCTGTCTTTCATGATCTTCAGGCTCTCATAATGATTGAATCCTCTTCTCTGTCTTTTCTTGAAAAACAATTCCCCATAAAACTCACGCTTCGATTCCATTTCATCGCTACGTGGATCAATAATAGGCAGATCAGATATATCGATATTATATTCTTCTGCTATCCGGTTAATTTTTATGGGATCGCCCAATAAAATAGGATAAGCCACTCCTTCATCATAAATAATGCTGGCGGCTTTTAATATTTTCTGGTTATCTGCTTCCGCAAACACCAGTCGTTTAGGATCTCTTCTTGCTTTGTTACCTATCACACGCAATAACTGGTTATCAAGTCCCAGTCGTTTATTCAGTTCCAGTACATAAGCATCCCAATTGGTTATTTTCTTTTGTGCCACACCACTCTCTACTGCTGCTTTGGCAACGGCTGGTGCCACTGTTGACAATAATCGTGGATCTAATGGTTTGGGAATAATATACTCTGGACCAAAAGACATATTGGTCTGGTTATAGGCCATATTTACGATATCGGGTACTGCCGATTTTGCCAGCTCTGCCAGAGATTTCACCGCCGCCAATTTCATGGCTTCATTAATCTGTGTAGCTCTAACATCCAGTGCTCCTCTGAAGATATAGGGAAAGCCCAATACATTATTTACCTGGTTGGGATAATCGGTTCTTCCCGTTGCCATGATGATGTCTTTACGCACCGCAGTTGCATCTTCATAACTGATTTCCGGATCCGGATTGGCCATGGCAAATACAATTGGGTTTTTTGCCATGCTTTTTACCATATCCTGCGTTACTACATTGCCCACACTTAAACCCAGAAACACATCAGCATCTTTCATGGCTTTATCGAGTGTAATTTCTGAACGCTTTACAGCAAATTTTCTGCGTATCGAGTCAAGGTCTGTTCTTCCTTCATGCAAAACACCGTCTTTATCAAACAGTGTAAAGTTTTCATACCGCGCACCCAGCGCCACATATAATTGTGTACAGGCCATGGCCGCAGCTCCTGCGCCATTTACCACAAAACGAACTCTTTCAATTTTCTTTTTTTGTAATTCCAGTGCATTCAGCAATGCTGCACCACTAATGATTGCCGTACCATGCTGGTCATCGTGCATCACCGGAATATTCATCTGCTGTTTAAGCTGCTGCTCTATATAAAAACACTCGGGTGCTTTTATGTCTTCCAGGTTAATACCACCAAATGTAGGTTCCAGTGCTTTTACAATCTGTACAAATTTCTCCGGGTCTTTTTCATTGATCTCAATATCAAACACATCTATGTCAGCAAAAATTTTGAACAATACACCCTTCCCTTCCATTACCGGTTTACTGGCTTCAGGACCAATATCACCTAAACCTAGAACGGCTGTACCATTACTGATTACCGCTACCAGATTACCCTTGGCAGTGTATTTATAAACATCTTCAACATTATTAAAGATTTCCTTACAGGGTTCTGCCACACCCGGACTATACGCCAATGAAAGATCGCGCTGGGTCTTAGCTTCTTTGGTAGGAACCACTTCAATTTTTCCGGGTCTGCCACTGGCATGGTATTCCAGTGCCTGTTCCTTCCGCAGATCTGTTTTTTTAGCCATACTGTTTTTTTTCGTTAACCGGCAACACAACGCTATTCAGCCTGGGTTGTGTCACTCACTTCAAGGTCCGGTTCGCTCACCGGGCAGCCAACATTTAGGGCTGCAAAATACAATATAAATAAAATAGGGGCTTTTATTTCATGAGGCGGCCCATTTATGATGGTTCTCTTTCTCTAAACCACACTCTGCGTAAACTCTGCTTCTCTCGTTCTCTGCGGTGAAAAAAATTACCGCAGAGAACGAGAGAACACAGAGGTTTCGCAGAGGAATCAGAATTTCATGGTGGCGCCTAGCCAGGCCATGTTACCTATTCCGATTTCAATGGCATTTTCATCAATATCAAAACGCGGAGTATGCACATTATGAATGATGCCTTTTGCTTCATTACGCACGCCTAACCGGAAAAAACAGCCTGGTATTACCTGGGTGTAATAACCAAAGTCTTCCGCACCCATCCGCATTTCTGTTTCCAACACATTTTCTTTACCCATAAAAAGATCAGCCTGTTTCCAGGCGGTTTCTGTAAATACAGGATCATTATCTACCGTCGGATATCCAACATCAATATGTAAATCAATTTCGCCACCCATCGACTCTACCAATCCAACAGCATTTTTCCGAATTAATTCATGTGCTTTAAAACGCCACTCTTCATCCATGGCCCTGAATGTACCCATGAGTTTTACTTCACTGGGTATTACGTTCGTGGTATGTCCACCCTGAATAGAACAGATAGACAATACCGATGGCGACAATGGATTTTTATTTCTTGAAATAACCTGCTGCAAACTCACAATCAAATGAGATGCAATTAATACCGTATCTGCTGTAAGATTGGGCGACGCTGCATGTCCGCCCTTACCTTTAATGGTAATATAAATTTCATCGGCACTCGCCATTACCCTTCCTTTTCTGAAACTGAGTTTGCCTGTTTCCAATCCGGGGTGTACATGTAAACCAATAATACCCTGTGGTGCAGGATTTTTTAATGCTCCATCACGGATCATGTAACTGGCACCCCCGGGATTTTTTTCTTCTCCCGGTTGAAACAATAGTTTTACTGTTCCCTCCCATTCCTCTTTTAATTCGTTCAATATTCTTGCTGCACCCAATAAAATCGAAGTATGTACATCATGACCACAGGCATGCATTACACCGCTTTTTTGAGAACGATAAGTAACTTCATTCTCTTCCTGAATCGGCAGGGCATCCATATCGGCCCGTAAAGCAATAACACGGCTGTCTGGGTTTTTTCCACGAATAATTGCAAGCACACCCGTAGTGGCCATCACTTCAAAACCAATACCCATTTCCTGCAGCTTCAACTGCACAAATTTTGATGTTTCAAACTCCTGGTAACTCAGTTCAGGGTTTGCATGCAGGTGCGAGCGAATGGCCACAGAGTCTGCTGCATATTTTGAGGATAAGTCTTTTATCTGTTGTAATAACATGGTCCTGTTTATTGTATCGGTTCATCATCCGCTGCATTATATTCAATTACATCTTCCACTACATATACACCCCTGGGATAGAGCCGGTTCAGCATTTTACGGAACTGCTCGGCGTCGTCTTTTTTTACAAAATTGCCAATACGCACTTTAAACAATGGCGACTGGTACGATGTATAGGTTTTCTGATCCGGGAAACGGCTCAGTAATTCTGTTTTAATCCTTAATGCCTGGTCGCGGCTGTTAGTACTGATTACCTGAACACGAAAGCCTTTGTATTGTCCATTGCTGGTGAGCATGGCCGTTCTTTTATTGATCTGTGCTTGTTTAGCGGTGAGCAAATCAAGGCGTGCATCTTTTTTTACCAAAATGGTATCAGACGCCCACACAATATGACCGCTAACAAGAAAAAAACAACAAACTACACAACGGATCAGCAAAGACATGCTCGAATGTTTTCAGTAAGATAAATAAATAAGGGCAAAGATACAGGGTTGTAATTGATGATATTGTTAATGCGCTACCCCGAAGGCAGATACATCATTAGCCACAGATTCACAGATTAGAGAAAAATCTGTGAATCTGTGGCTAACAAAAACATCATTCAAAATTCATTGTTAATAGCTCCCCTCTCCTTTTCCTCCCTTCACAATTGCAACCCCGGCACTACAACCCAGCCTGGTGACACCTGCGTCAATAAGTTGTTGTGCAAATACATGATCGCGTATACCACCCGATGCTTTTATCTGTACATAATCAGGTAAATGCAAACGAAATAGTTTTACCGTTTCTAACGATGCTCCTTTTTCTGCATAACCCGTAGATGTTTTCAGGTAATCTATTCCTGCCACACCATATAATTCACAACACTTAATAATCTCATCATCAGTTAACACACCTGATTCAATAATAATTTTGATCACTTTATTCTTACTCTTCACTACCGGCATGATATGGTTGATTTCATTGGCGAGATAAACCCAGTCACCATTTTTGATGGCAGAAATATTGATCACTACATCCAGTTCATCAACTCCATCAACCATGGCCAATACAATTTCTGCCAGCTTGGCTTCCACTGCCGAATAACCAAAAGGGAAACCAATTACCGTGGCTACTTTTACTGCACTACCTTCCAGTAAGGACTTTGCTTTTTTTACAAAATTCGGAGGAACACATACTGCTGCAAACTCATACTGTTTTGCTTCATTGCACAATTTTTCAATATCAGCCACAAGGGTTGTTGGCTTAAGAATGGTATGGTCAATATATTGATGAAGATTCGACATATTATTTATCTATAATGAAAAACAAAAGTATAAAAGAAAAGCCTCCTGTTCGGGAGGCTTTTCTTTTATAAATCTTTGCCATGACAGGCTTTGAATTTTTTTCCACTTCCACAAGGACAGGGATCATTGCGCCCGATTTTGGGTCCTACGCTGATCGGTTGTTGTTTTACCGGTGTAGGATCATAATAATCATTTTCTGTTGGCGGTGCATCTATATCTTCCTTACTGGTGCTGAGTTTGCTCAAATCCGTTTTTTGCTGACGTCCTTCCCGTACTTCTTCTCCATCATTCAAAGGAATACCGGCATGACTGAGAAACTGTACAATATTCGTGTTCACCTCTCCATCCATTTTCTTGAAGATGTTGTAGGCCTCCATTTTATAAATCACCAATGGATCTTTCTGCTCGTAAGTAGCCGTTTGTACACTTTGCTTCAAGTCATCCATGGCGCGCAGGTGTTCTTTCCATGCATCATCAATCAATGCAAGTGTTACGGTTCTTTCGAGTGCATTTACCAGTTCTGCTCCATTACTGTTCAGCGTTTTTTCCATATTGGCCAGCACCTGCATACCTTTTCTGCCATCCGTAAACGGCACAATCACATTTTCAATATGGTTACCCTGTTCCTGACGGATGTTTTTGAAAACAGGTATGGCTTGAACCATCATTTCCTGTTTCTTTCTGTCGTAATTGGTAACAGCCTGCAGGTATAATTTTTCTGACAGTTGCTGTTCATTGCTTTTAGAAAATTCATCGGCAGTAATATTGGTATCAATACCAAAGTTTACAATTGCTGCGAGTCTGAAACCATCGTGGTCATTCTGTTCCCTGAATGAATTTACCAGGTCCTCTGCCACTGCATAAAATGCATTATCCAGATCGAGTGCCAGTCTTTCACCAAACAATGCGTGGTTACGTTTTGTGTACACCACAGTACGTTGTTTGTTCATCACATCATCATATTCAAGCAAACGCTTACGGATTCCGAAGTTGTTTTCTTCTACTTTTTTCTGTGCACGTTCAATTGATTTGGTGATCATGCTATGCTGTATCACTTCTCCTTCTTTGTAACCTGCAAAATCCATGATCTTCGCAATACGATCGCTACCAAACATACGCATCAGATCATCTTCCAGCGATACAAAGAATTGCGATGAACCCGGATCGCCCTGGCGACCTGCACGACCTCTCAACTGCCTGTCTACACGACGCGATTCATGACGCTCCGTACCCAAAATGGCCAAACCACCCGCTTCTTTCACACCTGGTCCGAGTTTAATATCGGTACCACGACCAGCCATGTTGGTGGCAATGGTTACAGCACCTGCCAGACCCGCTTCCGCTACAATCTGTGCCTCGCGTGCGTGCTGCTTGGCATTTAATACATTATGTGGTACCTGCTTCTGGCGCAACATTCTGCTTAGTAATTCACTCACTTCTACCGATGTGGTACCTACCAGCACCGGACGTCCTGCATCACTCAGTTTGGCAATTTCGTCGATAACGGCACCAAATTTCTCACGCTTGGTTTTGTACACCAGATCCTGCTCATCTTTTCTGATAGCCGTAACATTTGTTGGAATAGCTACCACATCCAGTTTATAAATATCCCAGAACTCAGATGCTTCTGTTTCCGCAGTACCCGTCATACCCGCCAGCTTGTGGTACATCCTGAAATAGTTCTGGAGTGTTACCGTGGCATAGGTTTGTGTAGCTGCTTCAATTTTTACATTTTCTTTTGCTTCAATAGCCTGGTGTAATCCATCTGAATAACGACGTCCATCAAGGATACGACCGGTTTGTTCATCTACAATTTTTACAGCACCATCCATCACCACATACTCAACGTCTTTATCAAATAAAGTGTATGCCTTCAGCAATTGTTGTACGGTATGAATACGATCTGCTTTTACTGCATAATCATTAATCAGACTTTCTTTGCTATGTAGTTTTTCTTCTGCAGAAACAGCTTCGTTTTTATCAATTGCAGCCAGTGATACACTTATATCAGGTAAGATGAAGAAGCTGGTATCTTCACCTGCTTTGGTAATAAGTTGAATACCTTTATCGGTAAGTTCTACCGAATTATTTTTTTCATCGATATAGAAATACAATTCTTCATCAGCTTTTGGCATTTCGCGTTGCTGATCGGCGAGATAATGATTTTCCGCCTTCTGTAATTTCACACGCATACCTGGCTCACTCAGGAACTTGATCAATGCACTGTTCTTTGGCAAACCACGGTGTGCACGAAACAATGCAAGACCACCATCTTTCGGATCATCGTTTCCTTCCGCAATTTTTTTCTTGGCCTCATTCAAAAACTGGTTCACTGCTTTTTTCTGTGCTTCAACCAGTCTTTCAATACGTGGCTTTAATTCGAAGAATTGCTGTTCACCTGTATTATGCCCAATAGGGCCAGATATAATCAATGGGGTACGTGCATCATCAATCAATACAGAATCCACCTCATCCACCATAGCAAAATGGTGTTTGCGTTGTACCATTTCTGCGGGTGAATGCACCATATTATCTCTCAGGTAATCGAAACCAAATTCGTTATTGGTACCATAAATAATATCTGCGAGATAGGCGTTGCGACGTGCTTCTGTACTCGGTTCATGTTTATCAATACAATCTACTTTCAGCCCCAGCCATTCAAATATGGTTCCATTCCATTCACTATCCCTTCGTGCGAGGTAATCGTTCACCGTTACAATGTGTACTCCTTCTCCCGACAATGCGTTCAGATAGGCAGGCAAGGTAGACACGAGCGTTTTACCTTCACCCGTAGCCATCTCAGCAATTTTTCCGGAATGCAATACACTACCACCAATTAGCTGAACATCGTAATGCACCATGTTCCATGTAACAGTGGCGCCAGCAGCTGTCCAACTGTTTTTGAAAATACTTTTATCACCTTCAATACGTATATAATCTTTCTTCACACTCAGCTCACGATCGAGTGCAGTTGCAGTTGATACCAGTTCTGTATTTTCTTTAAAACGTCTGGCCGTTTCTTTTACCACGGCAAATGCTTCTGGCTGAATTTGTGCAAGCACTTCTTCAATCTTCTTGTCTCTTTCCTTTTTCAGCTTATCTACTTCCTGGTAAATAGTATCCCTGTTATGGATTTCATTTTCGGGCAAACTTTCCGCTTCCTGTTTTTTGGCTTCTATCTGTTCATCAATGGAAACAAGATGCGTTTTAATACGTTGTTTGAATTCCTGTGTCTTGTTACGGAGGTCGTCGTGCGTCAGATGCTGGTATTGTTCATAATACTGGCTTATTTTCTGAATGATGGGCATGATCTGCTGCACATCTTTTTCACTTTTGCTGCTCCCGAATAATTTTGAGATAAATTTCAACATATGACTGAGTCTGGTGTATTAGAAAATTTTAACAGTCAAAAACGGTGCGCAAAAAGTTTTTGAGCCAATTTGGCATTTTTCAACTGAGGCCGCCAAAGGTAAAGAATTTGAGTAGAGTGCGTACTCCGCTCATAAACTGGCTTTTATTTATCAAATACTTAACGGATTACTATGATTTCAAAGCGTTTATGGATGTCGTTTTTCGGAATAACATGCGTCTTTCTGGCATATTCCCAGGTAAATGAACAGGATTCCATTGCCAGAGAACGAATTCAACTGGTGCAGAATAATATGTATGTTCTCGGCGCCTGGGCAGGTGCCAATATTATACAGGGTACCATTTCGGCCAGTAATACCAATGGTAGTGAGCACTTCCTGCACCAGATGAATGCCTACTGGAACACCGTTAATCTGGCCATTGCCGGGGTAGGTTTATTGGGTATCAGGAAACAATTGAAGCAACAACACAGCCTGAATAGCAATCTTCGCGCCCAGCATAAAATAGAAAAAATACTACTCTTTAATACGGGTCTCAATCTGGCCTACATAGCTACTGGCTTTTACTTAAAAGAACGGGGTATCCGATTAAACAATGACCGCAACAAGGGTTATGGCAATAGTTTATTGCTACAGGGCGGTTTTTTGCTCATTTTCGACCTTATTCAATATGGTCAGCACCACAGAAACACCAAATGGCTTGAGGAGAGGCAAAGTAAGCTCAAACTGGGTTTGGGCGGAAATGGACTTGCTCTTCACTACCAGTTCTGAATAACCTGTACGAACAGTGGGTAAAAAAGCAAAGTTTTGATGGAATTTCAGGCCGTTTCTGCTACTTTTGCAGCCAAATTGAAAAAGGGTATCGGGAATAGTCCTTATACCTTGTTTCTTGAAAACTTGAAACTTTTACCCCATGGCAGGTCAGTTAAAAGAAGTACGTAACCGGATCAAGAGTGTTCAGAGTACCCAGCAGATTACCAAGGCAATGAAAATGGTGAGTGCGGCCAAACTGCGCCGCGCACAGGATGCCATCACCCAAATGAGACCCTATGCTCAGAAACTGCAGGAAATGCTGAGCAATATCGTAAGTAACACTGAAGGCGATATGAGCATTAAACTGGCGGAAGAGAGAGCGGTTGAAAAAGTATTGCTGATCGTTATTACCAGCGACCGTGGTTTATGCGGTGGTTATAATGCCAACCTCATTAAACTGGCCAAATTAACCATTGCCGAAAAATATGCCGCTCAGCATAAAAAGGGTAATGTTACCATCTGGAACATTGGCAAAAAAGGTTACGAGAGCTTACTGAAAGCGGGTTATAAAGCCGAAGCCACTTATAAAGATATTTTCCTGAACCTGAGTTTTGAAAGCGTTCAGACTGCTGCACAGGCTGCTATGAAAGCCTTTGAAAACAAAGAATTCGATGCAGTTGAAATTGTTTACAGCGAATTTAAAAATGCTGCTACACAACAGTTCACTGCCGAACAGTTTCTACCCATTCCGAAAGTAGCTAATACCGGTTCTTCCAAGAAGAAATCGGATTTTATTTTTGAGCCGGCTAAAGAAGAACTGATCGCCGAACTGATGCCAAAAATCTTAAACACCCAGTTATATAAAGCCGTGCTCGACTGCAATGCCAGTGAACATGGCGCCCGTATGACTGCTATGGATAAAGCCAGCGAAAACGCAAACGAACTGCTGAAAACACTGAAGATCAGCTATAACCGTGCCCGCCAGGCAGCCATTACTACCGAACTTACAGAGATTGTGAGCGGCGCAGCAGCGTTACAGGGATAGAAGAACCCAATTTGAAAATTTGAAAATATGCTGATTTGAAAATGAAGATGCTTCATACATTTTCAGTTCTCATTAATGACAATTCGTTATTTTCAAATTTCCAAATTTTCAAATTTTCAAATTAAATGGAAATAAGCCAGATCATACCACACATTGAAGTGTTGATTTTTGCGAGTGAAAAACCACTTACTTCTTTAGACATTGTAGAACTCATCAATAATACTTTTGGTTTTCTGGAAGAGCGTGTTACACTTGATCAGGTGGAAGCAGCGATTCAAGGTATTTGTGAGAAATATGATTCTGAGTTTTATCCATTTGAAGTACGTGAAAGTGGCGGTGGCTGGCAGTTCCTTACCAAAAAGGATTTTCATAAAACCATTGCACAGCTTAATGGCGACAAATTCCTGAAGCGTTTAAGTAATGCTGCACTGGAAACACTGGCCATTATTGCCTACAAGCAACCCATTACCAAAGGTGAAATTGAATCTATCCGCGGTGTAAACAGTGATTACAGTATCCAGAAATTACTCGAAAAAGAATTGATACTCATCAGTGGCCGTAACGAGCAGATGCCCGGAAAACCATTGGTATATGCCACTTCTAAAAACTTCATGGATTATTTTGGCATCAATTCTCCCGAAGATTTACCAAAAATAAAAGAAGTATTGGCTGAGCAGATTGTGGAAGGAACGGTGATCCGTCCCGAAGACTTTACCGACTTCCCTGTAGCAGAAGAAACACACACCACTGAACCTGTTATTGAAGGCGACACCTCTTTACTCACTGTAAATGAAGATGGCGAACTCATTATTCAGGGTGAAGAGGAAGAAAATGCTGCCGAAACCACTACACCTCCTGAAGACAACGATACTCCTGCTGCTGATGATAACCAGGATGAGGAACAACAGTCTTCTGATGAAAATCCGCAATAAGAATTGCTGCTGTTTTTTATGGATAACGTGAAGACAA
This sequence comes from Chitinophaga pinensis, assembly GCA_943372605.1. Classification (GTDB taxonomy): domain Bacteria; phylum Bacteroidota; class Bacteroidia; order Chitinophagales; family Chitinophagaceae; genus Sediminibacterium; species Sediminibacterium pinensis_H. The sequence goes on along the minus strand of CALRZI010000001.1, from coordinate 253,318 downwards.
TTATCTTCGTAACATGTCTTTACAATTATCGAATGAGCAATTAAGAACCATTGCACAGGAATTTGGCACACCGCTATACCTGTACAATGCCGACCGTATTTCCCACCAGTACACACAGTTACAAACCGCTTTTCAGCACAGCGATAAGGTTCGCTTTTTTTATGCCTGCAAAGCATTAACCAATCTCAGCATTCTTAAACATATCAAACAAATAGGGTGTAATGTTGATTGCAGCTCTATCAATGAAGCGAAATTGGCCGTTCATGCAGGGTTTTCTCCGGAGAATATTCTCTACACAAGTAATGGTATTGCGTTCGATGAAATAGAAGAAGCTGTTGCACTGGGTATCAATATTAATATTGACAGTCTGTCTAACCTGGAAAAGTTTGGTAAAAAATATGGCCATAGTTATCCAGTAGGCATACGCATCAGACCTAATATTATGGCAGGTGGTAACCTCAAAATATCTACGGGTCATGAGAACAGCAAGTTTGGTATTCCTATTGAACAATTGCAGGAGATTGTTCAACTCATGCAGCAATACAATATTCATATTGCAGGTTTGCATAACCACACAGGTAGTGAAATAAAAGATGTGGATGTATTCATGAAAGTGAGCAGTGTGTTTTTGGACATGCTTCCACATTTTCCGGAATTACAGTTTCTTGATATGGGTGGCGGATTTAAAGTGCCGTATAAAGATGGTGATGAAGGAACCGATATCCAACTGCTGGCTGATGAAATCATGCATTTTGAAAAGACCATATCAGAAACTTACAAGCGTAGTTTCCAGATATGGTTTGAACCAGGAAAATATATGGTGAGTGAAGCCGGCTATCTGCTGAGCAAAGTGAATGTAATAAAGCCTACCGCCACTACCACATTTGTGGGTATTGATACGGGATTTAATCATTTAATCAGACCTATGTTTTATGAAGCATATCATCGCATTCGTAATATCAGTAATGAGAAAGGTCAGTTGAAAAAATATGCAGTGGTGGGTAATATTTGCGAGACCGACACTTTTGCCTGGGACCGCGAATTAAATGAAACCCATGAAGGCGATGTACTGGTATTTGATAATGCCGGTGCTTATGGTTTTGAGATGGCCAGTAATTTCAACTCCCGTTATCGTCCGGCAGAAGTGTTGGTGAAAGAGGGAAAAGCGGTATTGATACGAAAAAGAGAGGTTTTTGAGGATTTATTAAGAAACCAGGTTGAAGCATTCTAAAACAAAAGAGTAGTTTGCAGTCGAATGATTGAGATAAAAAATATCAGAAAGATTTTTGGGGATCGTGTTATCCTCGACGATATCAGCGCCGTAATGGAAGCCGGTAAATGTAACCTCATCATTGGTACCAGTGGTAGTGGTAAAACGGTGCTCACCAAATGTATGGTTGGATTGTTTCGTCCGGAAGAAGGCGAGATTCATTACGACAAAAAAGACATGTTACACATGAACAATGATGAGCGCAAATTATTGCGTCAGCAAATTGGCATGTTGTTCCAGGGTACGGCCTTGTTTGATTCAATGACGGTAGAACAGAATGTATTGTTTCCATTAGACATGTTTACCAACTGGTCTGTAGCAGAAAAAAAGAAAAGGGTAAATGAAGTGCTCGACAGGGTAAACCTGAAAGATGCACACAAACGTTTTCCGTCAGAAATCAGTGGTGGCATGAAAAAGAGGGTTGGTATTGCCCGGGCTATCGTACTCAATCCACAATATCTTTTTTGCGATGAACCCAATTCAGGTCTCGATCCGCAAACATCAATGGTTATTGATAAACTAATCCAGGAAATTACAGTCGAATTTAATATTACTACCATTGTGGTTACACATGATATGAATAGTGTGATGGAGATAGGCGATCATATTGTGTACCTCCATCAGGGAAAGAAACAATGGGAAGGATCGAACAAGGATATTATTTTCAGCAAAGATGAACTCCTGAATAAATTCATTTTTGCTTCCGAGTTCTTACAGGATGCCAAAGAAATGCGGATGATGGAACAAAATAGTTTGAATAAAAAGAATCAATAAGAGGTATTGCTATGAAACATGTTTTACTACTGTTTGCTGCTATTGCTACTACGCTTGGTGTTTTTGCACAGGATGGCGGTTCTGACCTTCCTCCTTTTATGAAAACCAAAAAATTACCTGAGTTTAATATTCTTCAAACCGACAGCACCTGGTTTACCAGACAGCAATTACCGGTTGCTGATTTTACTATCATTGTTTATTTCAGTCCCGATTGTGGCCACTGCCAGCATGAGGCCAAAGAAATGATCAATAATATGGACAGCCTGAAAAATACTTTTATCCTCTGGGTAAGTTATCGTGATATGCCAGACATCAAAGGATTTGCCGAGACCTATGGTTTTTTTAATCATAAGAACCTGAAAGTGGGTCGCGACCCCAACTATGCCATCCCTTCTTTTTTCCAGGTAAAATACACACCTTATGTGGCTGTTTATAACAAAAAAGGTGAGTATTTAAAGGCTTTCGAGGGTGGTGTGGAAATGCCGGAGCTGAACCGTTTTTTAGCGGCCAATAAGCAGTAGGGAGCAGGCTGTGAGCATTGAGCTACGGGCTATGAGCGATGGATATTCATTAGTTTGCTGAATTAGGTATTCGAATTATGTCTCTGACAAAAGCCCTATCCCTTATTAAAACCACTCCGTTTAATAAAACTTCATTTTACTGCTATATTCCTTATTCAATATTGGATATTCATTATTCCATTCCCCCCGGCTTCCCTTACCTTTGCAGCGAAAAATTTCCTCACTTTAAATAATCATTGTTATATGAAAGTAACTGTAGTAGGTGCCGGAGCCGTTGGAGCTACCTGTGCTGACAATATTGCCCGTGCCGCTTTGGCAGAAGAACTGGTATTGCTTGATATTAAAGAAGGTCTGGCCGAAGGTAAGGCCCAGGATATGATGCAGACTGCCGCATTACTTGGCTTCGATACCCGTATTACCGGTAGCACCAATGATTATTCAAAGACCGCCGGTTCCGATGTGGTGGTAATTACTTCTGGCTTACCACGCAAACCCGGTATGACCCGTGAAGAACTGATTGGCACCAATGCAGGTATCGTTAAAGGTGTTTGTGAAAACATTCTGAAATATTCGCCTGATACCATCATCATCGTGATCAGCAATCCGATGGATACTATGACTTATCTGGCATTACAATCAACAGGTTTACCAAAGAACAGAATTATTGGTATGGGTGGCACACTTGATAGCGCACGTTTTAAATATCAACTGAGCCAGCACTTAGGTTGCAGCCCTGCAGATTTGAATGCAGTAGTAGTGGGTGGACATGGCGACACTACCATGATTCCGCTGATTCGTTATGCTACCTGGAACAGCGCACCAGTTTCTGATTTCCTTTCAGCAGATCAGCAAAAACAAATTGTAGCCGATACCATGGTGGGTGGTGCTACTTTAACCAAACTCATCGGAACATCAGCTTGGTATGCGCCTGGTGCTGCCGGTGCCGCACTGGTAGAAAGCATTTTACGTGATGAGAAAAAACTCTTCACCTGCTGCGTTAGCCTCGATGGAGAATACGGACAAAAAGACATCTGTCTCGGTGTTCCTGTTGTTATTGGAAAAAATGGCTGGGAAAAAATTCTTGACTTTAAATTGAATGAAGAAGAACAGGCATTGTTTAATAAAAGTGCCGAAGCAGTAAGAAGCATGAATGACGTGTTGAAGACTTTATAGTATCCTGCTGTTCATCTCATTTAAAAACCGTTCATACACAGCGCCCCGTTGGTAAAAATCCGACGGGGCTTTTTTCATAAAGACGGGCAACCGTTCGTCATGGTTTTGTCACTACTCATCCTGAAACAAAGACTCCTGCTGTAACATTTATAAGTGCTTTGCGTCTGATTGAGCACCTAAAACAAAACAACATGAGACGGATTTTAGTATTGGCTGTGCTGGGATTGACTACGATTTTCAATTCAGCATTCGCGCAAAGCAGCCACAGCATTAAAGGAAAGGTTACAGACAATTCAGGCAAAGGCATTCAGTCGGTAACCGTATCATTATTAAAAGCAACAGACAGTAGTTTGGTAAAAGCAGATGTTACCGATGCAGCCGGCGCTTTTGAATTAGTGATTGCACCTGCAGGAAAATACCTCCTGAATTATACCATGATTGGTTATGAAAAAAACTATTCAAACCCATTCGAAGTAAAAAACGGACAAGGTTTTGATGCCGGAACCATCAGCCTGCAAGCTGCTGCCAATAAACTGGCAGATGTTACTGTTACTTCACGTAAACCCATGATCGAGATTAAAGCTGATAAAACAGTTTTTAACGTAGAGAACAGCATTAACGCTACAGGTAGCAATGCGCTAGAACTGTTACAGAAGAGCCCCGGTATTCAGGTTGATAATAATGAGAACATCAGCATGAAAGGAAAAACCGGTGTGCGTATTTATGTAGATGGTAAAATGACACAACTGGGTAGCCAGGATCTGGCCGCTTACCTGAAAAGCATTAACAGCAACGATGTGGAAGCGATTGAAATGATCAGCAATCCCAGTGCGCGTTACGATGCTAGTGGTAATGCAGGTATTATCAATATCCGTTTAAAGAAGAATAAAAAATTCGGAACAAACGGTTCTGTGAACCTCGGATTTATACAGGGTGTTACACCAAAAGGCAATGGTTCGGTTAGCCTGAACTACCGCGATAAAAAAGTAAACCTGTTTAGTAATATCGGTGGTAACCTCGGCAGACAGGAAAACACACTTGATCTTTATCGTGTACAACGTGATACGATTTATGATCAGAAAAGCGTTAACTGGAGCGATAATAAAAGTCTGAATGCCAAAGTTGGAGCCGACTTATTCCTCAACAGCAAAAGCACTTTAGGTTTTCTCGTTACCAGCAATTTTGGTAACACAGACTGGACCAGTGAAAGCAATACCAATATTACTTACAAGCCTACCAACCAGTTTGTAAAAAAACTAGTGGCACTGAATACCATTCCTGGTAGCAGAACCAATATGAACAGCAATATCAACTATCGTTATGTTGATACAACAGGTAAAGAAATCAACTTCGATGCCGACTATGGTTTGTTCCGTGGTACAGGCAGAAGTCACCAGCCTAACTATTATGTAGACCAGAATGGCAATAATTTATCGCAGGTGGTAAACAGAAACTATACTCCAACCAATATTGATATTTATACAGCCAAGGTTGATGTGGATCAACCTAAATGGAAAGGCAAACTGGGTTTTGGTGCCAAATCTTCTTATGTGAAAACCACCAATACTTTTGATTTCTTTAATGATATCAATGGAGCACCTGTAAAAATATTGAGCAGAAGTAACAGCTTTACTTATAAGGAGAATGTAAATGCTGCTTATGTAAACTACCAGCGCCAGTTAAATCCAAAATGGAGCCTGCAAACAGGTTTACGTATGGAGCAAACAAACAGCGAAGGTGTTTTAACTAGGGCAGATGGTGTGGTACAGGCCGATAATACCGTTAAACGTAATTATCTTGATTTCTTCCCAAGTGCAGCATTAACCTGGATGGTGAACCAGAAACATACGCTGAACCTTACTTTCAGCAGAAGGATTGACCGTCCTACTTACCAGGACCTGAATCCGTTTGAAAATAAACTGGATGAACTGACTTACGAAAAAGGTAATGCCTTCTTACGTCCGCAGTACACCAACACCATTGAGTTATCGCATACATTTAAATACATGCTGAATACCACTATTGGTTACAGTCATGTAAAAGATTTTGCTACTCAAACAACAGATACTACCAATAATGCAACTTTCGTTCAGCAGAAAAACCTGGCTACACAGCGTATCCTGAGTTTCAGTATTGGTTCTCCATTACCTATTTCTAAGTGGTGGAATGGTTATGCAAATGTTTGGTACAACTACCAGATGTTTAAAGGAAAGATTGGTGAGAATGAAGTGAAAACAGATATCCCGATGTTTGGCGCTTATATGCAACATTCATTTACACTTGGTGGTGGTTATACTGCCGAGTTAAGCGGATGGTTCAGCGGACCAAGCATTTGGGGTGCTACCTGGAAAACACGTTCATTGGGCGGATTGGATCTTGGTTTTCAAAAACAGGTGTTGAAAAAACAAGGTACTGTTAAACTGAGTGTTACAGATATCTTCTTCACCAACCCCTGGACAGCTTCCAGCAATTTTGGAGGATTGTTCATCAATGGTAGTGGTAGAAATGAAAGCCGTACCGTTCGTTTAGCCTTCTCATGGCGCTTTGGTAACAGCCAGGTAAAAGCGGCTCGTCAGCGTCAGACAGGTCTGGAAACAGAAGCAAAACGTATTAAAGGATAACAGTTGGTTTTTGAATATATAGCAAAAGGCTCCGGATTTTTCGGAGCCTTTTTTTAGTATTACTGGAATGCAGATTATCATGATTGTTATGATTAATCATGATAGATCATAACAATCATGATAATCCGTGTTCTATCAATTTGCATGTTAAACCATTTTATCCATTGTCAATTGATCATGTAATAGGTGCCAGAACCTTCCCCATATTTTCCAACTATGTTCTTTTCTAATAAAACAGCAAGCACTCGTATAACAATGGCTCTTGACATACCCAATGATTTTGCAATTTCTCCTGACTTACATCCGGGATGGTTTTGGATATATTCAAACAACAGCTTTTCCCGTGGGGGTAATTGAATTCCCTCTTCATGCAACTGTAGTTTTTGCATTAACAACTCCTGGATATTTCTAAGCGCACTAAAAAAGAAATTCACCCAATCGCTTATATTTTCATTGGGTCGCTGGGCCTGACAGCTTCTGAGCACCCGATAATATTCAGGTTTCCGGCTTTCTATTTCATGCTCAAAACTGATGTACTGAATCCAGTTATATCCATTTTTCAATAAAAGCAACGACGATATGATTCTGCTTAACCTGCCATTACCATCCTGAAAAGGATGCACACTCAAAAATTCATAGGTGAAAATGGCGCATTTTACTAGCGGGTGAACAGCCTGTTCATTATTGTACCACTCAATTAACTGATGTATTGCATTTTCCGTGGCAAACCCCGGCTCTGTTGTTTGAAAAATAACTTGCCCTGTGCCATCAGCATATCTTGCTTCAACAGCATTATTGTGTTGTTTATAATTGCCTTTATGCCATTTGTCTTTTGTGCTGTATCGCAATAAAATGTTGTGGAGGTTTTTAATATCTCCCTCTGTTATTTGTATATCATTATATGATTCAGATATCAGATCAAGGGCCTCAAAATATCCTACTACTTCCTGCATATCTCTGTCTTCCAGTTTAGATATATCCATCGTTTTTAACAGCACATCCACTTCTTCATCTGTTAGTTTAGACCCTTCAATCCGCGTAGAGGCGCCCACACTTCTTACGGTAGCAATAGACTTTAATTCTTTCAAACCCTGCTTTTCCCGTCTTTCAACAGCAATCCATGATGCATCAAACCGATCAACCTCGCTGATAAGCGAAATCAACTGCCAGTCGAGGTTTATCTGAAAATTATATACAATGCTTTGCATGGCCTGCCAGGTTCAAAATGTTACAGAATGTTACAAAATGTAACAGAATGATACAAGATACAACAAAATAGTGCAGGATGTAACAAAATAGTGCGGGAATAGATCAGGTATCACATTAAATGATAATAATGAATTAATTATACTATTAATAATAATATAATATAAATAATTTTTACCTATTCCCAGTAATTTAGCCGCAAATTCTCCCGTTTTACTGTCTGGAACCGGAATTATACCCATTGAGCAATTTTCTGATCTGTATGGCGAGAATGGAACACAGATTTTAGGATTGATTATTATGATCCATCATAATCAATCCTAAAATCCAGATAATCCAAGTTCTATTGATTAAATGGCAACAGGTTTAAATGAGTAAGCAATTACGCTTTGCATAATACATCTGTAAATAACCTTTTTTATTTGCGTCATTTAAAAATGAACGGCTTACCAGTGTTTCCACAAAAGTTTGTTTTTCTAAAAATGGCTGTAGTATTTTTTCTATCCTGCTTGCTGTAACACCGATTCGTTGGGCCAAGGTTATAAAATCCTGCTTACAGGGGTGTCCGCTACGTTTGTAGGTTTCGCTTTTCGTATCATCTGCAAACAAACCTTTACTCAATGCAAAATCGGTATCGTCTACATGTAAGTGGGTGTTTATTAAATCATATGCCGGACTCAACAGATAATCGCCTTTGGTTGATTCGAGCAGCGAAAAATTTTTCAGGTGTGCATCTCCATTTGAAAAAAGAAAATTGAATACCACTAATGAAAAATATTTTTCTATTTCTACACGCCATGCCGGAACATATTGCTTCACCAGGTAACCCAGTTCTTCATAACTATATTCGTACTTGAAATTAGCACCTGCATTGTCTCTGGTTTTACCTGCCAGCGTAGCAAAATCTTCCTTACCCCATTTCTCCTGCTGATTGCCTGATATTTGTTTCCCTTCTTTTACATCAAACCGTTTGGTGATATAGGCTGGTGTTCCATCTTTAAAAAAAATCATGGCATTTTCTGCAGTATGTATGCCATATACCTGCCTGGCTATTTGCATGGTTAGGTGTTCGTTTGCCGGTACCTGGTCTACTTTTTTCAAATCTCTTGGAATGGGTTTCAGCAGGTAGGTTCCCTGCTCTCCTTCCTGTGTTAAACGCAATAGATTTTTTTCGAGCAGCAGGCTTAACTTTTCCTGTACTCCCGATATAGATATACGTTTGCGGTTTTCTATAAACTGCCCGGCCACTTCTTCACTTTGCTGTGGTTGTACATAAGGCAGCAGATGACTTACTTTTTTTCCCCTGAACAGATTGCGCAAACAACCCGGACTGTAAGTAGTATAACCTTCAGCCAATGTGCCAGGACAATATTTCAATGTTTTCAAACTCATGTTATAGGTTGTACAGTTACTGCACCGATGGTATCGTATTGGGCTGTTGCCAGCAATAAACCAAAATCATCTTCCTCATCAATCCGTAATTGAGTACTTTGTAGTTTTCTGTTGACTCCTTCGCTTAAGAGGTTGAAGAAAAACGGAAATAAAAACGGGCTGCTGTGTTCCTGTTGGTTTTTAGGTATGGTGATGCTGATGGCTGGTTTGGTGGAATCATTAAAATAATAATCATCGTACCGGAATATATATTGCCGGCGGTTTTCTTCGGTGAGTGTTCCTGCCAGTATGCCGTTGCGATATATGGTTGCTGCTCTCATGTATTACTCAGTTCTTTTTTACTTCCAATTTCAATTCCATACCCAATACTTCGACGAGCTTGTTTAATACTTCCAGCGATGGATTTCCCTGCCCTCGCTCCAGCTTATACAACGTATTCACACTAATACCCGACAGTTCAGCCAGGTGATGCTGCGTGATGTTCAGCTCCTTTCTTCTGTCTTTTATGGCTTCGCCGAGATGAGTAAATAACATTATAGTGTGATTTATGAGTTAAAAATAGGTGTTTTTGATGATAAAATCAATGAAATCACACTATAATGTGATTTATTACACAATATTTGGGAAAAGAGAGTAGAAAACATAAAAATCACGCTATACTGTGATTTTTATGTTTTGATATTCAAGATCAAGAGAAACTGATGAGTTACTCTCGGCACACCTTCCGACTTGCAGTCAGAAGGTTTCTCTCCGTTGGAATCCTTTGGAAAGGATTGCGAATCATTTTAGGATAATAAACAGCGAGATCATTTAAGATTCAATGTTAAAAAAGAAAGTCCTGCCTATACCGAGTTGTCAGAAAAGAAAAGTTTCGCGAGTATTTAAGCACGAAGATCAGTTAGTTCTTTAATATTAAAGTATCCATCCACTTTTTTCAGTGTGCTAGTAATCATAGAAAATGTCAACTCAAATTTTTTATAGTGTGTCTGATTAGCTATATCGAAATATCGAAGATTTAAGATCAATGGTGGAAGATCAATTAGTGTCATTATTGAAGATTTTTTACCATCTGCAGTTCTAGAAGTGGCGTACATTAAGTAGATACTAAGTGATATAAATTTTAAATAGTGTGGAAATACAGTTAATCTTGAAGGCTCTTTAATTACATTGGACGGAAGGACATGATTTATTAATTGATCGTATTTTAGTTTAGTAAAGATACTCTTCCCAAAAGGTGTGCTATTCGAATTCGGATTAATTTCAAGCATTTTTTGATCAATAATAACATTAACTCGAAACTCTTCTGGTATCTTAAGCATTTCGGATTTAATCAACTTAATAGCTTCTATCACATCAAAATCAAATGAAGCTGTAACATACTTTGCAGCACCTAGACCAATATTATGAAGTTTGAGTTCTAAAAAATTATTAGACTGCTGGAAATTGTGATCGCTATCTTTATCTATTTCAGACCACTCATCAGGGTTAGGCAAATCATTTTTTATAAATGAATACCCATAAAATCTAAACTTTTCAAGAATTATATCTGGCTTATATGTCGTTTCTCTTTGTTTTTTTAAAGAACTTAATGTGAAACAAGCTATAATAGCTGAAACGGCTGCACTAAGCGATGCAATTAAATTTAAAGTCTCTGCCATATTATTAAGGAATTATATCAAACAAATAGTAATTACACCATAACCCAATAGATATAAACTCTCACAAATATTCTTCCGCAACCTTCACCATCAAATCCACATCCTGATCCTGCATACACTTAAAATGCGCTCTTGGACATGTCTTTGTTCCATAATTAGAACAGGGCTGACAGGCTAATCCTTTTACAATAAAATTATGATAGGCTGGCTGGTTATGTTGTTGTAATTGTTCTGTTCCATAATAAGGCTCAACATCTAATGCAGGAGATGTGCCTCCCCAGATGGCGAGTACAGGTTTATTCAATGCACAGGCAATGTATTGCATACCTGTATCGTGTGAGATCACCAGTTTTGATTGACGTATAATATCAGCCGATTCATGCAAGCTGAATTTACCACAGGCATTGTAAATTTTTACCGGATCGGTCTCTGCAATTTTTTCACCTTCTGTTGTATCTTCTTTCCCTCCTACCAGTACAATAGGATGTTGTATTTTATTGCAGAGTTCACGCAGTTTATAAACAGGCATTTTTTTGGTGTAATAAGAAGCACCAATTACAATAGCCACAAAACCCGCACTATGCGAAAGTGGTAAATCTTCTGCACGCACCCGCACATCAGAGGGAATAAAATAATCCATTCCCTTTCCATCATTCTGTACACCCAATGGGGCGAGCGTATCAATACAACGTTCTACAATATGCCTGCCCGCCATTTTATTGATGTGCAGCCGTGTGAGTAATACTTTTTCTATTACTTCTTTGTTGTAGGAGAGTACCGGCACCTTCAATGCTTTTTTGATACGCCAGGTTCTGAAATTTTTATGCAGGTCGATGATGTAATCAAACTTTTCGTCCTGTAAAGTTTTGATCAGTTGATCGAGGTTACTATTGAAATAATGAAAGCGATCGATATAAGGATTGCCTTCTGTTACTGCTTTCATCGATTGTTTGGTGAGAAAATGAACTTCTGCGTTCTCCACCTGCTGTTTGAGGCAACGGATAGCTGGTGTGGTTAACACAATATCGCCAATAGAAGAAAAGCGGATCACGAGAAACTTCATGAATGCAATATTAGTCGGAAAGTCCGGAAGACCGAAAGTCGGGAAGATGTTTTTTCCAAAACAAACCCACCGTGTAACTCTGTGCCGTACTCTGTGGTTAACCACGGAGTTACACAGAGTACGGCACAGAGTTACACGGAGGGTGTACTTATATTCTTTCGGACTTCCGGTCTTCCGACTTTCGGACTCACTCCTCTACGTAATTCAAATCTTTATGGAAAGTTTCTTCGGTAAAGTAGTACGCAATAAGCGTAACACTCATTACCACGATACCGGTTACAATACCACTATTAATGAGGCTCCAACCCCATGATTTCTGGAACAGGTCGAGGAATAACATATTAATCAAAGGCAATGCGCCGCGCACCATGTTCGGTATGGTGGTGGCTGCTGTTCCTCTTAAATTGGTTCCGAATTGTTCTGCTCCCATCGTTACAAATATGGCCCAGAATCCGGTACTAAAACCCAGCAATGCACAGATGCTGTACATAGATATATCTGAATTATTATAGCTGCTGAAGAAAAGAAGCAATCCAACTATAGTTAGCATATAATATAAGAGCAATGCTTTTTTCCTGCTTTTAAAATACTGGCTCACCACTCCAACCAGCATATCGCCAATGGCAATGGCTGCATAAGCAAACATGATGGAACGACCAGAGTCGATAGTTGTACTGTCGAACATGGCTTTACCAAAACGATCGCTCTGGTTTACGAGGATTCCGATTACATACCAGGTGGGCAATCCGATTAAAATAGCGAATACATATTTTTTTAAGCGTTTGCCATTATTAAATAACATGAAGAAATTGCCTCTTGCTACTTTCTGTTCTTTTGCCTGATTGAACATGCCGGATTCGGCTACACTTACGCGCAACAAGAGCAACCCGATTCCCAGTATCCCTCCAATTTTATAACAGAGTCTCCAGTCGTCTGTAAACTGATACGTAAAGTAGGCTGCCACTGCACCACTCAATCCAATACCTGCTACCATAGAAGTTCCCAATCCTCTTTTATTCTTTGGTAACAATTCACTCACCAGGGTAATACCTGCACCGAGTTCACCTGCTAATCCGAGTCCACCAACAAAACGACAAGCTGCATACTGATCAACAGTCTGAACAAACCCTGTTGCAAAATTGGCGATAGAATATAAAATGATGGAACCAAACAATACACTCAGTCTTCCTTTTTTATCTGCCAAAACACCCCATAAAATTCCTCCCAATAATAAACCCGTCATCTGCCAGTTGATAACACGGGTGCTGTCTACCAACATCGTAGCGTCGGTTGAACCCACACCCATCATACTGGGTTTCTTTACAATGGTGAAAAGCAGGAGATCGTAGATGTCGACAAAATAACCCAATGCAGCAACGATAACGGGCAAAGAAAAAATATCGTATTTTTTTTCGGTCATGGCAAGCAGGTTTGGTGGGTTAGTCGACGAGTCCGGGAGACCGGAAGGCCGAGAGTATTTTTGTTATGCTTCGTTTTTATTTTTCTTTTTTCCGGAGAACAGTTTGATGAGTACCGGCGCAGTTGTTACCAGTACAATACCTATTACAATTACTTCCAGGTGATCTTTCAGATCAAAACCAAATTCTTTGAGTATCCATTTCTGGAGAAAATGTCCGGCAAACAACATGCTGAAAACCCAGGCCACACATCCCACAATATTGAAGAACACAAATTTCTTTCTATCCATTGATACAATGCCTGCAACAATGGGGGCAAATGTTCTTACAATGGGAATAAAACGGGCGATGATGATGGCACCTCCTCCATGTTTTTCATAAAACTCATGCGCCTGTTCCAGGTATTTGCGTTTGAATAAAATATTTTCTTTCCAGTTGTACATAGCCGGACCTACTTTTCTTCCGAACCAGTACCCTACTGTGTTTCCGGCAATACCTGCGGCTGAAATGAGTAGCATCAGCATTAATAAATCGAGGTATTCATTTCCGGTAGGAATAAACTCATTGGCAAGATTAGAACTATAAATACCTGCTACAAAAAGCAGGCTATCGCCCGGTAAAAAGAAACCTACAAACAACCCGGTTTCTGCAAATACCACAAAAAGTATCAACCATAAACCTCCATGTTCAATGTAAAACTGTGGTTGTAATAACTGGCTCCAGTGAAAATCGGATAACAATAATTGTAGCATGTAAGAATGATCTTAAGCGTTCATTGAAATATCGGTTGGTTCATCCAGTGCACCTTCCCATTTGCTTACCACACTGGTTGCAAGTGCATTACCTACCACATTGGTAGCGGTTCGGAACATATCACAGAAATGATCTATCGGCAAGATCAATGCAATACCTTCCGGTGGTATATTAAACATAGCACAGGTGGCAGTTACCACTACCAGCGATGCACGTGGTACGCCTGCAATTCCTTTGCTGGTTAACATGAGTACAATAAGCATGGTGAGCTGTGTACCCAGATCGAGTTGTATGCCATATGCCTGTGCAATGGCAATACTGGCGAATGTCATATACATCATACTCCCATCGAGGTTAAAGGAATAACCCAGTGGCAATATGAACGACACAATTTTATCCTTACAACCAAAACGTTCCAGTTCTTCAGTGAGTTTGGGAAACACGGCTTCACTACTGGTGGTACTGAATGCAATAATAAGTGGAGGAAATATGCGGCGCAACAAATCGGGTAAACGCTTTCCTAAAATGATAAAACCTACGGTTAATAAGATTGCCCATAAAGCAGCAATACCCATCAGAAAATACAAGAGGTATTTACCATAAAAAACAAATACATCCAATCCTTTGGTGGCAATTACTGCGGCGATGGCTCCAAATACACCGATGGGTGCAAAGTTCATTACATAACCCACCATTTTCAGGATCACATGGGCAACAGCATCCAACCCCTTCACTACAATCTTTGCTTTCTCACCCATTGCTGCAGTGGCTACGCCGAAAAAGATACTGAATACCACCAGTTGCAAGATTTCATTGGTGGCCATGGCTTCAATTACACTCTTTGGAAACACATGCTCCACAAATTTCTGTATGCTGAATTCCTGTGTTTTTCCAACCAGATCCTGTGCACCGGTAATATCAGCATTACTCAGGTCAATTCCCTTACCCGGCTGGAACAGGTTTACCAGTAACATACCCAGTAATAAACTCACAAGCGATGCAGATACAAACCACAATAATGCTTTACCTCCTACCCGGCCCACGGTTTTCAAATCGCCCAGTTTGGCAATACCTACCACCAGCGTTGAGAATACCAGCGGCGCAATAATCATCTGCACCAGTCGCAGGAAAATAGTGGTTAAAAGTTTCAGGTTTTTGGAGAAAGACTGAATGATTTCGGGTGCGGCGTTCTCATGTACAAAATAGCCAAGTATTACGCCTGCAATCATCGCTACCACTATATATAAGGTAAGCCTGTTCGATTTTTTCATTGGGGCCCTATTAGTGCCGCAATATAGTATTTATGTTTAAATGGCCTGCCTTGAGGCGCAAATCACCGATTCTTAAAAGTTTTGGGGGCTGAAAGCAATAAATACCTATTTTGCCAAAACTTTTCTATTCAGAAACTTAACCAAACTGTACTATGAGTTTATTTGTAAAGAAACCATTGGGCCAATTACTGGCACAAGCCGATGAGGGCGATAAAGGATTAAAACGTACCCTCGGCGCCGGTAACCTGATAGCCCTTGGTATTGGTGCCATTATTGGAGCCGGATTGTTTGTAAGAACAGCCGCTGCTGCCGGACAGGCCGCTGGTCCTGCTGTAACCATTTCATTTATTGTTGCAGCCATTGGTTGCGCCTTTGCAGGTTTATGTTATGCAGAATTTGCTGCCATGATCCCTATTGCAGGTAGTGCTTATGCTTACAGTTATGTAACCATGGGTGAACTGGTTGCATGGATCATAGGTTGGGCCCTTATTATGGAATATGCGCTCGGTGCTGCCACCGTTTCCATTGCATGGAGTGAATACCTCAATAAACTATTGGATGGAGGTATACCCTATGAATGGTCGCATAGCCCCTTCGAGAGTTTTACCGACTCTGCTGGGGTATTACATAAAGGAATTGTAAATGCACCTGCATTGGTTATTCTTTTGTTACTCACTTTATTACTGATTAAGGGTACACAGGAGTCTGCCATGGTAAATGCTGTTATCGTATTTATTAAAGTAGCAATCGTTATACTCTTTATTGTACTTGGCTGGCAATATATCCGCCCCGAAAACCATACTCCTTACATGATTCCAGAAGGTACGGCTGCAGTTACCGATAGTGCCGGTAAAGTAATTGCCGACTATTCAGGTGCCTTCAAACATGGATGGGGTGGCGTTCTTGGTGGTGCTGCTATTGTATTCTTTGCCTTTATTGGTTTTGATGCAGTAAGTACTGCCGCACAGGAAGCCAAAAATCCTAAACGCGATATGCCTATCGGTATTTTAGGTTCACTGGTGGTTTGTACTATTCTGTACATCCTGTTCGGACACGTACTAACAGGTGTTGCCAACTGGCAGGAATTTGTTGATCCGGAGAAAGGACGTGAAGCATCTGTTGCTTATGCCATCTCTACCTATATGACGAAATACGCATGGCTGTCAACCGCTGTAACAGTGGCCATCCTCGCCGGTTTCTCATCTGTAATCCTGGTGATGTTGATGGGGCAAAGCCGTATCTTCTATACCATGAGTAATGATGGTCTGATTCCAAAAGCATTTGGTGTATTACATCCTAAATTCAAAACACCCTACAAAGCCAACTGGATACTGTTTGTATTTGTAGGTCTGTTTGCTGCTTTTGTTCCCGGACACGTTGCCGGTGACCTTACCAGTTTTGGTACCTTGTTTGCCTTTGTTCTGGTAAGTATTGGTGTTTGGATTCTTCGTATGAAATCACCAGATATCGAGCGACCATTTAAAACCCCATTGGTACCTCTCGTACCCATACTGGGTGCGGTGGTTTGCTTAGGAATGATCGTGGCACTGGATGCACAAACCCTGAAAGTGGCATTCGCATGGATGGCATTGGGTCTGGTAGTGTACTTCCTGTACAGCAAAAACAACAGTAAACTCCGTAAACAATCATAGAACGAAGTCATACTATTCTAAAACCCGCTCAAGTAGCGGGTTTTTTTATGATCAATAGGCTTATTTTTGCAACCCGTTCATTTAAACATTTATTATGGGAAGGATTTTTGAAGTACGTAAAGCCACCATGTTTGCCCGCTGGGACAGGATGGCCAAACAGTTTACCCGTGTTGGTAAAGAAATTGTGATCGCAGTAAAAGCCGGCGGTCCCGACCCGGCCACCAACCCGGCCCTCCGTCGTTGTTTTCAGAATGCCAGAAGTGTGGGTATGCCCAAAGATCGTGTGGAAGCAGCTATCAAACGTGCACAGGGTAAGGATACTTCCAACTACGAAGAAATTTTATACGAAGGATATGCACCTCATGGTGTTGCCCTGCTCGTAGAAACAGCTACCGATAACCATGTAAGAACCGTTGCCAACGTAAAAAGCCATTTCAACAAAGGAAACGGTGCATTGGGTAATAGTGGCAGCGTAAGTTTTCAGTTTAAAAAAATGGGCGTATTCAAACTCAAACCCGAAGGATTGAGCATTGACGATCTCGAACTGGAACTGATTGATTTTGGTTTGGAAGAACTGGGTGAAAGCAACGATGATAACGGCAACCCGATTATTGTTTTACGTTGCGCTTTTGTAGATTTTGGCAACCTGCAAAAAGCACTGGAAGATAAAGGACTTACCCCCATCAGCGCCGAACTGGAATGGATTCCCACAACCACCGTTCCCGTAACCGACGAACAGGCCGAAGATGTAAGTAAGCTGATTGAAAAACTGGAGCAGGATGAAGATGTGAATAAAGTGTTTCATAATATGGGCTAAGAGGAGGGTAGTAGCTGCTAGCTGCCAGCCACTAGCTTCTAGCTTAAAAAACGGTTTGCTACTGCTTACACAGTAACAAACCGTTTTTATTTTACAGTACATCCTATATTTCAACTAGAAGCTAGTGGCTGGCAGCTAGCAGCTTTTTTGTAAATTCGCCTATGCATACACTGCAAACCATACAGCATCCCGTAATTCTCTTCGATGGGGTATGTAATCTTTGTAACAGCAGTGTTCAGAAAGTTATTAAACACGATTCCGAACGGAAATTTCGTTATGCTTCTTTGCAGGGCAAATTGGGCCAGGAAGTGTTACAACATTTTCATTTGCCCGCCGATCAGTTTAACAGTTTTAGTTTATTTCAGGATGGCAAACTCTATTCCAAATCAACCGCCGCTATAAGAGTAATGCGGCAAATGAACGGCGGATGGAAATGGTTATCTTACCTGCTCTGGATTGTTCCTTTTTTTATCCGCGATTTTTTCTACGATTTTATTGCCCGCAACCGCTACAAATGGTTCGGCAAACAAGAAGCCTGCTGGTTGCCTACGGCTGAGCTAAAAGCATTGTTTTATGATTGATATAACCTTTGGTTTGCAGCTATCAGGTATTAGCTATTAGCTGCTAGCCTCTAGCTACTTGCTTAAAAAATCATGTGCCGCTCATAAAGCGAAACAACACATGATCATCATCATTTTAATCTAATAGCTAGAGGCTAGCAGCTAGTAGCTCAAAACTTGAGGCTTGAGGCCTGCAGCTTACAGCTACTTACTCCGCCATCACCGCTCTCACCGCATCCATCACGTCTTCTGCATTGGGTTTGGAAAAATAGTCACCATCACTTCCATAACCGGGGCGATGTGCTTTGGCAGTTAGTGTGCGCGGACTTGCATCAAGCCATCTGTAACCACCCTGTTCTTCCATCACTTTATTGAACATATATGCCGCTGCACCACCGGGTACATCTTCATCAACAAAAATGATGCGATTGGTTTTTGTGAGTGAAGAAAGGATGATATGATTTAAATCGAATGGTAATAAGGTTTGCACATCCACTACTTCACAACTGATCCCCTCTTTTTCCAAGCGCTCAACTGCATCCTGTATAATACGTAAGGTAGAACCATAAGAAACAATAGTAACATCTTCACCTTCTCTGATGATTTCAGGAACACCCAACGGAACTGTATATTCCAATAGATTATCAGGCATTTTTTCTTTTAGCCTGTACCCGTTCAAACATTCAATAACAATGGCAGGATCATTGGCCTGTAACAATGTATTGTACATACCTACAGCCTGCACCATATTTCTCGGTACACATACATGCATACCTCTGAGTGCATTAATAACCACACCCATGGGCGAACCACTATGCCATATTCCTTCCAAACGATGACCACGTGTACGGATGATTACCGGACAACTTTGCTGACCACCTGTTCTGAAATGAGTGGTACATACATCATCACTCAAAGGCTGCAATCCATATAATAAATAATCGAGGTATTGTATTTCCGCAATTGGCCTCAATCCACGCAATGCCATTCCAATGGCTTGTCCAACGATGGTTAATTCGCGGATACCTGTATCAAGAATTCTGTCCTTACCATGTTTTTCCTGCAAGCCTGCAAAGCCCTGATTTACATCACCAATATATCCTACATCTTCTCCAAACGCATACACTTTTGCATTCGCGTTGAATAAGGCATCGAAATATTTATTCAGAATTTCATAGCCGTTAGCACTTGTTGCATCAAATGGTATCAGGGGTTTTACCTCAGATACTTTCAAGGCACTTTTAGATCCTTCATTATAAAGATGACTGTTATACAACTGTTTGCTTTCATCCAGCAAATCCTGTCTCAATGCATTAAGGTCTGCTACTGATGGAGAAGAAGGCGCTACTTCAACTGCCTGTGCAATGCTACGCAACACATCGCGGCGAAGTGGTTCTTTATTATTGGCCAGTTCATTGGCCATTTGCTGTAACTGGTTGTATTTATCAATATCATTCACCATCGACTGGCGAATCAGTTCACTTGCTCTTACCGCCTGTGTTTTAATCGGCGCGATATATTTTTCCCAGGCCATGTTCCGGCCTTCTTTCACTGTTTCTTTTGCTTCAGCTTCAACAGTAGCCAATTCATCAGCAGATGCCAATCCATTTTCAAGCATCCATTCTTTCATCTTCTTTAAACAATCCCATTCTTTCTCCCACTCCAATCGCTCAGGTGTTTTGTAGCGTTCATGGCTACCGCTTGTTGAATGTCCTTGTGGTTGTGTAACTTCTTCTACATGAAACAATGCAGGTTCATGTGTTTCTCTTACTTTCTGTAATGCTTCTTCAAACACTTCACACATACCTGCATAATCCCAGGCTTTTACTTTGTAAATATGAATACCATTAGTATCGGCCTGTTTCTGAAATCCTTTCAGTGCAGAAGAAATTGATCCTTTGGTGGTCTGGAAATTTTTAGGAACAGAAATTCCATAACCATCATCCCAGACAAATACTGCCAATGGCACTTGCAACACACCGGCGGCGTTAATGGTTTCCCAGAAATGTCCCTCACTGGTACTGGCATCGCCGATGGTGGTGAAACAAATTTCATTTCCATTATGACTTAAATGCTCCAGCTGATCCTGGTGTTTACTGGCCCTGAAACAACGTGAAGCAAAAGCAAGTCCTAAACCACGCGGCATTTGTCCGGCAGTAGGAGCTATATCAGAAGAAATATTTTTTCGATTAGCGAGATCCAACCAGTTACCATGTTCATCTACAAAACGAGTAGAAAAATGCGCATTCATCTGGCGACCCGAACTAAAAGGTTCATTTTTTGGATCGGGATCGGCGTATAACTGTGCAAAATATTGTTCCACACTTGCCAGCCCGGAAGCAAACATAAAAGTCTGGTCACGATAGTATCCACTTCTGAAATCACCGGGTTGAAAAAACTTGGCCATGGCAATCTGTGCCACTTCTTTTCCGTCGCCAAAAATGCCAAATTTGGCCTTTCCGGTTAATACTTCACGACGTCCCAACAGACTTACTTCCCTGCTGATTACGGCCATACGGTAGTCCTCAATCACAGCATTCCTGAACCCGTCGAACGACAACATGTCGTTTTTATAACTCAAAGTAGAAGTTGATTCCATGCGACAAAAATAGCATTACCAATGGAATGGACTAACGGAAATTAGTTTTCAGGAAAAATTGTGGATTCAGGATAAATCCGGCATGAAATTAGCAATCTATCCTGCAAATCCGGGTTTATCCTGTAAATCCAAGTCAGGCTCTAATAAAATTTTAAGCCTCTGAAAAATCCCTTAATTTAGTTTCGTTGTACCTTTGAATAGAAAAATAAATAAACATCATATGAAGAAGTTTTTATTTCTGGCCATTATTGGACTGATTTCTACGGTTAGTGTTGTGGCTCAGCAGGACATTAAATTTGCAGAGGGATCTTACAAATTTGGTAAAATTGAACAGAACAAGCCTGTAACGCATATTTTCACTTACACCAACAATGGTGCAAAACCGTTGGTAGTTGAGTTTGCAAGTGCAGAATGCGGATGTACCACTCCGGAATACGATAAAGCGCCTCTGCTGAAAGGAAAATCAAGCACTATAAAAGTTACTTATAATGCTGCGGCCATGGGTGCATTCAGCAAACGTGTAACAGTTAAGTTTGCAGGTATTAACGACCCTGTAGTTTTAACCATTGAAGGTGAAGTGGTAGCTGCAAAACCAAAAGCAAAATAGTTTCCATACCCTGATTGATAGTTGATATTTATGTTAAGCGGTTCCTTTTTGGAACCGCTTTTGTTTTGGAGCAATACAACACACCCTATCTTTGCGGCATGTTAGCCATTAGTCAACGCGGACAGGCCATGCCTGCTTCCCCCATAAGAAAACTGGTCCCTTATGCAGAAGCTGCAAAAAAGAAAGGCACCAAAGTGTACCACCTGAATATAGGTCAGCCCGATATTGAAACTCCGAAAATGGTATTGGATGCCGTGCGTAACAGCGACTTTAAAGTGCTAGAATACAGCCATAGTGCGGGTAATGAGAGCTACAGAAAAAAACTCGTGGGTTATTACCAGTCTGTAGGAATTGATGTCAATCACCAGCAGATCATCATTACTACCGGGGGCAGTGAAGCCATTCTTTTCGGTTTTATGGCCTGTCTCGATGCTGGTGATGAAGTAATTATACCCGAACCTTTTTACGCCAATTACAATGGTTTTGCCGTTGCGGCAGGTGTAAACGTGGTGCCCGTTACTTCACATATTGAAAATGGTTTTGCTTTACCACCTATTGAAGAGTTCGAGAAAAAAATAACAGCCCGTACAAAAGCCATTGTTATCTGCAACCCTAATAACCCCACCGGTTATTTATACAGTGCAGAAGAGATGGAACAATTAAAAGATATCATCCTTCGCCACAATCTCTATCTTTTTTCAGATGAGGCTTACAGAGAGTTTTGCTATGATGGTCACCAGGTAAGTGCCCTTCACTTGAAAGGCGTTGATGACCATGTAATCATCATGGATACCATCAGCAAAAGATACAGTGCCTGTGGTGGCAGAATCGGTGCATTTATTACGCGAAATCAATCTGTATTGGATGCTGCCATGAAATTTGCCCAGGCCAGACTTAGTCCGCCCAGTTTTGCACAAATTGCCGGTGAAGCTGCTATTGACCTGCCAGCCGATTATTTTAATACTACAAAAGCCGAATACCGTTCCCGCAGAGATTTATTGGTAGAGAGATTGAATGCAATGGAAGGTGTTTTCTGCCCAAACCCGGGTGGTGCTTTTTATGCCATTGCCAAATTACCGATCGATGATGCCGATGTTTTCTGCCAATGGCTGCTCGAAAGTTTCGACCATCAGCAACAAACCGTCATGCTGGCACCAGCCACCGGTTTCTATGGAACACCCGGTTTAGGTAAACAGGAAGTAAGGCTGGCATACGTATTAAATTTAAATGACATTAATTCGGCCATGGATTGCCTGGAAGCTGCATTAAAGGTTTATCCAGGTAGACAATAAACTGATTACCATATAAATAAAGGTCAATCTTGAGAAAGATTGACCTTTATTATTTTTATATTATTAATTATACTATGTTTTATTTTATTGGACAATTATTACTTTTTTATTATAAAATTTATAAAAACATATTAATTATAAAAAAATAAACTTTGAAATAGAAATTCCCTTATTTTTGTTTCAACAAGTGAGAGAGGTAAGGATCTGGGTGAAAGAACAAATACGATCTATCTTTTTTCTTATATGGCAAGCAATCGAAGACGTCCCCTGTTTCTACAGGGGACTTTTGTTTGGAGCCATTTCAATGTATTCACCTTTTTCATTCCGAAGTGTATAACAGGGCTTGGCATTCATCAGTCCATAACGCCTCGAACCCTTCATTTCAAAACTCATGTATATTTTGCCATTTTCGCGCCAGGCTTTCCCCCTTATTTCATTTCCATCTTTGTATTCAATATGCTTCGCTATCGTACCATTTACCGACCACTCCCTGAAATCTCCATCATATTGTCCATTTGAGAAATGATATTCAAAACGCAATTTCCCGTTTTCCCACCAGCCCTTATGCACGCCTTCCTTCTCTCCTGCTGCAAAATATCTTTCCGATTCTTTTTGCCCATCCGGAAACCAGGTTACCAATAACCCCTCTTCCTTTCCTTTATAATAACCCTGCATCCTTTGCATATTCCCATTTTCATGAAATGCATGCACATGTCCGCTAAACATGGTGTCGGCATAATACCAAATCCCATTCACTAATTTTAATTTGGCATCTTCTGCCATAATACCAAGCGGCGGAATAACCGGAGCTACACGCTCTTGCACAGCAAGCGGCTGATCACTTACACAAGCAATCATTAGAAACGTAGATATAACTATATACCACTTCATTCTTCTTCCTGCAAGCGTTTAATATCGGCAATTAAATTTTTCATCTCAGCTTCTGACGTGCCTTTGTACACACCTCGTATCCTTCTTTGCTTATCAATCAACAATACGTTTTCCGTGTGTAAAAAATCATTCTCCGGCTGAACTGTTCCGAGATCTTCGTCAGCGAAATAAGATTTACGTGCAATTGTGTAGAGATCACTTCGCTTTCCCGTAAGCAAATGCCATTGCTGCTGATTGATTTTGTATTGCTGTGCATACTGATACAACCTTGACACACTATCAGTTTCAGGCGTAACAGAATGCGAAAGAATCAACACTTCTTTATTCCCCTTGTAAGCATCCTGCACTAGTGAAATATTATTGGTGAGTCTTTTACAGATACCCGGACAATTGGTAAAGAAAAAATTCGCCACATAAATCTTACCCTGAACAGTTTGTTCTGTTATTGTTTCGCCAGATTGATTGATAAACGAAAAAGATGATATCTGGTGAACAGGTTCCTGTAACTCTTTTTCACTTAACCAGTGCGGGGTAAAATCAGCAGTAATATAGTAGGGCAATTTTTCCTCAGGAGCTTTTTTACTACTACATGCCTCTAACAAGATGATTGAAAATACTATAATACACCTGATGATCATAATTACTGCTTTGGAGGCTTAGGTGCACCCGGAGGGACTTGTGGCCTAAGTGTTTTTTCTATCTCGATATATTTCTTGTATTGAGCTTCGGTTAAAACAGTTTTAATTGAAGCATCACGCTTTTGCGCTAATGGTTCAATCTTTGCCCTATCGGGCGGCGGCGGAGGTGGGGGCGATTGCGGGCGTAATTTATCAGCTTCTTTGAAGAATGATTTAAATGCCTCATTCACTACAGCTTGTTGTTTGGCCGACAACTGTAATTCGTTTTTAAGTTTTTCATTCACGCGTTTTAACCGCTCTTCAGCCGAAGGAGGCTTGGGCGGCCCACCTGCTGGTTGTGCATATAGCATAGCGCAAGTAGCCATCAGTCCAAGGGTTAACAAAATTATTTTCTTCATACCAATGATTATATTTTATTGAGTTACTGTACCAGGTGTTCCATAAAAACCGTTGCCGTTTATATATGGCGCATCTGCTGTAATGTGATAGTGATAAATACCGTTGGGATAATCCGCAGTTACTGCAAAATGACCATGGTATGCATCTAGCTGGCTACTTGTTAAAACTGATCCATTCTCCATCGGTCCATATACAGGAAACCCATCAAGCAAAAAACCAATCAACGCATTACGTCCTTTCTGAGCCGTTATAAAAAGTGGTTCCACATGGTAATGATATTGTCCTGTTTGTTGTGGATGACCATTGTATTGATCAAAACTGTTGATCTCATTGGTAAGTGGGGCATTACCTGCAGCATACTGATTAAATAACGGAACACCATTTATTGAAATACCCATTGGGCCTAATGAAGTAGCAACTGCTGAAGTTGCTTTTACAGGATTGATTGGTATTTTAAATACATAACTCTGCGACTGTATGCTGTTCGGATTCTTTGAATAATTAGGATTGGTTCCATTATACGCTTCATACTGTGCATTTGTTGTTGCGAAATAAGGACTTTTATGATCCGGTATACCTGTACTCTTTAATACAATAAAATTACCTTCTACAGATATGGTTACCGATGTATTGAATTTCTTAAACACTTCAGGCACTGTTGTAGTACTTCCTGTACCAGAACCTGCAGTATCTTTTTTACAGGAAAGAACCAGTGTTGCTCCTGCAATCAGCAGGCAGGTTGTTTTCAGCATTACATATTTCATAACAGCTTTTTCTAATTAGATGCACAGTTCTACAAAAACCTTCGCTGTTTTAAAATTATTTTTCGTACTCTGGTCTTTCATGTGGTGGTGGACCACCCAGATGCGGGCCAGATGGATGTCCATCTCTTGGTGGTGGCGGCCCTTGGGGACCGGCTAACATGCGTAAGACTTCATGGATAATTTCATCGAATTTTTTTTGTTGTTCGGTAGTACATATTGACCTGATTTTTTTAAAATGATCGAATGTGATTTTTGCTAACTCTGCATCATATTTTGCTGAAAGGGTAGCAGCTTCATTAATTTCTGTCTCACTAATCCCTTCCTTCTCTAATAAGCTAAAAAAAACTTCTTTAGCCTCCCTGTTCTTCTTCCTGGTTTCCCGCGTTGCCGAACGATGTTCATCTCTGAAAATCAATAGTTGTTGTTGCTGAACGCTATCCAGCTTTAATTCTTTTACTAAAAAAGCGATGGCACCTCCTTGCGGTGGTCTTTCCTCCTGTTGATTTCCTTTTTTGGTCCACCAGAAAACAGTGAGTGTTGTTATATTGAGTAAGATCAGTATAACAATTGCTACTGCCATCCATTTGTTTTTTGTAATAAAGTTCATCACAGATCGATTTTAGTTATTGATGTCAACTGAACTGCTCAGGTTATATTCATTCATAAAACCTGCCATACTTGCTTCTTCTTTCTGTGCCGGTAAATTTTTATTAAAAAATATATCGCCCAGTGTAAAAAGATTAAGTACCACGAGGCAACCTAACAAAGCCAATACTGGCAAGGGCTTAAGCATCCGTTGCCATACCGGAACATTTTGCGGTAACAGTTCTTTGTCAAGTCTCACCATCAGTCTTGTCTGAAAAAAATCAGGGGCTTTTGCCCTTTCCATTTTGTTAAGGCTGTTTAAGAAATCATTGGTATGTTGATGATCGCTATGCATATGATGTATTGAATATAAACAGGTGAATTAATGTTGTGTTGACTCCAGTTTTTTTCGCAGGTTCTCTCTCGCTCTGTGCATTAAAGACTCTACTGCTTTAATACTTAACTGTAATATTTCAGCTACTTCTTCATAGCTAAGTCCTTCTGTTTTCAGCAGAAGAAAACATACTCGCTGGTTTTCTGGCAGCGACTGAATCGCTTTAAAAACCGAAGCAGCTTTTTCTTTCTGCTCCAGTTGTACCCCTGGGTGGTAAAAATGCACCGGCTCGTTAGCAGGCTCACCAAGTCCAATCCAGGCTGCCACCGCATTAACTCCCTTTCTCAGTTGCTTTTTTCTTTGCCAGTCGAGTGCCTTGGTAATGGCAATACGATAGAGCCAGGTGGTCAGCTTGGCTTCACCCCTAAAGGTTCCGATTGACCTGTACACCTGTATAAAGACTTCCTGCGCCACGTCTTCTGCTTCCTGCATATCCTGCACAATACCCAGAACGGTATTATAGACCATATCCTGGCAGCTTTCCACCAACAGGCGGAAAGCCTGCTCGTTACCGGCTTTTAGTTGCAAAATCAGGTCTTCTTGGTTCAAACAGGGTTCAATTAGGTAATTAGACGGCTCAACCTACAAAATCCTTCGCCTGTGTAATAATTTTTTTCATTCCCGGTAGGCCTTGCTAACTTGCTCCTGAAACCTTTTTACCAACTGTTTAACAGCCTGTAAATCATTATAAAGCAACAGGCCAAACCCAAAAGGTATCTGTTAGCGTTATGAATAAAACCCTGATTACCTGCCTCGCCCTTTTTATTTGCCTAAAGCAACTGGGTGCACAAAGCTATCAGTCAACCTATGGTTCTGCATATGCAGGAAGTACCAGTATTAAAAACAACCCTGCTTCTTCCATTAATTCTGCCTATAAATGGGACCTGACCCTTTTTACCACACAAGCCCGGCTAAGCACCAATTCTCTTTTTATGCGCAATGATTCGGTATTGCTAAATGGAGGTTCTCTGAGCAGGTTTTTACACAATAATGTTGATATCAGTTTGCTCAACTTTTCATATAAACCCAATAACAAACATGCTTTTGCATTTAATCTGAGGGCGAGAAGTTATAACCACGCCCGCACCGGACCCATATTTGCCAGTGATTCTATTTATAGTATTCATGACTTTATTGTTCAAAACAGAACTACCGCTTATCTCGAAGGTTTTGTTACACATTCAGGTTGGCTGGAGGGCGATTTCAATTATTCGCGTGTGTTGAGTGAGAACCATAATAGTAAACTCACAGGAGGTATAACCTTGCAGGTAATGAAAAATATTTCTGCAGCGTATGGCCGCATCAGCAAGATGAGCTATCTCGAATCAAAGACTTCTACTGATACTGTTTATACTTTTGTTACAGGAGGTGGTTCATTTGGTTATTCATCAAATTATGATGAAACATCATCAGGAACATCTTCTTCTGCAAAAGATTTTTTGAAAAATACAGTAACCAATTTCGGACTCAGCCTGGGTGTTGAATATTTATTGTATGGAGAATCAACCAACACTTATCAGCAAAATAATGCATTGAATTACCAATGGAAAATTGGTGTTTCACTGATGGATATTGGTGCCAACCGATATAAATCGAGCGAATTCAGTTCACAGTTCAGAAACATTGATCCGAACATTACAGATATTACGATGGATCAGAAATTCATGAACATACAAAGTGGCCGCGATCTCCGCGATTCTCTCGCTACCGTTTTTACCAGTGCAGATAGTGTAAATAAAAAGTTCAAGATTGGAAGTCCAACAAGACTGGTGATCAATGTAGATCGTTCGTTTGGCAATAACCTTTATGTAAATGCCGATCTGAGTATTAACCTGCATGGAACATCGGGTTATAAAAAGCTCCTTACAAGAGAAATTAATTTATTAACTGTTACTCCAAGATGGGAAACCCTTAACTGGGGTTTTTATTTACCGATTCAATACAATAGTCAGGGACAGTTTCATATTGGTGCCGCATTAAAGGCAGGACCACTCGTGTTGGGTATTCATAATCTGCAATGGGCAAAACAAATTAAAAATCTTAGCGGAGGTGGTTACCTGATGCTAAGTATTCATCCGTTTAATAAGAAGAAAGTTATTAGTAAGTTGGATTGTCCGGAATAGTGAGGAGTGAGTAGTCAGCAGTGAGTATGTCTTTACAGCTCACTACTGACTACTCACTATTCGCTTCCTCACGCAATCATCTGCCCTGGCGCTCCTGCAAGCTGACCAATTGGGGGAAAACGGAAATCTATCTGGGCAAATTTTTCTTTCAGTTTTGTGAGTATTTCAAAACTCAGTGGATTGCGAATAAGTTCTATTACTGCTGAAAAACGTTTGAGTTTTTGTATATCATCCGGATCAATGGATGAGGATAAAATTACAAATCGAACAGAAGGAAAAATATAGGCATACTTCTCAGCAAAGACTTCCATGAACTCCCATCCGTCCATTACGGGCATATGAAGATCTAGGAATACCAGTTCAGGCACATCCAATGGTCCTTTACTGTTGAGTAAAAAGCTATCAAATACCTGCAGTGCTTTCAACCCGTTACCTGCTGTAATCACTTCCTCTGCGAATCCTGTTTTACCAATCATTTTACTTGATACAAACAGCGAAATCTCATCATCATTAACAACCATTACTTTCCTGAACATATACTTTGTTTTAGGTTATCAATCCCTCTTCAAAGTGAAGCTATTAGGGGATATTGGATTTTAAACCTTCCACCAGTCAACCAGTATGACTGATTTCTATAACAAAGAACGTTTGTACAGATGCTCTGGGGAATAACAGTTCCCTTTTAAAAAAGGTAGAAACACGTATACAGGAAGTAGGGGTATTACTACATATAAAATCGGTTGAAAATACATAGGCCCCAATGCACGTTGTAGTGCTATTGGGGCCTGTGCTATTTCTTGAAAAAATCGATTAATTCAAACCACCCTTACGTGTAGCTTTTGTAGGGTTGGGCCATTCCCCCGGCTTACCGGTTCTGGGATTAATCGGTAATACACTTTTCTCACGAGAAGTTTTTGAACTGTCTTCGCTTGCCATATATGCCAGAATAGCCGTTAAGATGGCATTGTTACGCACATCATCAAACACAATCTTATCATAAGTATCGCGGTTGGTGTGCCATGTATAGTTACCATAAGACCATCCTAATGAACTCAGCGAAAATGCCGGTGCACCTGCAGCCAGAAAAGAAGCAAAATCTGATCCACCACCACCTGGTGATCCTGGGAAATTGGTGGTGATATGCTGACGAATATCTCCTGGTACTCTCGACAACCAGCGGTTGATATATTCATATGAATGAAGGAAACCCTGACCAGAAATATTACTTACACGACCTGTTCCATTATCCTGATTAAACAAAGCCTGCATATTGTTTACAATTTCAGGATGATCTTCCACAAATGCACGTGAGCCATTCAAACCCTGCTCCTCACTTCCCCAATGACCTACCAGAATGCTTCTTTTAGGATTGGGTAATATTTTTTTCAGGATACGCATGGCTTCCATCATGGTTAAAGTACCGGTTCCATTATCGGTTGCTCCTGTTCCTCCATCCCATGAATCGAAGTGTGCAGATAAGATTACATACTCATCCGGCTTTTCTGATCCTTTGATTTCAGCAATGGTATTAAAAGTTGGTTGTACACCGGTTTCTTTAGAATCCGCACGAACACTGATCTGTGGTTTACTACCTGATTCTGTTAAACGGAATAACAAACCATAGTCTTCTACAGCCAAATCAACAGTTGGTGTTTTTTTGGTGTTGGCACTGAAAATTTTATTCACGCCAAAACCATTCGACCAATAACACTGTACCAGGCCAACTGCACCAGCATTTTCGAGGGCAATCGCCAACGTGCGCGCATTATAACCAGTTTTTGCAATTCTTTTTGTCCAGGCCTGAGTCTGTTCTGTTCTTTGTTTTTTCATCTTCTCGATCGACTCTTTGGTACCAAACTCATCCCAGTTATAATCAGGACGGCCAGTAGGCTGTGGCATAGACACCAATACAAATTTTCCTTTTACGGAAGGTAGCCATTGCTGAAAAGCAATAGAGTCTGCCAGGTCTGGAACGATAATTGTTTCTCCTGTTACAGCTTTTCCTCCTGTACTTGGGCTCCAGGCCAGTTGTGTACCCTCCAGCGATTTGGTCCAGGGAGCTACCATATCAATATGAGTAATACCACGGTCCCATCCACGCCATTCACCCCATTTTTCATTGCGGGCAGTGATACCCCATCCGGTATATTTGGCTACAGCCCAGTCATTGGCCTGTTTCATCTTTGGACTACCCACCAAACGAGGGCCAATACCATCCATTAATTCATGCGCCAGTTTTTCTAATTGCGAATTCTCTGTTCCTTCCTTTACAATGGCATCAACAGTTGCATCTTTGATAGATTGAGGTGGTCCACCGCCGGGGCGCTGGGCAATGGCCACAGAAGTGGTGAACATTGCAGCTGTAACAAAAAGCGATGCCATATACCTGATACGGCCGTATCGCGAAAAGTTGGTTTTGGTTTTCATGCCCGTAAGATAGCCAAACAGCGGGTAAAGCAAAAGCGCAGGTAGGATTTTTTAGGATGAACGGATGGGCAGGACGAGGAATCGTGAGATGTGAAAGGTGAAACGAAAAACTGGATCCATAAGGACTCCTCCAGAAAAAACAGAAAATCCCCCTTTCACGTCTCACGTCTCACGTTTCACGATTCTCCTTTCACCTCTCACGTCTCACGCCCTTCAGCCCTATCCCTTCAATATATGCCGTATTAAATGTATAGCGGCCATGCTGCATGTTCTGAAGAAATGTTTCCAGCGCATCATGAATCGATGTCATATTTTTGGGTCTGGCTTTGCGGATATCTTCCAGTGATGTTCGGGGTGTTTTGGTGTAAGCAACAAGACTGTCCCAGGTAGCGGGTTTAGGAAAACCAACAAGACAACTGGTACTCTCCATTTTTTTGTAGGGCCAGTAATGCCAGCCAATATTATTTTTCTCCAGTAGTTTTCTGAAAGCCAATATCCATCGGTCATCGTTTTCACCGGTCTCTCCTACATAGATAGGCACCTGGTATCGCTCGCGAAAATCAACATATTCCTGTATTACTTCCTGAGTAGTATCGGTCCAGTATTTATGAAAACTGTACACCAGTTTTGAATCAAACGGTGTTGAAAACATAGTGAATTTTGAAGCCCATTGTGCGCCTTCCAAAAAAATAAGATGATTCTTATCTACCTGCCTGACGGCTTTTACTATATCCCGATATAATGGTTCCAACAGTCGATTGAGTTTATCCTGATCAAAAAAATGCGCGATGGGTTCGTTGAGTAAATCATAACCAAGTATGATGGTTTCATTGCGATAACGTGTTGCAATGCGTTTCCATATATCAATTGTTTTCTGTTGACAAACACTATCTGTGTAGAGAAAGGGATAACCATAACTGTTATCAATATTATCTCCTGTCTGACCACCCGGAGCACCATGCATGTCGAGCAGTAAAAACAATTGGTATTTTTTACACCAGTTTACTACCTGGTCCATATAATAGAAACCACGGGTACTGTCGTTGGCCCCCAGGTAGGATTCATTGGTAAACAAACGATAATCGAAAGGAAGGCGCACTGAATTAGAACCCATTTCTTTTAGCAGGCGTATATCTGTTTCGGTAATATAACTGTCGAGATATCTCTTCCAGAAACCTGCATTGCCAGAAGGGCCAATCAGCTCAAGCAATACCTGTTCGATCATCCAGGGGGTATTCACTTTTTCAAATTTGAACATATATCCTTCCGGGAGTAACCAGTTACCAAGATTGGTGCCTTTAATCAGCATGGGCCGACCTTGCTGATCTATAATTTCTTTGCCCTTTACTCCAATAAAATTGTTTTGCGAGAAGGAAGAAAATGAGAGACTTATCAATAATAGTATCAATAGATTTCGCATAACAGTAATCTTAGGTTTTACAATTTAGCACAAAAACTAATGACCCTTAGCATAGAAACATTCAATGTTCAAATACTTATATAATCGAATACTGGTCTTTTACAAACCGCTTATCATGAGATAAGAACAATTATAATAAATAACACGCTATAACAAAATATTAATTGTACTTTTGACACTTTAAAATGTGTGTGCAGGATTCAGTGATTAAGAGCAACATGTCCATCTAAAATGGACCACTTATTTTGGAGGACCTTATATGGCAGTATATTGGTTCTTATTAAGCACCAGGAAGCCCCCCATTCGGGGGCTTCTTTATTGTAACAATTGTAGTATCAACTTACCAAAGTAAAACACGCATATCTACTACTTTCCGTTCTTTTGGTACCCGTTTCATCTTTGGTGTATCTTGTTGCAATAACACTTTAAAATGTGAGTACTCTCCCAGGTATTCAAAAATAAATTGTTCTTCAATGTAATAGCGCTGGTGATGTCCGTCAGATTTTCCGTTGAGCTTTACTTCTACCGGCTTATTCTTTTTTAACACACAAAGCTGGTATGATTCAGTCCGCCTTGGAAGCCAATGGTAGTTTGAGCCGTTAAAATATATCGCCAATTCTTCTTCACGTTTTATCTGCAAAAAATCTATCCCGATTGATGTAGTTATCTGTGTATATAAATTAGTCGTTTCTTTCCATGCAAAGAGTTTGTCTTTTTCTTTTTCGGAAAAATCATCGAGAAGAAATACGAGTGAATACCTGTTCACGTCTTCATAACCATCTTTCTTCTCAGGCAGGTAGAGTTCATTCATTTGAATATATCCGCTTGCTGATTTTTTTTCAGGCCAACGCAACCAGTCTCTGCCATTCTCAAATGTATGATCGCCTTTTGCAAACATGCTTGCATTTCTATATACCTGTACCACACCTAATGGTCGCTTCAAATTTATTTCAGTGTGTTTTTTCATTACCCCAAGATAGGAGAAGAATAAAGAACAAAGAAATATCGAATTTCCAATATTCAATTAAAGCACCCGATTTCCCAACTCAACTTGCATGTTGTTAAACATTCAACTGTACGAATTCATATTTTCTTCCCATTTCCACGACGACCTGATCATTTCATTTAACCCCAATTCGGCTCTCCATCCAAGAATTGTATTGGCTTTAGAAACATCTGCGTAAATACATTCAATATCTCCTTCCCGCCTACTACCAATCTCGTAATCGAGTGCTGTTCCTGTAATCTTTTGAAAAGCATTGATTAACTGCATTACTGAAAACCCATTACCTGTACCGAGGTTAAACACTTCGAATGCCGATTCATTTTGGTTGTTCGTTAATCGTTTTGTAGCCAGTATATGAGCTTTTGCAAGATCTACAACATGAATAAAATCACGAATACAGGTACCATCTGTAGTGTTGTAATTATTACCAAATATGGTGAGTTTGTCTCTTTTACCAATTCCTGTTTGTGTAATAAAAGGCATCAGGTTATTGGGCACTCCTTTGGGTAACTCGCCTATTAAAGCAGATTCATGAGCTCCTACAGGATTAAAATAACGCAGGGCTATACCATTTACAGAACCATCTACTGAAGCATTTTCCAATATTCCTTCCCCCATCTGTTTGGTACTTCCATATGCCGATAATGCCTTCTTAAACGGACTGTTCTCTGTTACCGGAAGTTGATCGGGCTCTCCATAAACGGTGGCGGATGAAGAAAATACGATATTCTTTACCCTGTACTTTTTCATGAGTAATAAAATATTGATCAGTGAACCAAGGTTATTCTGATAATACAGAAGCGGATTCTTTACAGATTCTGACACTGATTTTAATGCAGCAAAATGAATTATCGCATCTATCCTGTATTCCCGGAAAATCAATTCAGTGGCCTGCTCATCGCATAGATCAACCTGAAAAAATACAGGTTCTCTGTTTGTAATTTTTTGAATGCGCTCTAACACAAAACGATCTGCATTACTCAGGTTATCGGCTATTAGTACATTAAATCCAGCTTGCGTTAACTCCACTACTGTGTGAGACCCTATATAACCCAATCCACCAGTTACCAATATGTTTTTTTCCACCTTCTACAGATATTTCGTAAGGATTTGAGTAAAATATTGTTTTTTTTTCTGATAGGCTTTTAATAATGCTATCTGATTTTGTGCTCGTACCAAATTGTGTTTGGCGTATCTGGCCTGATAATATATATCTCCGTTTATATAATCACTCAAAAAACGAAGTGCCTGCATGTATATCATGAATTCTCCGGCATAAATAAAATGTTCTTTTTCATCAGAGGTTAACTCTTCTCCCATTTCACTTAAGTATCCAACAGTAATGGCTTCAAAAAAATCGGAGCGTACAATAACTTTATCCATATCTTTTTCATCTTCATTATAAGGAGAAAGATAGGTTCTGAACATGTCGCCAAGATCGCTGATAAAATAACCTGGCATTACTGTATCTAGGTCTATTACGCATAAGCCTTTATCCATATTGTCGAACAATACGTTGCTTATTTTGGTGTCGTGATGGGTTACCCGCAATTTAAAAGCTGGATTCTTTTTTATGCTTTCGTAAGCATCTGCAATATGTGACCAGTCTTTTAGTTGGTTACTTAGCCCCGTAGATTCCCTTACACGTTCCGGATTTCCTGTTTCAAGTGTTGTTAAAAACTGTTTGTAGCGTAAAGCAAGATCGTGGAATGAGGGGATCGTAATTTTTAGTTTGGTCACATCTATTCCTTTGAGGTTTTTTGTAAACCTTCCAAACTGTATGGCAGCTTCAAAAGCCTGTTGTGGTGTTTCGACTATGTCTTTTGAATATGATCCCGGCACAAATGGAAAAGCCCTGTAAAAGTCTTCTCCATTTGCGTATACCATTGATTTACCGTTAACAGCCTGCAATGGCGAAACGAATAAATAATCCGGATTATGTACTTTCAAAAAACCGGCAATCAGATCGATATTCTGTTCTATATCACCAGGT
Organism: Chitinophaga pinensis; assembly: GCA_943372605.1. Taxonomy (GTDB): domain Bacteria; phylum Bacteroidota; class Bacteroidia; order Chitinophagales; family Chitinophagaceae; genus Sediminibacterium; species Sediminibacterium pinensis_H. Next base: position 218,031 of record CALRZI010000001.1, on the reverse strand, counting down.
TTTTCAAAAACATGTATGTTGATTTTTTGTACAATAAAAGCATTGCCATTTTCGGAAATTTTCCAGGTATTGTTTATCAATCCGCTACCAAAAGTTTCTACTACCAATGACTTTTCTGCAATTCCATACTGGCTTAACACTGATTCAAGCATGAACGTTCTCTTAATAGGCCTTTTAATATTCATCATTTAAAGCAAACACCGGCTTCCTGTACATCCATCTTCCACCAGTAAAATCAGGGAACTCAATTGTTTCATTTGCTTTTTCTATCGACATTTCACTTAATGGTGTAATCGCACTCCAGGCTGCTGCATCGTATACGTCCATTGCTGTTGGTGCATTTCGTTTGATAGATTCAATAAAAGAATGGATAACATAAAAATCCATACCGCCATGTCCTGAACCCTGTGCTTCTTTACTCCATTTTGCCCACAATGGGTGATCGTATTTATCCAGCCATACTTTGGCTTCATCCCATTGGTGAGGTCTGGGAGATTTTCCTTCGATATAGATTCCTTTATTTAGATCCATCCATAATCCTTCTGTACCCTGTACGCGAAAACCCAGAGAATAAGGTCTTGGTAAATTGGTATCATGCTGCAATAAAATAGTTTCTCCGTTTGCACAGCCAATGGATGTGGTTACTACATCTCCCAGCTTAAAATTAATTTTTGCATTCGGATGATCTGGTCCGCACTTTTTTATTACATGCTGATGCAACCCTCTTGCTTTGGTAGAAAAAGAAGCTAGATTGATAAATCTGTTTCCGCGGTTTATGTTGATACAATGTGCAATTGGTCCAATACCATGTGTTGGATACAAATCTCCATTTCTGTATATGGAATGATGTGTTCTCCAGCGTGCTTCGCTCCACGCTTTATCGCCTATTTCACAGCCACCGCCGTAGGCTTTCGCCCCGTCATTAAACTTCACATCTCTCAAATCATGCTGATAACCACCCTGAAGATGAATCATTTCACCAAACAAACCCTGTCTCACCATATTCAGAATGGCCATTACATCTCTGCGATAGCATACATTCTCCAGCATCATTACATGTGCCTTGTATTTTTCAGCAGCTTTTACCACATCCCAATGATCCTCTAACGTAATACCGATCATAACCTCGCTGCCAACATATTTTATTCCGGCTTCTATCGAACCAATGATCATGTCTTTATGCCATTCCCATGGAGTTGCGATGATAATACCATCTATCCCACCTTTTATTTCCAGCATTTTTTTCCAGGCATAGATATCTCCTGTAAAAATTTGCGGCATTTTTTTCCCACTCTTCACTATCATCTCTTTTGATCGCGTTAACATCCGGTCATCAATATCACAAATAGCTACTAATTCCACATCATTTCGGCGTAGTACAAGGTCAAGATGGTTCTGTCCCCGCAGACCAACGCCAATCATGGCAATTTTTATTTTTGTATCTGCTGCTGAAGCAAATAATTCACCTGCTGGTAAAATCGCGAGCGTTGCAGCAGCAAGTCCTGTGTTTTTTACAAATTCCTTCCTGTTCATTGTGTTTAATTTTTATTGTTATGGCAAACTGGTAAAATCAATTGTTGGAGAAATCCCTGTAGCTGTTCTGTTAAACATGGTACCCGGAGTTATGTTATTGGCAAAAAATCCGCCGTTTTGCAAAAAGAATTTTCCATTATCCACTCCACCTGCAAAATCCATTCGCTGTTTGTTAGTGCCTGTTGCATCTACAGTAAACTTGAATGCTGTCACCTCATTCCATATACCTGAAGCTGTTCTTATCCATTGGTTCGACCAATGTGCTTTTCGACCCAGGTATCCATTGTAATCATAAAAATTTTCCAGGAATCCATGAAAGTTGGTCAAATACTTGCTCGTATTTGGCCTTGTAAAGGTGGCTAGCAATTTCCAACTACCTGTTTCCGGCGCAAAAAACCATGAAGTATAAACAGTATTACCTGTACCATCAGGTTTTCCCTGCGTAAGAAATTTATATGCAGTACCTGCATGCCAGTTGAAAATCATATAGCTCTGCCCTCCTGTTCCTTCTCCGCCAAACCTTCCGGCAGTTACATCAGTACCTTTTCGCACCAGTGTTGTTTGTCCTGCTGATGGGTCCCAAACAGAAAACAGCACCCTTCTTTCAGTAGCCGAATTCACCTGGATACCAAAATACCCTTCACCAAAACCATTGGCCATAAAATAAGAGCCGATTTTGTCTTCTCCTGCGGGAACGGTTAGTTCGCTATAGAAATATTCGATATCGCCTGATGGTATTGTATAACTTAAATGACATGATGGCCCTCTTCTCGACCAGTAATAGTTTGCAGCATCATTTGCAAAAGCAAAACTGGATGTAGTCGCAGCACCCCCAATCATAATATCTGTTACTTCGGCAAATGAAGTGCCGGTTTTACTAACCCCTTGTAAATCTACTTTCACATAACCAACAGCTGGAATGTTTACGCTTCCTGCAAAATAGGTTTTTGAAGTATTACCAGTAATATTTACAGTAAATGGTGTTCCGTTTACCAGCACTTTTACCACACTACTCCCTGATTCTGTTTTCGCTTTTATTGCGAGATCTAACTGGCCAGTTAGCCCTACTTTAAAATAAACACTTATAGTAGTGCTTGCTGCAGTCCAATTCATCACTCCATTTTTATTGATTTTTTCTGTAAATCCGCTGGCAGATTGTGTGAGATAAGCATTACCGCCTATTGGAACGGCGATATTGGTTACTGGAGTAATAACTACCGGGATTGATAAAGCAGTAGAAGTTGCTTTGTCTTTTTTACAAGCTGCAGTTAGTGTAAAAAAAAATAACAAAACATTCGCTGAAATAGAAAACACATTATTCATTAGCATCTATGATCTTTAAAAATTTAAATTCAGGTAAGAAGAACCCCAGCCAGATGACCGGAGTTCTTTGCTTATAAACCTGTCGAACTTATGAGAGAAACTTAAAGACATTAACCTGGAGTTCCCGTTTACAACTACTGTTTTGTAGTAAACACATCAATTTCTGCCAGGAACGTATGATTGGTTCCTGCCACCTGTGGAGTTAATGCTGTTATTTTCAAATAGCGATATGCATTTTCAGACGAAACAGGAAAACTTTGAAAATCGTTTGAGATGGCGAAATTAAACTGCCCCAAACTTGTAAAGCTTGTTCCATCTACACTTCCTTCTATTTTGAATGTCTTCATTCCTGCAGTGTTCGGCGTTCCTGCCCTTTGACGGTTTGCAATGTCGACAGAAACAATGTTCTTTTTGTTTTTCATATCAATCAACACCCAGTGAGGATATGGAACTACCACTGAGTAATCAGTATGCCAATAGGTTGCAATATTTCCATCAATCGTAGCAGATGCTTTGCCGGTATTTTCCCAGCCATCCGGCGTTTCGCTATCTGCAGTTGCAGTCCAGCCGGTTTTATCTGCTTTTGCCACTGTTGATTTATCTTCAAAGAGAATGGCTTCCGATTTGTTACAGGCCATGGTTGTTACAAGACCTGAAGCAAGTATCAGTATATATATAAATTGTTTCTTTTTCATTTTTACATTTTTGTTATAGGATAATCATATTTCTTACCTGCAATAACAGCTTAAGGATTTTGTGTCAGGTTAGGATTTCTTGCTCTTTCACTCTCAGGTATAAAGAATACTACCCTGTTATCTGCTGCTGTAATGGTCTGGTTAATATTATTCGGTGTAACATTCAACGCGTGTGTACCCGGATAGTTACGTACTATTGAGCGGCCGTTTCTGAATAAATCATATGCACGGTGTCCTTCAAAAGCCAGTTCCAGCCAACGTTCTTCTAATACAACATCCAATGCAGATTTACTGCTTAATGCTATGCTTGCAACAGTGTGTAATGCGGCACCTGATAACCCTGCTCTTTGCCTGATCAGATTAACATCATCGAGAGCCAATTGTGTATTTCCTAATTTGGCATTGGCTTCTGCTCTTATCAGGTACATTTCGGCAAGACGGATGTATACCGGAGAACTCAGGTTAATAATACCCTCCTGTAAATTGTATTTATTCATATAATACATGGGGGTATTAGGTGTAAGCCTTGTGTTGTATTGCAACACACCATTTATCCTGTATGGAGAAAGGAAAACCTGTCTTTTATCAGCCGGATTGATGCTGAGAAAATCGTAATACTTTTTCGAAGCGTATATTTCGCCCCAACCACTTTGTGCCTGACCGGCAGGATTTCCGTTGGCATCGCCACTATAATACATAGAACCGATAGCAGAAAAATCCTGATCTTCTGTTTTTGTATGACGGATACAGAATATAGTTTCACTATTTCCTTCCGGTGCCATTTTAAAATAATTCGGATACTCACTTTGCGATAACAATGTATAGCTAGCTGAGTTAATTACTTTATCTGCAAATTCAATTGCTTTTGCATTATTCTCCATATACAAATACACCCTCGACAACAATGCATTAGCCACCTGTTTTGATGCAAAAGGATTGGCTTTGGGCAGTGTCATCATATCCGCCGCACTGGTCAGATCGGCAATTACGGATGCATACACATCTTTTACTTTACTTCGTGCAATAGTGAGCTTTTGTTCTTCTGTGAGATCTTCTTTCAAAATAGGCACGCCCGGATTGTCGCCACCGTTTTGTGGATAGGGTCTTCCAAATACTCGTACCAAATTAAAGTGCATCATGGCTCTCAAAAAGAGATTTTCACCTTTTAACTGGCGAAGATCAGCCGAGCTGTTATCAGGGATAGCTGCAATAATTTTATTTGCAGCACCTATTACAAAATAAGCCTGTACCCAAAAGTTGGTGGCATGTCCGGATGTAGTAATATGGTTATACCTGTATGCTCTTGAAAGATCATCAGATGAATTTTGTCCCTGCGCAATTTCATCGGTTGGATATTCCATTAAAAAATGGCTACTCCTAACATAGGATGGATTGCGCAAAACTGCGTAGGTGCCAATGGTGGCTGTTTCTATATCAGCAGCATTAGTGAGTGCTGAGTTTTCATCGATGGCTGTTGACGGCTCAAAGTTTTTCTTGCACGCAGTCAGAGAGAGCGCAAGCGTAACTGTAAGTACGATAGATTTATAATTATACATGTTATTCGCTTTATATTTTTAGAATGAAACGCTTAATCCAAACAAAATTTTCTTACTGGTTGGATACCTGAAACTCGAAACACCTCCACTCAATACCACTTCAGGATCAGGACCTGAAAAATTGGTGCCGGTCCATAAGTTATCGCCACTGATAAACACTCTTGCACTTGAAATTTTCATCTTTCCTAAAAGATTAGCAGGCAAGTTATATCCCAGTGTAATATTTCTCAATCGGATATAGCTTCCATTTTCCAGATAGCGTGATGAGGATGCATTTGAGAGTTTATTTCCACCAGGCAATGCCTTTGGATGTGTAGCTATATCGCCAGCTTTTTGCCAGCGGGTCCACTCCTTGGGCATCACTATAGAATTATATGAATCGTAGTTGCCATCATTATCATAGAAAAAACGGGTATCGTTATACACATAGTTACCATACACAAAATTCATAAATGCCGACAATGTAAAATTCTTGTACGTTACTGTGTTTGAAATACCTCCAGAGAATTTCGGCGCCGATGACTTGCCAAGGTATTGTCTTGAAGTAGCATTGGCCACTGAGTTATAGTTATTGGTGTACGTAACATATTTTTTTCCGTTTGCATCTGTTACTACTTTTTCCCATAACGGATCACCGTTTGCAGGATCTACACCGGCCCAAACAGGCAGATTCCATTCATCCATATCGTGTCCTACACCAATTGGTTGAGCCGCACCAGGATTACTATATAAAGCCCCTGCATTTAATGACAATACTTTGTTTCCGTTAAACGCCATGTTCAGGTTGGTTTCCCAGGTGAAATCTCTTTTCAGGATATTTTTAGTAGTAAGACTAAATTCTATCCCCCTGTTTCTTACACTACCTACATTTTCAAAAATGAAACTGTAACCGGTTGTGGCAGGCAATGGTTTTCTGTACAATAAATCTTCTGCTGTTTTCTGGTACACGTCAATGCTCAAATCAATTCTTTTCAGCAGTGTAATATCTATACCAATGTTGATTGCTTTCTGCTTCTCCCAGGTGAGATTCGGATTTGCTTTTTGTGATGGTGCTGCCCCCGGCTGACCAGCGTAGCTAGACGATGTTGACAATGAGTATAAACCCAGTGAAGCATAGTCTCCTATTTCAGCATTTCCTGTTGTACCATAACTTACGCGGAGTTTCAGGAAATTAATTGCCCTGATGTTCTTCATGAAATTTTCTGTGGTAAGTATCCATGACGCACCTAACTGGTAAAAGTTGGCTGCAGAGTTATTATTACCAAATCTCGATGAGCGATCGCGAACAAATGAAGCAACTGCAAAATATTTATTGGCGAAATTATAATCAGCCTGTGCAAGGTATTTATGGAAACTATATTCGTTTCTACCACCTGTCGGAACGTTGATTACGGCTGTTGCAGTTGATGCAAAAGGTCTGCCGGGGGGAAGCCCCTTTACTGAAGTTGATAACACATCATAAGCCGATTGTGTAGCTTCCCCTACTGCCAGCACTGCAATATTATGATTCCCAAAACTATTATCGTATCTGAGTCTGTTTGAGCTTACAAATGTTTTTGTAAAAGACTCACTGTTGTATAATTCTCCACCGTTTGTTGCTCCACCCTGAGACCTTTTGTCGAAGAACGACATACTGCTAAAATCAAAAAATGAGGCCCTGTTATAGGTTGAGAAATTCAGGTGTTTGCTAATGCTGTATTCAAGGTTAACATCACTACTCAAATTAAAACTCCTTGCATTTGACATATCGTACTGCATGGAATACAGGTAGTTGCTCTGGTCTCTTCCATACCATTTTGTATAACGGGAATCAACCGGTCTGCCATCAGTACCATAAGCCGCATCAAAAGGCAGGTATGTGTACGCCTGATACAGAGCACCTTCAGGGTTGTATTTATCTTTTGTATAAATACCATTGAGTAATACACTCAGTTTTAGTTTATTGGAGAACCTGTGGGTGAGGTTGGTGCGAAAGTTATGAGCGGTTTTATCGTTTTCTATTAATGTACCTTCTTCTTTGTATAAGTTACCAGACACATAATACTGTGTTTTATCGTTTCCCCCTGATGCTGACAGTGTATAGTTCTGTGTAAGGCTTTGTCTGAAAGTTAGATCCCACCAGTTGGTGTTTACCTTTTTCATAGCTGGATCAGGTGAGGAAAAACTAGAGAGATAATCGAATAATTGATTGGTGTTCATCAATTTGAAATTACCTGTTGTAGCATTGTTTAAACCAACTACAGAGCTAAATTCTATTTTTGATTTACCGGATTTTCCACTCTTTGTTGTAATAATCATTACACCATTACCGGCTCTTGATCCATAAAGACCTGTTGCTGCTGCGTCTTTCAATATGGTAACAGATTCTACATCGGATGGGTTATAGGTTCCACCGATGTTTCCATCTACTACTACCAATGGGCCTGAGCCTGCTGATATGGTACCTGCACCGCGGATAAGGATATTTGAACCGGCAGTAGGATCACCAGAAGCTGATGATACTACTACACCTGGCGCTTTACCCTGTAACAAACTTGCCAAGTTATTTGAAGTAACATCTCTCAGCTTGTCTCCTGAAACAGTTGACACGGCACTTGACAGGTATTTTGCTTTTTTTGATGAATAACCTACAATTACAACTTCTTCCAGCATTTTATCCTGATTCTGCAGTTGAACTATTATCGTTCCATTTTTTTCAGCAACAACTTCTGTGGTCGCCATATTTACGTGAGAAACAATCAACACATCTCCCTTACGAACTTCTATTGAAAATTTTCCATTCGCATCAGACACAGCGCCTGTTTGTTTTCCTTTAACTGCGATGTTAGCTCCTGCGACTGTTTGATTATTGGCATCAGTTACTGTTCCACTGATAACAAGTTTTTCATTTTGGATTTGCGCATTTGCTCTTTGTAGTGCAATCGTTGTGAAGACCAGAAAAAGTAATACCAGGTATGATGATACCCGATGAAAACTTTGTTTTGTTTTTTTCATGCAGCAAGCGTTTTAGTTTTGAATTAATAATCAAGTTTAGGTTGAATTATTAATAAAAAACTGTGCAAACGGGTGCGCAATTTTGACAATACCAATTACTGGCTGTTATCAATTCATCAATTTATATTCCGCTGCATCATGCGCAAACGGTTGCACTTGATGTAAGAAAAATACATCGTGAAAAGACAGTATTAAATGAAGTTGTATAAGAAGAAATTCAGAAAAAATTCAATGCCCTGATGACAGTGGCTGTTTATATGCTACAAGAGAAGGGGCTAATTCTTCTGTATAATAAGTATCAGGAACTAATTCCTGCGTATCCTTATTTTTAAGGATTGTCATTAAAATATCCATCGCTTTTTCCCCTTGTCGGTAAGGGTGTTGTTCGATGGAAGCCAGGGGTGGAAATGCTGTATAGCTTGTAATGGGTAGGTTAGCGAAACTTACAAAAATAATATGCTTGTTAACAGCTATATTATTTTTCGCTGCATACTGTGTAGCATCCATATGCACATAGTCGTTGAAAGTAATGATAGCCTGTGGAAGTTTTTTAAGACTCAATAATTTTTTCATCGCCATTTCCGTCCCTTCTTTCGACAAATCGGTAGTTTCCACTAACTGCATATCAACTTTTAGCTGATGCTTTGATATACCATCAATATATCCTTTTAACCTTTCCTTACTCGCACGTAATTTATCAGGACCATTGATAAATGCAATGTTTCTATAACCATTGTTAAACAGCCATCCTACAAGATCGATCGTACCCTTATATAAATTACAAAATACTTTGTGAGAGTCTGTCATAGTTGGTACCCGGTCGAAATACACAACGGGTATATCATATTTTTTCAGTGCTTCGAGGTGCGTATATTTATTCGTTTCCTTTGACAAAGAAATGATCAACCCATCAACCCTTTGCTTTTTCATGGCCGCTACTGCCTTTATTTCTCGTTCCAGTTCATCATAACTCTGTCCAAATAAGATGGTATACTCATGCTCAATAGCCGCAGATTCAATACCGCTTATGGCCTGAGAGAAAAAATCTTCCCGGATATATGGAATGATCACACCAATAACATGTGTTTTTTTCTGCTTAAAAAAGATAGCCTGGGTATTTGGCTCGTATCCTAATTCTTTGGCCAATTGCTGTACCCTTTCCTTTGTTCCAAAACCTATTCGTGGGTGATTGCTCAATGCCCTTGACACAGTAGACACTGAGACATTAAGTCGGACAGCAATTTCTTTAATAGTTGGCAGTTTATCCACAGGAGAGCGTGTTACATTGGTGTACTAATGTAGGGAATTAATCATCTTTTGAATATTTTCATTGTTTCCTGTTCCGCGAACACTGCTTGTAGTATGCACTAGTTTTAACTTTGTAAACCTTCCGATATTTTCAAAAAAGTATTGTTTCAAACTTACTTATTAATCATGATGATCCTATTGCGCAACCGATTGTCCATTTTAGACTACTCAGGAATTGGCATTATAAAAAAAACTCTCCAGATACCTGTCCTCCAAGCTAATTTGAACAGAGGATTACGAATTACCTAACATCGAAGTAAAAGAACTTGAACATTCCTTATTCCTCTGTTCCTTATTGGATATTTCAAAAACGACAAAAGCGTCTTCAGATGAAGACGCTTTTGTCGTTTTTGTAGCGGGATCGGGAGTTGAACCCGAGACCTTTGGGTTATGAATCCAACGCTCTAACCACCTGAGCTACCCCGCCAACTGTAAATTTTCATTTACGGGGTGCAAATATAGGTGTTCAGGCTTAGTATGCCAACAATTTTGCGATCCTATTCGCCACGCTGCCAGCATTGGGTAACATGGCCGCTTCCAGAGCCAGATTAATGGGTACAGCAGGCAGGTTCAGGGAGCCTAATACTTCTACTCTGGCATCCAGAAAATGATAACAATGATTGCTAATACGAAGAGCCAGCGCCTCTGCAAATGAGTTATTCTGCTGCTCTTCGCTCAATACCAGCACTTTGCCATGCTTTTTTACCATTTGGTAAATCTGCTCCTCGTCCAGCGGAAAAAGTGTACGCAGGTCAAGCACTTCTACCTGTCCGGGAAAATTTGCCGCTGCCGTTTTGGCCCAGTAAACTCCCATACCATAGGTAATCACACAAACAGTGTCTCCTTTTTTTGTTTTTTCAGGTTCGGCAGCCAGTATAATATTGGCCTTACCCAATGGTAAAATATAATCTTTTGATGGTTCAATGGTTTTTGCATCTTCTGTTCCGGGCACTTTACTCCAATATAATCCTTTATGCTCAAGCATAACTACGGGGTTGGGGTCATGATAGGCTGCTTTCAGCAACCCTTTCATATCGGCTGCATTAGACGGGTATACAACTTTTATTCCCTTCACCGTCAGGAGTGTACTTTCAACACTTCCGCTATGATATGGGCCGCCGCCGCCATACGCGCCAATAGGTACCCTCAAGACCATACCCACCGGAAATTTTCCGTTCGACAGGTAGCATGATTTGGAGAGTTCAGTTACCAACTGATTAAAACCCGGGTAGATATAATCTGCAAACTGCACTTCCACCATTGGCTTCATACCTAGCGCCGATAATCCTGCTGTTGATCCAACAATATAGGCTTCCTGTATCGCAGTATTGAATACCCTGTGATCACCAAATTTATCGGCTAATGTTGCGGCTTCACGAAACACACCTCCCAGACGCGCGCCTACATCCTGTCCATACAACAATGCTTCGGGATGATCTTCCATCAGCTCTTCAATCGCATGAAGGGCCGCATCTACCATTAATATTTTTTCTGCATTTTTGGGTGAACGCTGTCCTTTTTCTTCTTTAACCGGTGTAGGAGCAAATACATGATCTTCTACTGTTTTCGGGTCAGGTTCAGGCGATGCCTGTGCCCGTTGAAAATCTGCCAGCACTTTTTCTTCCGCTTCTTTTTCGATGGTACTGATTACATGTTCAGCTATTCCCACATCTGCGAGCAACAATCGTAGTTTTGGCAACGGATCGAATGAACCATGTTTCAACAGGTCTTCCCTGCTTCTGTAAAACTCTTTTCGCACACCACTCGTATGGTGTCCCAGTAACGGCACTTTTGCATGTACCAATGCGGGTTTTCTTTCTGTACGTGTGTACTCTATGGCTTCGGCCATTGTTTCATAACTCCGGATAAAATCACTTCCATCACATTGCCATCTTTTCAATCCTTTAAACCCTGCAGCAAAATCATAGGCATTCATGGCTCGTACTTCTTCGGCAGATGCACTAATGCTCCATTGGTTATCCTGTACCAGATAAATTATGGGTAATTGTTTCAGTACCGCAAACTGCATGGCTTCACTTACCTCTCCTTCTGTTACACTTCCATCACCCAATGAACATATTACAATGGGCAACTGTCCATTTGTTACGGGCAATTTTTCGCTTTGTATTTTTTCGAGGTATTGAATCCCTTGTGCCAGTCCTGTGGTAGGTATAGTTTGCATACCTGTGGCACTGCTCTGGTGTATAATAAAAGGGCGATTTACATCTCTGCTGCTTGGATGACAATAGTATGATCTGCCTCCGGAAAATGGGTCTTCTTTTTTAGCCAACAATTGCAACATCAATTCATAAGGTTGAAAACCAATGGATAACATGATACTGTCATCACGGTAGTAAGGGCTTACCCAATCGCAGGGTAATAGCTGCATTCCTGTGGCCAGTTGAATGGCTTCATGGCCGCGTGAAGTGGAATGAACATATTTACAAATCTGGCGGTTGGCATCATAGGTATCGCACATGGCTTTAGCTGTAGCCATATACTTATATGCCTGTAATAATATTTCCGGGGTAAGCATCTATCATATTAACGACTTCTGAAGGTTTTTATTTGATCTCCAGTTCAAACATTTTTTCCTCTTTCAGGTAACCTTCGAGTATATCTCCCACTACACATTCACCTACACCAGCCGGGGTACCCGTAAAAATAAGATCGCCGATATTCAGTGAAAAATATTGAGAGATATGTGAAATGATATAGTCGCAGGAGAATATCATATGCGATGTATTGCCATCCTGTACCAGTTCTTTATTTTTCTGCATTGAAAACTGCACCGGCGACTGCATGGTTTCCGGTTGAAGTGGCACCCATTTTCCAATTACTGCCGACTGGTCCCAGGCTTTTGCTTTTTCCCAGGGCAATCCTTTTTTCTTGAGTTCTGCCTGTATATCTCTTGCTGTAAAATCAATACCTACTGTTATGGCATCATAATAACGATGCGCCTGGTGTTCCTGAACATATTTTCCATTTTTGGAAATACGCAATACCAGTTCTGCTTCGTAATGCAGTTCATTGGTAAATTCAGGATAATAAAAAGGTGTATTGGGTTGAAGCAGGGCCGACTTTGGCTTCATAAAAATAACGGGGTCTTCTGGCACCGCATTTCCTAATTCTTTTGCATGATCGACATAATTCCTGCCTACACAAAAAATTTTCATACACGTTGATTTAATATTAACCAGACATCATTCAGATCACCCGGCCTGTAAAGGGTTGGTGTTTTTCAAAGGATTGAAATGGATAATATTGAATGCTGAAAACGTTTAACGCGAGTTTATATTATAAAAAACTCAGGTTATTTACCGTATTCATTGTTTTTTCCAGTCCGATAGTTGCAAAGGCTTCTATCACTTCTACCGACTTATTAATTTTCTCCTGCACCACAGGTTGTTCTTCCGGAAACCATTTTCCAAGTACAAAATCAACCTGTCGGCCTTTTGGATATTGGTTACCGATACCAAACCGCAATTTGGGATATTGATCCGTACCCAGTGTTAGCTGAATATCTTTCAACCCATTATGTCCCGCATCAGAACCCGATCCTCTTAACCTGAGCTTACTCAGTGGCAAAGCTAAATCATCTACAATGGTTAATGTATTACCTACCTCAATTTTTTCCTTATCCATCCAGTATTTAAATGCTTTCCCACTCAGATTCATATAAGTAGTGGGTTTAATACAGATAAAAGTTCTTCCTTTCCATTTAACTTCTGCCACTTCCGCGAGCCTGTCCAGTTTAAAAAAAGCATTGTGTTTCAATACAAAAGCCGTTACCACATCGAAACCAATATTGTGGCGGGTATGCTTGTATTCATCACCTATATTACCTAAACCAACTATCAGGAACTTATTCATAGATAAGACAAAAATAATCAAGAGTTTTATGCAAGACGGAAATAAAAAATCCGCATTTCAGTGAATATCGTTTTATTTTCGGCAACCATTATCAAGTTACATAATGCAAATTCCTGCCTTTTTTGATAAAATCGTCAATATAGGAGTTCATCCTGGTCTTGATTTTATTGACCGGAAGAAGGCCAGGGTTTTAAATTTCCTGGTGTTACTGGGCCTGCTTCATAGCATCGTTTTTATCGTCATTAATTTCTTCGAAGGACATTACTGGAATGTTGGTCTGCTTGTACTTAATGTGATAGGCGGGTTACTTTTCCTTGCTATCAATTATTACAGCTTTGTACAAACAGCCCGTATTATTCTAAGTATTCTTTCTACAGCCAGTCTTTGCCTGAGTTCCATAAAATTTCAGAATGGAAACGAATATTACCTGATCACAAATCTGGTGGCAGTTAGTTTAATTTTAAAAAGAACTTCAAGTATTGTTTGGCTTTCGATTTTAATCATGGCTTGTTTTATTTTTATCCGGTTTACAGATACTACGCCATGGATGCTGGAACCATTCCCCCATTCAAGGGTACTGATTAATATGACCAGTGCCATCATCCTGTCTTTTTTAGGATTAATCTATTATCGCAATGAACAGTCTTTTTATGAACAACAACTGCAACAAAGCCAGTTAACACTGGAGAAGAAAAACAGTGAACTCGAGGAGTCTAATATCACCAAGGAAAAACTTTTCTCCATTATTGCCCACGATCTCCGATCGCCTATTGCCCAACTCAGAAATACTTTGGACCTGCTGAATCGTCAGTTACTTACACCAGAGGAGTTCAACAAATTGATTGAACATATTTCACTTCATGTAAAACAATTGCAAGGTGGGTTAGACAACCTCTTACAATGGAGTAACAGCCAGTTAGATGGTATTGAGGTGAAACAACAAAAAGTAGATTTTTCTGCCATCATCGGTCAGGTGGTATCACTCATGCAGGCCGAGCTGGAGAATAAATCAATACAACTCGATATTCAATCTGAAGGCGGCCCTATTTGGGTTGACCCCAACCATCTGCAACTTGTTTTACGCAACCTTTTATCAAACGCCGTAAAATACAGTTATAAAAACAGTGTTATTCAGGTTCGTCACTATACACAGAATCATGAGGCACTTATTTCAGTAGCCGATAGCGGCGATGGCATGGATAAAAAAACCCGCGAAGCATTGTTCTCCCCTGCAAATATCATTTCAAAGAGAGGCACATTAAATGAAAAAGGAACCGGGCTTGGATTAAAACTTTGCAAAGAGTTTGTAGAAAAAAACAATGGCCGTGTATGGGTTGAGGCAAATGAACCAAGGGGATCTATTTTCTTTGTATCCTTTCCTGCTACCATCTAAAAAAATAACCCCGGTAAAATGATTACCAGGGCTACAATATTGATTTTGAGAGAAATTATTTCTTCTTCTCGTCTTTTGCAGCTGTAGCTTCTTCCTGCTTCAACTGACGTGTCATTACTACCGATGCGATAGGAATACGAGGAGAGTTGAGGATTTCCATATTATCTGCTTTTACATCTTCTACACGGATATTACCATTCAGTTCCAGATTGGTAATATCTACAGTGATGTTTTCTCTCAGATCCTTTGGAAGGGTCTTAACTTTCAATGCTTTTATCTTGGTAACCAGTTTACCACCTTCTTTAACACCAACAGATGTACCGGTAAATTTAAGCGGCAAAGTAGCCACCACTTTTTTGTTGTCTACCAGTTCCAGTAAGTCAACGTGGATGAGTGAATCATCTACTTTGTCGAACTGAAGATCTTTCAGGATGCATTTGTAGGTTTTGCCATCCACTTTTACCTCGGCCAACTGGAATTCACTTGTGTAAACCAAAGGCTTGAAAGCCTTTGCAGGAGCAAAGAAATTGATCTCCTGTGCACCCCCGTAAATTACACCTGGCACGTTTTCCTGAGAGCGAATCTGGCGGGCGGCTTTTTTGCCATGTTCGGTCCTCAGTTGTCCTTCGATTGTAATTGATTTCATGTTTAAAATTTTGGACGGCAAAAGTAGGGGAAAATCTTCGATTTTTAGCTATGAGCTGCGAGCTTCTAGCTGCCAGCTACAGATAAAAAAACAAAATCGACATATACTATTGATAATCAATAATATACGTCGATTTTACTTTTAGTGCAATTATTCACATCTAGAAGCTAGTAGCTAGCAGCTTGTAGCTTTCCTACCCTCTTCCTTTCAACTGCGAGTGAATAAAAAGACTGGTAATACTTTTATTCTCGTAGGCATTGCGGATGGCGATGGCGAAGAGATCAGCTACAGAAATGACTTTGATTTTAGTGGATTTAAATTCCTCTTTTAATGGAATAGTGTCGCATACGACCAATTCTTCCAGCACACTGTTTTCAATATTTTCATAGGCTTTTCCACTCAATACAGGGTGCGTAATAAGTGCCCGAACGCTTCTGGCACCTTTATCTTTTAATAAGCCCGCTGCTTTTGCGAGGGTACCACCTGTGTCGCAGATATCATCTACCAATACAATATCCCTGTCGGCAACATCGCCAATAACCACCATGCTGGCTATTTCATTCGCGCGTTTGCGGTGTTTATCACAAATTACCATCTCTGCGTTAAAATAGCTGGCTATTTCTCTCACACGATTGGTACTTCCTACATCCGGTGCCGCAAAAGTGAGGTTTTGCAATTTAAGCTGTTCGATATAGGGAATAAAAATGGCCGAACTATCCAGATGGTCCACAGGCACATCAAAAAACGCCTGAATTTGAGCGGCATGGAGATCCATCGTTATCACCCTGTCCGCTCCGGCTGCTTCCAACAGAGTTGCTATAAGTTTGGAGCCAATTGCGACCCTTGGTTTATCCTTCCGATCCTGACGGGCAAACCCATAATAAGGAATAACTGCAATGATTTTGTAGGCACTGGCACGTTTGGCCGCATCAATCATTAATAGCAATTCCATCAGGTTATCGGTTGGAGCATAAGTGCTTTGAACCAGAAAAACATAATCGCCGCGGATACTTTCCAGAAAAATAGGCTGGAATTCTCCGTCGCTGAATTTCTGAATGTTGATTTTACCGATGGGTGCACCAAAACGTTGCGCGATCTTTTCTGCCAGCTTTTGTGAACCTGTGCCGGAGAATATCTTGACAGATGGATTCATAATAGAGGGAATATGCGGCGAAGATAGAGATTAGGTTAAGAAATAATAATTTGAAAATTTCAATTTTTTTACAATGGAAAAAAATACCATTAAAGAATGGGCTTCTGATGATCAGCCCCGTCAAAAATTACTCTCCAAAGGAGTGGAAAATCTTAGTGACTCTGAATTGCTGGCTATCCTGATTAACCACGGAATTCCGGGGAAATCGGCACTATCATTGGCCAAAGAGTTCCTCCAGCACTGTAAAAACGACCTCAACAACATGGGAAACATGTCGGTAAAGTCTATCTGCAAACTGGGCATTAAAGGATTGGGTGAGGCCAAAGCCATTTCCATTACTGCCGCGCTCGAACTTGGCTTGCGCAGGCATCAGTTAATTGTAAAAAAAGATACTGTTAAGAGCAGTCAGGATATTGCCGAATTTTTACGCGCAAAACTGGCTCATAAGACCCAGGAAATATTTGCTGTTTTATTTCTTAACCGTGCCAACAGGGTAATTGCGCTGGAAACCATTAGTGAAGGAGGAATAACAGGTACAGTGGTAGACATTCGCATCATTATGAAAAAAGCGGTGCTGCATAATGCGATATCTATCATCTTATGTCACAACCATCCGAGCGGTAACTTACAACCCAGCAGGGCAGATGAAATGATTACACAGAAAATAAAAGAAGCCGCTTTACTTTTCGATATCCGTTTACTCGATCATATTATTGTGAGTATTGACGGGCATTATAGTTTTGCTGATGAAGGCAAACTGGGATAGGCAGGATGGGAGGATATACAGGATAGGTTTGGCACCTGATGATTTTAAAAGCGCATTTTTATGCGCTTTTGATTAGCAAAAAAACTGTAATTCAGCAGTATTTATACTATGCCATCTTATATCCTGTGTATCTAAAAAAATCAGACCTCATCCAAGTCATGCTTGTGCCGTAGGCCCGCCAAAATTCATGGGTATTTCAATATGTTCCAGGTCTTGAATATTACCATTTGCTGCTTCGAATCGTGCAATATTTTCTTCCAGTGCTTTCATGAAACGCTTGGCATGCATGGGTGTAAAAATGATTCTTGATTTTACACGGCTCTTGGGTGTGCCAGGCATTACGTTTACGAAATCAATCACAAATTCAGCATTACTATGAGTGATAATGGCAAGGTTTGCATAATCGCCTTCGGCCATTTCTTCACTGATTTCTATATTCAACTGGTTATTGGGTTGCTGTTCCATACGATAGATTAAGAAGGGCAAAAATAGGTTAAAATAAGCTGCGAATACCAGGGGTATAATAAAAGAGAAGGCCGGTAAGAATACCGGCCGTTCTCATGTGCATGATAAACTATAAAAACTGAAAACGAGTGACTATTTATTCAATTTGAATATACAACATTTTCTAATTCAACTGCACTTATTTATCCCACCAAACTTTTGCACTCATTGAATTTGAGTTATAAGTAGCTGCTGCACTTGCATAGTTGGTTGGATTGTATAATGGTTCATTTGAACCATATGGAATTCTTCTTGGAACAGCACTTGCTGAACCCGGAACCGCTGCCATTGCCGGGAAGCCTGTTCTACGATATTCTGCCCATCCCTGATTTCCATCCGGGTAATAAGACAACCATCTTTGTTCAGCAATTTTCTGTGCATCAGAAGCCAAACCTGTTAAGGCAATATCTGGCTGAGCAAGATAAGTTGCAACAGTTCCTGCATTGGTAATACCCCAGCGATTTAATTCGGCAGTGATACCATTTGCATATTGAGTAGCAACTACCTCAGTAGTCCATCCCAAACGCGCTGCTTCTGCACGAGCCAGAGAAACCTGTCCGGCAGTCATCAGATACATGGGCATGGTTTGAGCAGTTGTAGTAAATGAGTACAGGAATCCGAATGTAGGATTGGCTGTCTGCCAGGCCAACGCATCGGCACGTGTTAATCCATAAGGGAACCCTTTTGAATTACTTGTAAACACGTTGATACGTGGATCGTTCTTAGCCGTTAACTGATCGGTAATCGTTTTACTAACAGCAAAGTCAAAACGCTGTGTAACCACATAATAGTTATAGATAGGGTTACGATAGTTACCACCAGGATAAACGATAGAAGCGTTATCCGCATTGTTATCAATTACACCAGCAGCGATAGCAGCAGCAAATTCGGTTTTACCCAAAGTTGCATTGGCTTTCGACATACGAAGTGCAATAGACGCAATCAGCGAGTTGGCAAATTTTTTCCATTTGGTAGTATTACCACTGTACATGATGTCGCCCTGAACGGTAAGACCACCGTCAAATTGAGCAGCAGCTTCTTTCAGTTCTTTAATCAGATCAGGATAGATCAATTCCTGTTTATCATAAGCGATCGTTCCTTTTCCTTTTAAGGCTTCAAAATAAGGAAGGTCTCCGTACGCATCTGTCAGCATCCAGAAATTGTATGCTTTCAATATACGGGCTATAGCAATCTGGTTATTGTTTGAACCAAACTGAGCAGCTGCCGCCTTGGTATCAGGATTGGTATTTACATTGATGATGTTCTGCAAATCATAGAGATCACCTGAGTACGTTCCATCCCAATTAATTACGGGCTGTGCATACCTTGAAATATCCGTGTACTGTGTTTCAGACATATACTGGCAGTACAAACCTGCAGTAGTATTGATACCACCTCCCCAAACGTTACCACCGGCACCTGCCAGTACGTTGGTGAGCAATGCTGATGTAATGGGAACTGTAGTAGAGTTAGGGTTCCTGTTGATATCTCCGAAATCATCAATACCCTTACTACAACCAGTAAGCAAGGTTGCAAAAACCCCTAATGCCATTGCGGCTCTTTTAAAATTCACTTGTTTCATATTAAATGATTTAAGGGTTTTAGAAATTAAGTTTTAAGTTAAATCCTATTGAACGTGAACCTGGCAGATTACCATCTTCACCAAATACACCACTGATCTCAGATGGATCGAAGTTTTTGGTATCGCGGTAAATAAAGAACAGGTTACGGGCAATTACAGAAACAGATGCACCCTGGAATACTTTTCCAACTTTACCCAGCTTCTGGGTTGGAATAGCATAGCCTAAACTCAACTCACGCAGTTTTACGAAAGTGAGATCGTGTACAAATGGTTCAGCAATTTGCTGATAGTAGAACTGGTGGAAGTAGTCATAGGCACTGATGTAAACATCCACTGGTGTTTTACCATCTGCGGCATCAACACCTCTTACGCGGATACCACCACCTGCAGAAACATCATCACGAACAGGATTTCCCTTTTCGTTTTTCCCGGCTGTAGTAGCCATCAGACCAGAGAAAGTACCCCACTGTTCAGACAGTGAGAAGAATTTACCACCCACCTGATAGTCAAATGTTAAACCCAGGTTCCAGTTTTTGTATGTGATAAAGTTCTGTAAACCACCAGTAAGTCTTGGCACAACTGAACCCCACTCTTTAGTAGCATCAGCCTGATACCAACCCAAACCACCGCTGAACCCGTTGGTAGTAATCAAAGGCTGGCCATCAGCATTACGCTTGATACCACCGCCCATGAGCATACCCCACTGTTTGTCTACGAAGTGGAACGCACGTGCAAAACGTGTACCGAATGAACCACCAGACAATGTATAGCTGGTTAAACCAGGAGCCAGTGCCCTTACTTTATTATCTAAGATATAAGCAAAGGTTTTGTTTACTTCCCAGCTCAGGTTCCTGTTTTTCAGTACGCTTACACCCAGTTCAACTTCTAAACCAGAACGGGTTACTCTTGCAGCGTTGATGGTTTGTGAAGTAAATCCGCTCACACCACTTACAGTTACACCTAATGGTTCATCGCTGTTATCTTCATTATAGTACACGATATTCAGGCGAACTTTGTTTTTAGCAAAACGCAGGTCCAGACCAGCTTCCCATGTAGTAGTCAATGCACCACGCAGGTTTGGATCTGGTGATCCGTTTGGCGTAGACATCAGGAAGTTGCTTCCCCACAATAATGCGTTTACTGAGTAGTTCAGGTTAAGTGCATATGGCCCGAGGGTCTTTGGTTTTTTACCCCATGATCCAAATACTTTACCAAAACTTAACCATGAAATTTTCTTGGTGAATTCACTGAATACAAATGAAGCACCTACAGATGGAGATAACAATGAGTTATTTCCTTTAGGCAGCGTGGAGAACCAGTCGTTACGGAATGCCCATGTTAAACTCAGGTATTTCTTATACTCCAGATCACCAAATGCAAATAATGAATTTGCCTGCTGATCAGATCTTGCATTTCCAATAGTAGGTGTATTTTTTGAGTTGCTGATAGCATACAGATCTGGTACATTCAATCCTGTATTAGTATTAGCAGATACTGCTCTGTTGCGGATATTCAAACGGTTAGCACCCACATTTGCAGTGATATCCAAATCACCAAACTTTTGATTGTAGGTAGCAACACCTTCAAAGTTCCACTCACTGTTTACAGTAGTGCTGGTACCATAACTGGCCAACAGACCTGTTTGTCCACCAGAAGTTTCAAGCACACTTGGTACAATATTTTCTACACCACCGCTGAACTGGTCTTTACGAACTGTTCCTTTAAATTTAAAGTTCTTAGAGAACTTAACGGTCATGTTCACATCTCCATATAATCTGTCTCTTCTTTGAGTAAGATCAATATTCTGGAAATAAGTAAATGGATTATACCAGTAGTTAGCAGCGTATACACTGTTTCTTGGTGCAGCGGCACTCCATGAACCCGGATTACGACGGAAATTCCATGAAGCAAATGTTCCAACCGGTGTTTTTAAACCAGCCAGTTCACGCATGATATCAATATCCAGATCGCGGTGGAACCACTGGCTGAAGTTACCCGCAGAATTGTTTGAGTATCCGTCGTTGAAATCACCTTTGATCAGTTGGTTGGTATAATTCAGATTGGCGGCCAGGGTAATATACTGACCCATGTCCATGCTGAAAGAAGTATTCAATGAATGTCTGAGTGACTTACTGTTTTCCAACATACCCTTGATACTCTGGTTGGTATAAGAAACACGCAGATTAGTTCCCGCACCATTGCTGTGTGTGAAACTTACATTTGTATTAGATGTTACACCTGTGTTCCAGAAATCTTTGGCGTTATTTGGTTGTGGAGTAAAACTTGCTGTTTTACCTGAACGTGCATGACCGGGTATGAACGCATACCAGGGAATATATTCAGAGCCATCAGTTTTAGGCCCCCATGAAGCATCATCGGTAAAATCGCGGTAACGCTTTCCGTTTAATGCCTGCCATTCTGTTGGCATACCGGCTACATAGTTAAATGTTAACCAGTCACCATCACCACCACCATATTCATTTTGATATTGAGGAAGGAAAACAGAACGGTCAAAAGTTACAGACTGGTTTACTTCCACGCCCACACCTTTTGCTTTTGTACCTTTTTTGGTTGTGATAATAATTGCACCACTACCTGCACGGCTACCAAACAATGCTGTAGCATTCGCACCTTTCAGTACGGTAATGTCTGCAACATCATCGGGGTTAATATCAAAAGAGTTGGTAATGGTACCATCTACTACATATATAGCTGCAGCATCGCCCAGTGATCCACCACCACGAATACGCAGGAAACCCTGGTCGTTCAGTTTGGCAGAAGACTGCCCTCTGAACTGCACACCAGCCACTTTACCGGCCAATGCGTTATTCAGGTTGGGCTGACGAATTACGTTCAGTTTTTCGTCGCTGATTACCTGTGAACTAAATGGTGTTGTACGCTGCGATTTTTTAACACCGAAGGCACTGGTTACAAATACTTCTTCCAGTTCTCCAGCCAGTGTTTTAATGGTGATGTTCTGATAAGCAGAAGAGGCTGTAAACTCATAGGTTTCGTGCCCGATGGCCGAAACCGTAATTTTTGCGCCCTGCTTAACTCTTAAACTGAATTTACCGACGTCGTCGGCTTTTACGGCATTAGTAGTGCCTTTCTCCTGGATAGTGGCATTTGGTATGGGGCCTCTGTCATCAGACACCTGACCCTGTACCACCACTGTTTGCGCAAAGCTGGATATCGTCCACAGCAATGCAGCAGCTAACAGTGTTAGACTTTTTCTCATGTGCGTTATTTTAGAATGAAGAATAATTGTTAAAGTGCTTTAACAATTTCTGAGCGTTAAATTAGGAATGTTTTGTTAAACCGTTAAAAAAAATTTTATTTTTCTTAACATTTACAAAAATTGAATTGACTATTAATTACTTACGACAAAAAATCAGAAATATGTAAAAATCAGCTATGTAATTAAGGGGGGAAATTTTAATAAAAATCGGTGAAAATGGCTGCAGGAGACTGTTTTTTACATGATTAAGATCTGAGATCGCTCTACATTTTACTTGTTCTAATAGGTTATTTTATGTGAAATATTAATTTTTAATTACATAGAACCCTTCTTTTTCAACTTGTAAAAGAAAGTGCAAGTGTATTTAAATACTTTTGCGGCATGTTAGTATTAGATGGAAAAATAGCAGCAGCAGCAGTAAAAGAATCCTTAAAAACAAAAACAGCCGCCCTGGCTGCAGAGAATAAAAGAAAACCACATTTGGCAGCCATATTGGTTGGCAACAACGGTGCCAGTGAAACTTATGTGGCAAGCAAAGTAAAAAATTGTGAAGAAACCGGGTTCGAGTCTACATTGGTAAGACTCGATGAAAATATTGATGAAGCAACTTTACTACAAACAATCAGCCGCCTAAACCAGGACCCTTCTGTGGATGGAATACTGGTACAACTGCCATTACCCAAACAAATCAGCGAACAGAAAGTAATTGAAGCAATTGATCCTTCAAAAGATGTAGATGGCTTTCACCCGGTTAATGTAGGCAAACTCGTTCAGGGACTTTCTACTTTTATTCCTGCCACTCCTTACGGCATCATGCTGATGCTGGAACATTTTAATATTCCTACCAAAGGCAAACACGCCGTAGTAATTGGAAGAAGCAACATTGTTGGCAGACCCATGAGTATTTTACTAAGCAGCAACCTCAAGCAGGGTAATTGCACGGTTACCATCTGTCATTCACATACGCACAACCTGAAAGAACTATGTATACAGGCCGATATTATTGTGGCTGCCCTGGGTCGCCCGGGTTTTGTTACAGCAGATATGGTAAAAGATGGTGCAGTAATTATTGATGTAGGTATTACCCGTGTAGAAGACAGCACAGCAAAAAAAGGTTTTCGCATTAAAGGTGATGTGGCCTATGATGAAGTAGCTCAAAAAGCATTTGCTATTACTCCCGTACCAGGTGGCGTTGGATTAATGACAATTGCAGGCTTACTGAAAAATACCATGCAGGCATACGAACAGAGAATGGCGAATAGCAAATAGTTAATAGCAAATGCCAATGGTAAAACCAAATACCATCTGCTATGATCCATAAGCCTTTTCTAACCCAAAAAAATAATCGTATCACAATCAATCAACAACATACCGCTACCTTACCAGTTATGGAAGCGTTCTACACCTTGCAGGGTGAAGGCTTTCATCAGGGCCGTGCTGCATATTTTATACGGCTGGGTGGATGTGATGTTGGTTGTGTTTGGTGCGATGTAAAAGAAAGCTGGGATGCTTCTAAACATCCACTTCTAACCATTGATGAAATTGTAACTGCTGCCTCCGCATTTCAGGGAAGACTTGCTGTTATTACCGGTGGTGAGCCACTCATGCATCAGTTAGATGAACTGACTACAGCCTTACACAATGCAGGTTTTGAAACCAATATTGAAACATCGGGTTCATCAGCTTTAAGCGGACAGTGGGACTGGATCTGCTTATCACCTAAAAAATTTAAAGCCCCCATCCCCGAAATAGTTCCGCTGGCCAATGAATTAAAAGTGGTTGTTTTTAACAAACACGATTTTGAATGGGCTGAAACTTATGCTAAGCAGGTGAATAAGAATTGTAAACTTTATCTTCAACCGGAATGGGATAAAGCATCTGTTGTAACACCACTCATTGTTGATTATATCAAAGCAAACCCGCAATGGGAACTCAGCCTGCAGGTACACAAATACATCAACGTTCCTTAACAAAAGAATTTTAACAAGCTGCTCTGTTGTTTTTTCCGAACTTTCGAACGTGAAAAAACGGAATATTGTTATCGGTCTGCTGACCCTTTTTTTTGCGATTGGAGCAACTGCACAGGCATATGACCCTGATAAAGTTAAACCCAAAGCCCTCGCACGCTACGAAGAAGCCATCACCCTGTTAAAAGATGGAGATACACGCAACGCAGTACCTGTACTACTCGACTGTATTAATATTGATTCAAATTTTCTTGACGCTTATTTATCACTCGCAGGAACAATGGGTGAATTAAAACAATACCAGCGTTCGGTTAATCTGTATGAAAAAGCAAAAGCAAAAGACCCTGTTTACTTTAATGTATATCACCTCCCCTATTCAAT
Organism: Chitinophaga pinensis; assembly: GCA_943372605.1. Taxonomy (GTDB): domain Bacteria; phylum Bacteroidota; class Bacteroidia; order Chitinophagales; family Chitinophagaceae; genus Sediminibacterium; species Sediminibacterium pinensis_H. The sequence continues at coordinate 193,119 of CALRZI010000001.1, read as the reverse complement.
CAACCTTGCCGGACTCGGCAGGTTTGAAGATGCGCTTGTTGCTGTAAATAATTTTTTATCTATCCCTAACCTGAGTGAGCGTGGTACAAAAAGTGCGCAATATAGAAAAGCAACTTACCAGTTTGCTATTCAGTATGCACTAGAACATCCCGTAACCGATTACCAGTTTGCTCCGGTTAATCTGGGCGACAGTGTTAACGGCCCGCGTTCAGAATATTATCCCTCCGTTACGGTTACAGATAGCTTGCTTGTATTTACAAGAAGAACGGGTGACCAGCGTGAAGATTTTATGCAAAGCACCATCATCAATAAACGTTTTGGTAAAGCTGAATTGATTGATGGGGATATCAATATTGAACCACTCAAAGGCGCCATCACGGTTTCACAGGACGGCGAATGGTTATTATTTGCAGGTAATTTATCCGGACCAGGTTTAGGAGGATACGATATCTATCTTTCGCAACTCACCCCACAGGGATGGAGTGAACCACAAAATCTTGGTTCTACGGTGAACACAGAATTCTGGGAAAGCTCGCCTGCATTAAGTCCGGATAAACGCGTGCTTTATTTCAGCAGTAATCGTCCGGGGGGGTATGGAGGAAGAGATTTGTATATGTCTGAACGTTTACCCAATGGCCGCTGGGGTAAGGCCATAAATATGGGACCGAAGATTAATTCTGCCGGTGATGAACTGGCTCCTTTTATTCATGCAGATAACCTGACTTTGTTTTACACTTCGGATGGTTTACCGGGTTATGGCAATTCAGATCTTTTTGTGTTACGCAAAAACGATAAAGGTGAATGGGGTCCCCCGGAAAATTTGGGATATCCCATCAACACCATAGAAAATGAAGGTAGTCTTGCAGTATCGGCCGATGGCTTAACTGCCTATTATGCCAGTGACAGAAGCGATAGCCGTGGTAATCTCGATCTATATAGTTTTCAGCTTCGGTCCAATATCAGACCAAACCGAACTCTATTTGTGAAAGGAAAAGTAATAGATCCAAATACTAAACAAGGTATTCCATCCACCGTTGAGTTAACAGATAATAACAGCAATCTTGTATTGATGAAAGTGCAGACAGATGAGTTGGGCGACTATCTTGTTACCTTACCTACAGGAAAAGATTATACGTTTACGGTAAACAGAAAAGGATATTTATTTTACAGTGAAGTATATGCATTAAGTCGCAAAGAGGCCGACAGCACTTACCAGAAAAATATTCAATTAAATCCTGTTCAGTTAAATGCCAGTTTTGTTTTCAATAATATTTTATTTGCTACCAATAGCTATGCGCTACCTGCAAATGGTTTGGTCGAGTTGCAACAATTGATACAAATATTACAGGATAACCCAACATTGAAAGTAGAGATCAGTGGGCATACAGATAACACAGGCAATGCAAAAGATAATATTACACTTTCTGCCAATCGTGCAAAAGCTATTGTTGATTATCTCACTGAAAAAGGTATAGAAAGTACCCGTTTATCGTATAAAGGATATGGCGATACACAGCCAATTGCCGACAATACTACCGAAAGCGGAAGAGCGAAAAACAGGAGAACCAGTTTTACGGTTACGGGTTTGTAAATACTATTGACGGTTAAAAAACTTATTCCGAACCTCAATCAATAATTTTTCAAACTCAAGTGCGCCAATCGGTGTTCCTTTTTTGGGTTTAATGAGTTTTCTCGTTTCTGGCTCAATACGTTCTGCAATAGTTACCTGCCTAAACTTAGGGTGCCAATTTTCATAGGCCAATACTAGACCCGGCAAACCTGTAAATCCGTACATGGATAAAGGGTGTGGCAATTCAGGCGTGTACCAGAAAAATGCATGAAAACCATTTGTTTGATTAACAGGCACGGCTTTATAACAGGTGTACCCTAGTATCTGTATTGAATCTTTTAACAAATCAAATTGCTGTGCCCGGTAAGATGCCTCTACTTGATATCTGCCTGAGTTCCATGGATCAGATTGTCTGAATTCTTTTTGCGATTTGAAATCAATATACAGGTTATGTGAATGAAAAGAAGAGCCGAGGGGATTTTCATTTCGTTCACGTTCTTTTACATAAAGATGAATATATGCCACTGTATCTGCAACTACCAGTTCATAATTAGGCATTGGATGAAAGCGATGCTTTTTTATAAACCGTGAAATATGCAGCGAGTCTTGGGGTTCGATATAACCAGATAAATAACGCACAGAAAATGGTGGCTTATACTCTTGCGCATGAAGAATACCACCACCGAAAACAAAAATTAGTACCAATATAATGCGCATCGAATCTGTATTAAGAATATAAAAATATGATTTTAGGGTAAAAATCTACGTATAAATACCTGATTTCTGAATCTGTAAAAGCAGGATATTGTCAGGATGTACACACAGGAACAAATACACCAGTTATCCTTAACCCTTGTACCCGATCTTGGAAGTATCCTCACCAAATTACTTGTCGAGCATTTTGGTTCTGCCACTGCTGTATTCAATGCAAAGCTAAAAGAACTGGCAGCCGTAGATGGTATTGGTGAACACAGGGCGAGACAAATTAAGCATTTCAGGGATCATACCGATGCTGAAAAAGAACTAGCGGCCATCACAGGAAAAAATATTGAACTGCTTTTTGTTACAGACGAAAAATACCCACGAAGATTGCGCAATTGTCCAGATGCACCACTGGTATTATTTTATAAGGGAAATGCAAATCTGAATCACAACAAAATCATCAGCATCATTGGTACAAGGCACCATACGGAATATGGGCGTTGGGCCACGGAGCAAATCATCAGGGAACTCCAATCTCAACAGGTTACGATTGTCAGCGGCTTAGCCTATGGCATTGATGCCATAGCACATAAAACAGCATTACAGCAGCAAATGCCTACGGTTGGTGTACTGGCACATGGTTTTCAAACCATTTATCCCGGACTACACAAATCACTTGCGCGGGATATGATGGAACAGGGAGGATTACTCACAGAATTTTTATACAACGAATTACCCGACCGGCATCATTTTCCCAAACGAAACAGGATTGTTGCCGGTATGGCTGATGCCACTATTGTTATTGAAACCGCCATCAAAGGAGGCAGCATGATTACAGCAGATCTGGCTTTCCAGTATAACCGCGATGTATTTGCACTACCGGGGCGCATTAATGACATAAAAAGCAGCGGTTGTTTACAATTGATAACAGACAATAAAGCCATACCTTTTATCAATACCGCCTCTTTTCTTGAATCGCTGGGCTGGACAGAAACCAAAAAGAAAAAAAAGGCAGAGAAAAAACTATTCTATGATCTGACTGTACAGGAAGAAACCATTCTCTCACTTTTACAGGAGCAGGAAGAAACACATATAGATGAGATATACCTCCGGAGCAAACTCAGTAGTTCTGAAATGGCCGCCGCGTTGCTGAATCTTGAGTTACAGAATATTATTATGCAGCTTCCGGGAAAGAAATATAGGGTCAGTTAGGTAGTTATATAGTCCATGGTCAATAGTTGATAGTCCATAGAAAAACCATGTTCTATGGACCATGGACTATCGACCATCACCCATGCCCCCAAATCATTTTTTGGACTCAATATATCCCTTGCGCTATCTTTGCACATGGCAACAAGAAAATCTTCTCCCCGTAACACCGCTGCGGCTTCAAGACTCTTTGGCGAAGGTCTCACTTTCGATGATGTGCTGCTGATGCCGGCTTACAGCGAAATCCTTCCCCGTGAAGTTGATATCCGTTCCCAGTTAACAAAAGCAATTACACTAAATGTGCCTATTCTGTCTGCGGCCATGGATACCGTAACAGAGGCAAGTTTAGCCATTGCATTGGCACGCGAAGGCGGACTTGGCATTCTGCACAAAAACATGAGTATTGAAAAACAGGCAGAGCAGGTACGTAAGGTTAAACGCAGTGAAAGTGGCATGATCATCGATCCGGTAACATTGTTGGTAGACGCTACCATCGGTGATGCCTTAAAGTTGATGAAAGAAAATAAAATCGGTGGTATTCCCATTGTAGATGCAGGACAAAAACTGGTAGGTATTCTTACCAATCGCGATCTGCGTTTTGAGACCGACAAGAAAAGAAAGGTAAAAGAAGTGATGACCAAAGAAAACCTCATCATTGCTCCTGAAGGTACCGATCTTAAAAAAGCTGAAAAAATATTACGCTCTTATAAAATTGAAAAATTACCCGTTGTAAATAAACAGGGTAAGCTGATCGGATTAATTACTTATCGCGACATCATGCAGCTCAGTAATTTTCCCAATGCGGTAAAAGATAACCTGGGTCGTTTACTGGTAGGCGCGGCTTTAGGTATTACACGCGATCTTATGGATCGTGCTGCAGCCCTACAACATGTAGGTGTTGATGTAGTTACACTCGACAGTGCACACGGACATAGTAAAGGTGTGATTGAAGCATTGAAAACGCTGAGAAAAAATTTCAAAAACTTACAGATCATTGCCGGCAATGTAGGAACAGCCGAAGGTGCAAAAGCTCTTGCAGATGCTGGTGCAGATTGTGTGAAAGTAGGTATTGGTCCAGGCTCTATTTGTACAACACGTATTGTTGCCGGGGCTGGTGTACCTCAGTTAACTGCCATCATGGAAGCGAGCAATGCTTTAAAAGCAAAAGGTATTCCTGTAATTGCCGATGGCGGTATCAGGTACACAGGCGATATGGTAAAAGCACTCGCTGCCGGAGCCAATATGGTAATGATGGGTAGTGTATTTGCCGGTGTACAGGAAAGTCCGGGCGATACCATCATCTACGAAGGAAGAAAATTCAAAGAATACCGTGGCATGGGTAGTCTTGGTGCCATGAGTCAGGGTAGCGGCGACCGTTATTTCCAGGATGTGGAAGACGATATCAAAAAGTTTGTACCCGAAGGTATCGAAGGACGTGTAGCATATAAAGGAAGCCTGAGCGAAATCATTTACCAATATGTAGGTGGACTGAGAGCAGGTATGGGTTATTGTGGTGCAAAAAATATTAAGGCACTACAGCAGGCCACTTTTGTAAAAATCACCAACGCTGGTATGAAAGAAAGCCATGCGCATGATATTGATATCACAAAAGAAGCACCGAATTATAGCCGTAAATAAAAAATAATACAGCCATAAACAAGAGCGTCCCTTTTAAGAGACGCTCTTTCTTTTTTTATTCCGAACTTAGGTCCAAAATATTTTGGTTTGAAAAAATCAGCACTCTTACTGAGTACACTAAGCGGGGCATTATTATTTGCAGCATGGCCGGTATCGTCCCTCATGCCGCTCATTTTTATTGCATGGATTCCGATGTTGATAGTAGCCGATCAGGCAAAAACAGCTTCCCGTTTTTTTGGTCTTGCTTTCTGGGGGTTATTAGTCTGGAACACAGGCACCACCTGGTGGATGTGGAACTCAACTGATGTTGGTACCATTGCAGCGATCATGTTCAACAGCATGTTAATGACCTTCCCCTGGTGGGGCTATTTTCATTTGAGAAAGAAAGGAAAAAGTATAGGCTATTTTTCATTGATTGCCTTCTGGATGTGTTTTGAATATATTCACCACAACTGGCAACTCAGTTGGCCATGGCTCACCGTGGGCAATGTTTTTGCCGCTTATCCTGATACCATTCAATGGTATGAATACACCGGTGTACAGGGAGGTACTTTATGGGTAATGCTTGTTAATATTTTATTGTATGAAGTCTGGTTATCGTATCAGCAGAAAGCTGTCAACAAAAAAATACTGATAACTGTTTTATTGCTTGTGTTTTTTCCTTTATTGATTTCCTTCTTACTAAAACCAACACTGCCAAAAGAAGCCAGCAATAATAATATTGTAATTGTTCAGCCGAATATCGATCCTTATGGGAAGTTTAATGCAGGAACAGGTGCTGAGCAGATTCAGTTATTGCTCAACTTATCCAAGGAAGCCATTGACAGTAATACAAAAATGATCATCTGGCCTGAAACAGCCATGAGCATTGCAGACTGGCAAAGTAATATCAGCAACAATCTCTATTACCAGCCAATATTTGAGTTCAGCAGGCTGTACCCATCAATAAGTCTGATCTCTGGTATTGAAACATTCAAGAATTACGGTTCAGAGAAATCAACACCAACTGCAAGAGAAGCCGGTGACGGAACTTATTATGATGCTTTTAATGCAGCGGTCCATATCCGTAACGGACAGGTGCTTTCTTTTTACAATAAAAGCAAACTGGTACCTGGTGTAGAATCATTACCTACTTTTCTCAATTTTCTTGCACCTGTGTTTGAACAGTTTGGCGGAACCACCGGCGGTTATGGCAGATCGGAATCTGCTGCAACATTTGCTGCTACCGGAAATAATTATATCGCTGCGCCCATCATTTGTTATGAAAGTGTATATGGTGAATATGTTGGCGAATATGTTCAGAAAGGCGCAAATGTGCTCACCATCATGACCAATGATGGTTGGTGGGGCAATACGCCGGGGCATAAACAGCATTTACAATATGCAAGGCTTCGTGCCATTGAAACAAGAAAATGGGTGGCAAGAAGCGCTAACACAGGTATATCTGCTGTAATTGATCCTGTTGGTGCAGTTCGTGCAAGTCAGCCATGGAATAAAATGAGTACGATTAAATATGCAGTGCCGGTAATAAGTGGTGAAACTTTTTATGTAAGATGGGGCGACTATTTATACAAACTGGCTTCACTCATGAGCATCTTATTAATTCTCTGGAAAATCAAGGATCGCTTCACAAAAAACAAACCATGATTCAAAAAACATCCAACTGGCCTGGCGGCACTGTACATTATAAAATATATGGTAAAGGTGAACCTGTTGTATTGTTACATGGTTTTGGAGAAGACAGCAGCATCTGGAACAAACAGGTTGAAGTGCTTCAAAATCATTGTCAGTTAATTGTACCGGATTTACCGGGAACAGGAAGCTCGCATTGGGGTAACGTGAATGGTGAATGGTCTATGTCAAAAGGACTCCCGCTGGAAGTCAATGAAGAAGAACACACAAATTCACCATTCACAATTGACCATTTACCTCTCACGTCTCACGTCTCACGTCTCACGCCCTCCATAGACAGCCTCGCTACTGCCATCTACCATCTACTACAACAAGAGCATATCCAATCCTGCTATCTCCTGGGTCATAGTATGGGTGGGTATATTACGCTTGCATTTGCAGAACGATATCCCTCAATGCTGCGTGGTTTTGGTTTAATTCATTCTACAGCTTTTGCAGACAGTGAAGAGAAGAAAAAAAATCGCCAGCGTGGTATTGAACTCATGAAACAATATGGCGGGTTCTCCTTTCTAAAAACTACCATACCCAATCTTTTTGGTGAATCATTTAAGAAAACAAATCCGGAAGCTGTTGAACAACTCATTGTACAATCGGCCAGTTTTTCTACTTCCTCTCTACAGGCGTATTATTATGCCATGATGAAGCGCCCCGACAGAACCCATGTATTAAAAAGCAACCCCTTGCCCGTTTTGTTCGTTCTGGGTACAGAAGACATAGCTGCTCCACTGAATGATGTATTACAGCAAACGCATCTTCCATTAATATCGTATATTCATATACTGGACGGCGTTGGGCATATGGGCATGTGGGAATCAACGGAGCGGCTTAATGAATTACTGATCGCATTCATTCATCAATAGTACACCCCCTTCTTTATGAAGAAATTTTTCTTCATAATGTTTTTGTTACTAAGCACATTTCCCACTATGGCACGTCACGTAGCTGGTGGTGAATTGTATTATGAATACCTCGGCTCTGGCACTTCTCCCAATACCAGTAATTATCGTATTACACTTCGTTTGTTTCGCGAATGCTCCTCTCCTGGCCCTTTGCTGGAAAACGAAAGGGTGAATGTGGGTATTTATGACAATAATGTTCTTGCATACGAATTATCATTACCCATGCAGGGCTCTGTTAGCAGGCTTCGTTTAAAAACAGAATTGTTTCAGTGCCTTGTTGGTAATCCTGAAGTATGTTATGAAGTAGCCATTTATACCAGTGTTATTTCTCTCGCCAATAACCAGAATGGTTATTTATTATCAAGGTTAGGTTGTTGCAGGATCGATCGCATTTCCAATCTTGCTACACCGCTTAGTGTGGGAAGTAATTATATCACACGTATTCCCGGAACAGCTTCATTACCCGAAGGACAGCATAACAGCAGCCCACAATTCCGCGTTCGTGATACGGCACTGGTTTGTACCAACAAAAAATTCGTTCTCGATTTTGGTGCCACTGATGCCGATAAAGATGATCTCACTTATTCTTTCTGTGAAGGTTTCACTGCAGCGAGTGGCAGCAATAATACAGCAGTACCCAGAACACTTTCATTAGAACCACTCTCCTATGCTGCTCCTTTCAATGGCAACCAACCTTTGGGTGATAAGGTAAGCATTGATCCTGTCACAGGAATTATTTCAGGCACGGCTCCACCCGGTGGTCAGTATGTAGTGAGTGTATGTATTACCGAATGGCGCAATGGTGTTGCCATTGCAGAACACCGAAAAGATTTTATCCTGAAAGTAGATGACTGCGATTTAATTGAAGCTGACTTACCCGATAAGATTATTAAATGCGACAACAATACCGTTCTCTTTCAAAATGGCTCTACTTCATCGGCTATTACTTCTTATGCCTGGGAGTTTGGTGTTCCGTCATCACCCAATAATTTCTCTGTTCAACCTACGCCAACATTTGTTTATGCCGATACAGGAAAATACATGGCACGTTTAACCGTAACAGGCCCCGAAGGTTGTATAGGAACAGACAGCACAGAAGTATTGATTTATCCCGGTTTTAAAACGGATTTTAACAGCACAGGAAATTGTTTTCAAAACCCTTATCTATTTACCGATGCCACTACCACTGTATATGGTGTAGTAAATAAATGGAAATGGAATTTTGGTGTAGATACTTCTTTAGCTGATACATCATCACTCAAAAACCCTTCTTATAAATACGCGAAAGGAATGAGCGCATTTGTTACACTGGTTTCGGAGAGTAGCAAAGGATGTATTGACAGTGCCCGAAAAGCCATTACCATCAGGGATAAGCCTTTGATTGGATTACCCTTTAAAGACACCATTATTTGCAGTGTTGATAGTTTATTGATTCCCGTAAATGGTAACGGTATCTTTAGCTGGTTACCCAATACGAATATACTTGCGGCTAATAGTAACCGACCAACCGTTTTTCCAAAAGACACAACAAAATATATTGTAACCATGACGGAAAATGGTTGTGCAAACACAGATACGGTTACCGTAAATGTGGTTGATTTTATCACTGTACAATTAGGCCCCGATACAACCATTTGTCAGACCGATGTAATTACGCTGAGGCCAAACACCATCGCCAGTTCCTTTGCCTGGACACCCTCAACTTCACTTAATGATCCAACAATCCGGAATCCACTTGCAAGACCTTTGGTCAATACAACCTATACTGTAACTGGCAACCTTGGAAGATGTCAGGCTTCGGATCAGATAACGGTTCTTGTGGCGCCTTACCCCAGGGTAGATATTCTCACCCGCGATACGGTTATTTGTTATGGCAGCCGCGTGCAGTTGAATGGTAGTTTTACAGGTACGCAATATCGCTGGTCACCCACTGCATCTTTATTCAATGCAGCAGCACTTAATCCACTTGCAGGTCCGTCGCAAACTACAGTCTACACATTATCGGTGAGAGATACGCTTTCCGGTTGCCCGAAAACGGTTACTGATTCCATCCGCATTAATGTAATACCCATTATTCAAGTGAACGCAGGAAGAGATACAACGATTGTTCCTGATCAGCCTTTACAATTGCAGGCGATCATTTCATCAGGCAATCAATATTTATGGTCGCCCGGTTTGGGATTAAGCAGTACCACTATTCTCAATCCGGTTGTTTTGTTGGGTGATGATGTGGATTCAATTATTTACCGACTCAGGGTAAGCGACCAGGGTGGTTGTTACGGTGAAGATCAAATTAAGGTAAGGGTGTACAAAGGAAAGCCAGATATACTGGTACCCAGTGCTTTTACCCCCAATGCCGATGGCACAAATGACATTTTCAAACCCATTACCATCGGTATTACACAACTCCAGTATTTCAGGATCTATAACCGCTGGGGGCAACTCTTATATTACACCAGTGAACAGGGCATGGGATGGGATGGTTCTTATCAGGGCCTAAAACAGGTGTCTGGCACATACGTATACATGGTACAGGGTACAGATTTCGCTGGCAAAACTGTGTTCAGGAAAGGAACAGTAGTATTGATCCGATAATAGCTGCACATTATATATGATCTCTGATGTCAGATGTCTGATATTTCATTGATAAAAGGCAACGATTCTTACAAATTGCATGTCAAAACCATGCATTGGTAGATTATTTGATAAGTAAAGCAGCAAAATGGTTATACTTCTTATCTTTTTGAGGTGTTGTAAACCCGTTAAAAACAGATATTGTTGATTTTACATGTGAGATGGGTTGTATTTTCACAGAATTGATCACTATAAATGCTTGGCTTTTAGGACCTGGACGCATGAAAAAAACGCTTTTCTCAATACTTTTTTCTTTAATTGTATGCTCTGTGTTTGCAGGTCATATTGCGGGTGGAGAAATGTACTATAAGTACCTTGGACCAGGTAATGCGGCTAATTCATCCCGATATGAAATAACACTTCGTCTTTTCAGGGAATGTAATCCTGTAGTGGTTCCTGGTGGACCGGGGGTTGCTCAACTTCCGGCAAGTGTAACAATAATGATATTTCCTAATACTGGTTCAAGTGCTACACCAGTTGCAACTGTTGTGGCACCACGTGTAAGTGGACAAGGATTTGATCCTACTTCCCTGAGCAAAACTGGCACAAACCCATGTTTAATCGGCACGGTAGATGTATGTTATCAGATTGGCAACTATAGTTTTACGCAGGAACTTACTAATAATGCAATTGGCTATGTTGCCATGTATCAAACTTGTTGCAGAAGTACAAGCGTTGTAAATGTTATTCCTGTTGATTTGGGTAATAACAGTTCTGGAGAAGGAGCCACTTTCACTTGTAGAATACCTGGTACCAACAGTTTAGCAACCGGGACTAATTCGAGTCCCATTTTTGCATTAAAAGACACCACTCTTGTTTGCCAGAATACCCCATTTATTCTTGACTTTGGTGCAACAGATCCCGACAATGATTCGCTTTCTTACAGTTTCTGCGATGCGCTTAACAGAGGCGGGACTATTCATTCAGCAGATTTAAATTATGTATACCCTACCGGCAATGTAGGATATCCCAGCGGCTATAGTGGTTCACAACCTTTAGGTCCGAATGTTTTAATTAATCCAATTACAGGTATTATCTCAGGAACAGCACCTGCAAGTGGTTATTACGTTGTAACAGTTTGTATTAATGAATGGAGAAATGGAAATTTGATTTCTTCCCACAGAAAAGATTTTGCTTTACGTGTTTCCGATTGTTCTTTAGTAGGTGCAAGTCTTAAGCCATCCTATATTACCTGTGACGGTTTTACAATGTCTTTTGAAAATGAATCAACCAGCCCTGGCATTAACAGCTATCTCTGGAATTTTGGCGATCAAAAAGCAACAGTACCAACTTCAACCAATCCAACCCCTACTCATACTTATGCAGATACCGGTACTTATACACTAAAACTTACCGTTACGAGTACAGGAGGATGTGTAGATTCTACTACTGCACCTGTTCGTGTTTATCCTGGCTTCACCCCCAATTTTAATGTACAAGGCACCTGCTACCTCAACACATACAATTTTATCGATGCCACCACAACTGCATACGGCGTTGTAAATAGCTGGCGCTGGGATCTCGGCGACCTTTCCTCTACCGCAGATACTTCTACCAGAAAAGACACTGCCTGGAAATATAGTACCCCGCAAAGTGTACAAGTAAGACTGATAACCAGTAATAGTAAAGGATGTGTGGATACAATAGTGAAAACTGTTAATATTCTCGATAAGCCAATAGTCAACCTTGCATTCAGAGATACATTGATCTGTAGCATTGATACTTTGCGACTCAATGCCACTGTTGGTAATGGTTCTGTTACATGGGTACCCGACAGAACTGCCAGCATTGCCCGAATGACAGGCAACAACACACCCAATCCATTTGTGTACCCGGTTGATACAACCCGGTATATAGTAACCGTAAATGATAATGGTTGCATTAATACAGACACCGTTACCGTGAATGTGCTTGACTTTATTGATGTTGAATTAGGACTAGATACTTCCATCTGTCGAACCGACCAGTTTACACTAAGCCCGGTAAGTGATGCACTCAGTTATCAATGGACAGCGTCTACAGGTGTACCTATTACAGGTAATGCAAAATATCCGACCGTACAACCTTTAACAAGTACCATGTATTATGTTACGGCTAACCTCGGTTATTGTCAGGATAGGGATTCTGTATTTGTATTAGTGGCACCATATCCGCAGGCCCGGGTAAATAACGATACTATTATTTGCTTTGGAGACAGGGTACAATTATCGGGTAGTATTGTAGGGGCAGGTTTTGCCTGGTCACCTACCAGCTTAATGATCAATGCCAATACATTATTCCCCATTGCTGGTCCGTCAAGAACCACACAATACGTGTTAACGGCTATTGATACTATTGGTTGCGATCGTCCTGTTTCAGATACAGTTACCATAGTAGTTACACCACCCGTAAACGCATATGCAGGGAGAGACACTTTTGTAGTAGCAAACAGACCTGTGCAATTATCTGCATCGGGAGGCAACAGTTATTTGTGGCGGCCCGCAACGGGTTTAGATGATCCAACAACCGATGCACCAATTGCTACTTTACCGGCAACCATAGATTCCATCCGTTATATCGCACGCGTAACAGGCCCCGGTGGCTGTTTTGCAGAAGATGATGTAATTGTTCGTGTATTTAAAACAGGTCCCGATCTATTTGTTCCCTCTGCTTTTACACCAAATGGTGATGGACTGAATGATATTATTCGTCCGGTTGGTGTGGGCATTGCACAGTTGCAACATTTCCGCATATTCAACCGTTGGGGGCAATTAATTTTTTCAACAGTGGATATTGGTAAAGGATGGGACGGCACTTACAGTGGCGCTAAACAACCCGCAGGCACCTATGTTTACGAAGCAATTGGAACTGATCAGTTAGGTAACCGCATTTACAGAAAGGGGACTTTGGTTTTGATTAGGTAGGTAGTGGTGAGGCATAGTCCATGGACTATAGTCGATAGTCATAGTAATACACAATTAGTTCTCTTCTATTAGCCATGGACTATCGACCGTGGTCTATGACCTATCAACTACCTTATCTTTGCTACATGAACAATATCATTCTTATCACTGGCGCTACTTCAGGTTTTGGAAAAGCCATTGCATACAAATTTGCTGCTGCAGGATGGAACTGCATCATTACAGGCAGAAGAGCAGATCGTTTACAGGAAATTGCTGCTGATCTTGAAAAAAATCATTCAGTTAAAGTATTATCATTGGTATTTGATGTACAGGATCGTAAAAAAGTTACAGATACACTTTCTACTATTCCTGAAGAATGGAAAAACATTGATGTACTCGTAAACAATGCCGGACTTGCATTGGGAAGAGACAGTTTTGAACAGGCTAACCTGGATGATTGGGATACCATGATTGATACCAATGTAAAAGGTTTGATGTATGTTACCAAAGCGGTGCTACCTTTTATGACAGCACGCAAAAAAGGACATATCATTAATATTGGTTCTACTGCTGGCAAAGAAGTATATAAAGATGGTAATGCATACTGCGCAAGTAAACATGCGGTAGATGCTATTACCAAAGCCATGCGTATTGATTTGCTTCCGCACAGAATAAAAGCCACAGCTATTCACCCCGGTGCCGCAGAAACAGAATTTTCCATTGTAAGATTTAAGGGCGATCATTCAAAAGCTGATTCAGTGTATGATGGTTACAAAGCATTACAGGCTGAAGATATTGCCGATATTACTTTTTATGTTGCCACACTACCTGAACATGTTTGTATTAACGATTTAGTAGTAACTTGTTTATCTCAGGCCAATTCAATGTATTTACACAAATAATTTTATTATGTTTTCCAGTATCAGTCATTTCAAAGAAATATGGGCATCAGAAACTGAAGCAACCCTGCAATGTTTACAGATGTTGACAGACGAAAGCCTTCTCGCTCCTTCATTTGGAGAGTATAGAAGCATTAAACGAATGGTGAATCATATCATCGCATGTGCAGATGGTATACCATGGGAAGCCAAACTGCCGGTAAATTTTAGTAAACAGGAATATCATTCAGTTCAGGAAATGATTGATGCATATAAGCAAGCAACACTTAATGTACAAACAGCCATTGACCAGTGGACTGATCAGACTTTACAGGAAGAAACACCGATGTATGGTGAAACCTGGAAAAAAGGTTTTGCCTTATGGGTAACAGTAGTACATCAAATACACCACAGAGGACAACTAACCGTTTTAATGAGAATGGCAGGCCTAAAAGTTCCCGGTATTTATGGCCCTAATGCTGAAGAATGGGAGGCTTATAATTTGCCGGCCGCAGATTAAGTAATTTGAAAATTTGGGAATTTGAAAATTTGAAAATGAGAGGAGTATTATCCGAGTTCTAAATACAGGTTTGCGAAGAAATAATACATAGTCTTTTATTAAAACGAATTCTTCCATTTTCAAATTTTCAAATTTTCAAATTCACTAATTATTTCCTCAACAATCTCCGCAGCAGGTTTAATTTCATGTATCAGCGCACTCACCTGTCCTATTTCGAGTTCACCTTCATTCATATCGCCTTCAAACATTCCTTTTTTAGCGCGGGCACGACCCAGTATATTTTTTAGTTCTTCTTCAGATGCACCACGCAGTTCGGCTTCTTTGATTGCTTCAGCAAATCTGTTCTTCAATAACCGAACAGGTACTACTTTTTTCATGGCCAGTTGTGTATCGCCCTCCTGTGCATTTATTATCGCTTCTTTAAAAGCAAGATGCGATGAGGCTTCGGGAGTACATACAAAACGACTACCTATCTGAACACCATCGGCTCCCAATACCATTGCAGCCAGCATTTGTCTGCCGGTAGCAATACCTCCTGCTGCAATCACCGGAATTTTTACTGCTGCACATACTGCAGGCACTAATACCATGGTTGTTGTTTCTTCGCGACCATTATGACCACCAGCTTCAAATCCTTCTGCCACTACTGCATCGGAACCTGCATCTTCTGCTTTTTTGGCAAATTTGCTGCTGCTTACAACATGCACTACTTTAATGCCATTCTCTTTTAAAAATCCAGTCCAGGTTTTAGGGTTACCTGCACTCGTAAAAACCACAGGTACTTTTTCTTCCACAATAATCTGCATCAACTGCTCTATGTCAGGGTAAAGCAAGGGCACATTTACGCCAAAAGGTTTGTCAGTTGCTGCTTTGCATTTCTGTATATGCTCGCGCAATACTTCCGGATACATACTACCGGCTCCCAGCAAACCCAATCCACCCGCATTACTCACTGCACTGGCCAGCCTCCACCCACTCGCCCAAATCATTCCGGCTTGGATCAGAGGGTAGCGGATTCCGAATAGAGTTGTGATGCGGTTCATTTAATTTGAAAATTTGGGAATTTGAAAATTTGAAAATGGGCGCATCTCCTGGTTTTTAACCTACAAATTAGACAATTTTATTTTCACCTGGTGATGTTGAAACTCTGGCATTTTCAAATTTTCAAATTAACCAAAGTCAATCTCCGTATTATCTCCAATATTCAGGCTTCTGCTAAGACCTTTTACGGAGGCATCGCTGCCGATGAGGGAGTTGTCGAGTACGACTTCGTATAAGTTGGTGTAAGAACCTATGATGCTATCGCGAACGATGGAGTGTTTAATAGTAGTATTTGCACCGATGGCCACATGTGGACCAATGATTGAATTAGATATATCGCAACCCGCAGCAATACTTACAGGTGGAATGATAATAGTATCTTTAAATTCGTGCTGGTCAATAATATTGCCTCCGAATTTTTTAAGCAAGGTTGCATTACTCTCCAGCAGTGTTTCTTTCTTTCCACAATCGAACCAGTTCTTCACTTTAAACGATTGGAATTTGGCACCACGTTTAATCATGCAATCCAATGCATCGGTAAGATTATATTCACCGTAGGTTTTAATATCCTGCATAAAAATATGATGCAGACATTCGAACAGGAAATTCGTTTCTTTGATCTTATACAAACCTACCAATGCCATATTACTTTTTGGTATAGATGGTTTCTCTACTACCTGCTCAATAAATCCATCATCACCTATTGAAGCCACTCCGAAATTCCTGGGGTCATCTACTTTTTTAATCCCGAGCATGCTATAAGGACTGTTCATTACTTCCTTTACATCGTACTCGCAGATAGTATCGCCTAATGCAACAAATACTTCATCATTGCCAACAATATTACGGGTAAGTTCTATGGCATGGCCGGTGCCCTGCCGTTCATTCTGGTACACAAAATGAGCGGTGATATCAGGATAAGTCTGTTTTACATAATCCTGAATCTTCTCGCCCAAATAACCAACAATAAAAATAAACTCATTGATTCCTGCATCACGAAACTGATCAACGATATAACTAAGAATTGTTTTTCCTGCAATGGGAATCAGGGCCTTGGGCTGTGTATAGGTATGGGGTCTGAGTTTGGTTCCAGCACCCGCAACTGGTATGATTGCTTTCATGGGAGGTTTATTTTGATGAACCCTTACACACTGTTCTTTTATTTAATCATGTAAATCTGACACTTCATCAAGAGGCCGAAAATAGGAAAATCTGCTCATTGGGCAAGGATTTTGGAAATTTAAGCAGTAAGCTACAAGCGTAAAGCAGGTTGGCAAAAGCATTAGATTGCTCACAAATTACAACCAAACTTTACTTGTAGCTTGTGGCTTGCAGCTTGTAGCCCTGCGCTTCTTATATTTGCAACAAATTCCCACAACATGCAAAGAGATACCCTCGTATTTGATCTGATTAAACAGGAACTGGAACGTCAACGCCGTGGCATTGAACTGATTGCATCTGAAAACTTTACCAGTTTACAGGTAATGCAGGCCATGGGCAATGTAATGACCAATAAATACGCTGAAGGATATCCGGGTCGCCGTTATTATGGTGGTTGCGAAATTGTGGACCAGACTGAACAACTGGCTATTGACCGTTTGAAAGAAATTTTCAATGTTGAATATGCCAACGTACAACCACATAGCGGTGCCCAGGCCAATGCTGCGCTGATGCTGGCCATTCTTCAGCCAGGTGATGCCATTCTTGGTTTGGATCTGAGCATGGGAGGTCACCTCACACATGGTTCAGCAGTGAACTTCAGTGGTAAATTATACCAGCCTCATTTTTATGGTGTAAAGAGAGAAGACGGATTGGTTGATTATGAAATGCTGGAAGAAAAAGCAAGAAGCGCAAAACCCAAACTTATCATCTGTGGTGCCAGTGCTTATAGCCGCGACTGGGATTATGCACGCATTCGTAAGGTTGCCGATGAAGTTGGTGCTTTTGTAATGGCCGATATTGCTCACCCCGCTGGTTTGATTGCCAAAGGACTATTATCAAGTCCGTTTGAACATTGTCATTTTGTAACTTCTACTACACATAAAACATTACGTGGCCCAAGAGGTGGTGTGATCATGATGAAGAAAGACTGGGAAAATCCTTTTGGTCTGAAAGATGTAAAAGGTAATCTCCGCTTAATGAGTAACCTGATCGATATGGCCGTTTTTCCAGGTACACAGGGTGGTCCTTTAGAACATGTAATTGCCGCAAAAGCCATTGCTTTTGGTGAAATATTAACCGATGAGTTCCTGACTTACCAGCAACAGGTTCAGAAAAATGCACAGGCCATGGCCAAAGCATTTACCGACAGGGGCTACCAGATCATCAGCGGCGGCACCGATAACCACCTGATGCTTATTGACCTGAGAAATAAAAATATCAGTGGCAAAAAAGCAGAACAGGTATTGGGACATGCTGATATTACGGCAAATAAAAACATGGTACCTTACGATGATAAAAGTGCTTTCGTAACTTCAGGTGTACGTTTTGGTGTAGCTGCTATTACTACAAGAGGCATGATGGAAAAAGATATGGAATTTGTAGTGAATGCCATTGACACCACACTCATGAACGCTGATGATGAAAACAAACTGAAAGAAATCAGGAAACAGGTGAATGAGTTTATGAGCCAGTTTGTTTTATATCCCGAAATGAACTGAGGGAACAGAGGAACAGAGAAATAAGAAATAAGGAATGAGAAAGTGAACTTTTAAATTGTATAGTATGATACAACGTGTACAAACATTATGGTTGTTAGCTGCCAGTATTTGTGGCTTTGCTACTTTAAAAATGCCGTTTTATGTAGGTAGCGTTGGGGCTACTGCTGCTGAGGAATTTACTGCAACAACGAATATGTTACTGATGATTTTAACGGTTGCAGGTTCTATCGTAGCATTGGTTGATATTTTTCTTTATAATAACAGACCCTTACAACTTAAAATTGGATTGGCAGGCTTTGCCATCAGCATATTGAATATCATTCTCTATTTTGTGTATACCAAGAAGTATGATACCGGTGCTATTGCATTAAGTGCCATTTTCAGTTTTGCCATACCCGTATTCTTTCTGATGGCCATTATTGCTATTCGGAAAGATGAGAAACTGGTAAAGAGTGTAGATAGATTAAGATAAGATTCGCTTGTAAGAATAAGCCACAGAGTCACAGATTATATTTCCCTAATCTGCGACTCTGTGGCTTATTTTTTATAAAAATTTCGCAGTATAACTTTCTTTCGATTTCTTAATTCCCGACGGCACGCCTGCATACACCACCTGCCCTCCGGCATCTCCAGCTTCCGGACCCATATCAATTAACCAGTCTGCGGATTTAATCACATCAGTATTGTGTTCAATCACAATCAGGGAATGTCCCTGCTCAATCAATGCCTGAAAAGAAGCCAGTAATTTCTGTATATCATGAAAATGCAAGCCTGTTGTTGGCTCATCAAAAATGAAGAGCATATGTCCGGCGCCTTTTCCTTTGCCGAGGAAGCTGGCTAGCTTTACGCGCTGTGCTTCACCACCACTAAGCGTATCGCTGCTCTGGCCAAGTTTAATATAACCCAGTCCTACATCATGTAATGGCTGAATAGCTTGTCTGATGTTCTTTTCTTCGCCAAAAAATTCAATTGCTTCATCTACACTCATCTCCAATACATCGAAAATACTTTTGCTTTTGTATTGCACTTCCAACACTTCTTCCTTGAATCTTTTGCCACCACATACATCGCAGGTGAGATGTACATCCGCCAGAAACTGCATTTCTACCACCTGTTCTCCTTCACCTTTACAAGCATCGCAACGACCGCCATCTACATTGAATGAAAAATGCTTGGCCTGAAACCCGCGCATTTTCGACAATGGTTGTTTTGAATAGAGATCGCGGATACTGTCATACGCTTTGATATAAGTAATTGGATTACTTCTCGACGATTTACCAATCGGATTCTGATCTACCAGTTCAATCTGTGAAATATAATCTGTGTCACCACTGATCTTATTATGCAGACCTACTTTTTCCGCTGGCTCACCCTTCATTTTTTTCAATGCCGGATATAGTACCTGTTTTACCAATGTTGTTTTACCACTTCCGCTTACACCACTCACCACACAAAGTGTATTCAATGGAAACTGAACCGTAATATTTCTCAGGTTATTCTGTGCCGCCCCTTCAACAGTAATATAACGGTTCCATTTTCTTACTACGGCAGGTACTTCTATCTTTAATTCTCCTGTAAGATATTTACCGGTAAGACTTTTAGGATTGCGTATGATTTCATCATAATTGCCCGCAGCAATCACTTCTCCTCCAAGATGTGATGCCAATGGTCCCATATCGATGATATGATCCGCTTCACGCATCATCATTTCATCGTGTTCTACTACTACTACTGTATTGCCCAGATCGCGTAATGACTTTAACACAGTAATCAGCCTCTCGGTATCTCTTGAATGCAATCCAATGGAAGGCTCATCAAGAATGTATAAAGAGTTGGTAAGATTACTACCAAGGCTACGGGTTAATTGAATTCGCTGACTTTCTCCACCACTCAATGAATTTGCCAGGCGATTGAGGGTAAGATATCCTAAACCAACATCGAGTAAGGTTTGCAGGCGCTGGTGTATCTCCATTAAAATTCTTTTGGCCACCTGTTTATCATGCTCTGATAACTGTAACTGATCAAACCATTTTTTGAGATCCCGCACCTGCCACTCACAGAGTTCACCAATATGCTTTCCGCCTACTTTTACATACAATGCTTCTTTGCGCAAACGATAGCCTTCGCAACTGGTACAGGTTGTACGCCCCCTGTAGCGACTGAGCAGTACGCGATACTGCACTTTGTATAAATTCTGTTCTACTTCTTTAAAAAATTCATCAATACCATGTGCACCGCCCATTCCTTTCCATATTTGCTGGTATTGCTCTTTGGTTAATTCGGCTACCGGCTTATGAATGGGGAAACCTGCTTTACCGGCGGCCTTTACAAACTGGTCTTTCCACCAGCCCAGCTTCTCTCCTTTCCATGGAGCTACGGCGCCTTCATAAATACTGAGTCTTCTGTCGGGAATAACCAGATCATTATCAATACCCAAAACCTGGCTGAATCCTTCACACACAGGACAGGCACCATATGGATTATTAAATGAAAACAGGTTGGGCACTGGTTCTTCAAACACAATGCCATCCAGCTCAAAACGGTTACTGTAATGATGAAGTGCCGCACCATTTACTTCTAAATACATTTCTCCCTCGCCTTCATAAAAAGCCGTATTTACGGAATCTGATAAACGATGCAAATCTTCCTCTTCAAAATCTTTGGTCACTAAACGATCCACAAGTACATAAACAGGATTTGCCATAGCAGCTTTCCCCTTTTTGGGTGCTGTTAGTTTTTGTTGCAGTTCTTTGTCATTCAATTCCAATAATTCTTCAATACGTAATATTTCTCCTCCTTCACCCTCCACTTTACTCCATATCCTTGAAAAGCCTTTCTGCATCAGTATGTTCAACTCTTCCCTCGTATCGCGGTTGGCATGTTGTTTAAAAGGTACCAGTACCAACACTTTCGAACCAGTTGGCATTTTCTTTACATCTGCTACCACATCGGTTACATCATCTTTTTTTACTTCTTTACCACTGATGGGTGAAATAGTTTTACCGGCCCGTGCGAACAACAAACGCAAGTAATCATAAATCTCTGTCATACTACCCACTGTACTCCTCGGTGTACGGGTGATTACTTTTTGTTCGATAGCTATGGCCGGACACAGTCCTTTGATATAATCCACATCAGGTTTAACCATTCGGGCCATAAACTGACGCGCATAGGCACTGAGGCTCTCTGCATAACGACGTTGTCCTTCTGCAAAAAGCGTATCAATAGTTAAGGATGATTTACCACTCCCCGAAACACCGGTTACCACAATGAGTTTATTTCTTGGAAAGGCAACTGTAACATTCTTGAGGTTGTGCATGCGTGCACCTTTCACCAGAATATCATCCATTCCTTCCTGGCCACTGGTTACCAGTTTGGCCGCTTTCGTCTTTGTTGCCATAAGTGCAGCAATTTAACCACAATAGATTAATTTGAAAATTTGAGAATGTGCTAATTTGAAAATAGATGTTGAACTCCCGGCAGGTGGCCTCTCTACAGGGACTAGTTTAACCTAACCGGTAGTATGCGGCTTCTTTGATATGCTCTTTATTTTCAAATTAGCACATTCTCAAATTCTCAAATTGCTAGCTCCTGTCCTGGTATAAAACAGATGTGAAAAATGTGAATAACCATTCGCTTGAAAAACAATGTATCCACAAAAGAAAACCAGGTTTGAAAGATGTATAATTTAACATAATTGTTTTATCATCCGGGTAGTTATATCGGGGTGTAAGGCAGGTTTTTAATACCCAATATCCCGTTTTTAGTCGTACAAAAGCCTTAACCATGAAAGCATTAGACCACGCGTCTGATATTGATTTGATTCGTTCCTTCCAGGATGGAGATGCTGATTCCTTTGAGGTATTGGTAAACCGTTATAAGGATAAGATATTCTCTTCCATTCTTTTCTTTGTGAAGGATAGCTATCTGGCTGAGGATCTTTTTCAGGATGTATTCATCAAAATTATTGATACCCTTAAAAACAAACGTTATACTGAAGAGGGTAAATTTCTTCCCTGGGCATTGCGCATTGCCCATAACCTTTGTGTTGACTATTTCCGTAAGGTAAAAAGGGCTCCTGCCATTAAAACCAGCGATAATCAGGATATTTTTGAACTGATCCAGATTGCGGATGAAGGGCCTGAAGCAAAGCTGATGCGTGCTCAAAGTCATGATCGTGTTCGCCGCATGCTTGATCTCTTACCAGAAGAGCAAAGAGAAATTATTATATTGAGACATTATGCTAACCTGAGCTTTAAAGAAATTGCCCAGATCACCAATTGCAGTATTAATACGGCTCTAGGAAGAATGCGTTATGGCTTGATTAATCTCAGAAAAATGATGACGGAGAAACAAATCGTTTTGTAAGTAGTTATTTACCAAACGCTTCTTTACCACATTTCAGCCAATCAACATAGTTTTTAGCATCAGGTGTATAACCAACAGGATGATTCAATAATCGTTCTGATGTATCCATGATCACATAGAGAGGTTGCGTTACCTGGTTAAAGTTTTCTGCCTGAAAAGTGGCCCATTTATCACCAACCGTCAGTAATTGTTTCTGTGTGCCATCAGTCGTTGTATAAGTAAACCTTTGTTCAAGGGGTAATTTCTCTCTATCATCTACATATAGCGATACAAGAATAAAATTCTCTTTGATATAATTGTACACTTCCGGTTGGGTCCACACATTCTCTTCCATCTTTCTGCAGTTAACACAAGCCCATCCCGTAAAGTCTATCAGCAGGGGTTTGTTCTGTTGTTTTGCCATTTGCAGTGCCTTCTCATAGTCATTGATCACATTTGGCTCCAGGCCTTTGCCATGTACATTCTCATTGCCATAAATACTATAACTCAATGGTGGCGGGAAACCACTCAATAATTTCAGGTTGGCATATTTGGTTGATGTTATGCCGGGAACAAGGTAAAGTGTAAACAGCAAAGCAATAACACCCGCAACCTTCCTGCCAGTACCAATCTTCATCCCTTTATAATCGTGTGGCAAACGAAGTACCCCAAACAGATAAAGCGTCAACCCTAAACCGGTTAATATCCAGATACCAATAAATACTTCTCTTTTCAGGATACCCCAGTGCATTACCAGGTCTGCATTCGATAAAAATTTAAAGGCCAATGCCACTTCTGCAAATGCCAATACTTTTTTTACCGTATCGAGCCAGCCGCCAGATTTTGGTAAAGATGCCAGCCAATTGGGGAACATTGCAAAAAGCGCAAAAGGCAATGCTAATGCTAAGCCAAAACCGGCTAATCCAGAAGTTAACTGCCATGCACCGCCACTTAATGAACCTACCAGTAATGAACCTAAAATAGGACCGGTACAAGAGAAGGATACAATGGCGAGTGTAACAGCCATAAAGAAGATGCCACCCATGCTTCCCAGACCACTTTTCGAATCAGCTTTACTGGCAATATTAGCTGGTAAGGTGAGTTCGAAAAAGCCAAAGAAAGAGATGGCGAATACAATAAAAATGAGGAAGAAAACAATATTCAACCAGGAATTGGTGGAGATACTATTAAAGATTTCAGGTTGTACATTTCCCAGCAAATGAAATGGCACACTTGCCAGTACATAAATCAGGAAAATAAAAAAGCCATACAGCACACCATTTTTTACTGCCTGTTTTTTATTCGATGCTTTCTTGGTGAAAAAAGAAACGGTTACCGGTATCATGGGGAATACACAGGGTGTAAGCAGTGCTATCAGTCCACCTAAAAAACCGAGTAGAAAAATGGATAATGCCCCATTATCCGCAATAGGGCCGCTTGTTGCGCCACAATTGTTTACAGGATTGGCCAGATTGATGGTTGGAATTTTAATTCTTGCAGCCGATTCAGTTACTGCTTTACCACCTTCCAGCACTACTTCCAGCGATGATTCTTCTGTTTTAAATTCATCGGCTTTGCGAAGACTGGAGCCTATGGTGAATGGAAGTTTTTCTGGTACAAAACCATCAATGGAAACTCTTTGTTGTACTGTTACGGCACCTGTAAAAACCAATACCGATTTCCCGTCAAAAATCGGGTCCGTTACCTGCTCCGCTTTTTGTTCAGTTGTTGGAGTTCGTGTTAACTTAATATTTTCATTACTGAAACCAAACTTCAGTGATTCAAGCCCTTCAACCGAAGGATTGAGGCCATATAAAATCCAACCTGCAGGTATGGTGGTTCTGGCCGTAATATCATATACCCCTTCACCCACTTTTTTGGATGAAACCTGCCATTGCAACATATTCGCTTCCTGCGAAAAAACTGTAGCTGCTGTAACAAACAGCAACAATAAAAAGAGTGCAATTTTTTTCATCCGTAAGAATGGTAATTATTGAAGTTTTATATCGAATGCTTTTTTAGCAGGGGGTAAACACTGTGTGTCGTCGCAAACCATGTATTCAATGGTGCCGGTAATATTTGTTTTTGCCTTTCCTTTCAGTTTAACCGTTTGTACATATTGTACTTTATTAGAAAGGTATAATACATCGGTCTGGAAAATTTCATCGTACACTTTTTCTATTTTACCCACTTCTTTTACGGCACCAGTTATATTCAACAAAGGGTTTGTTTTAAAGTTCACTTTGGTAGGAATAGGGCCACCTTTTCCAGTGTTCTTCGAATAAATATGCCACTTGCCCTGTATGTTGGCAGAAAGCACCACTTCATAAGTATCCGCAGTTTTCTTTTTTGCCTCAAAGGTCCAGCTCACTGGATCTTTGATCTGAGCGCTTACCACACCGGTAATAATAGTAAATAAGAGTGTGTAAATAATCTTTTTCATAATCCTTATCGGTAATGACTGTAATAAATTAAAAACCTTACAAATTAATTCAGACCAAGTATTTCAAATACTTTTTTCCCATCCAGGTTCATCAATGCGGTAGATGTGGCCCTTTCAGGATGTGGCATCATGCCAAATACATTATTACCGGCATTGCGAATACCTGCAATATTTCTGATGGCTCCATTAGGATTGTGTGCCACATCAATCTTTCCATTTTCATCACAATAACGGAAGATAACCTGACCATTGGCTTCCAGCGCATCAAGCGTGGCATCATCTGCATGAAACCTGCCTTCACCATGGGCAATGGGTATTTTCAATGCTTCACCATCGCCATTTTTAATAAATACATTTTTACAGACGAATTGCTGGTTGGCATTCTGCAATAAAACACCAGGCAATAAACCGCTTTCACATAAAATCTGGAACCCGTTACAAACGCCTAATACCTTACCTCCTTTATTGGCAAAATCAATCACACTCTGCATCATCGGACTAAAACGGGCAATGGCTCCACAACGCAGGTAATCGCCATAAGAAAATCCACCGGGAAGAATAATACAGTCATCGGTAGTAAACATACTCAGATCCTTATCCTTGTGCCAGAGCATGATTACTTCTTTACCCAGGTCATTTTGTAATGAATCCTGCATATCACTGTCGCAATTAGATCCCGGGAAAACAACAACACCGAATTTCATGGAGTTCTATTTATAAGTTTTGACGAAATACTTAGTAATGACTAAGCAAATAAACACTTTTTTTTGAAAAAACCATTCGAAGTTTCAAAGGTAAGACTGCATGCGTTAATGGCGGCCTAATTTTTCAACAGTTGCCAGTTGTTCAACGCTATTACGGCAAGTGCCAGTAGAAACAACAAATTGGGCAGGCTCATATTTCGTGGATTCGCAAAAACATTGGTGGCAAAAGCGCTGATGGGCACCAAAGCCAATAAACCAGATTCAAGACCTCCAAGCTGAAAAATAAAAGGAACGGGTAACAATGTCAGCAATAAAACCATCATAACCCCCCAGTTTTTTCTGATCTGTATCACCATCCGGCCAATACTTACCTGCCAGAAAAAAAGTCCGAGCAAAAGTACCAATGCAAGATAGCCAAGTTCCCACAGCAATGTTTTATCCTTTGATCCATCGGGCAATCCGAAATAAAAATCGGGTAACATTGATCCGATGGCGGGTAATCTATCGGTCAGGTATAAAATCGACAATACAAAATAATACGGCAATACCACACCAATCAATAGTACCAGCCATTCGGCTAACCTGAACGGTCGTACAACAGCCAGTGCAAATAGTACCACGCCAATGAGAATAGCCATCGGGTGATAACAGATAACGGCCAACCCCGCTATAAGACCTGTATTAAATAACAACGTTTTCGGACTCGGGTGGTTATATAAACGACTCAGTTTTATAAAAATCCAGATCACCAATGAATTGGTAACAAGGGCAGGTGAAATGGCACACCATTGCGGAACCATTGCCGTTAACAACACATAAGTCATGGCCGGAACAAATGTGGTGGATGGGTACATTCTGAGTTCATTCATGGCCATATTAAGTCTGATGGCCTGCACCAGTATTAATGCATGATATAACAGGAAGCGAACGGCAGCGGGAAGCGAATGAATATACCTGTCGAGAATAAGTGACAACAAACCGTCATTACTGCCACTATTTGTATCAACAAGCGGTGCTTCCATCAGAAAATGAAAATGAACACCAATACTTAATACCGCTAAGAAGAAAATATTAATAAATGACTTATCGCGAAATAAAAAAACCACGTGCGCAGATAAAAGGGTTAATAATCAATTTTTGCAAAACAGGTATAACCACGGTATTGACATGGAACAATCAACTGTCTTGCACCCACCTGTTTTGCGTGACGGGGCATAAAGCTATACCCTCTGTCAAGATTTTTAAAGGTGGGGTTCCGGTTGATTTGTCCATTCGGTGCTATACTCTGGTCAGACAATACATTATCTCTTTTTTCCTGCACATTGAACAGGAAATGCAAGCGTTCACCAGAATTCAGTATTCCGAAACCGATAAAATTATCTGTGTTATCATCGTACTGTGTTTTGCGAATTACATTGCTCCATTCCATTTTTCCCTGTGGGTCAAATGATATCACGGTTACATTATCCGCATAATACCTTGTAAGAGTGGTGTTGAATGCAGATGAACGCCCCCATGGATAGTATCCCAGCGGACTGTTCCAGGAGTAATAATCAATCTGCGACCAGTAGGGCGATCCGTATAAATAATCCCAACGGTTTAACGTATTACCTCTTGAACTGCTGTAAGCCGATTCTGAAATAACAATAAAGCCACCGTCTTTACGCAGAATAATATTCTTGAGGAAGAAATCATTGAAGGCTACTTTTAGGTTACCATCCCCTTTTGCATCAGTTCTGAATTCATCATTAAATGTGGTGGTGGTATTCAGCATTTCCCGCTTCATATCCTTGTCCCACAAATAATAATATAACCCGTCGATATTTCCTCTCCTGAGTTTACTGAAATAAGAGGTTACAATATAGTGCCTGTTCAGGTTATCTGCTTTAATGCGGATATCATCGAGGTAAATCCCTTTAATGGAAAGATCAGCCAGGCGAACAAAATCTTCATTGGCCTTTTTGGTAACCAGGGTTACCTTATTAATATTATCATTCTGCGAAGTGCCGGATGCTCTTATACAGGCCAGATCACCATCATTGTCGATGATAAATTCAGAGAGAAAATCATTGCGTTGTGGCATATCAACACCCACACGGCTTTTTTTCAGGAGGTTCAGTTCTTTATCAAACAGCAGTGTGGTAAGTACGTGCATCCTTTCATTCCTGCTGCTGATTTTGAAGATCATGATCTTCTGTTTATCGTCACTGAACAATATCGAATAAATTTTATTGTTGGACACACCTGGATTATTGGTTGTATCGAGCTGAATCGGTTCACCAATTTTATTGCCATCGGCATCGAGTTTTACAGCCATAGCATATAATACGTTCTTGCGCTGGTATTGATAGAACAGATAAGCAAAATCGGGGTACAACTGGAAATCGGTACTGAGCATTCTTTCGGGCAGGTAATTGAGCTTCTGTTTCTGCACCATTTTCATATTGTTATCAAAAACGCAGATAAAGTTCAGGTCACGGAAGTTTTTATAGACTAATATTTTTCCACTGATCTTGCCAATCACTTCAAAACCCATGGCACGGGCATCTTCCCTGTCAGGTTCAGAATAGGTAATTTGCTGGGCCTGTCCGTATGTTGAAGCCACCAGAAATATCCAGA
This sequence comes from Chitinophaga pinensis, assembly GCA_943372605.1. Classification (GTDB taxonomy): domain Bacteria; phylum Bacteroidota; class Bacteroidia; order Chitinophagales; family Chitinophagaceae; genus Sediminibacterium; species Sediminibacterium pinensis_H. The sequence goes on along the minus strand of CALRZI010000001.1, from coordinate 164,681 downwards.
AAAGCATTAAGCATAACTTTTTCATCCCCGACCGTATTAATTATTTCAAAAATAAGGTTTAACGATAAGAAAAGACCGATAAGTCCGTAAAAGCCGATCCGATTATCCCGACTTTGATATATCTCTCTTAAAAACCCCGAAAAAATGTCCGTTGTTGCCTTCAGGAGGTGAAATAAATCATAATTCTTCCATCAATTTAGTCTTTACACTTCTTTGTTTTTTCCTATACATTTGTTAAAGATTACGGCACTAAGGCCGGGTCTGTCTGGCGTGAGCAAGAATTTAAACAAGGTAACTTCTGCAGGACTTATCATTGCATTAGGTATTATTTACGGAGATATTGGAACTTCCCCTCTCTATGTGCTCAATGAAATCATTCATGGCAAAGTTATTAATGAGCAACTGATACTGGGTTCTTTGTCCTGTGTTATCTGGACATTGACACTTCAGACCACTTTTAAGTATGTGATTCTCACATTGAAAGCAGATAACAAAGGTGAAGGTGGTATTTTCAGTTTGTATGCATTGGTAAGACGGCGAAAGAAATGGCTGGTAGTACCTGCAATGATAGGCGGTGCTGCATTACTTGCTGATGGTATTATTACCCCCCCCATCTCTATTACCTCTGCTATTGAAGGTTTAAGACAATTACCTTCTCTTCGTCATATTACCACCAACACTATTGTAGGCATTGTAATTGCCATCATTTCGCTGATATTTTTTATGCAGCAATTTGGTACGGCATCTATTGGGAAACTGTTTGGGCCTATTATGTTTGTATGGTTTGCCATGCTCGCCATACTCGGTTCTATTCATTTACTGGATGATATTGCCATCTTTAAAGCGTTCAATCCTTATTATGCAGTTGATCTGCTTAGCAATTACCCAAAAGGTTTCTGGTTATTAGGCGCTGTGTTTCTGTGTACTACAGGTGCTGAGGCACTATACAGCGATCTTGGACATTGCGGAAAAGGAAATATCCGTATCTCCTGGGTATTTGTAAAAATCTGTTTAATACTGAACTATCTCGGTCAGGGTGCGTGGTTACTGGCCAATTATAAAGGTGGCACTATTCCTGAGCATCTTATAGCCGGAGGATTTAATCCATTTATCGGCATCATGCCCGACTGGTTTAAACTGGCTGGTATCATCATTGCTACCACTGCTGCAATTATTGCGAGCCAGGCATTAATATCCGGTTCTTTTACATTGATCAGTGAAGCAATGCGACTGAACCTCTGGCCTAAAATGAAAATTCATTACCCTACTGAAGAAAAAGGACAGTTGTATATTCCCGGTATCAGCCTTTTATTGTTTGTAGGTTGTGTTGCGATTGTATTGTACTTCCAGAAATCGGCCAATATGGGCGCGGCTTATGGACTGGCCATTACCATGTGTATGATCAGTACATCCATCCTGTTTGCTAATTTCCTTGTGAGCCGGCGAATTTTACCTGCATGGATTTACCTCTACCTGCTTGTGTACCTCGCTATTGAAGTTTCATTCCTTGTGGCCAATCTGGAGAAATTCATGCATGGTGGTTATGTAACACTGATCGTTGGTGGCGGATTGTTTGTGGTAATGTATGTATGGTTCAGAAGCCGTAAAATTAAAAACAGGTATGTGGAGTTTGTACGCATGGAACATTATATACCCATGATTCAGGAACTGAGTAACGATAAAACCATTCCGAAATATGCCACCCACCTCGTTTATATGACGAGTGCAAATAATCCAAAGGAAATTGAACACAAAATCATCTATTCCATTCTCAACAAAAAACCAAAACGTGCAGATATTTATTGGTTTGTGCATGTAGATGTGTTGGATGATCCCTATACCTGTGAGTTCTCCGTAGAACATATTATTCCCAACGATATTATACGTGTTGAGTTCAGACTTGGTTTCCGGGTGGAGCAACGCATTAACCTCATGTTCCGTAAAGTAGTGGAGGAACTGGTGAATAATAAAGAAGTGAATATCACTTCCCGTTATGAGAGCCTGGAAAAAAATAATGTGGTGGGCGACTTTCAGTTTATTGTACTGGAAAAATACCTGAGCCAGGATAATGAACTTCCTTTCTTCGAACGCATTGTGATGAAACTGTATTTCTGGCTCAAAGAAATCAGCCTTGGCGAAGAAAGAGGTTTTGGTCTTGACCCCAGCAATGTTACAGTGGAGAAATTTCCGCTGATCGTTGCGCCGGTTTCAAGACTCAATTTGAAACGGGTTTATTATGAAGGAAGTGAACTAGAATGACCCATATTTCACCTGAAGATCTAAAAGTCTTATTGGAAAAAGAAGAAGTTTTCTTGCTCGACGTGAGAGAACCCGAGGAACATGCCAATTATAATATTGGTGGCATCCTTATTCCTTTAAGTGAAATACTGCTTCAATACCAACAGATTCCCACACATCAAACAGTAATTGTTTATTGCAAAAAAGGCATCCGTAGCCAGATTGCCATACAAAGACTGCAAGAAAAATTTGGTTTCACCAACCTCGTTAACCTTAGAGGAGGCATGGATTCTTGGAAGAAAATGTCAGATGTCTGATGTCAGATATAGGATATAGTTTATTCATCTGTGAAACGGCGACCTTAATAACTCTATGGAGAATTGTTTTTATCGATTCACGCTTACATTAAATATTGCCCCTTCTTTCTCATTTTTTTCGGAACTTACAGCAAACACTCCTTTTGATTATTGTATATATTTTAGGAGGCATTCTTGTATTATCTGTACTTGCTTATCTCGTACAGGAAAAACTGATATTCAAACCAGAGAAACTCAAACCCGATTTTCAGTTTGAGTATGATATCCCTTTCACTGAATTATTTTTTGAACCCGCTCCAGGTGTTCGTATCAATGGACTTCATTTTTACCGTACTGAGCCAAAGGGACTCCTCCTTTATTTACATGGCAATACAAGAAGTATTAAAGGCTGGGCCAAATACGCCAAGGATTTTTACCGTTACGATTATGATGTAGTACTGGTTGATTACAGGGGTTTTGGCAAAAGCACAGGAAAGCGTACCGAAAAAGATATGCTGAATGATATGCAGCATGTATATGAAAAACTCTGTGAAAAATACCAGCAGCACCATATTCTGGTATATGGACGAAGCATGGGTAGCGGTTTTGCTGCCAAACTGGCTTCCGACAACCAGCCTCGCTACTTAATTCTTGATGCACCATATTATAGTTTTAAAAAAGTAGTGGAACGTTTTCTCCCGATACTACCTATAAAATTTGTGTTGCGTTTTCATTTGCGCACCGACAAATGGATACAGAAAGTAAACTGCCATACCTATATTATTCATGGAACCAAAGACAGGCTGATTCCTATTCAACACAGTGAGAAACTACAAAGATTCAATCCACATAAAATTACCCTGATTCGCATACATGGTGGCGGTCATAATAACCTGCCTTCCTTTCCGGAATACCATAATTTTGTGAGAGACATTTTGAAGTATTGAGAGATGGCGGATGTCTGATATCTGATGTCAGATGTCTGATATAGGATATGGAGTAGGGTTGAAGGAATATATTAACTTACAAAACCAAAACATACCTAACACCTGCCATCAGACATCATGAAAATCCCACGCTGGTTAAAAATAATTGTTTTAGTGTATGCGCTGATTGGCATTCTTTTTTATTCTTTTCAGCAAAAAATATTATTCCAGCCGGTGGTGGTTGCGCAAGACAGCAGTTATTGGTTTGACCAGCCCTTTAACGAACTGTGGATTCCGGTTGACGAGGTTACCAAAACGAATATCATTCATTTTACCGTTCCTGATAGTCTTCGTAAAGGATTGGTTTTATACTTTCATGGTAACAGAGGTAACGTAAGAAGATATCGTCGGTTTGTAGAGAAGTTTACACGCAATGGATATGCTGTATGGATGCCCGACTATCCCGGGTTTGGCAAATCTACCGGCGAGTTAACTGAAGCCGCCATGTATGAACAGGCTTTACAGGTATATAAAAGAGCAAGACAATTTTATGAACCTAGTCATATTATTATTTACGGGAAATCCATGGGCTCGGGCGTTGCTGTTCAACTGGCTTCTGTAAGAGATTGTAAGAAGCTGATTTTAGAAACTCCTTATAACAGTATGCGCTCTTTAATTGGTACTTATTTATGGATGTATCCGCTAAAATCAATTCTCAAATACCAGTTTCCTTCGAATGAGTACATGAAAAAAGTGGTGGCACCCGTTAGCATTTTTCATGGAACAGATGATGGTGTAATTCCGTACAGGAATGCCAGTAAATTAAAACAGGTATTGAAACCCGGAGATGAATTCATTACCATTGAAAATGGAACTCACAGAAACCTGAATAATTTTGAACTGATGCAGCGGAAACTTGACAGTTTATTAAAGCAGTAGTCCATAGTCAATAGTTTATGGTCTATGGACTGTTGCCCAGACCTCAGAGCTCTTTCAACTGCACCAACCGTTTCCCTACTACCAGTTCATGTTTTACCCCTACTTTCACGGGATAATTTTCGCGTGAGTGACTTACGGGGAAATCAAAACAAACCGGGTATTTGTATTTGCTTACACGCTCCTGTATTAATTCAATGGCCGAAGCACCAAAAGGAATAACCGTATCTTTCATTTCTGTGAAACCACCAATGATGAGGCCAGCTAATTGCGAAAGCATACCACTTCTTTCCAGTTGAATCATCATACGATCTATATTGTAAACATATTCGCCTACATCTTCCAGGAATAAAATTTTTCCCTTGCAGTTGTACGCCGATTTACTGCCAATCATATGTGCTACTAACGACAGGTTACCACCAACCAGTTCTCCCACTGCCTTACCCTGCTGATTAAATGGATGTACTGATGTTTTATACAAAAGTTTGTTTCCCTTTAAGGCCTTCTTCAGACTTTGAATATATTCATTGGCAAACTCACCGTCATTAAACGCGGCAGCCATGGGTGAATGAAGTGATGCTGTTTTTAATTGCGTATAGAGATGTGCATGCAACAATGTAATATCGCTATAGCCGATGATCCATTTAGGAGACTTTTTGAATTTTGTAAAATCAAGTGTATCGATGATTCTACTCATTCCATAACCACCTCTTCCACATAAAATAGCTTTTACTGTAGGATCGTCGAGCATTAACTGTAAGTCTTTTCTTCTTTCTTCATCGGTACCGGAAAAATAGTGGAACTGGCTACCTAATGTTTTACCAACCCGCACTTTATAACCCCATTCCTTTAATACCTCGATACAGGTTGCTGCTTTTTCTGAAGGCATATAACCTGCAGGACAAACAATTGCAATGGTATCGCCTTTACTGAGACTGGGTGGCACTTTAGTCATGAGTTTACTAAACTTGCGGTTATTTTTTTGGTTTTTGCTTATTGACTGTTGCTATCGCTTCTTTCTTCCTTCCGGCATCTTTCAGCGCCTTGTCAATCAGCATTTCTATTTGTCCGTTCACACTACGAAATTCATCTGCCGCCCATTTTTCCAGTGCAGCATATGCCTGTTCATCTATTCTTAGTACAAATGATTTTTTACTCACAACTACTGAATTGATCCGTAAAGATACTAGTGATATAAACTACCTGTGTTTAATACTGGTGAAGCCGCTTTGTCGCCACACAAAACCACCATCAGGTTACTCACCATGGCTGCTTTCTTTTCGTCATCCAACTGAACAATTTCTTTTTCAGAAAGCATATCCAAAGCCATCTCTACCATTCCTACAGCCCCTTCTACAATTTTACTCCTTGCGGCAACAATGGCAGTGGCCTGCTGTCTTTGCAACATGGCACCAGCTATTTCAGGAGCATAGGCCAGGTGACTAATCCTTGCTTCTGTAATAACAATACCCGCTTTGGCCAATCGCTCGTTGAGTTCGGCTTCCAATAACTCAAATACTTTTTCACCACCATCACGCAATGTAATGTTCGCAAACTCATCTTCAATACTATCATATGGATAGCTGGATGCTAAATGACGAATGGCCGCTTCACTCTGATTGGTCATATACTCGTTAAAATTCACCACTTCAAAAACTGCTTTATAGGTATCCTGCACCTGCCATAAAATAACGGCGGCAATCTCGATCGGGTTACCCATTTTGTCGTTTACTTTCAGTTTGGCACTCTCCAGGCTTTTTGAACGCAACGACACTTTCAGTTTTACAAAAAGCGGGTTTACAAATGAAAGTCCATTTTCTTTTAAGGTACCAACATACTTACCAAAGAAAGTAAGCGTAATACCATAATTAGGCTGAACAATCACCAGTCCTTTAAGAATAAAGGCAGCAGCCAGGAAACAGACAATCATTGCCACAATTAAACCTCCGTCTGGCGCATTATCGTTTGCCACATGCTCGATCAGTATATATAATCCGGCTATAAATAATACAATCGCTACGATAAGGGCCGTGAACCCGGAAACCCCTTTGTATACTTTTTCCATAATTTTCAATTTGATATTAAAATGATATCAAAAATATATCTTTTCCCTGAAACACCAAATATTCCGTCTAAAATCCTGTACAAGGGCTTTAACACGCATTCTGTATTTTTGCAGCCCGGCTCGGTTTTATGGACCGGATTTAGAAGATATGAGCATGAATCAACCGAAAAGATACCTTATCACAGCAGCCCTTCCTTATGCGAACGGACAAAAACATATTGGTCACCTGGCGGGTGCATATTTACCTGCCGATATCTACGTTCGCTACTTAAAGTCGCAGAAAAGAGATGTTGTTTTTGTATGTGGCAGCGATGAGCATGGAACGGCTATTCCCATTCAGGCAACTAAGGAGGGTACCACTGCCAGAGCCATCATCGACAAGTACCATCCTTTGATGGAACAGAATTTTAAGGATCTGGGCATTGCGTTTGATGTGTACCATCGCACCAGCGATCCGCTTCACCATGAAACAGCGCAGGAATTTTTTACCAAACTGAATGATAACGGCGATCTGGAAATCAAAGAATCAGAACAGTATTATGACGAGGAAGCCAAAGCATTTCTGGCCGATCGTTATATCAAAGGAACCTGCCCCAATTGTAGTTTCGACAGTGCTTATGGCGACCAATGCGAACGCTGTGGTAAAAGTTTGAGTCCGGATGAATTGATTAACCCAGTTAGTACGCTTAGTGGTAAAACGCCTGTGAAAAAACCCACCAAACACTGGTATCTGCCACTCGACAGGCATGAGTCTTTTTTAAGAGAGTGGATATTAAATGAACATGCGAATGACTGGCGTGCCAATGTATTGGGTCAGTGTAAAAGCTGGATTGATGGAGGTTTACAGCCCCGTGCCGTTACCCGTGATCTTGACTGGGGCGTGAAAGTGCCACTTCCTGATGCAGAAGGAAAAGTATTGTATGTGTGGTTTGATGCGCCGATCGGTTATATCAGTGCCACCAAACAATGGGCTATTAATACAGATAATGACTGGAAACCTTATTGGGAAGATAAGGATACGAAGCTGGTGCATTTTATTGGCAAGGACAATATTGTGTTCCACTGTATCATTTTCCCAGTGATGTTGAAATTGCACGGTAATATTCTGCCTGATAATGTTCCTTCAAACGAATTCATGAACCTGGAGGGTGATAAAATGAGTACCAGTCGCAACTGGAAACTCGATATGCAGGATTACATCAACGATTTCATTAACAAAGAGAATGGCGGCAGCCAGATGGCCGATGTACTCCGTTATTATCTTACACAGATAGCGCCTGAAACCAAAGACAGTGAATTCATGTGGAAAGGTTTTCAGGATGCGAATAACAGTGAACTGGTAAGCATTTTCGGCAATTTCGTTAACCGCACATTTGTGCTGATGCATAAATTATGTGGTGGTAAAGTGCCTGCATTTCACTCAGATATAGCTGACGAACTGGATCAGTCAACAATTGCTGAAATAAAAAATACTGCAGAAAAAGTAACAGGTTTACTGGAAGAATACAAATTCAGAGAAGCATTATTTGAAGTGATTAACCTCGCCCGGACAGGTAACCAGTACATGCAGAAAAAAGAACCCTGGATTGTAGCAAAAAGTGTATCTGAAAATCCACAGGCACAAAAAAGCATTGACAACTGTTTACATATTTGTTTACAGTTAACAGCTAACCTAACCATTCTCATCAACCCTTTCCTTCCTTTTACGGCAAAGAAAATGTGCTATATGATGAAAGTGGTGGAGAAAATGCTGGATTGGGAGAATGCAGGAAGTATGAAATTATTAAGCGTTGGCTATACGCTCCGTCCACCCGAACTATTATTCAGAAAAATTGAAGACAGCGAAATTATGGAACAGGTAGAAAAATTAAATGCAGCAAGTGTGAAGAAAGAGAGTGAGCAGACAGTAGTGAGTAGTGAAGTGAAAACTATTACTGTGAAGCCGGAGATTGTGTTTGATGATTTTGCTAAGATTGATTTGAAAGTAGGGACTATTGTTTCTGCTGAGAAAGTAGAGAAGGCTGATAAGTTACTCAAATTAAAGGTGGATCTTGGTTTTGAAACAAGAACTATTGTTTCAGGTATTGCCCTTCATTTTAAACCGGAAGATATTGTTGGAAAACAGGTAACCGTGGTTACCAATCTGGCACCACGTAAAATGAGAGGAATTGAAAGTAATGGAATGATATTGATGGCAGAAGATGCCAATGGCAAACTACACTTTATCAATCCGGAAGAAAAAACAAATCCGGGTAGTGGAGTGAGTTAGACATTATTAATGTAAAAGGCATTGCAGAAGTATTCTTATTAGTATCGAATCTGCAATTAGATACAACATAACGCTATCTGACAATAAGTAAAGAGCCAGATATCGATTTTTTGTTATTCATAGGCTCAATCAAATAGTAGTATGTTCCAATGGGAACGGGGGAACTATTATATGTACCATTCCATTTTTTTGAATACCCTACCGAACTAAAAATTTTGTTCCCACTTCGGTCAAAGACAGATACACGTGCACCAGGATAAACTCCTAGGTTTCTAATATCCCATTCATCATTCACCCCATCGCCATTGGGTGAAAAAGCATTTGGAATGATCAGGTCTCTTAATACTACAATTCGTATTTCAGACTCCGCTGTACAATCGCCTTCACCGCTTGCTATAACTTTGTATAAAATATCATTTAGTGGTTGCGTAATAGGTGTAGGTGAAAAAGGATTATTCAAATAGGTAGACGGAGACCAGGAGTAAGTGAGGTTATTCCCATGAAAAAAAGGAGTAATCTTTGCCGAAGCCCCCTGATCTACAACCATTACTGTATCAAGTCGAATAATTGGGTACGGATTTACTCGTATCACCGTTGACGCTGTATCACTTTTACAACCATTTTTATTTGTGTATGAGAAGTAAATAGTTGTGTTTCCAGAATCAGGAAACTGTTTTGAAAAAATCTCACTTCCTGATTTATCATTTCGGTCTGTCCACCAGCTCCATATAAAAGGACCATCATTGAGGTCTAAACCACCGTGACTAAACTGAAGAGATTGATTTATACAAATTGAAGATTTCTGCGCCGAAATTTGAGCTTTAGGTTGCGAATAAACTGCTGAAAAGAAATTAGTAAGTGAATCCGAACAACCAGATTGTGTTGTAACTTTTAGTTTCACAGTATATGTCCCGGTATCAGAGAAGTTGTACGATAAATTTTTACTACTTAAAGTACTTTCTACGTTTTTCCCTTTAATGGTCCATGTATACTGAGCCTGACTAAGAGGAGAATTATCTTCCATGATTGTTTGGTCTGTAAAAACCCCTGTGCCGTTTGGTAAACAAACAACGGGGCTTGAAAAAGCTGGCTTGGGCAATGGTAGGATATTTATAGCCAATGTATCTGCATCAATACCACATTCAGCACTACTTACCTTGTAAATAATATTAGTAGTTCCTGTTTTATTGGGGCTGAATAAGCCGGAAGCCCCAATACCACCTACACTATTATCAGTTATTTGCCAGATCCCATTGAAGGATTCACTGGAAAATTGGGCGGCCTGGTTATTACAAACAACAGCCGGTCCACTTATTTTTACAGGTTTGCATATAGTAATTTTCCTGACAACATGATTCCTCCATTCAGCAACATAGATTGATCCTGCTTTATCAATAGCAATTCCATAAGGCTCATTTAACGTTGCATTAAGCGCATCACTACCATCGCCTGTATAACCTGCGGAGCCGTTACCTGCTACTCTAGAAATAATTCCTTTAGTGTCAATCTTGCGAATCATATTTCCAGCAAATTCTGAGATGTAAATATTCCCTAAAGGATCTAATGCTAGACCATAATCGCCATATAACTTTGCGTCAGTCGCTTTAATCATATCACCGTTTAAGCCATTGAATTTGCCAGCTACAGTTGTAATGATGTTCGTTTTTGCATCTACTCTCCGTACACGAACTGTTGTTGTAACATAATAATTATCATTCTTATCAAATACAATAGACCTTGGGAAAGCCATTTCAGTCTGATTGGCATCTACATTATCTCTATCCACCACTCCTCCGCCAGCAACCGTATTAATAATGCCTGTTTGCATATTTATTTTACGCACGCACATTCCACCATGGGTATCTGCAATATATAAATCGCCCTTAGAATCAAAAGCAAGTCCGGCAGGTGAATCGAAGCGCGCATTTAATGCCTGCCCTCCATCTCCCCCATCCATATAAAAAAAACTACTCGGGCTATTGGGTATTCCTGCGATAAGCGTAAGCTGATTAGTAAGTTTATCCTTTTTATAAATACAATGCCTACCTCTGTCGCTAATAAACATGCTACCGTCTTTATCAAAGGCAATTGAATGAGGCAAATAAAGTGATGCAGTTACGGGTGTACCAGCTACAATTGAAACCAACTTGGTAATAACATCATGTTTTCTGATAACACCGTTTTGAGTATCGACTATATACAAATTTCCATCAGCATCGAATGTTACGTCAGAGGGATAGCTAAGTCTGACATCGGCTGCATTGACTGTAGTATTAGAATTACCACTTATTCCGTTTCCTAAAAAAGTAGAAATAATGCCCTGCCCGTTTGATGCTATGTATAGCATGCAAAACATCAGCAGCATACAAATATATTTTTGCACGTAACTCAACAAATGAAACAGGTGATTGGATAAGTTAACTATAACTTGCACATTCCTTCAATTCCCTTTCAGAATAAGCCATTTTATATTGTTTCAACACATCATCCGGCACACCATTCCATTTATTGGGAACATTGCCGCGATAGTCGATGTCTTTTACTCCAATTTCTGATGTATAAAACCCTGTAAGCGTAAGATCGCGCATCAGGTTAAAAAAGGCTACGCCCTGCGCCATTTCTGGTTTTGCTTTTTCGGGATAGGCAATCTGGTCTACCAACTGAATACGCTGTTGCGCAGAGCAGTCTACAAACGATTTTTCAAACTGTTTGAAGCATTGCATATCTAGCCAACGCAAACCGCCACGCATTGGTGTCTGGTGCGATGGCATATCTTTTACAATAAATTCCAGGAACTCGGGTACTTTGGCATCAGTGGCACTACCGCTCACTTCATCCTTAGGCACAATAATATCTACAAGAATGGTGATGGTAGACATTTCATGTTTTGTGAAGAAGATTGGCTCCTTACTTAGCTTATTCAGATAGGCTTTCTCCTCATCCATCCTGTCTTCCACATTAATGCCATCAATGGTTCCGGTGGCTTCTTTTTTTTCAGCAGGTTTACAGGCGTCTACCAATACACCTGTTGCTACCGTACCTACTACCAGTGCTTTAATGGATTTTCTTCTGTCCATGGTATTATGTTTGTACTCCATCACGTTTAAAACGAGACGGGGTGGATTTACAGATTTTGTTTTTTCATTTCATCGATAATATACTCCGATGCACGCATAGAAAGTGCCAGAATGGTCCAGGTGATATTTTTATCGGCCTGAGAGGTAAACTGGCTTCCATCTACACAGAAAAGGGTTTTACAATCATGCGCCTGACTCCATTTGTTGAGTGCCGATGTTTTTTTATCGTTACCCATTCTGGCTGTACCTGCTTCATGAATAATATTTCCCGGATTGGCAAGACCATAATTATTGGAAGCATCGTCATCGCCACCCCAGGTAATAATGGCACCCATTTCGTGCATTATTTCCTTAAAGGTTTCTTTCATGTGCTTAGCCTGTTTAATTTCATAGTCTGCATGCGTAGTATGAAAACGCAATACCGGAATACCGTATTTATCAACTACTTTCGGGTCAATCTCGCAATAGTTGTCGATACGAGGAACAGCTTCACCACGACCAGCCATTCCTACACCTGCACCATAAAAGAAACGCACATCTTCTTTCAATGAAGCACCATATCCACCTGCTTCTTTTTTCACGCCGTTCACCGCATATTTACCATTCATGCCCTGCATACCAAAGCCAAAGCCATAAGCAGGCTGTCCCATTCCACCCCAATACTCAATATGATAACCACGTGGGAAATCGAGTTTTTTATTATCCAGCCACCATGGTGTATATACGTGCATTCCGCCAACGCCATCTTCATTGTAACGCTTACGACCAAAGAGTTCAGGCAATACGCCACCCAATGCAGCACCTGTTGAATCGTGCAGGTATTTACCCACTACATTACTACTGTTGGCAAGTCCATTAGGATGACGCTGCGATTTTGAGTTCAACAGCAATCGTGCTGTTTCACAGGCACTGGCAGCAAGTATCACTACTTTACCATTTACCTGGTACTCCATCATATCAGTCTTATCTACATAAGATATGCCTGTTGCAAGCCCCTCTTTATTGGTAATAACTTCCCTTGCCATCGCTTGTGTAATCACATCTACATTCCCTGTTCTCACAGCAGGCTGTACCAATGCCGATGAAGAAGAAAAATCAGCAGCAGCTTTACAGCTACGTCCGCACTGCGCACAATAAAAACACTCTCCACGTTCTTTATTGATTTGTTTGGTAAGTATGGAAAGTCTTGAAGGAATTACAGGAACACCAATACCTGTAGCTGCTTTTTTAATCATCAATTCATGCAAACGAGGTTTAGGTGCGGGAAGAAAAATACCATCAGGGTCATTCTCTAAGCCTTCCAATGAGCCGAATACACCCAGTAATTTATCAATCTTATCGTAATAAGGTTTTACATCTTCATAGCCGATTGGCCAGTCGTCGCCCAAGCCATCGATACTTCTTCTTTTAAAATCTCTCGGACCAAAACGCAGCGATATCCTTCCCCAGTGATTGGTACGTCCGCCAATCATACGGGCGCGCCACCAATCCCATTTATCACTTCCTTCAGCCATAGTATAAGGTTCCCCGTCAATTTCCCATCCCCAAAAACAACCATCGAAATCGCCAAAAGGACGATACTTGGTGCTGGCTCCACGACGAGGTGAGTCCCATGGATTTTTTAGTTGTGATGAGTGTTTTGCAGGATCGTAGTCTGCACCTGCTTCAAGCAAGCAAACTTTAAGTCCGGCATTGGCCAATACATAAGCGGCCATTCCGCCACCTGCACCTGAACCTACGATGACTGCATCGTACTGTTTGGGTTGTTTTTTAATTTGAAGATCTCCCATATGGTAATTTGAAAATTTGAAGATTTGGAAATTTGAAAATGCAAGTCCTTGCTACTTGTTTTATGTTTCTTGTTCCTCCATGTTACTCTTACTTCATCATTTCACCCCGGGCTATTAGTTCTGCCTTGGTCTTTTTAAGGTTAACAATATTATTAACAAACATTGGCAAGAAGATAATTGGAAGAACAGATATGGTGCTAAATCCTTTTGTAACTGTTAAATAAGCTGCCGATCCGGTCATAAAGATGAACATCCCTGATAAAATAGCAGTAGCGAATCTCATTACCTTGTAATTTTTTTTCAGTTTTTCGGTACTCATTTCTGAGATTGGTTCCTGCCTCATGGATATGTACTTTTTACATGTCGAATATAGTTTTTTTTAGAAGAGTATACCATTAATTTAGGTGCTTAAGTTTTAAAAGTTAGAGAGTAACCAGATAAGATGCCATACTGACTGGTTTTCATAAAATTTTCTGGTTCTGCATTAACGTTTTACATAAGCCCAGGCCTGCTTTCCAGACATGAGGGTAACCAGAATGCGATGATAGTCATCCACCTCATATTGATCTGCTTTTAATAGTTCGGCATCTGTCACCTCAAATACCATCCCACTGATCATATCATCCGGATTTCCGGAAAAAACGGCAATCGGATGAAACAACTGTTCACTGGTTGCTAAAACAGCTTCATCTTCTATTTCGAGTTGCCCAAGATAAAAACCAGTCAACTGATCCGTATACCCTTCCAATAATCTTCCAAAAGATTCAAGTTGAACTTTGGGTTTCTGCAGCGTACCGTAAGAAAACAACAGTTCTGGCATAACGAATAGTTTCTATTAAAAATAAGTTTAGAAACTGAATACCGGAAAGATTTGATCTCTAATTCTGGGTTACCCGGTTATTGCTTAGTTAAAAACAGATAAATACCTAACAAAAACTAAGAACTCTACCCAGCATACAATTTTTAGTTTCAGCAAGTGATTGGCGCGTATTGCCTGTTACTGTTTTATCACCTTAGATCCTATCAATATGAAAATTTCTTTTTTGTTTGCGGGAATGATTGGTTGTTCCTGCTTATATGCTCAGCAAGCCCCTTCCGCCAGCATCGTTATAAGCAAAGAGGCTGTTAAGCATGATGAATCTAAACCATTCAGCGTTCTTTATAATGAAACCAGACCCGCTTCTCCTCTGCCAAAGAATAAAACAGTATTAAAGACATCAGTGGCCGATAAAAAAACATTAGATCAAAAAGCCATTGCAGTTGAACAAACAAATTTTGGCAGCAAAGCCCCTCCAACGCTGGTCACCAGTTTCGATGGATTGGGAGAAAGTTTTACAGGACCACAGGGTACCGCTGTAATGCGGAACCCTTCTGATAATTCATTGGCCGTAGGATTGGATTATGTGGTACAAACCGTTAACTCACGCATGGCCATCTTCACCAAAAAAGGTAAAAAATATTCAGAATCAGGTAAGGTATTGTACGGACCGGTTGAAACCAAAAATGTATTTCGTGGTTTTGGTGGCCCCTGCGAACAGATTAACAATGGCGATGCAGTTGTACGTTATGATCAGCTTGCAGACAGATGGCTGATTGTAATGCCTACTTTCAGAAAAGGTATTTCAAGAAATATAGATACCGCTACTGGTGCTAAAAAAATAGTACCTCAACCCGGAGAAGCTGCGCTACTCTATCAGCCACCTGCGCCCGCTGCTCCTACTACCAATGCCACCCCAGCTCAACGTCCGGCCGGACCAAGACCTCCCGATAAAGGAACGTATTGTATGTGTTATGCCATCAGCACCAGTTCTGATCCTTTGGGAACTTATTATCGTTATGAATTTGAGCGCGAACTTTTTCCCGATTACCCACGCCCGACCGTATGGCCCGATGGTTACTATACCACCACCAGTACAGGCGACGATGTAATTGAAAGACACGCTTATGTTGTTGACCGTAACAAAATGCTGAAAGGTGAAGATGCCAAAGAACAATCATTCATCGTTAAAGATGTAAACTTTATTATCAATGCCGATCTGGACGGAAAACAATTACCTCCTGCGGGCGCCCCAAGTATTATGCTGGCAGCCGGTGGTTCGCAATTGAAAAAAATATTGGGTGATGACGGTATCTATGCCTGGAAATTTTATGTTGACTGGAATGATTTTTCAAAGACCCGTTTGGATGGCCCTGTTAAAATTGATGTGGCTCCTTATGAATACCAGGGTGGTGGCCAACTCACCAAAACCGTTCCTCAACCAGAAACAGATCAGCGCCTCGACTCACAGGGTGATAAACTGATGGCAAGATTGGTCTATCGCAGAATGGGTAACCGTGAATCGGTAGTGGGTGTACATTCTGTAAATTCCTCTACAGGTGGTGGCGGTGTTCGCTGGTACGAATTTTTAGTGAATAAAGATCGAAGTCTGCGTTTATACCAGCAAAGCACTTATGCACCCGATACAAATTATCGTTGGATGGCCAGCCCGGCTATTGATGGAAAAGGGAATATTGGAATCGGCTATTCTTTCGGCGGCAAATCACACTATCCGGGTCAGCGTTTTGCGGGCCGCCACTATGGTGATCCATTGGGCCAGTTAACCTTAAATGAAGTGGTATTGGTAAATGGTGAGGCCTCTCAAACAAACACCCTTCGTTGGGAAGATTATACCCAGACCGCTGTTGATCCCAGTGATGACGAAACCATCTGGTATGTGGGAGACTATTTGAAGAAAGGTGCACGTAACTATTCTACTAAAATTGGTGCTTTCAAACTTACAAAAGCTCCTAAAAAATAAATTTAATCCTGTCCGGGATTTAAATCCCGGGCAGGATTAAATTTAGTATTGACCTGTACTTAGGAGGACAAGCGTACAGGCTTCTACGGGTTCTATCCCTTTTTCTTTGGCCAGTTCTTCCAGTTCATCATTTTCTGTACCGGGATTGAAGATGATGCGTTTCGGTTTCAGTGAAAGGATGTAGTCATAATACTGTTGCTGCAATTGTGGGTTCAGATAGAGTGTTACAGTATCTGTTCCTTCTTCGGCCGGATGTTCGGTTATAATGGAAGTATCTCCTATCTGTCCTTTTCTGTTTCCAATGGCCACCACCGGATGTCCATTTGCACGAAGTTTGTTTACTGCAAGAAAACTATAACGGGCCGGGTTTTCAGATGCTCCCAGTACAATGGTTTTTTTAGCCATGGTTTAACTGTTTGTAATAATGTTGAATATGTTTCCAGTAACGGATGGCAGCAATATCTACCAGTAAAAAATATATACCAAGAACATAGTTATAATAAGTCTTAGCTACTGGTAATGGTATTTTGAAATTTCCTGAGTACACCCAACAAACAAATACCAGTGCCAGTATTGTTCCTATCAAAATATTTTTCAAAAAGAACTGTTTATATACTTTCTCTGCCAGTAATAAATTCACTAAAGCACTTACCATTTGCCACACGCCAATGATGAGCAGCCCTAAACCATGTATTAGTAGAAGCATATAAAACTCATTCGCCTTAAACAGAGATGGGAAAAAGAAAATAAAAGGCAGCATCGATAATAACCATACTGCCATTTGCCCATAAATATCTGCATCATTCCATATTGATCTTTTCATATCACTTTCTCCCAAGCACTTCTGCATAACAAATAATCAGGTAATAAAAAGCCAGCAAAGGTGTTATATACAATAATAAATACATGACCCAGATCATTATTGTTGCAGATACCAGACTTATCAGGAAAATACAGAGTATCGCCAATAAGGTATACTGATAAATCTTTCTTCCCAGATAATGCTGGTTCCATCGTTGAACAAGATGAATACTCATACTCAACAACTGCCATCCTCCAATACCTAGAAAAAAAGCCATCAGCGCCAACTCCGAATCAAAAAACCAGGTGGCGCCAATAATCACCAAGGCCGCTGACTGGATAATGATATCGACTTTTTTGAATGAGGCTTGATTGAATGACATAAGTCAAAATTAACGAATTAATTCCGCTGCCTTACCTCCCCTTCTCCTATTATCCCTGTTAAAAAAGCCAAGCAAAAGTAAAGCCTCTTATTTGTTAGAAGCCGGTAACAAAGAGAAAGAGAGAAGGGGAGGAATGCTTAATGGTAATATAAATATCTAAACAAGAGATTGTTTTTGTATTGTCTGTAACTTTCGGCCATGAAATATGTACTTGCCTGCCTGTTATTTTGTTTAACTATTCAAACACAGGCCCAGATTAAACCTTTTCGTTTTGCCTTTATTTCCGATACTCATATCGGCTCCCCGAATGGCAGTGCTGAAGAGGATCTGAGAAGAACAGTGGCCGATATTAACCAGATGACAGATATTGCTTTTGTTGTATTAACCGGCGATATTACTGAGCTGGGTACCACAGAAGAAATTAAAAAAGCAAGAGCCATTCTTGATGAGTTAAAAGTACCCTACTATATTATACCCGGCAACCACGATACCGGTTGGAGTGAAAGTGGCGGGGTGGCATTTGCAGAAGTGTTTGGGTATGATAAGTTTGTTTTCACTTATAATGGCATCCGCTTTATTGGCTGTGCGTCGGGACCCTATGTTCGCATGAGCGATGGACATATACCACGTGATGCGGTTAACTGGCTGAACAAGGAATTGAATAAAACAGATGCCGATCAGCCCGTTATTTTCCTCAATCATTATCCGCTCGACAATGGTTTAGATAACTGGTACGAAGCCATTGACAGGCTCAAACAAAAAAATACCATTGCTGCTTTATGTGGTCATGGTCATGCCAACCGCGCCATGAATTTCGAAGGTATTCCTGCTGTAATGGGTCGTTCTAACCTGCGGGCCAAAACTGAAATTGGTGGATATAACCTGGTTGATGTAAGAACAGATTCTATTCTTTTTTCAGAAAGAAGACCGGGTCAGCAAACACTGGCTTCCTGGACAGGTTTGAAGATTGAAAAACATGCTTACCAGAAAAGTCAGGCAACCCTGCGTCCTTCCTATGCAGTTAATGATAGTTTTCCCCAGGTTAAACAAAAATGGTCTTACAGTTCTGAGGCCAATGTAATTTCCACACCCGGCACCAATGGCCAATGGGTGTTTTTTGGTAACAGTCTGGGTAATATCACTGCCATTGATTTAAAAACAGGTAAAAAGAAATGGAATTATCAAACAGGAGGTTCGGTGTTTTCCTCTCCTGCTATTGATCAACAGAAGATGGTGGTGGGCTCTGGTGATGGTTTGGTGTACTGTTTCGATGCTGCAAAAGGTAAGTTATTGTGGAAGTATAAAGCCAATGCTGCCGTGCTTGGATCGCCCTTAATTAAAGACGGAATTGTGTATATAGGTGCCAGTGACCACGGTTTCAGAGCCATTGATCTAAACACGGGCAAAGAAATCTGGCAGTTTTCAGAACTGGAAGGTCCCGTTATGAGCACGCCTGTTATTCATGAAAATCAGGTTTTGTTTGGTGCATGGGATCGTCACCTGTATGCTTTAGATGTGAAAACGGGTAAGCTCAACTGGAAATGGAACAATGGATCAACCGTTCGTAATTATTCACCAGCAGCCTGTATTCCGGTTATAAAAGATGATGTGGTGTACATCGTGGCTCCCGACCGATACCTTACAGCCATTGATATTGTTACAGGAACCACCTTATGGAGAAACAATGAAGCCACCGTAAGAGAATCGATAGGTATCTCCGAAAATGGACAATGGATTTATGGTAAAACGATGAACGATTTGATTGTTGCATTCCCTGCATCACGTGAAAAACAGGCAGTGGCCTGGAAGATAGACTGTGGTTTTGGCTATGAACATGTACCATCGATGCTCGTTGAAAAGCAGAACACTGTTGTATTTGGCACCAAAAGTGGTCGTGTATATGCGATTGATCCGGTTAAAAAAGAAAAGAAATGGGTCTACAAGATCGATAATTCAATGGTGAACACGGTAAATATGCTTAGCAGTAACAGGATATTAGCCGCCACAATGGATGGAAAACTGAGTCTTTTGGAAGTGGCAGAATAAAATGTGCATTGAGCGTTAAAATTTTTTAAAGCAACTATTCATTTTAATTCACAAATAATTTTCTAACTTTCGTACCTCATCATTTACAACAACAAACTAATACCATCATGGCAAAAGCTAAAAAGAAAGCCGCAAAAAAAACAGCTCCTAAAAAAGTTGCAAAGAAACCTGCTAAGAAAGCAGTAAAAAAAGCCGCAAAAAAAGCAGCTCCTAAGAAAAAAGCAGCAGCAAAAAAGAAAGCAGCTCCAAAGAAAAAAACAGCCGTTAAAAAGGCGGTGAAAAAAGCAGCAGCTCAAAAAAAGGCAGCTCCAAAAAAGAAAGCAGCCGCTAAGAAAAAAGCCGCTCCTAAGAAAAAAGTAGCCGCTAAGAAGGCAGCTCCGAAAAAAAAGGCAGCCGCTAAAAAACCAGCAGCCAAGAAGCCCGTTGCAAAAAAACCTGCCGCTAAGAAAAAAGCCGCTCCAAAAAAGAAAGCAGCCGCTAAACCGGCACCAGCCCCTGTAGCTGCTCCAGCACCGGCTCCAGCTCCTGTTGAAGCACCTGCAGCACCAAGTAATCCGGAGATTCCATTTAACGCTTAATTCAGCTTTTAGAACAACTATACAAATCCTGTTACCTTACCGTAACAGGATTTTTTATTGACAGAACCTCATCAGAATGGTTTCTTTTAAAATATCTTTATACGGGTTCCAACCCAAATCTTTTCTCACCAAAACTTTCACACATGCGCACCTGGTTACTGGCTATTTCCTGTTTACTCCTTTGCAGTATTCAGGCACAAAACACTTCATCTAAAATTGCCGACAAAACAAAAAACATGAAACGGTATGATGGTTATTTCACTTTCTGGTGGGATGCCAATGCCGGTAAAATCTGGTTGCAGGTCGACAAACTCAATCAGGAATTTCTATATGTAAACTCCCTTCCCGCTGGTTTAGGTTCCAATGATATTGGTCTTGACCGTGGGCAATTAGGAGGTACCCGCATTGTTTATTTTCACAAAGTTGGTAAGAAATTATTGATGGTACAACCCAATTACCGTTATCGTGCGGTTTCAAACGACGAAAAAGAAAGGGAAGCAGTTCAGGAATCTTTTGCTCAGTCTACCATTGCCGGTTTTACCATCGATGAAGATGAGGGTGATAAAGTGCTTGTTGATGCCACTTCTTTTTTCCTGAGAGATGCACATGGCGTTGCCGATAAAATCCGTGGCATGCGTCAGGGTACTTATGCTTTTAATGAATCGCGTTCAGCCATCTTCCTTCCCAATACCCGTAATTTCCCTTTAAACAGTGAGTTTGAAGCGAGCATTACTTTTACCGGTGGCAGCGATGCCGGTCGTTATGTAAATACTGTTACGCCTTCAAGCGAAGCCATTACGGTTCGCATGCACCATTCATTTGTACAACTTCCTGATAACAAATACAAGCCACGTAAACATGATATTCGCAGTGGCTATTTCGGAATTTCTTATTTCGATTTCAGTAGTCCTTTTACAGAACCAATTGAACAGATGTTTATTTCCAGGCACAGGCTCGAGAAAAAGGACCCCACTGCTCCCATCAGTGATCCTGTTGAACCAATTGTATATTACCTTGATAATGGAACTCCCGAACCAATCCGCTCTGCCTTACTCGATGGCGGACGCTGGTGGAATCAGGCTTTTGAAGCAGCCGGTTATCGAAATGCCTTTATTGTAAAAGTATTACCCGATGATGCCGACCCAATGGACATCCGTTACAATATGATCAACTGGGTGCATCGTTCAACCCGTGGATGGAGTTATGGCGCTTCTGTTACTGACCCCCGCACAGGTGAAATCATAAAAGGACAGGTTACATTAGGTTCATTACGTGTGCGTCAGGACCATCTTATTTTTACCGGTCTATTATCACCTTATGAAACCGGGAAACCCGTTCCGGCTACTATGCGTGAAGCTGCACTGCAACGCCTCCGTCAGTTATCTGCACATGAAATTGGTCATACACTTGGTTTACAGCACAACTATGCTTCCAGCTATAATGATCGTGGTTCGGTAATGGATTATCCGCACCCGAATGTTTTTGTAAACAACAAGGGAGAAATAGATTTTACCAAAGTATATACCAATGAAATTGGAGAATGGGATAAACGTGCCATTATCTATGGCTATCAGGATTTCCCTGACGGAACAAATGAAAATGATGGGTTGAGAAAAATACTGGAAGAAAATACCAGACAAGGATTATTATTTATTGCAGATGCCGATGCGCGTGCGGTAGGTGGATTACATCCTTATGCACATTTATGGGACAATGGTAAAGATGTTACGGATGAATTAAAAAGCGTGCTGCAGGTTCGCCAAAAGGCACTTGACCAGTTTTCCGAAAATGCCATTCAAGAATCAGTACCCATGTCGAGGCTGGAAGATGTACTGGTTCCTGTATACAATTATCATCGCTACCAGATTGAAGCAGTATGTAAACTGATTGGTGGCATGAATTATAGCTATAATGTTCGTGGCGATGCACAACAAAAACCGCAGGTACTTGATAATGCCATCCAACAAAAAGCATTACAGGCAGCATTAGATTGTCTGAATCCTGAAGTGCTTACTTTACCTGATCGTATCAGCATGCTTATTCCTCCGCGTCCACCTATGTATTACGGTGTAGGTGAAACTTTTGCCAAACGTACCGGCATGAGTTTCGATCCGATGGCTGCTGCGGAAGCACTGGCACATTTTGAACTGGGCTTTTTATTTAATGCCGAAAGAGCCAATCGTCTTGAACAGTTCAAAGCACAGGCGGGAACCATGGGATGGAGTGATGTACTGGATGCCATCATCAAAAAAACATGGATGGGCAAAAAACAGGATGGACTAAAGGCACAGGTGCAGGCACAAACACAGCAAATCGTACTTACATGGTTACTTGCACTGAGTCAGGATAATACTGCAAACTATCAGGTAAAATCTATCTGTTTTGATCGGCTCAACAGCATAAAAACTTATGCCAAACAGCAGGCCGTTGTTAGTGCAACACTACGCCCACACTACCTCTATGCAGTAGAACGAATTGAAAAACCCAAAGACATTGCACTTCCCCAGCACCGCGAAATTGCCCCTGGAGCGCCGATTGGATGTGAGTGGGAGTAAGAGAACGTGAGACGTGAAAGGTGAGACGTGAAAGGGTTTAAAAAGAAGAAGCTCGTCAGAATTGACGAGCTTCTTCTTTTTTTAACCAGATGGATCTGTTTTATTTTGAGTCTTTAATTTTTATAACCCTCCTCTCACGTTTCACTCTTCTTCTCACGCCAACATCCTCACCGGCTCTTCCAGCAACGATTTAAGGGTTTGGAGGAAAGCGGCTCCAGTGGCTCCATCTACTGAGCGATGGTCGCAACTGAGGGTTACTTTCATGACATTACCCGGGACTACCTGTCCATTTTTAACAACAGGCACCTGCGAAATACCACCTACAGCAAGAATACATGAATCTGGTGGATTGATGATTGCTGTAAACTGATCTATTCCAAACATACCAAGATTAGAAATGGTGAATGTACTTCCTTCCCAATCGGCGGGTTGTAATTTTTTATCTTTTGCTTTCTGTGCGTATTCCTTTACTTCTACCCCAATCTGGCTCAATGATTTGGTATCGGCAAAACGAACTACCGGAACCAGTAATCCATCTTCTACGGCTACCGCAACGCCAATATTAATATGATGATTGAAACGAATAGTATCGCCCATCCAACTGCTGTTAACTTTTGGATGTTGTTTCAAAGCAAGCGCAGTTGCTTTCAACACCATATCGTTAAAGCTGATCTTTACAGGAGCCACTTCATTGATTTTGGCACGTGCAGCAACAGCAGCATCCATATCAATAGACATAGTGAGATAGAAATGCGGTGCAGTAAACAAACTCTCACTCAAACGGCGTGCAATGGTTTTACGCATTTGCGATACGGGCACATCTTCAAAACTAACCTGTCCTGCCGGAGCAGCGGCTACAGGTGAAGTTGTAGCTGTTTTTGTTGCAGGAGCAGCAGGCGTTGCGGCTACAGGCACAAAGGTATCCACATCGTTTTTAGTGATACGTCCATTATCGCCCGTACCTTTTACATAACGAAGATCAATACCTTTTTCGTCAGCAATTTTTTTCGCTAATGGTGAAGCAAATATTCTTCCTTCATTTACAACAGCTTGAGTAGCGGCAGATGTTGCTACCGGAGCAGCAACAGGTGCCGGAGCAGAAGATGTAGCCGGAGCTGGAGCTGCTGCTGGTGCAGCTTGAGCAGCACCACCTTTCAGAGCTTTCGCAATAGCATCAACATCTAATCCGGGTTTACCGATAATACAGAGCAGATCATTCACCAGAATTTTTTCACCGGCTTTGGCGCCCTGATACAATAAAACACCATCTTTATAACTTTCGAGTTCCATGGTGGCTTTATCGGTTTCGATATCGGCCAACACTTCTCCTTTTTTAACTGTATCACCTACGTTCTTGTGCCATCCTGCAATCACACCTTCTGTCATCGTATCACTCAATCGGGGCATCAACACCACTTCTTCCATGTTCGATACATCAACAGATGCTGCTGTTGGTGCAGCAGCCGGTGTTTCAGGAACAGGAGTAGCGGCAGGGGCTGTTGCGGCAACAGGAGCCGGGGCAGCGCCACCAGCATGCTGAGCCAACAGCGATGAAATATCTTCACCTGCTTTCCCGAAAATGGCCAACAGGTCATTCACCTGTAATTTGCCACCTTTGGGTGTACCTATATGTAATAAAATACCATCCTGGTAGCTTTCCAGCTCCATGGTGGCTTTGTCGGTTTCAATTTCTGCCAGGAGATCTCCTTTCTTAACTGCATCACCCACATTCTTATGCCAGGCGGCAATAACACCTTCTGTCATGGTATCACTCAGTCGGGGCATTAAAATCACTTCTGCCATATAGTTCGATTGCTCTTTTGTTTGAAGGCGTGAAATTAAGAAAAAAGCAGCAAGCACCAAGCTACAAGCTGCAAGGCCCTTTTTTGGGCCAATATTTTCTGTTTTACTGGTAAATCTGCGGCCTGCTTACTGTCCTTGTGCCAGGCTATAGGCTTTTTTATCGCCCCAGGCATTCAACAGTTCTGTTGAACAGATTTTAAAGTCGGCCGATAATCTTTTATACAATTCCAGGATATCCACCTGAGTCAAAGGCACTTCACCTACACTTTCAAATCTACAGCCATACTGGTTTACCAGATTGGTAAAAGATGAACCCTTCGGCCAAACCTGTGTACCCCTATTGCTGATGGTTACCAGTTTGAACAAATCGAGTGTATGCTGTAAACATTTTTCTGCTACCACAAGAGGTTGCTCATTGCTTTCAATAAACATATCTACACCAATGATATTTTCAACTGCTGTTTCCAGGCTCTCCAGCATCGGATTCTTCTCCAGTTTGAAAACAGTGGGCGTTGCCGGCTGATCGGCCAGTAATGGTTTTGGACCATGCACAGGTAACTTCCCGAAATTCGCAATAATGGTATCTGAAAATTGAGTGGTGTTTACCGATGGGATATTCTTATCGCCAAAATCACCCGTATGAATACCACTTTCCAATGTAAACAGGAGTGCATTTTCAATCATAGCGGCTGTTTCCATCAATCCCAAATGTCTTAACATACCAATACCACTTAACAGCAATGCTGTTGGGTTGGCGATGTTTTTTCCGGCAATATCTGGTGCCGTTCCATGTACCGCTTCAAAAATAGAGATATGATCACCAATGTTGGCAGATGGCGCAAAACCAAGCCCACCAACCAGTCCGGCACAAAGGTCGCTCACGATATCACCCTGCAAATTGGTCAGCACCACCACATCAAACAGATCCGGCTTACTTACTAATTTCATACAGAGATCATCCACAATTACATCATCGGCTTTTAACTCCGGATAGTCTTTAGCCACTTCATAAAATACTTCCAGGAACAACCCGTCGGTAATTTTCATGATATTGGCTTTATGTCCGCAGGTAATTCTTCTTGCCCCTTTCTTTTTGGCCATTTCAAATGCATACTTAATCACCTGCATGCTGCCTGGGCGGGTAATAAACCTCCTGCTCAGGGCAACATCATGGGTAAGCATATGTTCAATGCCACCATATGTATCTTCAATATTCTCTCTTACAATAGTAATGTCAATAGGTATTCCGGCCTTACTGAACACTGTATCTACCCCATGCAGGGTTTGGAAAGTGCGTTTGTTGGCATAAGTGTTCCAGGTTTTACGCGCGGTAACATTTACGCTTTTTACACCCTTTCCTTTGGGGGTTTCCATCGGACCTTTAAAAAGAATACCCAGCGATTCAATGGTTTGTTGTGCTTCAGGGGTCATTCCATTACTGTATCCTTTGTCGAACACCCACTTACCCATATCCACAAAATCATATTCCAAAGGCACTATGGCGGCGGTAAAAACCGATAAAACGGCGTCCATAATTTCCGGACCAATTCCATCCCCCTTTGCTACGGCAATTCTTGTCATAATTCCTGCTTTTTAAAGTGCTGCGAAGGTAAGGGTTGGAAGGTATTTTTAGTGTTAAAAATCGAGCTTATGGCTTATGGAGAATAGCAAATCGTTGATTATTAACAACCGCTTCAGCCATCAACCATCAGCCATTGACTATATGCTATAAGCTATCTGCTTTTTCCTTATTTTTACCTTATTCAAACCAACCTTATGGTATCTAAAATTTCAGAAGGGGTAGAGATCAGTGTGGAGACTTTTTTCCAGTCTGACTACAGCAACCCGCTGAATGGTGAGTATATGTTTGCTTACCGGATTACCATTGAAAACCACAACAATTTTACCATCAAATTATTGCGCCGCCACTGGCAGATTTTCGATAGCAATGGCGAACACAGGGAAGTAGAAGGTGAGGGTGTGGTAGGAATTCAACCTGTATTACAGCCTGGTGAGCATTATCAGTATGTAAGTGGCTGTAATCTTCGTACCGAAATGGGCAAAATGCATGGAACCTATCAAATGGAAAACCAGTATACCAAACAACTGTTTGATGTAAACATTCCTGCCTTTGATATGATCGTTCCTTCAAAAATGAATTAAAGCCCAAAAATCTAACCCCTAAGACCTAATCTCTAACTTCTTTTAAGCAGTGGATTAGAGATTAGGTTTTAGGGGTTAGGTATCAGGGTTTATATTTTGCTTCTTCAAATATTTTTTTAGCAGGAGTTTCCATCAGCATTTTCATATTCCCCTGATCTTTCTGTTGCTTCATCCATTTTTTTATAATCTGCCATCCTACAAACTGACCAATAAAGCCGGGAGACCCGCTACCTAAAGTAGGCGTGTTGGGCGCATCGGTCATATAATCGCGGATCATTTCAGGGTCATTAATGTATAACAGGTTGTTCTGTATAAAAAAGCTCCAGATATTTTTTTCATTTTCAAAACAACCTTCCAGTTGTTTTTGGGTGTATCCTGTTTTTATAGAATCTGCTGCGTAAGGCATTAACTGATCCAGTAAATACAATCTTTTTCCAGCTTCCACCATTTGCTCAATCAGTGGTCTGTCTCCATACATCGGCGGATACAAATCATCAATTACATTTTTAATGGCATTTGTAGGTATATACATCCTGTCGAATCTTCTTGAAATATATCTGGGATATAATTGCTGACCTTCTTCACTCAGGTACAATGGATGTGAACTTCCAAGATAGAGTTGAAGTCCAACTGCCAAACCATCTTTTGTAATAATACTTCCATAACTGTTCAGCGGGCCGATAAATGTGATGATTTTTTCGGGCAATAGATATTCCGGAAAATAATGTTTCACCAAACGGAGTCCCTGCTGTATTTCTTCCACTTCTCTGGTCATGGTGGGGAACTGGCTGACAACATCTTTGGCCATACCCTGGTAGGTTCGTATAAAAGCAGGAACATCATTTGTGAGTGTACTGGACGAGGTTCCGAGGATGTTAAATAAAAAATCCTGTGTAAAGCCGTGGTATTCGGTTGTAAGTTCCTGAAGAGAAGTTTCGAAATGCAGCGTATCTATCTTAAAAAAGGCAGTTTCAAAACGTTGTAATGTAAGCGGTGCCTTAATAGCAGATACGTCCGGCACATTTCGTTTACTGCCACAGGAAATAAAAACTAGTGCTATTATTATTCCAAGCAAACGATTCATATTGATCCGGTTTCTGCAAAGATGCTGATAAAAGCTATAGACTAACCCAAAGAACACTGTAAAACCTATGCAAAAGTTACGGAACTTTGTACCCCATCTTATTAAACAGGTGTTTGTATGAAGATCAGTATCGCACAACAGAATTATCATATCGGAAACTTTGAAGCCAATACAGCCAAAATCATCAGTGCCATTAAAGAGGCCAAAGCTACCGGAGCAGATATTGTGATGTTCAGCGAAATGAGTGTGTGTGGTTATCCAGCCAGAGATTTCGTGGAGTTCAAAGATTTTATCAATAAATGTTATGAAGCGGTTGACCTGATTCGTGAACATGCAGACACCATTGGCGTATTAATCGGTTCTCCTGCACACAATAATATCCAGAAAGGAAAAGACCTGTTTAATGCTGCTTTCTTCTTATATGAGAAAGAAATAAAAGCAGAAATTCATAAAACACTCCTGCCTACTTACGATGTGTTTGATGAGTACCGTTATTTCGAACCTGCATATGAGTGGAAAGTTGTTTCTTTCAAAGGAAAAAAATTGGCCATCACTATTTGTGAAGATATCTGGAACATGGGTGATAATCCTTTGTATAGAATTTGTCCGATGGATTTACTGATGGAACAATCACCCGATTTGATGCTCAATATCAGTGCTTCTCCTTTTGATTACACACATGATGAAGATCGTAAGTCTGTGATAAAAGCCAATGTACAGAAGTATAAAATTCCCATGTTTTATTGCAATGCAGTAGGAAGCCAGACTGAAATTGTTTTTGATGGTGCATCGCTGGTCTTTGATAAAGACGCCAATCTCTGTGCAGCACTACCTATGTTTGAAGAAGCGATGGTAACCGTTGAATTAAATGATGATGGAAGCATACAAGCTCCGATCCTCGAACCCGCGAGCCGTGTACCCGATAAAGAGTTGAATCCTGCTACACTTGAACCTGAATTAAATATTGCACAGGTTTACGATGCGCTCATCATGGGCATCCGCGATTATTTTTCCAAAATGGGTTTCAGCAAAGCCATCCTGGGTTCTTCTGGTGGAATAGATTCAGCAGTAACATTGGCCATTGCCTGCGATGCATTAGGTACAGAAAATATACGGGCTATTCTAATGCCTTCCCCGTATTCAACCGATCATTCTGTAAACGATGCAGTGGAACTGAGTAAGAACCTCGGCAATCCATACGATATCATATGCATTGATGAAGTTTTCACTGCTTTTACAAAAACACTTGACCCGGTGTTTAACGGTTTACCCTTTTCACTCGCAGAAGAAAATATACAGAGCCGAACAAGAGGCAACCTCTTAATGGCCATTGCCAATAAATTTGGTTATATACTATTGAACACATCCAACAAAAGTGAACTGGCAACCGGCTATGGCACTTTATATGGCGATATGGCTGGTGGACTGGGTGTGTTGGGCGATTGTTACAAATTGCAGGTGTACGCACTGGCAAAGTATATCAATAGACAAAAAGAAATCATCCCTGAGAATATCATCAGCAAAGCACCCAGTGCCGAATTAAGACCCAACCAGAAAGACAGCGATAGCTTACCCGATTACAGCCTGCTCGATCAGGTACTTTATCAATACATTGAAAAAAGAATGGGGCCGGGAGAAATTAAAGCGATGGGTTATGATGCTGCATTGGTTGACCGTACATTGAAAATGGTGAACAACAATGAATACAAACGTAACCAGTTCTGTCCCATCATTCGTATTTCGCCAAAAGCATTTGGGGTGGGGAGAAGGGTGCCGATTGTGGGGAAGTATTTGAACTAGTTATGGCGTGTGATATTGAATGATGAATGCCGAAGTTCCATATTGCCACCTAAAAGCAATTTATGAACTAGGCAGTAGAGGAAATCCGAAAACCTGAATTCCGAGAAAACATTACTTAACTGTATTAAAAGATCGAAGTATTTACCCTCTACTTTTAACATACATCATTACATAAGAATAAGCTAGTGCTATTATTAAAGCTCAACTTCCTGATGCATAAGTACACACTGTACACTTAACTGCTTCGAAGAAATACAAAAACAACATACCAACATGGAAAATAAATCAAATGATGCAACACCTCAACGTCCGGATGGTGAGCGAATGTTAAATGCCCCTTTAGTAGAAATGAACTTGAATGAATTTATTAGACAACTAAAAACTGAAACAACCTGGGCAGAAAGTCACCGCAATTCCGTTACTATTTTTAAATCAGACACATTGAGAATTGTACTCATCGGACTATATGAAAATGCTGAACTTACACCGCATAAGGCAAACGGCGTAATCAGTGTTCAGGTATTAGAGGGAAAGCTATCATTCTCCACAGAACAACAAAACACCATACTGGAAAAAGGACAAATGGTAGCTTTACAGGAAAATATTACACATAGCATAAAGGCATTGACAGAAACTTGCTTTCTGCTCACACTGGCAATGAAAAGCAAGTAGATTTTTCTTCTTTACAGATATTCTCCAAGAGCCCCAGCAACTCAATTACTTTCGCAGACTTCGTCAAAAAAAAATGCGACTACAATAAATACTTTGAAAAAGTAAAGAAGAGGCATATATATCACTCATGTATCACCATAATCGGCACATGACTATGATACGCTAATTTTTTTGTGGCACTTGCATGAAACAGGCCTTCAAATAATCCATGCTTTTTAGGTATGGTAATAATCAGGTCAATCATTCTTTCCTGCGCTACAATATTTACTGCTTCCACAAAATTATTGTTGTTCTCGAAATGATACTGTGGGTTATAACCTTGTAACAAGGTATCCAGCATCAGACTTTCGAAAGGTGTATCGGGCGACCAGTTTTTGTTTTCTTTGTCAACATGTAATACAAAGAGTTTGGCCGTGGTAGCGTCCAGTATTTGTTTAATAGGCTGCACAGGCGTTGTTTCCACTACTTTAGTAAAATCGCAGACCAGCATCACTTCTTCAATTTTGGTAAAAATGGCCTTGGGTGGTACAATAATTACAGGCACCGTTCCATTTTTAGCCACACTCAATGCATTGCTGCCGATTAGTTTTTCTTCGAGCAGGTTACCACCGGTAACACCCATTACAATCAGCCCTGCACCGGTTTCCTTGCATACTTCATCCAAACCGTTTCCCAAATGATCGTACCTGGCTAATGTACTTACTTTAATAGCTGAAGTACAGAATGGGCAAACAACTGACTTGAAATGCGCCAATGCCTTCTCACTACTTTCTTTGAGCGTATCAATATCCGGCATAACAATCGTAGGCACCATCGGGTCTATATTTACCGGGGCTTCATATGCGTGATAAAGGATTACTTCGTCTGCCTTAAGCTGCTCTGCCAGTTTAAAAGCATAGAGTGCCGCATTTTTTGCAGCCGCAGAAAAATCGGTTGGAACAAGAATCTTTTTCATATCACCTATTTATGTGGTAAACCTAACAAGAACCATGCGCGAAAAATATGACATTGGTCAGGGTATCAGTTGTTTTTTATCAGTTTATCTACAGTAATCCGCTTTAAAGACCGTTTATTGTTAAAAGTTGCAAATCACATATAATTCACCCATTCGCCATATTCACGCTTAATATCTTTGCGCTGAAATTTGTACCCGCATGAAACAAGTATCCTTTATTATAGGAAGTGTTCTGATCATTGGCTTTGCCATTTCAGGTTGTAAAAGCATGTCTTTCACCCAAAAAACATTACCTGCCGAAATACCCATCCAGAATTTTTTAAAATCAATTGTTGTAGTTGATGCAGGCGATGTGTACACCCCCGGATTGGCCATTACCAAAAAAAGAGAAGCTGTTGTAACCAGCATCAAGAATATGTATTTCTCCAATTTACCTGATGTGCTGAGAAAAGATTTACAGCTTCCCGTATTCAGAGATACCATTCTTACGGATGATGAGAAAAACAGGTTATTACAAAATGACGATGCGATGAGGTTAAAACTAGCTACCAAATACGGAGCCAATATTTTCATCATCCTGCAAAATTATGAAGGCGGCTTTAGCCAGGATGAGGTGGTGCGTACCAAAAACAATGATGGCAGTACCAGTAAAACCGCCTATTATTCTGTTTTTTTCAACACAGATATTACCGTTATTCAGGGCGATCAGTTATACCGTAAAAGAATTACTGCCAGCAGAGAACATTCTAACCGTTCGGTCCTCAGTGGCTTACTGGCAAGAGGTCCCGGCTATGAAGCCAACAAAAAAGACATCATTTCCATGGCCAACAGAAATGCCAGCAATGTATCCGGCTTGTTTAGAGAAAGAAGAGGCCTGATGAATGGGCGTGGAGAATTCATTGAACATGGTAAATAGTTTATAGTCGATAGTCCATAGTGAAAGCCAATTGCTTGTAGCCATGGACTATCGGCTATGGTCTATGGACAGCCCTACATTCGTTCGATGATACCTGCAATTCCCTGACCACCACCTACACAGGCAGTAACCATACCATATTTTTTATTCAGTCTTTCCATATCATTCAGTAACTGAACAGTTAGTTTACAACCGGTGCAGCCTAACGGATGACCCAGTGCAATAGCACCACCGTTGATGTTTACGATATCGGGATTCAGTCCTAATTCTCTGATAACAGCAAGCGATTGTGAAGCAAACGCCTCATTCAGTTCAATCAGATCAATATCATTTAAACTCATCGAAGCCTGTTTCAACACTTTAGGAATAGCGGCCACAGGACCAATACCCATGATTCGGGGATGTACACCCGCAGAAGCACAATTCACCAAACGACCAATAGGTTTCAGTCCAAGCTCCACTACCATTCTTTCACTCATTACAATTACAAAAGCAGCGCCATCACTTGTTTGAGAAGAGTTACCGGCAGTAACAGACCCGCCCAGGGCAAATGCCGGTTTCAATTTGGCAAGTGCATCAATATTGGTATCAGCACGTACGCCCTCGTCGGTATCTACCACATAAGAACGAACAGCTTTTTTCCCTTTTTCATTCAGGTAAGTTTCTTCTACTGTAATGGGCAGGATGCCTGGTTTGAAATGTCCGCTCTCAATAGCTTTCATCGCTTTCTGGTGCGACTGATAGGCAAACTGGTCCTGGTCTTCGCGGCTTACTTTAAATTCTTTGGCTACCGCTTCTGCAGTTAAGCCCATACTCAGGTAATAATCAGGTTCTTCTTTAGCAATTGAATAGGCAGGAACCGTTTTCCATCCTGCCGTAGGTACCAGACTCATACTCTCTGTTCCACCCGCAATAATGCAGTCTGCCATACCGGTACGAATTTTTGCCGTAGCCAGTGCAATACTTTCCAGTCCGCTGGCACAATAACGGTTGATGGTAAAACCAGCTACATCAATTCCCAGTGCACGTGCAGAAATAATACGGCCAAACTGTAAACCCTGTTCGGCTTCTGGAACGGCGTTACCTACTATCACATCATCCACCCGCTTTGCTTCCAGTTGTGGTATGGTTGCCATTAAACCTTTAATGACTTCCACTGCCAGATCATCCGGACGAAAAAAGCGGAATCCGCCACGTTTACTTTTTGCCACTGCCGTTCTGTAACCGGCTACTATATATGCTTCCTGCATAAACTTGATTTTACCTATCAAATGTAAGGATTTTTTTAAAAAAGTTGTTTATGCAACCAAATTTAACGAACCGGGGTCGTTCGGCTGGTCGCCAAATGCCCCTTATCTTCGCAGCACCATGATTTACCCGCTTATCAGACAACTGCTTTTCTGTTTTCCACCCGAAGATGTGCACTATTTTTCGATGGATATGTTAAGGTCCGCCTGTTCGCTCGGACCGGTTAAAAAACTGATCAGCAATAGTTTCTCGTATAAAAATGCCGCTTTACACAAAGAAGTTTTTGGATTAAACTTTACGAATCCGGTTGGGTTGGGTGCCGGCTTCGATAAAAATGCCCTTTACCTGAATGAACTTGAAGCATTGGGTTTTGGCTTTGTGGAAATTGGTACGGTTACTCCCCTGCCTCAACCCGGCAACGATAAGCCTCGCTTATTTCGTTTACCGGCCGATAAAGCTCTTATTAACCGCATGGGTTTTAATAATAATGGAGTGAAAGCAGTTGCAGGCAGACTTGCTGCACGAAAAAAAGAAAACAGTCAATTAATTGTCGGAGGCAATATTGGCAAGAATAAAGTTACACCGAATGAGGATGCCTGGAAAGATTACAGCATCTGTTTTGAAGAGCTGTTTGATTATGTTGATTATTTCGTGGTGAATGTGAGTTCGCCCAATACACCCGGTTTAAGGGCCTTGCAGGATAAAGATTCGCTCAAACAGATTTTTTCAGAATTACAAAACAGTAATCAGAAAAAATCAACTCCAAAACCCATCTTGCTAAAAATTGCACCCGATCTTACACAGGGGCAATTGGATGATATTATTTCACTTTCATTTGAAGTGAATCTCGATGGACTCGTAGCTACCAATACCACCATTAGTCGTGAAGGACTGGCTACACCTCAACAAACCATTACAACGATTGGCGCTGGTGGACTAAGTGGAAAACCTGTGCGTACAAGGTCAACAGAAGTAGTGAGGTATCTTTCCAGCGGAACAGAGGGAAAAATTCCCATCATTGCAAGCGGTGGTATTTTCACTGGTGAAGATGCGGCTGAGAAAATAAATGCAGGTGCATCTCTGGTGCAGGTTTGGACAGGTTTTATTTATGAAGGACCTTCTATCGTTAAAAATATTTGCAAATATTTAGTACAAGCATAAGCTAAAATAATATGGAACATTTATTCACTTCTGAAAGCCTGATTAGTTTTCTGATTCTTGTAGTTCTTGAAATCGTGCTGGGTATTGATAATGTAATTTTTGTAAGCATTATCATGAACCGTATGGAAAAAAAGCAGCAGAAAAAAGCCCGCCTACTCTGGATGATCATGGGTATGAGTACGCGTATTATTTTATTATTTGGTTTAGGTTGGTTGTTATCACAGAAAGGAAAACCAGTAGTAAGTGCATGGGGCAAAGATTTTGATCTGGCGAGTCTGGTAATGCTGGCAGGTGGATTATTCCTATTATATAAAACAGTAAGAGAAATACACCATAAACTGGAAGGCGAAGCGGAAGAAGCGATTGGAAAATCAGCGAAAAGACTCAGCTTTGGTAATGCCATTTTCCAGATCATGCTGATTGATATGGTTTTCAGTTTTGATAGTATTATTACAGCAGGTGGAACGGCTAAACATATTGAAATCATGATTGCAGCAGTTGTCGTGGCCATGATTGTTATGTTTTTATTCAGCGCCAATATTTCCACCTTCATTCATAAACATCCTACATTAAAAATGCTGGCACTCTCCTTCCTGGTGATGATTGGCTTTGTGTTAATTGTTGAAGGATGGGATAGTGTGAATGCGCACCAGTTACACCTGAAAAATTATGTGTACTTCGCCATGGCATTCTCTTTTATTGTGGAGCTGCTAAACATGCGGATGCTGAAATCTTATCGAAAACCTGTAGAATTGCGCGATCCCAAATTACCGGAATCCGATTCTAAAGAATAAACCCTGCGTTATCTCAGTGTTCTCTCTTTCTCTGCGGTGGGGTTCCTTCGTCAAGGTGACATGAGGAACCCCACCGCAGAGAAAGAAGAACGCAAAGTTTTCGCAGAGATGATCGGTGATTAACAAATATTTTTTAGCAAAGACTTGGAAATATGGAAATCCAATAGTTACTTTGAATCTCAAAGTGCTTTTATGAAAGAGGAGCAAAAACATATTGAGGCGCTGCACGACATCAAGGACATGATGAACAGGAGCAGCCGCTTTATCAGTTTAAGTGGACTGAGTGGTATCGGTGCCGGTTTATGTGCACTGGCTGCTACCATTTATATATGGCCCGTATGGTTAGCTGTTCGGGGTAAACTTCAGGCTGGTAATGAAATTCAAGCATACCCTTATCCGACTACCAATGTACAAAGCCTGCTGGTTACAACAGGTATCATTACCTTCCTTTCCGCTTTGGCACTAGCCTTCTTATTTACGTGGATGCGCAGTAAAAA
Source organism: Chitinophaga pinensis (assembly GCA_943372605.1). Lineage (GTDB taxonomy): Bacteria > Bacteroidota > Bacteroidia > Chitinophagales > Chitinophagaceae > Sediminibacterium > Sediminibacterium pinensis_H. Next base: position 128,830 of record CALRZI010000001.1, on the reverse strand, counting down.
AACAAATACTTCCATCTGGGGCAGAACAGCCAAAAGATTACTAATTAATACTGCCATTCCTTTGATTACCGGTGCGCTTGTTACCTACCGCTTATTGGAACTGGAACTGGTTGGACTCATTGCTCCTTCCTGCCTTATATTTTATGGACTCGCTTTACTCAATGGCAGCAAATACACCGTATCAGAAATCAGGTGGCTAGGTATTTGTCAAATAATACTGGGCCTCATTAATTTATGGTTTATTGGTTACGGACTCATCGCCTGGGCCATTGGCTTTGGTGTTTTACATATTTTGTACGGTGCATTGATGTGGTGGAAATATGAACGCGTATGAACAACCCGATTGAACATCTGAATAAAGTTTTCGACAGCCGGATCAGGCTGGGTATCATGAGTGCCGTGATGGTGAACGATGAGGTAAACTTTAATGACCTGAAAGAACTGATTCAGGTAACAGACGGCAACCTTGCCAGCCATTTGAAAACCCTGGAAGAGAACAATTATATAAAAGTGAACAAAGGATTTGTGGGTCGAAAAACAAATACCACTTATGCTGTTACCAAAGCTGGAGAGAAGGCATTTAAAACCCATCTGGAGGCGCTCGAAAAAATGATTAAGGGAATGAAATAATTTTTTTGTTCATTTACTTTGAAATTCAAAGCACTTTTAAATAAGAAACAATGGTCGCATTCAGATTATGGTTTACAAGTGTAGCATTAACCAATACAGTCATCTGGATACTCTTACTAAGTGAACACGGAGCCTCGTTTGACTATTTTGGTACGCTCGCCCTGTATGTTGCCATTATCACATCAGGGGCTAGTTTACCTGTATTTATTATCTACCTGATTACTTTACCGTTGACCAGAAAATCTGATCTGAATCATTCGCAAAAAATAATCTCTGTATTAATCCTGAATATCATTCTGGCTGCTGCTTATGCATTTCTGCTAAGCCCTCTTCTGAAATGGGTCATCTCTGAACAGTTTAGTGGTTCCTCGTTCCTTTATGCGTTTGTTTTTCTTTCAGTTATCAGTAGCCTGTCTTTGCTGTTCAACCTGAAAAAAATTACTCAATATTATTCTTTCACATTTTTAAATCAATCAAACATGTATATGTCAAACGAAAATCTAACACCGCCGTTGGCAGGCAACAACAAAATTCTCTATAAAGCCATTGTTACCGGCATCCTCATCATGGTAATGCTTATTCCCATGATCTTTGTTTCGAATCTTGTAAACGAAAGAGCATTAAGAAGAGCTGCAGTAGAAAAAGATGTAAGCAGCAAATGGGCGGCACCACAAACCGTTTCCGGTCCTTATTTGTATGTACCCTATAAAAAACAAATAACAGGCTCTGATGGAAAACCTTTTGCCTCTACAGGTTATTTTTTTATTCTACCCGAACAACTTTCGATCGCTGGCAATATTGATACAGAAGAAAGAAGACGTTCAATTTATAAAGTTTTGTTGTACAAAACCCAGGTTTCGGGAACTGGCAGTTTTCAAATACAGGCTCCAAAAAATATTGCTGCCGATGAAATTCAGTGGAACGAAATCAAACTATGCATAGGCATCAAAGATTTTAAAGGCATTGAACGGAAGATTGATGTGAACTTCCATAAAACGCAGCTTAGTCTTTTACCCGGCTTACCCAATTCAGATATCGACAGCAATGGTTTATCCATTAATGTACCACTCACTGCAACCGATATGGGTAGTACCATAACTTTCAACACGCAGATTGCATTACGTGGTAGCGGTCAGTTACATTTCATGCCGCTGGCTGGTAACAGCCAGTTCACCCTTCACTCGAAATGGTTAAGTCCGTCATTCGATGGAAATACCATTCCTTCGAATCGTAAGATTGATAAGAATGGTTTCTCTGCCAACTGGTCATTCAACAAAGCCAACCTGCCTTTCAGCACTTTGCTTACCAATACCAAAACCATTAATGCATCGCTTGCGTTTGGTGTAAGCCTCTTACAACCCGGTGATGAGTATGCTCAAACAGATCGTTGCAGTAAGTATGCCATACTATTGATTGGTTTAAGTTTCGCACTATTCTTTATCATGGAAATTATGCAGAAAAAACCGGTACATCCTGTTCAGTATGTGTTAGTGGGTTTTGCACTGATCATCTTTTATACGCTCTTACTTTCCATCAGTGAAATTGCTTCTTTCGATCTGGCTTATTTTGTTGCAGCATCCGCTACTATCTTACTGATTACTGTTTATGTACACAGTCATTTTCAGCAGGCAAAAACTGCCGCTTATTTTACATTACTGTTGTCGCTTTTATATGGTTTTATTTTTGTCCTGCTGCGTTTAGAAGATACTGCTTTACTGGTTGGTAGTATTGGATTGTTTATCATACTGGCAATTGTTATGTACGTAAGCAGACGCATCAACTGGTACCAGCCCGTAACAGCGCCTACTGTTGCAGGATAATCTTTTTTGGGGGGTGTTTTATAAAAAAAGTCCCGCTATATAGCGGGACTTTGATATAAGCAAGCAATCGAAAAGAGACTATCCATGAAGCACTTCCCGGGAGATCACTAATTTCTGGATCTCGGAAGTTCCTTCTCCAATAGTACACAATTTTGCGTCACGATAGTATTTTTCTACAGGAAAATCTTTTGTATAACCATAACCTCCAAAAATCTGGACGGCTTCCGTAGCTGTTTTTACCGCTACTTCGCTGGCGTAATACTTGGCCATGGCTCCTTCTTTGGTTACTTTCTGACCCCTGTTTTTGAGGTCGCAGGCCTGCCAGATCAATAATTCGGAAGCCATAATCTCTGTTGCCATATCGGCCAGTTTAAAGCTGATTCCCTGAAAGTTACAAATGGGTTGATCAAACTGGTGCCTTTCTTTTGAATACTGAACAGCCGCTTCATAAGCGCCTTTGGCAATACCCAGTGACAGGGCCGCAATCGAAATTCTTCCGCCATCCAGTATTTTCATGGCCTGACGAAAACCGTCGCCCACTTCTCCCAAACGGTTAGCATCGGAGATTCGGCAATTCTCAAAAATCATTTCTGCTGTTTCACTGGCCCGCATTCCCAGTTTGTTTTCTTTTTTCCCGGCTGAAAAACCGGGGGTACTTCTTTCCACCACAAATGCGGTAGAATTTCCACTGGTTCGGGGTTCACCTGTTCTACAGATAACTACAGCAATATCGCCACTCTTTCCATGGGTAATCCAGCTTTTCGTGCCGTTCAATACCCACTCATTTCCATCTTTCACCGCCACTGTTTTCATATTACCTGCATCGCTTCCGGTATTGGGTTCAGTGAGTCCCCAGGCACCAATCCACTCTGCAGTTGCCAGTTTAGGCAACCATCTATTTCTCTGTTCTTCCGTTCCGAACGATAAAATATGATTGGTACATAGTGAATTATGAGCAGCCAGACTCAATCCTATTGATCCACAGACTTTTGAAACTTCCTGAATAATGGCGTTGTATTCAAAATAGCCCAAACCGGCCCCACCATATTTTTCAGGAACGAGTACCCCCATCAATCCGAGTTTACCCATTTCCTTAAATACGGATACAGGAAATTCCTGGCTCTCATCCCACTCCATTAAATGTGGACGTATATATTGCTGTGCAAAATCACGTGCCGTTTGCGCTACCTGTTCTGTAAGTTCTGTAGATCTGAATTCCATTGCTGTTGGTTTAAATAGACGAAGGTTGCCCCACAAACAATCGTTATCAAGGCAACCTTCTGAAAACAAACGACCGTTTGTTAGTTTTCAATGCAAAAGAATGTCTTTTATGGATACCAGCCAAAAATGGTTTAAGTCTTAACAGTTTTTTACTCCAGTTGAAATGCCCGCTGAAGTAGCGAGAGAATGTCATTGGTCATCCCCGGTAACTCTTCCAGTTCGGCCCAGGCGTTGTAACTACCTTTTTCCAAACGTCTTTTTACAACAGACTGGGCGAGGTTGGGGTGAATACCGGTTTTCTGAACAATTTGATGGGCAGACGCCCTGTTTAGCAATAATTTGGGGATGGTGGCATCATTTAATCGTAAAAAGGGTTTGATAATTAAAAAACTGCTATCCGTTAACCCAAATACCTGTTGCAGTTCTTCTATCCGTGCAAAACCGCCTGATTGGCTTCTGTATTTAATAATTCGGCTCGACAAAGTTTCTCCTATTCCGGGTAAAGTTTTCCATGCATCCAGGTCAGCCGTGTTGATATCGATTATGACTACAGGATTTCTTGCAGGTAGTTTTTTTATTTCTGTGTCTGGTAACAACACAAAAGGAATCAGTTCTTCCGCTTTTTCAGAACTCATTCCCCATATTTTTTTTATGTCTGATGGTTTGTAAAAATGCCCTCCCTTGTTTCGATAATTGATAATGCGTTGCGCCAATTTCCCATGCAATCCTAAACGCATCCAACCAGCAACATCAAGTATATTTGGATTGAATAAAAACAGTTCCTCCTTCATTTCTGAAGAAAGCAAAGCAGATTTTCCCGAAATGCTTTTCGAATTTTCTTCCAGTTTTTGCAAACCGGTTAACAATGTAATATCAGAGACTTCTAATTCCTTTTTGGGAAAGAAGTAAGGAAGGAAAATAAATAAGAGGCAAGTAAAACCGAGCAATACTATACCTGTTCTTTCTTTTTTGGTAAAACTGAAGTAAGGACGCAATTTGTTTTTCATACAATAATTAATCGTATGCCTTTCTTCTTTGTGATGATTTGATGTTTAGAGTTCCAGTTTCAATCCGTCATATGCCAATTGCATATGTGCAGGCAGTTCTGCATTAACACTTATATGCTTTCCTAACTGATGACTGATATGCGTAAAATATACTTGCGGTATTTCCAGCTCTGTTGCCAGATTAACCGCTTCCTGTAACGTAAAATGAGAAAGATGTGCCTGTTTACGCAATGCATTCAACACCAGTATTTTTGACCCTTTGATTTTTTCTTTTTCTCTTTCTTCAATTTTATTCGCGTCAGTGATATAGGTAAAATCGCCAAAGCGAAAACCCAGTACCGGCATTTTATGGTGTAATACTTCTACCGGCATTACAGGTATATCGCCAACAAGAAAAGGATTGTTATCAATGGTAATAAGATTCAGTTCAGGAACACCGGGATATTTGGTCTCGGAAAAAGCATAATAATAATCGCGTCGCAAGGCTTCTTCCGTCAAAGTATTCGCATAAATATTCATTGGCTTTTTGGTGAAATAATTGTAGGCTCTGATATCATCGAGCCCGGCCAAATGATCTTTATGAGGATGTGTATAAAGCACTGCATCCAGTCTCCGGTTATTGATGCGCAACATCTGGTAACGGAAATCGGGTGTAGTGTCTACTACAATAGAAGTTTCCTGCGATTGCACAAGAATACTACTCCTTAAACGTTTGTCTTTTTTATCTGTAGATGTACATACCTCACAATCGCAGGCGATCATAGGTACACCACTGCTGGTGCCTGTACCTAAAAATTCTATGGTGAGCTTGGAAGTAACCACAGGCCAAATCTATTGAAATAAGATTAGATGGGATACCGTATTTCCCGCAAAAAAATCAGGCTTCGGTAGCTGCTTTTTTTACCACTTCCTCATAGAGCTTTTGCGACTCTAGTGTGAGTTTATCGTAATCGATAGATAGTTGTGGAATAATCTCCATCAAAGTATTGATACGCCCTTCTATATTCAGGAACTTGTTCAGCACCACAATACGTTTCGCTTCCAGCAGGCACCAGCCACTTTGAAAAGTACCCCGCTCATAACGCACCACATATGCCGATTCTCCGAGAATATCTTCCAGCTTGTCTAAAGTAGTTTGTGTGTATTTCATCCTGATTGCTGTCTTTTCGTGATCCAATAACCCAACAAATGTAGCATTCAGGCAGGGTTTCACAGTTGCAGGGAGGGATTAGTTATTCACATCAAGCCATCAACTTCTGGCTGCTAGCTGCTAGCTGCCAGTCAGAAAACTACTAATAGCTAGAAGCTGGCAGCTTCCTCCTACGACTTACTCACCATCTTAATAATCGGCACCACCATTTCTTCGAGGCTGATGCCGCCGTGCTGGAAAGTGTTGCGATAATAGTTTACATAATGGTTGTAATTATTGGGATAGCACAGGAAACCATCTTCTTTGGCAAAAATGTAGGATGAATTTACATTGGGTACGGGTAAACCCACTTCTTTAGGATCTCTGAACGCCAGCACATCTCTTGGCTCAAAATTGAGGTTACGCCCATGTTTATACCGGAGGTTGGTGGTGGTTTGTTTATCACCAATTACCTTATGCGGTGTTTTTACCCTTACACTACCATGATCGGTTGCCAGCACCACTTTAATAGGCTTATCAGCTACTTTCTTTAATGCCTGGTGTAATGGACTATGCTCGAACCAGCTTTTCGTAAGACTTCTGTAACTCACTTCATCACTTGCGAGTTCTTTCAGCACTTCCATTTCTGTACGGGCATGACTCAGCATGTCTACAAAATTGTACACAATTACATTTAAATCGTTCTGCATCAGGTTATGCATATTGTTTACCAGTTGCTGTCCGTCCTGGTGATTCAATATTTTATGATAACTCACTTTCAAATCATCTTTTTTCAGTCGCTTCAGTTGAGCACGAAAAAAAGTTTCTTCTTCATTGTTTTTTCCACCTTCGTCGTCATCATTTTTCCATAATTGCGGAAACTGTTTTTCAATTTCCATCGGCATCATGCCGGCAAAAATGGCATTGCGGCAATACTGTGTGGCGGTGGGGAGAATGGAGTAAAAAGTTTCTTCCTCCAATATCCTGAAACTCTCTGCAAAGATGGGTTGTATAGCTTTCCACTGATCGAAACGAAGGTTATCAATCAACACAAAAAATGTGGGAATTCCTTTTTCCACATGTGGTAATACTTTAAACTGAAACAACTGGTGACTCATAATAGGTGAAGCACTTGATTTTGGCGACACCCAGGATGCATAATGTTTGCTGATGAACTTAAAGAACTCGGTATTGGCCTCCTGTTTCTGTGTCTGAAACACTTCACGCATTTCAGGGCTATCACTTTTCTCCATTTCCAGTTCCCAATAGACGAGTTTTTTATAGATTTCCATCCACTGGTTAAAATCCGGACTATCATTCAAAGCCATAAACAGTTCCCTGAATTGTTGCTGATAGGCGCTTGTGGTTGTTTCTGCCACCAGTCTTTTATTATCAATGATCTTTTTCAAACTCAGTAATACCTGATTGGGATTAACGGGTTTAATCAGGTAATCGCTGATCTGGCGGCCGATCGCCTCATTCATGAGGTTCTCTGTTTCATTTTTAGTGATGAGTACCACGGGTACATTGGCATTCACTTCTTTAATCCGTTCCAATGTTTCAAGACCAGTAATGCCGGGCATGGTTTCATCCATCAGTACCACATCTACCAGATTATTTTTCACGTATTCAATGGCATCAAAACCATTGGTGAGTGTGGTTACAGTGTACCCTTTCTGTTCAAGAAATATTTTTTGCGACTGAAGGCTTTCAATCTCATCATCAACCCATAAAATGCTGGCTAGTGGCATAAGCAGTGCTTAATTGTTACGACCGCCGGTTTAGCCGGGATCAGTTCAAAATAATCAAATAAATGGTTCTGTGTAACAATTTCCGATAGGCACTGGCTGTTTGAAGACAGCTTTATGCCGTAAATCTATTTCATTCCTGCATATCAATCATCTCTTTGTATTTTTGCCAACTGTCGCAACGGGCGATTTAACAAATCAACAACAGGTATGCCTGAGCAAAAAAGAAAAATCATCAATGACCCGGTTTATGGCTTTATTACCATCAATCATCCATTGATATTTGATATTATTTCGCATCCTTATTACCAGCGTCTGCGCCGTATCAAACAAATGGCCATGGCACAACTGGTATATCCCGGTGCCGTTCATACACGTTTACATCATTCATTGGGTGCTTATCATTTAATGGGTAATGCAGTAAATGAACTGAGGAGCAAAGGCATTGATATTTCACCGGATGAAGAAATTGCCGTTAAAGCAGCCATTCTCTTACACGATGTGGGGCACGGCCCTTTTTCACATGCACTGGAACATGTGGTGGTTCAGGGCGTTCATCATGAGCAGTTGTCTTTACAGATTATGCAGAAAATGAACCGCGACCTTAGCGGACAACTTTCACTTGCCATTTCCATTTTCACCGATCAATACCACAAACCATTTTTACACCAGTTAATCAGCGGTCAGTTAGATGTTGATCGAATGGATTATTTGAGTCGCGACAGTTTTTTCTGTGGTGTAAGCGAAGGTGTTATTGGGTATGACCGCATTTTAAAAATGCTTACGGTTCACAATGGCCAGTTGATGATTGAAGAAAAAGGCATTTACAGTGTTGAGAAATTTCTGGTAGCGAGAAGACAGATGTACTGGCAGGTGTACCTGCATAAAACCGTTTTAGGTGCCGAAAAAATGCTGGTAAAAATACTGGAAAGAGTACGCAGTATTTATACAGATGCCGATTCCGCATTACAAACGCAATCGGCCCTCGATTTCTTTCTCGGCAGTTTCGATGGACATATGAATGATGAAACACTTGATCTGTTCTGTTCACTTGATGACCATGATATCATGCATGCATTAAAAAGATGGGCCAAACACCCCGACAAAATTTTATCATTGCTGTGTAACAGGTTTTTAAACCGTCAGCTTTACAAATCGAGGATACAGGCCGATGTTTTCGATCATGATTTTGTAAGATCAAAGGAAAAACAGGCTTCGGAACAATTTGGCATTCCGCTTGCAGATATTCACTATGTATGTTTTACGGGTGAAGCTACCAATACCCTTTACCAGACTGTTGATGAACGCATCAATATACTGTTCAGGGATGGTGAGGTAAAAGATATTTCGCAGGTTGACAATGCGCTGATTCATCAAAACCTTTCTGCACCCGTCAAAAAAAATTACATTTGTTTACTGACGTAGTCGATAGTCCATGGTCCATAGTTAATTGACCATGGACTATGGACCATGGACTATCGACTAAAGACTAAATCACGCTGTATGCAATTTACCGCTGCGCAAATTTCAATGTTAATCAATGGCAAACTGGAGGGCGACCCCAATATTGCCGTTACTTCTTTTGGTAAAATTGAAGAAGCCATTGCGGGTCAGCTTTCTTTTCTGGCCAATCCCAAATATGAAGAATACCTCTATTGTACCAAGGCTTCTGTCATTATCATCAATGAATCACTTGCATTAAAACAGACCATAGCGAATACACTGATCCGTGTACCTGATGCCTATTCTGCTTTTGCAACACTTCTGGGCAAATACCAGGAATTAATGACACAACAGTTAACAGGAATACAGGAACCCAGTTTTATTGCCAAAACGGCTCAGATTGGCAAAGATGTTTTTGTTGGCGCTTTTGCTCATATTGGCGAGCAGGTGCAAATTGGCAATAACGCAAAAATATTTCCGGGTGTGGTACTGGGTAATAATGTACGCATAGGTGACCATACCATTATACATGCTGGCGTAAAAATTTATCATGACTGTGTTATTGCCGATCATGTAGTAATTCATGCGGGTGCAGTCATTGGCAGTGATGGTTTTGGTTTTGCACCGCAACCTGACGGAACTTTTAAAAAAGTACCTCAGATTGGTAATGTACTGGTAGAAAGCTATGTTGAAATAGGCGCCAATACAACTATTGACAGGGCCACCATGGGTTCCACTATCATACGAACAGGTGCCAAACTTGATAACCTGGTTCAGATTGCCCATAATGTGGAAGTGGGTTGTAATACTGTTATTGCAGCACAGACCGGTGTAAGCGGAAGCACTAAAATTGGTAAATCGGTCATGATTGGCGGACAAACAGGTATTGCAGGTCATATCTCCATTGCCGACGGAAGCAAGATCAATGGCCAAAGTGGTATCACCAAAACCGTTAAAGAACCTAATCGTACATTAACGGGCACTCCTGCTGATGATTTTACCCGTTCCCTCAGGGCTCAGGCACATCTCCGTAACCTTCCTGACCTCGAAAAAAGGGTTAAAGAACTGGAAAAAATGGTGGAACAACTGCTTGCCGATCGTGTAAATGCCTCTTAAAGCATCGATTAACCATCCTGAAATCTTATTTTTGCGCTATATTTTTACATCAGGACGATGATGCGGTTCTTTTATTCATCATAGTTCAGGAATGAATCCATTGGATTCAACGGAAAAAACAACAGCATGGACAATAACTTCAATCCCGACAAACAACATACGCTCAGCAGTGCGGTTAGCATCAGTGGCACTGGTTTACATACAGGTGTTTTGGTTGATATGACCCTGAAACCCGCCAATCCGGGTTTTGGTATACAATTTCAGCGTGTTGACCTCGCGGGCCAGCCGATTATTAAAGCAGATTGCGATCTTGTAACCGATACCAGCCGCGGAACCACTTTACAGGTGGGTGACGCCAAAGTAAGTACAGTGGAACATGTACTTGCTGCATTGGTAGGTATGGGTGTTGACAATGTATTGATTGAACTGAATGGTCCTGAAATTCCGATCATGGATGGTAGTTCTGCCCCTTTTATTGAACTGATTGGAAAAGTAGGTGTACTGGAACAGGAAGCGGCTAAAGCATGGTACAGCCTGGATGAAAATATTTATCATTACGATGATGCCAAACGTGTTGAAATGGTGGCATTACCTGCACTCGATTACCAGATTACCACACTGATCGATTTTAACAGCCCGGTATTAGGTACTCAACACGCTGGTTTGAAAACCATTAAGGATTTTAAAACAGAAATCGCTCCCTGCCGTACTTTCTGTTTCCTACATGAACTTGAAATGTTACTTGATAACGACCTTATTAAAGGTGGCGATATCAATAACGCTATTGTAGTGGTAGATAAACCTGTTACAGATGCTGAAATGGCGCGTTTGGCAAAAGTGTTCAAGCGCGATAAAATTGAAGTGAAAAGTGAAGGCTACCTCAATAACCTTGAACTCCGTTTCCCCAATGAACCTGCCCGTCATAAATTATTGGATGTGGTAGGTGATCTGGCGCTGATTGGTTATCCGATTAAAGCTAGAATCATTGCCAACCGTCCGGGACACAGCAGCAATGTGGAGTTTGCCAAAAAAATAAAACAGTACATCAAGAAGAATAAGCATGTGAAAGATGTGCCGGTATATGATCCAACTATGCCGCCGATTTTCCCACTGGAGAAAATTGAAAAAACATTACCACATCGCCATCCATTCCTGCTGGTTGATAAAATCATTGAATTAACCGATACGCATATTGTTGGTGTTAAAAATGTAACTTTCAATGAATGGTTTTTCCCGGGTCACTTCCCCGGTAATCCTGTAATGCCTGGTGTTCTTCAAATTGAAGCACTGGCTCAAACAGGTGGTATACTCTGTATTAATTCTATGCCTGAAGGACAATACGATACTTATTTCCTGAAAATAGATAACTGTAAATTCAAACAGATGGTGCGTCCCGGCGATACCATGTTATTGAAAATGGAATTTACCGGACCTATTCGTCGAGGCATTTGTGAGATGAGAGGCACCGTTTATGTAGGTGGAAAAGTGGCGACTGAAGCAGACCTTGTTGCACAAATCGTTAAAAGACCTTAATTCATACCCTTACCAATTAATAACTGAACCTAGCTACAATGACGCATCCTTATACCTATATAGATCCCAATGCAAGGGTCGCCCCGAATGTAAAAATCGATCCTTTCACGGTGATCCATGGAGATGTACAAATTGGTGAGGGCACCTGGATTGGCAGTAATGTTACCATCATGGATGGCACACGCATTGGTAAAAACTGCCGCGTGTTTCCGGGCGCTGTACTAGGGGCTATTCCACAGGATTTAAAATTTTCGGGTGAAAGAACTACCGTAGAAATTGGTGATAATACTACCATCCGCGAGTTCGTTACCATTAACCGTGGTACCACAGACCGCTGGAAAACAAAAGTGGGTAATAACTGTCTCATCATGGCCTATAGCCATATTGCACATGATTGTTTAATTGGCGACAACTGCATTCTCAGCAATAGTGTTCAATTAGCCGGACACGTGGTAATGGGCGACTGGGCATGGATAGCTGGTGTAAGTGCTGTTCACCAGTTTGTAACCATTGGTCAGCATGCATATATCGCCGGGGGTAGTCTCGTAAGTAAAGATGTACCTCCTTATATTAAAGCTGTACGTAACCCGTTGAGCTATGGTGGTGTGAACAGTGTGGGTTTGAAAAGAAGAGGTTTTGAACTGGAGAAAATTAATCATATTCTCGATATCTATCGCATCATATTCAATAAAGGTTTGAATACTTCGCAGGCATTGGAATTTATTGAAGAGGAATTAACCGCCAGCGATGAAAGAGATGAGATTGTAACTTTTATTCGTGAAAGCGGAAGAGGTATCATCAAACGTTTCACCAAAGGCGCTACTGAAGAAGATTAACAGCACTATCCATCACATTATATTTTCCTATGCAGATTAAATTCTCGGAGGCTGGTAAAAAATTTAACCGGGAATGGATATTTCGTGGGGTTGATATTGTTTTTCAACCCGGCAAAACTTATGCTATCACCGGTCCTAACGGAAGTGGCAAAAGTACCTTATTACAAGCCATTGCTGGTAGCTTAAACCTGAGTGCCGGAAATATTGCCTGGCAGTATCGTACTAAAGAAATTGCCGATGATAAAATATACAATTACTTGTCGCTGACTGCACCTTACCTAGAACTGGTTGAAGAAATGACCGCCAAAGAATTTTTGCAGTTTCATGCTTCATTCAAACCATTATTACCTGCTGTTACAGTTAACTCGGTACTTGAACTCATCGGATTGGAGAAAGCCGCCGATAAACAAATCCGATATTACAGCAGTGGCATGAAACAGCGGGTTAAGCTGGCACAGGCTATTTTCAGCGATGTTCCTTTGTTATTATTAGATGAACCCTGCACCAATCTTGATGCTTCAGGATACGAACTGTATCACAGGCTTATCAGAGACTATTGCAATGGTAAAACAATTATTGTAAGCAGCAACGATCTACAGGAAATTGATTTTTGTGAAGAGAAGATTCAGATCACTGATTATAAGGAACAGAGAAATAAGAAATATGAAATATAAAATAAGAAATAAGAAAGTGGGATGAGATTCGCGGGATTGCATCTAAAGAAATTACCCTTTTCACCTTTCACGTTTCACGTCTCACCACCTCTCACGTCCCACTATCTCATCCATTGGAAATAGAAAATACTTCCTTCTCCTTCTTTCGATTCTACCCATATTTTTCCACCCTGCTCTTCTACAATAATTTTCAGGAGGTTTAATCCGATACCTGTGCTGCTATCGCGATGCGACTGGTTTTCGGTTATCTCAAACAGTTTAAATATCCGGTTTTTATCTTCTTCGGCTATACCGGGGCCATTGTCTTTTACAAAGAATTCATGGAATGAATCCTGCTCAGTATAACCAATCTGTATTAACCCCTGTGGTTTATCATTATATTTAATGGCATTGCTCAACAGGTTCTGAAATACCTGTTCCAGTTTCACTTTTTTGGTAACCAGTGAAGGCAATTGATGGAGTAATTCTATCCGTATATGTTTTGGCGGGAATAGTAATGCTGCCAGTTGTTGCACCATTTGGTGTACATCTACTTCTTCAATTGTTTGCTGCGATAAACTGGTAGTGGAATATTCCAGTAATGCCATGATCATTTCCGACAAGCGGCCAGATGCCTGGTAGACCATGTCTATATTTTCTTTCACTTCATCATTCGCCCGTACATGAGGATCGCTCTTGATGAGTTCAAGCATCATAATAACGGATGAAAGTGGCGACTTAAGGTCATGCGATACGATGTAAACAAATTTTTCCAGTTGTTTATTGATACGATCCAGTTCCGCCAATGTCGTCTTTAAACGGTACTGGTTAAAGTACAGTTGTTCAAACACGTTTACTTTGGCGCGTACTACATTTATATCAAGTGGTTTTTGCAAGTAATCAACTGCTCCTTCTGCAAATCCCTTTAGTACATACTGCTCTTCCCTGCTCAGTGCCGTTACAAAAATGATAGATATATCTTTTGTCCGCGGGTTTGATTTCAGAATACGCGCCACTTCAAAACCATCCATTTCAGGCATCTGAACATCCAGCATGATAAGTCCGATGTGTTCATATTTTAACACCTGTTTCAATGCTTCATTACCCGATTGTGCCTTAATAAATTTACGACCTGGCTTGAGCAATATTTCTTCCAGCGATAACAGATTTTCGGGTCTGTCGTCTACCAGAAGAATGGTGAAATCGTGTTGTGGTATTGGGGGTATATTCATCTCTAACAGCAATATAATTATAATTCGCGTAAGCGTTGTTTCATCTCATCTTCCATAAATATTTTTATCTTCTCAGAAATAGTAATAGCCGCAGCAGGCATTGCCGGGTATTCTGCCGTTGCCGGGTCCTGCACCCAACATTCGGCTCCGAGCTCAGCAAGAATTGATAAGCCTTTTGCTCCATCGGCATTGGCACCACTCAGTAAAATTGCCAGCACTTTTTTTCCATAGAGCAATGCCGCACTTTCAAAACTTACATCAATAGATGGGCGACTATAATGAACGGCATCAGAATAATCAAGACTAAAACAACCATCTTCTTCAAAGAGCAGGTGATAATTTTGAGGTGCCAGGTACACTTTACCAGAGCCGATTGGCTGCTTGTCTTCCGGTTCTGAAATTTTCTTTATTCCTGTTTCTTTTGTCAATAATTTATCCAGCTCACTCACCACATTACGCATACGGTGTATGATGAGCGCAACGGGAACAGTATGATCTTTTTTCAATGCTTTTAACAACGATACACAAACAGGAATACTACCAGCAGAGCCTCCGATTAGTATGATATCGTATTTTGTTTCTTTCAAATTGATCAATGTTTTTTCCTGAATATTTTTACTGCCGGATCTACCATGGTGAATTTTGATTTATGATCGGAGAACAGTAAACTTTCTTTCATACCCAGACCAAGAAACCCCAATGAAGAAAGACTTTCATAAAACAGCCGAAGCACTTTGTTCTGTAATTGCTTATTGAAATAAATCATTACGTTTCTGCAAATCACCAGTTGAAATTCATTAAAGGACCTGTCAGTTACCAGATTATGTTGCAGAAAAACCACCCTTTCTCTTATCTCTTTATTAATCAGCACATGATCGTACAATGCCGTATAGTAATCAGAAAAATCGTTCATGGCACCTGTTTGCCGGTAATTCACCGTGTATTCTCTCATATGATGCATGGGCAATACACCGGTTCTTGCTTTCTCCAGATTCGCAGCATTGATATCAGTCGCATAAATTCTTGTGCGGTGTAATAACCCTGCTTCGAACAATAAAATACATAAAGAAAAAACCTCCTCTCCTGTTGAACAGCCCGCATGCCAAATGTTTATTTGCGGGTAAGTGGCCAATACGGGTAATACTTTTTCGCGCAGCGATTTGTAAAATACAGGATCGCGAAACATTTCTGTAACATTCACTGTAATGGTTTCAAGAAACCCGTTGAACACTGCCACATCACCAGCCAGGAGTTTTATCAGTCGGCTACCATCAGCCAGCTGTTTTTCATCCATGAACTTATGAATCCTTCGTAGCAAAGAACTTTTCGAATATCCAGAAAAGTCATAGCCATACACATGATGAAGCATATGCAGTAACTGTTCAAATTCATGTGCCTTCAATTCTGGCCTGCCTGGTATTCCCATCGTTTATTCTTCTGTCTATTTCGTTAACCAAACCCGCATCAGCGACAATAGCTTCTGCATGTCAACTGGTTTTGTAATGTAATCAGAAGCGCCTGCTGCAATACATTTATCCCGGTCGCCTGCCATTGCTTTTGCAGTGAGTGCAATAATAGGCAGATCGGTCATTTTTAAATCTTTCCTGATACGCTGCATGGCTTCATACCCATCCATTTCCGGCATCATAATATCCATCAGTACAAGATGTGTATCAGGGTGTTTTTTTAATTGTTCCAGCGATTCACGTCCGTCACTTGCTGCAAGCACCTGCATTTTATTCGATTCAAGTACAGCACTTAATGCAAATACATTCCGCATATCGTCATCTACTACCAGTATCTTTTTACCGGTGAGTGTATGATCACTTACAGCAGTTAACAGTTGGCTCGTAGTTTTTGTTTCTGCTCCTTCCATCTTGTGCAGAAAAAGTTCCAGCTCATCCAGCAAGCGGTTATTGGCTGTAACGGCGCTCCTGATAATAATGCCTGAAATTTTTCTGAACTCTATTTCATCTGCTGCTGAAATATCTTCGTCAAGATGTATAATAATGGGGAGGGCTTTGTCTAACAAATGCTGGTGAATATATTTTGCATCCTGTAATTGTATTGATGCTCCAATATGAATAATGATACAATCATAACGTTGTTTGTTGATGCTGGCTGCCGCTTCCGGTACAGTTGTTACCTGTTCAAAATGAAGTTTATACTCTTTCTCTGACGCCAGTTGATGCAAGTGATCTTCTTCAAAATGAACGGCTGAAATAATCAATACCTGTTTCAATCCTTTTCTGATGTGATCACCCAGCATACCAAATGCACGTTCGAGTGTATAGGTATCGATCGGTTTTTTGAGATAGGCCATCACATCGGCCTGTTTAAAACGGCTGTCATCAAATGCCGATATAATGTGTACCGGTGTATGCTTTAGCTGTTCATCATTTCGTATATGTTTCAGAATAGTCCATCCATCCATTACAGGTAATTGTATGTCGAGGATAATGGCAGTAGGCTTATATCGTTTGGCATAATACAATCCTTCATCTCCCTCTAATGCAATAATTACCTGATACCCTTTATGCCGTGCATAATCGCGGATAATGGTGGCAAAATTCACATCGTCTTCAACAATCAGCATTAGCTTCTCCCCTTTTTTTAATTGCGTTCTGTCGTCGGCTATAGCTGTTTGTTCTTTTATGTGTTCAAAGGGCAACACCTGATCTTTTAATAAAAAATCATCGCTATGCTCTCTTGATTCAACATGAGCTGTTCCTTCAAACGTATACGGCACTTCAAGTGTAAAGACACTCCCTTTATTTACTTCACTCTGTACGCTGATGGTACCGCCAAGTAATTTCATCAACTCAAGACTGATAGACAAACCCAGGCCTGTTCCGCCATATCTTCTGCTCGTTGAACCATCGGCCTGCTGGAAAGCCTCAAAAATGACTTGTTGTTTTTCCTGTGGAATACCAATACCGGTATCAGACACACTGATCAATAGTTTTTCTTCTCCGGAAAGTACATGGAAGCCTAAACCGATATTTCCATTTGCAGGTGTAAACTTAAATGCATTGGACAAAAGATTTTTTATTACCTGTTGCAGACGTTGTTTATCTGTTTGAATTGTTGCCGGTATTCCTGCTCCGGCTTCTATTGTAAAATTAATTTTCTTCTCTGATGCTACCACCGAAAACAACTGGGTAATATCCTGCGCAACAGACTCTACCGAAACATCTTCTATCAGCAAATCAATTTTGCCGGATTCAATTTTAGAAAGATCGAGGATATCATTAATTAATTGTAACAGATCGTTACCAGATTTATAAATGATATTGGCATATTCAATCTGTTTGGCATTCAGGTTCTGTGTATTGTTATCTGCCAGCAGTCTGGCAAGAATCAACACACTATTCAGTGGTGTTCGCAATTCGTGCGACATATTGGCCAGGAACTCCGATTTATACCTGCTGGTATTTTCCAGTTCTCTGGCTTTGAGTGTTAGCGCATGTCTTGCATTTTCGATGGCGTCATTTCTTTCTTTCAGTTCAAGATTTATCTGTTTTAATTCTTCTTCCTGTGTCTTCAATTCTTCTTCTGAAGCCTGTAACTCTTCTGTTTGTCTGCTCAATTCATCGTTGGTCTGTCTTAATTCTTCCTGTTGTTCCAGCAATGCTTCTTTTTGCTCCTGCAGCTCATCGAGCAGTTCATTGATTTTATCTCTTGACTGGTATGAATTAATGGCCGCTGAAAGAATATCAGAACAGCTTTTCAACAACGATATCTGGAGTTCGGAGAAGGTAGAGAAACAACCTAATTCAATCAATCCTTTTAATTCCTCGTTCATCCATAATGGTATATATGCTATTTCGCCATTACCCGTAACCTGTCCGAGTGAAGATTCTACTTTCCAGTAGTCCGGGGGAATATTTCGCACGATAGATACCGTTTTTTCCGTTGCGGCATTACCCACAATTCCTTCTCCAATTGTAAATGCTTTCCGCGATGCACCACTAACCGCAACAGAGGCCGATGTTACCAGTTTTTCATTTGTCTTATCTACAAAATAAATAACACCTGCCGGCACTTCCAGGTATTGAACCAATGCGGTAATGATACGGTTCGCCAATTCCGATGAGCTGTCTACTACCTGTAACCTGTTGTTTATATAACTCATGCCTTCGAGTACCCAGTTCTTTTCCTGTGCCAGTTTACTTGCTTTTTCTGTTTCTTCCAAAGTAGACTGTAAGCGAAGACCAGCTTTATACCTGCTTTTCAGGGTTTGTATCACGGCATTGATGAGTAATAACACTACAATCATCAACACACTGATACCGATATACAATATGAGTTTGGTTCTTTCGTTATACCCTGCTACAACAGCTTCCCTTTTTACGAGCAACTCCTCTTCTTCAATTTTTATTTTTTCAAGTTGCTTGTATATTAACTCCATTCTTCTCTCTTCATCAACAACAATGCGTCTGAAAGCATCCGTAGGCATATTGGGCTGAATGATTCCATCTGTTCTCCAGTAACGCATTAAGCTGGTAACCAATGAATCGAGTACCGCTACATTTTGTACCTGTGCAGCATTGTCTTTTACAAATTCTTTAAGATAGATAAGACGATTGGGAATAAAACTGGTTCCTTTTTCATAGGGATCCATGTTTTTAGGGTCGGCAGTAACCCAGTACGCTCTTCTTCCTCCCCTGATATGCATAATGGTAAAGCGTATATCTCTAGCGTATGAAATAGCCTGGTGGGTATGTCTTACTCTTTCAGCTTCTTTAGCCTGTTTATCAAGCGAATCGATGGTAACAAAGCCCACTACAAAAACAAGCAATACTGCAATACCTAAACCGGAGTACAATCGGAGGGGCAATGAGCGGATCATGAAGAAGGATTGAATTTTAAAATGATTTGTAAGATAGGCAAATAAATGATTGTCAATACGCCATGACCGGTGTTTGGGTACAAATCATAGGGGGTAGACTACATCGCCCTGCTCATCGGTTGTTGTGTCACTCACTGCATCGTTCGCTACGCTATGGGGCTTTTTTGCAATTTCCTTCTCAGGGTTTGTTTTTTGATCATACCACTCAGTTTGTATCCTTCTTATCTCAGAGGCGCTTCAACGAACTACTTTGATCCAAGTAGACTCTAAGGAGAAAAAAAGGCATTCATTTTAAAGCAGATAAATTTGCCTGCTTCAAAATAAATGCCAGGGCATCAACTTATATACCGATGTTTATATTATCGTAGAAGAACCATTTCAAAATATCTATTTTCAAATACACTGTTACTCATTTTTGTAACAATAACTTGAAACGGATAAATTTCCTGAACCAGGATATAGCTGATATTGCGAGTTAAGATTTGCATTAATATCTACCCTGTCAATCGATACAATATTTACTGAATAAGTCCGGGATACCTGTCCTGAATATGTTCCATCCCAATAATCATTTAAAAAGCCACCAGCACAAATCATGTTCGCTTCCTGCTCGCCACTAATAGAAGCAGAATTATTTTGTCCGGCTGGAATAACAAATTGCTGGCCCCATTGAGTAAAGTAAGCTGTTCCATTGTATCTGTTTTCTACTGTAATAACAACATCATAAGGCAACGTCTGGCTAATCCATAAATGAAAGTTACCCCAACTCGTAGCACCGGAAGAACCACTGCTTCCAGGTATAAACCCAACGAAATCAGAACAAGAACTAGTGCAAAAAGCAGGGTAAGAACTAACCTTTAGCACTATTGGAGTTTTCTGATTCGAAATTTCTTTTTGTTTTTCTGTCTCCTTTGATGCTGTTTTATTACAACCGCTAAAAACTGTTAATACAGCAATGAAAATTAAAAAAGCCTTGTTCATAAATACTGGTTTTTATTATTAAATATTTGTTCTTTCTTTCTAAAGAAAATCAGTGTACTAATCATTACAATGCTGCTGTTTCGCGTATGCTAACAAAGTACACCAGTTCGAAAAACACATAACATCATGCTTTTCCTGGCATCTTCTTTTTCTGAGCATTTGTTGCAGATGGTTCTCTGAAAACATTTACAGCAAACTATTTTTATTTTGTTTACGCTGCCGGTAAAAACTAATTGATCAGCACAATGATGACAACAACCTCTCAGGCTTTATCGATAAAGCATCTACAACACACTGTTATAAACAAACTGGAAAAAACTTTCTCAGGGGGGGGAGAGAAAATATAAGTAAGCTTAGAAAAGTATTATTATTACAGTAGTACGAATTTAAAGGCTTAAAACAAAAGCACAAAAGAGAAAAACACCCATTTTTTTGCGAGGAAAAAACGGTAGTGCAATAACAGGTGTACACAAAAGATTGACTAATAAGGAGTAGAATACTAAACGGTTAAACTTTTGAACCGTTTGGCTATTCTCTGCAGGATCTATTTTATTTGAACGTTCCCGCATCATTTCCCGCCATCACCGCAGGCGAGCACATGGAATGATGTATAGCCCCCAAAAAAAACTAACTTCTAAGATCTAACACCTAACCCCTCTTCTTCCTTTTCTTCACCCCCTCATCTCCACCCACAATATTCAAACTATTGATAAATGCCTGATAATGCAGTCGGGATATAGGTAATGGATTTTCTTCTCCTTCAATTTGCAGATGGTCTTTGGCAATATAGTCAGCATAGTTAACCGATACAGCTAACCGGTGATGTACTCTTTTAATTAAATCGGCAGGTAGTTTTTTTAATGCGGCTGTTAAGGTTGACCGTACTAAATAATACTCTTTATTCGTAACGAATATTTTGATATAATTTTTTTCAGAACTAATGGCAATCACATCTTCCGGCTGAATTTTTTTCAGCACTTTATCCTGCCAGATAAAAAAAGGTGGTCGCATATTTTTATGATTTAAGGATGAATATTTTTCACTCAAAAATTCACGTGTAACTTCCTCTTAACTCCCACTGCTACCATTGTATGTAGTATTACCTGAACTGTATTTCCAGCTATGCAAAATCTTAAACAATTATTACATTTTGCTAATATATGCAACCCTATTAAATCCTCCATGCAACCTTGTTGATACCTCAATGCTACCTCCACCCAGTTCTACGCCCATTGTTACCACTGCCGCTTAATTGTTGGGGTTCCGGTCTTGCACAAACCCCATTTTAGTTTGAAAAACTGATGATTGAGTTATAAGGTCTTGACTATCAAAACTTAGGATAAAAAATTGCCCGGTATTTCCCCTAACATCCAAGCCCTAACCTCACACTCCTCCCCGAGGTAGCAAAGAGGTATCATTGAGGTATCAATGAGGTATCAATGAGGAGGAGCAAAAATAGCATGCAGTGCCAGCAAGGGTTTCAGTAAGCTGCCCGAGGTTCAATTGAGGTAGCAATGAGGAGCAACACTCATAGAACGCAATAGCAGTAAGCATCGTTCTTTCTATTCCAAGGTAGCAATGAGGAGAAATAAAGATGGAAGTCAATAAAATCAAGGGTTGCGTGGAGGCTTTCGAGGTAGCAAAGAGGAGCACAAAAAATGAAACCCTTGATTTTATTGGATTTGAGGGCAGTAAAAGGGGCTTTTTCGAGGAGAAATTACCAGTTATCCCAGCTTTTGTCAGATAACGTCCCAGGTTTTATCAAAGCACGTCACATTTTCAAACATATGGGGTATGGCCTGTTCTACATTTGTTTTATCAACGGCTCACATAGGAGTTTTTCGCTTAAGGCCAGCGGGAAGAGCGGACCCGGGAACCTTCTCCGATGAGAGCGGTTGATAAAACAAAAAACCATTTTTTAAAAAAATAAAAACTAATTTTTATGGCACATTCAAACAACAGTGTCATCACTGGTAAATTCCAGGGATCACTTGGTAAAGAAATCGTATTTCGCAACTGGAACGGCAAAACAGTTGTTGCGAAAGCACCAGGACGCAGAAAAGGACCACCCACAGCAGATCAGGTGAAAACACAGGAAAGCTTTCTCATGGGCTCCCGTTATGCAAAAGTCATTTCGAGTGGTGCAAACCCAGAACTGGCAGAAGCGTATACTGCCGTCTTAAAACCCCGTCAAAACCTCTATAGCCGGGCTTTGGAAGACTTTATGTCTGCACCCAAAGTAGTTAGTATCAATACCCGGGCTTATAAAGGATTGATAGGTGACAAAATCGTTGTGAGGGCTAAAGACGATTTTAAAGTAGCCAGCGTATGGGTTCAAATATATGCTGCTGACGGCACCCTGCTGGAAGAAGGCGAGGCGGTGGTTGATATCTACGACCTCGACTGGACCTATTCAGTTACGCAGAACAATAGTCTGCTGCCGGGTACAGTGATCAAAGCCATGGCGACCGATATTCCGAATAATGAAGGAATACTGGAAGCTGTTTTGTAAGCATTTTTAACGGGGGCTGACCAACAAAGAAAAACCCTTCTTATGGTCGGTTTACTTTTTGGTCAGCCCCTTATTTATCTAACAACAGAAACACAGAACATGAGTAAACTATCTAAGCGCCATTTCTGGGAATGGTTTCAACGAAACAATACCACCTATCTCGATCTGCATAACAGATCTAAAAAAGAAGCCGCTTACTGGATCAATGAGCTGAACACTCACTTACGGGCTTATGGTCGGTTTTATTCTTTTGTACTCAGCGTATCTAACCAGAACACAGGTACGCTCACTATTTCGGTTGATGCTAAACCAAATCATTTTAAAAAAGCAGATGCCCTGGTGGCACTGGCGCCGGATATACCGGCATGGACTATTATTTCACTGGAAGCACCTATGTCTCTTAATCCTGAAATGGGGAAGCTGCTTGCAGATGCCGGTATTGGTTTAGATGAACTGTATTTTTCATTTGCTGGCAATGCCGATGAGTATAACAGTATCATCGTATATCATACACTCTGCAATGATGACGCTTATGACCTTTTTTATAGAATAGCCCATGCGGTAGTTTACAACATGCTTGGTGAACGTTCTTTTGGTGTTGATATAGCTGATATTGATGTGGCGAATTTATCCGAAGCCGACGGTGCCGAACTGTGGAAGCTGGAAGAATTACCCTCCCGTATGATCTCTCGCCAGTCTTTATTTGTGGTGACTGAAACGGGGATGTTGAAATTGATTTCGGGGGATGGGAAGGGGTGAAAGTGTATTCATTGAACAGTTCATTAAAATAACTATGCTGCATCACCTTGCACTTCTTAAAATGATACTTAGAATTTTTTCCTGATTTTGGATGCGTTATGGAGAAAAAAGTAGGACTATCAGCAATCTAGGATTGCAAATAATAAGCAAAAGATTGTGGAGGAACCAAATTATAATCGGCCTTTAAACATTTGGGTTGTCGATACTTTTTTGTTTTTTTAATTTCAATAGCAAATCCGTCAATACGATTTGCAAAATATTCATAAAAATAGTCCTCTGTTATTCCCGAGAAGTCTTGTGTCAATTCCCAAAGGCTGTCAATGTCTTTGTTAATAATCCTTTCAATATCAAACTCACCAATCACTTGTTTAACAGGAGATGATGCATATACAATGACAGTTTTAATTTTAGTGTTTTTAAAAATAGTTTTTCGGAACTCAAATTTTTTTGTTCCGTCAAATATTTTAAAAGCAAATTCTGGTTTTATAGATAATACTACTTTCATTTTCCGATTGAATAATTCGCAATTTTAAGAAAATTTTCTCTACTTATTTCACGAAAGCCTCTTGGCATATCTAATATGTCGGGAATAACTCCGTTTTCATTAAGCCACTTCAAGTTAGGTCTTTTTCTAAACGAATAGGCATAAATAAAATTCACAATAAAAGGCCTGTCATTTTCCTTATAATTCCAATGCTCTTTCAATTGCTTATCTGTGAAAACACTTCTTTTTCTACAAGACTGGATAAATGTTGCTTCATTTGGTATATTATCAATAATAGATTCCACAA
This sequence comes from Chitinophaga pinensis, assembly GCA_943372605.1. Taxonomy (GTDB): domain Bacteria; phylum Bacteroidota; class Bacteroidia; order Chitinophagales; family Chitinophagaceae; genus Sediminibacterium; species Sediminibacterium pinensis_H. Next base: position 104,567 of record CALRZI010000001.1, on the reverse strand, counting down.
TTCCATAAGTCGTAGCTACTCCTTGATAAATACCACCTGTTCGATAAAACACTACAATATCACCTGCTTTTAAGTTTCTTACATAAGAACGTGATATATATACCTTACTTAGCGCATTGCGATGAGGTTCGTTCTCTGTGAAATTTATCGGTGATTCAGTTCTCAGAATTGAATCAGGAAACAACTCGGTGTGATACTCCGGATAGATGGGAACTATATAGACTTTACTCACTGATGAAACAAATGGGAATGTTTTTTTGGGTTGTAAGAGATTAACTTCTTGCCCTCTGTCAAAATTTTTGACATAAACTTTTTCGTTGCCAGCTTTCGTAGTTTTGTCTCCGAAATAATTAAAGCCCCATTCTTCGAGTAACGCTATTAACCGAACTTGCTCAGGTCTTTTATCAAAGATGGTTACATAGATTTCCGACACATTATATTGCAGTGCATTATCAAATATTATTTTAAGAAACCGTTCACCAATTTTAAATCCATTACTAGTTACTTTAAGTGTCCCGATCTTTAACCGTTTTTTTCTTTTGAAGTTTGGTTGAATATCTGAATAATTTTCTGCCTCGTCTTCAACTTTTATATACAGAAAAGCCGAAAGAATATTGTTGCTATAGCAGACATAGGCAATTTCATCTGCTTTTTTATTAAACCATTTATCGAACCCTATATAATCTTCGCGAAAGCTATCAAAAAAGGTGTCTTGAAGATCAACTTGCGCGAAATCAACTTTCTTAACCGCTAAAACTTTGTAGTCTACTAAATTTGGGTTTTCAGCAGTTACCTTTTCAAGGAATTGGTCAATTTTAAAAACCTTTTCTGAAATTCCTAAAAGCAATGCCTTAGTATGAATTTTTTTATCTTCTGATATTAAAATATCAACCCTGTCACAAAACACTTCATTAAGAATTTTGGTATCATTCTCGTCATTTGCTACTGTGTCAATTTGTTTGCTTATTTGTTCCAGAACTTGACTTGTAGGAGCAAGATTGCGAATTAAGTTATAGCTCGCAACTTTTATTGCCATTGTAGCTACTGTTTGAGGGTCCTTATTTCGATTAAGTTCCTCAACTGTCGCTGGGTGTATAAACTTCTCGTATTTAAGTTTATCTATCCAATTAAATAGAACTCCAATATCTTGGTTTATTATTTTGGATGCCTCCCTATGAATAATAATGTTAGTGTCGAGTAATACTTTCATTTAGACGTTTTAAAGTACAAGTATGCCGATATCACATACCTTATTAATTTATGCTCTCATTTCGGATATTGAGTCGTTTAAATTTCCTTTGCGAAACTCAGTGTATCGTATAAAAATATTTAAAATATCTTACGCTTGCAATACCTGCACTTAAAATTTTGAACACGTTAAAACTGTAACCAATTAGTTGGTTTCTCATGTTAAAGTAGCAAAATGAGAAATGTAGAATATATCCTAAACTTTTCCTCATAAACAACAAGCCCCGGAGAAAACTCCAGGGCTTGTCAATCACATCAACCTACCATTCAAAATGCCGGATCAGCAGGTGTATTCGGATTACTATCCCTTTCACGGAACGGATAAGGAAACAGGTTACGTTTACGCTCGCTGTTGGGGCGTCCGAAACGACGCATATCTTCCAGCTTCATGCCTGATAAATAAAGTTCAATACAACGGTTGCGATAAATCTGTGTAAGTAATTCAGCAACAGTTGCCGGAGCAGCGGGTGTTAAATCGGCTCCAATACCCAATGGATCGTTGGCTGCTTTTTTGGTTACCACTTTATTCAATTCTATGGTACCATTTATCAAATCAGGTGTTGCCTGTCTTGCATAAGCCTCCGCTTTAATCAATGTCATCTCACCAGGATAGTACAATGGAATAGCAGCAGTAGCCGTATTCCAGAAACCATTTAACCTGAATCGTGGATTAATGGTGGCGTTGATTACGGTATAAAAAGGAATACGCTTATCTGCCAGATCAGGTGCAATAGCCACGGGCAAACCCAAAGTAGAATCTAACGGCTGGTACACGTTATTGGTAGACGTTACAAAATTGAATACGGGGTTTGGATTGGCTGCTTCAAAGTTCATGGTAGAACGCTTGGTCAGGTCTACCGCATTAGCCGCAGCCAGTGCAGCAGCATAATTACCCGCAAACAAAGAGTAACGTGCTTTCAGTGCATAGAGTGTATTTACAATGTCTACACCTACAGGCACATCAGCCGTAAAACCTGCTGTAATGGCATTGGCGCTAATAGCAGCCAGGGCTTTGTCGATAGCGGCAACGGCTCTGTTAAAACCTACTGCTCTGTCGGAGAAAGTGGTGGTAGCAGTACCCACTGTATCAGGTACTTTTTCCCAATAGCTCGACAAACAACCCATTGATAATGCTTTGTAAATAGTAGCATACCCAATTAATCCGCTGGCGTACCCTTTATCGGATAGTTTGGCTGCTGCGTTGATTACATTGTTCGCATCAAAGATCACTTTGTTGGCAGTAGTCCATACATTACCTAATAAGGCATTGGTACCATCTACTGCTGTTCCACCGGTGCTGAACTGAAATTCAGATGTGTTTCCGGGGTTCATGAGCATGGTTTCATTGGTTACTAAACCAGTAGCATCAGACATACCATAGGCTACGTTTGATGCATAGGTTCTTTGCAAACCCACCACAATACCTGCCAGTCCTTTTGCAGAACTGAATACCTGGTCTGATGTGGCTGCATTCGGATTACTAAAGTCTTTTTTACAACCTGCCGTTGTTAACAGCAGTGCCGCAAGACCTGTATATATCGATGTTTGAATCTTTTTCATACAAAAAATTTTTAGGATTAAAATTTAGCCTGGATACCAAAACTGAATGTGCGTGGAATAGGCACCGCACCAAAATCAATACCACGAAGAATGGTGCTTTGTCCGCCCGCATTCACTTCAGGGTCATATCCTTTATAGTTATCCCAACTAATCAGGTTACGGCCACTAAAGCTGATACTCAGATCACTGAATCCTTTTATTTTTCCGAAATTATAACTGAGTGATAATTCGCGCAGTTTGGTATAGCTTCCGTCATCTACTCTCCACTCTTCAATGGCATAAATACCATTGATATACCCTCTTGGTAACTGACCACGTTGCTCCTGTTCTGCTACTTTACCATTACCTACACCCTGACGTGTACGGAAATCGGCATTGAACACATCTACTCCCTGTACCGCATCGATCTGTACACGCAAACTCAGTTTTTTATACGTGAACTCGTTCACTAAACTGGTGGTATAATCCGGATTAGGGTCGCCAATTACTTTACGCAATACCGCACCACTTGGTAACCCTCCTGTTCTGCCGGTAGTAAATGTGGTGGCTGTATTCTGCACACCTCTTTCTGTTTGCGGAATACCTCCTGCATTTTTTACTTCTGATCCATCAGCATTACGTGCAAAGAAGGTTCCGTAGAAAACGCCTACTGGTAATCCTTCGATAATAGCTACCGGTGCACCTGCATTGGTACTCAACAAAGTAAGTGCCTGTCCAATACGGTTGGCTTTGTTACGGTTATGGTTAAAGATACCCGTGATGTTCCAGTTGAAATTTCTGTTCGCTACCGGATTACCTGTTAACACAATTTCATACCCTTTGTTTTCGAGTGAACCGAAATTATCGAGCAAGCTGCTAAAGCCTGATGTTGGTGCAATAAAACGATTGATCAACAGGTCTTTTACTTTTTTATTGTAGATATTCACTGTTAAGCCTACCCTGTTATTCAGGAACGACATGTCGAAACCTAATTCTACTTCCTGTTGTCTTTCTGGTTTTACATTTTCGTTGGCCAGTGTACCACTTGAGTTCAATGCAGTTCTTCCCAGATAAGATGATGAACTGTAGGTGTTGAATCTTGAATAAGCGCCAATACCTGTAAGGTTACCACTTTCACCATACGCTAAACGTACTTTTAAGAGATCCCACCATTTTGATACTGATGAGTTAGCCCAGAAATCGGTTCCTGAAATTACATAGCTACCACTTGCTTTATAGTAAGTCTGGTTACGCTGGTTCTTACCAAATACAGATGAACCATCTACACGCATAGCTCCGGTTATAAAGAACTGATTGCGGTATTTAAAATTCTGCTGTACATATGCACCTGAGATAGACAATTCGCTACGTTCGTCTACACCTCCTAAAATGGTACTGGCACCATTCACCGTTTGTACGAACGGAGCAAGACCTCTTCCCTGCAATAAAGAATAATTATTCTTTTCATACTGCTGAGAAAATCCTACCTGTGTTACCGAGTTGATATTGTTGGTGATGTTTCTGCTGTATGTAGCATTCAGATCATGGTTAATGGCAAAGAAACTATTGTTACCTGTACTGGCATAACCATTCTGTGTAGGATCGAGTGTTGGTCCGCCACCAAAGAATGCTGTACTCACATTGTAGGCAAATGGTGGAATATAGGTTGTACCATTTTGTGAATAGTTATCGATACCCATGGTATAATCTACCGTTAAACCGGTAATGGGACGAAGTTTCAGACCCAGGTTGGCAATGAGTCGATTGGTGGTCTGGCGTTGTTTGATATCTTCTATTACTGATACCGGATTGGCACGTCCACGCTCGCCTACTGCCTGAATATTACCCAATGCATCTCTTTTCCAGATATCATGGAAATTACCGATAATGGTTACTGAGTTCATGGGTGAGAAGAATGAGTTACCATCTGGTTTTTCATTCGCTGTACTGTTTACATAATTCAGACCCAGGTTAAAACTTGCCCATTTATTGAGCACCTGATCAATATTACTACGGAAACTATAGCGCTGAAAATCGGTATTTCTTATAATACCCTGGTTATAGAAATAAGAACCCGATACATAATATTTGGTTTTATCATTACCGCCACTGATCGAGATATTATTGTCTGTTCCGTTGGCGTTTCTGAAAATATAATCCTGATAATCGTATCTGGTTACGGGTGTAGTGGTGGTTACAGCAGAAAGTATATCCTGTGTAAAAGCACCAGGTCCGTCGGTTGGGCCACCAAATTTAGTTGGCGACTGGTTTACATCCAGTTTCTTACGCAAACTGCTGGTGGTAAAACTGGTGGAGAAACTTACAGTTGGTGCGCCGCTTTTTCCTTTTTTGGTGAAGATCTGAACAACACCTGCATTGGCACGGCTACCATAAATAGCTGCTGCTGCTGCACCATTCAATACTTCTATTCTTTCAATATCGTTCGGGTTAATATCAACCAAACGGCTTTGTCCGATGGAACCCACAAAATTACCACCATCATAGTTACCTGATGTATTGGTAACACGGTTGGTCGAGTTGTTTACAATTACACCGTCAATAATATATAATGGTTCCGATGAAGATGATATGGAACTGATACCGCGCAGGCGAACAGATATACCACCTGCAGGATCACCGGAGTTTTGAGAAATCTGTGCACCGGCCGTTTTACCCTGCAAAGCTGCGAGTACATTACCGGTTGCGCCTTTATTCAGGTCTTCTGAACTTACCGAACTGATATAACTTCCCAACTGGCGACGTGTGGTACCCTGCGAGTTACCTGTTACAATTACTTCATCCAGTTTGGAAACATCTTCATTTAATTCTGCATTAACCGTGTAACTGTTGTTACCAGCAGTTACTGTTAAAGATGATTGTTGTGTTTTGTAACCGGTACTTGAAAACACAATGGTGTATGTACCCGGTTTGAGTGCAGCGGTAAAACTATAAGTACCCGATGCGTCGGTAGCGACACCAGTACCATTTTCTCTTACAACTACAGAAGCTGCTTCAACAGCAGCGCCGCCTTTGGCGGTAACTTTTCCGGATATGCGAACCTGCGCAATACCGGCTGCCGTAAATAGTGTGGTGAGCATCAGTAAAAATGCTGCTCTTACACTACCCGGCTTCTTAAGGGGTGTTATTTTCATATTTCAGCGTTTATAGGTGATTACAAAATAGTAATGCCGTGTTTTTTATACGATTCAAATAAGGGGTTGGAAGGATCCAGTTCCGTGATCATCGTATCAATCTCATCCAATCCGCAAATCATTAGTTTCTGGTGTGTGTTTACTTTCTCTGCAATGGACAGTACAACCGTTTTCTCTGCTGCCTGTATCATAGCTTTCTTTACCTGTATTACTTCCCAGTCATTATCGGTAACTCCGGTTTCATCAATGGCGTTGATACCCATGATGCAGAGATCGGCTTTTATACCACCGATTTTTGAAATGGCTTCGCCACCTACTGCTATTTGTGAACTCTTGGAAATTTTATCACCCAGAAAAATCACTTCTATATTAGGATGTTGTGCATATTCATGTGCAGCAGGAATGCTTCCGGTAAAAAAGGTAGCATTCAGATCGGACGGAAGCAAGCGGGCCATTTCAATAATGGTGGTGCCGCCTGTAGTAAGAATAAACATATTATTCCTGATCAGTGGAACTACTTTTTGTGCAATAAGTCTTTTACTGTCTGCTTTGTAAACATCTGATTTGAGAAATGAACTGTGAAAAGATTTTGATAATGCTCCGCCATGTACCTTGATAATCTTATCCATATCGGCAAGTTCATTCAGGTCGCGGCGTATCGTATCTTCGGATACATTGATTTCAGTGCTGAGGTCAGAGGATAGTATACGGTTGTGCAGATCAATCTGACGCAGTATGTAGGCTTGGCGTTCGGTTTTCAGCATAGCAGCATGGATATATTATCCTAAAATTAATGCAGGAACTTGCGTATTTCCAAAATTTTTTTGCATGAAATTGCAGAAAACTGCGTTTTTAAGTCTAATTTAAACTCATGAATCAGAATATAGCGGCACTATATAAAATTGCAAATAAGCCTGAAAGAACCATAATCGGTTTGATGAGTGGCACTTCTGTTGATGGACTCGACGTGGCTTTATGCCGCTTTTCGGGTCAGGGTATGCATACAAACCTGCAATTGCTCGCATTTGAGACTGTTTCTTATAACGCTGTATTTAAAAATCAGATTAAATCTGTTTTTTCCAAACGGCAGGTTGACCTTGAAAAAGTATGTCTGCTCAATGCCTGGGTAGCACTTGAACATTCCACTATTATTCTTGATTGTTTGAAAAAATGGCAAAAAGATCCTGCAGATGTAGACCTTATTGCCAGCCATGGACAAACCATTTATCACGCCCCGAAATTTCTGCATCCCGATGATGAGTTTGGCAATGCTACTTTACAGATAGGCGATGGCGATCATATGGCTGTAGCTACCGGTATTATTACCCTGAGCGATTTCAGACAGAAACATGTTGCCGCAGGAGGCGAAGGTGCACCATTGGCTGTATATGGCGACTACCTGATTTTTAGTAACAAAAATGAAAACAGGATCATGTTGAATATTGGCGGTATTGCTAATTTCACTTATCTCCCATCAAGTCTTGACGCCAGTGCCGTTTTCAGCACCGATGTAGGAACCGGAAATACGTTGATGGATGCTTATGTGCAGGAACATTTTCCTGGAAAATATTTTGATGAAGATGCTGCTATTGCGAAACAAGGCACTATTCACTCAGCTCTATTGAATGCCCTGAAAGAAAATGATTTCTTCAGTTACGATTTCCCCAAAACAATCGGGCCAGAACTTTTTAACCTGCAATACCTGGCAGATGCAGTACAAAAATCAGATAGCAGTCATTTGTCTCATGCTGATATAATGGCTACACTCAATCGTTTCTCTGCCGATATGATTGTAGATGCATTACAACGCAGCATGGGCGAACGAACAGATTTTGTTGCTTATGTAAGTGGTGGTGGCATGCACAATCCATTACTCATGCAACACATCAAAGAACAATTACCCGGTATTGTTTTCAAAAACACAAATGAACTGGAAGTGAATCCTGATGCAAAAGAAGCTGTACTCTTTGCCATACTCGCCAATGAAGCGGTTTGTGGTGGAGAAGTAAAACTGGGTGCGGGTAGAAATGGTATTCCGGCAGTGAGCATGGGTAAAATTAGTTTTCCAAAATAGCATTAACCTCTACCTTCTCCCTTTCTCCCTGCAAGAACACTTCGCTTATTTGTAGTTTACTGTTTACTAAATTTTTTCACAGGTAGAAAGGGGGAAGGGGAGGTGTTGTTTAGTTGAAAAGATGTATTTTGATATCAAAAAAAACATGAAACCCTATTTTCTTTTTACCGTTCTGATACTTACAGTTCAACTTCTTTCAGCACAGACAAATACGATTGAAAAAAAGAAATTTCATTTTGGACGTGATCAGGACACAACTGCCGGTTATGCTCAGGTGGTGAAAGTAGATAATGTATTGTATGTATCCGGAACTGTATCAACAGATATTACACCTGCCGGTATTCAGCGTATTTATCAAACCATTGAAAGAAGCCTGAATCATTTTGGCGCCAGTCTGCAGAATGTTGTAAAGGAAAATTTATACACGACCGATATTGAAGCGATGAAAACGCATAATGAGGCACGTAAGAAAATGTACAAAGGCGATTATCCTGCCGCCACATGGGTACAAATAAGCCGATTATACATGCCCGATGCAAAACTGGAAATTGAAGTGATTGCTCACCTTCCCAAAGAAAAATAACTTTATCGCCTGCTGGCAATCAGCAGATTCAAATCGGTAAACTTCAAGTCGAAACGCTGGCTGATATAAAAATCTGTCAGCGCACCTTTAAACATGTATATCCCTTCGCGGAGATTGAAATTATGCCACACCATTTCTTCCAGTCCACCTTCATCACTAATAGATAGCATTAAAGGCATGAGTACATTACTGATGGCCTGACTGGCCGTTCTTGCAAAACCACTAGGAATATTGGGTACACAATAATGAATTACATCGTGCTTTACAAAAGTAGGTTGCTGGTGACTCGTTAATTCACTGGTTTCAAAACAACCACCGCGATCAATCGCTACATCAATGATAATACTACCCGGACGCATGGCTGCTACCATTTCTTCCGTTACTACCACCGGTGCACGACCGTATTCATTACTCAACGCACCTACTGCTACTTCACAGGTTTTTAATTGCTTGGATAAAATACGTGGTTCCAGTACACTGGTCCAGATACGCTGACCTAAGTTATTCTGCAACTGTTTTAAGCGATACACATTATTATCAAACACTTTTACCGAAGCACCTAGTGCCAATGCATTGCGTGTTGCAAATTCACCCACAATACCTGCACCCACTATCACAACTTTGGTTGGCGGAATACCGCTGATACCTCCCAGCAAAACGCCCTTTCCTTTATTAAAACTACTGAGGTACTGGCCAGCAATCAGCATCACTGCACTACCCGCAATCTCACTCATACTTCTTACGATGGGATAGGTTCCGCTTTCATCTTTGAAATTCTCAAAACTCAATGCGGTAATTTTTTTCTCCATCATTTTCTCGATATACTCTTTGCGCAACGCCGATAAATGAATAGGAGAAACAATGGTCTGGTTCATTTGCAGCAAGGGCATATCTTCTGCAACAGGAGGAGCACTCTTCACCAGAATGGGGCATTTAAAAATGGCTTCTCTGTCGTACACAATACTGGCACCCAGTTCCGCATAATCTCTGTCAGAATAATGACTGCCTTCTCCCGCATTGTGTTCCACTACCACCTGGTGTCCGTTAGATACCAGTACACCTACCGCATCGGGTGTTAAAGCAATTCTGTTTTCCTGGAAAGCTATTTCTTTGGGGATACCAATATGGAGTTTGGCTCCCTGGGGTTTAACATCCAGTGTTTCTTCAAGGGTTTCGTAAGAGAAAGAAGTGCTGATAGAAGGTTTACTGGTTGCCATTGGTATTGGTAAAACTTTTAAAAAATATAATTACAAAATATCCTTGCCCTAAATCCTCTGTGCAAACCTTGCGTTCTTCTTTCTCTGTGGTAGGGCTCCTTACGTCACCCTGACGAAGGAAGGTACCGCAGAGAACAAGCGTATGCTGAGGTTTCGCAGAGACGGTTATGATAAAGTTAATGTATTCCCCTCAGACTCATATAGCTTCTGCATCGGTATACAAACGTCTTGTAGTAATATCAAGCAGTTGCAGATAGACATGAAAAGTATCGTCGGGTAATAGTCCTGCTGCTTTTTCTGGCCATTCAACAAAACAATATTGTCCGCTGATCAGATGGTCTTCAATACCTGCAAGAATCGCTTCTTCCTCGTCTTTTATCCGGTACCAATCCATATGTAATAACACACCCGCTTCTTTACTCTGGTATTGGTTAACTATCGCAAATGTGGGACTGCTGATAGCTTCCTCAACACCCAGGTATTCACACAATGCATGGATAAAAGTTGTTTTCCCTGTACCCATCTCCGCATGAAAAGCCCAGACCTTATATCTTTTCCCCTCACGCCACAGAGCCCCGGCCACCTGCCCAATCTGTGTTAATCCAAAAATTGCATCCATACTGCAAATGTAGGGAAAGGTGAAAAGTGAAAGGTGAAAAGGCAAATTTATCGCCCTCCTTTCACCTTTCACTTTTCACCTTTCCCTTTCTCCCCCTTCTGCAACATAGATGTAATAATATTCTTCTCAAATCGAAAGACCCTGCTGGGATGATTTGGTAAATTTGTATGATTAATGGATCATCATTAATAATTCGACTATGGAGAAAGTGAACTGGAAAGTAGAAGGAATGTCCTGCACCAACTGTGCCCTCACAGTAGATAAATACCTGCAATCGCAGGGCATGAAAAATGTAAAAGTAAATTTTATTGGTGGCGATGTAAGTTTTGAAGCTCCCGAAAATACAACTACTAAAGACATAGCCAAAGGCATTGACGGATTAGGGTATCATGTAACGAATCATGGACATGATGAAGGAGTACAAAGACCAAAAAAACTATTATCCACACACTTACAACGCTTCTGGTTTTGTTTTGTCTTTACCGCACCGCTGATGCTTCACATGATTCCGGGGTTACATATTCATATACTCATGAACCCCTATGTGCAACTGGGTTTAACGATTCCTGTTTTTGTTGTGGGTATGGATTTCTTCGGGAGAAGCGCCATTAAAAGTTTATGGAAAGGCATTCCCAATATGAATGTATTGATTGCACTCGGGTCGGTTGCTGCATTTGGTTATAGTTTATATGGCACCATCATTGGCCGTGCAGAAGAATTTTTATTTTATGAAACAGCAGCCACCATCATCACCCTTGTATTTCTCGGTAACTGGATGGAAGACCGTTCTGTTGAAACAACACAGGCAGCACTGAAAAAACTGGCGACTACACAAAAATCCATGGCCAATATGATCGCTTACGACGATCAGCATCAGGAACATGTTTTTCCTGTTGAAAGCACCAGCCTGAAAGTGGGTGATCTGCTATTGATTAAAAGTGGTGAGCAGGTTCCCATGGATTGCAAAATACTCTGGGGTGAGGCACAGGTAAATGAAGCCATTATTTCTGGCGAGAGTGTACCCGTTTTTAAACAGATGAAAGATCATCTGATCGGTGGAAGTATTATTGAAAGCGGCACCGTAAAAACCTATGTAACGGCTGTAGGTGAAGACACTGTTTTATCAGGCATTCTAAAAATGGTAAGGGATGCACAAACCGAAAAACCACCTGTTCAGCAACTGGCCGATAAAATCAGTGCCATTTTTGTTCCAACAGTGGTGAGCATTGCACTCATTACTGTATTGGCAAATTATTTTCTGGCCGATCATAGTTTCAGTACAAGTCTCTTAAGAGGTATCGCCGTTCTGGTTATTTCATGTCCATGTGCCATGGGTCTTGCCACACCTGCTGCTATTGCCGTAGGACTGGGTCGTGCGGCACGCAACGGTATTTTATTCAAGAATGCCAGGAGTCTTGAAATATTTAAAAGCATTAAACAGGTGGTGTTCGATAAAACAGGTACACTCACAACAGGTCATTTTAATATTACTGGTTTCTCGCTACAGTCTACAGATGTTACAGAAGATGAATTTAAGCGCATGGCTTTTTCGTTAGAAAAATATTCCAACCATCCTATTGCCAATGCCATTGCCCGCAACTGGAAAACAAAAGATGAAATCAGGTGGGCGAATATTGAAGAAATAAAAGGATTGGGCATGAAAGCCATCGACAAAGAAGGCAATAACTATATAGCAGGTTCTTTTAAAACAGCAACGCAGTTTACCACCGATGCTTCTCACAATGTTTATATCATACGTAATAACCAGCTATTGGGCTGGATAGATGTAGCCGATGAAATAAGACCTGAATCGCTTACAGTAATCAATGCTTTAAAAAACAGAGGTATCCGTACCATTTTATTAAGCGGTGATCAGAAAGATAAATGCGAAAAAGTGGGAAAAGAATTGGGTATCGACACCATACTTTTTGAACAGTCACCTGAACAAAAATTAGAAAAAATAGCATCGTTCAATGCAGAAGCTCCAACAGCCATGGTAGGAGATGGCATTAACGATGCCCCTGCATTGGCCAAAGCAACCGTTGGTATATCGCTCAGCGATGCTACACAGGTAGCCATGCAAAGTGCACAGGTAGTGTTAATGAATCATGGACTCAAAAACTTACCACTTGCACTCGGTCTGGGCAAACACACTTATATTACCATCAAGGAAAATTTATTCTGGGCTTTTGCTTATAATATTGTAGCCATACCCGTTGCCGCCCTGGGCTATCTCAACCCCACATTCGGCGCCCTTGTTATGGGGCTTAGCGATGTAGTGCTGGCGATTAATTCGGTGAGGTTGAATTTTAAGAAAACGTGAAACGTGAGAGGTGAGACGTGAAAGGTGAAAAGTGAAAGATCAAAAGTGAAAGGTGAAAGAGTAATTGTACGGAGTATTTATACTTAATATTTTTGGGGTTAGGCTTTAAAAAGAGATCAGGTATTTGAATCATTGTGCAAGTCAATATTCAGGCTCTACCTTTATTAAATGATATTAAAGCTCAATCATAAAAATCTTGAAGCATATAAAATTGCACGGATTTTAGTGCAGGAATGTTATAGGGTAACTTCTGTTTTTCCACAAGAAGAACGTCATAATCTTATTCAACAAATTCGCAGAGCGGCACTTTCAGTAAAACTAAACCTTGCAGAAGGATCATCAAGAAAATCGCCACGTGAACGGTTTCGCTATTATGAGATTGCACGTGGTTCTCTGATTGAAATTGATGCAGCGATAGAAACGGCATCAGACTTATCCTATACTTCCGAATCTCAAATCGCCAGTTTAGCATTACTTTTGAACAAATCCTTTGCATTGTTAAGTGGAATGCTGAAATAATCCCTTCACTTTTCACCTTTCACTTTTCACCTTTCACAAAAAAATGAACACTCCTGTTGCCATCCTACACCGCTTCTGGAAACACAGCTCCTTCCGCCCTATGCAGGAAGAGATTATCCAGTCTGTGTTGGATGGAAAGGATACTTTGGCATTACTACCTACCGGTGGCGGAAAATCAATCTGCTTTCAGGTACCTGCAATGATGATGGAGGGTATGTGTCTGGTGATTAGTCCGTTGATTGCACTGATGCGTGATCAGGTTGAACACTTACTCGATAAAAATATTCCCGCTGCTTCACTTAACAGCGGCATGAATTTTACAGAAGTGAAGGCCACTTTACAAAAAGCCTCTCGTGGCGACTATAAGTTTCTGTACCTGTCGCCGGAAAGAATTGAATCGGCATTGTTTCAGGAATATTTACCCGCGCTGGATATTTCACTGATTGCCGTTGATGAAGCTCATTGTATTTCCCAATGGGGCTACGATTTCAGACCTCCTTATTTACGAATAGCCAATCTGCGTCAGGATCTGAAAGGGGTACCTGTTATAGCCCTCAGTGCGTCTGCTACTGAAAAAGTACAGGAAGATATCATCGCAAAATTACAATTTAAGCAACAGGCTATCTTCCGTCAGTCTTTTGAAAGACCTGCTTTGTCATATAGTTGCTTTCCTGTAGAGAGCAAGATAAACAAACTCATCAGCGTATTAAATAATGTACCCGGAAGCAGTATTGTCTATTGCAATAGCAGAAAACTAACCAAAGAAATTTGTCAGCTATTACAGCTCGAGGGTTTTTCAGCAGATTTTTATCATGCAGGACTTTCGCAGGAAGAAAGAATTACCCGGCAAAACAACTGGATCAATGATGAAATAAGGATCATGGTTTGTACGAATGCTTTTGGTATGGGCATCGATAAACCGGCGGTGCGTTCTGTGATACATTACAACGTACCCGATTGTCTTGAAAATTATTACCAGGAAGCCGGTCGTGCAGGCAGAGATGGGAAAAAATCTTTTGCTGTTCTACTTTACCAACAGGAAGATTTGTTACAATTACAAAACCTGCCCGATAAGCGTTACCCACCAGTTCCCGTTATACAATCCGTGTACCAGTCGCTGGCCGATTTTTTTCAGCTACCGGTTGGTTCAGGTGAAGGAGGATATTTCGACTTTGATATTAAAGCATTTGCCAGTAGCTTCAGGTTAGATATGATTACGGTAATCAATGCCCTGAAAGTATTGGAGCAGGAAGGGCATATCAGTTTCGCTGAAAATATTTTTCTTCCTTCACAGGTTATATTTACAACCGATAAAGAAACACTCTACCAGTTTGAAGCGGCGCATCCTCATCTTGAACTGGTGATCAGAAGTTTACTTCGTTCTTATGAAGGTATTTTCGACAATCGTGTTTCCATTTTTGAATCACAACTCGCAAAAATTGCAAGGCTGAATATAGAAGATATAAAAAAGCAGTTATTCCAATTAATGTCTTTTGGCATCATCGAATACCTTCCGCAAAAAGAAACACCACAAATTCATTATTTACTGAATCGCGCTCCCGCCAAATACCTGCATATTGATCAGGATGCATATATAAACCGCAAAAAACAGTATGCCGAACGTGTTTCGCACATTTTGAAATATCTCCATGAAAAAAACAATTGTCGTAGCCAGTTTATTGGTTCCTATTTTGGAGACACTAGTTTAAAAGATTGTGGCATCTGCGATAATTGCCTCAATAAAAAGAAAAAGGAATTATCGGCCGATGAGTTTACATCGATCGAAAAATCTATCAGAAGTCTTGTTACAAAAGGATCCGATACTGTTTCCGTTTTATTACAAGATTTGAATACAGTATCTAAAGACAAAGTATGGACCGTTCTTGAGTTTTTGCAAAGTGAAGACCGTTTACGGATTGATGAATCAGGAAAAATCAGTTTAGCATCTCCTGCGTGATCGGGTGGAGCCTGTTCTTCCACCCAATCCCAATGCACCCAGCAGACTTCTGGTAATAACACTTGCTGCCGTTCTGCCTACCTGTCTTACAACAGGATTATCGAAGAATCCTTCTTCCTTCTTTTTCCTGCCCGTGGTTTTTTCTTCTGCTTCCTGTTCTTCGCTCCTTGCGGCAGCTTCTTCGAGTTTGGCTGTTAATATTTCGTAAGCACTCTCGCTGTCTATTTCTTTGCTGTATTTGGCCGCCAGTTTGCTCGATTCAACCAACTGATCTATTTCCGGCTCAGTTAACACATCCATCCGGCTGCGAGGCGCACATAACATGGCATGCACCAAAGGAGTGGGAATTCCTTTTTCATTGAGTAAGGTTACGAATGCCTCTCCTATACCTAATTGTGTCAGCAGCTCATCCGTTTTGTAAAATGTTGTCTCTGGGAAATTTTCTGCTGCCTGTTTAATGGTTTTCCGATCAGCCGCTGTAAAAGCACGTAATGCATGTTGAATTTTCATACCAAGCTGGCTCAAAATAGATGCTGGTATATCCTGTGGGTTTTGCGTACAGAAAAAGATACCCACGCCTTTGGAGCGAATCAGTTTAATAACAGTTTCAATCTGCTGTAACAATGCTTCTGATGCTTCATTGAATACCAGATGGGCTTCATCAATAAACAATACCAGTTTGGGTTTGTCGAGATCGCCTTCTTCGGGGCAGGTGGCATACAATTCTGCGAGTAGTTGTAGCATAAAAGTGGAGAACAGCTTTGGCCTGTCCTGCATATCGGTTACCCGCAATACGCTGATGATACCTCTTCCATCGTCGCTGATGCGCATGAGGTCATCTATCTCAAAACTTTTTTCGCCAAAGAAAATATCGGCACCCTGCTGTTGAAGTTCAATCACTTTCCGAAGAATGGTTCCAGTAGAGGTGGTTGATATTTTACCATACTCTTTTTCTATTTCAGTCTTCCCTTCATTACCTATGTATTGTAGTATTTTAATAAAATCTTTCAGGTTGAGTAATGGCATTTTTTGGTCATCACAATACTTAAAAATCATGGCCACTAAACCTCCCTGCGTATCATTCAATCCTAAAATCTTACTCAGCAACACAGGGCCGAACTCGCTTACCGTAGCACGTAATCTTGCCCCTTTTTCATTACTCAGTGTAAGCAATTCAACAGGATATGCAGTGGGGGTAAACGGCACGCCGAGTTTCTGGCTGCGCTCCGTTAATTTCTCATTGCTTTGTCCGGGAGCGGCTATTCCACTCAAATCTCCTTTAATATCCATTAATAATACAGGAACGCTGTTATCACTCAATGCTTCACTCAGCATTTGCAGTGTCTTTGTTTTCCCCGTTCCGGTGGCACCGGCAATAAGTCCGTGGCGATTCATGGTTTTTAAAGGCAACCTGATATCTGCACCACTTATTACTTCCCCATTCAGCATACCCACACCAATTTTTACCTGTTCACCTTTGAAAGTATAACCTGTTGTTATTGTGTCTGTAAATGCCTGTTTATCTGCCATACTATCAATTTAAGTATACAAATTAAGGGATGTAAGGGATGGAAAATAAAAATATTTAATGATGAATATTTATTGTTTTTCAATAATAATTCATTATTTAGCATAAATTGAATTATCATGAAATTAGAGTTTATCCCAAAGATTGGTAAATACTATTCGTTAAAAGAAAATGCCATGTTTACGCGGATAAAATTTGGAGCCTGGACTTTTATCATTTTTAGCACTTTGATCATTTTCGCCAATCTGGGAAGTGACACTAAAATTGATGTAGCAGTACGTCCCACTTTTGATTACCCTCGCTATGATACCATCATTTCTAAGTATGGTAGCAATAGTATTATGCTTACTGGACAATTAGAAATATCGAAAACTACATTTACGCAAAGATTATTGCTACCCGGCAGTTTTATGGAGTTTGATATACTAAACTGTTTACTCATAATCACCCTTTCTATTCAGATACTTCGTTTATTGCCACATATTCACAGCGCTGTACTCTTTCAAAAAGACATCAGCAACAGAATCAGGTTAATTGGTGTTACGCTTATTATTTTCTGGCTTTTAGATATGGTCCGCGTTTTTGCTTATACCATACCGGAGATAAGCAAACTGACGAATAATCAGTTTATTTATCAAAAAAGTGGCTTCATGTTTGTACCCGTTCCTTTCTGGCTGGGCATATTGGTACTTTGGATAAGTAAAATATATAAGAATGCTTTTAATTTAAAACAAGAACAACAACTCACTATTTAATTCTTAGATCATGATAGTTAATCCCAGGCTCTTAAAGAGCTATCAGATAAGTGCATGGATACTTCTACTTGCTGCTGTAGTAAACATATTTATTATTGTTTCAGGTATTGGCATTTTCAGCAAGAATGAACCTTTTCTGAAACTCGAAGTAACACCTTCTTCAAAAGCCATATTGAGCAAAGAACCTGTAAAACAGTTTACTGGGAGCGAATTGTATTTCAAGGGTACACTTGTTATAAAAGATATTAGCTGGTGGAAAAGATCACTCTTATCAAAAGAGTTCACCGATGCCTGTTGCATGTTTGTACTTGCATTATTGGTATTACTGGGTGTAAAAGCACTCATGCAAAAAAATGACTTACATAAAAAAATTGGTCGCTATCTGTTCTATGCTGGCATGGTATTTTTCTTCAGCACTTTCTTGTCGATGTTTCAAAGATGGTGTTTAACATCTTTAGTAGCCGAACATACCAATTCAGAGTTTGTATTAATCAGAACGATGGACGCCTTATTACCTGATAGCATAATTGGGGTAATACTGTTTATCTTTAGCACCATTTATACCAAAGCCTGGCTACTTAAAACAGAACAAGAACTTACTATCTGATGCCCATTGTTGTAAACCTGGATATTATGCTGGCTCGTCGCAAAATGAGTCTTACTGAATTAAGTGAGAAGGTGGGTATTACCATTGCCAATATGAGTATTCTAAAAAGCGGTAAGGCCAAAGCCATTCGCTTTTCTACACTGGAAGAAATATGCCGTATTCTTCAATGCCAACCCGGCGATATCCTGGAATATATGAATGAAGAAAGTTACCAGCAGTTATTTAAGAGATGAGAAAGGCGATAGCATATAGTAGATGGAGTATAGCAATAACTCATCTACAATATGCCATCAACCATATGCTATTAACTATAAGCTATTCTTTCAGTATTTTTGTACCATGAAGAAAACAATTGCCGCCATTTTTTTATTCGTTTTTACCGGGCTACTCATTTCTTCATATACCAATCCACCTGCAATAAACACCAAAGCCGCTCTCGGTCAGAAGCTATTCAACGATAAAATTTTATCAAAAGACCGCAGCATCAGTTGCGCCAGTTGCCATATACCTGAGTTTGGATTTTCAGATACAGTCGCTTTTAGCAAAGGCATTGAAGGAGGCTCCACTACCAGGAATACGCCATCTGTACTGAACATGAAGAACCGTCCCTATTTTTTCTGGGATGGTCGCGCTAAATCGCTGGAACAGCAGGCGCTCATGCCCATTGCCCATCCAGATGAAATGGGACTACCCATAAAAGATGCCATTGCACGTTTAAATGCAGATGCAGAATACAAAAAACTTTTTCTGCGCATTTTCAAAGCGTTACCCAACAGCACTAACCTGGGTGCTGCATTTGCCGCTTTCGAACGCACACTGGAAACAGACAGTAGCCGTTTTGATGCATACATTGATGATATAGTTGCTTTTACCCCATCAGAAGAAAGAGGAAGAAAACTGTTTATCAGTGAGAAAACCAAATGTTTCGACTGTCATCGCGGACCCGATTTTACAGACGATCAGTTTAAAAATATTGGCTTATTCGATGGTTATGCTCTTAACGATTCGGGCCGCTACCTGATCAGTCGTAAGAAAGAAGATCTCGGAAAATTTAAAACACCCGGGCTGAGAAATATTGCCTTAACCGCTCCTTATATGCACAATGGAATGTTTCAGACACTTGAAGAAGTGATAGACTATTATAACAATCCAGGCGCATTTGTGCTGAATCCGGTAAATATGGACACAACAATGGGTGTTCCGATTGGACTTACCAAACAGGAGAAAACGGATCTAGTGGCTTTTTTGAAAACCTTAACAGATAAGCGTTTCCAAAAACAACGTTAAGTACGTCTAACTGTTTAACTCAGGTCAATTAGCTGCTTCTGTTTATCTCTTTTAACAAAAGATTGCAGACAGTAGGATGATAACTCGGAGTGAATTATCTTTATTTCACATAAATTTAGAACCATGGAAGACAAGAAAAAATATAAGATACTCTTGTGCGAAGACGATACCAATCTTGGTATGGTATTAAAGAACTATCTGGAACTGAACGATTACGAAGTTACACTTGAACGCGATGGCCGTTTAGGACTTGCCGCTTTTCAACGTGAAAAATATGATATCTGCCTGCTCGATGTAATGATGCCCAATATGGACGGATTTACACTGGCAGAAGAAATTCGGGATGTAGATCCTGATATCCCGTTGTTCTTCCTGAGTGCCAAAACCATGAAAGAAGATATCATACAGGGATATAAACTGGGTGCTGATGATTATATCACCAAGCCTTTCGACAGTGAAGTTTTATTGCTTAAGATAAGGGCCATCCTTAAACGCAATGAAGAGGAAAACAAAGGCAATGATAATATTGAATTCGATCTGGGCAAGTACCACTTCAATCCAAAATTACGTGAACTGAAAAACGGCGACAGCACACAAACCCTCTCTCCCAAAGAGAATGAATTATTGAAAATGCTGGCCGAACATAAAAACGATTTATTACCACGCGAACGTGCCCTCAAAAAAATATGGGGCAGCGACACTTATTTCAATGGAAGAAGTATGGATGTGTACATTGCCAAATTACGCAAGTACCTGAAAGATGATTCAAATATTGAGATCGTGAATATTCATGGAAATGGGTTCCGCCTGGTAGCACCATAACAAACTTGGATAGAACGGATATTTTGATAGACTATGATATTTTTAAGCATCAGCTTTGCTGATGCTTTTTTTGTTTAGGTATAATATATCATAGCTCATCAAAATATCCGTTCTATCCAAGTCTGGGTTTGAGAATTCGATGAAATTGTAGACGTATTGAACCAAAGTTAATGAGTAAGCCTACCTCCATTTTGTAGGCTTCGAGATAGTTGATGGCTTGTGCGAGGTGTACATTATCTAATTCTCTAACTGCTTTTATTTCTACCGGAATAACAGATTCCACTAGAAAATCGACACGTCGCTTTCCAATGGCAATGCCATTATAAAAAATAACCACTTCCATCTCATCTTGAAATTTGAGCCCCTGTTTAGTCATTTCAATAGCCAGCGCTCTATGATAAATCAATTCCTGAAAACCATTACCCAACTGATTATGCACAGCCATTGCACACCCAATAATTGAACGAGTGACAGGAGCAAACTTGAATTGTTCATTTTCCATAACATCTTAACGCTGTTGATCAACAGAATTAAGAGAAAAATCAACACCTCACTACAAAACTCCGCCTGAGGTTTTTTTTACACAAAAAACAGGTATAAATACGGTATCGAAAATCATATACCCACATCACAACCCATCCTTATATCCAGAACCTTACATAATAAAGTCATTCCCAATTAAGAGAACAAATCACTCTGTCTACCATCCCTAATCTGAGTTCTGTTTGTGTGTTGGTATGCTTTTGCAGTCACTTCTCTACCACGTGGCGTCCTTTGCAAAAATCCCTCCTGTATCAAAAATGGCTCATACACTTCTTCCAGTGTACCCGCTTCTTCACCTACTGCTGTTGCAATGGTGGTAAGTCCAACAGGACCTCCCTTAAATTTATCGATGATGGCCAGGAGTATCCGGTTATCCATTTCATCTAAACCATGTTCATCTACATTTAAGGCCTTTAAACCATGCTGCGTAATACCCAGATCAATTTTGCCGTCATTTAATACCTGCGCAAAATCTCTTACTCTTCTTAGAAGCCCGTTTGCTATACGCGGTGTACCACGACTTCTGCGTGCTATTTCAAAAGCTGCATCGGTATTAATAGCAGTATTAAGAATAGCGGCACTTCGTTCAATAATTTTCTGCAGGGTATCTGCCTGATAATATTCCAGCCTTGACTTAATACCAAAACGCGATAATAAAGGTGCAGTTAATAAGCCACTACGTGTGGTGGCACCCACCAATGTAAATGGATTCAGGTTTATCTGCACACTTCTTGCATTAGGACCCGAATCAATCATGATATCAATTCTGAAATCTTCCATGGCGGCGTAGAGATATTCTTCTACCACCGTACTCAATCGGTGAATCTCATCAATAAACAACACATCATTGGGTTGGAGATTGGTAAGTAACCCGGCTAGGTCTCCTGGCTTTTCAATTACAGGGCCGGATGTTTCTTTAATATTTACCCCCAATTCATTCGCAACTATTCTGCTCAACGTTGTTTTACCCAAACCCGGAGGACCATGAAATAATATATGATCCAATGCCTCTCCCCTCAATTTAGCAGCTTTGATAAAAATCACCAGATTCTCTATCAACTGTGGCTGACCCGAGAAATCATTGATCTCTGCCGGACGAATAGTATTCTCAAACTCTTTTTCCGCTGCACTCAGGTTCATCGGGTCTCTGTTCAGGTTGGGGTTTGACATGGGGCGAAATTACTAAATAGTGGGGATAGTGGGGAGTGAATAGTGAGTAGTGAGTAGTGAGTAAATTGAATCCTACACTGACTACTCACTACTCACTCTATTATCCGTAGCTTTGAGAAAAGCACGCCATGGAACAAAGAACTGCATTGATCTTAGGTGCCAGTGGTTTAACCGGACAAGTATTATTACAATTATTACTTGCAGATGCATTGTACAGCACCGTTACCATATATGTAAGGAAGCAGGTTTTAATCAATCACCCAAAACTGCAACAGCAAATAGTGAATTACGATAAATTAGATTCGGCTGTTCAGGCTGATGATGTGTTTTGCTGTTTGGGTACTACCATTAAAAAAGCAGGAAGCCAGCAGGCTTTCAGACAGGTGGATCTGGTGTATCCGCAGAAAGTAGCCGAACTGCAAAAAAATGCCGGTTCAAAAAGATTTTTATTGATCAGTGCTGTTGGAGCAGACGAACAATCTTCCATTTTTTATAGTAAGACTAAGGGACAGGTGGAAAAAGCCATTACCGTATTGGAATATCCCTGTACTTGTATTTTCAGACCATCGCTCATTATGGGTGAACGATCAGAAAGAAGGGTGGGAGAAAAAATAGGCATCTTTCTGGCGAAAATTATCGGGCCGGTTTTAGTTGGGCCATTAAAAAAATACCAGCCCGTTTCAGCACTTGGCCTTGCCAAAGCCATGCAACACACTGCCCATCATTTCGAAGACGGCATCCATTTCATTTCATCGGATAAGATTAAAACTTTTGAATAACTATTGCTACTTAAGCAGTATTGATTATGTGTATTCTTAAAACAGGAAAATAAATTTTATTTGCATATACAAATAAAATTCTTACATTTGCATCCTGATGAAAACCACAGAAAGCCGATACCATAAATGCCTGTATTTTACTTCGAATGCTTTGGCAAGAAAAGTAGAGAAACTGGCTATTGAGAGCTGGAAGAGTGTGGATCTTTCTCCCAGTCATGCTTATGTACTCATGGTCGTACTGGAGGAACCCGGCATACAACCCGGAACCCTTTCAGATGAAATGCAGCTTACACCCAGCACCATTACACGTTTAATAGAAAAACTGGAAGAGAAAAAAATGGTAATCCGCACCACAGAAGGTAAGATTACCAATGTGTACCCTACGCCGAAGGCAAAAGAGTTACAACCCGAATTGAAAAGTTGTGTGGCTGATTTTTATCAGCGTTATGCCGCTATTCTCGGACAAAAAGAAAGCGATCAATTTGTGCGTACCATGGGTGCTTTTGCTGACAGACTTTAATTTTTTTACCCTTTCAATTGTATATACAAATATTAATCTCAACAAATAAAAACTAAACAATTATGAATTATGTTATCACAGGTGGGGCAGGTAATATTTCAAAGCCACTCAGTTTATCGCTTTTACAAAAAGGGCATCAGGTTACCGTTGTTGGCCGCACCCTTTCAAACCTCAAAGAATTGACTGATGCAGGCGCACAACCTGCGATCGGGTCAGTTGAAGATGTTGCTTTTTTAACAAACACATTTACCGGTGCTGATGCTGTGTATCTGATGATTCCTCCGCATTTTGGTGCTACCGATTGGAAAGCATATATCGGTTCTATTGGCAGCACTTATGCCAAAGCGATTGCCGATAGCGGTGTTAAGCAGGTGGTGTTCCTCAGTAGCGTAGGAGCTGATCTGCCAGATGGTTGCGGACCTGTTAGCGGTTTGTATCGTTCAGAACAGGCGTTGGGTACTTTGAATGAAGTGAATATTGTTTTTCTTCGCCCTTCTTATTTCTACAACAACCTTTTCGCTAATATCGATTTAATTAAAGGATTGGGTATTATTGGCGGCAACTTTAGCATTCCAACCGGTAAATTCCCGATTGTTGCACCAGCTGATATTTCAGATGTTGCAGCGGCATTTTTATTGAATCCGGTTTTTAAAGGACATACTGTTGAATACATCGCCAGTGAAGAAACATCTACCGATGATATAGCTTCAGCTATTGGTAAAGCAATTGGTCTTCCCGATCTTAAATGGGTGCAGTTTCCGGATGAACAAGCACTTGCTGGTATGCAACAAGCTGGTTTACCTGAAGAAATTGCAAAAAACTATGTAGAAATGGGAACTGCAATGCATAGTGGTAGAATGTTGGCTGGGTACTTTGCACATCAACCTACTCAATTGGGTAAAACAAAACTTACAGACTTTGCTAAACAGTTTGCATTTGCATACTCACGTTAATATTTCTGTGTTGCTCTGTGTCTTCAGTGGCAATAAGTAATGCCACTGAGGACACAGAAAGCCACAGAATAAGTCTATGTACCGAAAGTGTAGTTTAAAATAAAGGCTGGGTCAGGGCAATTAGTGAGACATTGTTCACGCTCACTGAATTTACAAACGCCGGGATAATCGCCTTTCATCCCCTGCATATACCTTATTAATTGAAAATGCAGGTGTGGCGGCCAATGACCATTTTCTTCGGGCATTCCGAAATGAGCTATCTGTTCACCCGCTTCAACAGGTTTTCCTTCATACAACCCATCCAGATCGCCCAAAGAAAGATGACCGTATAAACTGTGAATCAGTTCGCCATTGAGTTGATGTTGCAGGATAATAACCGCACCATAATCACCATATGCTTCATGAAATCCGAAACTGTGTATGGCTCCATCCATCGGCGCAAATACAGGTGTCCCGGCCGATCCCCAGATATCAGTTCCCAAATGTAACCTCCGTGGCTCATCGGCTCCATCAAATACTCTACTCCTGCTATAAACGGTTCGGTGTTCATCATAACCACCAATCGCATAACGCGCTCCGGAATGTGCAAGGCAGTTCTCTATGTATTCAGAAAAGAGTTGTGTATCATTTACCAATACATCTGTTACTTCCGTATTACTGGCTGTAAGGTTAAGTTGATACAAATGATCCGTGGCGATGTCAAAGGGAACGATCTGGTGAAACATGAAATACTATTTATTCAAAAAAAATCTGTGAATCTGTGGCTTAATTCTTTGCCACAGATTCACAGGTTTTGACTAAAATTATTTTCTCAATTTCTTCATAATCTCCTCAATAGCTTTATCCAGTTGCGGATCACGTCCATTGAGACGATCTTCGAAATTCATCGGGATTTTAATATCGGGTTCTACACCAGTTATTTCCAGGTCTTTTCCATCCAATGAATAACATCCCCAGCTTGGCAAACGCACAAATGAACCGTCTACCAAACCTGTTCCACTGGTGAAAATAATCCAGCGATAGGTAGGCATACCGATAATGGTTCCCAGTTTCAACGCTTTAAAACCCTGTGCTGTCATTTCGGCATCACTCAAAGATTGTTCATTAATCAATAATACAATCGGTTTATCGGCGGGAGCAAAATTGGATTGTGGTGTTAATTTTCCTTCTCGGTATTTCCATTGAAGGTATGCACGCTGACTCAAAAATTTCAACACCTCATCGTGCACATTGCCACCTGTATTATAACGCAGGTCAAGAATAAGCGCATCTTTCTGATAAAAATCCTGGGTCATATCAACTAAAAACTTATCCAGCTCTCCTGTACCCATGTCTTTCATGTTATGATACGCTACACGGTTATTGGTTTTTTCATCTACTCTTTTCTGGTTGATATCACTCCACTCCTGCGACAGGCTCGCGAACAAAGATGCCTGTGGATGAATTTTGGTTGTAACAGTCTGACCATTGCGATTAAAGGTTAAACTAAGTTCTCCATCCAGTGAAGGTTTACTGAAATAGTAATTTCTGTCTGTCTTTGGATCTACCGTTTCATCATTTACTTTCAGTAACACATCACCAGGTCGAACATCGATTGTGGACTTATCGGCATTCGTTCCTGCTACTACATATTTTACTTTAAATGGATCAGCATTTTCAAACACAATACCTGTCTCCATCGTTCTGTTAGACAACTGTACATTTTCTTCCTCACCCGCTGAATTGAAACCCTGGTGCGATGAGTTTAATTCTCCCAACAGATCGGCTAATAAAGTACGCAGGTCGCCACGGGTATTGATATAAGGTACAAATGCCTCATATCGCTTGCGTGTTGCCAGCCAGTCTATACCATGAAACTTTTCATCATAAAAATTTTCATTTACATGGGCCCATGTTTCCTGGAATATCTGTGCAAATTCAGCAGACAGGTTTCTTCTGAACACCTGTGCAATAGCCACTGGATCTACTTTGTTAGCATCAAGATTGAGTTTATAAATTGATCCATTAATAATCAACATAGTTTTATCACCGCCTTCGGCATAGTCTACACTAAATGCATCAGCACCATTGATACGTTCTGTTTTCGGTGACTCAAATGGCTCTAGGGTAGTTTTCCATAAAGCAGCACGTCCTTCTGCATGGTTGCTTACATATAATACAATGGTTTTCTCTCCTTTTTGTAACACATTCAATAAAAACTGTGAACCAAAATTAGGACCTACCTGTTCCAGCCTATCCATAATCTTTGATGCATCAATTTTAATAGGTGCCGGTTCTTTTTTAGCAGAATCTTTTTTCTCGGTTTTAAAGAGCGCCTCATACTTATCACTTCGGTAAGGCGCATCTATTTTTTCCAATGGCATACGATAAATACGTGGGTTCTGCATACCAAACGGATAGGATGGTTTTGTACGGGCTGAGATGAAATAAATATACCTGCTATCTGGGCTCCATACCGGGCTCGCTTCTGTTACACCGGTATTGGTAAGATTAATGGTTTGGTTATCTTTCAGGTGATGAATAAAAATATCCTGTTCGAAATTTCGGATAGCTGTGAAGTACACATATTCATCATTGGGAGAAAAACCTGGATCTGAATTCTGGATAGCCCATATTTCATCTTTTACAAGTGTCTTGTTTTCCCAACTTTTCAGATCAAGCAGCCGCACTTCATCACGTC
Source organism: Chitinophaga pinensis (assembly GCA_943372605.1). Lineage (GTDB taxonomy): Bacteria > Bacteroidota > Bacteroidia > Chitinophagales > Chitinophagaceae > Sediminibacterium > Sediminibacterium pinensis_H. The sequence continues at coordinate 77,692 of CALRZI010000001.1, read as the reverse complement.
CACTCAGGTACACCATTTTGGTACGCGTTTTATTCAACACGGCTGAGCGGTTATTCTTTGTGTCTTTTGTAATTTGTTTTACAGGAGCAGTTCCATCGGCAGCTACAGTGAACCAGTTAAGATAGCCATCCACCGTTTGGTTGAAGAGAATGGTTTTATTATCACTCATCCATTTTACTTCTTTGGCTCTTTCGGCATTCCCTTTATTAATCTGCTGTATAAATTTGCCATCCACATCACTCACAAAAATTTCACCTCTCGATGAAAAAGCAATTTTTTTTCCGTCGGGTGAAACATCAAGATTGGTAATTTCTCCACGTACATTGTAATCTTTATCTGCTGGTAATACATAATTTCTGTTCAGGCTGATATTGAGTTTTTCTGCTCTTTTCGATGCTACATCATACAACCATAACTGGTAATCTCTTTCAAATACTACTTTATTTCCTGCTGCATTTACCACAGGCGCTTTAATGGATGAATTAAAACGTGTGAGTGCTGTTTTCTTTCCGTTGTCTAAAGTATAGAGGTTGTATTCTCCATTGGCTTCATCAGAAATAAAATAGAGTTTGCCGTTTTTATCAATGGTGGATGCGAAATCTTTTCCTTCCCAGTCGGTATGTTTTTTATATTGTTTGCTGGCAATATTGTACGACTGAATATCGGGGTTGAATGGCCCTTTGTAACGCTTACGCGCCACCTGGCTGGTACTTTCCCAGGTATCGTTAAAATAAATATCTCCTGATGGATGCTCTGCCAGTCCATGATCCAATAAAAAGAAATGATCTCCAAACAGTCTCTGCGCAGTTCCACCATTGATGCCAACAGTGAACCCGGATATCTGCCCCATTCTGTTTGAAGTGAAATAAATTTTCTTGCTATCCCAGCTCCAGTTATTTACTTCATCGGTGGCACTATGAAATGTAAGCTGTTTGATTTCACCGCCGGCCAATGGCATCATATAAACATCGGCATTACCCATTTGTCTGCTGCTGAACGCAAGCCATTGTCCATCGGGTGAAATACGCGGACTTGTTTCATAACCCTGCATAGCAGTTAGCCTGGTGGCACGGCCATCTTTTACAGCTGCTTTCCAGAGATCGCCTTCAAAAGCAAATACAATGGTTTCGCCATCGGGACTTATTGCAGGATTGGATAAAAAATAAGGTTGATTTGTTTGTGACTGAACGGTACCCAGGCATAAACATGCGAGTACACAGGACAATATCCTTTTCATGTATAAGGTTTTTGGATCTACAAGATAATCAAGATCGGGTAGGAAAATGCCAAAGCATTTGACCAGCGGCTGTTTGAGCGGATGGGCAATATTTTTGTAAATACAAAAGCCTCCACAGGCTTTTCAACTAGCAATTATTCTGCTGCAGAAATATCGCCTGTTGCTTTATTTACACTGATGGCCACACTGTCGGTTCCTTTGGGTGCAAAATATTTGGTTTTGAATTTGATGGTTTTACCCGGGCCAATATTCTCATAGATCGTTTCCAATCCCTCATCCAGTTTCACTCCGGTTTTACTGTAAAAAGAAAGCCGCAGTTCTACATCTTTATACCAGCAAACAGTTGCTTTATTCGATATTGTTCCTTTTACTACTGTTTGTCCGATCAGGTTCTTGCGATCGGTATTGCTCACCATCAAAAATCGTTTGGGATTATTTTTCTCTTTTTCAGCCAGTGTTTCCTTTACCGTTTCATAACTGCTGTTGTCAAAAGTTTTTTCCTTTTTATCATTCTTACAAGCAGTCAGTATAACCACAGCAGTCAGAACAAGCGCTATTTTTTGCATAAGGGTTGCTTAATTTTTACCAAATTAAGTTTTTCCCTGTTTTTATTGCGTTAAAAGAGGAGTAATGAACTTGCCCAAAGGGGTTTTGGCCACAGATTCACAGATTTAAACATAAATTTCTCATTCCAGCAGATAGATTTTAGTTTTGAAGCCTTTACCAACCTTTATTTCCCAGCCATGATCGTAAACCTTAGTCAGGAACATAGTCTTGTCAGCAATTGGGTATCAGAATTAAGAGATGTCAATGTACAGGACGACCGTATGCGTTTTCGCCGTAACCTCGAACGTATTGGTGAGATTGCTGCTTATGAAATCAGCAAACGCATGCCTTTCAGTGTTGTTGAAGTTCCCACTCCCCTGGGTACCCATGAAAGTAAACGACTGGATCAGCAGCCTGTACTGGCTACCATTCTGCGTGCCGGCTTACCCATGCACAATGGCATGCTGAACTATTTCGACAAGGCTGACAATGCTTTTGTATCTGCTTACCGCAAACACCATCGCGACGGATCTTTTGAAATCAGTCTGGAATATATGAGTTGCCCTTCGCTCGATAACCGTATTGTTATCATCAGCGACCCTATGCTGGCAACGGGGGCCTCAGTTGTTAAGACTATTCAGTACATGAAAGATGAGGGTACACCCAAGGAGTTTCACGTAGTAGTGGCCATTGCCTGTAGCGTGGGTATTGAGCTTATTCACCGCGAATGTGGTGATGATATTCATATCTGGTGTGGTGATATTGATGATGAACTGACCGCCAAAGGATATATTGTTCCGGGATTAGGTGATGCAGGTGATCTGGCTTTTGGCACCAAAAATCAATCCTGACCTGAGCAGCGGTCTGCCCATTTTTCTGGTCAATCATCTACGTTAAGGACAACCTAATCTTCTTAAGAACCGTATTTGATTCAATCAGATTACCCTAAATTAGACGTTGAGTGAAAAAGCTAGTCCAAATAAGTTGCCTGGGATTTTTGTTATTGTTGATGAATACTGCATCGGCACAGGACCCTAATTTCTCTCAGTTTTTCTCTTCTCCACTTACCCTAAACCCTGCTTTTACAGGTAAATTCTTTGGAAGCTACAGGGTAGCTGGTAATTACAGAAACCAATGGCCCAGTATTGAAAAAGCCTATACTACCGCTACTGCTTCTGCCGATTTCCAGATCATGAAAGAACAGATTTCATCTAATGATACATGGGGACTGGGTTTTATGGGTTATACTGATAACAGTGCCAATGGCGCTGTGAAATTTAATTATGGGGCTATATCTACGGCTTATCACAAAGGTTTGGATGAAGACGGTCTTCACCAACTTGGTGCAGGTTTTCAGGTTACATATGCCAACATGCTGATCAATACCAATATGCTGAAATTTCAGGATCAGCTAACTACTGCGGGGTTTACGGGCGTAACTTCTGAAGTATTTAATACAGGTACATTGAAAGCCAATTACGTAGATATTAATGCCGGATTACTGTATAATGGCAGTACGAATGAGCGGAATAATTTTTATCTGGGTGTGAGTATGTATCATATCAACCGACCCAAACAAGAGTTTACAGGTGCCAATTATATTCTGCCCGCCCGTACTACCATACATGCAGGTACTTATTTTCCCGTAGGCCCCGCTACTACATTACATATGAGTGGCATGCAGATGTTTCAGGGAGGTGCTTCTTCTACCATGCTGGGTGCCGCTTTACAATTTAATGCCAACCCCGACGATATTAAATCAACCAGTTTGTATGTAGGCTCCTGGATGCGTTTTAAAGATGCCATTATACCCTATGTAGGACTTGAGTTTGATGATTTCAGGCTGGGTGTTAGCTACGACTATAACTCTTCTTCTTTGAGAACAGCTTCCATGAACCGTGGTGGTATTGAGCTGTCTTTGATTTATATCAGAAGGCCTTCTTCAGATAAGATTGTGAATTGTCCAAAATTTTAAATTCCTCCTCCTTTCCCCGGACTTAAGTCCGGGGAAAGGAGGAGGGAGCAAGAAGATTAGGAGCGATTGTGCGCATGTTTGGTTACATGCGGATGGTCTTTCACTATGAACCGATAGGGTAATAAAGCATCTTCGGCTGCATAATCAACGCCTATACGTGGTGTAGCAATAATGGAGTTTGTTTTTACACGGTACCCGTCATCTGCAATAAATATTGAATCGCCACAAAGATCTGCTCCCGAGTGTGCAACCTGTAATCCCAATGCTTTTGATACATTACCAGGACCCCGGCCTACAGCATGATCCATTTTTGTTTTCCGCATCCGCTCCAACATCGTTTCCATACCACAAACAGGCTCTATTCCCCTGATGAGAACTGCATGTGGCACCCCTACTACATTCGTTACCACATTAAACAGGTGATGAATACCATAACATAGATATACATATGCCATTCCACCGGATCGGTACATGACTTCCGTTCGGTTGGTATATCTACCGCCATAAGCATGTGATGCTTTATCAACTATGCCATTATATGCTTCTGTTTCAACGATTCTGCCGGCTGTTATCTGGTTATCAAAATTGGTAACAATCAATTTACCAATCAGGTCTTTTGCAACCATGTAAACATTTTCGCGCAGATAAAATGCAGAAGACAGTTGCTGTTCTTTGTATGCTCGTAAACCTTTCACTTGATAAACATACTGAATACATTAACTTAGTGCATCTAAAATACCCCCGGTGCTCAAAGAACTCATCATTGCCATACAATCTTATATACAGGCACATCATTTTATTGTGCGTCATAAACTATGGAAATGGATATTGATACCCGGTATTTTATATACCCTTCTTTTTATAACCGGCATGTATTATTTCGGGCAAACTGCTTCTGATTTTATTGAGTGGATGACTTTAAAGACCGGTTTAAGAAACTGGATTGATGAACTATCCAGCAGTTTTATCGGGTTTCTCTTTGTATTCGGGACAGCCCTACTCTGGCTTTTATTGATGCTCCTCTACTTTTCTCTCTTTAAATACCTGTTTCTTATTCTAGGCTCCCCTTTATTTGCCTACCTGAGTGAAAAAACAGCATCCATTATTGAAGGTAGAGATTACCCCTTCAGTTTTAAACAGCTTGGGAAAGATATTCTTCGTGGTATTTCCATTGCACTGCGAAACAGTGTTTGGCAAACGGTATATGTGCTTGCTATTTTATTTTTGAGTTTGATACCATTAGTAGGTTGGTTAACCCCTATTCTCGCTATCCTGGTAGAATGTTACTATTACGGTTTCTCTATGCTCGATTATAGCATGGAACGACAGAAAAAAACACCTGCTGAAAGTATTTTTTATATCGGACATCATAAAGGACTAGCACTGGGTAATGGAGTTGTTTTTTATATGATGCATATGGTTCCCATTATTGGCTGGGTACTGGCTCCTGCATATGCTGTAGTTGCAGCAACACTTAGCATTTATCCTGCCAACGCAAAGAAATAAAGCATGACAGGTAAAGTTTATCTTATTCCCACAGTCTTACACGAAGAAGCGTTACAAACTATTCCATCCTATATACTAGATGCTGTAAAAGACTGTTCCATATTTTTTGTGGAGCAGGAAAAAACGGCTCGCAGGTTTTTAAAAAAACTATGGAGAGAAATGGTGATTGATGATTACCAATGGTTCGCCATTCACAAAGCTGAAGCTGAAGTACGGTCGCAGTTTGTACAATTATTAAAGGAAGGAAAAAATATTGGTATTATCAGCGAAGCCGGTTGTCCGGGTGTAGCAGATCCCGGTCAGGTATTAGTGGAGGCGGCGCAGGCAATGAATGCAGTTGTAAAACCATTGGTAGGACCAAGTTCTATTCTTCTGGCATTGATGGCTAGTGGCATGAACGGACAGTGTTTCCAGTTTCACGGATACCTGCCTATTGATACTGCTGAAAGAAAAAAGAAAATAAAAGAACTGGAAACAGATTCATACAAAAGAAACTGCACACAATTATTTATTGAAACGCCTTATCGAAATAATGCGTTGATTAATGATCTTTTACAAGCCTGTAAACAGGAAACAAAACTCTGTATTGCTGTAGATATCACTGCAGCCAATGAATCGATTCAAACAAAAACCATTCAGGAGTGGAAAAAGCAACCGGTTGATATTCATAAACGGTTAGCTATATTTCTATTACATGCATAATTTCTTTCTTAGCCCCAGACTTAAGTCTGGAGCTAAGAAAGAAATTATGGTTGTTTAGGTGCAATGATACTCTCTGTTGCTGCACCCCTTATTTCATAAACACTGTCAACAATGTTTCGCTCTAATCCACGCCAGGGTAATGTGCCGATATATCTTTTGTAATGCAGTTCTACTTCCTTACCCGAGCAACGTAACAATTGTTCAGCTACCGATTCGCTGGTAACGCTAAAATCAAATTCATTACTCTGCACATTGGCCCTGAAACCACTCTGGATTACTTTTCCTTCCCAGGTTTTAAACAACACACCCTTTTTCTGGAAGGTATTCAGCAATCCTGCTTTGGTTCCTTCTGCATATACAAAATAGTAGCGCCAGTAGATAAATATTACCAGTACCACAAAAAGCACTGTAGCAATGGTCCAGAGAATTTTACGCTTATTCATATTATAACCCGTATTTATCTACAAGGTAAATCAGCGCCGCCATATTTACTGCACCAAGTAACAACTCTCTTTTATTTACATTCTCAAATACATCGGTACGTGCATGGTGTAAATCAAAATAACGTTGTGGATCGGGAATAAATCCAGCGATAGGTGTACCAAATATTCTGTTCAAAGGGCCAATATCGGCACCGCCACCGCTGCCCGACATATCTTCTGTTCCATATGGTTTTAGTAAGGGCAGCCATTGCTGTGCCTTGTCGTGTTTGTCTTTGGGTGCCGTAAAACCAAAACCTCTTGGTGTAAATCCACCTGCATCACTTTCCAGCGCAAAAATGTGTTTTTCATTTTTAGCTTTTGCCACTTCTGCGTACTTATTCCCTCCGCGCATACCATTTTCCTCATTGGCAAACAATACAAAACGAATGGTTCGTTTGGGTGTATAACCAATGGCTTTAAATGCGCGCATTACTTCAATGGTATGCACCACACCTGCACCATCATCATGTGCGCCTTCATTTACATCCCAACTATCAAGATGTCCTCCAATGGTGATAATCTCATCAGGATATGTACTTCCGCGTAATTCTCCGATTACATTATGCCCAATGGTATCAGGCAAGAATCTGGCACTCGTTTTCATAGTCACGGTAACCCCTGATTTTTTACTCAGCTCCCAGATAAAATCTGCATCTCTTGGCCCCATGGCAATAGCCGGAATTTTAGGGAAAGAGTCATTATATCCGGTACTTCCCGTATGCGGATCGTTGGCTGTTGATTCGGTAAGTGAGCGGATCATCACTCCTACTGCGCCATATTTGGCCGCAGCACTCGGACCAGCCCTACGAGATACTCCCGTTTGTCCATACGATACAAAAGGTTTGATATTGGTAGGATCAAAAGAATGGTTGAAGTAAACGATCTTACCTTTTACTTCTGCTTTTCTTTTTTCCATTTCTTCAAAACTGTTGAAAGCTATCACTGCTGCGGTTACCGGTTTACCATTACCCAGTGAATTACCGAGTGCCAGTACATCCAGTTTTCTGTTTGCGGCTTTACCGTCGATACTTATTACACGCGCCTCTTCTTTGGCGCCGCGTACCCAGCGGGGTACCATACATTCCTGCAGATATACATGGTCGGCACCCATATCTTTCAAGGCTTTTTCACCCCAGGATTCTGCTTTATACATCTGAGGAGAACCCGCAATACGACCCCCAACCTGTTTGGTTAACTGGTAGAGCAGGTCATAAGCCTTACCATTACGTAATATTTCATCCGATATTTTTTTAATCATGGCAGCATCTTCCTGCTGCGCCCACAGAATCATGGGAGACAATAGCAAAAGCGTAAATATTTTTTTCATAGTGTTAAAGTTAATCATTTGTCATGTTTTTCCCAGTTATATGAATGGAGAACAGGATTCGTGGAATTGTTGTTAATTGCGGAGGAATAGCTTATGGTTTATGACATATAGTAATAACTATATGCCATAAGCTATTTGCAACTTAAAAGTAACAAACATGCGTATTGGAATAGTATGCTACCCAACTTTTGGCGGTAGCGGTGTTTTGGCAACTGAATTGGGAAAAGCACTGGCAGATGAAGGACATCAGGTACATTTTATTACTTATCAACAACCAGTAAGATTAAATGTATTTAATGCAAATATTTTTTATCATGAAGTAAGGGTACCCACTTATCCCCTGTTTGATTATCCGCCTTATGAAGTGGCCCTGGCCAGTACCATGGTAGATGTGATCATGAACCATGATCTTGATTTACTGCATGTACACTACGCCATTCCGCATGCGTCAGCGGCTTATATGGCCAAGCAGATCGTCAAACAAAAAGCCAACCGTAATGTACCCGTGATTACTACTTTACACGGCACAGATATTACACTGGTAGGAAAAGATAAAACCTATGAGCCTGTAGTTACTTTTTCACTCAATGAAAGCGATGCCATTACTGCGGTGTCGCAAAACCTGAGAGAAGAAACCTATAAATTTTTCCCGATCCAGAAAGAAATAGATGTGATCTACAACTTTGTAGATGTGGAGCGTTTTAATAAAAAACCAATTGATGCATTCCGTAAAGTAATTGCCCCAAATGGCGAAAAAATTCTGATCCATGCATCCAATTTCAGGAAAGTAAAAAGAGTGGCAGATGTCATTCATGTATTTGCGTCAGTGCGTAAAGAAATGCCTGCTAAACTGCTGATGGTTGGGGATGGACCTGAACGTCCAGGTATGGAAGAACTCACACGCGAACTTGGTATTGAAGATGATGTGCGCTTCCTTGGTAAGCAGGAACAGATGGAAGATATACTTGCAGTAAGTGATGTATTCCTGCTCCCTTCCGAATATGAAAGTTTTGGACTTGCTGCGCTGGAAGCCATGGCTGCCAAATCGGTGGTTATTAGTTCCAATGCAGGTGGCTTAAGCGAAATCAATATACAGGGCGAAACAGGTTATATGGCCAATGTGGGCGATGTAGATTCTATGAGTAAGTTTGCAATTGAACTATTGAAAGACAACCAAAAGCTGGAAACCATGAAACTCGCCGCCTATGAACAGGCTTGCAGGTTCGATATCAAAAATATCATTCCGATTTACGAAAAGCTATATAGTCGCTTTTGCAGAATGGGGCCATGTTAATAGTTTATAGTTGATGGTCCATAGTCCATAGTAAGAAATACCTACTATGGACTATGGACCATCAACTATAAACTACTTAAACCACGAAGCGTACATCACATAGTTGTTCGATATTCGGTCTATTTCTCCGTGAATTAATTCCTGCGACACATCTTTTACTTTTTTGGCAGGCACGCCAGCATAGATACAGCCTGCTTCCACTATTGTACCTTCCAATAATACGGCCCCGGCTGCGATGATGGAATTACTGTGCACCACACAGCGGTCCATTACAATAGCACCCATTCCAATTAACACATTATCATGTATGGTACAGCCGTGTACCAGGGCATTGTGACCGATAGAAACATTGTTTCCAATATTGGTTGGATTTTTCTGATAGGTACAATGAATAACAGCTCCATCCTGTACGTTTACTTTATTCCCCATCTTGATATAGTGTACATCGCCACGAATGACAGCATTGAACCATACACTGCATTCATCGCCCATCACTACATCGCCCACGATGGTGGCATTGGGGGCAATAAAACAGTTTTCACCAAATTGCGGATGTTTACCAAGAACAGGAAGGATTACTGGCATAAAATATCGAATTTCGAATAGTGATTGTTGAACTTTAATGAAAGTTAGTAAAATGAGTGGTATTTCTAACAGACAAGTTTTTCTGCAGCATGTGGCGCAAACTTCACCGGCACCCATTGGCATTGAAATGGTAAAGGCTGCTGGTATTCATTTATGGGATGTTGACGGGAAAAAATATGTTGATTTAATATCAGGTTTCAGTGTTTGTAATATTGGCCACAGCCATCCCGATGTGGTAAAAGCAGTACAGGAACAGGCTGCTGCCTATATGCACCTAATTGTGTATGGAGAGTTTATTGAAAGTCCACAGGTACAATATGCCACACTGTTAACTGATCACCTGCCATTAACACTCAACTGTGTTTACTTTACCAATAGTGGCGCTGAAGCCACAGAAGGTGCCATGAAACTGGCCAAACGTGTTACTGGTCGTTCAAAGATCATCGCTTTCAACAATGCGTATCATGGCAGTACACAAGGTGCATTAAGCATCATGGGTGGCGAATACTGGCGAAATGCATTCAGGCCTTTATTACCCGACATTCATCATTTTGAATATAACCACGATGCCGTACTCTCTGCCATTGATTCCACCGTTGCCTGTGTAATACTGGAAACAGTTCAGGCAGAAAGTGGCATCACTGCACCTGAAAAAGAATGGTTGCAAGCCATCAGAAAAAAATGTGATGAGCATTGCGTATTACTGGTATTTGATGAAATACAGGCGGGCTTTGGCAGAACAGGTTCTCTATGGGCTTTCGAACAATATGGTATTGTTCCTGATATTTTATTACTGGGCAAAGCATTAGGCGGCGGTATGCCATTGGGTGCTTTTATTGCCGACAGAAAACTAATGTCTACCCTCACCTACGATCCCGTTCTCGGACATATAACCACTTTTGGCGGACACCCTGTTTCCTGTGCAGCAGGTAAAGCAGCGTTTGAAGTTATGATTGGAAGTAACATGATTGATGAAGTAAAAGAAAAAGAAAAAATATTACGAGAGGAACTGAATCATCCTGCTATCGTTGAGAAAAAACTTCATGGCCTATGGATGTCTTTACAGTTTAAAGATGCCGTAACCAATCAGAAAATAGTTCACCAGTGCGTAAAAAATGGATTGATTACCGACTGGTTCCTCTTTGCACCAGACAGGCTGAGAATTGCGCCACCACTTACCATAACAACAGCAGAACTAAATGAGGTTTGTGGGGTTATTCTTCAAAGCGTTAATGAAGGGATTGAGAAGACGTGAGACGTGAGACGTGAAAGGTGAAAAGTGAGAAAGACGGTGATATTTCTCTGTGTACTTCTGTGCCTTCAGTGGCAAAAAATATTTAAACGAATTGCCACTGAGAGCACAGAGAGACACAGGATTTCCCTTTCGTTTCACATCTTACCTCTCACGTTTCCTCCATCGTATCCAAAATGCCCCGATAGCTGAAATATCTTTCTTCTGAAATTTCTCCTGCTACTACCGCTTTTTTAACAGCGCAATTGGGTTCTTCAATGTGCATGCAGTTGTTGAACTGACAATCATTCATTCGTTCACGCATTTCAGGAAAATAGTGTGCGAGCTCTTCCTTTTCAATATCTACCAGTCCGAGTTCACGGATACCCGGTGTATCAATAATATGCCCACCACCAGGTAAATCAAACATTTCTGCAAAAGTGGTGGTGTGCATCCCTTTTCCACTCCATCCACTCACTTCCTGTGTCCGCAGGTTGAATTCAGGAAAGAGGGCGTTGATAAAAGTTGATTTACCTACACCACTATGTCCGCTCAGTAAAGAAATTTTATTATGCAGCATTGCTTTTACTTCATCAAGACCCTTTTGTTCTGTTACGCTACACAACAAAACAGTATACCCAATGGCTTCATAAATCTCTTTGAGTCGTTCAAATTTTTCCAGCTCTTTATTCTTATAGATATCTGCTTTATTGAAAACAATAATGGCAGGCACATGAAAAGCCTCGCAAGAAATCAGGAAGCGATCCATAAAACCCTGCGAAGTTTTGGGTTCTTTCAGCGTTACAAAAAGCAGACTCTGGTCTAGATTAGAGGCAATAATATGATGCTGGTGTTTATTATGAGGCGAGACCCTGGCCACATAGTTTTTTCGGTCATGAATTTCGCTAATAATGGCCGATTCTTCCTGTACCGCTTCAATCTCCATTTCTACTTCATCGCCAACGGCAATAGGATTGGTGGAAGTAATACCCTCAATCTTCATTACCCCTTTCAAACGGGCCTGATAGGTTTGTCCGTCTTCTCCCCTGGCTACATACCAACTACCGGTAGATTTATAGATTCTGGCTCTCATTACCAACGAAGATAGTAAGCGATTATGGCTTTTGAAGTATCTATATAGATATGGCTGAAGGCCCTGAATTGAATATTTGCGAAACATTAACCCCTGTTTTAGGGTCAAAGAGCCAACAATGGCTGACCTTCAGACCGGAATTCGATATCTTTGCTTCCTTATGGCAAAGTTTGCGCATGATGAGGTAGTTCCTAACCGGCGGAGTGAACAGGGCAAAAAGGAACAGGTGGCGGAAATGTTTAACAGCATCGCATTCAGGTACGATTTTTTAAATCGGTTTCTGACTGCGGGTGTCGACATCCAGTGGCGAAAAAAAGCCATCAGGCAGTTGAAATCCATCCAGCCACAGTTGGTACTGGATGTGGCAACGGGTACAGGCGATGTGGCCATTATGACCCATCGTATGCTGAAACCTAAAAAGATCATTGGCATAGATATATCGGAAGGAATGTTGGCTTTGGGAAGAGAAAAACTCACCAAACTGGAGTTGGATGAAGCAATAGAATTACAAACCGGCGACAGCGAAACCATTCATTTCCCCGATCAACATTTCGATGCAGTTACGGTAGCCTATGGCGTACGAAATTTCGCTCACCTTGATAAAGGACTTGCAGAAATGTACAGGGTATTAAAACCAGGTGGCAAATTGGTGGTACTTGAATTTTCAAGACCCAGTCAGCCGCTGTTCAGAAAACTCTGTGATTTTTATACCAATGTGGTTACGCCGGGTGTGGGTGGATTGTTTGCGAAGAATAAAGATGCTTATCAATACCTGAACGATAGTGTTCAAGCCTTTCCCGAAGGGCAAAACTTTTTAAATATTATGCATGCAGCAGGATTTACTCAAACTTATCTGAAAAAACTCAGTTTCGGCATATGCACAATTTATTGCGGAAGCAAGTAATCCTGCTCGTTCTCTTTATTACCTGTACACTGGCTGTAACGGCACAGAAACAGCGTCATCGTCCTAATCACGATGACCTGCCCTATTATTTTGGTCTTACCCTTGGGTATAACAGTTCATTCCTGCACCAGAGTAAATCGCCACTGTTCCTGCAAAACGATTCTATTTTATCTGTACAACCGGGGTCTAGTGGCGGTATTACCATGGGACTGCTGGCAACCGTAAAAATGTCCGATCACCTGGAGTTCAGGGCAAACCCGCAGTTAATCATTGGTGGTTCCAAATACATCGATTACAGCCTGGGAAAACCAAGACCCGGTGAAGCAGCATTTCAACGCCAAACCCTGCCGGCAACATTAATCAGCCTGCCACTTCATTTTAAATTCAATTCCGATCGCATCGGTAATTTCCGGACTTATTTATTAGGCGGAATTAAACTGGATACAGACCTTTCAAGTAACTCAGCTGCCCGTTTATCGGAAGATTTGCTGAAACTCAAAAGAAACGATTTTGGTTTTGAAACCGGTATCGGTTTTAATTTTTACCTGCCTTTTGTAACGGTTTCCCCTGAAATAAAGTTCAGTTACGGATTATCAAATATCCATCAATACGATCCCACGCTTCGTTTTTCTAATGTACTGGATAAGATACAGTCGCGCATGATCATTTTCTCTATTCACCTCGAAGATTAAGGTTTAGTGCCAATGATGTAATAAATTGCGTTGCTTGCTAAAAGGCAACTCATTTTATGAAAGATTATATCATTAAAAATACGGGCATTGTTAATGAAGGCAGTATCCTGTATGGCGACGTATGGATCAGAAATGCCCGGATTGAACAGATAGGCAGCAACCTCAACCCTGCCGTTAATGTAACCGAAATTGATGGTAGTAACCAGTTTCTTTTACCTGGTGTTATTGACGACCAGGTGCATTTTCGCGAACCAGGACTTACCCATAAAGCCACCATTTATACCGAAGCAAAAGCTGCTGTTGCAGGAGGAGTTACCAGCTTTATGGAAATGCCCAATACCAGTCCGCCCGCATTTACACACGAGTTGCTGGAGCAGAAATATGAAACCGGTAAAAACACTTCATTGGCCAATTATTCTTTCTTCATGGGTACTTCGAACGATAACCTTGAAGAAGTATTACGCACGAATGAAAAGAAAAATCAGATCTGTGGGGTGAAAGTATTTATGGGTTCATCAACAGGAAATTTATTGGTGGATAGTCCGCTGGTACTGGAAAAAGTATTTGCCGGGTCGGAGCTATTGATCGCCACACATTGCGAAGAAGAAAGTATTATTAAAAATAATTTACAGGCGCTCAAGGCTCAAAAAGGGAAGTTGGAGCCTTCCGATCATCCCATCATCCGTAATGAAGAAGCCTGTTTTGAATCTTCTTTCAAAGCCATTCAGTACGCTAAAAAATACAATTCGCGTTTACACATCTTACACATCACTACTGAAAAGGAATTACAATTGTTTGGCAATATGCTGCCATTATCGGAAAAGAGAATTACTTCAGAAGTATGCGTACATCACCTGCATTTTACCAGTGATGATTATGCAAGATTAGGCAACCAGATTAAATGTAACCCCGCTATCAAAGCAGCACATAACCGTAAGGCATTATGGGAGGCTTTACTCGACGACAGACTCGATGTAATTGCCACCGATCATGCTCCACATACCTGGGCAGAAAAACAGGAAGACTATGAACATGCACATGCAGGTTTACCATTAATACAGCATTCGCTCGGACTGATGCTGCATTATGTGAAAGAAGGAAAAATAAGTCTGGAGAAAGTGGTGGAAAAGATGAGTCATGCTGTAGCCACCTGTTTTCAGATTAAAGAAAGAGGTTTTATCAGAGAGGGCTATTATGCTGATCTTGTACTGGTAAATATGAATGAAGGATACACCATTCAGAAAGATAATATTCTTTACAAATGTGGATGGAGTCCACTTGAAGGACAGGTTCTGCCTGCCACCATCAACTACACATTTGTAAATGGGCACCCAGTGTATGGAAAAGGACTGTTTGATGAATCTAAGAAAGGAATGAGACTGGCGTTTGAACGATAGGAGAAAAAGAAGACCGAAAGTCGGAAAGTCCGGAAGTTTGAAGATAATATCTCCGGTACAGCCATCTTTCGGTCTTCCGGACTTTCCGACTTTCGGTCTTCCTAACTACCTAACTACCTAACTTTAGCACATGCAGATAGACAAAACTACACTTGCCGACCTCTCTATTTTTCACAATGAGGAAGAACTATCAGTTGTACATTTTCTTGACCATACACATACCAGTGGAGGAAGAGAATATTTGTATGATATGCTGGCTAAACCTTTATCGACAGTAGAAGCCATTGAAAGCAACCAGCAAACCATACGTGATCTTATTCCTTTAATTGATCGCTGGCCTGTTAGTATCACCAATGGAACAGTAATGGTTATTGCCCGATTTTATGAATCGCAGATCAATAAATATCCAACACAGCCGAATGCTATCAACAGCTTTTTCTATAAAATATTCAATGCTCCTGATTTTTCATTAACACGTTATACCATTTCACATTGTATTGACTTTGTGAAAGGCATGAATGAAATTACAAGGCTACTGAAAGAAAACTGTTCTAGTATGCAGTTGCGCATATGGGCAGAAAGAATTGAAATGCTCCTGAACAAAGGAGTTATTCCCGAAATGAGTACACAGTCAAAAGAAGGATTGAGTAACTGGAAAATACTACACTATGCAAATTTTATACGCTCTCATTACAAGAACCAGTTTTATGAACTGATCGATATTTATAGCCGCATTGATGCTTTTTTATCATTAAGTATTGCCTGCAAAAAATATGAGTTCAGTTTTCCGGAAGTACGTAAATCTGAGCAGCCCTATATTGAAGCTACCGGATTGTATCATCCTTTATTACAGCTACCAGTATCATATGATGTGGATATGAGCAGAGATAAAAATTTTCTTTTCCTAACAGGTGCCAATATGGCTGGCAAGAGTACATTTATTAAAGCTGTAGGTATAAATGTTTATCTCGCTCATTTGGGCATGGGCGTTCCGGCAAAACAAATGCAATTGAGTTTATTTGATGGCTTATTGAGTAATATCAATGTAGTAGACAATATTATTAAAGGTGAGAGTTATTTCTTCAATGAAGTACAAAGAATACGAAATACAATAGAAAAAATAAGCGATGGGAAAAACTGGCTTATACTGATTGACGAACTCTTCAAAGGCACTAATGTACAGGATGCCATGAAATGTAGTACAACCGTTATTGAAGGTTTGCGGAAAATGAAAAATGTACTATTTATTCTATCTACTCATTTATACGAAATCGGTGAACCACTGCAACAATTCAGCAATATACAGTTCCGTTACTTTGAAACAAGTGTGAGTGATGATGAACTAATTTTCAGCTATCAACTCAAAGAAGGCATCAGCAACGACAGACTGGGATATCTGATACTCAGAAAGGAAGGGGTGGTTGAGTTGCTGGAGAAACTCTAGAACCAGATGTCTGATGTCGGATGTCGGATTTATTTTTTGATGTTTGATTTGGCAGTTTTGGCTGTAAGCTCATAAGCCTCCTGGACTAATACATTTAATGTGGGGCTGTCAACTAAACCTAACTGTTGAATAACTTCTAGCCAATAATGCGACTCATCAGCTTCCTCAAGTACAATCTGTATTTTATAAATAAAATCTGCTTTGGATTTTGCCCTTACGCTGGCTCTATAATTTGCACCAACAGATCCGACAGAACGAATTAGTTGTTTGCTAAGTTCAAATCCAATTGCATTTCTTGGCAATAACTCACAAAGTTTAATAACTGCTACATTAAATTGCTTCACCCGTTCTCCTAAAGTTTTTCTGTTCATTTTCATTTTTATTTAAAACTAAGACAAGTCACTACGCACCACACGAAGTGTACTCAAATCAGACATCCTACATCCGACATCAGCCATCAAATCAGGTGTTTTTACTCCGTATATCTACCTGTTTTGTTTTTGCTATTCCCGGGTGCTTTATCTTCCCCCAGCCATTTCACTTTTCACCTTTCACTTTTGACTTTAATACCATGCTTGTAAAAACCTTTGGCAGTGCTGTTTATGGTGTAGAAGCCATCACCATTACGATTGAAGTAAATGTGAGTGCCGGACAAGGCTACCAGATTGTGGGACTGCCTGATAATGCTGTAAGAGAAAGCCTGCAGAGAACAGAAAGCGCCATCAAGACCAATAATTTCGATATGCCGAGAACCAAGATTGTGGTAAATCTGGCACCGGCAGACATTCGTAAATCAGGTTCAGCATTCGACCTGCCCATTGCACTTGGCA
Organism: Chitinophaga pinensis; assembly: GCA_943372605.1. Taxonomy (GTDB): domain Bacteria; phylum Bacteroidota; class Bacteroidia; order Chitinophagales; family Chitinophagaceae; genus Sediminibacterium; species Sediminibacterium pinensis_H. The sequence goes on along the minus strand of CALRZI010000001.1, from coordinate 60,447 downwards.
TTCTGGGTGCGAGTGAGCAATTGGAGAATGCGGAGTTGCTGAAGGATTATGTAATCATGGGTGAGTTGAGTCTGGATGGAAGCATACAATCTATTAAAGGCGCATTGCCCATTGCCATACAGGCCCGCAAAGAAGGGTTTAAAGGATTGATTGTTCCCAAAGCCAATGCACGTGAAGCCGGCATGGTTAATAACCTGCAGGTATATGGCGTTGAACATTTGAGAGATGTGGTTGATTTTTTTACAGATGAAAACAGTCTGCAACCGGTCGTAGTAAATACACGCGAAGAATTTTTTGGCGATCAGTACCAGTTTGAATTTGATTTTACAGATGTGAAAGGACAGGAAAATATCAAACGCGCTTTAGAGATTGCAGCTGCTGGTGGACATAACGCTATTTTGATTGGTCCGCCGGGTGCCGGTAAAACCATGTTGGCCAAAAGACTTCCTACAATCTTACCACCACTCAGTTTACAGGAAGCATTGGAAACAACCAAGATTCACAGTGTGGCGGGTAAATTACCAGAACATAGTTCACTCATCAGTAAACGTCCTTTCCGTTCTCCGCATCATACCATCAGCGATGTGGCATTGGTAGGTGGCGGAGGTGTACCACAACCCGGTGAAATTTCACTGGCGCATAATGGTGTTTTATTTCTGGATGAATTGCCGGAATTTAAACGAACAGTGCTCGAAGTAATGCGCCAGCCGATGGAAGAAAGAAGGGTCACCATCTCAAGGGCAAAAATTGCACTGGATTTTCCTGCCAATTTTATGTTGATTGCGTCGATGAATCCCTGCCCTTGCGGTTATTATAACCACCCCGAAAAAGAATGTACCTGCGGACCGGGTATCGTTCAGAAATATTTAAATAAAGTATCTGGTCCGTTATTAGATAGAATTGATCTGCATGTAGAAGTAACGCCCGTTGCTTTCGGTGAACTGAGTAATCAACAAAATGGAGAAGATTCTGCTACCATTCGTGAAAGGGTCATTAAAGCTAGAGAACTACAAGCAGCACGATATAATGGTGAGAATGGTGTGTATGCCAATGCACAGATGAGTAGTAAACAATTAAGAGAAATTTGTCGCATTAGCAATGTGGGTGAAAACTTACTCAAGCGTGCCATGGAGAAATTAAACCTCAGCGCCCGTGCTTATGACCGTATTTTAAAAGTAAGCAGAACGATTGCTGATTTAGCGGGCAGTGCTGATATACAGCCGGAACATTTGGCGGAAGCTATTCATTATCGTAGTCTCGATCGGGAAGGTTGGGCAGGGTAAGAGAACAGAGGAATAAGGAACAGAGAAATAAGGAATATGAAAGGATAACAAATAGCCGCTTTGTTGAACCTATTAGCAGCAAATAAAATAGCATGACTGACTACATGCAAAACTTTCCAAAAGTTAACTCGCAGACGAAGCGCTGTATTTTTATACTAATAGAACTCAAAAAAACATGTCGCTTACCTCCAATTCGCAATGATGATTGGAATTAGGAGTTATTTATTTAGTTCCGCATTCAGGATATTGACAAGTTCGCTGAGTTTACTTGATTCAATTACTTTAACAATCTTTCCTTGCCGGTTTATTACTAACTGTGTTGGGTAACCACTAATCTTAAGCACATTCATCAGGTAGTCTTTCTTTTCAGGAACAATCTTATAATCAAAAGTATTTTTCGTTAAAAAGTTTCTGATGTCTTTTTCATGGTCAAACGCCAAAGCCAGAAATATAACATCCTTTCGTTTTTTAAATTTTTTAACGAGTTGATTAAGGTCGGGCATTTCTTTCACACACGGGCCACAATTAACAAACCAGCAATTCAATACCACTACTTTATCTCTTGCTGTCTCATTATTATAAATGTTTTTGTCCAAGTCAACAAAGTTAAAGTCTGGCAATTCCATTCCTTCCATTTTAGCATAGCGTAACAATATTTCAGCCGAATATTGTATGGCCGCAACGATTTCCTGATCCACAAATTGATCTAAACTGTGTAGTTGGTAACAAGGTGTTCCGTTATCTGTTTTGATTTTCAATGGTAGAAAACGTCCTGTTGTTAAATGCTCCAAAAACTGAAGCCTTGGCATTACTTTAAACGACGTATCAAGGGAAACATAATCCTCGGACCAGATTAAATGATCTCTTTGATACGTTAACCAGTTCATCATCCCTTTTACTACTTCAGATGGGTTAACCACAGGTTGCTTGTTATAATTTAACTGAGCTTGTATCGAAATGTTAAAGAATATTAGGATACATATTAACGAAAAGCATCTATTCATAATTTGAATATATCAATTATATTGAAACCAAGGTTTCTGTTGAAACGCTCAGCTTAACTGTATTACATGAGCATCTACCTGTACACTAAAACGTACACTGGCTTTCATGGCTGTAAATATCCGCACAATGGTATCTATTGTAGCGCTGTTGGCATTACTTTCAAGTTTTGATATTTGTGCTTTTTGAACACCCACCAATTCTCCTAACTGCTCCTGGGTAAGGTTGCGTTGCTGTCTTACCTGCTTGATCATTCGGCTTACCAACTCCATACTGAGTTCATATTCATACTGCTCTCTTTCTTTGGTTCCTCTTCTACCGATATATTTATCTTTCATATCGGCAAGGGTGTATGTTTTCATTCCTGCTTTTGCCATATCAATTCATTTAAGTTTTGTTTTCAAAATATAGTTCTCTCTGCCTTACAGCTCTGCTTATTTCACCTGATGGCACTTTGTCTGTTTTTTTAATAAAGCCATGTGTGGCTATAACAAGCGTTGCTTCGCTTGCAGTTTTGTCCCAAAATGCCAATAATCGTATTTGCGAACCCCGATATAATGTTCTGAATTCCCATATATCCTGTTGCAATTTTTTGAACAACCTAGGATCATTGGTTTGTTCCGCCAGGTCTATATTAAACAACAGTTTTTTAAGTGCTTTCCTATCAAGTGAAGCCAAATACTCATCCGCTTCCCGGAGGAAACGCGTTTCGAAATACCGCATGTCATTAGGTTGTGAAATTAAACATTAGTTTCTATTTTTAGAAACTTTTATTAGCGCAACCTTTCTTCGATACACAATTTATAGATAGTCACTACGAATCATGCGTAGTCTCAATCGCAGGCGGAGTAGCCTGTATTTTAATTATACACATTCTCAGGGGAAACAGAGGAATAGAGGTCCAAAGGACTCCTTTGGAGAACAGAGAAATAACGCCTGCCCTGAATTTATTGAAGGGGAATGAGAAAGTTAATAAAAGCAGCTCACCATCCAAACTGGTAGGCCACCGAAGCAACAAAGGAACGTGTTAAGCCATCGGGTCTTGTATCACGAACTACAAATGGTGTTGCAAGACTTATCTGTAGTGACTTATGTTGACTGATCTGATATCCTATCTGCAAATTGGCATTCAGTGTTAGCCCCGATGAACCATTGATGTTTTCACGTCTGCCAAATACATTTTCATAGCTATCCTCGCCCAAATGATAAATAGCCAACAGGTTGGGATTAAAACTCCATTTTTTTGTTTGCGATTTCAACGGATAACCTACCCGCCATAATACATCCGCTTTTCTTCTGAATAAATTGGTCGTTGGAAAATCGCCCAGTAATGGAGCCTGCTCTTTAATAAAACTGTTTCGGTTTTGTTGTAGTACAGGCAATTGAAACGCAACATTCATATCCAGTTTACCAACACCAAATGCTGCACCCGCAACCAGATCATAGGTTCCTAAACTGGTCTGGTAAACCATGGGTAGAGACACATTCCCGATTTTTAGATTCGACTGATTAAACGGCAGTTTAATACCTCCTAATAAATGCACCATTTTTCCCGATGCAGTTTTAACACCATATCGAAGTGTAGAATAAAAATCGCCCAGGTTATATACTGAACCATAATTTCCATTTACATATGCGAGTACCAGCTTATTATCCCATTGCAGTTGTTTAGACAATTGCCTTGAATAACTCAATGATAAAGTAGCCAAACTTGTATTTTCCTCTCCTTGTAAATAAGCCAGCTCTGTTTGTATATTATTTTTACTCACTGCTGCCGGACGCAAAGGGATGGTACAAAATCCTGCATCACTGCAACCCTGTGCCAATAAATGATTATTGGCAACCACTACTACTATCAGACTTAGCAGAATACTATATTTTTTACTGAATACTTGCATAACTAAAGAGGTGATTGTATTGTTGACAATGAATAAGTACAAATGAGTAAGCGGAAAGGTTCGTTCCTGCAGGAATATTGTAATACTGCGTACCGGTATTTGACTGAAGATTACCGAGGTTCAAATGATTACCGGGTGTGGCAGCCTGAGAGAGGTATACTTTTAAGTCTGGACCTGCACTCACAGAAAAACTATCGAGTTGTACCTGTAATCCGGAAGGTTGTTGTATAATTTTCACTACCCCCATTACCTGTATGCCTGACGTGGGGTACAATAAACCACGTTTTAACGCAGGCTGAACAGGTAAAGGAGCAGTAACGGGGGGATTATTATTTTGTAATGCTGTTTTGAGTGCTTCGCTTTCTTTTGTACAGGCAGTTAATCCAATGGCAGCACAAAAAAGCCATATATAGATTTTCATATCAGGCAATTTGCCGGATAGACGGTGGATAGAGAGAATCCTTACAAAAGTTTGCCGATTCTTTAATTTCGTTGCGATATAGGAAACAAAAAACCGCCGCTGAAATCAGCAGGCGGTTTTTATTGTATTTACTAACAATTTCATCTTATCGGCCATTGTTGGTCGCCTGACCAACAATTAACTACATCCCATACTGTTACCACAGTTCAAACACTTGTAACAGGTGCCCGAACGAATGGTAATGTGTCCGCAGGTATTACAGGCCGGAGCATCGCTCTGCATGTTTTTAGCAGCGGCGTTAACAGCATCCAGTCCGCCAGATTCTGCTTTTATGGAAGCAGCGGCTCTTTGTAATTTCTGAGGTTGGGCAGCAGGTGTGGCGTTGGCAGATGGTGCGGTTATACGTACACTGCTCAATTCCGGTTTACCGAGTAAGGTAGCATCGCCATCATCTTCGCCGGTGTTACCGATGGTGGGGCGATCCAGTACATGCACCAGATCTGTTCTGCCTAAGTATTCGTATGCCAGTGCGCGGAACACAAAGTCAACCAGTGAAGTAGTTGTTTTGATATTCGGATGATCTACCATACCTGATGGCTCAAACTTGGTGAACACAAATTTCTCTACAAACTCTTCCAATGGTACACCATATTGCAGGCCAACTGAAATAGCAATAGCAAAACAGTTCATAAAGCTGCGGAGGGTTGAACCTTCTTTGGCCAGGTCGATAAAGATTTCACCTAATGTTCCGTCTGCATATTCACCGGTACGTAAGAAAATCACCTGTCCGCCTATCTTCGCTTTCTGTGTAAAACCACGACGTTTGGCCGGTAATGATTTCTTCTCTACAATATGTGATAACTGACGTTTCAAAGTTGTGTCAATAGAAGCATTCATCCGCTTCTGAACTTCTTCCAATAACTCTTCAACAGTCAACTGACTCAGATCTACAATATTTGATGCAGTTTCGGCAACAGGAGTTTCCTCACTTGCAGCTTGCGACTTGTCGCTTGAATCTTCCTCTTTCTTCTTTTTATCAGACTTATTACTCAGCGGCTGACTCAGTTTAGATCCATCGCGGTACAGTGCATTGGCTTTCAAACCTAACTGCCAGCTCAGTAAATAACAATCTGCAATTTCTTCTACAGATGCTTCATGTGGCAGGTTAATGGTTTTTGAAATAGCACCACTCAGGAATGGCTGACAAGCACCCATCATACGGATATGTCCGTAAGCGTGTATATAACGCTCTCCTTTCTTACCACATTTGTTGGCGCAGTCAAATACCGTCAGGTGTTCATCTTTCAGGTATGGTGCGCCTTCAATGGTCATGGTACCACATACATAATCGTTGGCTGCATCAATCTGGTCTTCTGTAAAGCCTAATGCTTCGAGCAGGTTAAAGCTCCAGTCGGCATATTGTTCTTCTTTAAAACCTAGACGCTGCATGCACTCATCGCCCAAAGTAAAGCGGTTGAAGATGAAGCCTATTTCAAATGCTGATTTTGCAGCACCATTTAGTTTAGCAATTTCTTCAGTAGTAAATCCTTTAGCTGCCAAAGATTCATTATTGATGTGAGGAGCTCCTTCAAATGAAGCGGCACCTACTGCATATAATTCTATCGCTTTTGCTTCCTGTTCATTGTAACCCAGGTTTTTCAATGCCTGTGGTACAGACTGGTTGATGATTTTGAAATATCCACCACCAGATAATTTTTTAAACTTCACCAATGCAAAATCAGGCTCTACACCAGTAGTATCGCAATCCATTACCAGACCAATGGTTCCGGTTGGTGCAATTACGGTTGTTTGTGCATTGCGGTAACCGTGTTGCTCACCCAGTTGAACAGCATCATCCCATGCTTTGGTAGCTGCTTTCAACAGGTAATCTGGACAATATTTTGCTTTGATTCCCTGAGGTTTTATTTCCAGTCCTACATATGCTTCTTCAGCATCGTAAGCTGCTGCACGGTGGTTACGCATTACACGTAGCATATCTTCTTTGTTTTCCTCATACTTATCAAAAGCACCGAGGAAGGAAGCCATTTCAGCAGATGTTTTGTATGCTACACCAGTCATGATAGCAGAAATAGCACCTGCAATACCGCGGGCTTCTTCACTATCATAGGCAATACCGCTTACCATGAGCATAGAACCGAGGTTAGCGAAACCCAAACCGAGGGTACGATAATCGTAAGACAGTTGCGCTACTTCTTTTGAAGGAAACTGTGCCATCAGTACAGAAACTTCCAGTACAGTGGTCCAGAGACGGGTAGTGTATTCAAAACCTTCTACATCGAATATATTGGTATCATCATCATGAAACTTACGCAGGTTGATAGATGCGAGGTTACATGCAGTATTATCGAGGAACATATATTCCGAACAGGGGTTCGATGCATTGATGCGACCGCCTTTCGGACAAGTGTGCCATTCGTTGATGGTAGTATCATATTGTGTACCAGGGTCAGCACAGCGCCATGCAGCATAAGATATTTTTTCCCATACTTCACGTGCAGGAATTTTTTTCATGGTACGACCATCGGTACGTGCTTTCAGTTCCCAGTCACCATCTTCTTCCAGTACTTTAAAGAAACTGTTGGGAATACGAACAGAGTTATTAGAGTTCTGTCCGGATACGGTTGCGTATGCTTCTCCTTCGTAACTGTTATCATAACCGGCAGATACCAGTGCTGCCACTTTCTTTTCTTCTTCTACTTTCCAGTTGATGAATTCCATGATCTCTGGGTGATCGAGATCCAGACACACCATTTTCGCCGCACGACGTGTTGTTCCACCGCTTTTGATGGCACCGGCCGCACGGTCACCAATTTTAAGGAAGCTCATCAGACCACTGGAGGTACCGCCACCACTCAGTTTTTCACCGCCGCCACGGATTTGGGAGAAATTGGTACCCACACCTGAGCCATATTTGAAAATACGTGCTTCACGGGTCCACAGATCCATGATACCGCCTTCATTTACTAAATCGTCGCTTACGCTCAGGATAAAGCAGGCATGTGGCTGGGGACGCTCGTAGGCATTGCTTGATTTTTTCAGTTTACCATCTTTGGCATCTACATAGTAGTGACCCTGTGGTTTTCCGGTAATACCATATACTTCATGCAAGCCGGTATTGAACCATTGTGGTGAATTGGGTACGCAAGCCTGATTGAGGATGCTGTACACCAGCTCATCATAAAATATTTGTGCATCTTTTTCTGAAGCGAAATAACCATAACGCTCTCCCCATACGCGCCAGCACTGGGCCATACGGTGTGCTACCTGCTTTACGCTTGTTTCTCTTCCTACAGAACCATCTGGCTGCGGAACACCTGCCTTACGGAAATATTTCTGCGCAAGGATATCGGTGGCTATCTGGCTCCACTGTTTGGGAACCTCCACATTGTTCATCTCAAATACTTTCTCACCATTGGGGTTCTTGATCACAGAATCTCTGTAATCATATTCAAACTGATCATAGGGGCTTACGCCTTCTTTGGTGAAGCGGCGCCCGAATTGCAAGCCTTTCTTAGAGCGGGTAGTAGCCATAATGCGGTGCTGGTTTTAGCGGTTATTTAATGGGTCCGGCGGATTAACGAAATGTTAAGCGGTTGACGAAAATATCTTTCCAAACTGATAAACCAAGACCGTAAATATGCACAGCTTGTGAATAAAGAATGTGGATTATTTCACAGGCCAAATCAGGGTTGAATTTCCTGCAATATCCCCCGTTGTGGGAAAGATTTTTTGGGGCGAAGGTTTGTTTAATGGGGAATTTTTCGTAAATCATTAAGCGCTAAAATGACAAAAAAACCAGAGGTTTCAGGCTGCGAAACAGGTTCAACACATTATCTTTCAAATAAATGCGAAACAATCAGTCGTTTAGCGTCTTAAACAAAAACTTTTCTGCATTTTTGCAGGAGCATCCATTTTGTACTGAATGAAGCAGGTTTTATATCAACAATTGGCAGAAAGAAAGCGCTCCGGCAGGAAATCCTTTACGGTGCTGATCGACCCCGATAAGGTTGATGGCAACAGTATTGAACAACTGGTGGCGCTATCTCTTGAAGCTAAAGTGGACTATTTCTTTGTAGGTGGCAGTCTGGTTATTTCCAGCCACCTGGATGAATGTATCCAGCAGATTAAAGCTGCCTGCGATATTCCCGTGATTCTGTTTCCCGGTTCCCCTTCGCAGGTGAGCAAATATGCAGATGCACTGCTATATCTCTCATTGATCTCTGGTCGTAACCCCGAACTGTTGATTGGTCAGCACGTTATAAGCGCCCCTTTCGTAAAAAAGAGTGGTCTGGAAATTATGCCTACGGGCTATATGGTGATTGATGGCGGGGCTCCTACAACCGTTTCCTATATTTCCAACGCCACCCCTATTCCGGCCGACAAAAACGAAATTGCCATGTGTACTGCTATGGCAGGCGAAATGCTGGGGATGAAACTGATTTATATGGATGCCGGCAGTGGTGCCAAACGCCCCATCAACGAAACCATGATTGAAAAAGTGGCGCGTCATATTGAAGCCCCTTTAATCATTGGTGGCGGTATTACCGATCCGGAAAAAGCATATCGCAACTGTAAAGCTGGTGCCGATGTAATTGTGGTGGGCAACGCTATTGAGAAAGATCCTTCACTCATTAAAGAAATGAGTGCGGCCATTCATAGTAGCGCTACTGTGCAGCAAAATGGCTAACCACATTCTAGCCCCTCATCCCGTTTACTTACTTTATACGCATGAATACTGCCTATTTCGAGGACAAGGTTTATGAATTCGAATCATCGGAGCCGGTTCAGTTAACACCCGGCACTTATGAAGGATGCAGCTTTCTTCATGGCAATTTTAGCGGTACCAATTTATCTGATTTCCGTTTTCTTGAATGTGAATTTCACCATTGCAACCTCGATCGCATTGAATTGATCAATACTTCTTTCAGCGAAGTGAAATTTATGGACTGCAAGATGATGGGAATTAGTTTTGAACACTGTCACCGCGTTATGTTCACTCCTTATTTTGAAAACTGCTCACTCAATTTCTCCAATTTTTTTGAGCGAAAAATACCCGGCATCGTTTTTAAAGATTGTAACCTCACAGAAGTAGATTTTACAGAAGCTATTCTTACCGAAGCTGTTTTTACGGGTTCTGATTTTACCAATGCCCGTTTTGATCATACTTCACTCAGCAAAGCAGATTTTCGCGGGGCGTTTAATTTTTCTATCGATCCCGAAAACAATGACCTGAAAAAAGCAAAGTTTTCACTGGCTACGGTTCAGGGTTTGTTGAACAAATATGGGTTAATCATTGAAGGATAATAAAAAGGGGAAAGCAATTACTTTCCCCTTTGAAAATTAACTATAACGCTGTTTTAATACCCTTGATTCTGTTTTAGGTAGCCTGGTAAATTTGCGGCACCGTCAATAGCAGTCTGAGGAATAGGAAACAATCTTTTATTCCGGTCTGTATTATTCTTTTCTGTCCAGATGCCTTCATATTTTCCAAAACGTATCATATCTGTTCTTCTGTTCATCTCCCAATAGAATTCAAATCCACGTTCTCTGAATAAGATATCAAGACTTACCGCAGTTAATGGTGTTGGCTTCACCGCATACGCCGTTCTCGACATTCTCACTGTATTTACATCTGCCAATGCTCCTGCGGCATCTCCTTTTCTTAATTTAGCTTCAGCCCTCATCAGGTAGATATCTGCCAGACGGATGATGGAAATATCTGCTTCACCAAAATTTCTTCCGCTCGCCGATTTTCTGCTGAATTCATATTTCTCTACACGATAACCGGTTGAATACCCACTACCTGCTGTGGTGAAATCAATCATCTCTGTAAACACAACCGGAACAGTGGGTCTGTTTCTCGTATCATTGAATAATGGACCTACTTTAAAATTACCATTGGCGCATTTTACAAAAGCACCGCTTTTGCGAATCAATCCATATTGCTGACCACGAAGAATTCCTCTGTCTATATGAAAATCTGTAACACAGGAATCAGCGGGATTGGTATTCATACCCACATTCGATTTAAAAAACCTGGGATCAGCCGATGCGGGATCGAGTGTGTAAGCATTTACCCATGTGCGGTAAAATTCAGGGGTAATACCGGGTCCGTCGGTACCATTTGCAGCAGGAAACTGTGGCAACGGAAACTGGTCGCCTGACAAAGAAAAATAAGCCAGACGATTATGTCCGTTTAAATCAGCACGCTGATCCACTGCAAATACCAATTCTTTATTGGTATGGTTATTATCACTGAAAATGGAAAAATAATCAGCCGATAATGCATGTGTTCCTGAATTAATCACGAGATCACAATATTTAATCACTTCATCCATATCTGCTGTTGGAAAAGTAAATGTCTGCGCATAGATATCACGATAGGCAGGTGCATTCAAATGCAGTCTCGCCAATAAACCAAGCACTCCATTTTTCGTCATCCTTCCAGGGCCAGTGCTATTATCCAGCAATGGTTCTGTTTCAGTCAGTTCTTTTTTCAGGTAATCAACAGCTTCAGTACCTCTGATAATTTTTGATACTGCACCCGGATCATCTTTTACAAATACCAGTCCGAAAAGATCAAGACTCATCCAGTTATAAAATGCACGCATGGCTCTTGCTTCTGCCATATACAATTTCACGTTCGGATCGGTATTGTCTTTTAAAGAACTCAGGGCCGTAATGGCTCTTGACAAACCCTGCGAAATCAGGTTCCATGTTTCACGTACGTTAGGGTCGCTGGATGCTGTTTCATGGCGGTGTAAGGAGATGTAAATACCATTATCACCCCAGTCTGTTCCTCCGCGATAGGGCAGAATGGCTTCATCAGTTGATATTTCCTGCAGCGCAAAATAAGTAGTATGTCTGAACAGATCCGGTAGTCTTGCATATACCGGCGCTATCAAACCATCTGCAATTTGTTTTTGTGTTTGTCCAGTTACTGAAGTTTCATCCAGCACTTTCTCTTCTAATTTACTGCATCCTGTAAAAAGTAGTACAAGCAATGCCGGTAATATAATTTGAAATGAATATTTTTTCATGATACCTGAATTTTAGAATGATACGTTTAATCCAAATACGATAGAACGCGCTCTTGGATAGCTTAAATAATCAATACCGTAAGATGAAACACCATTGATGGTTCTGTCTGTGTTTACTTCCGGATCGTAACCATCATACTTGGTAATCACAAACAGGTTTTGGCCAGTTACAGATAAACGCAATGCAGAAACCCATTTACTGATTCCCATTTTGGTTGTATTAAATGAATAACCTAGAGAGAGGTTATTCAACCTCAGGAAAGAAGCATCTTTCAGAAAACGCGTACTTACCGGTGCGGCATTGTTTATCGACTCCTGTGAATTTGCTACAGCTTCAGCAGTGGTATTGATTCCTTTTGACAAACGCAGTTTATAAAAATTGGCATTGGCTGTATTGTCATATATTTTATTGCCCGAAGCTCCATTGAAATTAATGGCGGCATCAAATCCTTTGAAAGCTACGGTACCCGAAATGTTATACATCATTTTAGGTAATGCTGAACCCGCTGCCACCCTGTCTTTGTCGCCTATTACTCCATCACCATCCACATCACGATAACGACTCAGACCATTATTATCGAACCCGATAAACTCGCGCAGGTAAAATGTACCAATTGGTTCATTGTTTACATAACCATTAATGGTAGCCGATGTTAAACCAGAACCCGATGCGGAGCCGGAAGGAATAACAGTGTAGGGAGAATTGGTAACCGTATTCTTCATCAGACTTACATTACCACCTACTGAATAGTTAAGACCACGTTTTGTTTTTTTGCGGTATTCAAGCTCCAGCTCAAGACCCATGTTTTCGATATTCATATCTTTTACATTGGTCCAGAAACTACCCGCTGGCTGAACAGGATCAGCAGGAATTACTTCCAGCAGGATATTGTCTGACATTTTTCTGAAAACATCCAGACTACCTGAAAGAGCACCATCAAATAAACCAAAATCGATACCAATATTTGTTTGTGTTGATACTTCCCACTGTATATCCGGATTGGCTAAACGTGAGAATGTGGTACCTGCAGGATAAGGTCCGCTTCCGGACAATGGATAACTGGTAGTTGCAGACACAGACGATGTATACAAAGCCTGTGTGATTTTGGAAGGAATTTCCTGATTACCTGTTTGTCCCCAACCAGCACGTAATTTCAAGCTGCTGAACACCGACTTCTCCATAAAATCCTCTTCCGATATTTTCCAGCCTAAAGAGAAGGATGGGAAGATACCATACTTATTGTTGGAGCCAAATTTCGATGATCCGTCAGCACGCAGATTTGCAGTTGCGAGGTATTTGTTTTTGAATTGATAATTGACGCGACCAAAAAACGATTGTAATTCGTTATTAATGGCATATCCACCAGGTCTGTTGGCCGCGAGTGTTAACTCCTGTCCAAGTCCGGGGTTATACTGAGGCTCCACAGGTGAAATAGGGAAACGATTGATGCTGTAATTTCTACCCTGTAAGAAAATTTTCTGGTATGAATGACCTGCTAGCGCCGTGATGGAATGTTCTTTAAAATTGGTGTTATAAGTAATATAGTTTTCAATCAATATATTTCTGTTGATGGTATAAAAAGTTTCCAGTCTGCCATCGCGTTGAGGAACAGCATTTGGAAGCGCCTGGAAATCGCGTGTACCGGTTGAATGATCCACACCAAAATTCAATTTATAGATCAAGCCTTTACCAAGTTTCAATGAAGGAGTAATGTTACCAATCACACGGTTGATCTTGGTAATATCTTTATCCAGTGTAAAAGATTGCAATGGGTTATTGATATTGGTGTATTGTGCCGGACTGCCATCTGCCGCATATGCTTTATACGTTGGATTGTTCGATAATGCATCGCCTATAACACCGGAAATAGGAGGCCTTACATTACTGGTACCAGTGGCATTCAGATTTACTTCTACCGTGAGCTTATCATCTAAGAATTTCTGTGTTGCATTAAAACGGCCGGTATAACGATCAAGTGTATTAAACTTGATAATACCTTCCTGTTTTTGCATACCGAAAGAGGCGTAATACGTGAGCTTGTCAGCACCGCCACTCAATGTAAGATTATGGTTTTGTGTAACAGCAGTTCTGGTGATTTCTTTTTGCCAGTCTGTATTTCCACCGCCATCATCCAACACTCCACCTACTGCAGGTACCTGCTTTTTATATTCTTCTGCACTGAATACTTTTATCGGATTCACCAGATTTGAAACACCTATGCTTGTAGAAAATGAAATTTGCGACACTCCCGCTTTCCCTTTTTTAGTGGTAATTAACACCACCCCATTGGCACCTCTTGCACCGTAGATAGCTGTAGCTGATGCATCTTTCAACACATCAATAGTCTCAATATCCTGCGGATTCAAAAAATTCAGCGGGTTACCACCACCGGTTCCTGAATTATCCAATGCCAGTCCGTCTACTACAAATAATGGTGTACTACCTGTTCTTACTCCACCAGGTCCGCGAACAGTAATATTAATATTTACACCGGGTTCACCGCTTGCAGCAACAACATTTACACCTGCTACTTTACCCTGTAGCAATTGTTCAGGAGAATTCATGATTCCCCTGTTAAACGATTCGTTTTTAACAGATTTTACCGCACCCGTTACGTCTCTTTTGCTTTGTGTTGCATAACCAACTACCACTACCTGGTTTAAATCATTGCTTACAGCAGTTAAGCTGATATTAACAGTAGTTCTGTTATTAACAGCGATTTCTGTTGAATTATATCCAACAAAACTACACATCAGTGTAGCATTACGGTTATTCAATCTGGCCATATATTCTCCGGAAGCGTTAGTACTTGATACTACAGCACCTCCTTTCACACTTATTGTTGCACCATTCAGCGGTAAGCCGGTAGCTGCGTCGGTTACTTTACCTGTAACTGTAATTTCCTGTTGTTGATAAAAAAATGGAGAGGAAAAATTAGCAGTTGCATGGTTGCCTGTTATTGACAATAACAGAAACAACCCTCCTGCCCATTTGAATGCACAGAGTCTTTTTTTCATTGATATAATTAGTTTTGCTTGCGGGCCAAAACTATCTTAGACTGCAATCGATTACATCATGAATAAAATTCATAATCTTATAGTAATGATAATAACACAGAAACATAATAATGCGTTAACAAAACATCAGTCTTGTATACCAAGTGCCCTCAGTATGTTATGAAATACCTTGGTATTTTCATGAACACCTGAAAACAAATGCGACATTGGTCCATAAGCAAATACAGGAACAGGAATAGCTGTATGATCTGTGGTAGAAAAATGCCCGCTTACATAGCCCTTTCTCATATCTCCATCCATAAGTGTAAGACCACCCGTTTCATGATCTGCTGTTATTATAACAAGCGTTTCATTATCCGTATCAGCAAATCTTAATACATCTGCTACCAAACTGTCAAAATCGAGCACTTCCGTAACCAGGTAAGGTAAATCGTTGGCATGTCCGCCATAATCAACCTGCGCAGCTTCCACCATCATCATAAAGCCATCTTTCTGTTGCGATAAGATGTTTACCGTTTTCTGAAAAGCCTTAGCAAGCCAGCCACCCCTTCCTTTTGCGGCAGGCTTCGATGCTATAGAATCGGTAATCACCGATTTTTGAATTCCTTTCAAGTGAAATTTATCTATCGAATGAAATACCTGTATGTCTTTTGACTGTTTGATAGTCAATACAGAATCAATGCCTTTATTTCCTGATCCGGCCAGTATGTTTACAGGTGATGAAAAAAAGTCTTCGAGAATAGGCAGACTTTCTGTTCTTTCAGACCTGTGCGCATAAAATGCTGCCGGGGTAGCATCTGTAATATCACCGGCAGTTATGATAGCTGTTTGTTTATGCTGACGGGAAAGGTATTCTGGTAAAAGTTTTAATTTTTTCCCATTGTAGTCTACACCCACTGAACGGTTATTGGTTTTATCGCCCGATGAAAAAGCTGTAGCACCCGGGGCCGAGTCGGTGATATAACTGTCGTGCGATGCCGTTAAAGAAAGTGATGTGTTTTTTATTTTGAAAATTGTAAGGTCTCCCCTGTTTGCGGTATATGCCGCATGCAGTTGTGCAAGCCCCATTCCATCTGCTATTAAGAGAATAATATTTTTGGGCTGTTGCTGTTTCCCATCGCTTACAAACGATGGTGTGTAGGTTTGCTGCTTTTGTGGTAACCGATAGCTATACTTCGCCAGATGGTTCATGAATGTTGCCGCTTCTACAATGCGATCGGTATTAATAAATCCTACTTTCAGTTTCATCAACTGATACCATGCGTTGGGAATATCTGGTGCATTCCAGAAACGCATTTTTTTGCTTGAAGTAATAGCAGCTTTTGCTATTACACTATCGAATCGCAAAAGCTCTTCTTTTGTCAACACACCTTTACCGTTCCATTTGCTGTACTTTTTAAAATTGGCACTCATAATGGCCAGCCTGCTTTGCACTTCGGTTGGATAATCTGTTTCGGGATTTGCATCAAACCAGATATAAGACGGATACTTCAGAAAATCCGATTGAGCCGGCTGGTTTCCGGTAATTGTTAACTGAAGATTTTTGTTTTTTATTATTTCTGGATAGTGCTGCAGCAGAGTTATCAAAGCCTGCAAAGTAGGCGCTGCGTCTGTTTTGAGGTCGATCAATAAAACCAGATTTCTTTTATGCTGCTCTTTTCTGATACATTGCAACAATGGTTGCAGGTATAATTTATCCAATGTTTTAGCCGTATCTAGTTCTGTTTCTTCATGTGCTACCAATAACTGATTGTTGTGCAGAAATATATCTGCTTCAATAGACCCGTAACCCTGTTTATAGGCTTCCCAGAATGGGAAGGCTTGCTTATAATCGTTGTGTGCATGAAGTGACTGGCTTGTGTACTGCGTAATTTGAGCTTCAGCCGCAAACAAAAAAAAGATACTGCACAGCAATGTAGAAACACTACTTACGAATAATTGTTTCATGTAAAATCTTATCGGTGTATTCAATAAACTGAACAAAAATCTGCTCCTTGCTTACAGAGAAAGTAGCAAAGCCTTGTGTTGCGGCAGCAAATGCTCCTCCATTGGGATGTAATTTGGTGGGTCTGGCCTCGGATGCGGCACCTGATATAATATGATGTGTTTTATGCCCTGCTGGTTTTGTATGTTCCAGGTGATGTTCATGTCCGGCCAGGTAAACATCTACCCCATATTTATCAAATAAGGGTTCCAGGAATGTTTTGATATTCGTTACATCTTTCGATTGGCTTCTCCATCCTCCCGTGTATGCCGGATGATGCCCCACCACTATTTTCCATTTAGCATTCGACGAGGCCAATGTTTCTTCGATCCATTGTTTTTGTTTTGCCACAGCTCCTTCCGGATATTTAACGGGATCATGTTTTTGCCCTCTCATCTCTTTTTCAATCGGATCAGTGTCTATAAACAACATCAACAGGCTCGCTGATGTATCATTCATGTTGAATGATTTACTGTAATAACGTGCAGGCATGCTCCATCTGCTGCTGATGGACGAATATTCCACTTCTGCATCTGGGTTTGAAGCATAATCATGATTACCCAGTACCGGATACCATTTTACGTGCAGTGATTGAGCCGTATAAATTTGTTCAAAGGAACTGATCCAATGATAATCTCTTGTACTCTGCACACCATATGGATAAAAATTATCGCCTGTTGCTACTACAAAACTTGCATCTAAATCGTGTGCAGCTTTTCCCATTCCGGCAGCTACTTCTTTCTGGTAGTTTTCGCCATTTCGTCCCCAGTCGCCCATTGCAATAAAATGCAGGGCTGGTGATATTTTTTTTATTCCCTTTATCGATCCACCCTTGTATCCAAGATTTTCCACTAATGGAGCCTGAGACAGTCCCTGAAAAACAAGGAGAAAAAACAAACCTGTAATTACAAAACGCATAATTCTACTACTTGGTGAAGCTGTAAAACTATTTGTCACATATTATGCAATTGTATCTGGCTTGTTAACAAATTAAAAAATTACGTAAGCAGGTTCCTGTTTATATAATCATATGACCATTGATAACTCTTTATATCTGGCATAAAGCAGTTGTTTGTTTTGTTTGCATTTATAACACAGTTCATGTCACACACTCCTCTATACCTTTCCCTATTTTTTATAGCTACAGTTCTCCTGACAGTTTTTTTCATTGGCAAATCCTGCAAAGCATCAAAACCAGTATTGATATGCATTTTTGTATGGCTACTGGCGCAGGGTATTATTGCTGCTTCAGGTTTTTACACAGATACAGACAGCATGCCTCCACGTATGATTGCCATGCTATTACCTCCGTTGGTTTGCATCATTGTATTATTTGCAAGCTCAAGAGGAAGACGTTTTATTGACCAGTTAGACATGGCATGGCTCAACGTATTGCACATAGTACGTATACCTGTTGAACTGGCGCTGTTATTCTTATTCAAAGAAGCATTGGTTCCACAACTCATGACTTTTGAAGGAATAAACTTCGATATTTTTTCGGGTTTATCTGCTCCCTTGATTGTTTATTTTGGTTACAGGAAAAAGCAATGGGGCAAAGCAGTGTTACTTACCTGGAACTTTCTTTGTCTGGCACTCCTGCTCAATATTGTCTTTCATGGTATATTTTCTGTCCCCTCGCCCTTCCAGCGTTTTGGGTTTGAACAGCCAAATATCGGACTCACTTATTTTCCTTTTGTTTTTCTGCCGGGGTTTATAGTACCAGCAGTACTTTTTGCACACTTGGTTTCTATCAGACAGTTATTGAAAAATAATCAATGATTTCCCGCTTTTTGTTCCCCCGCAGTAATTGCAATTGGCAATATATTCTGTTTAGGTGGAAGTGGGCATGTTGCAAAGGGTGTAAAAGCACAGGGTGGGTTAAAAGCTTTATTGAAATCAAGCACAGTCATCCCATCCTCACCTGGCATGGTTGCATATAAAAAACGGCCGGCGGGGTATGTAGTTTTACCGCTTGTGGCATCTCCGAAAATGATGAAGAGTTTATCTTCTTCCGTAAGTGCATCGAGTGTATATTGATTTCCATTGATGGAGAAAACCAATTTACCAGGAGAATACTGCATGGTAGTTTGCCCCAGTACATTGTCAATTGGAATCTTTGTTTGCAGAATCGGACGTACCAGTTTTGCCTTCACCCTAAATAAAGTATCAATTGCAAAACAGGGAATTTCTTTTAATGCTTTTATTGCCGGGTGTTCCAGGTTTCTAAATCGTATCCCGATTTTTTCTTCCCTTTTAATAAATGTCCAGCTATACGATGCAAAAGATAGTACAGGTTGCTGCAGAGAATCTGGATGAAATACAATTTTTTTCTTTTCAGCAACTCCATTTACTGTTAGATTGATGCTTTTATCGATTACCTGCGTTACTATATTATCTTTCTTTTCATAATATCCCACGCCTGCCGGAAATGATGAAATGGGAAAACGTATTGCATCTGTTGCAGCGCCGCCAAATATTTGTTTACCCTCATTCAGCCAGAATAAACCAGCGAGATTTAGCCAGCCATTTTCAGACTTGAGTTCTTTCAGGCGTGCTTTTTTCCAGGAGCTTATTTCTTCACTGTAACTTTTCTGGGCGTTTACCCCAGAAAAAAACAGACAACAGAAAAAGAGAAAGATAAAACTGCGCATACTAGTATTTCACAATGATCAGGAATATGTGAATGTACTGCATGAATGTATAAAAAAGCAAATAATCAGCTACCCTTATTCTACAAAAAAAGGAACCCTGCCATAGGGTAGGGTTCTTTAAAATATGCTTTAGGTATCATTTAACTTACCGTAGATCAGATGTATTGACCCGTGTGGGTGTTTCCTTCCCACTTACAATACCCCTTGAACTCAATGCAATGGCGCGAATAATGCGTGTCATATTATCAATATCAATGGTACTGAACTCATCAGATGCTTTATGATAGTAAGGATCTACATCAATCTTTGTTGTCGAAATCGTATGAGCCGGCACACCTAAACGGGCCAGTGTTGCATTATCTGAGCGATAGAATAACTGCTGCTCCGGATATGGATCTGGATGAAAAGTAAAGTCTGTGCCGGTCAGATTTCCCTGTAATATTTTACCCATATCGGTTTTTTCATAACCGGTAATAAACGCAGAGTTCTTTCCCCACTTGCTTTCAGACCCAATCATTTCAATATTAAACATCGCCATTACCTGTTTGGGATCGAACTGGCGTGAAAAATAAGTAGCACCAAAACCTCCTACTTCTTCTGCAGTGAAAGCAGCGAAAATTAAGGTTCTTTCATTGTTATTGATCTTCTTGAAATATTGCGCCAGCACCATCATAGCAGTTGTACCCGCAGCATCATCATTAGCACCATTAAAAATAGAATCAGCCTGTACATTGCCATTTCTGTCTTTACCCATAATACCCAGGTGATCGTAGTGACCTGAGAAAATTACATACTCATTCTTTTTGCTTTTACCGGGCAACACACCCACCACATTTGCCAATGGCATTTCGGTGATCTCATGTTTAGCACTTACACTATAAGTAGATGGATCGGTAGCAGCAAGTATGAACACTACATTCTTATCGGTTTTGAATATATTCGATTTAAGACGAGTGAGTGTATTAAAAGTTTTAGAGAAACTGGTATCTACAATTACCACATAGTTTTTATTCGCACTGAGGTATTTTCTGGCTTCCGTTCCAAGATTGGCACCGGCTGCAATCTTCACTTTTTCATAACCAGATTGTTCCGTAACATTTAGTTCCGGCTGACAGGTTACTACTACTACATCTCTTGCGTCGAGACTAACGCCACCAATGCTTGCTGTAAGACTGATGAACTTTGGGCGAACCATGGCAAACTGCTGTAAAAAATTACCGCTGTTGTTCCAGGTTTGTAATCCGGTTTTTTTGAATTCATCAGCAATAAAAGCAGCTGCTTTATCAATACCTTTTGTAAATGTACGTCTGCCTTCCATTTCATCAGACGAAAGTGTGCGTTCAATGCGCTCTACTTCTTTCTGACTGATTAGTTCTTCAACATTCTGTGCTGATGCGGCACCCACAATAAGGACTGTGAGCGATAAGAGGTATTTTTTCATATTAGCGTTTGAGTGAGTATTTAAAGTGAGTAGTGAGTAGTCAGTAGTGAGTAATACAATTTCAACTCACTACTGACTACTCACTACTCACAAAAATTTTTCTTAGAGGCTCATCATTTCCTTAAACTTCACCGTCTGTCTGCGGCTTACTTCTATCTTTTCGCCGCCTTTCAGGTCAACTAAAAGACCACCATTGAAATAAGGTTCAATCTTTTCAATCCAGCGTAGGTTGATGATATGTTTCCTGTTGGCACGGAAGAACATTCTGTCATCCAGTCTTTCTTCCAGTGCATTCAGTGATTTTAAGATCAATGGTTTATTGGTACCAAAGAATACCTTGGCATAGTTACCAACGCTTTCAAACAGTCGGATCTCACCCAGTTTCACAAACCAGCAACGCTCACCGTCTTTTACAAAAACCTGGTCATGCTCTGTGAGTGGACCTCTGTTAATACCATTCAGTCCGGCAGATTCTTTAAACATTTCTGCCTGTAATTTCTGAATGGCATCGGCCAGTCTCTTGGGCTCAATCGGTTTCAGCAGGTAATCGAGTGCATTTACTTCAAAGGCTTTGATGGCATATTCATCATAAGCTGTGGTAAAAATTACTTTAGGTGCTTTTTCTACTTCTGCCAACAAATCGAACCCGGTTTTGCCGGGCATCTGAATATCAAGGAAGATAAGATCCGGATTGAGGGTTTCTATTTTCTCGATACCATCGTCCACATTTGCCGCTTCCTCAATCACTTCTATGTCTGAATGATCCTGCAATAACTTTTTTAACTCATTTCGTGCAAGTCTTTCATCATCAATAATGATTGCTTTGATAGCCATAGCGCTGATTATTATATAGAATTATGAATAAACGTGTTGTACGGGCATTTTCACAATGGCTTCTACCATATTGTTACCGATATCCCTGATCTCAAAGTTAGCTTTTCCGCCGAATAATAATTTAAGTCTGTTTCTGGTACTGTTAATTCCAAACCCATCGTTACTGGTATTGTTATCTAATTTACCGGTATTCCTGATGATCAGTTCGTGGTGATCATCGCGATAATCAGAAATCACTTTAATCATACCACCATCTTTTTGCTTACCAATTCCATGTTTAATGGCATTCTCAACCAATGTTTGCAACATCATGGGTGGTATTGGCTGGTCAAGTGTGTCTTCATCAATCTCATATTCCACATTCAGCCTGTCTTCAAAACGAATATGTTCCAATGCCAGGTAATCTTTTACAATATTTAGTTCCTTTTCAAAAGGCACGGTTTCCAGTTTTTCGGCCTGCATACTGCTACGAAGAATATTACTCAGTTCAGTAATGGCAGTACGGGCGCGGTTCGGATTTTCATCTACCAGTGCCCGGATGCTGTTCAAGGCATTAAAAATAAAATGCGGATTGATATGCGATTTGATGGTTTTAAGCTCCAGTTCTTTTACCAGACTCTCCAGCCTCACTTTCTGAATTTCGCTCTTGGTACCCAGTTCCACATAATGCCAAATGTAATAAATTGACACCCAAACCAATATCATGGGCGAATCAAAGATGACATTTGAAAGGAACCTTTTTTCTACTGAAACCTTTCGGGCGGGATCATATAAACCGGACCATTCTACGATGGCACTGTTAGTTAAACTATATAAAACGATAATACTTAAAACGGTGATTGTCATTAACCACCATTTCTGTACCTGAATGGGTGGCCGGAGTTCCATCTTAACAATCAACTCACGTAATAAATGCGTGAAAACCAGTCCGGAAAGGATGGTAATCGCTAATCGGGGGTAGAAAATATAATTGGTACGGTTCTCAAAAATAAAGGCAAAGAAGACCATGGTCAGACCATAGAACAACCATCCTCCTAACTGACACCACCAGTATAATGTAGATTTGCTCGTCCTCATGTATCAACAAATATAGAGGGAAAGCCTTCCGCACGAACCCTGATTTTTGATTAATGGCAAAAACCGCAGTTGTTTGGTGCAAATTAATGTTCCCGGTCGACGAACCTTCTGTACTGTAGACTGTTTCTTAACTTACCTGAGGATATTGCTAAACACGAAAAACGTACTTTTACATTTCAAAGACAGCCCGCATGGAGATTAAACCCGGCCAGTTACTAAGCCTTATCAATCATCCCGACGACCTGAAAAAGCTCTCCCGTGAGCAATTACACCAGGTTTGCGATGAATTGAGACAATATATTATTGACGTAGTAAGCGTTCATGGCGGCCATTTTGGGGCAAGCCTTGGGGTGGTGGAACTGAGCGTAGCCCTTCATTACGTGTACAATACACCTTACGATCAATTGGTATGGGATGTAGGGCATCAGGCTTATGGCCATAAAATACTTACTGGCAGAAGAGACCAGTTTGTTACCAATCGTAAATATAAAGGACTAAGTGGCTTTCCGAAAAGATCGGAAAGTGAATATGATACTTTTGGGGTAGGACACTCTTCTACATCTATTTCGGCCGCTTTGGGTATGGCCATGGCTGCCAAATACAAAGGCGAGAACCGTAAATCGGTAGCAGTTATTGGCGATGGTTCCATGACTGCAGGTATGGCTTTTGAAGCCATGAACCATGCGGGTGTGGCCGACAGCGATATGCTGATCATCCTGAATGATAACTGTATGAGCATCGACCCAAATGTGGGTGCTTTGAAAGAATACCTTACCGATATCAGCACATCCCCAACTTATAATAAAGTAAGAGATGAGGTTTGGAACCTGCTGGGCAAGTTACCCGTTGGTAAAAACCTGAGCCGCGATCTTGCTTCCAAACTTGAAGCCAGTGTAAAAGGAGTGGTAAGTAAAAGCAGCAACCTGTTTGAAGCATTAAAGATTAGATATTTTGGTCCGATTGATGGTCATAATATTACCAAGCTGGTTGATACACTGAAGGACCTGAGAGAAATTCCAGGTCCTAAACTCTTACACATCATTACGACGAAAGGGAAAGGTTATGCCCTGGCTGAAAAAGACCAGACCAAATGGCATGCTCCCGGACTTTTTGATAAAGTAACCGGTGAGATTTACAAGAAAAAGATTGATGCACCACAGGCTCCTAAATACCAGGATGTATTTGGTCATACCATAATAGAACTGGCGGAACTGAATGATAAAGTGATGGGTGTTACGCCCGCCATGCCCAGCGGTTCTTCTCTAAAATTCATGATGGAAAAAATGCCACATCGTGCATTTGATGTGGGCATTTGTGAACAACATGCGGTTACCCTCAGTGCCGGTTTGGCCACACAGGGTTTGCGTGTGTTCTGTAATATTTATTCCTCTTTCATGCAAAGAGCTTATGACCAGGTAGTACATGATGTGGCCATTCAGAAATTACCGGTGGTACTTTGTTTAGACAGGGCCGGACTAGTAGGTGAAGACGGACCAACCCACCACGGTTGTTACGATATTCCATATTTCCGTTGTATTCCCAATCTGGTGGTGAGTGCACCGATGAATGAACAGGAATTGCGCAACCTCATGTACACGGCTCAACTCGAAAGTAATGCTTACCCATTTGTAATTCGCTACCCTCGTGGCGAAGGCGTGATGCCGGAATGGAGAACCACATTTGAAGAAGTGCAGATTGGTAAGGGCAGAAAAATAAAAGACGGAAGAGATGTGGCCATATTGAGTTTTGGTCACCCGGGTAATTTCGCCACCACTGCCATCCGTGAATTAAGAACAGAAGGCATTGACCCTGCACATTACGATCTTCGTTTTGTAAAACCAATTGATGAAGATTTGTTACACGAAGCATTTAGCAAGTACAATAAAATTGTTACTGTAGAAGATGGAACTGTGGTTGGCGGTTTTGGTTCTGCCGTACTGGAGTTCATGAACAAATACGGTTATAAAGCAGAAGTAACTATTTTAGGTATTCCTGACAGACTCGTTGAGCATGGTACACCGAAAGAATTACACAGAGAGTGTAATTATGATGCACAGGGTATTGCAGATGCTGTTCGTTTATTATTAAAAGAAACTGTGAGTACAACTGTACTCTTAGGATAATTCCCCTTTTTTATCTGCGCATCGCTGGCTGTAATCTTTAGCCAGTGATGCGCAGATTTTTTATACCGGCGTGGCAAATTGCACATATAAAAAATAAGTGATGAAAACCAGCCAAACTAAAATTCCGATATAGAGCAGGGGTCTGTATTTTATGTACTCGCCTGCCCGGGTTTTACGGTAACAAACAATAAACACAAAGACCATCATTAGGGTTATAGCAACCAGGTTAAATAAGTTTTTGTCTTTCCGATCAGTGATCAGACCACTAATCCAGGTTCTGCTTAGCATAAATAACAATAAGCCTATAATGATATACAGGCTTCTACGCTGTGGTTGATGTTGATTCGTTTTTTCAGGTTGCATGAAAGCAATAAAAGTTTTGTCGGAAGAGCTAAAAAATCAGAAACTGTATTATAAAATTACATTTTACTTACAATGTTATCAACTGTGAAAAAACACAGTTAATTCTCAGAGTAACCTTATCGGTTCCTTCTTGAATGCGCTGTTCTGAACAGAATTATACCCCACTTTATACATACTGGTATGATCAAGCCCAGAAAAATAAGCAGAGATAATAAAGAAGCTATTGCAGCAAACATATCAAAACTAAAAAGAACCATAGAACCTATACAGAAAATGGCAGCAATGCAATAGCCGAGCCGAAGACAAGCCTTAATCTTTACGTTTTTTACAAAAAGGGAGATAAAAAAAGAAAAGATACCGATCATAAAACTAACACCTACAAAACTCAAAGTTTCAAAAATTGAAATCAGTACAAATAGACCTAACGGACCGGCAAGTTTGGGATTCGTGATGATAAAAAGGCACAGGCTTAACAGGGAAAAGATTTCAATTTCCAGACTGAAGAAAAAATTGGTTTTCATATTGCACCACCCGGATATTACTTATGGAAATTACAAACAATTTCATCCTATAGAAAATTGTTTTATGCGATATGGGTTGTTAATACTCATTTTGTTGGCTCATTTTTCTGCATTAACGCAACCATTTAGTTCTTTGCAACAAGAAATCCGGGCATTTACAAATGGGCAAAGAATGAATACGCAAATTTGTTTTTTACTGGATCTGAGTCTACACAACGGCAAGAAAAGATTCTTTGTGTACGATATTAAAAAAGACAGCATTCTGCATGCTGGCCTCGTTACGCATGGTGATTGCAGGGAGCGATATTTATCTGATGTACGTTACTCCAACCAGCCTGGCTCTCAATGCAGTTCTGCCGGAAGATATAAAGTAGGTGTACAGTACAAAGGTATTTTTGGAAAATCGTACCGATTACATGGGCTTGACAGCACCAACAGCAACGCATTAAAACGTGCCTTGGTTATTCACTCCCATGAATGTATTCCGGAGAAAGAAATTTATCCCGACCAAATTTGTAATAGTCAGGGATGTACCACTGTAGCTTCTTCATTTTTAACCACCATCAGCGGTTATATCGATCAAAGCAGCATACCTATTCTTCTGTGGGTACTGGATCGTCGGTAAAAGTATTGGTGAAGTCTTCATCGGTCAATCCTTCTTCTTTCAATTCTTCTTCACGTTTATCATTCCATTCAACGATGAAATTATTCTTTCCTTCAGCCACCATCAATTTCATGAATTTCTGCTGTGTGAGTTCGAGAATAGATAAGAAAAGGAAGATGGCATGAATACGGTCGCTGCATACTTCAAATACTTTTTCAAAAGCCACCGTTTTTTCTTTGGCAACAAAGTCGAGCATATAATCACGACTGCCTTCCATTGTGTAGTTATAGCGAACTACGGTATGAACGGGTTTGTTCTGGCGATCGTGTACACGCTGCATCACTTTTTCAAATGCCTTCATCAGCTTGAACATGGTAATGTTCTGTATCTCTGTACCTTCTGAAGCATCTTCTCCAATATCTATCAGTTCTTTCTGTAGGTTACCGCGCTTCACCATGAGCATGCGCATGGCTTCCATTTCTGCCATCTGAACAGCTGCTTCCTTGAAACGTTTGTATTCAAGAATTTTGTCGATCAGTTCCTGACGAGGATCAATCTCATTACCCTGTGCATCTATTTCTTTACGTGGCAATAATAATCTTGCCTTGATACGCATCAGTGTAGAAACAAAAAGAATAAACTCACTACTGAGTTCAATATTCAGTTTCTCTCCCTGGTGTATAAAATCAAGAAAATCTTTGATGATTTTGGTAATGGGAATATTATAAATATCCAGCTCATCCCGCTCAATAAAGAAAAGGAGCAGGTCGAACGGACCTTCAAACTGGTCTAACTTAATCTGGTAACTCGCTGTATTCACTGGTTCATGCTTTAGCTGCAAAGAAAACCCCTTCGGGGCTTATTTGTACCCGAAGGGGCTAATATTTATCCACTTTGGAGACCGGAAGACGGAAAGTCCGAAAGTCGGCAGCATCTTCTTTCGGACTTTCGGACTTCCCGTCTTCCAGGCTTCCTCCTAGACTTTCTTCAACGAATCCCTGATTTCGGCCAGTAGTTTCTCACTTTCCGATGGTCCGGCAGGGGCTGCTGGTTCTGCAGGAGCTTTCATTTTATTGATGCCCTTGATAACCAGAAATACCACAAAAGCCACTATAATGAAATCGAGTACATTGGTTATAAAACTGCCATATTTTATGGAAACTTCTGCGGCGGCCTTTGTTATAACAGCCCCGCTCGCATCTTTTACTTCTGCAACAGCATCTTTAAGTACCAGCACTTTATCGTTAAAATCAACACCGCCGGTAAGCATTCCTACCAGGGGCATAACTACACCATCGACAAAAGAGGTAACGATTTTTCCGAAAGAAGCACCCATTACAAAAGCAACGGCTATATCTACAAGGTTGCCACGCATGGCGAACTCTTTAAACTCTTTGAACATTCCCATAATAGTATCAGTTTGGTGAATAATGAAAATACTATAATTAAACTGAAAAGAAAACCGCTATTTTTTTAACCCGGGATACTGCATTTTTAATCCTTTTAAGAGACTATGTAATGCCTCTGCCATCACATATTCTTTATACCAGTTTTGATCGGAGGGAGTAATAATCCACGGCATTTTATTGCACTGATTAAAACAGTCTTCATACATCTGCATATATTCTTTCCAGAGCTTCGATTCTTCAAAATCTTTTTCATTATACTTCCATTGTTTTTGCGGATCATGGATGCGTTCTGTAAGTCTTTGTTTTTGTTCTTCGGGTGAAATATGCAGGTAGAACTTGAGTATATGTGTATGATTGTGTTTGGTAAGTAACCACTCAAAATCATTGATGGCCCTCATTCTTTCTTTTGCCTGCTGATCGGTACACCATTTATGTACACGTGTTACCAGTATATCTTCATAATGCGAACGGTTGAACACCTGGATCATTCCTTTTGCAGGTGCGTGCTGATGAATACGCCAGAGAAAATCGTGCGACAATTCGAGTGCCGTTGGCGCTTTAAAGGAAGTTACAGCCACACCCTGTGGGTTCATGTTACCAAAAACATTTCTGATGGCTCCATCTTTCCCACTGGCATCCATACCCTGAATTACTATTAATACCGAATGTTTTCCTTCTGCGAATAAAAGATTTTGTAACTCATCGAGTTCTGCTACCAACTTTACTGTTTTGGCTTTTATCTTTTCTTTATTCAGGTTATTGGGGGCTCGCGTGCTGATTTTGCTGAGTTGTATCATAGGATGGTCAGTTAATCTTTTAAAGTTAGTTTTATTCGCCACAGATTCACAGATTTAAACGGATTAATCTGTGAATCTGTGGCCAAATACTCATTTCAAAACCCCACCTTTACAAAAACTACGCTGTGAGAGATAAACTCATCAACTGGGGAATATTTATTGCTTTATCTATCATCTGGGGTAGTTCATTTATACTGATGAAAGAAGGCATGCATGCTTTAAGTGCTTACCAGGTAGCGTCTATACGCATCCTGAGTGCAGGATTGGTATTAACTCCTTTTGCATTGAAAGCCCTTAAACAAGTACCCAGAAACAAATGGTTGTTGGTGATTCTTTCGGGTTTACTGGGCAATTTCTTTCCCGCTTATTTATTCTGTATTGCTGAAACAGAAATAGATAGTTCACTGGCAGGCATACTCAATGCACTTACCCCAATGTTTACCATACTGGTGGGTATTTCATTTTTCCAGTTAAAAGCCAGCAGCACCAAAATATTGGGGGTAATTATTGGTTTTGTCGGATTATGTCTGTTGATGTTATCGGGTAAAGAAGTGAGTTTTAATAACCTGTCTTATGCTGGTCTTGTATTACTCGCCACCCTCTTTTATGGCATCAATGTAAATATGGTAGGACGATACATGAAAGAAGTGGGCTCGCTCAATATTGCCTCTTTAGCTTTTGTGTTTCTTATTATTCCATCATCCATTATTTTATATACCACCGGATACCTGAACATGGCTTTGCTTGACAGTTCAGTATTAAAAGCCACCAGCGCTTCATTTGTACTGGGTGTTCTGGGTACGGCTTTTGCTTCCATCATTTTCTATATGCTGGTAAAAAGAGCCGGAACATTATTTGCTTCTATGGTTACTTACGGCATCCCCTTCATAGCTGTATTCTGGGGTCTCCTCGACGGAGAACAAATTACCCTGCTACAGGTAGGGTGTTTGGGAGTAATACTTTGTGGAGTGTATCTTGTGAATAAGAAATGATTTAGATAGGAGAATGTCTGATGTCAGATGTCTGACGTCGGATGTATAAATAAAAAAGGTTGCAGATTAACCTGCAACCTAAAAGTATAAAATCCTACATCAGACATCTGACATCAGACATTCCCCTACACCGCCATCATCTCTTTTTCCTTAGCCGCAAGGTGTTTGTCGACCAGTAAAATAAATTTATCAGTTACATCCTGGATGGTTTTTTCTGCGTCTTTGGCTGCATCTTCACTCAGACCATCTTTCTGTAATTTTTTAACCTGCTCAATAGCATCGCGACGAATATTGCGGATGGCTACTTTTGAATGTTCGCCTTCACCCGCAGCTTTTTTCACCAGTTCTCTTCTTCTCTCTTCGGTAAGTGGTGGCAGGAACAAACGTAATTGAACACCATCGTTTTGTGGGGTAATACCGATATTGGCCGCCATGATGGAACGTTCTATTGCTGCAAGCATATTTTTTTCCCAGGGCTGTATACTGATGGTGCGTACATCCAGCACACTGATATTGGCCACCTGACCAATAGGCGTGGGGGATCCATAATAATCCACCACTATGCCATCCAGCATTGTAGGATTAGCTTTACCAGCCCTGATTTTTGTTAACTCAGTTTCCAGGTGATTGATGGCTTTGCCCATACTGTCTTCCGTATCGGCTAATATTAAATCCAACTCTTCTGACATATTGCAATTTTAAGTGGGGCAAAACTAATGAATTGAGGGGAAATAGTGAGTGGTGAGTAGTCAGCAGTGAGTAATACCTCCAAAACTCACTACTGACTACTCACCACTCACTATTTCCCTTTATCTTCGCAGCACTTTTAAAACCGTAATATGGCAAGCATCCAGGAACTGCAATCAGCGGCCTCACAAGTTAGGCGCGACATCGTTAGAATGGTACATGGCGTACAGAGTGGTCACCCCGGTGGCTCATTAGGTTGTACCGATTTTTTAACCGCCCTCTTTTTTCATACCCTGAAACACGACCGCCAGTTTAAAATGGATGGCGTGGGTGAAGACCTGTTTTTCCTTTCAAACGGACATATTTCTCCTGTTTATTATTCTGTACTCGCCCGTTCAGGTTATTTTGATGCAAAAGAACTGGCCAGCTTCCGTAAACTGAATACCCGTTTACAGGGTCACCCTACCACGCATGAACATTTACCCGGTATTCGTATTGCCAGTGGTTCATTGGGTCAGGGTATGAGTGTTGCCATTGGTGCCGCATTAACCAAAAAATTCAATAACGATCCGCACCTTGTTTTCTCTTTACATGGCGATGGCGAATTACAGGAAGGACAGATATGGGAAGCAGTGATGTTTGCAGCACACCATAAAGTAGATAACTTGATTGCAACTATAGACTGGAATGGTCAGCAGATTGATGGTCCTACCAGCAAAGTAATGGCGCTCGATAGCCTGCACGATAAATTCAGAGCCTTTAACTGGACTGTATTGGATATGAATGGTAATGATATGGATGATGTGGTTGCCGTACTCGATAAAGCCAAATCAATGACCGGTCAGGGCAAACCAATTTGCATCATGATGAAAACAGCCATGGGTAAAGGTGTTGATTTTATGGAAGGCAGTCACGAATGGCATGGCATTGCTCCGAGTGATGAGCAATTGGCAAAGGCACTGGCACAGTTGCCAGAAACTTTGGGCGACTACTAATACAATCAAAAAATCTTTCTCTCAAAAGCTGCTTACCAGAGCAGCTTTTTTTTGAGTTGAATTATTCTCACCTGAGGCGGGAATGTATGTCAAAGAGCTTTCAGTACTGATGCAGTAAAACTACTAAGCCCAAACCGTGGAACATTGGAAATGTGACGCGCTTCGACAAAACCTGGGACAGCCTCTACGAAAAGCTGGGATAACTGGTAATTTTTCCTCGGAATTGATCATCTTACCACCCTCAAATCCAATAAAATCAAGGGGGTTGTTTATCTTTCTCCTCATTGCCTCCTCGGAGCACCCCGTGGAACACTTGATTTTATTGACTTCTTCATTCATTTCTCCTCAATTCGTCCTCGGAATCGAAAGAACAACCCTTACTGGCATTGACTTTCATCGAAGTTCCTCCTCATTGCTTCCTCATTGGGTCCTCTTTGATACCTCTGTTCGTCCTCGGAAACACCTCTGGAGGTATCGAGGTTTTAGGGTGTATTGTGCTAAAATGAGCCGACAGTAGTTCCACAGAACAGCAACAAAGGCCGAAAGCCTTGTATCTCTTTTTCTAACACCTAACCCCTCATGTTTACCCCCTCTTCTCACAGGAAAGTAAATGTTGTATAAAAAGCTCAACATGAAGTGAAGCGTAACTGTATGGTTTAAAAACCTGCATGGAGAAGGAAAAGAGAAAGCATCGAGGTAGGAGAGAGAAGTGAGAAGTGAAAAGAGAAAAGTCAAAAGTGAAAAACATTATGGAAAGACCGACTCTTTCACTTTTCCCCTTTCACTTTTGACTTTTCTCTTTTCACTTTTCACTTTTGAATTCATTTCAACACCAACTCCTGTTTACTCGCTTTCCTCGAAGGTATCCAGGCGGCGAGGAAACCGATGGCTGTAACGGTTACCAATACAAGTAAATAATCTGCGGGAATCAGTTTAACAGGATAGGCTTTAACGATGAAAGTATCTCCTGCAAGTTTAATGGGTTCAAATTTTATTTGTATCCAGCAGATAATAGTTGCCAGCATCATTCCAAGAACGGCGCCAACACCGGCAAGTAATAATCCTTCCGAAAGAAAAATGGATTGTATTCTTTTTCTAGAAGCGCCCATAGCTTGTAGTACAGCAATATCTTTTTGTTTTTCAAGTACCAGCATGGTGAGGGCACCAATCATGTTAAA
Organism: Chitinophaga pinensis; assembly: GCA_943372605.1. GTDB lineage: Bacteria > Bacteroidota > Bacteroidia > Chitinophagales > Chitinophagaceae > Sediminibacterium > Sediminibacterium pinensis_H. Next base: position 28,108 of record CALRZI010000001.1, on the reverse strand, counting down.
AGCAGCTACTACGAGTATGAGGGAGAGAATGGCATAAATAACCCATTTCTCCATTTGCATTACCGCATACAAACTTTTATTCTGCTCATATCTGGTCTGAATCAGATAGTTTGACCCGAGTAATTGCTGTAACGCTTGTTTTACCTGGTTTTCATCTCCCTTCACTTTTATTTCCACAGCACTGTATTCATCTGCTTCCATATTCAGCATATACCTGAAGAAGTCGAGATTGGTGAAAGCATATTTGTTATCAAACTCCTGTTGTACCTGGAATGTACCCGATGCAGTAATATTGTTTACACTTAACCCGTCAAATGAATTGAATTTTGCTTTTCGGTTAGGTGTATATAAAGTAAGAGGATAGAGTGAACGTTCCACATCGGCACCAATGGCATTTTCAATTCCATAACCTAATACGATCTGCGGTGTTGCAGCATTACCAAGTGAAAATTTTCCACGTTTGATATGTGCTGAAATTTTATTAGTAGATGCATATTGATCATCTACTCCCTTTACCAGCACAATCGTCTGATAAGGGCCATTTACCAGTAAGGCTTTTTCTTCCGCTACCAGACTTACAATACCTACTCCATTTACTGATTTAATATTTTGCAGTTGAACTGCATTTAACTTCAACACTTTGCCTTTGGTCGGGGCGATCCTGATATCCGTATAAAAATCGGTGTACAATCCTTTTACCAGTTCTTCAAAACCATTGAATACACTGAGTATGATGATGAGTGCGGCACAACCCACTGTTATAGCCGTAACGCTGATCCATGCAATAATATTAATCGCATTTGTAGATTTCTTGGATCGGAAATAACGCCAGGCAAATAGGAAGTTCAAGTTGGTGGGTTATGTGTGGTGAATGTGGGTGGTTAATAGTGAGTAGTAGGTAGTGATTAGTGAGTGATAAAAGCTACTTCCACTCACTACTCACTATTGACTACTCACTATTCTGCGCCTCCTTCGTTCTTCTCCTCATTAATCTTCTTAAAAATTTCTTCCATCTTAAACACATAATCTAGTGTATCATCATGATAGAAGTGTAATACGGGGATACGGCGGAGCTGGTGTTTCATTTTGTCGGCCAGTTCTTTCTTGATTTCCCATGCACGGTTTTCAATCGTTTTCATCACCCCTTTCTGATCCTTTACCTGGAAAATACTCAGGTATATCCTTGCTTCCAGTAAATCGGGCGTTACTTTAACCGATGATATAGATACCATCCCACCATCAATCATGGACAGGTTTAGTCTCCTGAAAATATCATTCATTTCTTCCTGTATGGCCCCTGCCACTTGTCGTTGACGTTTTCCTTCTTCCATGTAGATCGCTTTAATTGGTGGTAAAATTACTTACTTTGCTGTGTTTTACCGATTTTATCCTGATTATGAAGCGTTTTTCGAGAATACTTTTTTACCTGCGTACCCAGAAGCGAAACATTGTATTATACCTGTTTTTCAACCTGTTTTCCATCCTTTTCTCACTGGTATCACTGGCTATGCTGGCCCCTTTTCTGCAATTATTATTCGGAAAAGAAAAATTGGTGAATGTTCAACCCGCCTTCGAATTTACCGCCAATGGCATGTTAAATTATCTGAAGTACTTCATTAGCCAGCTTATTGCCAAACATGGAGAAGTATACGCATTGGGAGCTATTTGCGGTATCATCATATTGTCCATTTTCTTCAAAAACCTCTTTACCTATTTGTCTTTCAGAGTGCTGGCACCCATGCGTAATTATGTAATGACCAAATTACGTTCTGATCTCTACAGCAAAATTCTTGAACTACCTATCGGTTATTTTACTGAACAGCGTAAAGGAGATATCATCAGCAGAATGAGTAACGATGCCAATGAAGTGGAATGGAGTGTTATGAGCACTTTAGAAGGACTCATCCGCGATCCACTAAATATCCTCATCATTCTTATTTTTCTGGTTCTCATCAGTCCGGCACTTTCATTGTTTCTTTTGGTGTTATTACCACTTACCGGTTTTATCATAGGCCGATTAAGTCGTTCACTGAAAAAGCAATCAACCGCATCACAGGAAAGACTCGGCACACTCATGTCTATTCTTGATGAGACATTAGGTGGCCTACGTGTGATCAAAGCATTTAATGCCGAGAAGATATTACAAAGCAAATTTGTCAGTAATAATAATGCACTCAACCATATCCGCAATCGCATGAACTTCAGGAAGGATCTTGCCTCTCCTATGTCAGAGTTTATGGGTGTATTGGTATTGTCCTGTATTCTCTGGTTTGGTGGCAAACTGGTATTGGATGGAGAGTTGGGACTGGAAGCAGAGAGTTTTATTACGTATATCGTTTTCTTTACCCAAATCATCAACCCCGCCAAATCGCTCTCTGGTTCATTCTACAGCGCACAGAGAGGTAGTGCTGCCATTCAGCGAATTGAAGAAGTATTACAAGCACAAGTTACTGTTACAGACAACCCTGATGCAAAAACATTGGCCGCATTTAAGCATCATATTGAGTTCAGAAATGTTTCTTTTTCTTATGAAGATGTAACAATCCTGAAAAACATCAACCTGAAAATTGAAAAAGGAAAAACCATTGCACTCGTAGGTTCATCCGGCGCAGGAAAAAGTACACTGGCCGATCTTATTCCTCGCTTTCATGATGTGAGCGACGGTGAATTACTGATTGACGGAGTGAATATCAAGGAATATACATTGCATTCTGTACGTAGTCAGATGGGCATTGTAACACAAGAGCCTATTTTATTCAATGACAGTATTACCAATAATATTGCCTTAGGAATAGATCATGTACAGCAGGAGCAGATTGAACAGGCGGCTAAAGTGGCCAATGCCTATTCCTTTATTCAACAGAAAGAAGATGGCTTCGATACCAATATCGGCGATCGTGGCTCCAAACTCAGTGGTGGCGAACGCCAACGTGTAACCATTGCCCGCGCAGTTCTAAAAAACCCTCCAATCTTAATTCTCGATGAAGCCACTTCATCACTCGATACAGAAAGTGAAAGACTGGTACAGGATGCTATCAACAACATGATGCAGCAAAGAACATCCATCGTTATTGCACACCGTCTCTCCACCATACGCAATGCAGATGAAATCATCGTTCTTCAGAAAGGCGAAATCGCAGAAAGAGGAACACATGATGAATTACTGATGAGGGGCGGCATTTATAAGAAGCTGGTAGAAATGCAGGAAGTGAGGTAATCCCCCAGCCCCCTGAAGGGGGAGTTTGAGGTTCAAATAATAGAGCCGCTTAGAAAAACTAAGCGGCTCTATTATTATTATTGTCATCTACCCCCCCCTTCAGGGGGCTTGGGGTAAATTATTCAGCACTCGGCTTCACCAATCCCAGTTTTGCTTCTAAACTCAGCGTAGCATGTGGTACAGCGCGTAAACGGGCTTTATCGATCAGTTTACCGGTAACACGGCAGATACCATAGGTTTTGTTTTCAATACGCATGAGGGCTTTTTCCAGATGATCGATATAAGTGATCTGCCTGCTGGCCATCTGGCTCAGTTGCTCTCTTTCCATGCTCATACTGCCATCTTCCATGGTCATGTAGCGAGCATCGTCATTATCGCCACCCATTTCATCTTTACGGGTAATTAAACCCTGTAAATAAGTCAGCTCTTTTTTTGCTGCTTCTAATTTTTTATTGATCAGATCACGGAATTCATTTAAATCCGCATCGCTGTATTTCACTAAAGTCTCGTTGTTTCTCACAGTTTCTATTCTTTTTTCTAATGGTGTATAGCCGGGCTGGTAAGACACACTGCTTTTAGTATTGATTTTTGGAACTTTTACTTCTTTCAGTGGCTCAGGAGCCTTTCTTACGGGTTTAACAGGTGGTGTTGGCGGACCTTTTGGCTCCGGTTTTTTCATCGGAGGTAAAGGAACCGATACCGGTTTTGCTGGTGCTGCTGGTTTCGTTGGCGGAATTGGCGCTTTGGTACCAGGCTTTACCGGAGGAGTAGTAACGACCCTTTTAGGAGGAGCCGCAACTGGTTTGGGCGCCGGTTTCGGCGCTGGCGATGGCGCTGGCTTGGCAGCTTTTACCGGTGCTTTCACAGGGGCTTTCGGAGCTGGCTTAGGTGCAGGCTTGGCTGCTTTCTTGGCAGGGGCCGCCGCTTTTTTAGCCGGAACTGCTTTTTTAGGAGCAGGTTTCGGGGCTGGTTTAGCCGCCTTTTTGGGCGCAGGTTTAGCAGCAGCAACCTTCTTAGGCGCTGGTTTTGAAGCTGTTTTCTTGGCTGGTGCCGCCTTTGGAGCCGGTTTTTTTGCTGCCTTAGGGGCTGGTTTCTTAGTAGCCATACGCTTTTATCCTTTTTTGTTTACTACCACTTTCAACAGGTTGTCATTTACCTCAATTTCAGTGCCATCGGTTATTTCAGGCACCCATTGTATGACATCTGCCAAAATTTCGCGGCAAATATAATCGTTATACTTAACAATAGACGGCTTAAGACTTTCAGCCTCAAGCACGGTCACGAATATACGGTCTGTGAGTTCAAAACCGCTTTCTTTCCGAATATTTTGTATCCGGTTCACGAATTCACGGGCATCTCCCTCCTGTTTCAGCTCATCGGTAAGGGTAATATCCAGGGCCACAGTAAGGCTACCCTTACTTGCCACGCTCCATCCCGGAATATCTTCAGCAGCTATTTCCACCTCAGAAAGCAGGATATTCACGGTTTCGCCATCCAGATCGAGGTTTATTGAACCTTCTTTTTCAATCGTAGCAATCTCATGCTGACCAAAAGCCGTGATTAAGGCACCCGCAGCTTTCATTTTTGCCCCCAGTTTTGTACCCAGCGCCTTGAAATTAGGTTTGATTTTTTTCTTGATGATTCCTTCTGTATCGGTGATGTATTCCATCTCCTTCACATTCACTTCCGCTTTAATCAAATCCTCAATCAGTTCCAGTTGTTGTTTCATGGATGGATTGAGAACAGGTATCAATACTTTCTGTAAAGGCTGACGTACTTTAATATTTACTTTCTTACGAAGCGACAATACCAATGAACAAACATCCTGCGCCAGTTGCATTCTTTCTTCCAAAGCAGCATCAATAGCTGATTCATTTGCCACCGGGAAATCTGCATGATGTACCGAACCTATAGTAAATCTTCCGGTAACCGCATTCAGGTTACGGAAAACAGCATCGCTAAAGAAGGGTGAAATAGGTGCCATCAAACGCACAATCGTTTCAAGACATTCATACAAAGTCTGGTAGGCACTGATCTTGTCTGCCTCATATTCACCTTTCCAGAAACGGCGGCGGCATAAACGTACATACCAGTTACTCAAATGTTCATCCACAAATTCCTCAATAGCACGACCCGCCAGTGTAGGTTCATAATCGTCCATAGCAGCCGTAACTTTTTTCACCAACGTATTGAGTGAAGAAAGAATCCAGCGGTCAATCTCCGGGCGCTCTGTCAATGGCATAGATGCTTCTTTGAAAGCAAAGCCATCTACATTGGCATAGAGGACAAAGAACTGATAGGTGTTATAGAGTGTACCGAAAAATTTACGTTGTACTTCCTGGATACCTGCAATATCAAATTTCAGGTTATCCCATGGAGAAGCATTGGTAATCAAATACCAGCGGGTAGCATCTGCACCATATTTTTCAATGGTTTCAAACGGATTCACCACATTACCCAGGCGCTTACTCATTTTGTTGCCGTTCTTGTCTAACACAAGCCCGTTACTCACCACAGTTTTATAAGCCACACTGTCAAACAACATTACACCAATCGCATGTAAGGTATAAAACCAACCACGGGTTTGGTCAACACCTTCCGCAATAAAATCTGCAGGGAAGGATTGGCCTTTATCAACCAATTCCTTGTTTTCAAAAGGATAATGCCATTGCGCGTAAGGCATGGCACCACTATCGAACCATACATCAATCAAATCCGGAACACGATGCATGGGTTTACCTGATGCACTTACCAACACAATCTCATCTACATAAGGCTTATGCAGATCAAGAATGCCTTCGTGTAAATAATTCTTATTGACATCACCACCCAATACTTCACTGGCTTTACGGATACCTTCATTCAATTCTTCAATAGAGCCAATACAAATTTCTTCGCTGCCATCTTCTGTACGCCATACTGGTAAAGGCGTTCCCCAATAACGGCTTCGGCTCAAATTCCAGTCCACCATATTTTCCAGCCAGTTACCAAAACGTCCCTCACCGGTACTTTTGGGTTTCCAGTTGATGGTTTTATTCAGCTCCACCATCCTGTCTTTAACCGCCGTGGTTTTAATGAACCATGCATCTAACGGATAATACAGAATAGGTTTATCTGTTCTCCAGCAATGCGGATAACTGTGTTCGTATTTCTCAACCTTGAAAGCGCGGTTTTCTTTTTTCAGTTTTACGCAGATGTCAACATTTACATCTACATAGTCTTTATCGTCTTTATAGTTCTTTACATAACGACCACTGAATTCACCCAGTCCATCCACAAATTTTCCTTCGCGGTCAACCATGGTGAGTATACCGATATTGTATTTCTGTCCAACTTTATAGTCATCTGCACCAAATGCAGGTGCTGTGTGAACAATACCTGTACCATCTTCTGTTGTAACAAAATCGCCACACAAAACACGGAATGGTTTTGCACCGGGTGTAATTTCTTCTACTACTTTTGGCGAGTTGGCTTCGTAAGGAAGTAACTGCTCATAAGTAGCGTCTTCAATAGCAGCGCCTTTGAATTCAGTAAGAATTTTCCAGGGAAATAATTTTGCTTCGCCATTATATCCCTCAAAATCTCCATTCTCTCCTTCCGGCTTAAAATACTTACCCAGCAATGCTTTGGCAACAACAACATTTACCGGAAGATGTGTATATGGATTGAATGTGTTTACTAAAACATAATCAATATTTGGCCCAACTGTCAATCCTAAATTCGAAGGAAGCGTCCATGGAGTAGTAGTCCATGCCATAAAAAATACTTCATCAGAACCTGCAGCATCAAAAAGAAATTGTGTCTTGCTGTCTTTGATTGCTTTGAACATTGCCACCGCACTGGTGTCTTTCACGTCTTTATATGTTCCAGGCTGGTTTAGTTCATGCGAACTCAATCCTGTTCCTGCAGCAGGTGAATATGGCTGAATAGAAACGCTTTCATAGAGATAGCCTTTCTTATACAACTGACTTAAAATCCACCAGAGCGATTCAATGTATTTATTGTCGAATGTGATATAGGGATCATTGAGATCAACCCAGTAACCCATTTTAGTAGTAATATCATCCCAGATGTCTTTGTAACGCATTACTGCTTCACGACATTTCTGGTTGTATTCTTCTACTGAAATTTTCTTGCCAATATCTTCTTTAGTAATACCCAGCTCTTTCTCTACTCCCAATTCTACCGGCAAACCATGTGTATCCCATCCACCTTTACGTTTTACCTGGAAGCCCTGCATGGTTTTATAGCGACAAACCATATCCTTCAGCGTACGGGAAATAACATGATGAATACCCGGCATACCATTGGCACTGGGTGGACCTTCATAAAACACAAAAGGTGTTTTACCCTCACGCAATGAAACACTCTGTTCAAATGCCTGTCCATCCTTCCATTTGGCCAGTATTTCTTTTTCAATGGCCGGGAGGTTCAATCCTGAAAATTCCGTGTATTTAGCGCTCATAGTCTTCTGATCGTCTTGCTTTACCTGAAATGCCTTATCAGGCAGGTTTTAAAGGCTGCGAAGGTAAGAAATATAGGGGGAAAACGTGAGACGTGAGAGGTGAGACGTGAGAGAGGGGGAGGGAAAGGTGAAAAGGGAAAGGTGAAAGGGGTTAACAAATTTTTCAATCTATTTAAAATCAATTAATTATACTATATAAATTTCTATGTATATGGACTATCAAACACATGCTATAAACACTCCTCCTTCTCACCTTTCACCTTTCACTTTTCACTTTTCACCTCTGCGTCTCACGCCCTTATAAATGCGTATGGCGCTCATGAGTAGAGCTACCAATAACAGCAACCCTACCAGTCCCCATACGACGCTGAGGCTTTGTTTTACTACAACCAGCATGACAATTGCGATGAGAAAAACAGTCGCCAATTCGTTCCATATCCGCAGTTGATTGGATGTGTAATTATAAACGCCGGCCATTTCCTGTTTAAATATGCGGTGGAGTGAAAAATGATAGAGGTATAAAAAGATCACAAAGACAAGTTTCACCAATAACCATGTTCCGGCTGGTTCGAATAAGGTTTTATGCCAACCTCCATGAAATAGAACAGATAATCCCAGTATCAGGGTAATCACTGCAGAGGGCCAGGTAATACCATACCACAATCTTTTCATCATCACCGCAAACTGTTCACGCAAAATCTTCCTTTCTGTTTCACTCTTCTCTCCTGCTTCCGTTGCGTATATAAAAAGCCTGGGCATATAAAACATCCCCGCAAACCAGGTTACGATAAAGATGATGTGAAGGGCCTTTAAATAATTATACAATTTGGAAATTTGAAAATTTGAAAATGAAGCCGGATTATGCTAATCTTCATTTTTAATATTATTTCTACATATATCCATCGAATTTAATACTATCTATTTTCAAATTAGCACATTTTCAAATTTTCAAATTGCTTCACAATTGTCCTCACCCAGGCCGGATGCGTATTTAAACAAGGTATCAGCGTAAAGGATTCTCCTCCGGCGTGCATAAAGGTTTCTTTTCCTTCTTCTCCTATTTCTTCAATGGTTTCCAGACAATCGCTGATGAATGCAGGACAGGCTACCAGTAATTTTTTTATGCCTTCTCCGGGCATTGCTTCAAAACGCTTGTCAGTGAAGGGTTCCAGCCAGCCTTTACCTAATCTGGACTGGAATGATATACTGTATTTTTCTTTAGGTATCCCTAATTTTTCTGCTACCAGTTTGGTAGTAACTACCAGTTGGTGTCTGTAACAGGTAGCATGAGCTGCTGAAGCTGTTTCACAACAATTACTTACCTGCAAACAATGACACCCTGTAGTATCACTTTTACGGATATGTCTTTGCGGAATGCCATGGTAACTGAATAAAAAATGATCGTATTCCTGTTCGGTATAAGGCTTCATTGACTGCACCAATGCATCTATATAATCTGCATCATCATAAAAAGGCTGAATAATATTCAGTTTGAAAGGATAATTACCCTTTGCATGATGTTCTTTGGCATACTCAACCGCCGTTTCATAACTACTCATGGCATAGTGTGGGTACAATGGCAACAAAACCACTTCTTCCAGACCCGGATGTTCTTTCAACAATTGATCGTATGCATGTTTAGGCGAAGGGTTTCCATAACGCATGGCAATGGCAACCGGTTCTGCTATTTGTTGCTGAACCGCTTCCTGCAACTGTTTGGTAAGTACAATTAAAGGAGAGCCTTCATCGGTCCAGATACTGCGATAGGCTTCTGCTGATTTTGGTGCACGAAAAGGCACAATGATACCTCTCACCAGCAAAACTCGGGCGAGGTATGGAATATCAATCACACGCCCATCCATTAAAAATTCATTCAGGTATCTTCGTACATCTTTTACAGAAGTTGAATCAGGTGATCCCAGGTTCATCAGTAAAAGTGCCCGTTTCGCATTTGTTGCCATAGATCGTTTTGAATTTGCAAAAGTAGACTAACAATCTGCTTTGTGAAAAGTTCTAAGAAGATTGTTTGACAAAATCAACGAAGCTTAAGCCAAAAGAGATTTATTTCAGGGGAGAAAACAACAGTTCTTAATAAAATCCTGACAGAGAAATGACAATGTAATGACGTTTGTCATGTTTTAAAAGAAACCATGCGGGATACCTTTGCGTACTTATTTGAAGCGAGACCTAAAGAATCGTGGTAGTATATGGAGAAAGGACAATTTTTTGTAGCAGGAATTAACTATAAGAAGACGGATGCCGGCATTCGGGGCAGTTTTGCTATTAATCCCGACCAGTACCATACCATTTTAGAAAATGCCCGCAGGATTGGATTAAAAGAATTGTTTGTATTAAGTACCTGTAACAGAACAGAGATTTATGGTGTAGCACCTGATGCCGACACACTTATACAATTACTTTGTAACGTAACAGTAGGCGATGCCGAAACCTTTCTTCAGTTATGCTATGTAAAAAAAGATACAGCTGCTTTACAACATATTTTCTCTGTAGGTGCAGGTCTTGATTCTCAGATACTCGGCGACTATGAAATTGTGGGGCAGATGAAACTTGCTGTGAAGTTTGCGAAAGAGAACGGGATGATCGGTGCATTTATGGAACGTTTGTTCAACACTGTTTTACAATCATCCAAACAGGTAAAAAATGAAACGTCCTTAAGTGGAGGAACCATTTCTGTTTCATTTGCTGCCATTCAGTTTATCCGTGAACAATTGACCGATACCAGCAATAAGAAAATCGTATTACTGGGTACCGGAAAAATTGGTCGCAATACCTGTAAGAATCTGGTTGACTATTTAGACACACGCAATATCACACTCATCAACAGAACAGAAGAAAAAGCTGTTGAACTCGCAACTGGTATGAATCTCAGGTACGCCAACTGGCACCAGCTTGAAGCAGAAGTACAGGAAGCAGATATTGTTATTGTTGCTACCAACGCCGAAAAACCTGTCCTTACTACTAAAAACGTAGAAGCCGGTAAACAAAAAATACTCATCGATCTTTCTATTCCCAATAATATTGATCCTGCTTTGGCACTGCAATCGAATATTGTATTAGCCAATGTGGATGATCTTTCCCGAATCAACGACCAAACACTTCGCAAACGCAAAGCCGAAGTACCCAAAGCCATGGCCATCATCCAGCATCATATGGATGAGTTTACTGTATGGACCAGTCAACGCCGTCATGTTCCTGTATTGAAGGCCGTTAAACAGAAGTTACATGATATGCATTCCTGTGGATTATTTTTAACTTCACGGAAGGCACCGGAAAATATTAATACGGAAGCCATTCAAAAAGTGGTGAACAATGTAGCCGTAAAAATGCGTAACAGGCACCAGCCGGGTTGTTACTACATTGAGGCGATCAACGATTTCATGACCAGCAGTCACTAAGCAACCATGAATAAGGTAATCAGAATAGGTACACGCGACAGTCAGTTAGCCGTGTGGCAGGCCACATGGGTACAGCAGCTCCTGAAAGAAAAAGGGGTAGCTACTGAACTCGTGTACATTAAAAGCGAAGGCGATATAGACCTGGTTACACCTTTATATGAAATAGGTGTTCAGGGTATTTTCACCAAAACACTCGATGCCGCATTACTGAGCAACAAAATTGACATTGCTGTTCATTCCATGAAAGATGTGCCTACACAACTGGCAAAAGGTATCAGAGAAGCTGCGGTGCTGAAAAGGGCATCACATAAAGATTTGCTGGTGTATAAAGATGAGGCAACACCTGAGGTGCTTGGGTTCGTGAATGGCGAATGGTTATTCGACCATGGACCATCGACCATAGACCATGGTCTTTATGCCACCAGCAGCGTTCGACGCAAAGCTCAGTGGCTCAACAGATATCCACATCACCAGTTCGACAATCTCCGCGGCAATGTAAATACACGTTTACGTAAGTTGGAAGCAAGCAATTGGCAAGGTGCCATTTTTGCGGCAGCAGGTTTGGAAAGAATAAATCTCCGCCCGGAGAAATCCATTGAACTTGACTGGATGTTACCAGCTCCTGCGCAAGGTGCAGTAATGGTTGTATGCCGCGAAGAAGATGACAATATTTTTGAACAGTTCCATCAACTTAACCATTCTCATACTGCTGTTTGCGCCACTGCAGAACGTCAGTTTCTTCGTGAATTGATGGGAGGCTGTGCCACACCTATAAGTGCTTTGGCTGAAATAGTGGGTGATGAAATTATTTTCAAAGGAAATGTTTTATCACTCGATGGAAAACAGAAAGTAGAAGTTTATAAAAAAGCGCCTGTTGCCGATGCTGCAAACATAGGAACAGATGCAGCAAGAGAAATAACTGAAAAGGGTGGTGCTGAAATCATAAAAGCAATCAGAACGAATGGCAACTGATATATCCATACTATGCACAAGACCGGTAAAGCAAACACTGGTAGCTGAAGCAGCAGAGCTGGGTATTCATCTAGAGGTTGTTCCATTTATTGATACAGAACCTATACAGGATATTGATGTACAACAGGAAGTAGAACAAATAGCTTTACAATACGCAACAGTAGTGTTCACCAGTATGAATGCGGTTGAATCTGTTATTACCATGCTCGACCAGCAGGTGCCGGAATGGAATATTTATTGCATGGGGAATACTACAGCAAATATCATCAGGGAATATTTTGGAGAACATGCAATAGCTGGTACCGGTAACAGCGCTGCTGATTTGGCCGATGCCATCATTGAAACCGATGAGACCGATGAAGTTGTTTTCTTTTGTGGTGATCAGCGAAGAGATGAGCTACCCGCCAAACTTGGTGAAGCAGGAATAGATGTAGATGAAATAATGGTGTACAAAACCATTCCACTGCATAAAAAGGTTGAAACAACATATAACGCTATCCTGTTTTTTAGTCCTAGTGCCGTTGACAGTTATTTCAAATTAAACAAACCAGCAGAAGACACTGTTTTATTTGCCATCGGACAAACAACAGCAGCAGCCATCAAACAATATTCAAACAATAAAACAATCACCGCCAATGCGCCAGGGAAAGATGAACTGGTGAGGAAGGCGATTCATTACTTGAGTGAGTAGTCAATAGTCAGTAGTGAGTAAAGAAAACATTTATCACTCACTACTGACCACTCACTACTCACTATTCACTCAAACAGCTATGCTACAAAACGACCTCCTCCTCCGCACCCTCCGCGGTGAAACAACTGAAAGAACACCTGTATGGATGATGCGTCAGGCCGGACGCTACCTGCCTGAGTATATGGTGCTCCGTGAAAAATATGGTTTTTTCGAACGTTGCCAGACACCGGAGCTGGCCTGTGAAATTACTTTGCAGCCTGTAGACATAGTAGGTGTTGATGCTGCAATCTTATTTTCAGATATCCTTGTTGTACCACAAGCCATGGGTCTCGAAGTTCAATTGATAGAAAGTAAAGGGCCTGTATTACCTGATCCAATTAAAACAGCAAACGACCTCAATAGGGTACGTGTACCGGATGTGAATGAAACATTGGGTTATGTTTTTGACGCGATCAAACTCATCAAAAAAGAATTGAATGGCCGTGTTCCATTGATTGGTTTTGCCGGCGCACCATGGACATTATTATGTTACATGGTACAAGGCAAAGGCTCTAAAACATTCGATGAGGCAAAAGCATTTTGTTATACTCAACCCGAACTTGCTCACCAGTTATTGCAAATGATCACTGATACCACTATCGCTTACCTGAAAGCACAGGTAAAAGCTGGCGCAGATACGGTTCAGATTTTTGATAGCTGGGGCGGATTATTAAGTCCACACGATTTTGAAAATCTATCACTCAAATATATTCGCCAGATTGTACATGCAGTAAAAGAAGAAGTACCTACCATCATTTTTGCAAAGGGTGCATGGCACAGTCTCGACAGCATGGCTGCTACCGGCGCACATGGACTTGGTATCGACTGGTGTATCAAACCCCAACTCGCAAGACAGTTTGCGGGAAACAACGTAACCCTTCAGGGCAATTTCGATCCGGCTAAATTATTATCTCCTATTCCGGTTATTCAAAAAGAAGTAAGAGAAATGCTACAGGCATTTGAGCCGGGCAAACATATCGCCAACCTCGGCCATGGCATTCTTCCCAATGTACCCGTAGACCATGCCAGGGCATTTGTGGATGCGGTGAAAGAATTTAGACATAGTTAGTGAGTGGTGAGTAGTCAGTAGTGAGTAAAAAATCCTACTGACTACTCACTACTGACTACTCACTAATACACATTTATGATCAAAGACCAATGGATATCCTTCATCCACCAATTACAGGACGATATTTGTTCTGCGTTGGAGAAGACTGACGGAAAAGCAAAATTTCAGGAAGATAAATGGGATCGCCCCGAAGGTGGTGGTGGACGCACGCGTGTTATCAGTAATGGCGATGTACTGGAGAAAGGAGGTGTAAATACTTCTGTTGTATTTGGCGAAGTAACTGATCTGATGCGCACACAACTTAAGATCAATGGACACAGTTGGTTCGCCTGCGGATTAAGTCTTGTTATTCATCCATACAACCCTTTTGTACCTACGGTGCATTGCAATTACAGAATGTTTGAATTGTATGATGAATCAGGAGCTGTAATCGACAGGTGGTTTGGTGGCGGTACCGATCTCACTCCTTACTATTTATTTGAAGAAGATGTAAAAGATTTTCACCAGACCTATAAAGATGCCTGCGATCAGTTCGACCCTTCTTTTTATCCAACATTCAAACATGAATGCGACGAATACTTTGTGAACTGGCACCGCAGCAAAGAAAGAAGAGGTCTGGGAGGTATTTTCTACGATTATCAACGTCCTGATGAAACGAAAAATGTCCATTTCTGGATGGATTTCGCCAAAGTGTGCGGTTATGCATTTATCGAGAGTTATATTCCGATTGTTGAGAAACGAAAACACAGCAGCTTCAGTCCGGAAAATAAATACTGGCAGGAAATACGCAGAGGCAGGTATACAGAATTCAATCTGGTACACGACAGAGGAACTATCTTTGGACTGAAAACCAACGGTAGAATTGAAAGCATTCTGATGAGTCTTCCTCCAACGGTACGGTTTGATTATAACTATCAGCCGCAGGAAGGTTCTGAAGAATGGAAATTATTACAGGCATGTTTACAACCCAGAGAATGGATTTGATGATATCAGATCGCAAATGTCTGATTTAACATATCTGCGATCTGACATCTCACATCAATAAATATATCAACTATGTTTCTACAGCGACGCAATCGAATCCTTCGCCAGTCACCAGCCATAAGATCTATGGTTGCAGAGACTATTCTGAATCCTGCTGACTTTATTGCTCCTTTGTTTATTGATGAGGGACAAAATGTAAAAACAGAAATTGCTTCTATGCCCGGTTACTACCGGATGTCGCTTGATTTGACCGTCACAGAAGTGAAGTCATTATGGGAAATGGGTATTCGTTGCGTGTTGCTTTTTATAAAATGTAAAGACGAATTAAAAGACAATACCGGAAAAGAAGCCTGGAATAAAAACGGATTGATGCAACGCAGCATTAAAGCTATTAAAGATGCTGTTCCGGATATGGTGGTAATGACAGATGTGGCACTAGACCCTTTTTCTTCTTACGGACACGACGGCATTGTAAAAGATGGTGAAATTGTAAATGATGAAACGGTTGAAGCACTGGTAAAAATGAGTATAAGTCATGCCGAAGCAGGTTGCAATTTTGTGGCTCCCAGCGATATGATGGATGGTCGTATTGGCGCTATCAGAACGGGATTGGAAGAAAATGGTTTTACCAAAGTGGGTATTATGAGTTATAGTGCCAAATATGCATCCTGTTTTTATGGACCATTCAGAGATGCACTCGACAGTGCTCCGGGGTTTGGAGATAAAAAAACCTACCAGATGGATTTTGCCAACAGAACAGAAGCCATCAAAGAAACCATTATGGATGTAGAAGAAGGTGCTGATATTGTAATGGTAAAACCAGCTATGGCTTATCTCGATATAATTCGTGAAGTAAAAAATGCAGTAGAAGTTCCGGTAAGTGCTTATCAGGTAAGTGGTGAATATGCAATGATAAAAGCCGCTTCTAAAATGGGTTGGCTAAATGAAGAAAAAGCAATTATTGAAAGCCTGACTTCTATTAAACGAGCAGGTGCCGATTTGATTGCAACATATTTCGCGAAAGATGTTATTAAGTTGATTAATTCCTGATAGTGAATTTTTACCACAGAGTCACACGGAGTATGGCAAAGAGTTGCACGGTTATCTCCCTCTGTGTAACTCCGTGGTAAACTCTGTATAACTCCGTGGTAAAAAAATAGTATGTACAATAAAAGCATTTCACTCTTCCAACGCGCACAACAATCTATTCCCGGTGGTGTAAATTCTCCTGTACGGGCTTTTAAAAGTGTAGGCGGCACACCAATATTCATTGAGAAAGCAAAAGGAGCTTATCTCTATGATGCCGATGGTAATCGTTACATCGATTATATTGCTTCATGGGGTCCGATGATTTTGGGTCATGCCTATGAACCTGTTGTAAATGCAATACAGGAAAAAGCAGTTTTATCCACTTCATATGGTGCACCTACACAACTGGAAATAGAAATGGCCGAGCTCATCAAAAGCATGGCTCCCAATGTTGACCTTATTCGCATGGTAAGCAGCGGCACCGAAGCCTGTATGAGTGCATTGCGTTTGGCTAGAGGATATACGGGAAGAAATAAATTCATCAAGTTTGAGGGTTGTTACCATGGTCATGCCGATGCTTTTCTTGTAAAAGCAGGTAGTGGTCTGGCAACTTTCGATATTCAAACAGTACCCGGAGTTACCGGTGGTGTTTCAAATGACACATTAACCTGTGCTTATAATGATCTTGATGCTGTTCGATCATTGGTAGCTACACATAAAAATGAAATCGCCGCCATCATTATTGAACCTGTTGCTGGTAATATGGGATGTATTCTTCCACAACCTGGTTTCCTGGAAGGACTCAGACAAATCTGTAATGAGGAAGGTATTGTTTTCATTTTTGATGAAGTGATGACAGGTTTTCGTTTAGCAGCCGGTGGTGCACAACAGTTATTAAATATTGATGCGGATCTTATCACCTATGGAAAAGTTATTGGCGCTGGCATGCCCGTAGGTGCTTTTGGTGGCAAGCGTGCCATCATGGAAAAAATTGCACCCCTGGGTAATGTGTACCAGGCGGGTACCCTCAGTGGTAATCCAATTGCCATGATTGCCGGTTATACATTATTGAATGAACTAAAAAACAATCCATCCATCTACCAGGAACTGGATGAGAAAACAAATTACCTGCATGCAGGGTTAGAGAAAGTATTAACTGCATCGGGCACTCCATTTGTGATCAACAGAAAAGGATCAATGATCAGCGTTCATTTTAGTGAGCAGCCTGTTACTGATTTTTCTTCCGCCGCCGCTGCCACTAACAGCTTATTTAACAAATATTTTCATGCCATGCTCAAACGTGGTATCTACTTACCCCCATCAGCTTATGAAAGCTGGTTTTTGAATAATGCGTTAAGCTATGCCGATTTAGATGCCACCATTCAGGCAACGGCTGAGAGTCTTGCAGAGATTCTGTGATAGTGAGTAGTGAATAGTCATTAGTGAGTATTTTTTCTACCACACACTCACTACTGACCACTGACTACTCACTATCTTTAACCTATGAAACTTACCTTCTTCTCCTCACAACCATACGACCGTACTTTCTTTGAGCGGTTCAATGACTCACTGGGATTTGAGTTGAATTTTCTTGATATGGCATTAGATGAAAACACATCTTCTCTTGCTAAAGGATCAGATTCCGTTTGTGTGTTTGTGAATGATAAAGTAACAGCTCCTGTTATTGCTTTATTGAAAGATTATGGTATTAAAGTGATCGCGCTCCGTTGTGCAGGCTTCAATAATGTTGATATAGAAGCCTGCCGCAAACACGGAATCCGTGTTTGCAGGGTACCCGCCTATTCTCCCGAAGCTGTGGCAGAACATGCGGTAGCAATGATACTCACGCTCAACCGCAAAACACATAAAGCCTATAACCGTGTTCGTGAACAAAATTTTTCACTGAACGGATTATTGGGTTTCAACCTGCATGGTAAAACAGTCGGAGTTGTAGGAACAGGAAATATCGGGCAGGCTTTCTGTAGAATCATGCTCGGCTTTGGTTGCACTGTTAAAGCATTTGACCTGATTGCCAATAAAGAAATGGAAGCCATTGGTGTAAGATATTATCCGTTAATTGAAGTGTTACAATCTGATATCATCTCACTCCATTGCCCGTTGAATGAACAAACCCACCACCTGATCGGACCTGAAACAATAGATTATGTGAAAAAAGGGGCCATGCTCATCAATACAGGTAGGGGCGCACTTATTGATATCAAAACCATGATTCAGGCATTAAAAAAAGGACATATCAGCGCTCTCGGACTGGATGTTTATGAGCAGGAAGAAAAACTGTTTTTCAGAGACTTGTCAACCAAAATCATCCAGGATGATGATATTCAGCGTCTGATGAGCTTTCCTAATGTGCTGATCACCGCTCACCAGGCCTTTTTCACCGATGAAGCCCTGTCGCAAATTGCAATTACTACGTTAAATAATGTGTTCCAATTACTAAAAAACAGTAATTTGAATGATCAGGCTGCGTTATTGGCTTAATTTTAGTCTATAAGAGTATACTAAAGAAAAGGTATTATGAATAAGTTCACTTCCAGATGGGTACTTCTGTTGTCAGCGGTTTTGTTCTTTTGGGCCTGCCAGAAAGAGGTAAGCAAGGAAGGAACAGGACTGGGTGGTATTGCACAGGGTTCTTTAACCGATAGTTCAGGTTCCTGTAAAGATGCGGATGTAAGAGGTGATTATGTGATTGATCAAGCGTTGACAGACAGCAACTACGTTATCATTAAAGTGAATTTTACACTTCAGGGCAAATACAAAATATATACAGATACTGTTAATGGTATGTGGTTTATTGATTCCGGTTTTGCTTTAACAACAGGTCCGGCCACCGTAAAACTGAAAGGTCATGGCAAACCCATTCTTCCAAACCGTGCTGATTTTGTACTCACATTCAACAGCAGTTTCTGCGCCTTCTCTGTAGTTACAAGTACAACAGGAGGTTCATCGGGTGGCGGAACAAGCACCGATTATTTTCCCAATACTTTAAACTCGAACTGGACCTACGAATACCTGCCTAAACTTGGCACACTCGACACGTTCAGGGCTACAGTAACCAACCAGACTGTGTTCTTCGATAACAAAGTATTTAAGCAGTACGATACCAATCCATTGGGAGAAGCCTACTATTTTTCTAAAGACAATGCAGGTAATTACTATGCATTAAGTACAACAGATTTCGATTACTTATTTATTTTCGATTCCATACCAAGCTCATTTATATCGTATCCTTTCCTGAAAGACAATGTTGCCGTGGCAACCACCTGGGAGACTGATGAATACGGTAAAGTAAAACTTGGGGTTGAAGTAGGTGTAACCAAAGCAGTGTTTACCATCATGGGCAAAGGCATTACTTACAATGTTTTAGGCACAACCTATTCTGATGTAATCAGCGTAAAAAGAGTTATCCACTTTAAACCTGATGGTGGCAGTTATCGTTCTGTAATTGAAGGAACAGCTTATTATGCAAAAGGGGTAGGCTTAATCGATCAGGTAATTCCTGCTGCCAGCCAGTCTGTTTCATTAAGAAGGAAGGAAGTTTTTTAATTGTAACAGCACCCCCTCCTGATAAATAATTTTGGCCACAGATTCACAGATTTGGACTTATTAATCTGTGAATCTGTGGCCAAATAATATATTACACTAGTTGGATTAAAATATCTGCGTCTTATCATCCACCACAGACTTCGTTTCTACTGTTGAATGTTTTTCTTCTTTGCTCTGCTTGAAGAATTTATTCTGAAAGAGCAGGATAGCAATTACACCCGCAGAAATAGCCGCGTCGGCAAGATTAAATACGGGGCGGAAAAATTCAAAATCATCTCCGCCAAAAAATGGTACCCAGGCCGGATATTTCGCACCGGTAATAATGGGGAAATAAAACATATCTACCACTTTTCCATGTAACAAACCGGCGTAACCACCACCTGAAGGAAATAATGTAGCTACGTTTTGAGTAAAAGGATTGCTCTGTTCAAAGATGAGACCATAAAATAAACTATCGATCAGGTTACCCAATGCTCCGGCATAAATTAAACCTGCACAGATCATAAAACCTTTGTGGTAATTTTTCTTCAGGAAATCGCGTAAGAGAAATGTTCCCCAGATAACAGCCACCAGTCTGAAAAGAGTGAGTGCAATTTTACCAAAGCCACCACCAAATTTCCAGCCCCAGGCCATACCCTCATTTTCTACAAAATGAAGCCTGAACCAGTCGCCCAGCACTTTATGTTCTTCACCCGCATAATAATTCAGTTTGATATAGAATTTCAATGCCTGGTCGGCAACAATAATGGCCAGAATCAATAAAAACAGATGTTTTCCTTTCACTTCCTGATAAATTTATACTGGGCAAAGATAGGGGCTGAACAAACAAGTATGGTAATACCCGATGGAGAGCTATGTTAAAACAGGAAGCTATTCCTCTACATAAATTCGTTTCACCCGCTGGCTGATACCGGTCATAATCTCATATGCAATGGTGCCGGTAGCTTCAGCCAGTTGCTGTACCGGAATCTGCTTACCAAATACTTCCACTTCATCGCCTTCCATGGCTTCAGGTATATCGGTAACATCAATCATGGCCATATCCATACACACATTCCCTATAACAGGTGCTTTTTTCCCTCTTACCCACATGTAGCCATTTCCATTTCCCAACGACCGGCTATACCCATCTGCATAACCAATACGTATGGTGGCTATTCGGCTGTTTCTCGTAAGAATACCTTTGCGGTTATATCCTACCGTTTCATGTTTGGCCACATTTCTTATCTGTGCTATCGTAGACTTTAGTGTAACCACCGTTTGTAAGGCCAATTGATTCTCATTGGCACTGTCCACTCCATATAAACCTATTCCAAGCCTGACCATATCGAACTGGTATTCGGGATGGCGGAATATACCCGCCGAATTGGCAATATGTTTAAGAAATGGATAGCCCAGTTTTTCCTGCATGATGGCAATCGCTGTTTCAAATCTTTTAACCTGCTCACTTGTAAAATCGTCGAGTGATGGATTTTCACTTGCAGCCAGATGACTCAGTATTGATTTTACTGCCATGGTTCCATGCTGGTTTATCATTGCTCCTAACTGTTGCGCCTCGGCAATTTCAAAGCCCAACCTGTTCATCCCGGTGTTGAATTTAATGTGTACCGGGTATTGTTGAATAGCCTGTTTATCGAGGAATTGATGAAATGAAGTATAGATACCAAAAGAGTAAATCTCAGGTTCCAGGTTGTATTGAATCATGGCATCGAAACCAGCTTCATCTACATTCATTACCATAATGGGCAGACTGACACCTGCTTTGCGTAATTCAACACCTTCATCGGCATAAGCCACTGCCAGATAATCTATTTTATGAAACTGTAATATTCTTGCTACTTCTGCTGTACCACTTCCATAACTGAATGCTTTTACCATTGCCATTAATCTGGTGCTGGGCTTCAGGTATTGCTGATAGGCTTTCAGGTTATGAGCCATCGCTGTAAGGTTTACTTCCATTACAGTTTGGTGCACTTTCTGCTCTAGCCACTGGCTTATTCTTTCAAAAGAAAAAATACGTGCACCTTTCAATAAAATATATTCATCTCTGAACTGGTTCAATGAAGCGGTCTGAAGAAAAGACTGTGTGGAATCGTAACAGTCAATCTGCAAATCTGTCGTAATCTTTTTCAGCATTGATTCCTGAGACAGGATTTCCGATCCAATACCAATCAGCCTGTTTACGCCGCGTTTAACCAACTGTTGTAATACTCCTGCATATAAAACTGCAGATGCTTCACCACTTTGTAATATATCGGAAAGAATAAGTGTTGTTTTGTTCTTGCCTGCCTGCTGTACCAGAAAATCAATCGCCAGTTCAAGTGAAGCAGTATCGTTGCTATAACTGTCGTTAAGCAGGTAACAGTTGTTTACCGCTTGCTTCAACTGCATGCGCATGTCTACTGCTTCGAGCAATAACATACGCTGTTGTATCCATTCATTACCATAACCCATTAACAAAAGCACACACCAGCAGGTAATGGCATTGTCTACAGATATTCTGTCTGCAAACGGTATCGTGATCTGTATACTTTTTGATTGCCAATCAGCACTGATTAATGTTTGTTGCTGAGATTGTTCTTCTGAACGAACAGTAAGGTCAGCATCTTCTAACCTGCTCCATGCAATCAAACGAATATCTTTTTTAAGCAACCCCTTGTTATTACCAGCAGGATCGAAAGATGCGACAATCGCATCTTTACAATACACCAGACTATCAACTCCTGCAAATAGTCGCGCTTTTTCTTCTGCTTTCTCCTGTTCGCTTTTAAATCCTTCCGTGTGTGCGGCTCCAATATTTGTCCACACACCAATAGTAGGCTGGACGATTTTTTGCAGGCAACTCATTTCACCGGGTTGTGAAATTCCTGCTTCAAATATGCCAAGACTATTTGTGCTATTTAATTGCCACACACTTAATGGCACTCCTATCTGTGAGTTGTAGCTACGTGGACTGCGCACAATTTTTTCCTCTTTATGCAGCAACTGATATAGCCATTCTTTTACAATGGTTTTACCATTGCTACCCGTAATGCCAATAACGGGTATAGTGAATTGTGAACGATGATGGGCTACCAATAACTGTAATGCTTTTAGCACATCAGGCACTGCAAGAAAAACAGCCTGTGGAAATTGTTCAGTTACTATTTTATTCTGTTGTACCACGAAAAAACGTAGTCCTCTTTCGTATAATTCTGAAATAAAATCATGCCCGTTTCTTCTTGGACCTTCTATGGCAAAGAATAAAGTGGTATCTGCAAAAACCAGTTTGCGACTGTCTGTAAGTAACTGCGAAATAATACTTTCATCTGACGGAATATTGTCAGCATGAATAATACGGGCTATATGTTGAAGTGAATACGACAATAGAACAAACTAGCATTTTAAAATCATATGGAACCATCGTGTACATCCTGCGGCGCCCCTTTCTTACTGGCAAACATGGAGTAAAAAATAGATCCTGCGATACACAATACAATCAATCCCAGTGAAATAAATACCTGTGTAGATTTATCAATCCACATATTTATATAATGCTCTCCCAACATTTTTATACCAATAATTACTAAAACGATGGCGATACCCTGTTGCAGGTAATCGAATTTTGAAACGGCACCACGTAGTAAAAAGAACAGGGAACGCAGACCTAATACAGCAAAAATATTTGAAGTGTAGATGACTAACTTATCTCTTGAAATACCCATAACTGCCGGAATGGAATCCAGTGCAAAAACCAGATCGATAGATGCAAGCAATACTACTACTACGAACAAGGTAGTGTATAAAGGTTTACCATTTTCTCTCACTACATATTTACCCTCACCGTCATGAGGTGCCAATGGTAGATAGGTTTTAAGAAAGCGGTATATTTTGGTATCCTGTGGTTCAAATTCTTTTTCTTCATTGGCAGTAAACATTTTGTATCCCGTATATACCAGAAACACACCAAATATGTATAACACCCAGTGAAATTTATCAACCAATGCCACTCCAATGGTAATAAACAATACCCTGAACACAATGGCCATCAGGATACCAATGAGTAATACTCTGGAATAATATTTCTCTTTTACTTTGAACGAATTGAAAATAAGAATGAATACAAAAATATTATCGATACTCAGGCTCCATTCCATAAGGTAAGCACTCAGGTATTCCAGTGCCAGTTTCTGGCCTTCTTCCACCCACATAAATACAAAAAAGCCCAATGCCAGTGTTACCCAGAAAAAAGTTTGTTTGAGCGCTTGCTTGATGGTGATATGAGCATTTTTCTTGCTCAGTAAACCAAGATCAAACACAAGTGCCAGTACCAATACAATTCCAAAAACAAGGTAAACGATCTGATGAGTTGTCATGCGCGAATATTATGGCGTAAAGATAGCGTTCCGAGCCTTCGCAGACACTCAATGGCCATATTTCTTTTTCCTGTTCCACTGAAATATGGCACCCATTATGGTCAGTAACAAAAGTGGTGCAACAATATTGATCCACTGCCAGGTATTTTTCTGGGTAGCTATTTTTTCTTTGTCGAGTACCCTGAGAACAATGCTTTTGTTCCTGCTTTCAAACAAACCATTATTGCTTACCAGATAATCCACACAATTCAGAAAAAACTCCCGGTTGGCAAACCTGTAACCTTCAAAAGGCAATTCACCCATCGGCATAGGACCTGTTGTATTGCTTATTGCATTGGTTACAATGTCTGCATCAGATACAACAATCTGTTTACCTGGTTTTGTGGCCTGCCTTAAAAAGGGCTTACTGGTGGTTCTTTGTACCGAATCCATCAATGCTGCACTGGCCCTGTTGGCAAACAACGACTGAAAAGCACCTTCCAGTAACACTGCTACCGGCACAAAACTTTTATTGAAGCTACGCAGGTCCTCTTCATTACTTAC
This sequence comes from Chitinophaga pinensis, assembly GCA_943372605.1. GTDB lineage: Bacteria > Bacteroidota > Bacteroidia > Chitinophagales > Chitinophagaceae > Sediminibacterium > Sediminibacterium pinensis_H. Next base: position 3,764 of record CALRZI010000001.1, on the reverse strand, counting down.
ACTATTAATGGATACAATAGCCGGAGAAGAGATACTGCGACTGTTAGTATCAGAAGCAAGTAAAATCGTTTTTTGTATACCCGGTGCTTTTACTGTATCAATACTCGATGGAAAAACAGGCAACACCCTGTCTATATTTTTTGAAATGGGGTTATCCGTCTGCGATGACAAAAAAGGATAATAAGGCCAGGGTACCCGCTGCATATTGGGTGAGCCATCGGGGTTACGACCAATTACAATGGGTATTTTAGAACAGTTCAGATCCTGTAATAAATCGCCGTTAATACGTACTCCGTATTTAAACAGGAGATCATCAATATCAAGTCCACGATCGAACGCAGTGTATTCGGCCTGGCTTCTCATCAGGCTATCCAGTTCGGCATGAAGTTTATCGATGAACCAGATCAGTTTACCACCATTCATTACATACTGATCGAGCTTGAGTTTATCTTCTTCTGTAAATGTTTCTGTGGGTTTTACAATGATCATTGCATCAATCATTGCAGGATCAGGATAACCTTGTTTTAAATCGAATACAGCCAGCCGATAATCGTTACGCAAACTTTCGCCAAGGTCGTTTACTTTGAGGTCAACCGGTTCTCCATTTCCTACCAGATAAGCAATGGTGGGTATGGTTTTTCTGGTGAGCTTATCAATGGCATTGGCAAATTTATATTCGAGTAATGCTTCCGCTGCATTTCTTGTAGCTTCTTTGTCTTCCAGTGGCTCTACATCATTCATTACATTGTATTGCCTGAATACTTTTCGGCTGCTTCGAAGGTCAACAGCTACAGGTTTCCTGTTGCCATACACTACCAATGCTGATGGCATAATGAGTTGGGCGGTAGATTTATCTGTACTCGTTATTTCATTTCTTTCAAAAACAACACCCATTCGGGCAAGACTATCATACAAAATGGCACGAGCAGTATCATCAGCAATATCTTCTCCCGGTTTCTCAAATTTCACACGGATTAAATTACCTGAGAGCGATTTAAATTCATCGAGCAATTCTGCTGTAGCTACAGACAGTTTTTTATAATCGGCCGGTAATTCCCCTGTAAGAAATACCCGTATTTCAATAGCTGTATCGAGATTGTTGAGTAATTTTTTTGTTGACTGGGTAAGACTGTATCTCTTATCAGCAGTTAAATCGACCCTTAACCCAATGCCCGCAGAAAAATAAATGATGACCAACAATACAGTCAACAAACCCAACCAGCCATATTTATGTTGTAATAGTTTCTGCATGGTTTATCGTTTCAACAGGTTTCTTTGGGTGAGTAATAAAAAGAAGCCGATAAGACCTGCGAAATAAATGAGGTCGCTCACACGAATAACTCCTCTGCTGATGCTTCGATAATGGAAACTGATACCAAGCATTTCGAGGTAATAATCGGCTCCTCCATTGAAAAAAGAGATTTTACTTATTGCATCAAACCCATTGTATAACAGGAAACAAATAAATGCACCGGCGATAAAAGCCACAACTGTATTATTGGTATAACTACTGGCACAGATACCGATGGCTGTAAAAACAGCTCCAAGAAGCAACAGACCCAGATAACTTCCTATTGTTGCACCTACATCAATACCTCCTGTAGCACTCAATGCCTGTAAGGAAAAAGCGTAGATAACAGTGGGGAGTATGGCACAGAAAACGATCAACATTGATCCAAAAAATTTGCCCCATACTAATTGTCCGGGTGTAAGCGGCAGTGTTCTCAGTGTTTCAAAATTTCCCAAACGGTATTCATCCGAAAAGCTACGCATGGTAATGGTGGGTACAATCAATAAAAGTATCCAGGGTGCCAGGCTGAAAAAGCCAGCCAGACTTGCATAACCAAATTCGAGTATACTGGTGTCGGGAAAAACAAACAGCATCAATCCATTAACCAGCAGAAAAACGGCCAGGGCTATATAACCAGTGAGGCTGCTGAAAAATTGCTGCCATTCTTTTTTGCAGATGATCCACATAGTGTCAAAACTAATTGTTCTGCGGCATACGAATACCGTTCCTGTATATTTTATGTCTTCTTTATGGAAACTTTTCAAAAAAGCATCCTAACAAAAAGAAGCCATATGAAACTAAAATTGACATTATTATTGATGTTCCTGTTAGGTGTAGGATTATTTACACAAGGGCAGGATAAACCTATCAAATCGGTTAAAGCAGATAAAGCTGCAGTAGTAGACGGCAGAGATGCACTACCTGTTACAGTAAAAAGCAATAAAAAATCGAAAGCAATAAAACCACCACCCCCACCTCCAGTTGAACCACCACCTACTGCGATTCGCAAACCGGAGCAACCTGCCCCCCCACCACCTCCTGAAAAAGTTAAGATTAAAGTGAACAAACATATTCCACCACCGCCACCACCACTGGCTAAACCAAAGCCACCGGTGAAATCAGTTCCACCGGATGCGCCACCTGCACCCGATAGAGTTTAGGCATTTGTTTCTACAAGTGCTGTTGGTTTTTGGAGATAGGGCCCGGAATAATCCGGGCCCTTCTTTCATTATCGCATAAAAAAAGCCCGGCGTAATGCCGGGCCTCTGATTTTTTTTGTTTTACACCGCAAAACTCTCTCCACATCCACAACTTCTGCTGGCATTGGGGTTATTAAAATAAAAACCTTTGCCGTTCAATCCATCAGAGAAATCAAGTTCGGTATTAACGAGGTATAAAAAACTTTTCAGATCAGTTACTACTTTCACACCATTGTCTTCAAATACCTGATCCATGGGTTTTATTTCGTTATCAAAATCTAGTTTATAACTCAACCCTGAACAACCACCTCCTACTACACCAACTCTCAGAAAGTACGAAGCATCACCTGTCACACCTGCTTCTTCCATCAGTTGCTGCACTTTCTTTTTCGCCTTATCGCTTACGTATATACTGTTTTCTGTTGCTACCATTTGGCTAATAGTTAATGGTTCATGGCTAATGGTTAAACACCACAGCCCGATACTAATTAGTGTACGCCTTTCTCTTCAAATACCAGTTCTTCCAGTCCATTCTTTTTGCGGTAGTCGTTGATAGCGGCTTTAATAGCATCTTCTGCTAATACAGAACAGTGAATTTTCACTGGGGGAAGATTCAGTTCTTCTACCAGATCCATATTGTCAATTTGTACTGCCTGGTCAACCGTTTTACCTTTCAGCCATTCAGTTGCCAGTGAAGATGATGCAATTGCAGAGCCGCAACCAAAAGTTTTAAATTTAGCATCGGTAATAAGACCTGTTGCATCGTCAACTTCAATTTGCAGACGCATAACGTCGCCGCACTCTGGTGCACCAACGAGACCGGTACCTACATTTGTTTTTGCCTTATCGAGCGTACCCACATTTTTGGGGTTATTGTAATGATCGATTACTTTTTCTGAATATGCCATGGTTGAATCAATTTAAAAATTTGAAAATCTTATCAATTTGGAAATTTGGAAATTTGGAAATTTGGAAATGAGAAGCAGGTTATATGTTTCTCATTTCCAAATTTCCAAATCACCTCATTTTCAAATTATCAGTGGTGTGCCCACTCAATGCTGTTCAGGTCGATACCTTCTTTGAACATTTCCCAGAGTGGACTCATTTCTCTCAGTTTTAAAACAGTTTCACTTACCGCTTTAATGGTATAGTCAATCTGTTCTTCTGTGGTAAATCTGCCTAGTCCGAAGCGCAGCGAACTGTGCGCCAGATCGTCGCCCAATCCCAATGCTTTTAACACATAACTGGGTTCGAGTGAAGCAGATGTACAGGCT